>NZ_JBIVQO010000002.1:560969-835182 GCF_044755265.1 Streptomyces sp. NPDC092370 | reverse complement strand
GCCCCCCCTGGGGCGGGCGGCCCCGCCCGCGCCGCCGCGGGCCGGGGGGGGCCGGGGGGGGGGGGGGGGGGGGGGGCACCCGCAGCGGTCGGCGCGTCGGCGGACGGCGGGTCGGCACGCGAGCCCACCGCGCCGTGACGAAGACGGACATCCCGGGCGCGGCCCCGGCCACCCCCGGCGGTAAGGCTCGCACCCCGCCCACCTCGGCCGACAGAAAGCGCGAACTATCACGTAGCGCTCCGCGACGACCCGTACACCGCCCGGAATCAGTTCAACCTCTTGACGGGAGGCGACCCGAACGGCTCAGCTTAGAGTTCACTAGTTGGACATAGACGGGGCCTCATCGAAGCGGCCCCGTGCGCAGGAGGTCGTCGTGGAGACTCCGGGGTCGCAGTCGTCGCTGCACCGAGCCAACCTGGAGCGGGTCGTACGAGCCGTGCGCCTGGCGGGCTCCCTCACCCAGGCCGAGATCGCGCGGACGACAGGTCTGTCCGCGGCGACGGTCTCCAACATCGTCCGGGAGTTGAAGGACGGCGGCACCGTCGAGGTCACTCCGACCTCCGCCGGCGGCCGCCGGGCCCGCAGCGTGTCGCTGAGCGGCGACGCCGGCATCGTCATCGGCGTCGACTTCGGCCACACCCACCTGCGTGTCGCCATCGGCAACCTCGCCCACCAGGTCCTGGCCGAGGAGTCCGAGCCGTTGGACGTGGACGCCTCGTCCAACCAGGGCTTCGACCGCGCGGAACAGCTGGTCACCCGCCTGATCGAAGCCACCGGCGTCGACCGCTCCAAGATCGCCGGAGTCGGTCTCGGCGTCCCGGGCCCCATCGACGTCGAGTCCGGCACCCTCGGCTCGACCGCCATCCTCCCCGGCTGGACCGGCACCAAGCCCGCCGAGGAGCTGCGCGGACGCCTCGGCGTGCCCGTGCACGTGGACAACGACGCCAACCTCGGCGCCCTCGGCGAAATGGTCTGGGGCAGCGGCCGAGGCGTCCGCGACCTGGCATACATCAAGGTCGCGAGTGGTGTCGGCGCCGGCTTGGTGATCGACGGCAAGATCTACCGTGGTCCCGGCGGCACCGCTGGAGAAATCGGACATATTACACTCGATGAATCCGGCCCGGTCTGCCGTTGCGGCAACCGCGGCTGCCTGGAGACCTTCGCGGCCGCGCGCTACGTGCTCCCGCTCCTCCAGTCCAGCCACGGCACCGATCTGACCATGGAGGGCGTCGTGCGGCTGGCCCGGGACGGAGACCCGGGCTGTCGTCGGGTGATCGCCGACGTCGGCCGCCACATCGGCAGTGGAGTGGCCAATCTCTGCAATCTGCTGAACCCGAGCCGGGTGGTCCTCGGCGGTGATCTCGCCGAGGCCGGTGAGCTGGTGCTCGGGCCGATCCGGGAGTCCGTCGGCCGCTACGCGATCCCTAGCGCGGCACGCCAGTTGTCCGTTCTCCCCGGTGCCCTCGGCGGCCGTGCGGAGGTGCTCGGAGCGCTCGCTCTCGCGCTCAGCGAGATGGGCGATTCGACCCTTTTGGACGGGACTGCCACGGGCTCCCTGAAGGCCGCTACCCCTGCCTTCACTTAGAGAACGGATGGCACCGTTGCCATCTCGTTAAGGATTTACTTCTTGACGTCGCACGTGCGGCCGAGTTGACTTCCAGCCACCTCGGCCGCAACGTCGCGGCCTCGTCAGGGAGGTTTCTGAAGTGAACACGCGTATGCGTCGCGCCGCTGTCGCCATTGCCGCCGGTGCGATGGCTGTTTCGCTTGCTGCCTGTGGCAGCGCCAAGGAGTCGGGCGACAACGCCGACTCCACGGGCTCCGCCAAGAAGGGCGACGACATCAAGGTCGGCCTGCTCCTTCCCGAGAACGCGACCGCCCGTTACGAGAAGTTCGACCGGCCGCTCATCGAGAAGAAGGTCAAGGAACTCACCAACAACAAGGGTGAGGTCGTCTACGCCAACGCCAAGCAGGACGCCAGCACGCAGAACCAGCAGGTCGACACCATGGTGACCAACAAGGTCGACGTGCTGATCGTGGACGCGGTGGACTCCAAGGCCATCGCCGGCTCGGTGAAGAAGGCCAAGGACGCGGGCATCCCCGTCGTCGCCTACGACCGCCTGGCCGAGGGCCCGATCGACGCCTACACCTCGTTCGACAACGAGACGGTCGGCAAGACCCAGGGCGAGGCCCTGCTGAAGGCGCTGGGCGACAAGGCCAAGGACGGCCAGATCGTCATGATGAACGGTTCCTCCACCGACCCCAACGCCGCCCAGTTCAAGAAGGGCGCGCACTCCGTGCTCGACGGCAAGGTCAAGATCGGCCGCGAGTACGACACCAAGGAGTGGAAGCCGGAGAACGCCAACTCCAACATGGAGGGCGCCATCTCCGCCCTCGGCAAGGACAAGATCGTCGGCGTCTACTCCGCCAACGACGGCATGGCGGGCGGCATCATCACCGCCCTGAAGGCCGCCGGCATCGCCGACATCCCGGTCACCGGCCAGGACGCCGAACTCGCCGGCGTGCAGCGCATCGTCACCGGTGAGCAGTACATGAGCGTCTACAAGCCCTACCCGCAGGAGGCGGACGTCGCGGCCGAGATGGCCGTCGCCCTCGCCCAGGGCAAGTCGCTCGACTCGATCGCCAAGGACAAGGTCGACAGCCCGACCACCAAGGCCATCCCCTCCGTCCTCGTCCCGGTCGTCTCGCTGACGAAGGACAACATCAACGACACGGTCATCAAGGACGGCATCTACACCGTCAACGAGATCTGCGCGGGCAAGTACAAGGCCGCCTGCGACAAGATCGGCCTCAAGTAAGCAGCCGCCGAGTTCCCCGAGGGGCACGGGAGTCCGGACCGGACTCCCGTGACTCCCGTGCGGGGACAGGCGCCCCCGAGTTCCTCCGGCGCTCCGCCACATCAGCCCCGCAAGCTCCGCGGGGCGCCGGACGGATCACTCCTCCCACACTTCTGCACAACCTCCCGCCGGGTCAGGCGGCGAAGGAGATGGTTCACGTGTCCGCTACGCCCGTGCTGGCGTTGCGCGGGGTCTCCAAGCGGTTCGGTGCCGTTCAGGCGCTCACCGACGTAGAGCTTGAGGTCCACGCCGGTGAAGTGGTCGCCCTGGTCGGCGACAACGGAGCCGGAAAGTCCACGCTGGTCAAGACGATCGCCGGCGTGCACCCCATCGATGAGGGTGTCATCGAATGGGACGGCAGGTCCGTCCAGATCAGCAAGCCGCACGACGCTCAGAACCTGGGCATCGCGACCGTCTACCAGGACCTCGCGCTCTGCGACAACATCGACGTCGTCGGCAACCTCTACCTGGGCCGGGAGATCCGCAAGCGCGGCGTCCTGGACGAGGTGGAGATGGAGCGCCGCTCCCGCGAGCTGCTCGACACGTTGTCAATCCGCATCCCCAGCGTGCGCATCCCGATCGCCTCGCTCTCCGGCGGTCAGCGCCAGACCGTGGCCATCGCCCGTTCCATGCTCGGCGAGCCCAAGCTGGTCATCCTCGACGAGCCCACCGCTGCCCTCGGTGTCGAGCAGACCGCGCAGGTCCTCGACCTGGTCGAGCGGCTGCGCGAGCGCGGCCACGCCGTGATCCTCATCAGCCACAACATGGCCGATGTGAAGGCCGTCGCGGACAAGGTCGCCGTCCTGCGCCTCGGGCGCAACAACGGCGTCTTCGAGGTCAAGTCGACCTCGCAGGAAGAGATCATCTCCGCCATCACCGGCGCCACCGACAACGCCGTGACCCGCCGTGCGGCGCGCACGAACGGGGAGGGTTCCAAGTGAGCATCGACAAGACCTCCGCGGCTCCGGACGACCACGTCGTGGAGAACCCCGAGGCGGCCAAGGCCGCCGTCACGGTCGTGGACCCCCGGCTGCTGGTGCGCGAACAGGGCCTCAAGGGCTACGTCAGCGAATTCAAGCGGAAGATGAAGTCCGGTGACCTGGGCTCCATTCCGGTCGTCATCGGCCTGGCCGTCATCTGGCTCATCTTCACGAGCCTGAACTCCAACTTCCTCACCGCGGGCAACCTGTCCGACATGTCCGTCGCCATGGTCGGCACCGGCATGATCGCCGTCGGCATCGTGTTCGTGCTGCTGCTCGGAGAGATCGACCTGTCGGTCGGCTCGGTGTCCGGTGTCGCGGGCGCGAGCTTCGCGGTGCTGAACGTCACCAACGGCATGAACGAGTGGCTCGCCTTCGTACTGGCCATCCTCACCGGCACGGTCGCCGGCGTGCTGCACGGCTTCTTCTTCGCGAAGATCGGCGTTCCCGCCTTCGCCGTCACGCTCGCCGGCCTGCTGTTCTGGAACGGCTTCATGCTCCAGATCCTGGGCGACAACGGCACGATCAACCTCGACCCGGACGGGGTCGTGGCCCAGCTGACCAGCTACTACTTCTCCGACGTGGCCGCCGCGTACGCGCTGGCCGCGGTGGTGACCGCCGGATTCTTCATCAGCTCCTTCCTCGGCAACCGGCGCCGCGAGGCCGCGGGCGTACCGTCGCGGCCGCTGAGCGAGACCATCGTGCGGACCGTGCTGCTGGCGGTGCTCGCCTTCACCGTGGCCATCGTCTTCAACCAGTACAAGGGCCTGCCGCTCGCCGTGGTGATCTTCATCGTGGTGCTGCTGGTGACGGACTTCGTGCTGCGCCGCACGTCCTACGGCCGGAAGGTCTTCGCGCTCGGCGGCAGCGTCGAGGCGTCCCGCCGTGCCGGCATCAACGTGGAAATGGTCCGGATCTCGGTGTTCGCGATCTCCGGCACCTTCGCCGCGGTGGGCGGTCTGTTCATCGCCTCCAAGATCGCCGCGGCCAACCAGGGAGCCGGTGGCGGTGACCTGCTGATGAACGCGATCGCCGCGGCGGTCATCGGCGGCACGTCGCTCTTCGGCGGCCGGGGACGCACCTGGAACGCGCTGCTCGGTGTCCTGGTGATCGTGTCGATCCAGTACGGCCTCGCCTTGGAGGGCATCGCCTCCCCGGTGCAGTACATGATCACCGGTGGTGTGCTGTTGGCCACGGTCGTCATCGACGCCGTCACCCGTAAGACGCAGAAGACCGCAGGGCGCGCGTAGCCCCGGGAACACCCCTGTGCCCGGTACCTCTCAGGTACCGGGCACAGCCGTGTCGTAGGTGTGGCGCACCATGGGTAGAGCCGAACGCGTGACGTACGACGCACAGCCTCGGCGCCGCCCGCAAGGGCGGAACATTAGACTCGACAAGCCCGGCAACAGCTCTACTGCAAGGAGGCACGGGTGCCGCTGCTGACCCGTATCAGGGGACCGCGCGATCTGGACCGGCTCAACCTGGAGGAGCTGAACCAGCTGGCGGAGGAGATCCGCAGCTTCCTCGTCGAAGCGGTCTCCAAGACCGGCGGACACCTCGGCCCCAACCTCGGCGTGGTGGAGCTCACCATCGCCCTGCACCGGGTCTTCGACTCGCCCAAGGACAAGGTGCTCTGGGACACCGGCCACCAGTCCTACGTCCACAAGCTGCTCACCGGCCGCCAGGACTTCTCGAAGCTGAAGATGAAGGGCGGCCTGTCCGGCTACCCCTCGCAGGCCGAGTCCGAACACGACGTCATCGAGAACTCGCACGCCTCGACCGTCCTCGGCTGGGCCGACGGCATCGCCAAGGCCAACCAGATCCTGGAGCGCGACGACCGCGTCGTGGCCGTGATCGGTGACGGGGCGCTGACCGGTGGCATGGCCTGGGAGGCGCTGAACAACATCGCCGACGCCAAGGACCGCCCGCTCGTCATCGTCGTCAACGACAACGAGCGCTCCTACGCGCCGACCATCGGCGGCCTCGCCAACCACCTGGCGACCCTGCGCACCACCGACGGCTACGAGCGCTTCCTCGCCCGCACCAAGGAGGTCCTGGAGCGCACGCCCGTCGTCGGACGGCCGCTCTACGACACCCTGCACGGCGCCAAGAAGGGGCTGAAGGACTTCATCGCCCCGCAGGGCATGTTCGAAGACCTCGGCCTGAAGTACGTCGGCCCGATCGACGGGCACGACCTGGAGGCCCTGGAGTCGGCGCTCGCCAAGGCCAAGCGGTTCGGCGGGCCGGTCATCGTGCACTGCCTCACCGAGAAGGGCCGCGGCTACCAGCCCGCCCTCCAGGACGAGGCGGACCGTTTCCACGCCGTCGGCAAGATCCACCCCGACACGGGCCTGCCGATCGCCAGCTCCGGCGCCGACTGGACGTCCGTCTTCGGCGAGGAGATGGTCAGGCTCGGCGAGGAGCGCGAGGACATCGTCGCCATCACGGCGGCCATGCTCCAGCCGGTGGGCCTGGACAAGTTCGCCAAGCGCTTCCCCAAGCGCGTCTACGACGTCGGCATCGCCGAACAGCACGGCGCCGTCTCCGCGGCCGGTCTGGCCACGGGCGGCGTGCACCCGGTGTTCGCCGTGTACGCCACGTTCCTCAACCGCGCCTTCGACCAGGTGCTGATGGACGTGGCCCTGCACAAGTGCGGCGTCACCTTCGTGCTCGACCGGGCCGGCGTCACCGGCACCGACGGGGCCTCCCACAACGGCATGTGGGACATGTCGATCCTTCAGGTCGTCCCGGGGCTGCGGCTGGCCGCGCCGCGCGACGCCGACCAGGTGCGCGCCCAACTGCGCGAGGCCGTCGCCGTCGACGACGCGCCGACCGTGGTCCGCTTCTCCAAGGGCGCCGTCGGCCCCGCCGTGCCCGCCGTGCGGCGCGTCGGTGGCATGGACGTCCTGCGCGAGCCCGGCACCGACCGGCCGGACGTGCTGCTGGTCTCCGTCGGTGCCCTCGCGCCGATGTGCCTGGAGATCGCCGGCCTGCTCGACCAGCAGGGCATCTCCACGACCGTCGTCGACCCGCGCTGGGTCAAACCCGTCGACGAGGCCATGGCCCCGCTCGCCGAACAGCACCGCGTGGTCGTCACCGTCGAGGACAACAGCCGGGTCGGTGGCGTCGGTTCGACGATCGCCCAGGCGCTGCGCGACGCGGGCGTGGACGTGCCGCTGCGGGACTTCGGCATCCCGCCGCGCTTCCTCGACCACGCCTCCCGTGCCGAGGTCCTGGCCGAGATCGGCCTGACCGCGCCGGACATCGCCCGGCAGGTGACCGGCCTGGTCGCCAAGCTGGACGGACTCCCCACCGGCCGTGGCGCCGCGGACGCCGTGGAGAGCGCGCGCGACTGACCCGGCCGATGCGGCCGAACGGGTACCGGATGGGCCGGTTTCCCCACCATGAGGGTGGTGGAACCGGCCCATTGGCGTGAATTGGCCCGTGCCGGGGCATACGGGTGGTGCCACCTCTCGATCATGGCGAGGACGACGAGCGTGGGAGGTAACCCCGTGAGCACTACCCTCTTCCGGACGAAGAAGGTCGAGCAGTCCATCCTCGACACCGAGGAGCCAGAACACGCGCTCAAGAAGTCCTTGTCCGCGCTGGATCTGACCGTCTTCGGCGTCGGTGTGATCATCGGTACCGGCATCTTCGTTCTCACCGGCACAGTCGCCAAGAACAACGCCGGGCCGGCCACGGCTCTGGCGTTCGTGGCGGCCGGTGTCGCCTGCGCCCTGGCAGCCCTCTGCTACGCCGAGTTCGCATCCACGGTCCCGGTCGCCGGGTCCGCCTACACCTTCTCGTACGCCTCCCTCGGTGAACTGCCCGCCTGGATCATCGGCTGGGACCTGGTTCTGGAGTTCGCACTCGGTACGGCGGTGGTGGCCGTCGGCTGGTCCGGCTACATCCAGTCGCTCATGGACAACGCGGGCTGGAACATGCCGGCGGCCCTCGGCAGCCGCGAGGGCGCCGACGCCTTCGGCTTCGACATCCTCGCCGCCGCACTCGTCCTCGTCCTCACCGGCATCCTCGTGGTCGGCATGAAGCTGTCCGCGCGGATCACGTCGATCGTCGTCGCCATCAAGGTGACGGTCGTCCTCGTCGTGATCATCGCGGGCGCGTTCCTCATCAAGGGCGACAACTACGACCCGTTCATCCCCAAGGAGCAGCCCGTGGAGGCCGGGGCGAGTCTCGACTCCCCTCTGATCCAGCTCATGTTCGGCTGGGCACCCTCCAACTTCGGTGTGATGGGCATCTTCACCGCCGCCTCGGTCGTCTTCTTCGCCTTCATCGGCTTCGACGTCGTGGCCACGGCCGCGGAGGAGACCAAGAACCCGCAGCGTGACATGCCGCGCGGCATCCTCGGCTCCCTCGTCATCTGCACGACGCTGTACGTCCTCGTGTCGATCGTCGTCACCGGTATGCAGCACTACAGCGAGCTGTCCGTCGACGCCCCCCTCGCCGATGCCTTCAAGGCCACCGGGCACCCGTGGTACGCGGGCTTCATCAGCTTCGGCGCCGCGGTCGGCCTGACGACGGTGTGCATGATCCTGCTGCTCGGTCAGACGCGTGTGTTCTTCGCGATGAGCCGCGACGGCCTGCTGCCCCGGTTCTTCTCGCGCGTCCATCCGCGGTTCAAGACACCGCACCGGCCGACCATCCTGCTCGGCGTGATCATCGCCGTCCTCGCCGGGTTCACGCCGCTGACGGAGCTGGCCGCGCTGGTCAACATCGGCACGCTGTTCGCCTTCGTGGTGGTGGCCATCGGCGTGATCATCCTGCGCAAGAGCCGCCCCGACCTGCCCCGGTCCTTTCGCACCCCGTGGGTGCCGGTCATCCCGATCCTGTCGGTGTGCGCCTCGCTGTGGCTGATGATCAACCTTCCCGCCGAGACGTGGGTCCGCTTCGGCGTCTGGATGGCCGCCGGCGTCCTCGTCTACTTCCTGTACGGCCGCACCCACAGCCGCCTCGCCGGCCGTGGGGCGGGAGAGGAACAGCCGAGCGTGGGCGGCGGCACGCCGTAAGCGGCTGCGGCCCCCGGCCCACACCCGGCGCGCCTGGCGCCGGGTGTGGGCCGGGGCCGTGCCGGGGACCCGTCCTCGGAACGGCGTGCGGGGGTCGTATACCGACCGACTCCCCGTCGACGCGCCAACCGCTGTGGGCGCAGACCTCGGCCACAGTCGCGGGCGTGCCGCTCGGGGCGGCACGGGCGGGCGCAGCGGCCCTTCGTGACGCCGGGCGGTCACGCCCACCCGGCGCCGGCCCTTACGGGCGGACGGACCGCGGCCCCGCCACCTCCGCGCCCAGTTCGCCGACCCGCCTGCGCAGCTCCCGGTCCGCCGTGATCACCAGGACGGAACGCTCACCGGCCGACGCCACCACCTCGACGATGTGGTCGTCCCCGTCGCCGGGCGCCGACGACACCCGCACCCCCGGCACGGACTCCACCCCCCGCGCCGCCCCCTCCACCACCAGGACGATCTCCGCCGGACCGGGGACGGCGGGAACCCCCTTCGACGCCAGCCGGTCCCGCAGCCGTTCCGCCGCACCCCGGCGGTCCCGCCACCACCCGTCCGGCACCGATCCGACGACGTTCGCGGCGTCGACGACGACGAGGACAGGCGCGTTGGCGTTCATGTGGCCAGGGTCGCACGGCAGATGGACCCGAGGCAGGGGCCGCGAGGCGCACCGGGCGCTGTCGGCCGCATAAAGTGAACAGGTGAACGGCGACTGGCTCATCCGCGGCCGCGACGGCCGCCTCACTGTCTATCTGCCCTCCGGCGACGCCGTCCTGTGCCGTGCGGAACGGGGTCCCGCCGGCTCTTGGGAGGACGCTCCACGCACCGTCGGCGGCAGCCAGAAGCTGCACCCGGGCGCGGCGGTCGGCCAGGGCACCGACGGGTACGCCCACCTGGCCGCCTGGCGGCCCACCGTGCCGGGGGAGTCCGGGCTCGTGCACTCCACGCACTTCCGGCCGGGGCTCGCGCCCCTGGACTGGATTCCGATCGGGCACCCGGACCAGAAGGGCGAGCGGACGGGCCCGCCGGCCGTCACCGTCGACGGTGCGGGACGCGGCTACGTCTTCGTCCGGAACAACAGCGGCGGGGTGAGCCTGCGCAACCAGAAGGTCAAGGGCGGCTGGGGAGGCTGGCTGAACCTCGGAGGGCAGGACGTCGAGGGGGAGTTGGCCGCCGTGACGGGGGAGTCGGGGCTCGTCGAGGTGTACGCCTGCGTGCCCGGCGGGATCCTGCGCTGGCGGCAGGAGGGGGACGGGAAGAAGCCGGTGCGGGCCGAGGACGTCGACGCCCCCGTCCGTCCGGGGACCCTGCGCGCGCTCGCCACGTCCGCCGACCACACCACGCTCTTCTTCACCGACAAGTCGGGGGACCTGTGCGCCTGGCGCCCCGGTGAGAAGCCGGTGACCCTCCTCACGTCCGCCGGCCCCGGCCCGGTCTCCGCGGTGCGGTGTGCGATCGAGGGGCACGACTGCACGGTGCTCGCCCAGCGGTCGGCGAGCGGACGGGTCGCCTTCGCCGCGTACCCGACCGAGCAGGAGTCGGCCGGTGCCTGGTGGACCGAGTCCGGCCCTCAGCTGCCCGCCGACGCCATGGTGTCGGTGGCGCTCGACGAACACGACGAGGTCGTCGCCGCCTCCCTGTCGCCTTCGACGGGGACCGTGCTGCTCACCCGCCGCAAGGACGAGCCGGGGCTCGCGCTGGAGGCCTGGAGGGAGGTCTGACCCTCTCCGGTAACCGGAACAGGCCCCTTCGCTCTGTGGGTTCGACGCTCCAGGCAGCCGAGGCGCGTCAAGGGGCGTACGGAGGCGGGGGAACGACGGCCGGATCGTGTGAGGATCCCGTCTGTGGCGGCACGCGCAAAGGGGGGCGGGTGTACGGATGGTTACCGTACGCCCCACCCCCCTCAGGGGTAACGCGCTACGCCGGGACGCTCGCGACGCCCTGGGCCAGGAACCTCTTGCCGTTGACGCGCTCGGAGACACCCTCGCGGTCCAGGTACGGCGTGATGCCGCCCAGGTGGAAGGGCCAGCCGGCGCCCGTGATGAGGCAGAGGTCGATGTCCTGGGCCTCGGCGACGACGCCCTCGTCGAGCATGATGCCGATCTCCTGCGCCACCGCGTCCAGGACGCGGTCGCGCACCTGCTCCTCCGTCAGGACGGTGTCGCCCTGCTTCAGCAGCGCGGCGACCTCGGGGTCGAGCTCGGGCTTGCCGCTGTCGTAGACGTAGAAGCCGCGCTTGCCCGCCTCGACGACCGCCTTGAGGTTCGGGGAGACCGTGAAGCGGTCCGGGAACGCCCGGTTGAGCGTCTCGGAGACGTGCAGGCCGATCGCCGGGCCGACCAGCTCCAGCAGGACCAGCGGCGACATCGGCAGACCGAGCGGCTCGACGGCCTTCTCGGCGACCTCGACGGGGGTGCCCTCGTCGATCACGTTCTGGATCTCACCCATGAAGCGGGTCAGGATGCGGTTCACGACGAACGCCGGGGCGTCCTTGGTGAGGACCGCGGTCTTCTTCAGCTTCTTGGCGACACCGAACGCCGTGGCCAGCGAGGCGTCGTCGGTCTGCTCACCGCGGACGATCTCCAGCAGCGGTAGCACCGCGACCGGGTTGAAGAAGTGGAAGCCCACGACCCGCTCGGGGTGCTTCAGCTTCGAGGCCATCTCCGACACCGACAGCGAGGAGGTGTTGGTGGCGAGGATCGCGTGCGCCGGGGCGACCGCCTCGACCTCGGCGAACACCTGCTGCTTGACGCCCATCTCCTCGAAGACCGCTTCGATGATGAAGTCGGCGTCCGCGAAGCCCTCGGCCTTGTCCAGCACACCGGTGACCAGCGCCTTGAGGCGGTTGGCCTTGTCCTGGTTGATCCGGCCCTTGCCGAGCAGCTTCTCGATCTCGGCGTGGACGTAGCCCACGCCCTTGTCGACGCGCTCCTGGTCGATGTCGGTCAGCACGACCGGCACCTCCAGGCGGCGCAGGAACAGCAGCGCGAGCTGCGAGGCCATCAGACCCGCGCCGACGACGCCGACCTTGGTGACCGGGCGGGCCAGGGACTTGTCCGGGGCGCCGGCCGGGCGCTTGCCGCGCTTCTGCACCAGGTTGAAGGCGTAGATGCCGGAGCGCAGTTCACCGCCCATGATGAGGTCGGCGAGCGCCTTGTCCTCGGCGTCGTAGCCCTGCTGGAGGTCGCCGTTCTTCGCGGTGGCGATGATGTCCAGGGCGCGGTAGGCGGCCGGGGCGGCGCCGTGCACCTTGGAGTCCGCGATGAAGCGGCCCTTGGCGACGGCCTGGTCCCAGCCCTCGCCGCGGTCGATCACCGGACGCTCGATCTCCAGCTCGCCCTTGAGTACGGCGGCGGTCCAGATCAGCGACTGCTCCAGGAAGTCCGCGCCCTCGAAGATCGCGTCGGCGATCCCGAGCTCGTAGACCTGCTTGCCCTTGAGTTGCTTGTTCTGGTTGAGGCTGTTCTCGATGATCACCGAGACGGCCTTCTCGGGGCCGATCAGGTTCGGCAGCAGCGTGCAGCCGCCCCAGCCGGGGACCAGCCCGAGGAAGACCTCGGGCAGGGAGAACGCGGGCACCGCCGCGGAGACGGTGCGGTAGGTGCAGTGCAGACCGACCTCGACACCGCCGCCCATCGCGGCGCCGTTGTAGTACGCGAACGTCGGCACGGCCAGCTTCGACAGCCGCTTGAAGACCTCGTGGCCGCCCTTGCCGATGGCGAGCGCGTGCTCGTACTCCTTGAGGATCTCCACGCCCTTGAGGTCGGCGCCGACGGCGAAGATGAACGGCTTGCCGGTGATGCCGACGCCGATGATCTCGCCGTCCGCCGCCTCCTTCTCGACCTGGTCGATGGCGGTGTTCAGGTTCGCCAGCGAGGCCGGGCCGAAGGTGGTCGGCTTGGTGTGGTCGTGCCCGTTGTCCAGGGTGATCAGGGCGAAGCGCCCGGCACCCAGGGGGAGGTCGAAGTGGCGTACGTGCGCACTCGTGACGACCTCGTCCGGGAACAGTTCGGAGGCCTGCTTCAGAAGCTCGGCGGTGGTGCTCACTTGTCCCCCTCGAAGTGCGGGTTCTCCCAGATGACCGTCGCGCCCATGCCGAAGCCGACGCACATGGTCGTCAGGCCGTAGCGGACGTGCGGCTGCTCCTCGAACTGGCGGGCCAGCTGCGTCATCAGGCGGACGCCCGAGGAGGCCAGCGGGTGGCCGAACGCGATCGCGCCGCCGTACTGGTTGACGCGCTCGTCGTCGTCGGCGATGCCGTAGTGGTCCAGGAAGGCCAGCACCTGGACGGCGAAGGCCTCGTTGATCTCGAACAGGCCGATGTCGGAGATCGACAGGCCCGCCTGGGCCAGCGCCTTCTCCGTCGCCGGGATCGGGCCGTAGCCCATGACCTCCGGCTCGACGCCCGCGAAGGAGTAGGAGACCAGGCGCATCTTGACGGGGAGGTCGTGCTCGCGCGCGAAGTCCTCGGAGGCGATGAGCGAGGCGGTGGCGCCGTCGTTCAGACCGGCCGCGTTGCCCGCGGTGACCCGGCCGTGCACACGGAACGGGGTCTTCAGGCCGGAGAGGTTCTCCAGGGTCGTGCCCGGGCGCATCGGCTCGTCGGCGGTGACCAGGCCCCAGCCCGTCTCACCGGCCTCGGGGGAGGTGCGGCGTACCGAGATCGGCACCAGGTCGGCCTGGATCTTGCCGTTGGCGTACGCCTTGGCGGCCTTCTCCTGGGAGCGCACGGCGTACTCGTCGGCGCGCAGCTTGGTGATCTGCGGGTAGCGGTCGTGCAGGTTCTCTGCGGTCATGCCCATGAAGAGGGCCGACTCGTCGACCAGCTTCTCGGAGACGAACCGCGGGTTCGGGTCCACGCCCTCGCCCATCGGGTGGCGGCCCATGTGCTCGACACCGCCCGCGATGGCGATGTCGTAGGCGCCGAAGGCGACGGAACCGGCGACCGAGGTGACGGCCGTCAGGGCGCCGGCGCACATGCGGTCGATGGAGTAGCCCGGCACAGACTGCGGGAGACCGGCGAGGATCCCGGCGGTGCGGCCGATGGTCAGGCCCTGGTCACCGATCTGCGTGGTCGCGGCGATGGCGACCTCGTCGATCTTCTTGGGGTCGAGTCCGGGGTTGCGGCGCAGCAGCTCCCGGATCGCCTTCACGACGAGGTCGTCGGCACGGGTCTCGTGGTAGATGCCCTTCGGGCCCGCCTTGCCGAACGGGGTGCGGACGCCGTCGACGAAGACGACGTCCCTGACGGTACGAGGCACGATGGCTCTCCTCCAGGGTCAGGATCTGCATTGCTGCTGCGATGCGCTGAGCGCGCGCTCAGGCCCCATGCTACTTATGAGTAACGTAGCTGCACAGTCCTGACAGGGGGAGCGGTGAAGGTCACACCTTCGGCGGTGCCGTGGAGCCCCGGGGGGTCAGCACGGGAGTGGGCACCGGATGCGATCCGGCCTCACCCCCGGTGATCACCGAGAACAGCGTCCGGACCACCTCCGCCCCGAACCCGTGCACATCATGGCTCATCGCCGACAGGGTCGGGTGCGTCAGCCGGCACAGCTGCGAGTCGTCCCAGGCCAGCAGCGACACGTCCTGAGGCACCCGCAGCCCCATCTCCGCCGCCACCGACAGCCCCGCCACCGCCATGATGTCGTTGTCGTACACGATCGCCGTCGGCCGGTCGGCCGGCGACGCCGTCAGCAGCGACCGTGTCGCCCGCGCCCCCGCGTCCCCCGAGAAGTCCGTCGCGACCTGCCACGCCCCGGCCAGTGCCAGTGCCCCGGCCGCCTCGTCGAACGCCGCCGTCCGGATCGCCGTGTGGCCGAGTTCCGCCGCCCCGCCCACCCGGGCGATCCGCCGGTGCCCGAGCGCGGCCAGATACCGCACCGCCTCCGTCACGGCGGTGGCGTCGTCCGTCCACACCGACGTGAGCCCTCCGGTCAGCGCGGGGTGCCCGACGGCGACCACCGGCATCCCCAGGCGCTCCGCCAGGGCCGAGCGGGGGTCGTCGGCCCGGAAGTCGACGAGGACCGACCCGCCGATCTGCCGCCCCCGCCACCACGCCTCCTGGACGGCCATCTCCTCGTCCATGTTCCGCACGAGCCGCAGCAGCAGCGAACTGGAGTGCTCGGTCAGCACGCTCTGCACCCCCGAGACGAACTCCATGTACCAGGGCTCCAGTCCGAGCACCCGCGCCGGCCGGCACACGGCCAGCCCGACCACGTCCACCCGCGATCCGGCCAACGTCCGTGCCGTGAGGCTCGGCGCCCAGCCCAGCTCCCGCGCCGCCCGGAAGATCCGGTCCCGGGTGGCCTCCGACAGCCCGGGCTTGTGGTTGAAGGCGAGGGACACGGCACCCTTGGACACACCGGCGCGCGCGGCGACGTCCTTGATGGTGACGCGAGGGGTCGGCGTTGCCGTCATCGGGTGGGCTCCACGCAGTACAGGGCAGAACGAGCGGTCTCCGCGTCCGGAGTCTTCCAGCCGCGCACCCCGATGGTCACCTCTTCGCCCGGCAGCAGCGTGACCAGGCCCCGGTCGGCGCGCGCCCCGGGCTCCAGCCGGTCGGCCTGGAGCAGCAGGTCCCGGACCAGGGTGCGGGCGGTCACCGTGATGCCGCCCGGAGTGAGCGCGACGTCGAACCGCGGGGCGGGATAGGGGACGTCGCGGTCGGGCACGGGGAAGTGCACCGCCCGCAGCCCGCCCACGTCGGCGACCAGGAACTCCTTCGGCCCGTCGGGCGTCAGCTCCCGCGGCACCTCGACACGCGCCACGGTCCGCCGCCCGGCCGTCAGTTCCACATCCGCCCGCCCCAGCACCTCGCCCTCGACGGAAAACCGCCGCAGGGTCAGTGTTTCTTGCCAGTCGTCCGCTCCCTGGTTGACGGCCGCCAGCTCCAGCCCGCCGTCCCCCGCCCGGATCGTCAGCAGCCGGTCCGCGTACAACCGCTTCAGTTCGTGGTACAACGGCTTCTCCCGGCCGTCCCCGTCGATCGCCGCCCAGGACGTCACCGGCCAGCAGTCGTTGAGCTGCCAGACGACCGTGCCCGCGCACACCGGCCAGTGCGCACGCCAGTGCTCGATCCCGGTCGCGACCGCCCGGGCCTGGTTGAGCTGCATGAGGTAGTGCCACCGGTCGAAGTCCCCCTCCGGCAGGGCGAAATGCCGCCGGAGCCCCCGCTCCAGCTTGCCGTTGCCGTCGTGCGCCTTCTGGTGGTGCAGCATGCCGGGGGAGTCCGGCGCGAGCTCCTCCCCGGGCAGGGCCCGCCGCAGGGTGGTGTACGCGGGCGGCGCCTGCCAGCCGAACTCGGCGACGAACCGGGGCACGCTGAGCCGGTAGTCCGCGTAGTCCTCCCGGTTCCACACCTCCCACGAGTGGTGGGTTCCGTGCGCCGGGTCGTTGGGGTGGTGGTCCCATGACCCGGACCAGGGGCTGCCCGCCGTGTACGGCCGGGTCGGGTCCGACTCGGCCACCACCCGCGGCAGGAGGCCCAGGTAGTAGCCCTCGCCCCAGGAGTCCCCGGCCAGTCGCGGCTCCCACTCCCAGTCCCTGAAGCCCCAGAGGTTCTCGTTGTTGCCGTTCCACAGCACGAGCGAGGGATGCGGCATCAGCCGTACGACGTTCTCCCGCGCCTCGGCCTCCACCTCGCCGCGCAGCGGCTGCTCCTCCGGGTAGGCCGCGCAGGCGAACGGGAAGTCCTGCCAGACCAGCAGGCCGAGTTCGTCGCAGGCGTCGTAGAAGTCCTCGCTCTCGTAGATCCCGCCGCCCCAGATCCTTACGAGATCCACGCCCGCGCCGGCCGCCTGCTCCAGCCGCTGCCGGTAGCGCTCGCGGGTGATGCGGGACGGGAAGACGTCGTCGGGGATCCAGTTGACGCCCCGCGCGAAGAGCCGCTCGCCGTTGACCACGAGGGTGAAGCCGGTGCCGTGCGCATCGGGCCGCCGGTCCAGCTCCACGCTGCGGAAACCGATCCGCCGCCGCCACACGTCCAGGTCGTCCTCGCCGTGCAGCAGCCTCAACTCGACGTCGTAGAGCGGCTGTTCACCGTAGCCGCGCGGCCACCAGAGTCGCGCGTGGGGCACCCGCAGCCGTACGGTCCCGCCCGCGCCCTCGATCTCCGCCCGCGCCCGCACCCCCGCGACGGTCGCCTCCACGGCGAGCGGCGCCTCCACCCGGGTCCGCTCGACGTCGACGGCCAGCTCGACGACGCCCGTACCCTCCTCGACGGTGACCAGCGGGCGCACCCGGGCGATCCGGGCCGTCGACCAGTGTTCCAGGCGCACCGGCCGCCAGATCCCGGCCGTCACCAGGGTCGGTCCCCAGTCCCAGCCGAAGGAGCAGGCCATCTTGCGCAAGTACTGGTAGGGCTCGGCGTAGGCGCCGGGCCGTTCGCCCACCCGGCTCCGCACGGCCTCGGCCTCGGCATAGGCGGAGACGAACCGCACGGACAGCCGCCCGGACAGGCCCGTCACGTCGAACCTGTACGAGCGGTGCATGTTGCGCACCTTCCCCAGCAGCCGCCCGTCCAGGGAGATCTCGGCGACGGTGTCGAGCCCGTCGAAGACCAGGTCGGCCTGCTCCTGCCCCCACGAGCCGCCGATCTCCCGCTCGTACGTCCAGTCGCGGCGCGCCACCCACGCCACCTCGGTCTCGCCCGAGCCGAGGAACGGGTCCGGGATCAGCCCGGCCGCCATCAGATCGGTGTGCACGCAGCCCGGCACGGTGGCCGGCAGTGTGTCCGAGTCGTGCCGCAGGATCCATCCCTCGCCGAGCGGTGTGGCCTCCAGCATGCGCACTCCCTTAACCGGTTCAGTGAAGAGTCGGGTGACCGATTCGCATCGTTGGCGGGATTGGGACTTTACCGGTTGAGTGCACGCTGCCAGAGTTCCGAACCAGCCATACCGCACGTGCTCGTCCGTCCCGAGTCCCCCTCCGCGAACGGAGCTGACGCACATGAACCGCCGTACCCTCCTCGCCCTCGCCGCGGGCGCCGCCCTGCTGGCCTCCGGCTGTACCGGATCCCAAGGCTCCTCGAAGGGTGCCGACGCCGAGGCGCCCGATGACCCCTCCAAGGTCGACGGGACCATCACCGTCCTCACCCACCGGACCGACCTCGTGCAGGACGGGACGCTGAAGAAGTACGCCGCCGAGTTCAACAAGACGTATCCGAAGGTGAAGGTCGAGTTCGACGGCATCACCGACTACGAGGGCGAAGTCAAGATCCGTATGAACACGGAGAACTACGGGGACGTCCTCATGATCCCCGCGGTGATCGAGAAGAAGGACTACCCGAAGTTCTTCGCCTCGCTGGGCGGTCAGAAGGAGCGGAGCAAGAAGTACCGCTTCACCGACACCACGACCGTCGACGGCAAGGCCTACGGCCAGAGCCCGCTCGGCGCGCTCCCGGGGTTCATCTACAACAAGAAGGTGTGGAGAAAGGCCGGGGTCACCGAATGGCCCACGACACCGGCCGAGTTCCTCGCCGGGCTCAAGGCGATCAAGTCGAAGACCGACGCGATCCCCTACTACACGAACTTCAAGGACGGGTGGCCGCTCAGCCAGTGGACGGGGGTCAACGGCTCGGTCAGCTGTGACGAGCAGGCCACCACCAGGCTGGCCGAGGGCAACCCCTGGGCCGAGGGCGCCGACCTGCGGGTGGCGGACACACTGCTGTACGACATCGTGCACGAAGGGCTCATCGAGAAGGACCCGACGACCACCAACTGGGAGGCGTCCAAGCCCAAGCTGGCCAAGGGCGACATCGCCACCATGTGGCTCGGCTCCTGGGCGGTCATCCAGATGCGGGACGCGGCGAAGCAGGCCGGCAGCGACCCGGACGACATCGGGTTCATGCCCTTCCCCGCCCAGAAGGACGGCACGTTCTGCGCGGTGACGTCGCCCGACTACCAGCAGGCCGTCAACATCCACTCCGAGCACAAGCAGGCCGCCCGCGCCTGGATCGACTGGTTCACCGACGAGTCCGGCTACGCGCAGGACAACCTGGCGCTGTCGCCGCTCAAGGACGCCCCGCTGCCCGGTGTCCTGAAGCCGTACGAGGAGGCGGGCGTCAAGCTCCTCGAACTCGACGACCGCAAGGGCGCGGAGGTGAAGACCATCGAGAACCAGTCCGAGGTCGGCATCAACAAGCCCGACTACCGCCAGGAACTCGTGGACATGGCCCGCGGCGCCAGGAAGGGCGACCCGGACGCCTACCTGGACGGCCTCGGTGAGAAGTGGACCGAGACCCGGAAGTCGCTGGGGTCCTGATGACGGGCACGACCGAGACGGCGGCCGTCACGGCCGCCTCGGGGGCGGCCGCCGCCCCGGCCCCCAGCCCCCGCCGGGCCCGTCTGCGGCGCGGGGCCACCCCCTGGCTCTTCCTGCTCGCCCCGCTCGCCTTCCTGATCGTCTTCACCTACGCGCCGATCGCCAACATGGTCGCGTACAGCTTCACCGACTGGGACGGGGTGAGCCCCGAGCTGCGCTACACGGGCACCGAGAACTACGCCGAACTCTTCACCCGCTCCGAGCTGTTCGAGGTCTTCTGGGTCAGTGGCTACTACCTGGCGGCCTCCGTGTTCCAGATCGTGGCCGCGCTGTACTTCGCCACGATCCTCAGCTTCAACGTCCGCTTCCGGAACTTCTTCAAGGGCGTGCTGTTCTTCCCGTACCTGATCAACGGCGTGGCGATCGGGTTCGTCTTCCTCTACTTCTTCCAGGACGGCGGCACCCTCGACTCGGTGCTGGGCCTGTTCGGCGTGGAGACGGAACGGGCTTGGCTGGGCACCCCCACATCGGCGAACACGTCCCTCGCGGCGGTCTCCGTCTGGCGCTACCTGGGCCTGAACTTCGTCCTCTTCCTGGGGGCGATCCAGTCGATACCGGGGGAGCTGTACGAGGCGGCCGAACTGGACGGCGCGAACCGCTGGCACCAGTTCCGCCACATCATCGCGCCGGGCATCAAGCCGGTCCTGTCCCTGACGGTGATCCTGTCGATCTCGGGCTCCCTGTCGGTCTTCGAGATCCCGTACATCATGACCGGCGGCGCGACCGGTACCGAGACGTTCGTGATCCAGACCGTGAAGCTCGCCTTCCAGTTCAACAAGACGGGCCTCGCCTCGGCGGCCGCGGTCGTGTTGCTGCTGATCGTCCTGGCGGTGACCTGGGTGCAGCGGCGCCTCGCCCCCGACGACAAGGCGGACCTCGTATGACACGCCGCGCGATGACCCGCGTCCTCGTGTACCTGTCGCTGATCGCCGCGACCGCGGTGGTCCTGCTCCCGCTGGCCGCCGTGCTCCTGACCTCCCTCAAGTCCGAGCAGGAGATGGCGGACGGCAGCGGAGCGCTCGCGCTGCCCGACGACCCGCTCAACCTCCACAACTACGTGACGGCGTTCCAGGACGGCCGGATGCTTTCGGCGTTCGCCAACACCGCGATCATCCTCGTCGTCGCCATCGGCGGCACCGTCCTCATCGGCTCGATGACGGCCTACGCCATCGACCGCTTCCGGTTCCGCTTCCGCACGTGGGTCCTGGCCCTGTTCCTCATCGCCGCGCTGGTCCCCGGAGTGACCACCCAGGTGGCCACCTTCCAGATCGTGAACAGCTTCGGCATGTTCGACAGCCTCTGGGCGCCGATCGCCCTCTACATGGGCACGGACATCGTCTCGATCTACATCTTCCTGCAGTTCGTCCGGTCGATTCCGGTCTCCCTGGACGAGTCGGCCCGCATCGACGGGGCCAACGCCTTCACGGTCTACCGCAAGGTCATCTTCCCGCTGCTGAAACCGGCGATCGCGACGGTCGTGATCGTGAAGGGGATCACCGTCTACAACGACTTCTACATCCCCTTCCTCTACATGCCCTCCGAAGATCTTGGCGTGATCTCGACGTCGCTGTTCCGCTTCAAGGGCCCGTTCGGCGCCCACTGGGAGACGATCTCGGCGGGAGCGATCCTCGTCATCGTCCCCACTCTGATCGTCTTCCTGTTCCTCCAGCGGTTCATCTACAACGGCTTCACCCGGGGGGCCACGAAGTAGCCCGGCCTTCCTCAGGCCTCCTTCGGGGACAGGGCCTCCACCAGCACCGGCGTCACCTGCTCCACCTGCCACGGCCGCGCACCATGACCGGCCAGGGCGGCCGCCACCGACTCGGCGTCCACCACCGCCGGCGGCTCCCAGCACACCCGCCGCACCGTGTCCGGCGTGATCAGATTCTCCTGCGGCATGGTGA
Source organism: Streptomyces sp. NPDC092370 (assembly GCF_044755265.1). Taxonomy (NCBI): domain Bacteria; kingdom Bacillati; phylum Actinomycetota; class Actinomycetes; order Kitasatosporales; family Streptomycetaceae; genus Streptomyces; species Streptomyces sp. NPDC092370. Next base: position 814,096 of record NZ_JBIVQO010000002.1, on the reverse strand, counting down.
GCTGCTCGGCCAGCGCCGACACCCCGGCCCGGGCCGCGGACAACCGCGCCGCGGCCGCGGGGTCCTTGTCGGCCCAGGCGCGCGGCGGCGGAGGCCCGGTCACGGACAGCCCGGGCTGGGGCAGCTGCGCCTCGCTCAGCGCCTTCGCCCGGTCCACCGCCGCCTGCCACTGCTCCAGCTGCCGCTTGCCCACGCGGTGGCCGAAACCGTTCAGCGCGGCCAGCGCGTGCACATTGGCCGGAAGCGCCAGCGCGGCCTCCACGATGGCCGCGTCCCCGAGCACCTTGCCCGGCGACACGTCCCGCCGCTGCGCGATCCGGTCCCGGGTCTGCCACAGCTCCCGAACGACGGCCAGCTGCCGGCGCCGGCGCACCTTGTGCATGCCGGACGTACGCCGCCACGGGTCCTTGCGGGGCTCGGGCGGGGGAGCCGAGGCGATCGCGTCGAACTCCTGGTGGGCCCAGTCCAGCTTGCCCTGCCGGTCCAGCTCCTTCTCCAGCGCGTCCCGCAGGTCGACGAGCAGCTCGACGTCCAGCGCCGCGTACCGCAGCCAGGGCTCGGGCAGGGGCCGGGTCGACCAGTCGACGGCGGAGTGGCCCTTCTCCAGGACGAAGCCCAGCACGCTCTCGACCATCGCGCCGAGGCCGACCCGGGGGAACCCGGCGAGCCGCCCGGCCAGCTCCGTGTCGAACAGCCGCGTCGGCACCATGCCTATCTCGCGCAGGCAGGGCAGGTCCTGGGTGGCGGCGTGCAGCACCCACTCGACGCCGGACAGGGCGTCTCCGAGGGCGGACAGGTCGGGGCAGGCCACGGGGTCGATCAGGGCCGTTCCGGCGCCCTCGCGACGCAGTTGCACGAGGTAGGCGCGCTGCCCGTAGCGGTAGCCGGACGCGCGCTCGGCGTCGACGGCGACGGGCCCGGTTCCCGCCTCGAAGGCGGCGATCACCCGGGCCAGGGCGGTCTCGTCCGCGATGACGGGCGGAATGCCCTCACGCGGCTCCAGCAGAGGGATCGGCGCCTCCGTAGCAGAAGATCCGCCGTCGTCCGGAGGAGCGCCTCCGGTGGTTCGCAGTGAGCTGTCTGCTGCGGTGTCGTGGGCGTCGGTCACATGTCAAGGGTATCCATGTATGGACAGCGCCCGCCGACGGAACGTTCCGTCGGCGGGCGGTCCAGGGTCGCAAACCAGTCATGTCGGGGAAGCGGCGGGTTCGCGAACCCTGCGTGACGCGGACGGGGCCGGAGCCCGATCCCGTTCACGTGAACGAATGATCATGGGAGGTCACGGCGGAGCGGGTCAGTGGATGATCCCGGTCCGCAGCGCCACCGCGACCATGCCGGCGCGGTCGCCCGTGCCGAGCTTGCGGGCGATGCGGGCGAGGTGACTCTTGACGGTCAGGGCGGACAGCCCCATCGAGACGCCGATCGCCTTGTTCGACTGGCCTTCGGCGACCAGCCGCAGCACCTCGACCTCACGGCCGGACAGTTCGCGGTAGCCGCCCGGGTGGCTCGGGGCACCCGGGGGGCGGCGGTGCAGACGGGCGGCGGCGGCGCCGATGGGGGCGGCGCCCGGGCGGGTGGGGAGTCCGACGTTGGTACGGGTGCCGGTGACGACGTAACCCTTCACTCCGCCGGCGAGTGCGTTGCGCACGGCGCCGATGTCGTCGGCGGCGGAGAGGGCGAGCCCGTTGGGCCAGCCCGCGGCGCGGGTCTCCGACAGCAGGGTGAGGCCGGAGCCATCCGGCAGGTGGACGTCGGCGACACAGATGTCGCGGGGGTTGCCGATGCGGGGACGAGCCTCCGCGATGGACGAGGCCTCGATGACATCGCGCACACCGAGCGCCCACAGATGGCGGGTGACGGTGGAGCGGACGCGCGGGTCGGCCACGACCACCATGGCGGTCGGCTTGTTCGGGCGGTAGGCGACCAGGCTTGCGGGCTGCTCGAGGAGAACGGACACCAGGCCTCCTGGGGTGCGGACGGGGCCGGCTCGTGGGGGTGAAGCCGGGACGAACCGTGCTTTCAAGGTCACAGTCGTCTTCGGCACCGAACCCGTCCGCCTTTAGAGAATGATCACGATTCGGTGATAACAATCCGCGCAATTCGGACACCCGGTCGATCATTCGAAGGTCGAACGGTTTCGGTCTGCGTCACTACGCGGTCGAAAGTGGCCGTATCGACAAAGTGATTCGGCCAAGAGGGGGACGCGAGTGTGATCGTCGGCAGGACATGGTTGACCGCCCCGCACAAGATCGATCAGTGCGGGGCGGTCGGCGGTGGATCAGCGGGACTGCGGCCCTCGCCGCTGGGGCAGCGTCACGATCGACGCGTCCCCGGGCCCGGCCGGGGGCAGCCCGGCGATCTGGGCCAGCAGATCGCACCAGGACGCGAGATGGGCGGCCGTGTCCGGTACCCCGCCCACGCCCTCGCGCGGCGTCCACGACGCGCGGATCTCGATCTGCGAGGCGGCCGGGCGCGCGGACAGCCCGCCGAAGTAGTGGGAGCTCGCGCGAGTGACGGTGCCGCTCGGCTCCCCGTACGTCAGTCCGCGCGTGTGGAGCGCGCCGGTCAGCCAGGACCAGCACACCTCCGGCAGCAGCGGGTCCGCCGCCATCTCCGGCTCCAGCTCCGCGCGCACCAGCGTCACCAGCCGGAACGTGCCCCGCCAGGCGTCGTGCCCGGCCGGGTCGTACAGCAGCACCAGGCGGCCGTCGGCCAGGTCCTGGTCGCCGTCGACGACCGCGGCCTCCAGCGCGTAGGAGTAGGGAGCGAGCCGCTTCGGCGCAGGCGTCGGCTCGACCTCGATCCGGGGCCGCAGCCGCGCCGCCCTCAGCGCGTCGACGGCGGCCCGGAAGGGCAGCGGGGCGGAGTCCGCCTCCCGCCCGCCGTTCTCGGTGTCCTTCGCTTCGTCCATTCCGCCAGCGCCGTCCGACAGTCGTCCCTGAGCCGCAGCCATGCGGGAAGATTACGGGGACCGGAGCCCGGGTGTCGGGCTAGACACCCCGCGCCTCTCCAGGGGCTGAATCGCGCCGCACGGCAGCGTGCGAAACTTGGCCCCGTGAGTGCCAACGACGCCCCTCGGGCCCAGCAGCCGTCCGCCCCGTACGAATCCGCCTTCCTCAAGGCCTGCCGGCGCGAGCCCGTGCCGCACACGCCGGTGTGGTTCATGCGGCAGGCCGGGCGCTCACTGCCGGAGTACCGCAAGGTGCGCGAGGGCATCGGGATGCTCGAGTCCTGCATGCGGCCCGAACTGGTCACCGAGATCACCCTCCAGCCGGTGCGCCGGCACGGCGTGGACGCGGCGATCTACTTCAGCGACATCGTCGTCCCGCTCAAGGCCATCGGCATCGACCTCGACATCAAGCCCGGCGTCGGCCCGGTCGTCGAGCACCCGATCCGCACCCGCGCGGACCTCGCACAGCTGCGCGACCTGGCCCCCGAAGACGTCTCCTACGTCACCGAGGCCATCGGCCTGCTCACCCGTGAGCTCGGCGCCACACCCCTCATCGGCTTCGCCGGCGCCCCCTTCACCCTCGCCAGCTACCTCGTCGAGGGCGGCCCGTCCCGCACGTACGAGAACGCCAAGGCGATGATGTACGGCGACCCCGAGCTGTGGGCCGACCTGCTCGACCGCCTCGCGGACATCACCGCCGCGTTCTTGAAGGTGCAGATCGAGGCGGGCGCCTCGGCGGTCCAGCTGTTCGACTCCTGGGCCGGCGCGCTGGCCCCCGTCGACTACCGCCGCTCGGTACTGCCGGCGTCGGCGAAGGTCTTCGAGGCCGTGGCCGGCCACGGCGTGCCGCGCATCCACTTCGGCGTCGGCACCGGCGAGCTGCTGGGTCTCATGGGCGAGGCCGGCGCGGACGTCGTCGGCGTCGACTGGCGGGTCCCGATGGACGAGGCCGCCCGCCGGGTCGGCCCCGGCAAGGCACTGCAGGGCAACCTCGACCCGACCGTGCTGTTCGCCCCGACGGAGGCCGTCGAGGCCAAGACCCTTGAAGTCCTGGACGCGGCGAAGGACCTCGAGGGGCACATCTTCAACCTCGGCCACGGCGTCATGCCGTCCACGGACCCGGACGCGCTGACGCGGCTCGTGGAGCACGTGCACATGCGGACCCTGCGCTGAGACGAAAAGCCCGATCGGCCGGACCGGTGAACGCGGCCGTACGGGCGTGCGTATGTGTCGGCAACCGCCCGCGACGCGGGGAAGGCGGGTCGCGGGGCCGACGTGAGGAACAGGCGATGAACGACCGAGTTACTCCCGCGATGCACGCACTGCCCGACGGCGAGGCGGAGCTGACGCTGGTGGTGCGGCTGCCCTGGGAGGACGTGGCCCGCCTCGGCCAGGAGGCGGGGCGGCTGGCCACCCAGTTGCGGCGGCCCGTGACGCTGGAGGAGGCGGTGAGCCACCGGTTGCGGTCGACCCGGGTGGCCTCGCACGCGAAGCCGGCCGGGGAGCAGCCGCCGGCGGTGACGGCGTCGGCGTCGGTGTCCTCCCTGCCGTCGCGGCCGCCGGCGGAGCAGGCGCGCCAGGCGATCGACCGGATCAACGGGACGGTCGGGACGGCGTAGGACTTCGCCGCAGGGGGTGCGGGGGCCGTCGCCGGGTGCGCGACGTCTGTGGCTCGTCGCCCCGTTCCCCGCGCCCCTGAAGCACCCGCCCCGTCACGAGGCGCCGCGGACCTTTGCCGCCGCCTTGCGGGCCGCCACCAGGACCGGGTCCCAGACCGGGGAGAACGGCGGGGCGTAACCGAGGTCCAGCATGGTCATCTGTTCCGCCGTCATGCCCGCGGTGAGGGCGACCGCCGCGATGTCGACCCGCTTGCCCGCGCCCTCCCGGCCGACGATCTGCACGCCGAGGAGGCGGCCCGTACGGTGCTCGGCGAGCATCTTGACCGTCATGGGGGAGGCGTTCGGGTAGTAGCCCGCGCGGCTGGTCGACTCGATGGTGACCGAGTGGAAGCGCAGCCCGACCCGGTGGGCGTCCTTCTCGCGCAGGCCCGTGCGGGCGATCTCCAGGTCGCAGACCTTGCTGACCGCGGTGCCGACCACGCCCGGGAAGGTCGCGTAACCGCCGCCGACGTTGGTGCCGATGATCTGGCCGTGCTTGTTGGCGTGGGTGCCGAGCGGGATGTGCCGCTCCTGGCCGGAGACCAGGTCGAGGACCTCGACGCAGTCGCCGCCGGCCCAGACGTTCTCGTGGCCGCGCACCCGCATCGCCCGGTCCGTGAGGAGACCGCCGTGCGGGCCGAGCGGGAGGCCCGCGGCCCGGGCGAGGGTCGTCTCGGGGCGGACGCCGATGCCGAGCACGACCACGTCTGCCGGGAACTCGCGGTCCTGCGTGACCACCGCCCGCACCCGCCCTCCCCCAGGCTCTCGGCTTCGCTCGAGCGGGGAGGTGCCCCCATCGCCGGTGAGGATCTTCGTGACCTCGGCGTCGTTCACCATCGTGATGCCCAGGCCCTCCATGGCCTCGTGCACCAGGCGGCCCATGTCCGGGTCGAGGGTCGACATCGGCTCGCTGCCGCGGTTGACGACCGTCACCTCGTAGCCGCGCTTGATGAGCGCCTCGGCCATCTCCACACCGATGTAACCGGCCCCGACGACCACCGCCCGGCGGCCCTGCGTGTGTTCCAGGGTGTCGAGAAGCGCCTGGCCGTCGTCCAGCGTCTGCACTCCGTGCACCCCGGGCGCGTCGGCACCGGGCATGTCCGGCCGGATCGGCCGGGCGCCGGTCGCGATCACGAGCCGGTCGTACGACGTCCAGGACTCCTGACCGGAGTCGGCGTCACGGGCGCGTACCCGCTGCCCGTCGAGGTCGAGTTCCGTGACCTCGGTGCGCAGCCGCAGGTCGATGTCCCGGGCGCGGTGCTCCTCGGGGGTGCGGGCGACGAGCCGGTCCCGGCCGGTGACGTCGCCGCCGACCCAGTAGGGGATGCCGCACGCCGAGTACGACGTGAAGTGGCCCCGTTCGAACGCCACGATCTCCAGTTCCCCGGGGCCCTTCAGGCGGCGCGCCTGCGACGCCGCGGACATGCCCGCGGCGTCGCCGCCGATGACGACCAGTCGCTCCCGTGTACGGCTCATGTTCATGCGAACACGCTACGGGAGCACGGCATTTCACTCCTGCCCGTCCGGGGTCCGCGGCCGTGTGGACTCCGGTGCCGGGCGGGCCGTCGGCAGCGGGCCCAGCGCGGTCGTCGTGGGCGCGGGCTCGGGGCGGCGCGGCAGCCGGGGGCGTACGACACGCAGCCACAGCAGCACGATCAGGGCCGCCACCGCCGCGAACGGCAGCACCGCGCCGAAGGCCACCGCGAGCCAGCGCAGCATCGTCACGAAGGCGTTCCAGCCGCCCGCCAGCGCGTCCACGAACCCCGGGTCGTCGTCCTCGGCCGCCTTCTTCACCGGGGTCTCGGACAGCGACAGGGTGATGGTGGCCAGGCTGGTGCGGTCCTTGAGGGACTCCTGCCGGGCGAGCAGCGCCTCGAGGTCGGCCTGGCGGCTGCTCAGCTCGCCCTCCAGGGTCACCACGTCGCTGAGCTTGCCGGCCCGGTCCATCAGCTCGCGGATCCGGGCCACGCTGGCGCGCTGCGTCCTGATCCGGCTCTCCACGTCGACGACCTGGTCCGTGACGTCCTCGGCCTTCGCGCTGCGGTCGAGGAGCTTGCCGGCGCCCTCCAGGTCGGCGAGGACCTCGTCGTACTTCTCGACGGGAACCCGCAGCACGACCCGGGTGCGCTCATGGCCCTCGGCATCCCGGGTGGTGGTCTCGTTGCCGACGTAGCCACCCGCGTTCTCGGTGCCGGTGCGGGCCTGCTCCAGGGCTTTCGGGACGTCCTTGACCTGCACGGTCAGGGAGGCCGTGCGGATGATGTGGCTCGCGGCGAGCTTCGGCGGCGCCGTGGTCCTGGCGCCGCTTCCGGTGCCGCCGGGGTTGGCCTCCGCCGAGCCGGCCTTCTCGTCCGCCCCGGGGGCGGCGACGCCGCGGTTGGCGGCGGAGCTGCCGCCGGCCCCGTCGTCCTGGGCGCTGCACCCGGTCAGTGCGACGGCGGCCGCCAGCAGGAGCGCTGCCAGGGCCGGGGCGGGGTGTCGTACGGATCGTCGTGTGCGCATGCGGGCATCCCCCGGGGTCGATTCTGCTGACGCTTCTTCGACGCCCGGACGGCGCCGATCGTTTGGCCCTGGACGGTTCCGATGCGGTCACGGTCGGGACTCGTGACGGACACCGGGGCGCGGCGGCGGTGTCAGCGGGGTCTGAGAGGCTGGGGGCATGCGCGAAGTTCAAGGGCAGGTCGTCGTCATCGGAGCGGGCATCGCGGGGCTGGCCGCCGCACACCGGCTGCTGGAGCGCGGGGCGCGGGTGACCGTGCTGGAGGCCTCCGGCCGGGTCGGCGGCAAGCTGCTGCCCGGGGAGATCGCGGGCGCGCGCGTGGACCTCGGCGCCGAGTCGATGCTGGCCCGCCGCCCCGAGGCGGTGACACTCGCGCGCGAGGTGGGCCTCGCCGAGCTTCTGCGGCCCCCGGCCACCGCGACGGCCTCGCTGTGGACCCGCGGCGCCCTGCGCCCCTTTCCCAAGGGGCATGTGATGGGAGTGCCCGGCACCGCGTCCGCCCTGGCCGGTGTGCTGTCCGAGGAGGGCCTCGCCCGCATCGGGCGGGATGCCGAGCTGCCCCGCACCGAGGTCGGCGACGACGTGGCGGTGGGGGAGTACGTGGCGGAGCGCCTCGGCCGCGAGGTCGTCGACCGCCTGCTGGAGCCCCTGCTGGGCGGGGTGTACGCGGGCGACGCGTACCGCATCTCCATGCGCTCGGCCGTCCCGCAGCTCTTCCAGGTGGCCCGGAGCCACACCTCCCTGACGGCGGGGGTCCGCGAGCTCCAGGCGAAGGCGGCCGCGGCCCGGCAGACCGGCCCGGTCTTCATGGGGATCCGGGGCGGCGTCGGCACCCTGCCCCTCGCGGTGGCGGACTCGGTCAGGGCCCGCGGGGGCGAGATCCTCAACGGGACACCGGTGACGGATCTGCGTCGCACCCCCGAGGGCCGCTGGCACGTCGCCTCGGCCGGGCGTGAGTGGCTCGCGGACGCCGTGATCGTCGCCGCCCCCGCTCCCGTCGCCGCCCGGCTGCTGCGCGCCGAGACCCCGGGGGCCGCCGCGGAGCTCGACGGTGTCGAGTACGCCTCCATGGCCCTGGTTACCCTCGCCTACCGCCGCGACGGGGCGGCCCTGCCCGACGGCAGCGGGTTCCTCGTGCCGCCCGTGGACGGGCACACCATCAAGGCGTCCACGTTCGCCTCGCAGAAGTGGGACTGGATCGCCGAGGAGAACCCGGACCTGGTCGTCCTGCGCACCTCCGTCGGACGCCACGGCGAGACGGAGATCCTCGGGCGCGACGACAGCGAGCTCGTCGACGTCTCCCGGCACGACCTGAAGGCCGCCACCGGCCTCGCCGCCACACCCGTCGCCACCCTCGTCACTCGCTGGCACGACGGTCTGCCCCAGTACCCCGTGGGCCATCACGCGCGCGTGTCCCGCATCCGCGAGCACATCGCCCGCCTCCCCGGCCTCGCCGTCTGCGGCGCCGCGTACGACGGCGTCGGCATCCCGGCCTGCATCGCCGGTGCGTACGCCGCCGTCGACCAGATCCACGGTGACCTGCGCGGTGTGCAGGAGCTCACCGCCCACCCGGTGCAGAGTCTGCACGGCGGAGCGGGAGAATGAGGAGCATGAGTGACGACGCCTCCACCACGGCCTCCAGCACCGCGCCCGAGCGCATCCCGAACAAGGGCAAGCTGGCCAAGGACCTCAACGAGGTCATCCGCTACACGCTCTGGTCCGTCTTCAAGCTGAAGGACGTCCTCCCCGAGGACCGCGCCGGGTACGCCGACGAGGTCCAGGAACTGTTCGACCAGCTCGCCGCCAAGGACGTGACGATCCGCGGCACCTACGACGTGTCGGGCCTGCGCGCCGACGCCGACCTCATGATCTGGTGGCACGCGGAGACCAGCGACGCGCTGCAGGAGGCGTACAACCTCTTCCGCCGCACGAAGCTGGGCCGCGCCCTGGAGCCCGTCTGGTCGAACATGGCGCTGCACCGCCCCGCCGAGTTCAACCGCTCGCACATCCCGGCGTTCCTCGCCGACGAGACGCCCCGCGACTACGTGAGCGTCTACCCCTTCGTGCGCTCCTACGACTGGTACCTGCTGCCCGACGAGGACCGCCGCCGCATGCTGGCCGACCACGGCAAGATGGCCCGCGGCTACCCGGACGTCCGCGCCAACACCGTCGCCTCGTTCTCCCTCGGCGACTACGAGTGGATCCTCGCCTTCGAGGCCGACGAGCTGTACCGCATCGTCGACCTCATGCGTCACCTGCGCGCCTCGGAGGCCCGCCGGCACGTCCGCGAGGAGGTGCCGTTCTACACGGGCCGCCGCAAGGACATCGCCGAGCTGGTCGCCGGTCTGGCCTGATCAGCGGCTGCGCCCGACGGCCCTGGACCCCGGGGCCGTCGGCTTCGGCTCGGCGTGCGGGGCGCATTCCGCGTGCCGCCCCGGCAGCCGGCCCTGAAGCAGATACGCCTCCATGTGCCCGTTGACGCAGGCGTTCGGCCCGCCGGCCAGGCCGTGGGTACCGGCGTCCCGTTCCGTCACCAGGACCGAACCCGCGAGGCGGTCGTGGAGTTCGAGGGCGCCCTCGTAGGGCGTGGCGGCGTCCCGCTCGGCGGCCAGGATCAGCGTCGGGGGCAGCTCGCCCGGCCCGGCCGCCACATCGAGCGGCCGCTGCCGGGGCACCCGCCAGTACGCGCACGGCAGGTTCGTCCACACGTTGTGCCAGGTCTCGAAGGGCGCCACCCGCGCGAGCCGGGTGTTGTCCCGGTCCCACACCCTGAAGTCGGTGGGCCAGGGGGCGTCGTTGCATTCGACGGCCACGTAGACCGCGCGCGAGTTCTCCGCCTCGACGGCTGCTTCCGGGTGTTGCTCCATCTGCTCCACCAGCGGCTTGGCGTCGCCCTTGAGATATGCGGACAGCGCGTGCGCGCGGTGCGGCCACTGGTCGTCGTAGTACCCGGCCTGGAGGAACGCCCCCTGCAGCTGACCCGGGCCGACCTTTCCGCCCGCCGGCTCGGCGGCCAGCTTCGCGCTCGCCCGCTCGTAGCCGCGCAGCACCTCCCACGCGGTCCCGCCCAGCCCGTACACGTCGTCGTGCCGGGCGATCCACGCCCGGAAGTCCGCCCAGCGACGCTCGAACGCCGGCGACTGGGCGAGGCTGTTGCGGTACCAGATCCGCGCCGGGTCGGGGTGGACCACCGAGTCGAACACCATCCGCCGTACGTGCGCCGGGAACAGCGTCGCGTACAGGGCAGCGGGATAGGTGCCGTACGAGGAGCCCATGAACGTCAGCCGTTCCTCACCGAGCGCGGCGCGCACCACGTCGAGGTCCCGGGCGTTGTTCAGTGAGTGGTAGTGCCGCAGCGCGTCGCCGGCCCGCTCGGCGCAGCCCCGCGCGTACGCCTTCGCCTGCGCGACGCGTTCCCGCTTGTAGGCCTCCGAGGGGTGCGTCGGCGCTGGCGAGGGCCCGTTGAAGAATCGCTTCGGGTCGGTGCACGACAGCGGCGCCGACCGCCCGACCCCACGCGGGGCGTAGCCGACGAGGTCGTAGGCGGCCGCGATCCGTTTCCACTCGGGGAGCAGGCCGATGAGCGGGAAGTACAGGCCGGTGGCGCCCGGCCCGCCCGGGCTGTAGAGGAGGGCGCCCTGCCTGGGGACCGTGTGGGCGCCGCGGCGCGGGTCCTTCCGTGTGGCACGGGCCCTGCTGACGGAGAGTTCGATCCGCTTGCCGTCCGGGCGGGCGTAGTCCAGCGGGACGCTCACCGTGCCGCACTGCATGCGGCCGGGCAGGTCCTGCGCGTCGGGGCAGGGGCCGAAGTCGACACCGGCCGCCTTCGCGCGGGCGGCGGCGACGGCGGTGCCCCGCATCTCGGCCGCCCCCGTTCGGTCCTCGGTGGCCGGGGCCGCGGTGAGGGTGCTCAGCAGCAAGGACCCGGCGGCCGAGCAGAGGAGGGCGGCTCTCATCGCGTATCCCTTCGGTGCACGGTGGCGACGAGAGGGATGTTTCGTTCCCCACGGCGGGAAGGCAAGCACTGTCCGCCGGTGTCGGGCCCCTTGCCCCGTGTGCGCCCCCGGTCGGTCAGTCGTGCGACTCGCGGTGCGTGAACGCGGCGCGCAGATCCGGTTCGCCGATGGCGCGGACGCCGCGCACGGCCACCGAGGTGAGGTACGTACGGTCGTCTGCGGCGCCGTCCGCGGTCCGGGTCAGCGCGCCGAGCAGCCGCTGACCGGCCGGGGAGGCCCAGCGCGAGTAGGGATGGATCTCGACCCGCGCGACGGCGAGGCAGCTCAGGGTCAGGGCGAGCGGCAGCGCGAACCACAGGGCGACCAGATGCCGCGGCATGTCCGGCAAAGCGGGCGTCAGCAGTGCTGCCACGCCCAGTCCGAGGACCGCGACGGCTGCCCCGCGCACCTGCCGGACGGCCGCCGCGACCGTGGTACGGGCGCTGTCCGGCACCGCGAGCCCCGCGCGCACCAGCCCTTCGGCGATTTTGCGCACCGCGTCCGCCGTAGCGGCCGTGGCCCGCACCGGCCCGATGCGGGACTGCCCCTCGGGGCCGATGGCCCCTATCACCGACCGCTCCATCTCGTCCCGCCCGCGTGGGTCGACGACCGTGGCCCAGCCGGTGTGGGCGAGGAGCAGACGGCGCTGGCGGGCCATGGCGACCAGGGTGACGTCGGCGACCCGCCCGGGGCCGCCGGAGAGGAACGCGGCCTCGTACAGCGTGAGTTCACGCCCCCGGCCGGAACCCGTGTCCACGGCCGCGGCACGTACGGCGGCCAGGCACAGACGCGTGCACGCCGTTCCGGCCACGGCCCAGGCCGCCAGCAGGAAAAGAACCCAGAGCATATGTTCGTTGTATGTGACACGGTCCCGAAAGCACCATGCCTCGTTCGCGATCCGGACGGAGTGTTGTCGGTATGTGACGTTCCGTTTCGATCGGGTGGCGGACTGTAGGCGGGTGGCGGGTGGCGGGTGGCGGGAGCGTGTAGTGCGGTGACAGGGACGCGGGCGGGCGGTACGGCCGGCCCCGGACCGGCGGCCGGAGGGACGCTGTCGCCGGCCACATCACGGGCCACGGCGTCGAATTCGGCATGGTCCGTGGCCTCCAAGACCTTGATGTGGTCGAGGACGGCCGTGGTGGCATGTCGGGGCAAGAGGGGAAGGGCCGCCTATGGCGCCGGTCCGCTTCACATGGCGACCGCGCACCACCACGGGCGCGGCGACGCACCGGCGGGCGAGGCCGTGACGGAGAAGGCGGTGCGCTGCCGGGGGCATCTCCCGGGCAGGGGGGGGAGGCGAGGAGCCGGGGGCCCGGCCCGGCCCCCGAACTCGTCAGCGCCGCGACAGCACCCTGCGCGTGGCGCGGGCCAGGCGGTGGCCCGGGCGCCGGGAGCGTGGCGCCGGACCCGACCGTTCCAGCCACCACTCCCGCAGCTCCCGCCGTGCCCGCGTGTCCCCGGGGTGCCCGGTGGACAGCAGGTGCTCGGCGAAGGTGAGGGCGTCGCGCCGGTAGCCGGCGGTCATCGGGCGGGTCTGGGCGTAGCCGAGGAACGCCGTGCGGTAGTCGCCACCGAGGATCACCGGCAACTCCGGAGCGACCTTCGCCACGACATCCGCCCGCTTCGCGGCGAGCGCCCGCGCCTGTACGCCGATCCGCGTCCGGTCGAACCCCTCGGGCACGGGCGTCCCCGCGACCAGCGCCGACAGCAGCGCCGCCTGCGCCAGCCCGAGCCGCTGCCGAGCGCCGTCGACGCCCTCTGGGTGGGGCGGGCCGAAGGCGCCCCGTGTCGCCTCGACCGCCCCGGTCTCATGGCCCCGCGGTCCGGCGCCGCCGCCCCGGGCCTCTTCCCGCGGTCCTGCGCCGGCGCCTGCGAACGGACCAGCGTCGAGGCGCCCGGCTTCGTCCCGCCGCCCGGAGCCGGCTCGCGAAGGTGCCTCGTCGCGCCGTGCGGCCTCCGCCCGTCCAGCGGCCGCGAGGACCGTCGAACGGAACTGTGCCTTCACGCGCTCGACCGCCCCTGCCTCCAGCGCCCGGCGGATCGACGTCAACTCGCCTTCCAGTTCCGCCGGTTCCGGGAAGTTCTCGTCTCGTTCCAGGAGGACACCCGCAGGGCAGACCCGGGAGGCGAGGTCCGTGAGGATGTCGAGGACCGGCCGGGGAACGGGGTGGGCGTGGCTGTCGTGCCAGACGCCGTCGCGCTCGAAACCGCCGGCGACGTGGACGTAGGCGATGGCCTCCAGGGGGAGCTCGGCGAGGGCCTTGGCCGGGTCCTCGCCCCGGTTGACGTGGTTGGTGTGCAGGTTGGCCACGTCGATCAGGAGACGGACGCCCGTGCGGTCGGCGAGGTCGTAGAGGAACTGGCCCTCCGTCATCTCCTCGCCCGGCCAGCAGATCAGCGCGGCGATGTTCTCCACGGCCAGTGGCACCGGCAGTGAGTCCTGCGCGATGCGCACGTTCTCGCAGAGCACGTCCAGCGCGTCCCGGGTTCGCGGGACGGGGAGCAGGTGGCCCGCCTCCAGACGCGGGGACGCCGTCAGTGATCCGCCCGCCCGTACGAACGCGATGTGCTCGGTGACCAGCGGCGAGCCCAGCGCCTGCGCACGCTCGGCCAGTGCGGTCAGCCGGCCCGCGTCGGGCCGGTCCGCGCCTCCGAGGCCGAGCGAGACGCCGTGCGGCACCACGGTGACGCCGCGCTCGCGCAGCCGCCGCAGAGAGTCGGGCAGGTGCCCGGGGCAGACGTTCTCGGCCACGGCCTCGACCCAGTCGATCCCCGGCATCCGCTCCACGGCGTCCGCGATCTCCGGCCGCCACCCGATGCCCGTCCCCAGTCGCTCCATCGTCCCCTCCTCCACCCGGCCCGTTCCTCGAACGTGAGGGGGGTATGGCCCAGCCGTCCGCGCCCGAACCCCACCCGGCCCGCCTTCAGAGCAACATTTGAGGTTCGGCCGGATCACCGGTCCGTCCCGGCCCCGCCCCACCGACGGAGCCCCCGGGCTCGCGCCACCCGCTGATACGACGTACACCGGACCTATGCGCGAAGGCAGTGAGCAGGCGCACCGCCCCGCGCGGAGGCCGGGCCCCGGGGGCCGCGGCCCGGTGGCTGTGGACCGGCGCCGGCGCTCTGGTCGTCGCCGTCGGCACGGCCTACTTCCTGCTGCCGCTGGAGGGGCTCGGCGCCGACCGCCCCTGGGTGGGCTGGCCCCTGTTCGGCCTGTGCCTGGGGGTGCTGGCCGCGCTGCTGCTGCGCCAGGTGCGCGACGTGGTGCTGGAGAAACCGCACACCCGGTCGGGCATCATGATCCCGCTGCTGATGTGCCTGGCGGTGCTGGTCTTCTCGTCCGGCTACTTCGCGCTCGCCCAGCAGCCGGGCCAGTTCGCCGGTCTGCGCACCCGGGTCGACGCGCTGTACTTCACCGTCGTCACGCTCGCGACCGTCGGCTACGGCGACATCACCCCGCTCGGGCAGGAGGCCCGGCTGGTGGCCGTCGCTCAGATCCTGTACGCGTTCGTCTTCCTCACGGCGGCGGCCACCGCGCTGACCCGCCGGATGCACGCGGTGGTCGCGGAGCGCGAGCGGCGCCCGCCGCCTTCTTCCTGACCGGGGGCCCTACACCGGGCGCGAGGAGCGGTAGTTGAACACCGACCACAGGACGAACAGGCCGGTCACGATCATGATGATCGACCAGAAGGGCTGGTACGGGAGCCAGAGGAAGTTCGCGATCAGCGCCAGGCCGACCACGATCGCGCTCACGACCCGCGCCCAGGCGGCCCCCGTGAACAGGCCGCACCCGGCGGCCACCACGAGCACACCGACGATCAGATGGATCCAGCCCCACGCGGTCAGGTCGAACTCGAAGGAGTACTGGCCGAAGCTCGTGTACACCTCGTCGCCGGCGATCGCCGCGATGCCCTGGAGCACCGCGAAGAGGCCGTAGACGACCATCAGGATGCCACCGAGAGCGAGACCCCCCGCCGCCCACGGGGCACCGGGTTCGCCCGGGCCGGGGCCGCCGGGCATCCGGTCGTCGGAGGCGGGCGGGGCGGGGGGAGGGGGCGCGGCGCTGGACATGGCTGCCTCCTGGGTCGGGTCGACTGGTAACCCCACTGGAGCACTCGTCCACGGCCGCCGCGCCCGGGGCTACTCCGAACGGGTGGGCGCCGGACCGCCCGTCCCGTGCGGCTCCTTGCGCAGCGCCGGGTGGTCCGCCACCACCGTGCACGAGCCGGGCGCGATCTCCGTGAATCCCGCGTCGCGCACCAACGGCAGTCCGCTGCCGGTCAGTCCGGGCCAGCGGTGAGCATCGGCTGTACGGACGGCGAGCGGGAAGCCCGCCCCCCGCCAGGCCGTGCGCTCCCCGTCGGACAACTCCCACCAGGCCAGTTGGGCGGCGTGGCCCGCCTGCGCCATCGCCTTCCCCGCCGACATGCCGAGATCCGGGTTCAGCCACAGCACGGGAGCGGCCGGGTCCGCGTCCACCGGCGGCTCCGGGTCGTCCAGGTCCGTGCCGGACACCTGGAGCCTGGCCAGGTCCTTGGGCCAGCCGTCCAGGGGGACGGGCGGGAAGACCCGCACCTGCGCCGACTTGCCGGTGACCGTGATGCCGTCCAGCGCCTCGGCCCGCCGCCACTCCGCGCCGCGCGCCCGCCGCACCACCTTGCGGATCCGGGCGTCCTGCCAGTCCCGCATCGCCCCGGCCCACTCGCCGTCACCGGTCGACCGTTCGTCGGCCAGCATCGTCAGCACGGCTCGCGCGGCCGTCTCCAGGGCGTCCGTGCGCGCCGGCGGGTCCGCCCGCTCGATCCGCACGACCAGGGGCAGCACGAACTGCGGTGCCTCGTCGCGCGAAGAGCGCTCGGACCGGAAGGGACTGTCGTTCACGGGCGTCGGGTCTTCATGCACGAAGCCCAGTGTGCCAGCCCGAAGATCGTGCAGGATGGGCCCATGCGCCCCGACCCGTGTCTGCGGAACGCGGGCCGACGGTACGGTCCGCACGGCCCCTGGGTGCTGCGCGCTGCCGACCTGACACTGGCCCCGGGCCGGCTCGTCCGTGTCGAGGGCGCCAACGGCAGCGGCAAGTCCACGCTGCTGCGGCTGCTCGCCGGCATCGACGCCCCCGGCTCGTGGAAGGGCGTCGTCCCGCTGCCGCTGCCGCCCCTGGCCGCGGCGGCCCTGGTCACGGCAGGGACGCTGGCCCTGGCCGGTGCGCCGGCCTCCCGCAGATCACCCTGAGCAGGCGGTGCGCTGCGCCTCCTGCCATTCGCAGACGGGGCAGAGCGTGATGCCCTTGTACGACTCGGGGTACTCCGTCGGCTCCCGGCACAGCACGCACTCGGCAAACGGCGGCCCCTCCGCCCGGGGCGGCCTGGTCGCGTCGATCAGGCAGTAGTCGTCCTCGCTCATACGTCCAGCGTAGGCCCGGGCGGTCGTCAGAGGTCGCGCTGCTCCAGTGGCTTGGTCGCAGGGCCCTGGATCACCTTGCCGTCCGTGTCGAAACGGGAGCCGTGGCAGGGGCACTCCCAGGCGCGTTCGGCGGCGTTGAAGTCGACCAGGCACCCCAGGTGGGTGCAGCGGGCGGAGACGGCGTGGAGCCGGCCGTCGTCGTCCCGGTACACCGCGAGACGCCGGCCGTCGGCGCGGACCACGGCGCCCTCGCCGGGCGGCAGGGACTCCACCGGCGGGGAAGGCCGCAGCCGGTCGCCCACGAAGTGCCCGGCGACCTTGGCCTGGGTCTTGAGGAACGTCGGCGCCTCACGCACCGCGGCCTTCACCCGGCGCGGGTCGTACAGCGCGCTCCACTCGCACTCCTCGCCCGTGATCTGCGCGGTCAGCAGCCGGCCCGCCATGATGCCGCCGGTCATGCCCCAGCCGCCGAAGCCGGTGGCCACATAGGCGTGCCGGGCACCCTGGTGCAGCGGGCCGACCATCGGCACGGTGTCCGTGGGTTCGGTGTCCTGGGTGGCCCAGCGGTGGGTGACCTCCAGGTCCGGGAAGTGGCCGGTGGCCCAGGCGGTGAGGCGTTCGAAACGGGCCCGCGGGTCGCCCGTGCCCGGTGTGAAGTGTTCACCGGTGACGATGAGCAGCCGCCGGCCGCCCTCGTACGGCGCGGTGCGCACCGAGCGGGTCTCCTCGTCGGGGGTGATGAACATGCCGTCCGGGTCCTGCTCGGCGGGGATCGTCCCGGCGACCACCAGCTCGCGGCGCGTGGAGAGGCGGGCGAAGAGCAGGGCCCGGTCGAAGATCGGGTAGTGCGTCGCGACGACGACGTCCCGGGCCCGGACGGTCGCCCCCGTCGCGGTGGACACCCGGCACGGCTCGCCCTCGTCCAGGCCGAGAACGGTGGTGTCCTCGTAGATCCGCCCGCCGTGCTCGACCAGGTCGGCGGCGAGGGCCAGCAGATACTTGCGCGGGTGGAACTGGGCCTGTCCGGTGACCTGGACCGCGCCCGCCACCGGGAAGGGCAGCCCGGTCTCCGTGACGAACGAGGCGGGCAGCCCGGCCTCGGCCGCGGCCCGGGCCTCCGCGCGCAGTTCCTCCAGCCGGCTCGCGTCGCGGGCGTAGGTGTAGGCGCTCCTCGTCTCCCACTCGCAGTCGACGCCCAGTTCCCCGGCGATCCGGGCCGCGTGCTCGATGGCCTCGGACTGGGACCGCGCGTACAGCCGCGCGCCCTCGGGGCCCCGGGTGCGCCGCAGCTTGTCGTAGACCAGTGTGTGCAGGGCCGTGACCTTGGCGGTGGTGTGCCCGGTGACGCCCGCGGCGACGCGGCCGGCCTCCAGCACGGCCACGCTGCGCCCGGCCCGTGTCAGCTCCCACGCGGTGGACAGCCCGGCGATCCCGGCGCCGATGACCGCCACGTCGACGTCCAGGTCCTCCGTCAGCGGCGGGTGGTGACCGTCCGGTGCGGTCTCGAGCCAGTACGAGCTTCTGACCTGCTGCTTTTCGCCCATGCAGCATCGAGTACCCCTGTCCGTCCGCTTCATGGTCGGGCGGGTCGCTTTACAGAAGGGGTGATCAGGACTAACGTACAACCAAATGGTTGTAGATGAGTTGAGTGACGAGACGGTGGACCGGCTGTTCCACGCCCTGGCCGACACCACGCGCCGGGACATACTGCGGCGCTGCGTGCGCGGCGAGCTGTCGGTGTCCCGGCTGGCGGAGTCCTACCCGATGAGCTTCGCCGCCGTGCAGAAGCACGTCGCGGTGCTGGAACGGGCGGGTCTGGTCACCAAGCAGCGCAGCGGACGGGAGCAGCTCGTGCGCACCGACCCCGACGCGGTGGGCCGCGCACGACAGGCCCTGGACGCACTCGAATCGGCGTGGCGCGGGCGTGTGGACCGAATGGCCCGGCTGCTCGCCGAGGACACCGAAACCGAAGAGAACGACACGACGGAAGGACCCGGGCGATGAGCGTCACCAGCGTCGACAAGGACCTCGACCACCTCACCCTCACCCTGATCGCCGACTTCGCCGCCCCGGTCGAGCGGGTGTGGCGGCTGTGGGCCGACCCCCGGCAGCTGGAGCGCTGGTGGGGCCCGCCGACCTACCCGGCGACCGTGCAGGAGCACGACCTGAGCCCCGGTGGAGAGGTCGCCTACTTCATGACCGGCCCGGAGGGCGACCGGCATCGCGGCTGGTGGCGGATCACCTCGGTCAGCGAGCCGACCACCCTGGAGTTCACCGACGGCTTCGCCGACGACGACGGCAAGCCCAAGGACGACATGCCGACCACGTCCGTGCGGGTGCGGCTCAGTGAGCACGCGGGCGGCACCCGCATGGAGATGCGCTCCCTGTTCGACTCCCGCGAGCAGATGGAGCAGATGGTCGCCATGGGCATGGAGGAGGGCCTGACGGAGGCCGTCGCCCAGATCGACGCCCTGCTCGCCGCCTGACCGGAGGGATCAGGGCTGCTCCAGCAGCCGTCTGCGGCACTCGTCCACGTCGAAGTCCGCCTTCGGGTACCGCGGGTCCAGCTCCTCGAAGTGCTCCAGGAGCAGGGTGCTGACCGCCCAGTTGCGGTACCACTTGTGATCGGCCGGGATCAGGTACCAGGGCGCGTCCGAGGTGCCGCAGCGCCCCAGGGCGATGGCGTAGGCCTCCTGGAAAGCGGGCCACAGGGCACGGTCGTCGATGTCGGAGGCGGCGAACTTCCAGTGCTTCTCCGGCTTGTCGAGGCGTTTGAGCAGCCGGCGGCGCTGCTCGTCGTAGGAGAGGTGCAGGAAGCACTTGACCAGGGTCACGCCGTCGTCGGCGAGAGACCGCTCGAAGCGGTTGATCTGCTCGTAGCGCCGTGCGATCTCGGTGGCGGGTGCGAGCTCCCGGACGCGGGCGATCAGCACGTCCTCGTAGTGGGAGCGGTCGAAGATGCCCAGCTCGCCGTGGGTCGGGAGCGCCTGCTCCACCCGCCACAGGAAGGGGTGCGCTCGCTCCTCGGCGGTGGGCGCCTTGAACGCGGTGATCCGGCAGCCCGACGGGTTGAGCAGGCCGATGACGTGCTTGACCGTGCCGCCCTTGCCGCTGGTGTCCATGCCCTGCAGGACCAGCAGGACCCGGCGCCGGTCGCCCTTGGTGCTCGCCGCCCACAGCCGCTCCTGGAGGACGGCCAGCCGCTCGCCGACACGGGCCGTGGCGGCCCTGCCCGCCGCCTTGCCGTCCGGGGCGGCGGAGGTTGCTGCGGCGTCGTACCGGGTCAGGTCGACCGGCTCACCCGGCGGGAGGCGGAGCCGGTCGCGCAGCGGAGTGCTGTCCTGGTGTGTCATCGGGCCACCTTGCGGTCCTGTGCCTCGCCGGTCCGGCGGGACGCCGAATCTCGCCGGCGCCCCGTCCGGCAACTGAGCGCCGGTCAGCGGCGCCAGGGGCCCGTCACCGCGAACGTGGTGCCGGGCGTGTAGCAGTTCACGTACATCGTGTCGCCGTCGGGCGAGAAGGTCACCCCGGCGAACTCACCCCACTCGGGCTCCTGCTCGGTGCCGATGTTCTGTCGGTTGCGGGCCATCGCGTAGACCTCCCCCCGCCTGGTGACGCCGTAGACGTGCTGGGCGCCGTTGCCGTCCTCGCACACCATGAGTCCGCCACTGGGCGCCAGGCAGATGTTGTCCGGCGACTCGCCCGGCAACTGCACATCGGTGTCCGGGCCGAACACGATCACCAGGGTGAGCCGGCGGCGTTCCGGGTCGTAGCGCCAGACCTGCCCGAAGTGGTCGGCGGCCGAACCGTCCGAGCGGCGGGCGAAGGACGACACGAAGTACACCGACCGGCCGCCCCAGTAGCAGCCCTCCAGCTTCTGCGCGTGCGTGATGCCTCCGCGACCGAAGTCCTGGAACCGGATCGGCGTCCGTGCGGCCTGCGGGTCCGGGACGTCCACCCACTCGATGCGGTCGAACTCGGCGCCGACGTCCTGGACGGAGGACAGGTCCGGCACGCCCGGCACGCGCATGGCCTGGAGCCGGCCACCCGCGCGCAGCGAACCCCGTCCGCCCAGCGGGCGTTCCGGCAGGAAGCGGTAGAAGAGGCCGAAGGGCTTCTCGAAGGCGTCCTCGGTCTCGTACACCACGCCCCGCCGGGGGTCGACGGCGATCGCCTCGTGCGCGAAGCGGCCCATCGCGGTCAGCGGCACGGCCCCGGTGCGGTGCGGGTCGGCAGGGTCGACCTCGAAGATGAAGCCGTGGTCCTTGGTGTAACCGTTGGTGCCCGCCTTGTCCTCGGTCTCCTCGCAGGTCAGCCAGGTGTCCCACGGGGTGGGGCCACCCGCGCAGTTCACGGCCGTACCGGCGATCGCGACGCGTTCCGACCGGACCCGGTTGTGACAGTCCAGCGTCAGCGCCGTACAGCCGCCCTTGGCGGCCGGGTCGTAGGTGAGACCCTCGACGGCTGGGACGGGCACCTTGCCGCTGGCGCGGTTCTCGTGGTTGCGGACCAGATGGACACGGCCGCCTCTGCCCGGGAAGGCCGACATGCCGTCGTGGTTGGAGGGGACCTTGCCCTCGCCGGAGCGGAGCTCGTCTCCCTCGCGGGAGAGGATCCGGTAGCGGAACCCCTCCGGCAGGTCGAGGACGCCCTCGGGGTCGGGGACGAGCGGGCCGTAGCCGGTGCGGCCGAGGCCCTGTGCGGCGGCGGTGCCTGCGAAGAGTTCGGACAGGGCGCCGGAGAACGCGATCCCGATGCCCAGGGCGCCCGTCCCGGCGAGCATCTGACGTCGTGTGGCGGAGCGACCGGATGCGGTCATGGGGAAACCTTCCTGCTGGCGGACAGGAACTGTGATCCCGCTGTGTCTATCACCTGGTGCGGGCGGCGGGAACCACGCGCGTGGCGCTGGTCACTGCTCGACCGCGCGCCTCAGCTGCTCCATGGCCTCTTCGGCCCGTTCCGTGCGGTCGACGGAGTCCTCCGCCCGTTCCGCCCGGTCCGCCGCATCGGCGTGTCCCGCGCTCTGCGCGGGGGGCTGCTGGCCCCGTTCCAGGAACCGCAGCAGCTCCACCGGGATGGGCAGGACCAGCGTGGAGTTCTTCTCCGCCGCCACCGCCATGACGGTCTGCAGCAGCCGGAGCTGGAGCGCCGAGGGCGTGTCGGCCATCTGCTGGGCGGCCTGGGACAGCTTCTTGGAGGCCTGGTACTCGGCGTCGGCGTTGATCAGCCGGGCCCGCCGCTCCCGGTCGGCCTCCGCCTGGCGGGCCATGGAACGCTTCATGGTGTCCGGCAGGGAGACGTCCTTGATCTCCACGCGGTCGATGGTCACGCCCCACTCCACGGCAGGGCTGTCGATCATCAGCTCCAGGCCCTGGTTGAGCTTCTCCCGGTTGGACAGCAGGTCGTCCAGCTCGCTCTTGCCGATGATCGAGCGCAGCGAGGTCTGCGCCATCTGCGAGACGGCGAAGCGGTAGTCCTCGACGTTGACGATGGCGGCCGCCGGGTCCACCACCTTGAAGTACACCACCGCGTCGACCCGCACGGTCACGTTGTCGCGGGTGATGCCCTCCTGGGCGGGGATCGGCATGGTCACGATCTGCAGGTTGACCTTGCGCATCCGGTCCACCGCGGGGACGACGAGGGTGAACCCGGGCCGCCGCACCTCCCCGTGCAGCCGCCCGAGCCGGAAGACGACGCCGCGCTCGTACTGCTTGACGACCCGCGCCGCGGAGGCCAGGTACACCAGTGCCCCGGCCCCGGCCGCGGCCACCACACCGACCAGCTCTTCGACCATGCCGACCTCCCCGTTCAGAGGTCCGAAACCTTCGCCTTCTGTAACGATATGCCCGGATCACGGTGCGGGGCCACGCCCCGCGGGCCGGGACGGAACGGGAGCGGACGCGAGTGGTCCGGGGCGCGCAGCCGGCGCGCCCCGGACCGGGGATCGGGTGGTCCGGCCGCCCGCTAGGCGGCAGTGACCTTCTCAGCCGGGGCCCCGACGGGCTCCGTGACCTTCACCGGCTCGGTACCCGTCGCGCTGTGCCGCGTGGCCCAGTTCTCCAGGGCTGTCCGGCAGGCGTGGTCGAGGTGGTGCAGGCCCGAGAGGTCCAGCTCGACCGGGCGGTCCTGCGGCAGGCTCTCCAGGCTGTCGAGGATCTTCGGCAGCCGCAGGAAGGTCGCGTTGCCGGACAGGTACGCCTGGATCGGGCCGGCGCCCTTGTCGATGATCTCGAGCTTGACGTGCGAGGCCTCCCAGGCGGTCTTCACGACCGACAGGGCCAGACCGATGAGCACGCCCTCGAACATGTTCACCGCGACGATCGACACCGCGGTGACGACCAGGATGAGCGCCTCGCCCTTGTGCTCCCGCCACAGCGCCGTGATCTGGTTGAACGGGATCAGCTTCCAGCCGGCGTGCACGAGGATGCCGGCCAGGGCGGGGATCGGGATCAGAGCCAGGGCCCACGGCATCGCGGCGGCGAACAGCAGCAGCCACACGCCGTGCAGCACACGCGACGCCTTGGTCTTCGCGCCCGCGTTGACGTTTGCGGAGCTGCGCACGATGACCGCGGTCATCGGCAGCGCGCCGAGCAGACCGCACAGGGTGTTGCCCACGCCCTGGGCGACCATCTCCTTGTTGTACTCGGTGCGCGGACCGTCGTGCAGCCGGTCCACGGCCGCCGCGCTGAACAGGCTCTCGGCGGAGGCGATCAGCGCGAAGGCGATGATGGTGCCCCAGATGGCCGGGGTGGCCAACTCGCCGAAGGCCTCGGCCCCGGGCGGCTGGATGACGCCGAGCAGACCCTCCACCTGAACGGTGGCGACCGGCAGGCTGAAGGCGAGCGCGGCGACCGTGGCCAGGATGACCGCCGCGAGGGCGCCGGGCACGGTCTGAACCGCCTTCGGCAGCTTCTTCCACAGCACGATGACGGCGACGGTGCCCGCGCCGATCGCGAGGGAGGCCAGGGCCTCGGTGCTGCCGAGCGCGTCGGCGAACGCCCCGGGCAGACCCGCGATCTTTCCGAGACCGGACTCCGGGGCCTTCAGCCCCGCTGCCGCGTATATCTGCCCGGCGATGATCACCAGACCGATACCGCAGAGCATGCCCTCGACGACGGAGACGGAAATCGCCCTGAACCAGCGGCCTATCCCGAAGAAGCCCATGGCGAGCTGGAGCAGCCCGGCGAACAGCACGATCACGCCGAGCGTGGCCACCCCGAACTCGCTGACGGCCTCGAAGACCAGCACGGTCAGGCCGGCGGCGGGCCCGGAGACCTGGAGGCTGCTGCCGCGCATGAGCCCGGTGACGATCCCGCCCACGATGCCGGTGATCAGGCCCAGCTCCGCGGGAACGCCGGATGCGACCGCCACGCCGACGCACAGCGGCACGGCGACCAGGAAGACGACGATGGAGGCGAGGAAGTCCTGCCTCAGGTAAGGGAACTTCGACAGCATGGTCACAGCCCCCTCAGAGCGTCTCGAACGTGTCGGATTCCGTGCGGTGTTCCCGCACGACGCCGGTGTGGACCTCGTAGTACCAGCCGTGCAACCGGAGTTCACCCGCGTCGAGGCGCTTTTCGATGCACGGGTAGGAACGCAGCCGCAGCAGCTGCGTCAGCACGTGGTTCTGCACGGCCTCGGCGACCGTCGGGTCGGCCGGGTCGGAGCACTTGGGCTCGTCACAGGCGTGCGCGAGCCAGTCGCGCACGGCGGGTACGACCGTCAGATCGTCGTGGCGTACCACCGCGCCCACGGCACCGCAGTGCGAGTGGCCGCAGACCACGATGTCCTTGACGCCCAGGACTTCGACGGCGTACTCGATCGTGGCCGCCTCCGAGGTGGGGTGCTCGAGGGCGTGGGGGGGAACGACGTTGCCCGCGGTGCGCAGCTCGAAGAGCTCGCCGGGACGGGCGCCCGTGATCAGGGCCGGTACGACTCTGGAGTCGGAGCAGGTGATGAACAGGACGTCGGGGGACTGGCCCTCGGCGAGGCGGGCGAACTCCTCAGGGCGCTGTCCGAACTTGCGGGCGTTGTCGATGAGGGGCTGCATGGTGTGGTGACTCCTCCTGGCGCGCAGTGGGGGCGCGTCGGACGGGCATGACAGAGGTGGGGGGGGTACTGCGTTTCGCTGCTCAGCAGCGGAAGACCTGCAGGGCTGCAGGGGTGCGCGACGCCGAGGATCTCGACGTGCGTTCGTACGCGGCGCCGGGTCTGACCGGTTCGTCTGCTGTCGGTCGGGTGTGCCTCGGCAGCGGCCGTTCGGGCGCCGTGGGCGCCGAGTCGGCGGCGTGGGACCGGTCACGGGTGCGCAGGGGACCGGTCGGGTCCCCGTGGCGTCCCGCGCGGCACGAGGCCGCCTCGTCACGCAGGGCCTTCCCGGCGAGTTCGGCGCCGGGTCGTGAGGACTTCCCGGAGGGCTTGGTTCCGGAGGCAGCCTTGGCCTGGGCTTCGCTCGACGTGTGCGCGGACGCGAACGACGCCGTGGGTGCGAAGAACTGAAGGGCGAGCAGGGCGGCGGCGAGGATCGAAACCACGGTCCGTGCCGTCGTACCTCGATGCATGCGCCCCCCTTCATATGTGCCGCACGTCTAGTGCGGACCAACGGTTGGTCAACGGCTGGTCAAGAAACACGTTAACCCGGCAAAGTCATTTGCAGGGTTAACTTAACGTTTCCAGCTGAAGAGAGCCTGAAAACCGTGGGTGGGGTGGCTCGAATCGACGCTTCCCTCACGGCTGTTGAAGTTGTAGTGGAGCGGTGATCACCGCGCGTTCGCCAGTGCGCCCGCGTCGCGGGCGAGGGCGGTGAGCCGGGAGATGGCCCGAAAGTACTTCTTGCGGTAGCCGCCGTTCAGCATCTCGTCGCTGAAGAGCTG
Source organism: Streptomyces sp. NPDC092370 (assembly GCF_044755265.1). Taxonomy (NCBI): domain Bacteria; kingdom Bacillati; phylum Actinomycetota; class Actinomycetes; order Kitasatosporales; family Streptomycetaceae; genus Streptomyces; species Streptomyces sp. NPDC092370. The sequence goes on along the minus strand of NZ_JBIVQO010000002.1, from coordinate 788,717 downwards.
GTCGAAGGGCAGGCCCGAGGCCAACACGGGCACCTCGCGGTCGTAGAGCCGGTCCGCGAGGACGACGAGCCTGAGGGCCGTCGACTGGTCGGGGACCGGCCGTACGCCGGTGAGGCAGACGGCCTTGATCCCGTCGGTCAGGGCGCCGTACCGGCTGGGGTGGACGCGGGCGAGGTGCTCCAGGAGGGGCGAAAACGCGTCGAGGGAGGCGCCGTTCGTGGCGTGTGCCGTCTTGGTCACCTGTTCGTCGGAGTACGGCGGCGGCGCCTCGGGCAGACCGCGGTGCCGGTAGTCCTCGCCGTCGATGCGCAGGGCGCGGAAGTGGGCGGACAGGCCCTGGATCTCGCGCAGGAAGTCGGCGGCGGCGAACCGCCCCTCGCCGAGCTTGCCCGGCAGCGTGTTGGAGGTGGCGGCGAGCGCGACGCCGGCGTCGACGAGTTTGCCGAGCAGCGTGGAGACCAGGACGGTGTCGCCCGGGTCGTCGAGCTCGAACTCGTCGATGCACAGCAGGCGGTGGCCGGACAGTGTCTGGACCGTCTTCTGGAAGCCGAGGGCGCCGACCAGGTTGGTCAGCTCCACGAACGTGCCGAAGGCCTTGAGCGCGGGCTCGGCCGGGGTGGCGTGCCAGAGGGAGGCCAGCAGGTGGGTCTTGCCGACGCCGTAGCCGCCGTCGAGGTAGACGCCGCGCGGGCCGGAGGGGGCCTTCTTCGCCGCCCTGCCGAAACCGAACAGCCGCCGCTTGCCCGGACCGGCGCTCGCGCCGAGTCCTGCCGCGAAGTTCTCCAGGACGGTGACGGCCTCGGTCTGGCTGGGCTGGTTCGGGTCCGGGATGTACGTGCTGAAGCGGACGGAGTCGAACCGCGGCGGCGGCACCATCTCGGCGACCAGCCGGTCCGCTGGCACATGCGGCTCACGGGCGCACAGCGAGAGCGGGGCCGGGTCGCTCACGGGGCCGTTTCCGGAAGGGGCAGGGGAAGAGGACACGGTTCACCATGCTACGGCGCGTGGAACACTGCACGGCATGCGACGTCTGTTCCCTGTGACCGATGAAACAGCAGCTCCGGCCCCGGGTGGCGCGTCCGGTGGGGACGCCGGACGGGAGTGGAGCCTGGACGAACTGGCGGCCGCGTACGCCTACCCCGAGCCGGGGCCCGGGGGCCGGGTGCCGTGGCTGCGCGCCAACATGGTGTCCACGCTGGACGGTGCCGCCCAGCACGACGGCCGTTCGCAGCCCATTTCCAGCGCCACCGACATGCGGATCTTCGGCACCCTGCGGGCGCTCGCCGACGTCGTGGTCGTCGGCGCCGAAACGGTGCGCAAGGAGGGGTACCGGCCGGCCCGCGCGCGGGAGGACTTCGCGGCGATGCGGGAGGCGGCCGGGCAGCGGCCCGCACCCGCGATCGCGGTGGTCACCGCCGGCCTCGACCTGGACTTCTCGCTTCCGCTGTTCACCTCGCCCCTGGTGCCCACCCTGATCCTCACCGGTGCCGCGGCCGCCCCGGACCGGGTCGCCACCGCGGAGAAGGCGGGCGCCAGGGTGGTGACCGCGGGGGACGGCATCGGCGTCGATCCCGCCCGCGCCGTCCGGGCCCTCGCCGACCTCGGCCACACCCGCTTGCTGACCGAGGGCGGCCCGCGGCTGCTGGGCCAGCTGGTCGCGGCCGGTGTGCTCGACGAGCTGTGCCTGACCGTCTCCCCGATGCTCACGGCGGGCGACGCGCAGCGCATCGCCGGGGGGCCGGCGGTCACGGTCCCGCACCGCTTCGAACTGGTGTCGATGCTGGAGGAGGACGGTTTCCTGTTCACGCGCTACGGGCGTGCCTGACGCACTGAACCGCCGGTCGCGGGGTACAAGGTGTCGACGGTCGGACCATCACACCGGCTGGTGCGTCCGGAAACGGGGCCGAGGTCGCCGTCGGGCCGTTCGTGGCGGAATGTGCGATTCCGTTTGCTGTGCGGAGGGCACACTGGGTCCGCAGTACCCGTGGGAACACGGGGCAGGATGGTTTCCGCAGGGCCCGGCGCGGCCCGCGGAGGAGCGGGGCCACGGGCCCCCGGAGCAGAAGGGGCGCCTGGTGTTCACCAGCGTATTGATGATCGAGAAGGCGCTGACGTCCGCCGACGTGGAGTTCGTCACCACCTTGCACGGCGAGGAGCAGGTCTCCTTCCACGTGCTGCTGCAGCCGCGCGGAGAGCAGGCGGACCGCCTGCTGCGGGCCATCGACGACGTGGCGCTCGGCGAGCTCGACGAGGCCGTCCGCGAGGGGGAGACACCGGAGGGCGAGGAGGCGCTGACCGTGGGGCAGCGGGCCCTGGAGGTGTCACTCGCCGCGCTGCGCGCCTCGGGCAGTACGGCGGAGGGGCGGCTGATCGAGGATCACCCGCTGGACGCGCTGAAGTCCCTGGTGGAGGAGGTCGGGGCGGACGAGGTCATCGTGCTGACCGATCCCCACTACGTGGAGGAGTTCTTCCACCGCGACTGGGCCTCCCGGGCCCGGCACAAGGTGGGGGTGCCGGTGCTGAAGCTGTTCTCGCACAGCAAGGCGTAGTGCCGGGCTGTGATGTTCGTCGGGTGCGGGCCGCTCGTGGCCGCTCGCGCGGCTCCCCGCGCCCCTGATGGGCACGGCGGCCCCGCGCACGCAATAGGCTTGGCCCCGCTCACCCTCGTCACCCGAACTTGGAGACACACGCATGGCAGCCGGCCTTCCTCCCGCCATGGACCGACCGCACTTCATCGGGATCGGTGGGGCCGGAATGTCGGGGATCGCGAAGATCCTGGCGCAGCGCGGGGCCGCCGTGGCGGGCAGCGACGCCAAGGAGTCGGCCACGGCCGAGGCGCTGCGGGCGCTGGGTGCGACCGTGCGCATCGGGCATGCCGCCGAGCACCTCGCCGATGACGCCAGCTGTGTGGTCGTGTCGTCGGCCATCCGGCAGGACAACCCCGAGCTGGCCCGCGCGGCCGAGCTGGGCATCCCCGTCGTGCACCGCTCCGACGCGCTCGCCGCCCTGATGGACGGGCTGCGGCCGATCGCCGTCGCCGGGACCCACGGCAAGACGACCACCACGTCGATGCTGGCGGTATCGCTGAGCGAACTGGGCCTGAAGCCCTCGTACGCGATCGGCGGGGACCTGGACGCGCCCGGCTCCAACGCGCTGCACGGCGAGGGCGAGATCTTCGTCGCCGAGGCGGACGAGTCGGACCGCAGCTTCCACAAGTACGCGCCCGAGGTCGCGATCGTCCTCAACGTCGAACTCGACCACCACGCCAACTACGCGTCCATGGACGAGATCTACGAGTCGTTCGAGACGTTCGTGGGCCGGATCGCCGAGGGCGGCACGCTGGTGATCGCCGCCGACCACGAAGGCGCCCGGGAGCTCACGCGCCGCGTCCGGGCCCGCGACGTGAGCGTGGTGACGTACGGCGAGTCCGAGGACGCCGGCGTGCGCATCCTGTCCGTCGTGCCGCAAGGGCTGAAGAGCGAGGTCACCGTGGTGCTGCAGGGTGAGGAGCTGACCTTCACGGTCTCCGTGCCCGGCCGGCACTACGCGCACAACGCGGTCGCCGCGCTGGCGGCGGGCGTGGCGCTCGGAGTCCCGGCGGCCGAGCTGGCCCCGGCGATCGCCGCGTACACGGGCGTGAAGCGGCGGCTCCAGCTGAAGGGCGAGGCCGCGGGCGTGCAGGTCATCGACTCCTACGCGCACCACCCCACCGAGATGACCGCCGACCTGGAAGCCATGCGCGCGGCGGCCGGGGACGCCCGGATCCTGGTCGTCTTCCAGCCGCACCTCTTCTCGCGCACGCAGGAGCTCGGCAAGGAGATGGGCCGGTCCCTCGCCCTCGCGGACGCCTCGGTCGTGCTGGACATCTACCCGGCCCGTGAGGACCCGATCCCGGGTGTGACGAGCGAGCTGATCATCGAGGCGGCCCGGGCCGCGGGCGCGGACGTGACCTCCGTGCACGACAAGGCGGACGTTCCGTCGGTCGTCGCGGGAATGGCGAAGCCCGGGGATCTCGTTCTCACCATGGGAGCGGGCGATGTCACCGACCTCGGCCCGCTGATCCTGGACCGTCTGTCGAACTGAGGGGCTGGAGGCTCATGCCGTACGACGTGGAGAAGCCGGACGAGCAGTGGCGTGCGGAGCTGTCCCCGGGGGAGTACGCGGTCCTGCGGCAGGCGGCCACCGAACCCGCCTTCACCGGTGAGTACACCGACACCAAGACCCGGGGCGTCTACTCCTGCCGCGCCTGTGGCGCGGACCTGTTCACCTCGGACACGAAATTCGAGTCCCACTGCGGCTGGCCGTCGTTCTTCGACCCCAAGGACACCGACGCGGTGGAGCTGATCGAGGACCGTTCGCACGGCATGATGCGGACCGAGGTGCGGTGCGCCCGGTGCGGCTCGCACCTCGGGCACGTGTTCGCGGGCGAGGGGTATCCGACGCCCACGGACCAGCGGTACTGCATCAACTCGATCGCACTGCGCCTGGCCCCCGAGGAGGGCTGAGGCGCCGCTCAGCGGATGCGGCACTCCTTCTGGGTGAGGGGTGCCGTTTTCCCCGCGGGGCGCCGGCACACCACGCGCGGCGCGGAGGTGCCGTCGTCGGTGCGGCGGACCTCCTTGAGGACGATGCTGTGCCCGGTGCGGTCGCCGTACAGCGGGGCGCCGGTGAAGTCGATGGTGCCGGTGGCCATCCCCTCGATCTTGACGTTGCGCAGATTCACCCAGGTCGAGGCGCGGCTCTGCGGCCGGTCGTCGCGGGTGGCCGCCCAGAACAGGGCACGGGTCGCGTCGTGCGCGAGGGCGGTCTGGCCGCTGGCCAGGGCGGGGCTGTCGTAGCGCAGACGGCGGCCTCGCATCCCGGGCAGGTGCTTGGCGGCGTCCAGGTAGAAGCCCGTTGTGGTGGCGGCCGTGCGCAGCTCGGCGAGCGCCGCGTGGTACAGCGTGACCTTCGGCGCGACGGACTGGCCGCCGCCTGCGAAGTCGGCCTTGGACAGGTCGTCGCCGGTGAGGATGGCCAGGGGCTTGCCGGCGCAACCCGGCTCGGTGCCCAGCTGGGTCATCAGGGGGTCGATGTCCTCCACCCGGCCCGCGAAGTAGACCACGGACGGGACCCGTGCGCCCCGGCAGATCTCTTGGGCGTGCGAGCGCAGTTCGGGCTTGCCGCCCCGCAGGGTGTAGCGGCGCTGGCCGAGGAGGGTGAAGCCCTGCCGTCGCAGCATCCGCTGGCCGTAGCGCGCCTGCTCGTCGGTGTAGAGGTCGTCGCTCTTCGCCGTGTCACGGGCCAGCACGAGGGCGTACTGCCGTCGGCCGGGGGTGCGCAACTGGGCCGCGATCAGACCGAGTTGCCGAGTCTGCCACTCGTCCGTGGCGGCCAGGCTGAACCAGTTGGCGAACTCGCGGGGCAGATAGGTCGCGGAGTTGGTGCCGGAGACGATCGGCAGGCCGGCCTCCATCAGGATGCGGGTCGTGGCCCGGCTCGACTTCAGGTCACGGCCGGTGCCGACGACCCCCACCACCGTCGGATCGTGGGCGGCGTACGCGGCGATCGCCTCGGCCATCTCCTCCTGGTGGCCCAGGTCCACGCCGCCGTTGGCGACCAGGACGCGCAGCTTCACGCTGGAGTTCTCGTTGACGACGGCCTGCGCCAGGTACACGCCCGCCAGCTCCTCGGCGCCCTTCACGAGGGAGGAGCCGGCCGCGGCGTCGGCGCTGAGCGGACCGGCGTAGACGACGGTGACGTACCTGCCGGCGTGGTCGGCGAGGACGTCCTCGTTCTGCCGGGCGATGCGGTCCTCCAGGTCGGCCACCGTCCAGGGGGTCTGGTCGTCGACCGTGAGCGCCTTGACGTCGTCGCCGGGCTCGGGCGCGGGCAGCCAGTCGGCGAAGCGGACGCCGTCCGTCGCCACGCCGATGCACTCCGTGCGGCCGTCGGGCGCCGCCTCGCGCCGGGTGTCGCGGTTGGCGGTCAGCACGGACGCCGAGCAGTACCGGTCGTGCAGGGCGTCGGCCCGCATGACGGTGCCCGCGGCCAGCAGGGCGATCACCAGAACCAGGGTGTGCAGGGCCCACACCAGCCGGGCGGGCGTCGGCCGGGTGGAGGCCCGCAGATGGTGACGGCCCTCCTCGGCCGGGCCGAGCTGGTCGTGCGGCAGCGGGACCTTCATCACCCACGGCAGGACGGACCGCTCCCGGCTGGGCGACTGCTCGGCGCGCAGGTTGCGGCCCCACTCCCGGTACCAGGTGCGCAGCCTGGCGCCGAACGTGGGCGGCACCACCTCGGGCGCGGGCGCCGTCCGGACGACGCTGCGCTCCAGGCGCGGCACGTCGTGCGTGCGCACCGCGGCCACCACGAGCAGCGGGTCGAGCTCGCTGCGCCGGCTGCGGACGTCGCTGATGGCCCGGATCAGTTCGATGCCGCCGTTGCGGTCGTCGGCGTGCGGCAGGAACAGCATCGGCGGGCGCGGCCGTTTGAAGCCGCGCAGGTCCCAGCTCCAGCGGCGGTGGTTGTCCCGCAGGTCCTCGCGCAGCGCCAGCACGTACAGCTGGAGGTGGAAGTCGCCGCCCGCCGTGAGCGCCTCGGCCACGTCGTGGGCCCGGGCCGCGATCGCCTTCCAGGAGCGCACCGGCCGCAACAGCGAGACCTCGGTGGGCTCCTCCTGGTCCGCCGCCCTCAGGAAGGTCGTCGTCATGAACCAGCGGCTCTCGCGGCGCAGCCACAGGAAGATCGGCGCCCGCCCCGGCAGGGCGTAGTTGAGGACCGTCAGCAGCAGCAGGAAGACCAGACCGGAACCGACCGCCACGTACCACGCGCTGCGGGCCAGCAGCGCGGCGAGCACGGTCATGAGGCTCGCCGGGAAGATGTGCGCCATGTCGAACAGCGGCAGGCCCGAGCGCCAGCGCGCGGAGTTCTTCGGCCGCCAGCGCTGCTGCGCCAGCTCGTTCAGCAGCCGCTGGCGCTGGTCCTGCCCGGCCTCGGGACTGCCGGGGACGGGCGTCGGCCAGGTGTCGCCGAGAGCCGCCACCGCGTCGTCGATGGCGTGCACCAGCCGCAGCCGCGGGAACGCGTAGCGCCGGTAGACCGCCTTCGGGCCGCCCCACTTCCTCGGGTCGCCGAGTGCCCGCACCAGGGCCGCGGCCCGCCGCACCTCGGTGGAGCCCTCGTAGGCATCCTGCGTCACCGCGCAGCGCGTGCCGTGCGCCTCCTGTCCCGCGTACAGCTGCCGGACCAGCCCGGCCACCGCGTCGTCGTCCCGGTCCTCCTGTGCGTGCACGACGAACACCGGCATCGGCGGTTCGGCGCTCCGGCGGAAGTCCTGGATGAGGATCTCGAGCTGGTTCTGCAGGAGGCGCCCGGCGTCGCTCTCCGGCATGCCGTCATGCCCTCCGGGGCACTCCGGCGGTGTGCGATCGGCGTTCACCATGGGCAACCCCCGTTAACCTTCGGTGACCTACGAGGCTAACCGGTGCGAGTGGTGTGGGAGTGGGTGACGGACGAACTCCCGTTGCGTCCCGGTCGTTGAGCCGGCCGCGCGCGACCCCCCATGGGCCTGGATGTTCCTCGGGCTCGGGGCCCGACCCGCTGCCGGACTACGCGCGGGCCGTCACCGGCAGCATGTTCTTCGTCCCCCGGCGGGCTCCCCGGAGGACCTGCCCGGCAGCTGACCGGCGCCGGTTCACACCGCCGCGACCCCATCGGCCGCCGCCCGCGGGAACCCCGCACTGCGCAGTACCCGTCTTTTCGCGTCCACCGCGAACACCTCGCAGTTCTCGCGGGCCGCCGCCCACTCGACGCCCTCCGCGCCCAGCGCGAACGCGGCCGTGGCGACGGCGTCGGCCTCCGTCAGGGTCGGGGCCACGACGGTCATGCTGAGAAGGCCGGTCGCGGGGCGGCCGGTGCGGCCGTCTAGGATGTGGTCGCCGCGTTCGTAGCGGGCGGAGGTCGCCACCGCCCGGTCCGTGACGTCCAGGACCGCGCACAGCCGGTCGGCGTGCCCGGGGTGCCGTACGCCGACGCGCCAGGGGCCGCCGGAGGCGATCACGTCGCCGCCCGCGTTGAGGCAGAAGCGCCGCGCCCCGGACGCCCGCAGCAGCTCCGCCCCCTTCTGCACCGACCAGCCCTTCACCACGGCGCAGGGGTCGAGGCCGCGACCGGGCAGACGGACGTCGAAGGCGCCCCCGGTCGCGATCCGGTACTCCTCGCACAGCTCCAGGACCTCGCGGAGCCCGGGGCCGGGTTCGCGCACCTCCCGCCGGTCCAGTCGGCACACCTCGCTGTCCGGGCGGAACGGGCTGAACCGCGCGTCGACCTCGCGCAGCCAGGCGAACAGGCCGTCCACCGGTGCCTCGGGGAAGTCCTCGTCGTCGATCCGTACCGACACCGGGAACCCCATCACGTGCTCGACGCGCCGCACGTTCCTCAGCCCCTCGCGTCGATGGCGGCCTGGAGCGACTCCTTGTAACCGTCACTGGTGATCGTGGCGCCGGACACCGTGTCGATGCCGGCGCTCTGTGCCCGCAGGGTCTCCTCGATCAGCTTCGGCACGGCGGCCGTGGTCTGCGGATGGTCCGGCCGGCGCAGCATCCGCACCGAGGCGATCTCGTCGCCCTCGAAGGTGACCTGGACCTGCACCGGTCCCTTCTCGGTGTCGACGGTGGACCCCGACACGACCGTGGTCGTGGTGCCGCCGGGCCCCGCGGACGACGAGACCGAGGGCGTCGACGCCAGCGCCGCGGCCCCCGTGGCGGCCGACGACGGCCCCGTGTCGTGCGACGGGGCGTAGCGCCAGACCGGGATCAGGCCGGCAACGCTCAGAACGAGGACGGGCAGGGCACGCTTCACGACAGTCTCCTCGTCATCCGGCCAGGCTGAAGCGTTCGAAGTGGGTCTGCGACGACGGCACGCCCAGCTCGCGCAGGCTGCCGAGCACCGCGTTCATCATCGGCGGCGGACCGCACAGGTAGACGTCCCGCCCGGCGATGTCCGGCACCAGCCGGATCAGCTCCCGCGGCGCCAGCCGGTCCGGCACGGGCGGACCCGTGACCAGGTGCAGCTCGGCGCCCTTGGCGAGCGCGAGATCGCGCAGTTCGTCGTGGAGGACGGCATCCCCGTCCGTGGCGACCCGGTGGATCACGACCGCGTGGCCGTGCAGTTCCTCCAGCAGGGCCCGGATCGGCGTGACACCGACGCCACCGGCGATGAGCACGGCGTCCGGGCGGGTGCGGTGCAGGGCGGTGAAGGCGCCGTAGGGGCCCTCCGCGAACACGCGCGTGCCGACCTCGAGGTGCCGCAGGGCCGCGCTGCCGTCACCGGCCCGCTTGACGGTCAGGCGCAGCGTACGGCCGTCGGGGGCGGCGGACAGTGAGAACGGGTTCGCCTGCCACCAGCGGTCCTTCGTCAGGAATCGCCACAGGAAGAACTGCCCGGCGCGGGCGGGCAGCCGGTCCAGGTCGCGGCCGGTGACGTAGACCGACACCACCTGGTCGTTCTCGGGAACGACCGCCGTCACCCGCAGCCGGTGCCGCAGGTTGCGCCACAGCGGCAGCACCAGTCGGCCGGCGAACACCGAGGCCAGGGCCACGCCCCACACGCCGTACCAGTACGCCGTCGCCACCGGTGACGAGGTGAACGTGGTCCCGGCCGCGACCTGGTGCGTGAACGCCAGGACCACCGCCACGTAGGTGTACAGGTGGATGAAGTGCCAGGTCTCGTAGGCCAGCCGGCGTCGGGCGTAACGGGCCGAAACCGCGCCGACCACGATGATGACCGCCAGGGCGACGATCGCCCGGAGCACGCCCTCGACCGTCTCGGCGAGGTCCACCAGCTGGTTCACCGGGTCCAGCGACGAGGCCCGCGCATAGCCGAAGACGATGAACACGCCATGCGCCAGCAACAGCCACAGCACCGAGAAGCCGGTCCAGCGGTGCCAGGACGTCAGCCGGTCCATGCCGATCCGCCGGTCGAACCACGGCAGCCGCGCCACCAGCAGCAGCTGGAACGCCATCAGCAGCGCCGCGTACAGCCCGGCCAGCCGGCCCAGCACGATCAGCGCGTTCGAGGCGAAGCCGGCCTGCGCGAAGAAGACGGCCACCACGACCGCGTTCGTCAGCAGCACCGCGTTCAGGCCGGTGCGGCCCACCACTGCGGGCCGCACGCCCGGGCGGGTCGCCTCGGGAGGTTGCTGGAGGGTCGTCACGGTCGGCAGCTCCTTGATCGGATCCTGGGACACCGAGCTTGGCGCGGGGGAGCTGTCGGGAAGCTGTCGCTCAACTTTCAAGTGTTTATCGATCGCGCGGTGAAGGGATGCGCGGCTATGGCGGCACGGGACCCGTGCAGCACTATGAGCTCGTGGAAAAGGTACGACTGCTCGTCGTCGACGACGACCCGCCCATCGCCGACCTCGTCGCGACCGTCGCCCGCTACGAGGGCTGGGACGCGGTCACGGCGTACACCGGCGAGGACGCGCTGCGGCGGGCCGCCGAGTTCCATCCCGACATCGTGGTGCTCGACCTGATGCTGCCCGGTGTCGACGGCTTCGGTGTCCTGGACCGGCTGCGCGCCTCCGGCACGATGGTGCCGGTGGTCTTCCTCACCGCCCGCGACGGCGTCGCCGACCGGGTCGCCGGCCTCACCCGGGGCGGGGACGACTACCTGGTCAAGCCGTTCGCCGTGGAGGAGCTGATGGCCAGGCTGCGGACCGTGCTGCGGCGCAGCGCCGGGCCCGCCTTCCAGCGGTCCGTGCTCCAGGTCGGCGACCTGACGATGGACGAGGACACCCGCGAGGTGCGGCGCGGCGACAGGCTGCTGTCGCTGACCCCGACCGAGTACGAGGTGCTGCGCTACCTCATGCGCAAGTCGCCCACCGTGCTCACCAAGGCGCAGATCCTCGACCACGTGTGGGAGTACGGTTTCGGTGGCCGCTCCAACGTCGTCGAGCTGGTCGTCAGCAGGCTGCGCCGCAAGCTCGACGAGACCGACGACGGCGGCGCGCCGCTCATCCACACCGTGCGCGGATTCGGGTACGTGCTGCGCCAGGCCGCCGAGTGATCGCCCGGCTGCGAGGGGCCTACCGCAGGATGCGGCTCGGCACCCGGCTGGCCCTCGGCCTCGGCGCCCTGTCCCTGGTGGTGTTCGCCGTCGTCGGCACGGCCATGACCACGTACATGCGGGACTATCTCTCCGCCCAGCTCGACACGCAGCTGGCGCAGGCCCAGATCGCGCAGTCCAAGAGCATCGCGGACTACGGCACCCTCTCCGGCAAGAAGTACTACAGCTGGTTCTACGCCGTGTACGACGTGCGGGACGGTACGCCCGAGCTCCGCAGGCCCGAGGACCCCGCCGATCTGCCCGAGGACGTCGACGACTTCACCTCCCTGGCCCGGGCGCAGACCGCCGCGCACACCGAACTCCTGCGCACCGAACACCTCAAGGGCGCCGGTTCCTACCGGCTGCGCGCCTGCCAGGTCGAGCGCGGTGTGGTCCTGGTCAGTGCCGCGCCCCTGGAGGACATCGAGGACACCGTCGGGCAGCTGATCACCCTTCAGGTCGTCACCTTCGCGCTCGCACTGCTCGCGCTGGTCGTCTTCGGCCGCCGTATGCTGCGCCGCGGCCTGAAGCCGCTCAGCGACATGGCCTCCACCGCGCACGGCATCGCCTCGCACGACCTGACCGAGTCGGCGGCCCGGCTGCCGCTGCGCGCCGACGGCCGGGACGGCGGGCCCGAGGTGGACGAACTGCGCACGGCCTTCAACACGATGCTGGAGCACATCGACGACTCCCTCGCCGTGCGCGCGGAGGCCGAGCAGCGGCTGCGCCGCTTCGTCGCGGACGCCTCGCACGAGCTGCGCACCCCGCTGATGTCGGTGCGCGGTTACGCCGACCTCTTCCAGTACGCCGCCGCCAACGCCCCGGAGGAACGCGACCGGCACCTGGCCAGGCTGCGTGCCGAGGCCGCCCGCATGGGCATCCTCCTGGACGACCTGCTGCTGCTCGCCCGGCTGGACGCGGCGGAGGTGGAGGCGCCGCTGCGTCTGCAGGACGCCGATCTGGTGGAGCTGGTGGGCCAGGCCGCGGACGCCTTCCGGGCGGGCCGCCCCGACCATCCGCTGACCGTCCTCGTGGGCTCGGGCCCGGTGCGGCTGCCGATGGACCCGCTGCGCATCCGGCAGGTCGTCGACAATCTCCTGACCAACGCCGCCGTGCACACCCCGGCCGGCACGAAGGTGTCGGTGGAGGTGACTCTCGCGCCCGGCGCGGCCGAGGTGCGGGTCGCCGACACCGGACCGGGCATCCCGCCCGGCGACCTGGCCCGCGTCTTCGACCGCTTCTACCGCGTCGACAAGGCCCGCAGCCGCGACCGCGGCGGCAGCGGCCTCGGTCTGGCGGTCGCCCAGTCCCTGGTCCGCGCCCACGGCGGCCGCATCGAACTGAACAGTGCGCCGGGAGCGACGGTGTTCACCGTGCGTCTGCCCGTGGCGGCGGCACGCGGTGCGGGCCGGTGAAAGGGGCCTCCTGGTGCCCCACGGTGGCCGCATCGAACTGAACAGTGCGCCGGGAGCGACGGTGTTCACCGTGCGTCTGCCATGGCGGGGGCACGTCCTGCGGGTCGGTGAAAGGGGCCCTCTGGTGCCGCGGCAGGCAACGGTCGCCCCGTCGCGACGCCCGGCACGCTCCCCCGAGCTCTGCGAGCAGGGGGTACCCCCACGCGCCGCACCGGCCGAAAGCCCAAGTGCGTCCCGTACGAGGACGTCCGGCCGGCACTCACCCAAGCTCTTCGAGCAGGAGGCACCCCCAGAGCACGCACCGGACGCCGCTCCTCAACGGGCAAACGCTGCCTGCCGCGGCACTAGACTCGTCCGGAAACAGCCCGTACGACCATGGCCAACGCTTCCGCCAACCCGAAGGGCTCCGGCGCCTTGATACGGATCGAATCAGTCACCAAGCGCTATCCGGACGGCACGGTGGCTGTCGACCGGCTCTCCCTCGAGGTACCCGACCGCTCGATCACCGTCCTCGTCGGACCCTCGGGCTGCGGCAAGACCACCACCCTGCGGATGATCAACCGGATGGTCGAACCGAGCGAGGGAACGATCCTCCTCGACGGCGAGGACATCCGGCGCCGGCCCGTCACCAGCCTGCGCCGGTCGATGGGGTACGTCATCCAGAACGCCGGTCTCTTCCAGCACCGCACGATCATCGACAACATCGCCACCGTGCCGCGCGTGCTCGGCTGGGGCAAGCGGAAGGCCCGGGCGCGGGCGGCCGAGCTGATGGAGCGCGTGGGCCTGGACGCCGCGCTCGCCAAGCGGTACCCGTACCAGCTGTCCGGCGGCCAGCAGCAGCGCGTCGGCGTGGCCCGGGCGCTCGCCGCCGACCCGCCCGTGCTGCTCATGGACGAGCCTTTCTCGGCGGTCGACCCGGTCGTGCGCAAAGGCCTCCAGGACGAACTGCTGCGCATCCAGGACGAGTTGGGCAAGACCATCGTCTTCGTCACCCACGACATCGACGAGGCGATCAAACTCGGCACGATGGTCGCCGTGATGCGCGAAGGCGGTCACCTCGCCCAGTACGCACCCCCTGCCGAGCTGCTGTCCAGCCCCGCCGACGGCTTCGTCGAGGACTTCCTCGGAGCCGACCGCGGCATCCGGCGGCTGTCGTTCTTCCCCTCCGCCGAACTCCCCCTGACGACCGGCCCGGTGATCCCGGTGGACGCCACCGCCGAGCAGATCGCCGCCCCCGCCGCCGCCTGGCTGCTCGTCACCGACGGCCAGGGAAGGCCCCTCGGCTGGGCCGAGCCGCACGACCTGACCGCCGGCGACCTCGACCCCGGCCGGCTCCTGCCGCACGGACGGCCGTTCGTCCCCGGCACCGACTCCCTGCGGGCCGCCCTCGACTGCGCCGTGCTCTCCCCGGCCGGCTGGGCCGTCGCCGTGGACGACACCGGGCGGGTGACCGGCGTGGTCTCGCAAGCGGCCATCGGCGAGGCGATCCGCAGCGCCCATGCCGCCGGCCGGGCCGACGAGGCCAAGGCCGCGTCATGAACGGCTTCTTCGACATCCCGAGCGACCTCCAGCACAGCTACGCCGGACTGATCGGACTGCATCTGCGCGAGGCCCTGCTGCCGGTGCTCGCCGGGCTGCTGCTCGCGCTGCCGCTCGCCCAGCTCTGCGTCCGGTTCCGCTGGCTGTACCCGCCCGTGCTCGGCGCCACCACCGTCCTGTACGCAGTCCCGTCGCTGGCGTTCTTCGTGGTCCTCATCGACTACACCGGCCAGACCGAGCTGACCGTGATGATCCCGCTGGCCGTGTACAGCCTCGTGGTGCTCGTCCCGGCCATCGTCGACGGGGTGCGGTCCGTGCCCCGGGAGACCCTGGCCGCGGCCACCGCCATGGGGTTCGGACCCGTACGCCGTTACCTCCAGGTGCAGTTGCCGATCGCGGTGCCCGCCATCATCGCCGGGCTCCGGGTCGCCACCGTCTCCAGCATCTCCCTGGTCAGCGTCGGCACCCTCATCGGCAACCAGGGCGCCCTCGGCAACCTGCTCGCCGACGCGCAGAAGTACGACCGTCCCGAACTGGCCGTGAACTCCGTGATCACCACGGCCGTCCTGGCCATCGCGTGCGACGCCCTGCTGGTGCTGCTCCGCGTCGCGCTGACCCCCTGGATGCCGAGCGGTACCCGCGGGCGCCCGAAGACAGCGCGGCGGCCGCTGCCCGCCCCCCAGGACGTGACCCGGTGAACGTACTGAACTTCGTCAACGCCTTCTTCAGCGACAGCGCCCACTGGCACGGCTACGACGGCATCCCCCAACGCCTGCTCGAACACGTCCAGTACTCGGCCCTGGCCCTGGCCCTGGCCGCCGCGATCGGCCTGCCCGTCGGCCTGCTGACCGGGCACACCGGGCGGGGCGGCAACGCCCTCGCGTTCATCGCCACCGCCGCCCGCGCGCTGCCCAGTTTCGGGCTGCTGGTGCTGATCGTCATCGTCATGGGCTTCGGCCTGCTGCCCGTGATGATCCCCCTGGTCGTGCTCGCCGTGCCGCCGATCCTCGTGACCACCTACGAGGCCGTCCGCGCCGTCGACCCGTCCCCGGTGGACGCCGCCCGTGGCATGGGCATGCGCGAGTCGCGGATCCTCTTCCAGGTCGAACTGCCGGTCGCGCTGCCGCTGATCCTCAGCGGTCTGCGCTCGGCCGCCATCCAGATCGTCTCGACGGCCACCATCGCCGCGTACGTCAGCCTGGGCGGACTGGGCCGCTACATCGTCGACGGGCTCTTCCAACGCGACTACGAGAAGGTCGTCGGCGGCGCCACCCTGGTCGCCGTCCTGGCGCTCGTCACGCTGGCGCTGTTCTGGGTGGCGGGCCGGGTGGCCGTGTCGCCGGGGGTGCGCAGACGCTGAGACCCGGCCTCGACTCCGTAACAAACCGTGACCAAGACACTCTTGACTGATCATAAAGCGGCTGGATTGGATCGTTGAATGACTTCTACCGCGAAGAGCAGCAGGTCCAGGACGAGGCACACCGGCGCGGCGGCCGTCGCGCTCACCGCCGCGACGGCGCTGCTCGCGGGCTGTTCGTCCGGCGACACCTCCGGCAACCCCCTGGCGGGCGAGAAGGCGAAGGCAGGAACCGTCGTCGTCGGCTCCAACAACTTCGCCGAGAGCACCCTGCTCGCCGACATCTACGGCGAGGCGCTCAAGGCCAAGGGCCTCAAGGTCACCTACAAGCACAACATCGGCAGCCGTGAGACGACGTACGGCCTGATGAAGAACGGCTCCGTCACCGTGCTGCCGGAGTACAACGGTTCGCTGCTGGCCTACCTCGACCCCAAGGCCGAGCAGAAGTCCGCCGAGGCGGTGAACGCGGCCGTCAAGGCCAAGCTCGACAAGAAGCTGACCGTCCTTCAGCCGTCGCCCGCCGAGGACAAGGACTCGGTCACCGTCAACGCCGAGACCGCGAAGAAGTACAAGCTCACCTCCTCGTCCACCCTCGCGGACCTCAAGGAGGCCGCACCGGACCTGGTGATCGGCGGTTCGCCCGAGTTCCAGACCCGGCAGCAGGGCCTGAAGGGCCTGAAGTCCGTGTACGGGCTGGAGTTCAAGTCCTTCAAGGCGCTCGACGCGGGCGGCCCGCTGACCCAGGCGGCACTGGCCAGGAACACCGTCCAGGCCGCGGACATCTTCACCACGGACCCGACCATCGTGAAGGAGAGGTTCGTCGTCCTGAAGGACCCGGAGAACCTCTTCGGGTTCGCGAACGTGACCCCGCTGGTCAACAAGAGCGGCCTCTCCCAGAAGGGTGTCGAAGCGCTCGACGCGGTCTCCGCCGAGCTGGACACGAAGACGCTCCTGGAACTCGACGCGCAGGTGCAGCTCGAGAAGAAGGATCCGCTGGACGTGGCGACGGCCTGGCTGAAGTCGGCCGGCCTGGCCTGAGCCGGCCGCCCGTCACGACGGGACAACGGGCCGGGCCGGATTCACAGGGGAACCGAACGCGGGCCGGTGGTGGGGCGTCACAGGGACGCAACCACCCCGGCACCGCGACTCCCTGGGAGAGCCATGCGTACCGACAGCACACGAACCGCCCGTCTTCTGCTCGTCCTCGCCCTGTCCGTCACCGGAGCCGGTGCCGCCGCGGGCTGCGGCTCGGCCGAGGCCGGCGACCCCGAGGCGGACCCGCCGTCACCGGACCGCGCCCATCGGGTCGCCGAGTCCTGGGACGGTTCCCGGGCGGCCGCCCGGTGGCACGAGGGCTACCATCCCGTCGCCCCGGTCGTCCAACCGCCCGCGGAGGGCCTGCGCGGCGACGATCGGCGCGCCTTCGCGACCGGCACCTTCGACGTGCGGGCGCCCCTTTCCTCCGCCCGGGGCAAGAGCGGCCGGGTGACGTGGCAGGACGGGAAATCCCTCACCAGGCCTCTCATGACGGCCGACCGGGCCTACCGTGCCCTGGACCGCAACAGCGGCCCGGGCCCTCGACCGACCGTCACCGGCGCCGAGTTGGGGAACATGACCGTGCTCACCGCCCGCGGGCCGGCGACCGTCCCGGCCTGGCTGTTCACCCTGGAGGGCTACGCCGGTCCGCTGAAGAGGGCCGCGGTGAGCCCCTCCGAACTGCCCGAGCCGCCCATCGGGCCGCTCGGATCCCACGTGCCCAAGGACGGACCGGTGCCGCTCGCCGGCCTGGTGAAGGTGGCGCCGGACGGCCGGTCCGTCACCGTGGTGGCGCACTACGGCTCGTGCGACGACGGCCCCGTCGTGACGGCGCTCGAAACGAACGGCAGCGTGGTGCTGTCCGCCGCAGTGGCGGGCGCCGAGGACCGTCCCCGCACGGCCGATCTGCGCGGCGCGAAGGTGACGGTGACGCTGGACCGGCCGGTCGGCGATCGCATCGTCCTGGACGCGTTCACGGGCCGCCCGGTGCCGTACACCGAGCCGCCCGGCGCCGCTCCCCGCCGCAGCTGAACCGTTCCGCCTCAGGCCTGTACCGCCGACGCGATCAGCTGGTCGATCAGGGCGATCAGCACGTCACGGCACGACTCGCGGTCCCGGGCGTCGCACAGCAGCACCCGCACGTGCTCGGGCACCGCGAGCGCCTCCCGGATGTCCTCGGGCGGATACGGGTGCTCACCGTGGAAGCCGTTGACCCCGACGACGAACGGGATGCCCCGGCGCTCGAAGAAGTCGATCGCGGCGAAACTGGCCTCGGGTCTGCGGACGTCCATGAGGACCACCGCCCCCAGTGCGCCGAGCGCCAGGTCGTTCCACATGAACCAGAACCGCTGCTGCCCGGGCGTGCCGAACAGGTACAGCACCAGCTCCCGGCTGATGGTGATCCGGCCGAAGTCAAGGGCCACGGTGGTGGCCCGCTTCTCCTCGATGCCGTCCAGATCGTCGATGCCCAGACCGGCCATGGTCAGGGGTTCCTCGGTGCGCAGCGGGACGATCTCGCTGACCGACCCGACCATGGTGGTCTTGCCCACGCCGAAGCCCCCGGCGATGAGGATCTTGACCGTGTCGGGCGCCGAAGGCGCGTCAGTGGCAAGGTCAGAGCCGGCCAAGGCCGTCCCTCACTTTCTGCAGCAGGTCCAGGTCCGGAGTGGCGCGGGAAACGAGGCGCGGTGGGCGGACGGTGATCCGGCCCGCCTCCAGCAGATCGCAGAGCAGGATGACGACCACGCTCACCGGCAGGTCGAGCCGGGCGGCCAGCTCCGCCACCGCGAGCGGCTCGGCGCACAGCCGGAGGATTCGGGTGTGCTCGGGCTGGCACCGTGCCGCCGAGGCGGGCTGCGGGTCGACCGCCGTGACCGTCGAGATGAGCGTGAAGTCGGCGCGGCTGGGCCGGGTGCGGCCACCGGTCAGAGCGAACGGCCTGACGAGCCGGCCCGCCGCATCACCTCCGCCCACCTCACACGCCTGGGTCGACGACGGGGCCGGCCACGCCCCGCGGTGCCGCGCTCAGGTGCTCGCCGATCTTCTTCACCAGCATGTTCATCTGGTAGGCCACGACTCCGACGTCCGCGCCGGGCCCGGTCAGCACGACCAGATGCGCGCCGGGACCGGCGGAGGTCAGAATCAGATAGCTGTTGGCCATCTCGATGAGCGCCTGGCGCACCGGACCGCCCCGGAAATCCATGCTGACGCCCTTGCTGAGGCTCATCAGCCCGGACGCGGTCGCCGCGAGCCGCTCGGCGTCGTCGCGCAGGAATCCGGTGGACTTGCTGACCACCAGGCCGTCCTCGGAGAGCACCACGGCCTGGTTCACGTCGGCGACCCGCTCCACGAGTCCGGTCAGCAGCTGGTCGAGCTGGGTGTGCGTGGCGGGGATGGGGCGTGTCATTGCGGTGTCCTTCGTCAGCGGTCGGCGGGCGGAGTCGGGGGGACGGGACCGGCGGCGGCCTGCCGGGGTGCTGCGGCCGTCTCCGCGTCGTACGACGGCTCGGTGTCGTCGTCACGGGCCCGGAGCGTGCCGCGCTGGAAACCGGCCAGGGAGGACGCGGCGGCCTCCGCGGTGAAGTCGTCGAGGGAGCCGTCGTCACCGGCGGGCGGCGCCTCCTCGCGCAGTTCCTCCACCAGGCTGGTCTGCGGCACCCTGCGGGGGAGCGGGGCGAGACCGTCCCGGCGGGGGATCACCTCGCGCGTGGCGGACGGGACGGCGGAGGCGGTGCGGGCCGCGACGAGGGGACGGGGCTCACGGGCGGCCCCGCCGGCGCGTCCGGTTGCCCCCGGAGCGTCGGAGCGCTGCGGCGCCTCACTCGGCTCGGCGTCCACCGCACCCCGTCCTCCCACCGCCACCAGCGTGTCCTCAGGGGGGCCACCGTCCTTCGCGCCACCGTCCTTCGTGCCGCCGGCCGGGCCTGTCGGGCCGGCCGGGACCGCGAGACCGTCGGCACCGGCTCCGGCCTCGGCGGACCGTGCGTGCGGTGCCCCGACGCCCGCGATCTCCCGCACCACGATCTCGTGCGGAATCAGCACGATCGCCGTGGTCCCGCCGTACGGCGACGAGCGCAGGGTGACGGCGATGCCGTGCCGGTGGGCCAGCCGGGCGATCACGAACATGCCGAGGCGCAGGTCGTCGGCGAGCGCCACCACGTCGAACTGCGGAGGTACGGCCAGCTGTTCGTTGAAGGACGCGTAGTCCTCCTCCGGCATGCCGAGGCCGCGGTCCTCCACCTCGACGGCCAAGCCCTTGGCCACCATCTGGGCCCGCACCGTGACGGGACTCGGGGCGGGGGAGTACACGGTCGCGTTGTCGATGAGCTCGGCCAGCAGATGGATGACGTCCGCCACCGCGGGCGGCGCGACGTACACCTCCTCCTCGGTGAGCACGTCGACCCGCTGGTACTCGGCGACCTCCCCGACCGCGCTGCGCAGGATGTCCATCAGCGCGACCGGCTCACTCCAGCTGCGGCCGGGCCGTTCGCCGCTGATGATGACGAGGTTCTCCTCGTAGCGGCGCAACTGGCTGGCGGTGGAATCGAGTTCGTACAGGCCCTTGAGGATGTCGGGGTCGGTGTGCTCACGCTCCAGCGTGTCGAGTTTGCTCAGCTGGAGGTTGACCAGGTTCTGGCTCTGCCGCGCGATACCCAGGATGATCTTCTGGAAGCCGCGCCGGGTGTCGGCGAGTTCGACGGCGGTGTGCACGGCCGTGCGCTGCGCGGTGTTGAACGCCCGGGCCACCTGGCCGAGTTCGTCGTGGCCGTAGTCGAGCTCCGTCGTCGCCGACTCCGGATCGACCGTCTCGCCCCGGTCCAGCCGCGCCACCACGTCGGGCAGCCGCTCCTGCGCCAGGCTGACGGCGGCCCGGCGCAGCCCACGCAGCCGCCGGGACAGCGAACGGGTGATCCGCCAGGACATGCCCACGCACACCAGCAGCGCGAGCAGCCCGCCGGCACTCAGCAGCGCCGCCTTGAGCAGCAGGGCGTCCGCCTTGTCGGCACTGCGCTCCAGCAGCCCCGTCGTCTGCTGCTGGATGAGGCCCTCGTAGTCCTCGGACAGCTTGTCCATGGCGGTGCTCCACCGCTTCCGCGCGTCCGGCAGGGCGATCCGGTCGGCGGAGGCACCTGAGTTGCGCGACGCCAGCACCTCGTCCTCGACGGACTGCAGCGCCTGCCACTGCGGGCTGGCCAGGATGCGCTCCGTCTGCGCCTTCGCGTCGCCCGTCAGCTGCGGCACGACCTGGTCCTGGACCAGCCAGCGCCGCGTGTTCACCAACTCCGTGAACTGCGTCCACGCCTTGTCGTCCAGATGCCCGGACGGCCAGGCCAGGGTCAGCTGTGCGTCCTCCTGGGAGACCAGTTCCGCCGCGTGCTCGAGACCGACCAGCGGGCCGGCCTGCGAGGTGAGGTCGCCGTCGTCGACCTGGGACAGCTCCTGGAAGGCGTGGATCTGGTCGTCGATGATCGAGGAGTACTGGTCCAGCGCCTGTTGCGCGGTGATGTCGGTCGGGTCGTCCACCTGGTCCCGGTAGTACTCCAGGCTGCCCACCGAGCCCAGCACCGAGTACAGCCGGTCGGAGACGCGGGAGGGCGCCTTCTCGATCACGTCCGCCTGCCCGACCAGCTTGGCGACCGCCTTGTCGGTCTCCTCGCGCTGCGCGTCGAGGGCGGCGCGGGAGCCCTTCGGCGAGGCCAGCCACGCGGCCGACAGACTGCGCTCCCGCTGCAGCGCGAGCGTCGCGTCGGTGCCCATGGCGCCGGTCGACCGGCTGAGGTCCGTCTGGTCCCGCAGCCTGAGGCCCTCCGAGAACATCTGGATCGTCGTCACGCCCCACATGGCGGCGAGAGTGATGCTGGGCACGAGGGCCAGGAGCACCAGGGAGAGGCGTATGGAGCCGAGACGGCGCCGGGCACCTGTCCGTCGAGACATCGTCGTCCTAGGGCGATCAGCGGGGGGTGGGGAACGGGGAGGCGGAGCGGTCGGGGAGTGTGGGGAACGGGCGCGGGTGTGGTGCCTTCCCCGGCACGGCACATGGGATGCGCAGGATGTTATCCGCACAAGTGGACGTATGGGCCGGGCCTGACCGAATCTTTGGCGACACCGTCACAGGAAGTATCCGGTCACCGGGTCCCGGCGGCCGCGAACCGTGCCACGGCGGACACATTCGATCTGGTCACGAAGGCGGGGCCGGTGAGGACCGGCGCCGTCCCGCCGCCGCTGACGTTGCCGTTGGTCCGGTACAGCCACAGGGCGTCCACCGCGAGATAGCCCTGCAGATACGGCTGCTGGTCCACGGCGAACTGCACCTCGCCGCCCTGGATCGCCTTGACCAGGTCCTTGTCGAGGTCGAAGGTGGCGACCTCGGCCCTGCTGCCGGTCTGCCGCACCGCCTTGACGGCGCTGAGCCCGTACTGGGCGCCCAGCGTGACGACTTCGTCGATGCTCGAGTCCCGCCGCAGCCGGGCCGCGATCGCGGCGGTCACCGCGTTCATGTCACTGCCGTCCACGTACAGGTTGTCGGTGGCGCCGCGGAACGTCTTGCGCACACCGGCGCAGCGGGCCTCCAGCGCCACGTTGCCCCGCTCGTGCACCACGCACAGGGCGTGTTCGGCATTGAGGTCGTCCAGCTTGTCGCCGACGGCCCGGCCCGCGACGGACTCGTCCTGCCCGAAGTACTCCAGGAGCCCGGTCGGGCGCCAGGCGTCGATACCGGAGTTGAGCCCCACGACGGGGATGCCGGCCGCCTTGGCCTGGGCGACCGGGCCGCGCATCGCCGCCGGCTTGGCCAGGGTCACCGCGATGCCGTCGGCCTTGTCGCGGACAGCCTTCCGCATCAGGTCGGCCTGCGCGGCCGGGTCGGCGTCGCTGACGTACGTCAGGTCGACGCCGTCCTTGGCGGCCGCCGCCTCGGCGCCCCGGCGCACCAGATCCCAGAAGGCGTCCCCCTCGCCGCCGTGCGTCACCAGGGTGACCCTCATCCCGCCGTCCGGCCCGCCCGCCGTGTCCGGCCCGTCGTCGGCCACGCCGAAGGCGGAGCAGCCGGACACCAGCAGACACAGAGCGGACACCAGGGTCGCGAGACGCGTGCGTCTCACGGAAGGGCGCGGCGGGGGAGGAGTGTTCATGAGGGGCGGACCTCGCTGTGCGGCCGAGCAAGAGCAGGGTGAGAGTGCAGGCGGGCCGCAGGGTGTGCCCCGACCGGATGACTCTCGCTGGCCCGGAGCCAATCGTGTGTGACCACCGATCGTCAAGTGAGCGGACACATGCCGTGAGGTGATGCTGCCGCATCGTGATGATCTGTGCGACTGGTCGAACAGTGGCGCCGGGAAAGGCTCTCACCTCGGCCTTCCGTACCGTCCGTGCGGTTCGGCCGGCACGCGCGGACAGAGATGACGCCGGGCTGACCGCTCATGATCACCGCCGACGCGGCCGGCTCCGGCTCGGGGTGCCCGCCTGCCACTGGTGCGGCACGCGGCACGCGGGACGGCGGACGCGGCGGAAGGGGCGGTGACGGTGGGGCAGGCGGGGGCTTCGAGGACGCGAGGCCCTCGGCCCGGCCGGGCGGGACGACCCGGAGGTGCCGTGCCGGGCCGCCACGCGAGAGTGCGGGCAGGCCGGAGGGCAGGTCACCGATCGGCTGGGCCGCCTCCGGATTCCCGTGGACGCCGGACAGGGCCGGCCATGCGGCGGGTCCCGCGTGCCGGGAGCCGCTTCGCGGCAGGGCTCAGGGCTGCCCCACCGGCGCCGGGGGCACGCCCTTCGCCGTCCGGGCCTCCTTCCGGCGCCGCCTGCGGCTGACGCGGGGTTCCTGGTCCGGGAGCCAGCCGAAGGCGAGGCAGCTGCCGATCACGCCCAGGAGCAGGCCGATGAAGAAGCCGCCCAGGTTGGAGGTCAGCCAGGTGCCCAGGGAGACCAGCACCCCGATGAGCGAGTAGAACAGGCGCTGAGCGGGATTGAAGAGGATCAGCACGCCGCACAGCAGCATCACGGCCGGGAGCAGATAGCCGGCCAGGCCCTGCATGCCGACGTGCAGGATGACGTCCAGCGACGCCTTCAGGGTGAGCAGGACCTCCGCGCCGCCCAGGGCGAGCAGCAGCCCGCCCCAGAACGGCCGGCCGGCCCGCCACTGCCCGAAGGCGGGCCGCAACCCCTCGCGCGGACCGCGCGGCATCAGCAACCCGATCCGCTGAAGCCCAGCTTCAGTCCCGGCAGCTTGAACACGCCGGCCGTCGTGGCGTAGTTGGTCTGCCGCAGGTTGGCGATGTGCACCGTGTCGGACTGCTGGCTGAACACGCCCTTGGGTCCGCGGCCCTTCGGCCCGGCCTTGTCGAGCATGCTGGCGTCGTTGCCGATCTCGATGTTGTTGAACGCCGCGTCGCCGGTCAGCTCGGTGGAGTCGGTCGTCAGATCGCTGGCGGTGACCTTCTGCGCCCCTTGACCCGCCCTGATGACCAGGTTCGTGCCGCCCAGGTCCACGCTCTGGCACAGCTTGGTGAGGGTCGCGTTCTTGATCACGGACGTGACGACCAGCACCTGACCGCCGGTGTCACCCGCGTTGGGACTGCCCTCGGCCATCTCGTCCAGGCCGCCGAACTGTGCGAATCCGGTGCCGTTCAGCTCGGTCGCGGTGACCGTGAACGGCATGCCGGAGATGGCGAACTGCACGCCCAGCGCCCCCTCGGCGGTGAGGACCGCGAGACCGGCGGCGACCAGCGTGGCCGGCACCGCCATCACCGCGGCGCGGCGTGCCCGGACCCGCCCGCGTCGCGCGGGAACGTCACCGGCGTCCGGGGCGGCGGCGCCGTCGGCTCTCTCGGGGGTGTGCTCGGCGGAGGAGGTCATGTCTGCTCCAGGTGCGTGTGGGTGCGGATCGGGACGGCGGTGGCGCATTGCCCTGGCGCGGACATCGACGGCGTACGCGCATCCCCGCAACTCCCGGCGGTTGCAAGGGCTTTCCGTTACGCCGCAGTAGCCATCGAGGAAGTTACCGGCGGTTACATCAAGGGTCAAGGGAAGTGTGAACAAAGAGTGTCGATTCTGCGCCGCAGGTGAGTCGCCGGTGTCGCGAAAGACTCAGCCCGCGCACAACTCCCCTGCGAAGCCTTGACGTTGATGGAGAAGCAGGTCTACAACTCTCCTCGTCCCACCGGATCCGTGGCGCCGGATCCGCCGCGCGGCACCGTCCGCGTGCCCCGGACCCGCTCGTCCCCGTACGGGCAGCTCGTCACCCAGTGCGTCCGTACGGGCAGCTCGTCACCCGGTGCGTCCGCACGGGCTTTCCCTCGCCCGAGTCCCCCGCCACGGCACGGCCGCTTCCCTGGAGCCGTGCCATCAGCCACCACACCCCGCCCGGCCCCGCCGCAGGTCCCTTCCCGTGTGAGCCTCCGGCCGGTGACCGGCGGGCCGTTGCCGGCCCGTCACGTACGGAGAAGACGCGACGAGCCGGCAACGGCGGACGCCCGGCCCACTCCCCACCCCCGCTATGAAAGAGGTACACCCGCATGCGTACACGCACCCTCCTGGCCCTCACCGCCGCCGTCGCCGCCCTGGGTCTCGCCGCCCCCGCCTCCGCGGCCGACACCCCCGTCCTGACCACCGCCGACGGCGCGGCCGTCGCGGTCGGCGACGTCCTCGACGCGTCCCTGGCGAGCGGCACCGCCGCCACCTTCTACTCCAGCGCGACCGGCACCAACGGCATCTCCTGCACCAAGTCGGCGTTCTCCGCCACCGTCACCGACAACCCGGCCGCCCCCGGCACCGCCACCGAGTCCCTGACCAAGCACAGCTTCGACACCAGCGGCTGTACCGCCAACGTCGTCGGAGTGCTCGGGGTCAGCGGCATCACCGTCGACAACCTGCCCTACACCACCAGCGTCTCCTCCGACGGCACCGTCTCCGTGACCCCGGCCGCGGGCTCCACCGTCCAGTCCACCGTCAAGCTGCGCACCCTGCTCGGCACCATCACCTGCGTCTACCAGGCCCCCGGGCTGACCGGCACGTCGGACAACGCCGACAACAGCATCTCCTTCAGCAACCAGCAGTTCACCAAGGTGTCCGGCTCGTCGCTGTGCTTCGCCAACGCGTTCTTCACCGCCAAGTACGCCCCGGTGACCGCGGGCGGTGTCGCCGTCAACGTCAACTGACCTCTGCGACGCGTCAATTCAGCGTCGCCGTAGCCGTACGGCCAGGGCGGCGCCGCCGGTGAGCAACAGCACCGCCGCGGCGCCGCCCGCCAGCATGGGCGCGGACGGGCCGGAGGCCGGGCCGGAGGTACCGGCCAGTGGCGTCCCGTCGCCCCGAGGGCGCGAGCCGGGGGTGGGCGCGGCAGGGCCGGCCGCCGGCTCCTTCTTCGCCGCCTCCCTCCTCCGCTCGGGCATCGCCCCCTCCCGCTTCCTGCGCTCCCCCTCCTTCTCCTTCTCCTGCGCCGGCTGCGGCTCCTTCTTCTCCGTCTCCGGGAACACCACGTCCGAGCACGAGTAGTAGGTGTCCGGCGTGCTGCTGTTCTGCCAGACCGTGTACAGCACGTGCCGCCCGGCCCGGTCGGACGGCAGGGTCGTCTCGAAGCGGTACGCGCCGTCCGTCAGGGCCGGGTCCGTCACCTGCGCGAACGGCTTCCCGGGCAGGTCGGACCAGGACAGCGGCCCGGACGGGTCGTAGCCGGGCTTCGTCAGATACATCCGGAACGTGCCGGTGTGCGGGATCGTCGAGACGTACCGCATCGTGAGCGTCGCGCCGGGTGCCACCCGCGTCGAGGGCCAGTCGGCGCGGACGAGATCGAGGCCCCGGTAGGCGGGCAGACCCCCGCTGCACAGCTTCCCGTCGGGGACGACGTCACGGTCCCGGCCGTTCACGTTCGCCACCCGCAGGTTGTCCCACGCCGTGAAAGGCGCTCCGTTCGCGGCGACGGCCGCACGGCACGCCGCCGAGCCGGCGCGGTCACCGCCCTGTGGGGAACAGGCCACCACCCGGCTGACCGGGTCCGTCGGCGCGCCGTGCGCCCGGGCCGGCCCCGCCGTCCACAACGGCAGCAGCAGCGGGGTCACGAGAGCGGTCGCAAGTGCGGTGCGGTGTGCGGGTCCACGAGACATCCGTCTGCGTCTCCTCGGCCTGGGCGGCGACGTTCGGTATGCAGTACGGGAAATCGGCCCGGTGCGTTCATCACGCCACGACCTGCGCGAAAAGGGTCCATTGAGCCCTCAACTGCCCGTCATAGAGGGTCGCGTGCCGACCGGATCGAGGGTTTCCCCCGTATCCCGGTGACCTTCCCTTTGCCTATCGTTCGAGCACAGCTGACCCACAGGTAACCCCGAACGGGTCCGCGGCTGTCTCGCGCCTGGCCGGCCATCGCGTCGCTCTTCGCTTTTCGAACCACCCCCCCTCCGCTTCGAGGACGAAGCGACCCCACCGCCGCTCCGCCCAGCCCGGAGTCCGGCCACGAAAGGCAACGACCGTGCGTATCTCCCCAGAGCTCAGACGGAAGCTGATATCCGTCGCCGTCGTCTCCACGGCCCTGCTGACCGCAGCCCCCGCCTCGGTCGCCGTCGCCCGGGAGTCCGCCCCCACCCCGGCCGCCGTCCCGGCCGCACAGACCGAGGCCGCCCCCGGCACCACGGCCGAGCGCCTCATCGTCGGCTACAAGTCCGGCGCCACCGAGGCCAAGTCCAACAAGGCCGCCGCCGCCGACGCCGCGACCAAGGCCGAGAAGACGGGCGAGGATGTCGACTTCCAGCGCCGCCTCGGCACCGGCGCCGCCCTCGTCGACCTGGGCACCGACTCCACCCGGGCGTCCGTCGCCGACGTCGTCGCCGCGTACCAGGCCGACCCGCAGGTCGCCTACGTCGTCCCGGACCGCCTGAACAAGCCGACGGCCGTCACCCCGAACGACACCGAGTACGGCAAGCAGTGGGACCTGTTCGAGGCCACCGCGGGCATGAACGTCCCCGGCGCCTGGGACACCACGACCGGCACCGGCGTCACCGTCGCCGTCATCGACACCGGCTACGTGGCGCACTCGGACCTCGCCGCGAACATCGTCGGCGGCTACGACTTCATCTCCGACACGGCCGTCTCCGTCGACGGCAACGGCCGTGACAGCAACCCGGCCGACCCGGGCGACTGGTACAACGACAACGAGTGCGGACAGGGCATCGCCGCGTCCACCTCCTCCTGGCACGGCACCCACGTCGCCGGCACCATCGCCGCCGCCACCAATAACGGCAAGGGCGTCGCCGGTGTCGCCTACGGCGCGAAGATCTCCCCGGTCCGCGTCCTCGGCAAGTGCGGTGGCTACGACTCCGACATCATCGACGCCATCACCTGGGCGTCCGGCGGCACCGTCTCCGGTGTCCCCGCCAACAGCAACGTCGCCAAGGTCATCAACATGAGCCTCGGCGGAGGCGGCGCCTGCTCCACCGCCACCCAGAGCGCCATCAACGGCGCCGTGAACCGCGGCACCGCGGTCGTCGTCGCGGCCGGCAACGAGAACCAGAACGTCTCCAACGCCTCCCCGGCGAACTGCAACAACGTGATCACGGTCGCCGCGACGAACCGCGCCGGCAGCCGGGCCTCGTACTCCAACTACGGCTCCCTCGTGGACATCTCCGCCCCCGGCGGTGAGACCCGCACCTCCACCGCCAACGGCATCCTGTCCACGCTGAACTCCGGCACCAAGACGCCGTCGACCGAGAACTACGCCTCCTACCAGGGCACCAGCATGGCCACCCCGCACGTCGCGGGCCTCGCCGCCCTGATGAAGTCGGCCAACTCCGCCCTCACCCCGGCGCAGATCGAATCGGCCATCAAGGCCAACGCCCGTCCGCTGCCCGGCACCTGCTCCGGCGGCTGCGGCGCGGGCCTCGCGGACGCCGCCAAGACGGTCCAGGCCGTGAAGGGCGGTTCGTCCACCGGCACGACCTTCTCCAGCACCACCGCCGTCGCCATCCCGGACAACGGCGCGGCGATCGAGTCGCCCATCAGCGTCACCGGCCGCAGCGGCAACGCTCCCTCGGCCCTCCAGGTCGGCGTGGACATCACCCACACCTACCGCGGTGACCTCGTCATCGACCTGGTCGCACCGGACGGTTCGGCGTACCGCCTGAAGTCCGCCGCGTCGGACTCCGCCGACAACGTGAACACCACCTACACGGTGAACGCCTCCGGCGAGGTGGCCAACGGCACCTGGAAGCTGCGCGTCCAGGACACCGCGGCGCAGGACACGGGCACCCTCAACGGCTGGAAGCTGACCTTCTGAAAACTTCGATCCTCTTCGGGGAACGCTGAACGAGGCAGGCCACACAGCGGGCGGGCCGGCCGGTGCGGATGGGGCACCGGCCGGCCCGCCTTTACGTCCGGCCCCGCATCTCCCACAGTTAGATACCGAACCCGCTGTTTTTGCTCACGAGTTGCGCTTGTTTTGCCGGATGTGCACCCGCACTCCGGCACACTGGCGTGATGAGGGCCGTCTCAGGGTGAGTTATCGTGTACGGGGGGTAAAAACAAACGGCATGACCCGTTCATTTCCGTCCCGGGAGAGTTCAGTCGATGGCGAGGCAGTTGCGAGCCGAGCAGACCCGCTCGACGATCATCACGGCCGCCGCTGACCTGTTCGACCGTCGCGGCTACGAATCGACCAGTCTCAGCGACATCGTGGAGCACGCCCACGTCACCAAGGGCGCCCTGTACTTCCACTTCGCGGCGAAGGAGGATCTCGCCCACGCGATTCTCGAACTCCAGTCGCACACCGCCCGCCGGCTGGCGACGGAGACCGACCGGCGCGGCCACACCTCCCTGGAGGCGCTGATGCGCCTCACGTTCGGCATCACCCGCATGTCCGTCGAGGACCCGGTGCTGCGGGCCGGTCTGCGGCTCGCCACGGGCGGGATCCGGCCGCGGCCGCCCCTGAGCCACCCGTTCACGGAGTGGCTGGACATCGTCACGGCCCGGCTCGTCGGCGCCGTCAAGGAGTCCGATGTCCACCCGGACATCGACATCGACGTCGTGGCCCACTCGCTGGTCTGCTTCTTCGTCGGCACCCGTGTCGTGGGCCGCTCCCGTGAGCCGGTGGCGCGCCAGCCCCGCCGGACGGCCGAGATGTGGAACATACTCATCCGTGGCCTGGTCCCGGTGACCCGCCGCGCCCGCTATCTGAGCCTGGCTGCGCGTCTGGAGCGGGAGATCGCACCGGTGTGAGCGGAGCGCCGGGCGGCTCGTCCGGTGCGCAGGGCACGCGCGTTACGGTGAGGCCCATGCCCGACATCCCCTCCGCCCCCGTGCTCCTCGGCAACCAGCCGGGCTCCTTCCCCCACAGTGTGCTGGCCGAGCGGCATCCCGCGATCATCAAGCAGGTCCGCGAGGCCTTCCCGTACGAGCCGGCGCAGCACCGCGCCCTCGACGAACTCCTCGCCAACTGCACCGAGGGCGCGATCGAACCCCTCCCCGCCGACGCGCACGACCGGGATCACTGGGAGAGCTGGGGACTGCGCGCGTACACCGGCCGGTCCTGGTTCGACGTACCGTGGCTCTGGTCCGAGAGCTGGTTCTACCGCCGACTGCTCCAGGCCGTCGGCTACTTCGGCCCGGGCCCCTGGCAGGGCATCGACCCCTTCCGCCCCTTCAAGCGCGCCGAGCTCGACTCCGCCGAGACCGACGAGGAACTCGCCGCACTCGACGACCTCACCGGCCGGCCCGCCGCCGAACAGGCACAGGCCCTGCTGCACGGCTCCCTCTGGGGCAACCGCGCCGACCTCGGCTTCCGCCTCTCCGCCGAGGGCGCGCGGGACGCGGACGCCGCTCCCGGCCTGGTCGCCGACGACAGCGACCGGCTCTGGTCACTGCTCGACACCACGGGCCCGGGGGCCGGCACCCTGTGCCTGGTCGCCGACAACGCGGGCCGCGAACTCGTCCCCGATCTCCTCCTCGTCGCCCACCTCCTGGCAAGCGGCCGCACCGAACGGGCGGTCCTGCACGTCAAGCCGTACCCCTATTACGTCTCCGACGCCACCACCGCCGACGTCGTCGACGCCCTGCGCCGGCTGACCGGTGCCGGGGGAGCGGCCGCCGCGTACGGGCGGCGGCTGTGGTCCGCCCTGGCCGACGGCCGTCTCACCCTGCGCGCCCATCCCTTCTCCAGCGCCCCGCTGCCGTACGAGGAGATGCCCGGCGACCTGCGCGCGGAGTTCGCGTCGGCCACGCTGACGATCGTCAAGGGCGACCTCAACTACCGCCGTCTGGTGGGCGACCGGCTCTGGGCCCCGACCACCTCCTTCGCGGACGTCACCGGCTACTTCCCCGGCCCGGTCGCCGCCCTGCGCACCCTGAAGTCCGATGTGATCACCGGCCTCGACACGGACACCGAGGCCGCCCTCGTCGCGGCGGAGGACCAGCGCTGGCGCACCAGTGGCACGCACGCGCTGATCCAGGTACGGGACGCCCGGTAGAGATCCGGGTACGGGACGCCGGGTGAAGGGAGACGGAGGCGACTTCCGGCTGGGGGAGGAACGCCACAACCCTCCGACGGGAGGCCCGTATTCGCCTCTGATTCACGCGATGGTGTGATCATGTCCGGCCCGGCGGATGCCGCCGCGGGGCGCCGGGTAGGGCCCGGCCATGACGCAGCCGTTCGAACTCCCGCACTTCTACCTGCCGCACCCCGCGCGGCTGAACCCGCACGTCGACGAGGCCCGTGCCCATTCGACCGAGTGGGCGCGCGAGATGGGCATGCTGGAGGGATCCGGCGTCTGGGAGCAGGCCGACCTCGACGCGCACGACTACGGCCTGCTCTGCGCCTACACCCACCCCGACTGCGACGCCCCCGCCCTCTCCCTCATCACCGACTGGTACGTGTGGGTCTTCTTCTTCGACGACCACTTCCTGGAGATGTACAAGCGCAGCCAGGACCGCGCCGCCGGCAAGGCGCACCTGGACCGGCTGCCCCTGTTCATGCCGCTGGACCTGTCGGCTCCCCTCCCGGAACCCCAGAACCCGGTCGAGGCGGGCCTCGCCGACCTGTGGGCGCGCACGGTACCGAAGATGTCCGAGGACTGGCGCCGCCGCTTCGCCGTGGCCACCGAGCACCTGCTGAACGAGTCGATGTGGGAGCTGTCCAACATCAACGAGGGGCGGATCGCCAACCCCGTCGAGTACATCGAGATGCGCCGCAAGGTCGGTGGCGCCCCCTGGTCGGCGGGTCTCGTGGAGTACGCGACCGCCGAAGTGCCCGCCGCAGTGGCCGCAACCAGGCCGCTGCGCGTACTGATGGAGACGTTCTCCGACGCCGTGCACCTGCGCAACGACCTGTTCTCCTACCAGCGTGAGGTCGAGGACGAGGGTGAGAACAGCAACGGCGTGCTCGTCCTGGAGACCTTCTTCGGCTGCACCACGCAGGAGGCCGCCGACACCGTCAACGAGGTCCTCACCTCCCGCCTCCACCAGTTCGAGCACACGGCGTTCACCGAAGTGCCCGCGGCGGCTCTGGAGAACGGGCTCGGACCGGACGAGGTCGCGGCCGTGGCGGCGTACACGAAGGGGCTTCAGGACTGGCAGTCCGGCGGCCACGAATGGCATCTGCGCTCCAGCCGCTACATGAACGACAACGCGGTGCGCGGCGGCGGCCCGTGGCCGGGATGCACCGGCATCGGCACCTCCGCCGCCGACGTCCGCGCCCTGCTCGCGACGGCGGGAGCCATGGGGGCACCTCCCACGCCTTTCGGGCAGTGGGGGAGACTGCGCTCCTACACGCACGTGCCCTACCAGAAGGTCGGGCCGTCGCGGATCCCCGACATCCGCATGCCGTTCCCGCTGCAGCTCAGCCCGCACCTGGACACCACCCGCCGCAGCCTGCGCGCCTGGGTGGAACGCATGGGCATCCTCGCCGAGGGCGTCTGGGACGAGGACAAACTGCGGGCCTACGACCTCCCGCTCTGCTCGGCCGGCCTGGACCCGGACGCCACGCCCGAGGCCCTCGACCTCAGCGCGCAATGGCTCGCCTGGGGCACCTACGGTGACGACTACTATCCCCTGGTCTACGGCCACCGCCGCGACCTCGCCGCCGCCCGCCTGACCACGGCCCGCCTGTCCGACTGCATGCCGATCGCCCAGGAAAAGCCGCCGACCCCGGTCAACGCCATGGAGCGCGGCCTGGCCGACCTGTGGGCGCGCACCACCGCAGAGATGACGCCCGAGGCCCGGCGTACGCTCAAGGACGCCATCAACGCCATGACCGAGAGCTGGGTGTGGGAGCTGTCCAACCAGCTCCAGAACCGTGTGCCCGACCCGGTCGACTACCTGGAGATGCGCCGGGCGACCTTCGGCTCCGACCTCACCCTCAGCCTGTGCCGGATGGGACACGGCCCGGCCGTCCCGCCCGAGGTCTACCGCAGCGGTCCCGTCCGCTCCCTGGAGAACGCCGCGATGGACTTCGCGTGCCTCCTCAATGACGTCTTCTCGTACCAAAAGGAGATCGAGTTCGAGGGGGAGATCCACAACGCGATCCTCGTCGTGCAGTCCTTCTTCGGCTGCGACTACCCGACCGGGCTCGGCATCGTGCACGACCTGATGAGCCAGCGCATGCGCCAGTTCGAGCACGTCGTCGAGCACGAACTGCCCGTCCTGTACGACGACTTCCAGCTCACGGGGGAGGCACGCGCGGCGATGGGGACGTATGTGGCGGACCTGCGGAACTGGATGTCCGGCATCCTCAACTGGCACCGTGAGGTGGACCGTTACAAGGACGCGTGGCTGTCCCGGCGCGCCCACGGCTTCCTGCCGGACCGCCCCCCGGCCGTGCCCGTGCCCGCCCTCCGCTGAGGCGGGGGCGCCGCCCGGGGTGCGGGCCGGCCCTCCCGCTCCCGCGGCTCGTACCGCACCCGGCGACCGGGCGCGGTACGAGCCGTGTCCCCGTTCTGCGCTTCCCCGTGACCGCGCCGGGCCCCGTTCAGTCTCACTCGTTCGTGACTCGTCGGCCGCCGATGTGCCGGGTAGAGCACCTGCCGTGATCGCTCCGGGATCCGCCGGAGGCGATCGGCACCATCGGGAGGCGAGCCATGGAACAGACCGCGCTGAGACCCAAGCCGATGCCGGGTCGGGAACCCGAACCGGCCGTGCCGGCGACGGGGACCGGCCCGTCACGGATCCGCCCGCACGCCGCCCGGCGACGTGGACGGCGGGTCCTCAACGTCCTGCTGGCGGGGTTCGCCGGCGCGGTCCTGGTGCTGTCCGGGATCGGCCTCGGGGCGATGGGCGTCACCGTGGCCGGCAAGGGCGGGCGGTTCGACCCGCGGGCATGGCACACGCCGTCGCTCCCCGGCCCCTCGCCCTCCGCCGCTCCCGTCAGGCCCGCCGCCGCGACCCTCGGCGTGCAGGTCATGGACGCCCGCAAGCCGGGGGCCGTGGTCGTGGGGCTGCACGTCCCCGGGCCGGCCCAGGCCGCCGGTCTGGTGCGCGGCGACGTCCTCCTCGCCTTCGGCACGATTCGGATCGACACCGCCGCCGATCTGGTCCGGGCCGTCGCCCGCGCCCGCCCTGGTTCCGAGGTCAGGCTGACGGTCCGCCACCGCGGCGGCGGTTACGAGCAGCTGACGCTCGTACCGGCTGTCGCCGCCTGAGGCGCGCCCGCACGCCCCGACCCTGAAGTGGCTCGTGGGCGGCCAGGCCGGTCAGGAAGGCGCTCTGGACGGGGCCGAGCGAGCAGGTGAAGGGGAACTCGACGACGCGGGGGGCTTTGAGGCCACACTGGCGCTCACGCTCAACAGGCCGGAAGCCGAGAACGCGCTCTGACTGCCGATGCTCGTCGGCCTGCACGACGGGCCCGACTCGTCCAGGACATGGAACGCGTACCCGGGCGGCGCGTCCCGGTCCGTGATCCGCCCGCCCTCCCCACGCAGCCGCCGCGTCCTTGCCGCCCCGGGGCCCGACGGCCGACGGCCACCCCGCGAACGAGGTGGCGGCGGGGGTGTGGGCGTGGCCGGTGATCAGCCGCGCGACCTCGGGCCGGCCAGCCGCCCCGGGTGCCGTAAGGGGGGAGTCGGGCAGGGAGTGGCGCAGGGGGCACCGGCGGGCGGTGGAACGCCCGCACGGCCGGAAGGCCGTCGTCGAGGGCCGTCTCGATCCAGTCGTACGTCTCCTCGTCCGGTTCCCCGTCGTCGCGCCCGGCACGCTGGAGTCGCACATGAGCACCGCGCCGCCGTCGAAGAGGTGCACGCGTCGACCGGCCCCCGGCCCCGGGCCGGCCCAGCAGCGCCTTGCGGCAGGCGGTACACCTGTGCGGCCGCCGGGGCAGGTCCGTACCTGACGTTGGTGCAGGATGCCAGGGTGAATGCCCGCAGACGGCTCGCGCCGCCCCCTCCGGGCGGGCAGGATGCTGCCCGTAGCCCCTTCGTCCGTCCTGGGAGGCCCGGATGACCGGAAGCACGGCCGCGTCGTTCACCGCCGACGACTACCGGGCCCGCATGGAGCGCGCCGCGCGCACGGCCGCCGAGGCAGGCCTCGCCGGCCTGCTGGTGGCTCCGGGACCGGACCTGGTGTGGCTCACCGGCTATACGCCCCCGGCGGTCACCGAACGGCTCACCCTGCTGGTCCTCGCCGCCGGGCAGGACCCCGTCCTCGTCGTCCCCGCCCTGGAGGCCCCGGACGCGCGCCGGGCGGCCGGCGCGGCCGCCCTGAACCTGCGCGACTGGACCGACGGCAAGGACCCCTACGCCGCCACCGCCGCACTCCTCGACTCCAAAGGCCGGTTCGGCATCAGCGACAACGCCTGGGTCCTGCACCTGCTGGCCCTCCAGCAGGCCCTGCCCGGCAGCACCTACGCCTCGCTCACCGAGGCCCTGCCGATGCTGCGCGCCGTCAAGGACGAGGCCGAAATGGACCTCATGGCGGCTGCCGGCGCCGCCGCCGACGCGACGTTCGAAGAGATCCGGAACGTGCCCTTCGCCGGCCGCCGGGAATCCGAGGTGGCCGCCGACCTCGACCGGTTGTTGCGCCGGCACGGCCACGAGCAGGTCGACTTCACCATCGTCGCCTCCGGCCCGAACGGCGCCGACCCGCACCACGAGGCGGGCGACCGCGTCATCGCCCGCGGCGACATGGTCGTCCTCGACTTCGGCGGCCTGCGCGACGGCTACGGCTCCGACACCTCCCGCACGGTCCACGTCGGCGAACCCACCGACGAGGAACGCCGCGTGCACGACCTCGTGCGCGAGGCCCAGGAGGCCGGCTTTCGCGCGGTGCGGCCCGGGGCCGCCTGCCAGGACGTCGACCGGGCCGCCCGCGCGGTCATCGCCGGCGCCGGCTACGGCGAGTACTTCATCCACCGCACCGGACACGGCATCGGCGTCACCACGCACGAGCCGCCCTACATGATCGAGGGCGAGGAACGGCCCCTCGTGCCCGGCATGTGCTTCTCCGTGGAACCCGGCGTCTACCTGCCCGGCCGGTTCGGGGTCCGCATCGAGGACATCGTCACCGTCACCGAGGACGGCGGCCGGCGCCTGAACACCACCACGCGCGAGCTGGTCATAGTGGAGTGAGGCCCCGATGTCCCCTGCCCGCCTCCCGAACGGCAACGGCGCGACCATGACCCAGGCACCCACACCCACCGCGGACACCGTCCGCCGTCTCGTCCTCTCCCTCCTCAAGAACGGCAGGGACGACAAGGACGCCCAGGACGGCCGGGGCGGCAAGGACACCCGCCCCGGCGGGAGCGGCCCCGGCCCCGACGTCCGGCCCGCCACCCCGGGCGCCGACCCCGTCACCTGGTGGGTCGGCACCCGCCACGTGCTGCGCCTGGCCCCCGACCGCGAGGCCACCCTGCGCCAGCGACGCGAGCTGCGCCTGCGCGACCTCGTCCGCCCGCACGTCCCGATGGCGGTGCCGGCCAGCGTCGCGCACGGCGAGTGGGCACCCGGGCTGGCCTACACACTGGACACCAAGGTGCCCGGCGGCTCGGGGGAGGAGCACGACGTGTCCGCCGTCGGAGAGGCCGACCTCGCCGCGCTCCTCACGGGCCTGCGCGAGGTACCGGTGCGGCAGGCCGAGACGCTCGGCGTGCCGCGCGCCGCGCCGCGCTCCCTGGAGGCCCTGCGCCGGGCCGCCGTGCGCGCCGCCGAACGCCTCGCCGCAGCCGACGAGTTCGACGCCGCACGCCTGAACCAGCTCACCCCGCCCGCCGCCTCCCAGCTCGCCGCCCAGCCCGGCACGGCGGTCCTCACCCACCACTCCCTGACCGGCGGCCACCTCGTGATCAGCGCCGACGGCCGGGTGCGCGGGGTGCTCGGCTGGGCCGGCGCGGTCGTCGGCGACCCGGCCGAGGACATCGCGGGCCTCGCGCTCGCCGTCGGCTCACCCGCCGCCGTCCGCGCCGCCACCCTCGCCGGGTACGGCGCCCGCCCCTGCCTGCGCGGCCTGTGGCTCGCCCGCTGCGACACCCTCGTCCATCTCGCCGGGGCCCTCACCGGCAAGGACACCACCCTCCTGGGGACCCGGCTGCGCCGCGCGTGGGAGCCGATCCTGCTGGAACGGGTGACGGACCTGGGGGACGCGGACGACGACACCCTGTAGCGGCCGGTGCCGCACGGTTGTCCTCCGCTCATGAAGAGCACCGTCGCGACCGGGTCGCTGCTGGCGGCGGCTGCCCTCACGTGCCTGGCCGGCTGCTCGGGCACCGCCGCGCCCGGTGCCACGGCCCTTCCGGCGCGGCAGCGGACCCCGACGACACCCTGTAGCGGCCGGTGCCGCACGGTTGTCCTCCGCTCATGAAGAGCACCGTGGCGACCGGGTCGCTGCTGGCGGCGGCTGCCCTCAGGTGCCTGGCCGGCTGCTCGGGCACCGCCGCGCCCGGTGCCACGGCCCTTCCGGCGCGGCAGCGGACCCCGGCGGAGCGCCTCGCCACGCTCATGGTCACGGCAGCCGACGCCGGCCACGGCTACTGCGCGCGGACGTTCGATCCGACCGAGGGGAAGTCCGTCTTCGCCCGGTCCGCGCAGGAGATCACCGGCAGCGCCCGAGGAGGCGCGCGGTACCCGGATCCGCGTCACCGTCCCCACCTACGCCCAGGGCACGGCGGTGACGACGATGGACGCACCCCTCGCGAGGCGATGCAGGGCCCCGCCGGGCGCTCACTCACCCAGCAGCACCACGCCCGACTCCCCGGGCAGCCGCACCACCCCGTCCGCCCCGGGCGGGTCCACCGGCTCCCACGCGGCCAGCACACGCGCGTGGGGTACGCCGAGCGGCAGCTCGGCCGCCTCGGGGGCCAGGTTCACCGCCACCAGGACGTCCCCGCGCCGGAAGGCGAGCCAGCGGCGCTCCTCGTCGTAGGCCACCTTGGTGTCGGCGAGGTCGGGGTCGGTCAGGTCGGGCTGCTCGCGGCGCAGGGCCAGGAGCCGCCGGTACCAGGCCAGCACGCGCGCGTGCGGCTCGCGTTCCGGCTCGGACCAGTCGAGGCAGGAGCGGTCCCGGGTCGCCGGGTCCTGCGGGTCGGGAACGTCCTCCTCCTTCCAGCCGTGCGCGGCGAACTCCCGCCGCCTTCCCCGCCGTACGGCGTCCGCCAGCTCCGGGTCGGTGTGGTCGGTGAAGAACTGCCAGGGTGTGCCCGCGGCCCACTCCTCGCCCATGAAGAGCATCGGCGTGAACGGCGCCGTCAGCACCAGCGTGGCCCCGCACGCCAGCAGCCCGGGGGAGAGCAGGGCCGAAAGCCGGTCGCCCTGGGCGCGGTTGCCGACCTGGTCGTGGGTCTGGCTGTAGCCGAGCAGCCGGTGCCCGGCCACCCGCGTGCGGTCCAGCGGGCGCCCGTGGTGCCGCTCGCGGAAGCTCGAGTACGACCCGTCGTGGAAGTAACCGCCGGTGAGGGTCTTGGCGATCCCGGCCAGCGGGGCACGCGCGAAGTCGGCGTAGTAGCCCTGCGACTCGCCGGTCAGCGTCGTGTGCAGGGCGTGGTGGAAGTCGTCGTTCCACTGCGCGTGCAGCCCGAGGCCGCCCTCCGCGCGCGAGGTGATGAGCCGCGGGTCGTTCAGGTCCGACTCGGCGACCAGGAACAGCGGCCGGTCCACCTCCTCGGCCAGGGCGTCGACGGCAGTGGAGAGCTCCTCCAGGAAGTGGTGGGCGCGCGTGTCCACCAGCGCGTGCACCGCGTCCAGGCGCAGTCCGTCGAGCCGGTAGTCCCGCAGCCACGCCAGCGCGCTGCCGATCAGGAAGGCGCGCACCTCGTCCGAGCCGGGAGCGTCCAGGTTGACCGCCGCGCCCCAGGGGGTGTGGTGGGTGTCCGTGAGGTACGGCCCGAAGACGGGCAGATAGTTGCCGGACGGCCCGAAGTGGTTGTGCACCACGTCGAGCACCACACCCAGGCCGAGCGCGTGGGCCCGGTCGACGAAGCGTTTCAGCGCCTCGGGACCGCCGTACGGCTCGTGCACCGCCCACAGCGAGACGCCCTCGTAGCCCCAGCCGTGCGTACCCGGGAAGGGGCACAACGGCATCAGTTCCACGTGGGTGACGCCCAGTTCGGCGAGATGCCCGAGCCGCTCGGCGGCCGCGTCCAGGGTGCCCTCGCGGGTGTACGTCCCCACGTGCAGCTCGTACAGCACCGCGCCGGGCAGCGGCCGCCCCCGCCACCGCGCGCGCCACACGTACCGCTCGTGATCGACGACGGCGCTCAGCCCGTCCGGGCCGTCCGGCTGCCGGCGCGAGCGCGGATCGGGCAGCACGGGCCCGTCGTCCAGCGCGAAGCCGTACCGGGAGCCGTCGCGCGCCTCGGCCTCGCCCTTCCACCACCCCGCCCGTTCCGGATCGCGTTCCAACGCGCGTGTGACGTCGTCGCACCGGAGCGTCACACGGCCGGCCTGTGGTGCCCACACCTCGAACTGCACGGACGGTTCCCCTTCGTCTGCTCACCGTGATGTAGCCCGTCCATGGTGCGTCAAACGAGATCAATCCGCTGGTGCATCCACCCATTTGCGGCGGGTCTCACCGGGTACGCGCGCGTGGCGGCGGGTTTCCCGTTTCCTGGACAGCCCGGCCGCGCTGCCCGACAATCACCAGCGTGACGTCGTCCTTCGAGTTCAACACGTTCCCCGCGCGGCTCTCCGACGCGGAGCGCGACCGGGCGCTGAAGGCACTCCGTGACGGCGTCGCCGTGGGCCGCCTGTCCCACGACACGTTCGTCCGCCGCATGGAGCTGGCGCTCGTCGCCCGCCAACCGGACGAACTCGCCGTGCTCACCGCCGACCTGCGCACCGAGAGCCGGTTCTCGCGCCTGGTGTTCGGCACCGTCGAGGCGGTCTCGGGCTTCACCGTACGCATGCGCAGGGCGTGGCAGTCCGAGCGGCTGCCCAAGCTGCTGCTGCCCCATCCGTCGCACGGACATCCGCTGCGCATAGGCCGCGACCCCGCCAGCGGACTGCGCCTCAACCACGAGACGGTCTCCCGCGTGCACGCCGAACTCCGTCACCAGGGTGGCCTGTGGGTCCTGCGCGACCTCGGTTCCACCAACGGCACCACGGTGAACGGACGGCGTGTCGTCGGCGCGGCCGTCGTCCGCGAGGGAGATCAGGTGGGCTTCGGCCGGATCACGTTCCGGTTGTCGGCCGGCTGACCGGAAACGGAGCCACGCCTCGGTCCTGGCCTGGGCACAACCGCATGCCGGTCGCGGAAGCATGGCCGAAATGCCTTTGCCGTCCACGGTGTTGACGTACCTCTGAAGTCGTGACTGACTGTGCGTACGCCATCTACACCTGGTGAACCGTTGGCACCGCATCGGGGAGGTGTGCCCTGCCGCCCCTCCCGCGCTACCCGACCGTCGACGAACTGGGCGCCCGGGCCACCGTCCTCGTCGCCCGCCACCCCCGTGACGCCCGGTTGCGCCGGGTCGGCACGTCCCGCGCGGGCACCCCCATGTGGCTGCTCTCCATCGGCCACGGCAGCCGCCAGGCGCTCGTCGTCGCCGGCCCCCACGCCAACGAACCGGTGGGCGGCGCCACCGTGCTGCGCCTGGCCGAGCGGACCCTGGCCGACCCGCGGCTCACCGAGGGCGCCGACGCCACCTGGAACCTGTTGCTGTGCCTCGACCCGGACGGTTCGCGCCGCAACGAGGGCTGGCTGGCCGGCCCCTACACGCTCGGCCAGTACGTCCGTAACTTCTTCCGGCCCGGCTTCGTCGAGCAGCCCGAGTGGCTGCCCGACGGCGCGGCCGGCGCCGCCCTGCCGGAGACCCGAGCCCTGCTCGGCCTCCAGGACGAACTGCGCCCGTTCCTCCAGTGCTCCCTGCACGGCGTGGACATCGGCGGCGGCTTCGTCGAGCTCACCCACGACCTCCCGGGCTTCGCCCAGCGCCTCGCCCACATCGCCGCCCGGCTCGGCATCCCCCGCGAACTCGGCGCCTACGACGCCCTGTACTGGCCCGGCCTCGGGCCCGCCGTCTACCGCATCCCGCCGCCGCGCCGGGCCGACCTGGCCGCGGCCATCACGGAGGCCGCCGTCGAGTCCACGTGGTTCCACCCCTACCGGCACGGCACCGTCACCGCGGTCGTCGAGTCGCCCATGTGGGGCGTGACGGCCGTGGCGGACGCCTCCCCGCCCGCGGACCGCGACGCCGTGCTGCGGGCCGTCAGCCGCACCCTGCGCCACGACACGGGCCTCCTGCGGCACCTGCTGGCCCGGATCAGGCCGCACCTCGCCGGTGTGCCCGACGCGGCCCGCCTGCTCGCGCCGGTCGACGACTACCTCCTGGTCTGCCCCGGCCTCGCCGACGCCTGGGACCCCGACACCGGCGACAGCCCGGCCCACCCCCTCCCTCCGCTGAGCACCGCCCACCTCGTCGCCCTGCGCATCTCCGGACGGCGGCTCGCGCTGCGCACGGCGGGACTGCTGCACCAGCTCGTACGGGCCGCCGGCAGCGACCCGGCCGGGGCGCTGCCGGAGCTGGACCGGCTGATCGACGCCTGGTGCGCCGACTACCGCGACGGCTGCCGGGCGCGCTGGATCCCGGTGGCCCGCCAGGCCGAGTACCAGGCCCGCGTGGTGCTCGCCGCGTTCGAGCTGGCCGGACGGCACGCGCCCGCGCGCTCCGGCTCGGGGGAGACCGTACCGACGCAGCGGGACTGAGACGCGGGACGGCCGGGGCGCCCGGGTGTCCGGAGCGGAGCAGCCCTCTGCGCAGGCCCTACGAAGCCCTCTCCCGGGCGTGCAGCGCCGCCGCGAGGACCGTGCGGGACTGGTGCTCCACCTGGTGCTCCAGGGGCACCCAGCGGGCGCGGAAACGCTCCGCGAAAGCGTTGCTCCAGGCCGAGACGAGCCCCTCCAACTGCTTCGCCGCCTCGTCGTCGGTCCCGCGCAGCACCCGCAGCAGCATGGCCGCCGCCCGCAGCGGCACGCGGCGCGCGAAGGCGTCCACGCTGCCGACGTACGCCCGGGTGAGGTCGGCGGGGGGAGTGTGGACCAGGTCAAAGGCCAGACCCGGCACCAGCTCCAGCCCCCACCGGGCGGCCCGCAGCAACGGCGCGTCCACGTCCGTCAGCCGGGGCAGCGCCGCCCCGTCGAGCACCCGCGTCACCTCCCGCGCGTCGCTCTGCAGCCGACGCGCCAGCCGCTCGATCGCCGCCGCCGGAGCAGGATGCGGAGCCGGGTCGTCGACCAGGTCGCTCGCCCACATCGGCACCTCGACCACCGCGGTCAGCCCGCCGTACCGGTGGGCGTGGTACCAGGTGCTGTGCCGCGCGTCGTCGGGCAGGCTCGGGTACGCCGGCCCGATCTCCGGCGCGGGCATGACGTGCACGCCCGGCCCGGACGCGGGCCAGCCCGCGGCGTCCGACGCGCCGGTCTCCACCGGGATGTGCAGCTCGGCCGCCGACTTCGCGAACGGCTCGGCGAGCCCCGGCACGTCCTTCGTCAGCTGCACCCAGCTGCCGCCCAGGTCCGTGCCGTGCAGCGTCACCTGGAGGTAGGGGCGCAGCTCGTCGATGACGCCCGTCAGGGCCCGGGTCTCGGGCGGCAGCCGGTCCGGCGGCAGCAACGACGGCGCCCACTCGGGCTGCTCCGGGCCCGCGGGGCGGAAGAAGCCGAGGTGGTAGTCGAAGAGGCTGCGCGGCGCCGGCGTCACATGCAGGCTCGCCCCGTCGGGGTCCGCGCACAGCAGGAAGTGCCAGGAGACGCCGTCGCGCAGCTCCCGCCGTTCCAGGACCCGCCGGGCGAGCGCGAGCAGGGTGCAGGAGCCGGTCGGCTCGTTGGCGTGGGCGCCGGCCACCACCAGAACCGCGCGGTGGGCGCGGCCCACGGACAGCAGGTGCAGAGGTCTGCCGGCGCGTGAGGCACCCACCTGCCGCAGGGTGCACACTCCGGGGCGCTGAGCGGTCAACGCCCGGGCAGCAGAGACCTGTTCGGTCACCGTCGGGTAGCGCAGCTCCGGCAGGACACCCACCCCCGTCACATCCGCCCGAGTTCG
Organism: Streptomyces sp. NPDC092370; assembly: GCF_044755265.1. Classification (NCBI taxonomy): domain Bacteria; kingdom Bacillati; phylum Actinomycetota; class Actinomycetes; order Kitasatosporales; family Streptomycetaceae; genus Streptomyces; species Streptomyces sp. NPDC092370. The sequence continues at coordinate 745,858 of NZ_JBIVQO010000002.1, read as the reverse complement.
CAATCGCAGTACCCCACGGCCATGGTGCGGTGTCAAGGGCGCGAGCGGGGGAGGCTCCACGGGGCGCCCGGAGCGCCGGCAGCCCGGCTACTGCCGGTGCAGCCCCGCCACGCCAGGGTGAGGAACGCCTCGCCGACCGACTCGAACGCACCGCCGTGCTCACCGAGCACACCGCGGCGGTGGTACGGATGGCCGCGGCCGGTGTCGGAGTCTGCGCGGCCCCGCCCACCTCGTCGGCGACGCGGTCGGCGGGGCTGCGTCGTCCTCACTCCCGACCCGGGCCGGCGGCGCACCGGCGGTCTTCTCGCGCCTTCCGCGGACCGGAGCGGCGGAGAGGGTCGTGGACCTGCCGCGCGCAGCCTGGCCGCGCCCCGCGAGCCCCCCTGCCCGCCTACGAGGACCGCCCCGAGGACGACCCCGCCGTCGCCTGAACTCACCCCACCCTTTCCAGCAGCGCCACCGGCACCCCCGCGAACAGCTCCGCCACCCGCGCGTGCCCCGTGAACTCCCGCCCGGGCTCCAGCACGTCCGCCCAGCGGCCCGGCGGAAGCGGAAGCCGCGTGTCCCGCCAGCCGCCCGCCTCCGCGAGCCGCAAGGACAGGCGCGTCACGGCCGTCAGCACCTCTTGGGAGCGGGCGAACGCCAGGCAGTGCGCCGCCGCCGGTCCCTCGGCGGGCAGTGCCGTGTACGTCGCCCTGTCGCCGAAGGCGCCGGGCCGCCGGGCCCGCAGTCCCAGCGCCGCCCGCGTCACCGCCGTCTTCTGCGCGGACGTGCCGCCGGACTCCTCGGGCGGGAAGTCCACCGCCCGCCGGTTGTCCGGGTCGACCAGCGCCCGGTACTCGGCCTCCGTGCCCTGGTAGACGTCCGGGACGCCGGGCATCGTCAGCTGCACCAGGGCCGTGCCCAGCACGTTGGACCGGATGTGCGGCGCCAGCGACTCCCGGAAGGCGGCGACCCGCTCACCCGGCGCCCCGCACGGCCCGGCCGCCACGAACCGCTCCACCGCCTCCTCGTACGGCGGCTGCTGCTCGGTCCAGCTCGTGTACAGGCCGGCCTCCCGCACATGCTTCAGCAGCGCCCCCCGCACCCGTTCCAGCACCCCCGACGCCGGGCCCAGCCCGAACACCGTCTGCCAGGCCGCCCACGCCAGTTGCGCGTCCGGCACGCCCTCCCCGGCCCGGGTCACCTCCGCGAGCACGTCCGCCCAGCGGTCGGGGCACTCGGTGAGCACGTGCAGCGCCGCCCGGACGTCGGCACTGCGCTTGGTGTCGTGCGTCGACGCCACGGTGCCGGACACCGGCCAGTCGCGTTGCAGACGGGCGCAGTACGCGTGGAACTCCTCCGGCGACAGCGCGGGTGCGCCCGGATTCCCGCCCACCTCGGTCGCCGACAGCAGCGGCACGTACCGGTAGAACGCCGTGTCCTCCACCGACTTGGCCCGCAGCGCCGACGAGGTCTGCGCGAACCGCGTCCGGAACTCCAGGTGCGCGGGCCCGTCGCCGTACCGCCCCAGCACGAGGTCCCGTACGACGTCCACGGCACCGGCCTCCTCGGGCACCGCGAAGGCCTGCCGGGCCTCGGCCGCCGCCGCCTCGGTGACCACGGACGCCGCGTCGACGGACTCGTAGGGCCGGTAGACCTCCATCCGTACGAGGAGCTCCTGGAGAGCGGTGCGCAGCGCCCAGGGCGCGCGGTCGCGCAGGGCCGGTTCCGGTGAGGTCGCGCAGAGCCGGGTCGCCACCCGGGTCAGCCGGTCGGTCTCGGTGGCCAGCTCGTGCGTGAGGACCTTGTACGCCGCCCGCCGCACCGTCGCCTCCCACTGCCCGCCCCGGTCCGTCTGCGGGGCCGCGAAGCGCCGGTACTGCCCCAGGAGGTCCCCGAACCCGGCCGGGTCCGTGAAGACCCCGTCCACGTGCCGCAGGGCGTCGTAGCCGGTGGTCCCGGCGACGGGCCAGGACGCCGGCAGGTGCTCACCGTCGGCCAGGATCTTCTCCACGACCGTCCAGCGGCCCCCTGTCGCCTCGTGCAGCCGCGTGAGGTAGTCGTCGGGGTCGGCGAGCCCGTCGGGGTGGTCGATGCGCAGCCCGTCGATCACCCCGTCGTGCAGCAGCTGGAGGATCTTGCCGTGGGTGGCCTCGAACACCTCGGGGTCCTCCACCCGGACCCCGATGAGCTCCGAGATGCTGAAGAACCGCCGGTAGTTGAGTTCGGTCCGGGCCAGCCGCCACCACACCGGGCGGTACCACTGCGCATCCAGCAGATGCGGCAGCGGCAGGTCCTCGGTGCCCTCGCGCAGCGGCAGGACGTGGTCGTAGTAGCGCAGGACGTCACCGTCGACGCGCAGCTCGTCGAGCACCTCGCCCAGCGGCCCGCCGAGGAGCGGCAGCAGCACCTGGCCGTCCTTCGCCTCCCAGTCGATGTCGAACCAGCGCGCGTACGGCGACTTCGGGCCCTCGCGCAGCACCTCCCACAGGGCGCGGTTGTGGCGCGGGGACATGGCCATGTGGTTGGGAACGATGTCCACCACCAGGCCGAGCCCGTGCTCGCGTGCGGTGCGCGCCAGTGCCCGCAGCCCCTCCTCGCCGCCCAGCTCCTCACGCACGCGCGCGTGGTCGACGACGTCGTAGCCGTGTGTCGAGCCCGGGACCGCCTCCAGGACGGGGGACAGGTGCAGGTGCGAGACGCCGAGCGAGGCCAGGTACGGCACGGCGGCCGCGGCTGCTCCGAACGGGAAGTCGGGCTGCAGCTGCAGCCGGTACGTGGCCGTGGGCACCACCGGGTCAGGTCGCTCAGGTGTCATGGAAACGTACGTACCCGCCCCGCGGCGGTTCGTGCCCCCGGGGCCCTCCGGGTGCGCCGCGCGTCGCCCGGACGAGTGGCTCTGTCCGGGCGACGCGGTGCGGCTACACGGGCCGCTGGAGCACCGTCATGCTCCGGTCCGTGAGGGTCAGCCGGTCCCCGGCCTGCACCTTCGGGCCGGTGTCTGAGGGGAGTCCGTTCGCGCGGGCCGTGTCGACCACGACCTCCCACTGCCGCCCGTGATTGACCGGAACCACGAACTCCAACGGCTTCGGCGAGGCGTTGAACATCAGCAGGAAGGAGTCGTCGGTGATGCGCTCCCCGCGTGCGCCCGGCTCGGAGATCGCGTTGCCGTTGAGGAACACCGTCAGCGCCGAGGCCTGTGCCGAGTCCCAGTCGCGCTGGGTCATCTCCCGGCCGTCGGGAGTGAACCAGGCGATGTCGGACAGGTCGTCGTGCGTGCCCTCCACGGGCCGTCCGTGGAAGAAGCGCCTGCGGCGGAAGACCGGGTGGTCCCGGCGCAGCCACACCATCGCCCGCGTGAAGGCCAGCAGCTCCCTGCTCAGCCCGCCCTCGGCGTCCTCCCCCTCCTCGGGCCACTCGACCCAGGACAGCTCGTTGTCCTGGCAGTAGGCGTTGTTGTTGCCGTGCTGGGTGCGGGCGAACTCGTCGCCGTGGCTGATCATGGGCACGCCCTGGGACAGCATCAGCGTCGCGATGAAGTTCCGCATCTGCCGGGCGCGCAGCCGCAGCACCTCGGGATCGTCGGTCTCGCCCTCGACACCGCAGTTCCAGGACCGGTTGTGGCTCTCGCCGTCCCGGTTGTCCTCGCCGTTGGCCTCGTTGTGCTTGTCGTTGTAGGCCACCAGGTCGTGCAGCGGGAAGCCGTCGTGGCAGGTCACGAAGTTGATCGAGGCCAGCGGGCGGCGCCCGTCGTCCTGGTACAGGTCGGACGAACCGGTCAGCCGGGAGGCGAACTCCGCGAGCGTGCGCTGCTCGCCCCGCCACAGATCGCGCACGGTGTCGCGGTACTTGCCGTTCCACTCGGTCCACAACGGCGGGAAGTTCCCCACCTGGTAGCCGCCCTCGCCCACGTCCCACGGCTCGGCGATCAGCTTGACCTGGGAGACCACCGGGTCCTGCTGCACCAGGTCGAAGAACGACGACAGCCGGTCCACCTCGTGGAACTGCCGGGCCAGCGTCGCCGCCAGGTCGAAGCGGAACCCGTCCACGTGCATGTCCGTCACCCAGTACCGCAGCGAGTCCATGATCAGCTGGAGGACGTGCGGGGACCGCATGAGCAGGGAGTTCCCCGTCCCGGTCGTGTCCATGTAGTAGCGGGGGTCGTCCGTCAGCCGGTAGTAGCGCGAGTTGTCCAGGCCCTTGAAGGACAGGGTCGGGCCCAGGTGGTTGCCCTCGGCGGTGTGGTTGTAGACCACGTCGAGGATCACCTCGATCCCGGCCTCGTGCAGCGCCTTGACCGCCGACTTGAACTCCAGCACCTGCTGACCCCGGTCGCCCCAGGACGCGTAGGCGTTGTGCGGCGCGAAGAAGCCGATGGTGTTGTAGCCCCAGTAGTTGTTCAGGCCCATGTCGACCAGCCGGTGATCGTTCACGAACTGGTGTACGGGCATCAGCTCCAGAGCCGTGACCCCGAGCTCCGTGAGGTGCTCGATGATCGCCGGGTGCGCGAGGGCCGCGTAGGTGCCGCGCAGCTCCTCCGGGAGCCCCGGGTGGCGCATGGTGAGGCCCTTGACGTGGGCCTCGTAGATCACCGTGTGGTGGTACTCGGTGCGCGGGCGCCGGTCGTCGCCCCAGTCGAAGTAGGGGTTGACCACGACCGACGTCATCGTGTGCGGCGCCGAGTCGAGATCATTGCGCCGGTCGGGATCGTCGAAGTGGTAGCCGTAGACCTCCTCGCCCCAGTGGACCGAACCGCTGATCGCACGCGCGTACGGGTCGAGCAGCAGCTTCGCGGAGTTGCAGCGCAGGCCGCGCTCCGGGGCGTACGGGCCGTGCACCCGGAACCCGTACCGCTGTCCCGGCATGATGCCCGGCACATACGCGTGCCGCACGAACGCGTCGCTCTCCCGGAGCTCGATCGCCGTCTCCGAGCCGTCGTCGTGCAGCAGACACAGCTCTACTCGGTCCGCGGCCTCCGAGAAGACCGCGAAATTGGTACCGGCGCCGTCGTACGTGGCACCGAGTGGATACGCCTCGCCAGGCCAGACCTGCATGAATACGACTCTTTCAGGTGTGCGGCGCCGGTGGGGACGCCTTGGTCCCGAGTCTCCCCGAAAGTGAGGGAACCTCCTATGACTTATCTCCCTCTTACCGAGTGACCAGTGCATACGCGGTATGCCAAACCATGGGGCAACACATACTCCCGGTGCTTGGGGGAGTAGGGGGAAGACGTGCGCAACATAGTGCACCGCCATCTGGGCAAGGTGGTGGCGGGTACGGCCATCGCGGTGGCCGGGACCGCCGTGATGATCGGGATCACCCTGCCGGGCACGGCGGGGGCGGACGACACGGGTACCCGCGCGGGGCAGTCCGTCCCGCAGGAGACCGGCGGCCCGGCGGGCGGCGGCCCGGCGGGTGGCGGCCGGGCCGTGGCGCCGGGGGTCGTGGAGGAGGCGCCGGCCGAGGGGCAGCAGGGCGAGGGCCGTGATCCGCTGACCGACGACGAGCTGAAGCGGGTCGAGAAGATCGCTCTCAGCCGGCAACTGTTCCAGAGCGGTGAGAGCGTCGACGGGGACCGCGGCCCGCAGCGCCTCAGCGTCGACCTCGCCGAACCCGAGGCCGACGAGGTCGGCAAGCCGGACGCGCCCCGGCGTGCCGACGTGACGTTCTACGACTACCGGGACGACACTCTCGTCACCCGGACCGTCGACCTCGGCACCGGCAAAGTGGTGAGCACCGGCACCCAGCACGGCGTGCAGCCGCCGCTCAGCCGCGCCGAGAAGGCCGAGGCGGCCGAACTCCTGATCGCCGACCCGCTGGGCGCGGACCTCAAGGCCGACTACAAGGACGCCACCGGCAAGGCGCTCACCTCCCCGGACCAGCTCCAGCTGAGCGGCGCCGTCTACCGGGCAGCGCCGGGCGCCCAGCCCGCCGCGCTCGACCGGTGCGGGGAGCACCGCTGCGTCCGGCTGTTCCCGAAGATCAAGAACGGGCCGTGGGTCGACGCCAGGTCGCTGGTGATCGACCTGAGCGCCCGCAAGGTCGCCCGGCTCGGCCGCTGACCCACCCTCTTCGCTCACCCGTCCACCTCGCTCCTCCTCGTCAGGGAGTCATCTCGTCATGCGCGTGAACAGCAACACCAAGGTCCGCACCCGGGCGGCCGTGGGCCTGACCGTGGCCGCGCTGGCCGCCGGCGCCACGGCCGGCGCCGGACCGGCCACCGCCCAGCCCAAGGCCGCCCCCGCGGCACCGGCCGCCGACTGCAGCGCCGCCTACCGCATCGAGCAGAAGCTCTCCTCCGGCACGACCTGGCGGATGTGCTGGCGCTACGACGGCAAGGCCGGCCTCGTCCTGGAGAAGATCTCGTACCAGCCCAAGGGCGAGCCCAAACCGATCAAGGTCCTCAACAGCGCCCGCCTGGGCCAGATCCACGTCCCCTACGACGACGGCTCGGTCGAGTACGACGACCTCACCGGCTTCGACTTCGCCCAGGGCCTGATGAACCTGGCGCCGGGCGAGTGCCCCGGCGGGGCCATCAAGACCGTCAAGGTCCCCGACTCCTGGAACGACGACCCGAACGTCAAGGGCCTGTGCACCACCACCCGCTCCCGCGGCCACGCCTACCGCATGCAGGGCGACACCGCGAACAAGGTCTTCCAGGCCGACGGCAAGGACCTCCTCGTCTACACGGTGAACCAGGTCGGCTGGTACGAGTACATGACCGAGTGGCGCTTCCAGGACGACGGCACGATCACCATGAACGTCGGCGCCACCGGCAGTCTGTCCTTCGAGGACTACGACGCCGGTGACGGCCGCGGCTGGCCCATCGGCAAGGGCGCGAGCGCCAAGGCGACCAGCCACAGCCACAACGCCTTCTGGCGGCTCGACTTCGCCCTGGACGGCTCCACCAAGAACGGCGTCGAGCAGTACGACTCCGCCGTCACCGCGCCGGTCCGGGGCCAGCGCGCCCCCACCACCAAGACGACCCGCACCAAGGTGACCAAGGAACTGGCCGGAGACAGCAAGAACTACCGCTGGTGGCGCATGGTCAGCGCGACCGGCAAGAACAAGGACGGACACGCGCGCTCCTACGAGATCGTCCCCGGGGTCACGACCAAGTACCCGGGCCGTAGCTTCACCAAGCACGACCTGTACATCACGCAGTACAACAAGTGTGAACTGTTCGCCAGTCACAACCCCGGCAACTGCGGGGCCGGAGCCGGAAAGTCCGTCGACAAGTGGGTGAACGGACAGACCCTGACCCACCCGGTGGTCTGGATGAACATCGGCTTCCACCACATCGCCCGGGACGAGGACCAGCAGCCCATGCCCGTCCACTGGCAGGGCTTCTCCATCGCCCCGCGCGACGTCACCGCCATGAATCCGCTCACTCCGGCCGAGCTCGCCTGGCAGAACGGGCACTGGCGGCCGCGCGGTTGAGAACCAACCCTGCCCATCCGGCTGCACCGCCGACCGCTCCCGGAGTACCCTTCCTTGATCGTTGACAAGGGCGGTGCCCGGGGGAGCGGAAGGCGGTGCGAGGGTGGGCTCGGGAGGGCTGGAGCTGCCCCCTGGTGACGAGGGTCACGAGGGGAACTCCGCAGATGTCCCGACCGGTGCCGTGTCCCTGGCGCGGCCGATGGACGCGACGGGCTCGATCGGCCCGGAACTGGACTGGGACGCCGACGCCTGGCGCGAGGTGCGCACCCGCGCCCAGCGGGCCGGGCGGGCCTACATCTGGCTGAACCTCGTCGAACAGCGGCTGCGCGCGGTGGTCGCCGCCGTCCTGCGGCCGGTCTACGAACCCGTGCACGGCGAGGACTGGGTGGTGGCCGCCGCCGGGCCGGCCGGCCAGGAGTGGGTGCAGCGCGCGGTGGCCGTGCGCGAGGTCAGCCGCCGCAAGGGCTACCTGCTCGACCCGGCCGACGACAACGTGCTGTCCTTCCTCACCCTGCCGCAGCTGCGCGAGTTGATGGTGCAGCACTGGCCCTGCTTCGAGCCGTACTTCGACGACCGCCGGGACGTCGAGCTCGCCTTGGACGAGCTGGAGGTCACCCGCAACGTCGTCTCCCGCAACCGTGCCCTGTCCGAGGCCGTGCTGAGCCAGGCGGAGCGGGCCTCGGCGCGGCTGCTGGAGATGCTCGGCGCCGGCGGGGACGTGCCGTCCGCGCGCCGGTTGCCCATCGACGCGGTCGAGGACCTGGTCGGCGACCGGTACGCCGACGTGGTCGCCGTGCACTCGGACCGGGTGCGGCTGATGCGGCAGTTCCCGGCCGAGGACCTCTTCGGCGGCGCCCGCCGTCTCGACGCCATCGGCATCGGCCTGAACCTGCTCGTGCAGAACTTCTCCGGCCGGCGCCTGGTGCGGCTGGCCGAGTCCGGCTGCCGGGTCAGGCTGCTGTTCCTCAACCCGGCCTCCAGCGCGGTGAAGCGGCGCGAGCGCGAACTCGGCATCAAGCGCGGTGAACTCGGCCGGGCCGTCGAGATGAACATCCTGCACATGCGCCGGGTGCGCGCCCGGCTGCGCGATCCGGGCGCCTTCGAGATCCAGGTCTTCGACGAGACGCCCCGCTTCACGGCGTATCTGGTGGACGGCGACGGTGCGGACGGCATCGCGGTCGTGCAGAGCTACCTGCGCCGCACCCGGGGCATGGAGGCACCGGTGTTCGTGCTGCGCAACAGCGGCAAGGTGGTCAAGTCGGGCGAGGTGGACGAAAGTGGCCTCTTCCCCACCTACCGCGAGGAGTTCGAGGTGATGTGGGCGGATTCGCGGCCGGTGTCGTGAACTGTGCCCCCCTGAGCGGTGGTGCCCGGTCCGCCGCCGGGCGTCGGCGGAACGCGGCCCTCTGATTGTCAGTGGTGCGTGGGAAGGTGGAGATCACTGGGGGAACGCACCACAAGAAGGGGGACCGCCCATGAGCTGGCACCGGGAGCTGCTGGTCGGCTTCGACCTGGAGACGACGGGCACGGATCCGCGCGAGGCGCGCATCGTCACGGGGGCCGTGATCGAGGTCAGGGGCGGAGAGCCGATGGGGCGCCGGGAGTGGCTCGCGGACCCGGGAGTGCCGATCCCCGAGGACGCGGTGGCGGTGCACGGCATCAGCAATGAACGCGCGGCGGCCGAGGGCAGACCGGCCGACCAGGTGGCGGAGGCCCTGGCCGACGTCCTCACCTCCTACTGGAAGACGGGCGTGCCGGTCGTCGCGTACAACGCGACCTTCGACCTCACCCTGCTCTCCGCGGAGTTGCGGCGCCACGGTCTGCCGTCCCTGCGCGACCGCCTGGGCGGGGTGGACCCGGCCCCGGTCATCGACCCGTACACCATCGACCGCTGGGTCGACCGCTACCGCCGCGGCAAACGCAACCTCGAAGCCGTCTGCGCCGAGTACGGAGTCGTCCTCGAGGCCGCCCACGACGCCACGGCCGACGCCCTGGCGGCCGCCCGCCTGGCCGGCGCGATAGCCGACCGCCACCCCAAGATCGCCGCCCTCGGCCCGGCGGCCCTGCACCACCGCCAGATCGAGTGGTACGCGCAGTGGGCGGCGGACTTCCAGAGCTTCCTGCGCGGCAAGGGCGACGCGACGGCGCTGGTCGACGGGACATGGCCCGTGCGGGAGTTGGCGGACGAGCCGGTCTGACAAGGCTTGCCGGCCGTCAGAACGGATACCACCGCACCGTCTCGTCCCCCTCCCGCAAGGACCTCACCCGCCGCTCGAACTCGGCCAGCGCCTTCGGGTTGCTCGGCGCGTGCTGGGCGACCCACGCACAACTGGCCGTCTCCCGGGCCCCGCGCAGCACACCGCAGCCCTCCCACGCGCGTACGTCCCAGCCGTAGGTGTCGGCGAACGACGCGTACGCCCCGTCCGACACCCCGTACCGGTCGTGAGACAGCACCATCACCACCAGGTCGTGCTCCCGCAGATCCGCGGACACCGTCTCCAGGTCCACCAGCACGGGCCCGTCAGGTCCGACATGCACATTGCGCGGCAGCGCGTCCCCGTGGATCGGCCCCGGCGGCAGATGCGGGGTGAGCGCGGCCGCCTGCGCGGCGAACCCGTCCCGCCGCTCGCGCAGATACGCCGCGTCGGCGGGGTCGATCGCGTCCCCCGCGAGCCGCAGCCAGCGCTCGACACCGCCCAGCAGATCACGGCCCGGAAGCTCGAACGGAGGCGGAGCAGTGGCGTGCACGACCCGAAGGAGTTCGGCCAGGTCCCGCGGCTCGGCGGGCCGCACGGCATCCGGCAGCCGATGCCACAGCGTCACCGGATGCCCCTCCACCAGCAGCGCCTTCGGCTCGGCCGCCCGTACCGCCGGCACACCCGCCCCGGCGAGCCACACCGCGATGTCGAGTTCACGGCGCGCCCGGCCGAGGAGTTCGGCGTCCCGGCCGACCTTGACGACCAGGTCACCGACGGCGAACACCGCGTTCTCGCCCAGGGCGAGCAGTCGCGCCTCCCGGGCCGCACCGGGCAGCACATCGGCCGCTGCCAGTACGTCGCGCGCCCGTGCCTCGTCCATCGTCCGCCTCCGTCGTCCGCGCTTCGGCCGTCGGGTTGCGGCCATGCACCGGTCAGTGTCGCATCGGCACAGGCCGGGCGGCGTGCGCGGTGCCTTGACGAGACACACGGCCGTGCGCGGACACGACCGGGCCGGTCCCGGCAACCAACGGGCCCTGCGCACCACCGAGGCGGTCAGACCTTGAGGGGCTCGCCCTCGTCGTCCCGCGCCGCCGGTCCGGCGATCTCCTGCGGTGCCTCGTCGTGCGTGAGGTCCGGCAGCCGGTGCAGCCACTTCGGCAGGTACCAGTTGCGCTCGCCGAGCAGTGCCATCACCGCCGGCAGCAGCACGCCCCGGATGATCGTCGCGTCGATGAGCACCGCGGCCGCGAGACCGACGCCCATCTGCTTCATGGACTGCATGGACAGTGTCCCGAAGATCGCGAACACGGCGACCATGATGACCGCGGCGCTGGTGACCACCCCGGCCGTGGTGACCACGCCGTGCCGGATCGCGTCCCGCGTCGTCAGGCCCCGCAGCCGCGCCTCACGGATCCGGGAGACCACGAACACGTGGTAGTCCATCGACAGGCCGAACAAGATCACGAAGAGGAACAGCGGCAGCCAGGTGATGATGGCGCCGACACCCTCCGCGCCCACCAGGGACGCGCCCCAGCCGTGCTGGAAGACGGCGACGAGGATGCCGTACGCGGCGCCCACCGACAGCAGGTTCAGCACGATCGACGTGACCGCGATGGTCAGCGAGCGGAACGACAGCAGCATCAGCGCGAAGGCGAAGACCACGACGAACGCGAACACCGGGACGACGGCGCCCGCCAACTGGTCGTTGAAGTCCTTGGAACCGGCCACCTGCCCGGTGACGGGCGCCTCGATGCCGTCGACCTTGCCGAGCGTGGCCGGACGCACCTCGTCGCGCAGCTTGTCCAGGCTCGCGCCCGCCTTGTCCTGGTCGGAGCCGCCGACCAGCGGGACGTAGACGAACGCGACGTTCTGCGCATCGTGCAGCTTGATCTCCACCGGGCCGCGCGAGGCTCCCGAACTGATCGCCCGCTCGCGGAAGTCGGCGAGTGCGGACTTCACCTCGGGCGCGTTGATGTCGTCCGCCTTGACGACCACCTCGGCCGGCTCGGAGCCGCCCGGGAAGGCGTCGTTGAGCCGGTTGTACGTCTGCACGATGGGCAGGGAGTCGCCGAACTCCTGGTCCAGGGTGAACTGTTGGGTCTTCATGCCGAGCGCGGGAGCCGTGATCGCCAGCAGCGCACCGGCCGCCACGACGACGGCGATCACCGGCTTGGCGAGGACGCGCCGCAGCACGGCCGTCCAGAACCGGCTGTCCTGGCTGCCGCCGCCCCGCTTGCGCCGCCGCAGGAACGGGATGCGGCCCTTCTCGACGCGCTCGCCCAGCAGCGACAGCAGTGCGGGCAGCACGGTCACGGAGCCCACCATCGCCACGGCCACCACCATCAGCGAGGCCAGACCCATCGCCTCGAACTCGGCGAGCCCGGTGAACAGCATGCCCGCCATCGCCACGCACACCGTGACACCCGAGACGACGATCGCCCGGCCACTGGTCGCGGCGGCGATCCTGAGGGCAGTCAGGGCGTCCCGGCCGGCCTCGCGCTCCTCACGCTCGCGGCGCAGATAGAACAGGCAGTAGTCGACGCCGACCGCCATGCCGACCAGCAGCATCACGGAGTTGGCGGTCTCGCTCATCGGCATGACGTGGCTGACGACACCCATGAGGCCCATCGTCGCCATGATCGCGGTGACCGCGAGCGCCACCGGCAGCAGCGCCGCGACCAGCGCGCCGAACGCGATGAGCAGAATGCCGAAAGCCACCGGCACCGCGGAGTACTCGGCCTTCTTGAAGTCGTCGCCGAACGCGTCGTCGAACGTCTTCATCATGCTGGCGCCGCCGATCTCCTCGATCCGCAGCGACGCGTGGTCCTGCTGGACGCCCTCGACGGCCTTCAGTACCGGCTCGATCCGCTCGCCCGCGGTGTCCGGCTCGCCCCGCACGTCGAACTGGACGAGCGCGCTGCGGCCGTCCTTCGAGATCGTCTTCGTGTCGTAGGGCGAGGTCACCTCGGTGACCCGGCCCGTCCCCTCGACGGCCCGCACGACGGCGCCGACGGCGTCCCGGAACTCGGCGTCCGTCGCCTTCAGGCCACTGCCCTTCGCCTGGATCAGGACCGTCTCACTGGCCGGCTCGTCGATCCCGGCGTCCTCGGTGATCCGCGCGGCGGTGTGCGTCTCGCCCTTCAGCTGGTCGCTGTCCTTGACGTCGACCCGGCCGGCTGCCGAACCGAGCCCCGTCGCCAGGACGACGAACAGCACCCAGATGCCGACGGCGGCCCATCGGTGCCGGGCGCTCCAGCCGCCGGCCCGGGCGGCGAGTCCCCGTACCCGTATGTCTCCGTTCCCCATGACGGGCCTGCCCCCTCGTGATGCGGTGGCGACCCCCTGCCGCCCCCTTTCGTTTCGAAGGTATGGGCCGGATAAAGCCATCTCGTCGTGCTGCCCGGTGAAGTGGCGGGGCCGCACCTCATCCCCACGGACCGAGCCCCCTCCCCACTGGGGAGGACCCTCGCGGACTGTGGCCCCTTACACCTATCGGGAGACAATCTCGGGCTCCCCGGGTGTGTGGATCCTGGGCAGACGGTTGTGCCCCGCGAAGACCGGTGAGTAATTTACGGGGCCGGGCAGTTGCCCGCCGCGGCCGTCGTGCCCACCCCCACGGGGCACGACGGCCGCTTTATCGTGAGCGGATGACGACATACGCAGCGCTGCTGCGCGGAATCAACGTGGGCGGCAGCAGGAAGGTCCCCATGGCCGACCTGCGCACGCTCCTGGCCGGCCTCGGCCTCGACGACGTCCGTACGTACCTGCAGAGCGGCCAGGCCGTGTTCTCCTGCGGCCAGGGGGACGAGGAGTCCTTGGCCGGGGAGATCGCGCGGGCCGTCGAGAAGCGCTTCGGCTTCGCCGTCGACCTGATCGTGCGCGACCACGCCTATCTGCGGGCGATCGCCGACGCCTGCCCGTTCCCGGCCGCGGACCTGGAGCCCAAGCAGCTCCACGTCACCTACTTCTCCGCGCCCGTCACCCCCGTCCGCTTCGCGGAGATCGACCAGGAGGCCTGTCTCCCCGAGGAGTTCCGCCTCGGCGACCGGGCCCTGTACCTGTACGCCCCGAACGGCCTGGGCCGCTCCAAGCTGGCCGAACAGCTGTCGAAACCGCGCATCAACCAGGGCGTGATCGCCACGACCCGCAACTGGAACACCGTCGTCAAGCTGGTGGAGATGACAGGTGCCTGAACACAACCAGGCCGTCGAGTCGGCGATGGAGGGCGAACTGGCCCTGCTCACCCCGAAGGTCCGCCGTTCGCCCGAGCGGGTCGGGGCGCTGCTGCACCCCGACTTCCACGAGTTCGGCGCTTCCGGCCGGCACTGGAGCCGGGCCGCGATCATCGCCTCCCTGGCCGCGACCACCGAGCCGGGAGGCCGGCCCGTCACCGTCTCCGCGCTGAGAGGCGTCCAGCTCGCCCCGGACCTGGTCCACCTCACCTACGACACGGAGTACGACGGCGCCCGCGCCCACCGCAGTTCGCTGTGGCGGCGCACGGAGGGCCGCTGGCTGCTCTGGTTCCACCAGGCGACGCCGTTCAGCGAACGGGCAACATGACGCGGCGCTCCCCGAGGTAGGGCGCGTACGACGTGATCTCGGCCGGCACGGTCAGCCGCGGATCCGCGAAGAGCCGCCGCCGGTCGTCCTCGGAGCGGGCCGCGGCGACCGCGTCGGCCGCCGCGAGGGCGTCGTCGGTGAGGGGCGCGCCCTTGCGGAACCGCGGGTCCCAGCCGTCCCAGGGGAGCAGCTCGACGCCGTTCAGCGCGGCCAGGTCGCGCAGGACGTTGCCCCCCACGAACCACAGGCCCCGCAGTTCCTCGACGGAGCTCACACCGCACGTCTCGGGGTCCACGCGCCCCTGCCGGCAGGCCCGCCAGACGTCACCGGCCACCAGGAAGGCGTCCCGGGGCACGTCCATCGGGTCGAACGGCACGCCGTAGCCGTCGTGGACCTGGGCGTCGGCCAGCCGCCAACCGCCGTCCGGCGCCCGGTACTCCGTGACCCAGTGGTCCTCGTACCAGCCGTCGGCGAAGTAGGAGGCGAACCCGCAGCGCGCACGCGCCGGTGTCCCCGTGGCCCGCAGCAGCGAACACAGCAGGAGCGAGAAGTCCCGGCAGGTTCCCACGAACCTCCCGGCGGGCGCCCGCCGTTCGGTGAGCGGGGTGTCACCGCGCTCCCGCAGGATCCGCAGGATCCGCGTGACGTACCGGGACTCGGCGTCGTGGTGCAGCCGTTCCTCGGGCACCGCGTACCCGAAGAGCCCGCCCTCGCCCCGGTGGACGATCAGGCCCCTGACCATCGCGGCCAGCCGGCGCGGCTCGTGGGGCAGCGCCCCCGTGCCGAGGTCCCCGGGATCGCTGTACGGCGTCTGGCGCAGAGAGAAGTCCTCGTTCATGCCGGGACCCTCGGCCCTGCCCCAGGGGCAAGGTCAACCCGGTCGCCGTTCATGTGAACACCTCCGCCGCCACCTCCGTACCTAGGGACGGAGGGACGGCACGAGAACGGAGTCTCGCGAGAGGAATCGCACGGCCACCGACAGGAGCCCGCAGTCATGAGTGACACGAACCTCGTCTACGCCTACGCGGTCCTGCGCCGCACCCCCGAGGCCGCGGCGGCGACGGCCCGCCTGCGCGGTGTCGCCGGAGAGCCGATCCACCTGGTCACCCCGGCGGTCACCAGCCCCGAGCTCGCCTTCGCCGTCGGCCACGTCCCGCCCGCCGACTATGCCGACGCCCCCCTCCAGGCCCACCTCGACGACCTGGACTGGCTGGAGTCCACGGTCCGTTCCCACCACGCCGTGGTGGCCGCCCTGGTCGCCTCCGGCGCCGCCGTGCTTCCTCTTGCGCCTGGCCACCGTCTACCGCGACGATGACACCGCCCGGCAGGCCCTCGACACCCGCCGCGGCTACTTCCTCTCCCTGCTCGCCCGTCTCACGGGCCACGTCGAACTCGGCGTCAAGATCTACGCCACCGCGGACATCACCCCGCCCGAAGCCGGCACCGAGCCCGAACAGGGCCCGATCACCGGCCTCGGAGTCGGCCGCGCCTACCAGGTGATCCGCCGCCGCAGACAACGCCGGAACGACGACGCCTGGCACACGGTCGCCCTGGCCGCCGCCCGCCTCACCGAAACGGCCCGCGCCCTCGCCGTCGACCGCGTCACTCACACCCCCGAACGCGGCAGCCTGGCGGGCTCGGCCCCCGGCACCAACATCGGCAACGACGCCTACCTCGTCCCGAAGGACCGGGTCGCCGCCTTCCGCACGGGCATCCTCGCGGCCGCCCGGGGCGTCCCCGGCCTCCGCGTGGAGATCAGCGGCCCATGGGCCCCTTACTCCTTCGCCCTCCAGCCCCAGCCGCACGAGGAGACGGCGGCGTGAGGGGCACCGTGACCGCATTCCCGACCTGACGGCTTCGAGCCGGGCCCGTTCGGAGCCCGCCCCGCCGGCCGGCCGAGGTCAGGCGCTGACCGCCGCGAGCAGCGGCACCCGTGCCGCCTCGTACCGTTCCAGCACCACCCGCGCCACCTCCGGCGCCGAGCCCAGGACGCCCGCCAGGACGTCCGCCTGCGCCGCGCCCCGGGCGATGCGGTCCGGGAGGAAGCCGGGGGCCAGGACGTAGGGGGCGACGGCGACGCGCGAGCAACCCGACGCGCGCAGTTCGCGGACGGCGTCCTCGGTGCGGGGGAACCCCGCGGGAGAACCAGCGGAGGCGAACGCAGGCCGCACGGCGCACCAACCGGTGTGCCGCCACTCCCGCGCGATTGCTGCGATCACCGCGATCGCCTCCGGGTCGGTGGACCCGGCCGAGGCCAGGACGACCCCGGTCGAGGACTTGTCGGCGGGGGTCAGCCCCGCCTCGTACAGGCGTCGTTCCAGGGCCCCCACGAGGAGGGGGGAAGGGCCGAGGACCTCCGCCTGGTGGATGCGCAGCTGCGGGGGCGCGTCCGCGAGGACCGCGGGGATGTCCGCCTTCGCGTGGAACGCCCGCGTCAGGAGCAGGGGCAGGGCGACGACGTCGCGGACGCCCTGCACCGCCAGGGACTCCAGGACCCCCTGCGCGGAAGGGACGTTGAACTCCAGAAAGCCCGTCTCCACCCGCACGTCGGGGCGCTGTGCGCGCACCCGGCGCACCAGGGCGTGCACCGTCGCGGCGTGGCGCGGGTCGCGGCTGCCGTGGGCGATGACGAGGAGAACGGGCTTGTCGATCATGGGCGTCAGTTCTTCACCAGCAGGCCCCGGCTGCGCAGCACCCACCGCTCGAGCGGGCTGAAGATGAGCAGGTCGATGGCGATGCCGACGATGAGGATCAGGAGGATGGCCTCGAACACCATGGCCATGTCGCTGGCGTTGCGGCCGTTCTCCAGCAACTGGCCGAGGCCGACGCCGAGGTCGGGGAAGGACGCGATGATCTCGGCGGCCATCAGGGAGCGCCAGGAGAAGGCCCAGCCCTGCTTCAGGCCCGCCACGTAGCCGGGCAGGGCGGCCGGAAGGACGATGTGCCAGGTGCCCTTCAGGCCCGTCGCGCCGAGCGTGCGGCCCGCGCGCAGGAACAGCGGGGGCACCTGGTCGACGCCGGAAACCAGGCCGTTGGCGATCGACGGCACCGCGCCGAGCAGGATCACCGCGTACATCATCGAGTTGTTCAGGCCGAGCCAGATCACCGCAGGCGGTACCCAGGCGACCGACGGCAGGGACTGCAGACCCGACAGGATCGGGCCGATCGCGGCGCGGACGAACTTCACCCGGGCCACGATCAGACCCAGCGGCGTGCCGATCAGCAGGGCGAAGCAGAAGCCGAGCAGACCGCGCGAGACGCTGGTCCAGATGTAGCCGAGCAGCTCGCCCTGGAGCCATGCCGTGTGGACGACGTCCCACACCGCGGACGGAGCGGGCAGCTTGGTCGGGTCGTCGACGATCTTGAAGGAGACGAGCGCCTGCCAGAGGGCCAGCACCAGCGCGACGGCGAGGACGGGTGGCAGGATCTTCTGGACGAAGGTCTGCCGGAACGGCGTGCGGAGCGTCTGCCTCGACTCCAGCGCGTCGAGGCCCGCCTCCAGCCCGGCGAGATCGCTGCCGTCCTTGGCGACGGTCGTCGAATCAGTGCTGGCCATGACGGCGGATCTCCCCACGCAGTTCTTCGGTGATCTCGACGGACAGCTCCGCCACGGCGGAGTCCTCGATGCGGCGCGGGTGCGGAATACCCACGGTCCACTCGCGTGCGATCCGTCCCGGACGGGAGGACAGCAGCACCACACGCTGCGCGAGCCGGACCGCCTCGCGCACGTTGTGCGTGACGAACAGGACGGACAACTGAGTCTCGCGCCAGATGCGCGTCAGCTCGTCGTGCAGCACGTCCCGCGTGATGGCGTCCAGCGCGGCGAACGGCTCGTCCATCAGCAGCAGCTTGCTCTCCTGCGCGAGCGCCCGGGCCAGCGCGACGCGCTGACGCATCCCGCCCGACAGCTCGTGCACCCGCTTGCCGTACGCGCCCTTCAGCCGCACCAGTTCGAGCAGCTCCTCGGCACGCTCGCGGCGCTCCGCCTTCGGCACACCCCTCAGCTTCAGGGCGAGTTCGATGTTCTTGCCCGCCGTCAGCCACGGGAACAGCGCGTGCTCCTGGAACATCAGCGCCGGGCGGCCGTCCGTGGTGATCTCGCCGACGGAGGGCCGGTCCAGGCCCGCCACCAGGTTGAGCAGGGTGGACTTGCCGCAGCCCGAGGCTCCCAGGAGGGTGACGAACTCGCCGGGCGCGACATCGAGAGTGATGTCGTCCAGGACGAGCTGCTGCCCGGCGGGGCCCGGATACGACTTCGACACGTGTGCGATCCGGGCGGCGTGCGTGGCCGCCCCGGTGCCGTCGGCGGCCTTGGCGAGGGTCGTGGCCATGGTCGTCACCTCCTGGGAACTCTTCACAATGCGGCTTCGGGATGCGGGCTTACTTCGCGCCGAGACCGGCGTCGTCGACCGTGGGCTCGCCCTCGGCCTTGAGGACCTCGTTCAGCGGCGCGAGGTCGTAGATGCCCTCCAGATCGGGCTTCTCGAGCAGCCCCGCCTTCACGGCGTGCTCCGCCTCGGTCCTGAGGGTGGAGGCCAGCGGGTCGTCGGTGAACTGGATCGACTTCCACGCCGGGTCCAGCACAGCGGCGGGCAGCGCCTTGCCGGAGTCCTGCTCCAGCTGCTTGTTCGCCGCCTCCTTCGCCGCGTCCGGGTTGGCGTTGATCCACTTGTTGGTCTCGACCGAGCCCTTGAGCACGGCCTCGACGACCTTCGGGTACTTCTTCAGGAAGTCCTGCCGCACGATGATGTTCGTGATCACGAACTTCTTGTCCGGCCACAGCGTCGCCTCGTCGAGCAGCACCTTGCCCCCCTCGGCGACCAGCTTCGACGCGGTCGGCTCCGGCACCCAGGCGCCGTCGATCGAACCGGACTTGAAGGCGTCCGGGGTGACCTTGTTGTCACTGCGGACGACCGTGACGTCACCCTTGCCGCTCTCGGCGTCGACCTTCCAGCCCTGCTCGGTGGCCCAGTTCAGGAAGGCCACGTCCTGGGTGTTGCCGTGTTGCGGGGTGGCGATCCTCTTGCCCTTGACGTCCTTCAGGGACTTGATTTTCTCCGGGTTGACGACGAGCTTCACACCGCCGGACGCCGAACCGCCGATGATGCGCAGGTTCTTCCCGTCGGACTTGGTGTAGCCGTTGATCGCCGGGGACGGGCCGATCCAGCCGATGTCGATGGAGCCGGAGTTCAGCGCCTCGATCTCGGACGGGCCCGCGTTGAAGGTCGCGTACTCCGCCTCGGTGGCGCCCAGCGACTTCTGGAAGATGCCCTGTTGACGGCCGACGAGGGCGGTGCCGTGGGTGAGGTTGCCGAAGTAGCCGATCTTGACGGAGTCGAGACCGTCGATCTTCTTCGCTCCGGCGGCGACCTTGGCGGCGCCGTCGTCCTTGGCCTGGGAGCCGTAGCCGCAGGCGGCCAGCGTGAGCAGGGGAAGTGCGGAGATGACCGCGAGGCTGCGGCGAAGAGCGGATGAGGCAGGCACGGGAGGTGTTCCTCTCGGAGGCCCGGCGGTCACGGTCCGATCAGGTCGTGGCCGGGAGGTCGGCAGGTTTGCGTCTACGGCGGTGGGGGGTGAGGGCGCGCATGCGGTGCGCGTACGTCAGCGCACACATCGCGCCACTCCGCCCTGTCCGCTGCCGAGCGCACCGCTGCCGACGCGGCCGCCCTCCTTGGCGAACATGGAGTAGAAGTCGGGGGAGGTCATGTCAGAAGTCCCACCCGTCGTCCTCGGACTCGTCCTTGACCGGCTCCGGGGCGGCGAACGACTCGCCGACCATGCCGGCGGTCAGGGTCGTGCCGTCGTTCGGGTCGATCAGGATGAACGAACCGGTGCGGCGCGAGTCGGCGTAGGAGTCGACCGGCAGCGGCTCGGCGGTACGGACCTTCACCCGGCCGATGTCGTTGGCGACGAGCTGTCCCGGGTGCGGGTGCAGAGACAGGTCGTCGAGCGTGAGGCGGGAGGGGATGTCCTTGACGATCGCCTTGACCGTGCGGGTGCCGTGCTTGAGCAGCACCCGGTGCCCGACCGTCAGCGGGGCGTCGGCGACATGGCAGACGGTCGCCTCGATGTCCTGCGTGGTCGCGGGCGCGTCCTTGCTCGGCACGATCAGGTCGCCGCGCGAGATGTCGATGTCGTCCTCCAGCAGGAGGGTCACCGACTGCGTCGTCCAGGCCACCTCGACCGGCTCGCCGAGCAGGTCGATACCGGCGATCTTCGAGGCCCGGCCGGACGGCAGCACTGTGACGGCCTCGCCGACGCGGAAGGAACCGGCCGCGATCTGACCGGCGTAGCCGCGGTAGTCCGGGTGGTCCGGGCTCTGCGGGCGGATCACGTACTGCACGGGCAGCCGGGCGTGGCAGTGGCTCAGGTCGTGCGCGACCGGGACCGTCTCCAGGTGCTCCAGCACGGTCGGGCCGCCGTACCAGTCCATGTTCGCGGACGGCTCCACGACGTTGTCGCCGACGAGCGCCGAGATCGGGATGGCGGTGACCTCGGGGACGCCCAGTTCGGTCGCGTATGCCGTGAACTCCTCGGCGATCGCCGCGAACACCTTCTCGTCGTAGCCGACGAGGTCCATCTTGTTGACGGCGAGGACCGCGTGCGGGACGCGCAGCAGGGCGGCGATGGCCGCGTGCCGGCGGGTCTGCTCGACGACGCCGTTGCGGGCGTCGACCAGGATCACCGTCAGCTCGGCGGTGGAGGCGCCGGTGACCATGTTGCGCGTGTACTGCACGTGGCCCGGGGTGTCGGCGAGGATGAACCGCCGCCGGGGCGTGGCGAAGTAGCGGTACGCCACGTCGATCGTGATGCCCTGCTCCCGCTCGGCCCGCAGGCCGTCCGTCAGCAGCGCGAGGTCCGGGGCCTCCTGGCCGCGGCTCGCGGAGACGCGCTCCACGGCCTCCAGCTGGTCGGTGAGGACCGACTTGGAGTCGTGCAGCAGCCGCCCGACGAGGGTGGACTTGCCGTCGTCGACGGAACCGGCGGTGGCGAACCGCAGGAGGGTGGTCTCCGAGAGCTCCTCGGTCGTGATCGTGCTCATCTCTAGAAGTACCCCTCGCGCTTGCGGTCTTCCATCGCGGCCTCGGACATCTTGTCGTCGGCGCGGGTGGCGCCGCGCTCGGTGAGCCGGGAGGCGGCGATCTCCACGATCACCTTCTCGATGGTGTCGGCGTCGGAGTCCACCGCGCCGGTGCAGGACATGTCACCCACGGTCCGGTAGCGCACGAGCCGTTTCTCGACCCTCTCGCCGTCCTTCGGTCCGCCCCACTCGCCGGCGGTCAGCCACATGCCGCTGCGGGAGAACACCTCGCGCTCGTGCGCGTAGTAGATCTCGGGCAGTTCGATGCCCTCGCGGGCGATGTACTGCCACACGTCGAGCTCGGTCCAGTTGGACAGCGGGAACACGCGGACGTGCTCGCCCGGCGCGTGCCGGCCGTTGTACAGGTTCCACAGCTCCGGGCGCTGGCGGCGCGGGTCCCACTGGGAGAACTCGTCGCGCAGCGAGAACACCCGCTCCTTGGCCCGGGCCTTCTCCTCGTCGCGGCGGCCGCCGCCGAAGACGGCGTCGAACTTCTCCGCCTGGATCTTCTCGGTCAGCGGCAGCGTCTGGAGCGGATTGCGGGTGCCGTCCGGGCGCTCCTTGAGCACACCGCGGTCGATGTAGTCCTGTACCGAGGCGACGTGCAGCCGCAGCCCGTGCCTGTCCACCGTGCGGTCGCGGTAGGCGAGGACCTCGGGGAAGTTGTGCCCGGTGTCCACGTGCAGCAGCGAGAAGGGCACCGACGCCGGGCGGAAGGCCTTCAGCGCCAGGTGCAGCATGACGATGGAGTCCTTGCCGCCGGAGAAGAGGATCACCGGCCGCTCGAACTCGCCCGCCACCTCGCGGAAGATGTGCACCGCCTCGGACTCGAGGGCGTCGAGGTGCGACAGCGCGTACGGGCTGTCGGTCTCCTCGGAAACGGTGGCGGCGGTCGTCATGCCAGTCCCCTTTCGGTCAGCAGGGCGTACACGGAAGCCGCGGACTCCTGCACGGTCTGGTTCTGCGACTCGATGCGCAGATCGGGCGACTCGGGCGCCTCGTACGGGTCGTCGACCCCGGTGAGCCCCGAGAGCTCACCCGCGGCCTGCTTGGCGTACAGGCCCTTCACGTCCCGCTCGCTGCACACCTCGACCGGCGTGGCCACGTGCACCTCGACATACGCGGTGCCGTTCGCCTGGTGGCGCCCCCGCACCGCGTTCCGGCTGTCCTGGTACGGCGCGATGACCGGGACGAGGGCCAGCACACCGTTGCGGGCGAGCAGCTCGGCGACGAAGCCGATGCGCTGCACGTTGGTGTGCCGGTCCTCGCGGCTGAAGCCGAGGCCCGCCGAGATGAACTCGCGGATCTCGTCGCCGTCGAGCACCTCCACCCGGTGGCCGTCCTCGCGGAGCCGGCCGGCCAGTTCGTAGGCGATCGTGGTCTTGCCGGCGCTCGGCAGACCCGTGAGCCAGACGGTGGCTCCGGTCGTCACGTCACTCTCCTGAATCGTCGTCGTCATCCGTGCAGCCCGCACTCGGTCTTGCCGCGGCCCGCCCAGCGGCCGGCGCGCGCGTCCTCGCCCTGAAGGACCCGGCGGGTGCAGGGGGCGCAGCCGACGGAGGCGTAGCCGTCCATCAGCAGGGGGTTCGTCAGGACGCCGTGCTCGGTGACGTACGCGTCCACGTCGTCCTGGGTCCAGCGGGCGATGGGCGAGATCTTGACCTTCTGCCGCTTCTCGTCCCATCCGACCACCGGAGTGTTCGCCCGGGTCGGTGACTCGTCGCGGCGCAGACCGGTCGCCCAGGCCCGGTAGTCCTTCAGGCCCTGCTCCAGCGGCTGCACCTTGCGCAGCTTGCAGCACAGGTCGGGGTCGCGGTCGTGCAGCCTCGGGCCGTACTGGGCGTCCTGCTCGGCGACCGTCTGAACCGGGGTGAGCGTGATGAGGTTGACGTCCATCACGGCCTCGACCGCGTCGCGGGTGCCGATGGTCTCCTCGAAGTGGTAACCGGTGTCGAGGAAGACCACGTCGACGCCGGGCATGGCGCGGGCGGCGAGGTGGGCGACCACCGCGTCCTCCATCGAGGAGGTCACGCAGAAGCGCTTGCCGAACGTCTCGGCCGCCCACTGGAGGATCTCCAGCGCGGAGGCGTCCTCCAGATCACGGCCCGCCCGCTCGGCGAGCTGCTTCAGTTCCTCGGCGGTGCGCATGTCCTGAACGGTCGTCATATCTGTGCCCCTCCGGAATCGGATCGCTTCAGCCCCTGGGCCAGCAGCCCGAGGAACTTCAGCGAGAAGGCCCGGCTGCACGCCGCGCATTCCCACGCGCCGTGCCTGCCTTCGGCGGCCTCGCTCGGACGCAGGTCCTCGTCGCCGCAGTAGGGGCAGTAGAACGGTGCCGCCCGCTCGCTCACGACAGGGCCTCCTCGCTGGCCCGCGACGCCCACGCGGCGAACCGCTCGCCGTCCTCGCGCTCGGCCTGGAACCGCTTCAGGACGCGCTCGACGTAGTCCGGGAGTTCCTCGGAGGTGACCTTCAGGCCGCGCACCTTGCGGCCGAAGCCGGCCTCCAGGCCCAGGGCGCCGCCCAGGTGCACCTGGTAGCCCTCGACCTGCTCGCCCTGGTCGTTGAGCATGAGCTGGCCCTTGAGACCGATGTCCGCCACCTGGATACGGGCGCAGGCGTTCGGGCAGCCGTTGAGGTTGATGGTGAGCGGCTCGTCGAAGTCCGGCAGACGGCGCTCCAGTTCGTCGATCAGCTGCGAACCGCGCTGCTTGGTCTCGACGATGGCGAGCTTGCAGAACTCGATGCCGGTGCAGGCCATGGTGCCGCGCCGGAAGGAGGAGGGCCGGGCGGTGAGGTCGAGCGCCTCCAGGGCCTCGACGAGCGAGTCGACCTGGTTCTCCTCGACGTCGAGGACGATCATCTTCTGCTCGACGGTGGTGCGCACCCGGCCCGAGCCGTGCGCTTCCGCGAGGTCGGCGATCTTGGTGATCGTCGCGCCGTCGACGCGTCCGACGCGCGGCGCGAAGCCGACGTAGAACCGGCCGTCCTTCTGCCGGTGGACGCCGATGTGGTCGCGCCACAGCTGGGACGGCTGTTCCGGGGCGGGACCGTCCACCAGCTTGCGCTTCAGGTACTCGTCCTCCAGCACCTGCCGGAACTTCTCCGGCCCCCAGTCGGCGACGAGGAACTTCAGGCGGGCGCGGGTGCGCAGCCGACGGTAGCCGTAGTCACGGAAGATCGAGATGACGCCTTCGTAGACGTCCGGGACGTCGTCGATCGACACCCAGGTGCCCAGCCGCACGCCCAGCTTCGGGTTGGTGGACAGGCCGCCGCCGACCCACACGTCGAAGCCGGGGCCGTGCTCGGGGTGGACGACACCGACGAACGCGACGTCGTTGATCTCGTGCACCACGTCCAGCACCGGCGAACCCGAGATGGCCGTCTTGAACTTGCGGGGGAGGTTCGAGTACGCCGGGTTGTTCAGGACGCGGCGCTTCATCTCCTCCAGCGCCGGGGTGGCGTCGATGATCTCGTCCTCGGCGATGCCCGCCACCGGCGAGCCGATCATCACACGCGGGGTGTCGCCGCAGGCGGTGACCGTCGACAGGCCCACGCCCTCCAGCCGGTTCCAGATCTCGGGCACGTCCTCGATGCGGATCCAGTGGTACTGGACGTTCTGCCGGTCCGTGATGTCGGCGGTGCCGCGCGCGAACTCCTGCGAGATCTCACCGATGACGCGCAGCTGCCGCGTGGTCAGCGCCCCGCCGTCGATCCGGACGCGCAGCATGAAGTACTCGTCGTCCAGCTCCTCCGGCTCCAGAATGGCCGTCTTGCCCCCGTCGATGCCGGGCTTGCGCTGGGTGTACAGCCCCCACCAGCGCATGCGGCCGCGCAGATCGTTCGGGTCGATCGAGTCGAAGCCCCGCTTGGAGTAGATCGTCTCAATGCGTGTCCGCACATTGAGACCGTCGTCGTCCTTCTTGAACTGCTCGTTGCCGTTCAGCGGGGTGAAGTGCCCCGCGGCCCACTGGCCTTCACCGCGGTGACGGCTCACCTTGCGGCGGGGAGTCGCGGCGGCAGGCTTCTGCGGGGTGGCGGCCATGGTTGATACGTCCTTCGGACAGGCAATGGGCAGGGGGCGGCGCGCGGCGCCGTCGTTGAGGGGTGGCGGTCGGGTGACGGGAGGGAGGCGCTGACCTGCGCGTGCGCGCACGGGCATACGTGCGCGTCATTGCGCGGGAAAGGGGGAGAAGCAGGGGAGCCGGGCGCGGGCTGAGTACGCTCAGTGCGCCGGACAGATGGCGCTGGACATGCGGCCGAGGTCGACGTGCCGCCGACTCACCAAGGCAATTCCAGTTCCGGACATGACGGAAGCGTGTCACGGCGATCTGGACACAGTCCAGCTTCGTCCAAAATGCGGACACCCTTGTCTCGCACAGCAAGACAAGGGTGTCGTGAGTCACATCGGGCGCCCCCGCCGTGTCCGTCCAGGTCAGACGGGGAACGCTCCAGGCCACGGTCCCGGAGCGGCGGCCTCCGCCTCCTGCTCGACCTTGGTGTCGAACAGCTTGAAGCCCCGCCGCCGGTAGTTGTCCATCGCGTGCTCGCCGTCCTTGCTGCAGGTGTGCAGCCAGACCCGCTTCGTCGGCGCCAGACCCGCCCAGCGGTCCGCGAGGTCCCAGGCCCGGGCCGTGCCGTACGACAGCAGGTGCCCGCCGATGCGCCGGCCCCGGAAGGAGGGCAGCAGCCCGAAGTAGACGATCTCCACGACGGCCTCGTCCTGCGCCTCCAGCTCCACGTACCCCGCGGGCGTGCCCCGGTCGTACGCCACCCACGTCTCCACGCCGGGCCGCTCCAGGTGCTCCACCCACCGCGCGTACGACCAGCCGAGCCGGTCCGTCCAGAGGATGTCGCCGCCCACCGACGCGTACAGGTACCGGCTGAACTCGGGCGAGGGCACCTCGGAGCGGACGACCCGGACGTCCCCGTCCGGCGCGGCGCTCGGCAGCAGGTCGGTCGGGGCGGTCTGCTCCAGGGACCAAGTGGTCACGGCGATGGTGGTCATACGGGTCAGACAATCATCCGCCCCGCCGGTCTGTCGATCGGCCCGGTGTCTTCGTGAGCGGCGCCCGTCAGTCCAGCGCCCGGTCGACCGACGCCAGCGGCAGCGCGAACAGCGTCCGCCCCGACTGGGACCAGACCTCGCCGGTCTCCTCCCAGTACGACAGGGAACCGGACCGGCCGCTCCAGCAGTGCCGTGTCTCGTCCGTCCCGCACTCCGTCGCCCGCGCGCCCTCCGTGTCCTGGCGCCACAGCGTTCCGTGACCGCCCGGGCCTCCCGCCGCGCGGTCCAGATACCAGCCCGAGCGGTAGGCCAGGACCCCCCGCACATCGGTCGCCTTCGTCTCGTACGCCTCGACCGGGGCGGCCCGTCCGGAAAGGTCCGTGCTGAGCAGGCCCGAGCGGGCCGGGTCCCGGCTCAGCGCGTAGCGCCACAGCCGGGTGCGCCGGTCCCCGTCCGCGGGTACCCACTCGCTCGCGACCAGAGTGTCGGGGGAGGTGCTGCGGTCCAGGGAGACGGTGGCCGGGCGGGACACGTCGTCACCGCCGGGCAGGGTGTACGAGGCCACGGCGGGCAGCACGTACCGGTAGCCGTGCGCCGCCCAGCCGCCCCGGACCCGGCCGACCGCGTCGGACTCGACGGTGGCGCGCTGGATGCGGTCCATGTCGTACACGTACAGCGCGTCCCGGTCGCGCTCTCGGGTCGTCACCAGCAGCTTGTCCTGGTACCAGACCATGCCGGACAGGGGGGAGACGAGCCCCCGGTAGTCCTGCCCGCCGTCCACCGGGACGGCCAGCAGGGCCCAGGTGTAGCGCAGCCGGGCGGGGTCGTTCGCGTCCACGAAGGCGACCTTGGCCAGGCCCTGCCCGGGAGCCGGGCCGTCCATGGACCCGCCCTCGGCGGCGCCGCGGGTCCAGCCGGAGAGGATCACGCGGTTGCCGCCCCAGCGGCCGTCGTCGTCCGCGTCGCCGGAGGTGGTGACCGCGCCGGCCCGCCAGCCCCGGGTGTCGGAGCCGCCGAAGCAGTACGCGCGTGTGGCCGCCGGCTCCACCGGCAGGCTGTGCTTCTCGGCCGTCGAGCAGTGGGCCGCGTCCCGCAAGAAGAGGTCGGCATCCTCCAGCACCGCACCGACGCCCACGGGCCGGCCCATCTTCGACGCGAGCCGGTCCAGCCACCTTCCGGGCACCCGGTGCTCGGCCAGCGGCAGTCGCCCGCCCTCGTCGTGCGCGACCGGCTTGAGCGCCCCGGGAGCATCGGCGACGGTGGCCTGCGAGGCGCTGATCAGGGTGGCGGCGGCGGTGAGCGCGAGGGCCGTCCCGGCCAGTGTCGCGCGCAGCGCCCTGCCCCGCCTGCGCCGCCGGTGTCTGCCGCGATGCTTCATAACGTCCTCCCGAGACGGACCAACTGCGCCTGGTGATCCGTACGTTGACGGAGGAGCAGGTGGGGTGGCCCGTAGAGGGATGCTACGGCAGGTAAGCGGTGCGGGGGACGAAGACCCTGGAATTATGCGAAAGATGCAACCCTCGGGGCGGCTTGTGAGGCACGCGCAGTGAACCTCAGGGCGTTGATGCGGACCCCTGCCGCCTGTTCACCGCCGGTGCGGTCGAGTGCGGCAGCAGATCCCGCGGGTCGTCCGGAAGCAGCACCTCCACCTCGGCGTCCTCCGCGAACCGGTACGGCCGGTGCTCCAGCAACGCCCCCAGATACCGCCGCACCCGCGACATCTCGGCACGCACCGTCACCGTGCGGGCCGGGTCGCCGAACACGTCCCCGGCCAGGCCCGAGGCGCTGCGGCCCGAGCGGTGGACGGCGAGGAGGTACAGCAACTCCGCGTGCCGTGGGCTGAGTTCCCTGGTCCAGGGGCCCGCCCCGCCGTGCACCTCCACCGACCAGTGCCGCGCCTGCCTGAGGTCCAGCACGATCCGGGCCGGGCCGCGGGGCACCGGCTCATCGGCCGCCACCGAGAGCAGCCAGCCCCCGGCCAGCGGCTCCACGGAGCACAGCCCGAGCGCGGGCAGCCATCTCGGGCCCGGCGACAGCGACTTCGGCAGGGCCACACGCCGCACGTACGGCATGCCGCCGACCGCGGCGGTCCAGCCGTCCGGGTCGACGGCCAGGGCACGGCCGCCGGCCCGGGCCAGTACCGGCGCCGCCACCGCCCGCAGCCGCTCCAGCGACTCCACGTGCATCTCCCGCAGCCGCGCCTCGGCCAGCTTGGCCACCGAGGCCACCCAGGCGAGCGTGGCCGGATGCATCGTCTCCAGCGGCCCGCTCACGTCCACCACACCGAGCAGCCGGCCGTCCCGCGGATCCGTCAGGGGAGCACCCGCGCAGGTCCACCCGGCCTGGGAGCGCACGAAGTGCTCGGACGCGAACACCTGCACCGGCCGGCGCACCACCGCCGGGGTGCCCACGCCGTTCGTGCCGACGACCTCCTCACGCCAGTCCGCGCCGAGTTCGAAGCCAAGCCCGTCGGCCTTGCGCAGCACCGGCGGACTGCCCTCGCGCCACAGCACCCGGCCGTCCTCGTCGGCCACCACCATGATGTGGTGGGCGATGTCCGCGGCCGCCAGCAGCCCCTCCCGCAGCACCGGCAGTACATGGCGCAACACCGACGTCTCGCGCCGCCGCTGCACCTCCTCGCGGGACAGCAAATCCGCCCGGAAGCCGTGCTCCGGGTCGACGCCGCTGCGCAGCATCCGCTCCCAGGACCGCTCGATCACCGGACGCGGCGCCATCGGAGCGGGCTGCCCGGCCAGCCGGGCGGAGCGGACCTCGCTGAGGACCCGGGCCGCGCGCGAGCTGTCCACGGCGGCCAAGTGCGTGACGTCCATACGCGGTGTGCCCCCCGGGAGTCGCTTCTGACTGTCCGTTCATAGTGCCGCCTGCCCGAGGGGCGTGCGCACGGTCCGCACACAGTCAGCAGCAAGTTGCAACCCCTTGCAACCCTGGTGGCACGGTCCGGCCTTGTCCGAAACTTGAGGGACGCCGTCCCGAGCGGCGTTCAGTGGCTCGAACGGGCCAGTGCGGCGGGGGTGGTGCCGTGTCGGCGCAGCACCACCCCCGCTCTTCCCGTCCACGCGACGGCGGACCGGGTCAGGACACCGGCCGGGCCCGCTCCACCACCGACGCCAGGTCCAGCGTGTGCGGCAGTGTCCCGAAGACCGCGCCCCCGTCGGCGCCGAGCCGTCCCGCGCAGAACGCGTCGGCGACCTGCGGCGGCGCGAAACGGACCAGCAACGACCCCTGGAGCACCAGCGCGAGCCGCTCCGCCAGCCGTCGCGCCCGCCCTTCCACACCCTCCAGATCGGCGAGTTCGGTCAGCAGGTTCTTGATGGCCGCATCCAGGCGGTGATCGGCGCCGCGCGCCTGCCCGACCTCTCGCAGATACGCGTCCAGCGCCCCCGGCTCCCGCTGCAACGCCCGCAGCACGTCCAGCGCCTGGACATTGCCCGCACCCTCCCAGACGGAGTTCAGCGGCGACTCGCGTACCAGCCGCGGCATTGTGGACTCCTCCACGTACCCGTTGCCGCCGAGGCACTCCGCCGCCTCCACGGCAACGGACGGGCACCGCTTGGTCACCCAGTACTTGGCGGCCGGCACGGCGATCCGCAGCAGCGCCCGCTCCTGCTCGCCCCCGTCGTCGCAGGCCGCCGCGAGCCGCAGCGCCAGGGTCGTCGCCGCCTCCGACTCCAGCGCCAGGTCGGCCAGGACGTTGCGCATGAGCGGCTTGTCGACGAGCTTCCCGCCGAACGCCTCGCGGTACGTACAGTGGTGCACCGCCTGCGCCACGGCCTGCCGCATCAGCCCGGCCGAGCCGAGCACGCAGTCCAGCCGGGTCGCCGCGACCATCTCGATGATGGTGCGCACCCCGCGTCCCTCCTCGCCCACCCGGCGCGCCCAGGTCCCCTCGAACTCGACCTCGCCCGAGGCGTTCGACCGGTTGCCGAGCTTGTCCTTGAGCCGCTGGATCCGGAACACGTTGCGCGTGCCGTCCCCGAGCACCCGCGGCACCAGGAAACAGGTCAGTCCTCCCGGGGCCTGCGCCAGCACCAGGAAACCGTCGGACATGGGCGCCGAGCAGAACCACTTGTGCCCGGTCAGCTCGTACGTCCCGTCCTCGGCGAGCGGCCGGGCCGAGGTGGTGTTCGCCCGGACGTCGCTGCCGCCCTGCTTCTCCGTCATGCCCATGCCGAACAGGGCCCCGGCCTTGAGGTGGGCGGGCCGCAGCTCACGGTCGTAGATCATGGACGTCAGGCGCGGTTCCCACTCGGCGGCCAGGTCCGGGTCATGGCGCAGAGCGGGTACCGCCGCGTGCGTCATGGACAGCGGGCAGCCGTTGCCGGCCTCGACCTGCGTCCACACCAGGAAGGCGGCGGCCCGCCGCAGATGCCCGGCCGGCCGGCCCCACGCCGCCGTCAGACCGGCCGAGACGCCCTTGCCGAGCAGCCGGTGCCAGGAGGGGTGGAACTCGACCTCGTCGACGCGGTTGCCGTACCGGTCGTGCGTGAGCAGCCGGGGTGGGTTCTCGTTCGCCAGCCTCCCCCACTCCTGCACCTGGGCCGAGCCGGAGGTCCGGCCGAGTGCCGCCAGCTCGCCGAGGACCTCCTCGCGCAGCTCCGGGTCGAGGTGCCGGCCGACCGCGGCGGCCAGGGCCCGGTCGGCGGAGAAGACGTCGTAGCCGACCAGCGGCGGGACCTGGTTCGTCACGGTGTGGGTGCTGCCTGCCATGCTGCGAAAGTACCCCGCGGTAGCACCTTGGCACCCGGCGGACCCGGGCCGGTCCGCGAAGACCCGGCCTGTGGGTGAGTGGGGCCGGGCACGACGGATACCGTTAGGGGGTGCAGCCAGCGAGTGAAACCCCCGACACGCCCTCCGGGCGCCTCCACCGGGCGCGGGCCCTCTACCGGAACGTCTCCAAACGCAGGACCGCCTGGCTGTTGCTCAAGGACACCGTCAACTCCTGCGTCGAATACCGCATCCTGGGCCTCGCCGCCGAGGCCGCGTTCTTCACGCTGCTGTCGGTGCCTCCGCTGCTGCTGAGCATGATCGGACTGCTCGGCTACGTCGACGCCTGGACCGGCGCGGACACCATCGAGAGCCTGCAGACCAACCTCCTGGAGGCCTCCCGCACGGTCCTGTCCGACCAGGGTGTCCGCGAGATCGCCCAGCCGATCCTGCACGACGTGATGAAGGGCGGCCGGCCCGACGTCATCTCCATCGGCTTCCTGTTCGCCCTGTGGTCGGGCTCCCGCGCGGTGAACGTCTTCATCGACACCATCACCGTGATGTACGGCCTCGACGGTGTCCGGGGCATCGTCAAGACCCGCCTGATGGCGTTCCTGCTGTTCATCGTGGCCCTGCTGATCGGCTCGGTCGCGCTGCCGCTGATGGTGGCCGGGCCGGACGCGGTGGTGCGGGTCGTGCCGTGGTCGACGACGGTCGTGCAGGTCCTGTACTGGCCGGTGGTGATCCTCCTGTCGATCGCCTTCCTGACGACGCTGTACCACGTGTCCGTCCCGGTCCGTTCCCCGTGGATCGAGGACGTGCCCGGCGCGCTGGTCGCCCTCGGCATGTGGGTGCTCGGCAGCTTCCTGCTGCGGATCTACCTGACCAGCACGGTGGAGGGCCCCACGATCTACGGCTCCCTCGCCGCGCCCGTCGCCGTGCTGCTGTGGATCGGTGTGTCCGCGTTCGCCGTGCTCGTCGGGGCCGCCGTCAACGCCGCCATCGACCGGGTCTGGCCGGCCGCCGCCACCGCCGCGGCCCGCGAGGCCAACGAGCGGCTGCGGCAGGCCCAGGTCGCCGAGTACGTCGCCCGCGCCGCCGCCGCGGGCGAGGCCGATCCCGACATGCCCTCCGAGTTCCCGGAACGCTGGTCCCGCTTCCTGCCGCCGGAGGACGTGTCGGCCCGGCTGCGCACCCACGTGAAGAACTCCCATGTGAAGACCTCCCACGTGAAGAGCACCCACGTGCAGACCACCCAGGTCAACGGGGAGGGGCAGCCGCCCGGGGAGAAGTGACGGACGCCGGTCTCAGGCCTTCCAGGTCCCGGCCGCGGCCTCCTCACGCACGAAATCGCCGAAGTCCCGGGGCGCGCGGCCCAGGACCTCCCGCACCCCGCCGCAGAGGTGGGCGTTGCGACCGTCGAGGAGGGTGTCGAAGACCTCCGTCATGCCCGCCACCTCCTCCGGCGGCACACCGAACCCCACCAGCGCCTCCCCGTAGTCCCGTGTCGAGACGGCCCGGTACGTCAGCGGACGCCCCGTCGCCCCGGCGATCTCCGCCACGGCCTCCCCGAAGGTCAGCAACCGCGGCCCCGAGAGCGTGAGGGTGCGCCCCGCATACCGGTCGCCGGCCGTCAACGCGGTCACCACCACGTCCGCGATGTCCCGCACGTCGAGGAACGGCTCCCGCACCTCGCCGGCCGGGAACACCAGCTCCCCGCGCTCCCGCAGCTCCGCCACCAGCGGGCCCTCGCTGAAGTTCTGCGCGAACCACGCGGCCCGTACGACCGTCCAGTCCGCGCCCGACGCGTGCAGCGCCTCCTCGGTGGGCAGGGCCTGGTCCTCGCCGCGCGCGGACAGCAGCACCAGCCGCCGCACCCCGAGCCCGACCGCCTCCCGCGCGAGGGCGCCGACCGCCTCGGCGGCACCCGGAGCGCCGACGTCGAAGGGGTGGACGAGGTACGCCGCGTCGGCGCCGCGCAGGGCGTCCGCCCAGGTCGAGCCGTCCCACCAGTCGAAGCCGGTGGTGCGCGACGCCGCCCGCACCGTGAGCCCGGCCGCCGCCGCGGCCCGCGCCACCCGGCTGCCGGTACGTCCCGAGGCGCCCGTCACCACCACCGTCATGCCCTGTGGGTTCCGTGCCGTGCTCCGTGCCGTGTTCTCCGCCGTGTTCGTCATGCCGTCGAGTCAACTGCCGTACACCGCACGGAACCATCGCTGAACGGCTCATTCCCATACGCCCGCGTCTACGCTGGCCCCATGGACGCGCCCCCACGCTCGAACACCCTCACGCGGGGGGACCCCCTCGCAGGTCTCCTGGAGGGCCCCCGCGCGCGGGGCGCGTTCATGATCAGGGCGTGCTTCGACCCGCCGTGGGCGGTGCGCGTGGAGGACCGGGCCCCGCTCACGGTGATGCTCGTCGTCCGCGGCGAGGCCTGGATCGTGCCCGACCGGGGGGAGTGCACGCGGCTCGGTGCCGGGGACCTCGCCATCGCCCGCGGCCCCGGCCCGTACACCTGCGCCGACGCCCCGGACACGGCACCACAGGCGGTGATCCTGCCGCACCAGGAGTGCCGCTACCCCGACGGACGGCCCCTCAACGGCTCCATGGACCTGGGCGTCCGCACCTGGGGCGACCGGCTCGACGGCGCCACCGTCATGCTGATCGGCACCTATCCCCTGCAGGGCGAGATCAGCGGGCGGCTGCTGGACGCCCTGCCGCCCCTGCTCGCCCTCACGTCCGACGTGTGGGACTGCCCGCTCACGCCGTACATCACCGAGGAGATCGTCCGGGACCAACCCGGCCAGGAGGTCGTCCTCGACCGCCTGCTCGACCTGCTGGTCATCGCCGCGCTGCGGGCCTGGTTCGCACGCCCCGAGGCCGAGGCGCCGGCCTGGTACCGGGCCCTCGCCGACCCGGTCGTCGGCGGCGTGCTGCGCCTGCTCCAGGACGACCCGGCCCACCCCTGGACCGTCGCCGGGCTCGCCGCGAAGGCCGGAGTGTCCCGTGCCGCGCTGGCCCGCCGTTTCACCGGCCTCGTGGGCGAACCCCCCATGTCCTACCTCACCGGCTGGCGCCTCGCCCTGGCCGCCGACCGCCTGCGCGACTCCACCGACACCCTCGACGCGGTGGCCCGCAGGGTGGGCTACGGCAGCGCGTTCGCCCTGTCGACGGCGTTCAAGCGGGTGTACGGGGTGAGTCCGGCGGAGTACCGGGGGCGGGTGGCCTAGCGCGCCGGGCCCGGACGTGCCGCCGTGCCGCGCGTACCGGGGGCGCGAGGCAGGGTGAGGCACCGGGACCCCCGGCCGGCTCCCGTGTCGGGGCGTAGCCTGGCCCTCGTGTACGTGGAGCGGGCGTCGCGGCTGCCGGGCGCGGTCGTATGGACCAACACCCCCTCCCGGACCGGAGCGGGGCGGGTCCTGCCCGACGGGTGCATGGACCTGCTGTGGCACGACGGGCGACTGCTGGTCGCCGGGCCCGACACCCGCGCCCACCTTCCGGACGGTGCGACCGGCCCCTGGGCCGGGGTCCGTTTCCACCCGGGCACCGCCCCGGCGCTCCTGGGCGTGCCGGCGCACGAGCTGCGTGACCGGCGCGTCGCCCTCGCCGATCTGTGGCCGGCCGCGCGGGTACGGCGACTGGCCGACCGTGTGAACGCGGCCCGCGACCCGGCGAGCGGCCTGGAGGACCTGGCGCTGCGGCAGGCGGCCGGCACCGAACCCCCGGACCCGCTGCTCCGGCAGATCGTCACCGCCCTCGACGCGGGCCGTTCGGTCGCCGCCACCGCCGACGCACTGGGCGTCGGCGCCCGCCGGTTGCACCGCTGCTCGCTGTCCGCCTTCGGCTACGGCCCCAAGACCCTCGCCCGCATCCTGCGGCTGAACCGCGCCCTCGCACTGGCCCGGAGCGGTGTGCCCTTCGCGGAGACGGCCGCCCGGGCCGGTTACGCCGACCAGGCCCATCTGGCGCGGGACGTGAGGGAGTTGTCCGGTCTGCCGCTGGGGGAGCTACTCGGCCGCGCCGGCCAGCGGGGCGAATAGATCCACCCCGTTGCCGTCCGGGTCGAGCACGACGGCGTACCGCTGCCCCCAGAAGGCGTCCCACGGCGTGAGCTCGCCGTGGTACCCGGAGCCGACCAGCTCCTCGTACAGGGCGTCCACCTCCCGCGGCCCGTCGCACCGCAGGGCCAGTGAGGTCCGGCCCCCCGGGGCGGGCGGCCGCCACTCGGGCATGAAGGAGCGGACCGTCTCCTCGGTGTCGAACATCAGCCGCAGCCCGCCGGGCAGTTGGGCCTCGGCGTGCGGCTGTTCCTCGGCGCCGTCCGGGAAGGCGAACCCGAGCCGGCGGTAGAACGCGACGGAGGCGGCCATGTCGGAGACGACCAGGCCGATGGCATCGAATCGTGCAGTCATGGAGCCACCGTAGGCAGACCCGCGCAGTTCGCTCTTGAACGAATCGGACATCCCGGTCCGGCCGTGCCGGAGGCGCCGGGCCCGAGAATCCCGGTCGCCGCCCGGGCCTGCCCGGCGGCCTCGGATCCCCTTGGGTGCGGATGGTCGTGGCACCACCGACTGCTCGTCCCCACCCGACCACGTGCCGTGCCTCCCCCGGCAGTGCGTCCGGAAGCGGCCGACGGCGTTTCATGGCCGTCCCCCACCGCTCGCCGCCGCCCTCCCCGCCGGGCAACGGCCCCTCCCCACCGCATCGTTCGACGCCCGCCCGTCCCTGCCGTTCCCCCTCCTACGCGCGGGGCGCCGCCGTACTCGCCCGTTCCACCAGGCGCGTCGACAGTTCCGTGCGCGTGGACTCCGGATGATGGCCGTCCATCAGGCGCAGCAGCGACCGCAGGGCCGTCGCGGCCATCTCCGACAGCGGCTGGCGGACGGTGGTCAGGGCGGGGGAGGCCCAGCGGGCCTCGGGCAGGTCGTCGAAGCCGACCACGCTGATGTCGTCGGGAACCCTCAACCCCCTTTCGCTCAGGGCCGCGTAGACACCCAGCGCCATCCGGTCCGAGCAGACGAAGACGGCGGTCGGCGGCTCGGACAGGTCGAGGAGCTCCAGCATGCGGCGGTGGGCGACGCTCTCGTCGAAACCGGCGTGCCGGACGTACTCGGGGCGGTGCCGGACGCCGGCCGACGCGAGCGCCGAGCGGTACCCGGCGACCCGGGCGCTGCTGCACATCGTGCGGCGGGGACCGGCGATGACGGCGACCCGCTCGTGCCCCAGCGACAGCAGATGCTCCGTGGCGGTCAGACCGCCCTGCCAGTTCGCCGCCCCCACCGAGACCACGCCCTCCGGCGGTTCCTGCACCGGGTCGATCATCACGAACGGGATGCGGTGCTGCTCCAGCCACGCGTACTGCGAGTCGCTGAGCTCGGCCAGGTTGAACAGGACCCCGGAGGAGCCACGGGCGACCAGCTTGTCGAGCCAGCCGCGCTCCGGGCGGCCTACCCGGGAGCGGATCAGTGCCGCCGACACCACGACCTCCAGGCCCGCGTCGTGCGCCGCCTCCTCCGCACCGTGCAGCACCGCGCCCGACCAGGAGCTGTCCAGCGAGTGCACGACCAGATCTATCAGCCGGGGTGGCTTCGCCGCGTCGAAGCGGGGTCTGCGCACGTACCCGAGCCGGTCGAGCGCCTCGGTCACACGGCGGCGGGTCTCGGGTGCCACGTCCTCGCGGCCGTTGACCACCTTCGAGGCGGTCGGCACCGAGACACCCGCCTCGCGCGCCACGACCGCCAGGGTCGGACCGGCCGTCACGCTCGCACTCGCCGTGCGGACCATCGGGAACCCACCTCTCCGGCCCACCCGTGGGCCGTGGAAAGTTTCGACCAGCGCTGCACACGGCGGTCACGAGGTCCGGCCGGGCAGAAAGCGCTTCCTACTGTAGGTGCGGCGCAGGACGGCGGGAAGACAACTGAATTCTTTGCTTCGCGCCGGGCAAAACTTTCGAAACGCCGACAACGCCCGCAGCGGGGTGGGCAGTTCAGCCGAAACCCGGTGAAGTACGCCGTGCACGGCGCGGCCGCGAGGTCCCGGGCGTGACGCCCCGCGTCTCCCCGGTCGAAGCGCGGCCGGGAGCCGTGGTCGTCGGCAACCGCTGAACCGGCGGACCCGGCGCCCACCGCGATTCCGGTCCGTGCCGCCCGCACGGCCGGGTGCAGCCCGGGCAGGTCGTGGTGCCGGTCCGTGCCGCCCGCGCGGCCGGGACCGGCCCGGGCAGGCCGTGGTGCCGGCCCAGGACGGGCCCGGCGGTTCGCGCAGGGTGCTCCATGGCCCGGACGGTCCTCCGGGGGTGCGAGGCGGGGGCGGCGGATGCGACCGCGTCGGTACGTCGGCCTCGACCCCGGGGTGCCGTCCGCCCTGCCGCAGCCGGGGGCCGGCCCTCCGCGTCCCAGGTCACGGTCTGGAGCGCGGTCTCCCGGCGGAGCGGGCAGCGGGGCCGTGCGGGGTGTGCAGCGGACGGGGTGCCGGAGGACGGAGCAGCCCTCGCGCCGGGCGTCCCGACCAGCTTGCCGTGCCCGGCGTCCTGCAACGGCACCCCCGGGTCGTCCCGGGTGGTCAGCGGCGGCCGGTCGTCGACTGCGCAGGGACCGGTCGGTTCCCCGGCACGAGCCTCCCGCCCCGGGTTCGGCACGCCGATGTGCGCCACATGGCGGAATCACCCGCCCGTGCACGGGAATACCGGGCCACCATGAGTTGCTCTGATCTCCACGGTGCACGAGCGCGGTGAGGGGCTGGTGGACGTATGACGGCAGACCAGGCGGACCCCGTGGTGAGCACGCCCCACGGTGCCCTGCGGGGCCGGTACGAGCGCGGGGTCGCGGTCTTCCGCGGCATCCCGTACGCCGCCCCGCCCTTCGGCCCCCGCCGCTTTCGCCCGCCCGTGCCGCTGCCGCCCTGGGACGGCGTCCGCGACGCCGGCGCCTTCGGCCCGACCTCGCCGAAACCGCCGTACTCCGACGCCTTCGCCCACTACCTGTCCGACCCGGTCGTGCCCGGCGACGACTGCCTCAACCTCAACGTCTGGACGCCGCAACCCGACACCGGAGCCCGCCTCCCCGTCCTTGTCTGGTTGCACGGCGGTGCCCTGACCAGGGGCTCCTCCGCCGTACCCGTGTACGACGGTCACGCCTTCGCCCGCGACGGCGTGGTCTGCGTCTCCATCAACTACCGGCTGGGCGTCGAAGGGTACGGGCTGTTCCCGGACACGCCCCCGAACCCCGGGCTGCGCGACCAGATCGCCGCACTGACCTGGGTGCACGAGGCCATCGAGGCGTTCGGCGGCGATCCCGGCCGCATCACCCTCTCCGGCCAGTCCGCCGGAGCCATCAGCGTCGGAGCCCTCCTCGCCGCCCCGCAGACCCAGGGGCTGGTGCGCCGGGCCGTCCTGCAGAGCGGACCGCCGGAGGCGTCCGAGCGGGCCAAGGTACGGCGGATGGTGCGCCGGATGGCCTCCCGGCTGAAGATCCCCGCCACCGCCGAGGCCTTCGCGGCCGTCGACCGCGACCTGCTGCTGCGCACCCAGGCCGAAGTGGGGAGACTGGGCAGCCCGGTGGTCGGCGGACCCGCCTTCGGCCTCGTCGTCGACGGTGACGTCGTCCCGCGCGACCCGCTGGAGGCCCTCACGGAGGGCGGCGCCGCCCCGGGCGTCGAACTGCTGCTGGGCTGGACCCGCGACGAGCACCGGCTGTGGCTGGTGCCGGGCGGGCTGCTGGAGCGCGTCGACCGTCTCGGAGCCGTCGCCTTCGCCGGTGCCATGGCCCGCTGTCGCTGCGGAAGCGAGGTGCCGCGCGGCTACCGCACCCTGCACCCGGAGGCGGGCACGGCGGACATCGTCGGCCAGCTCGTCACCGACCACCTGCTCCGCATCCCCCTGCACCACCTGGCCGACGCCCGGACGGATCCGTCGTACGTCTACGAGTTCGCCTGGCCCTCGAACCTGCCCGGCCTCGGCGCCTGCCACGCGCTGGAGCTGGGCTTCGTCTTCGACACCGGAGACATCGAGGAGTCCCGGAAACTGGCGGGGGAGGGGGCCCCGCAGGATCTGGCCGACGCGATGCACACGGCCTGGGTGCGGTTCGCGACGGACGGAGACCCGGGCTGGGAGCGCTGGAACGGCGAACACCCGGTGCGGGTCTTCGGAGACCGCGCGCCCGACGCCGAGGACGGCCTGGCCTACACCGCCCACGGCCCCCGCGACCGTGAACTCGCCCTCTG
This sequence comes from Streptomyces sp. NPDC092370, assembly GCF_044755265.1. Taxonomy (NCBI): domain Bacteria; kingdom Bacillati; phylum Actinomycetota; class Actinomycetes; order Kitasatosporales; family Streptomycetaceae; genus Streptomyces; species Streptomyces sp. NPDC092370. The sequence goes on along the minus strand of NZ_JBIVQO010000002.1, from coordinate 706,644 downwards.
GCGGGCCGACGCCCTCAGGCCCCCGGAGCCCCCGCCCGTGCCGATCCCGTCCGACGGTTCGCCCACCCGCAGCACGGAACTGCGATCGGCCGTACGACTCCTCCGCCGCTCCGGGGCCCTGCGCCGGCACTGACGTCCTTCACGCCGCCGGGCGGGCCGTACGGCCGGCGCGACCGGCAAGGCCCCGCCGAGTCCCTCACCACCACGTGCGTGCCCAGCAGCAGGTGTTTCGAAGCCGCTTCGGTGGCTGCGACGGGTCGGCCAGGTGGGCGCCCGGGGTGTGCTCCACGGCTCCGTGCGGACGGCGAGGCGGCCCGGTGCCCCGGAGGAGACGTGGACCGTCGGCAGGGCGGGATCCGGTCCGCGCGCAGGGCCCGGCCGGTCCGGGACGCCGTCGCCCTACGCCGCTTCCAGCGTCCCCGCGATGTCCGAGATCCCCTCCGGGCCCACCCGGCAGCAGCCGCCGATCAGCCGGGCCCCCGCCTGCCGCCAGCCCTTCACCTGGTCGGCGGTGAAGGTGGAACGGCCGGTCCAGGCGCGTGCCCCGGCGTCCCAGGTCTCGCCGCTGTTGGGGTAGACGACGACCGGCTTGCCGGTGACCCGCGCCGCGGTCGCCGCCGCGGCCTCCACGTCCTCGGGGGCGCAGCAGTTCACCCCGACCGCGATCACCTCGTCCGCCTCCGCGGCCAGGGCGAAGGCCTCCTCCAACGGCTGCCCGGCGCGCGTGCGGCCACCTGCGACGGAGTAGGTCAGCCAGGCCGGTACCCCGAGCCCGCGCACCGCCCGCAGCAGGGCCGTGGCCTCGTCGGCGTCGGGGACCGTCTCCAGCGCGAGGACGTCGGGCCGGGCGGCGGCAAGCACCTCAAGGCGCGGCCGGTGGAAACGCTCCAGTTCGTCCACGCCCAGCCCGTAGCGCCCCCGGTACTCCGAACCGTCCGCGAGCATCGCCCCGTACGGACCGGCCGAGGCCGCCACCCACAAGGGCCGCGGGACCCGCGCCCGCCGGGCCGCCTCGCGGGCCGACTCCACGCTCAGCGCCATCAGTTCGGCGGCCCGGTCACGACCGATCCCGCGCTTGGCGAAGCCCTCGAACGTGGCCTGGTAGCTGGAGGTGATCGCCACGTCCGCACCCGCCCGGAAGTAGGCGAGGTGCGCCTCGGTCACCGCCTCCGGCTGTTCGGCGAGCAGCCGCGCGGACCACAGCTCGTCGCTCAGGTCGTGCCCGGCCGCCTCGAGCTGGTTGGACATGCCGCCGTCCAGGACGACCGTCCCGGCGGCGAGGGCTTCGGCGAGGGTGAGGGTGCTGGTCATGACGACGACGGTAGTCGAGGAACCGTGCCGGACCCCAGCCACGTATGTCCATTGTATGAACAGGTCGACCAGCATGTGGGACAGCGAGTTACGATCACGGCCCTCCCCCCTTCCGCTCGTACAGGAACGCCCATGACCGTCCCCCGCCCCGCCGAGGCCGCCGAACCCGTCGGCCCCGCATCCCCCGAGCCGGCCGCGGCCACCGGCGTGACCCCGCCTCGCCGCCGTACCTTCGGTCTCGCCGCCGCCACGGCCCTCGTCATGGGCAACATCATCGGCGGCGGCATCTTCGCCCTGCCCGCCACCGTCGCCCCGTACGGCACGGTCAGCCTGCTCGCCTTCCTCGTGCTGTCGGTCGGAGCCGTCCTGCTCGCCCTGCTCTTCGGCCGGCTGGCACGGCGCAGCCCGGTCACCGGCGGCCTGTACGTCTACCCGCGGGACGCCTTCGGCGAGTTCGCCGGATTCCTGTCGGCCTGGTCGTACTGGACGATGTGCTGGGTCAGCATCGCCGCCCTGGCCGTCGCCGTCGTCGGTTACGTCGAGGTCCTGATACCCCTGCACGGCAATCACGCTCTCCAGGCAGCCGTCGCCCTGGCCGCCCTCTGGCTGCCCGCCGCGGCGAACTTCGCCGGCACGCGCTGGGTCGGCACCGTGCAGGTCGTCTCCACGATCTTGAAGTTCGTGCCGTTGCTCCTGCTCGCCACGATCGGCCTGTTCTTCGTCGACGCGGACAACTTCGGCCCGTTCAACGCCTCCGGCCAGAGCGTCTCCGGCGCGCTCGCCGCCTCCGCCGCGCTGCTGCTGTACAGCTTCCTCGGGGTCGAGTCGGCCGCGGTCAGCGCCGGCGAGGTCCGTGACCCCGAGCGCACGGTCGGCCGGGCCAGCGTCCTCGGCACCCTGGCGTCCGCCCTCGTCTACGTCCTCGGCACGGTCGCCGTCTTCGGCCTGGTCCCGCACGACCGGCTCGTCGAGTCGGGCGCCCCCTTCGCGGACGCGGTCGATGCGATCACCGGGGGCGGCTGGGGCGGGGCCGTCATCGCCCTGGTCGCCGTCGCCTCGATCACCGGCTGCCTCAACGGCTGGATCCTCATGGCCGCGCAGATGCCCTACGCCGCCGCCCGCGACGGTCTCTTCCCGGCTCCGTTCGCACGGCTGGGCAAGGGCGGCGTCCCCGGTTTCGGCGTGTGGGCCTGCGTGATCCTCGGCTCGCTGCTCATCGCCCTCAACTACACGGCCGGCCCGGACACCACCTTCCGCGTCCTCGTGCTGATCACCACGTTCACCGGCTGTGTGCCGTACCTGCTGTCGGCGGCGGCGCAGCTGTACTGGCTGGCCCGCGGCACCCGCGAGCGCGTCCGCCCCGCGGGCCTCGCCCGGGACCTCACGGTCGCGGCCCTCTCCTTCGGCTTCTCGTTCTGGCTGATCGCCGGTGCCGGGTACGCCGCCGTCTACCAGGGCGTGCTGTTCCTGTTCGCCGGTATCCCGGTGTACGTGTGGCTGCGGGGACGCAAGGACACGGCGGAGGCGTCGGCATAGCATCGGGGGATGCCCGAGGTCGCCGCAGCGCATGCCGAAGTACGTGAGGTCCTGGGAGTCCCAGCCGGCCGGGCGGTGTTCGAGCCGCTCCCGCACAACCCCTGGAACGGCGTCACGGCCGGGGTGTGGCGGGTCACCGGCGGCGACCGCTCGGCCGTCCTGAAGGTGCTGACGCGGACGAGGGAGACCGGCGTCGCCTGGTCGGCGTCCAACGACCCGCGCCACTGGAACTTCTGGCGCCGCGAGGCGTACGTCTACCGGTCCGGCCTGGCCCAGGTCTGGAAGCGGCACGGCATCCGCGCGCCCCGGCTGCTGGAGTGCGCCGAACGCCCGAACGGTGACGTGGCGTTGTGGCTGGAGGACGTGCCGGGCGAACCGGCGACCGCCTGGTCCCTCACCCGCCACGTCGACCACGCCCACCGCCTGGGCGCCGCGCAGGGCGCGGTCGGAGCGGGGGAGGACACCCCCTGGCTGTCGCAGGGCTTCCTGCGGGAGCACACCTCGGGCAAGACGACGGGCGAGGCCCTGCTCGACGACGAGGCGTGGCAACACCCCCTGGTCCGGCGGCACTTCCCGCCCGGCCTGCGCGAGGACATGGTCCGCCTCCACCACGACCGCGAGTGGTTCCTCACAGTGATGGAATCGCTGCCCCGCGCCCTCTCCCACCTCGACCAGCGGCCGGCGAACCTGCGCTCCGACGGCCCGGGCACCAGCGTCCTGTTCGACTGGGCGTTCAGCGGCGACGGCGCCCTCGGGGAGGACCTCGGCCATTACCTGCCCGACTGCGTCGTCGACCGGTTCGTGCCCGCCGCCGACCTGCCGGGCCTGGCCAAGGCGGCCTACGACGCCTACGTGCACGGCCTGCGCGGCAGCGGCTGGAGGGGCGACGAACGCCTCGTACGACTCGGCGTGTGCGCCTGCGCGGTGAAGTCCGGCCGGCTCACGGCCCTGATGCCGGCGCGGGCTGACGAGGAGCGGGCGGCCCACGGCGGCGCGGGCGCCGTCCCGGCCGAACTCCGCTACCGGGAGAGGGCCCTGGCTCTGGAGTTCCTGGCCGAGTGGGCCGCCGAGGCCCGGCTGCTGGCTTTCCGGCTCGGCTTTCCCGAAGCCCCCAGCGGCCGCTGAAACGCGGAAGGGAACCGGAGGTCATGGCCCGAGTCGTCGAGCTGTCGTACTACCCCGTCAAGGGCTGCGCCGGGACGTCGGTACGCGAGGCGCTGCTGACGCCGGCCGGACTGGCGCACGACCGCAGCTTCATGGTCGTCAGCGAGGAGGGCGTGTACCGGACGCAGCGCCGGGATCCGCTGCTGGCCGTCATTCGCCCCCTGATCGCCCCGGACGGCGGCCACCTCACCCTCACCGCACCCCAGGCCGAGTCCCTCCACCTCCGGGTGGACACCTCCGGCACCCGGCGGAAAGTGGACCTGTTCGGAACCGCTTACCGGGGCATCGACCAGGGTGACGAGGCGGCGGACTGGCTCTCGGAGCGGCTCGGCGCGCGGAGCCGTCTGGTGCGGGTCCCGCCGGAACACGACCGGGTGACCGACGGCCTGACACCGGGCACCTCGGGCTACGCCGACAGTTGCGCCCTGCACGTCATCTCCCGCGCCACCCTGGACCTCCTCGACACCAAGCTCACCGACCGCGGTGCCCGCCCCCTTCCTCTCGACCGTTTCCGCCCCAACCTCGTCATCGACGGCTGGGCGGACCCCCACACGGAGGACCGCGCCCACCGCCTGCGCATCGGCACCACGGAACTGGGCTACGCCAAGCTCGCCATCCGCTGCGCGGTCACCCTGGTCGACCAGCAGGCCGGCACCCGGGCGGGCCCCGAACCCCTCCGTACCCTCGCCAGCTACCGCCGCGCCGCCCAGGGCGGCGTCGCCTTCGGCACGAAGTACGCGGTACTGCGGCCCGGCAAGGTGGCGGTGGGGGACGAGGTGGACGTCACGGTGTGGGGCGAGTCCGAGCTGTGACGCCGGAACTCAGGCCGCCTGAACGGAGTCCCCGCGGCGGCCGGTCCACACGGCGAACACGGATCGACGGGCTTTGACGAGCTGTTCGACGGGCACCGTCAGAAGAGCGGCGGGGACCTCGTCGTCCGGCAAGGCGCCGGTGTAGGCAACGGCTTGGGCGGGAGACGACACGGGCAGCTTCCCGCGCAGGGCGCGCCGACGAGCGTCACGTCCCGGCCGGCCAGCACGTCGGCCGTGACGTCCCGGGCGCCGGCGGCCACCGCCGCGGGAGCGGTGACCGGGGAAGCGACCGCCGCGAGGACGCCCGCGGCCGCTGCCGTGGTGTGGGTGAGGCTGCGCACATGACCGGAGACGGGCCATGTCCCCGCCGATAACAGAAAATTCGGCGGCTGGTGTTGCCGAAACACACGGGACGTGTTCGTCCCGTCAGACCCGTTGACCTCCTCGTGCCACCCCCTTACCTTTTCGGCGTTCGTAATGACAGATGGTGTTCGAAATTTCAGATGTCGTTGAAACGACAACGCCGTGTGTCCCCAGTGAGAGGCAGGCCCCCTGCGCATGAGCCGCGACCGCGACCACGCTCTGCCCGAACCCCCCAGCCGTAGACTGCTGTTGAAGGGTGCCGCAGCCGCCGGTGCCCTGGCCGCCGTCCCCGCCCTCCCCGGCGTCGCCGAGGCGGTACCCCGGACGGAAACCGCTGCCGAGGCCCCCGGCGGGTACCCGAAGCCGGACCCCTTCGTGAACCCCCTGGTCCGCAACCGTGCCGACCCGCACATCCACCGGCACAAGGACGGTTTCTACTACTTCACCGCCACCGCCCCCGAGTACGACCGCATCATCCTGCGCCGCTCCCGCACCCTGAACGGCCTCGGTGCGGCGGACGAGTCCGTCATCTGGCGGGCCCACGCCACCGGCCCCATGGGTGCCCACATCTGGGCACCCGAACTGCACCGCATCGGCGGCAAGTGGTACATCTACTTCGCCTCCGCGCCCGCCGAGGACGTCTGGGCGATCCGCATATGGGTGCTCGAGAACGCCCACCCCAACCCCTTCAAGGGCACCTGGGTGGAGCGGGGCCAGGTCAGGACGGCCTGGGAGACCTTCTCCCTGGACGCCACCACCTTCACCCACCGGGGCAAGCGCTACCTCGCCTGGGCCCAGCACGAGCCCGGCCTGGACCACAACACCGGCATCTTCCTCTCCGAGATGGCGAACCCGTGGACCCTGAAAGGCCCACAGGTGCGGCTGTCCACCCCGGAGTACGACTGGGAGTGCATCGGCTTCAAGGTCAACGAGGGCCCGTACGTCCTCAAGCGCAACGGCCGCCTCTTCATGACGTACTCGGCCAGCGCCACCGACTTCAACTACTGCGTGGGCCTGCTGACCGCCGACGCCGACAGCCACCTCCTGGACCCCGTGAGCTGGACCAAGTCACCGACCCCGGTCTTCACCAGCAACGACACGACCAAGCAGTACGGCCCCGGCCACAACTGCTTCACGGTCGCCGAGGACGGCCGCACCGACGTCCTCGTCTACCACGCCCGGCAGTACAAGGAGATCAACGGCGACCCGCTGAACGACCCCAACCGCCACACCCGCGTCCAGAAACTCGGCTGGAAGCGCGACGGCACCCCCGACTTCGGCGTCCCGGTCGCCGACACGGTGAAAGTGAGCGACTGACATGAGACGTGCGTACGCCACCCTCCTCGCCCTGTGTCTCGCGCTGTTCGGCGCTCTCGCCACCGGCGGGCCCGCCCAGGCCGCGCCCCAGACGATCACCAACGGAACCCAGTTCACGGACACCTCGGGCAGCCCCGTCCACGCGCACGGCGGCGGCGTCCTCAAGGTCGGCAACTACTACTACTGGTTCGGCGAGCACCGCAACGCCGACAACACCTTCCGGTACGTCGACGCCTACCGCTCGACCGACCTGAAGAACTGGGAGTTCCGCAACCACGTCCTGACCGAGGCCAGTGACCCCGAGCTCGCGACCGCCAACATCGAGCGGCCGAAGGTCATGTACAACGCCTCCACCGGCAAGTTCGTGATGTGGATGCACAAGGAGAACGGCACCGACTACAGCCAGGCCCGCGCGGCCGTCGCCGTCTCCGACACCGTCGACGGCAACTACACCTGGAAGGGCAGCTTCCGGCCGCTCGGCCAGCACATGTCCCGTGACATCACGGTCTTCGTCGACACCGACGGCGCCGGCTACATGATCTCCGCCGCCCGTGAGAACTACGACCTCCAGATCTACCGCCTCACCGCCGACTACACGGGCATCGCCGGCCTGGTCGCCAACCCCTGGCCCGGCGGCCACCGCGAGGCGCCGGCGCTGTTCAAGCGGGGCGGCGTGTACTTCATGCTGACCTCGGGCGCCACGGGCTGGAACCCCAACCAGCAGCAGTACGCCACGGCCACCAGCATCGCCGGCCCCTGGTCGGCCATGAGGAACATCGGCGACTCGACGACGTACGGTTCGCAGACCGCGTTCGTCCTGCCCGTGCAGGGCACCTCGGGCACCTCGTACCTGTACCTGGGCGACCGCTGGGGCAACTCCTTCGGCGGCACGGTCAACGACTCGCGTTACGTGTGGCTGCCGCTGACCTTCTCCAACTCGACCACGATGTCCATGTCCTGGACGCCCGAGCTCACCGTCGACACGGCCGCCGGGACCGTCACCGGCACCAGTGCCACGTACAACACGCTGATCGCCCGCCACTCCTCCAAGTGCGCGGACGTGACGAGCCAGTCGCTGTGGGCGGGCGCCCAGCTCAAGCAGTACGACTGCAACGGCGGCAGCAACCAGAAGTACTGGTTCAAGTCCGTCGGAAGCGGCTACTACCAGCTGATGGTCAGGAACAGCAGCCTGTGCGTGCAGGAGAACACGAGCACGGTCACCCAGGAGAACTGCGCCTCCGCCGCGGCGAGCCAGCAGTGGTCGCTGACCACCACCGGCTCGTACGTGAACGTCAAGTCCCGCGCCAGCGGCGAATGCCTCGACGTGAACGGCGGGTCCACCGCCAACGGTGCCGCGCTCATCACGTACACGTGCAACGGCGGCACCAACCAGCAGTGGACACGCGGTACCTGACCCGCCCCGGGCCGGCAGGTCGATCGCGTCGACCGCCGTCCCGGCGCTGAGGAACCCGCCGGCCCCGTCCCGCTCACCACGTCGATCCTGAGCACGTCGTACCGACTCGGGTCCGTCTTCCAGGCGGACGCCGGAACGCTGTACGTGAACATGTGGTTGTTGCCCCGGTGGGAACCGTTGGTCAGCGACCGGGGTTCGGCCGGGTGGGCGGGACGGGATGCCGAGGTTCGGGTGCCGTTGACGTGACCTGGGGCCGGCCGTTCGCGTAGGCCGTCCTCACCCTGGTGCGCGGCGGCCGCCGGCCGGACGTACACCAGGTCCCGCTGTCGACGTCCTTCCAGAGGTGGCAGGGGAAGGCCGCCGTCTCGCCGCTGCCGATCACCACGTTCCCGGTCCAGCCGCGGCCCGCACGCCCGACGGATGCGCGTACGTCATCAGGTCCGCGATCATGCGGCCCGTCGGCGTGCCGTTGCAGTCGCCGATCCGCCGGATCGCGTCCGCGTTCGACGTGTCGTAGGAGGCGGGGATCGCGAGCGTGCTCAGCGTCGTCGTGCCGGGGCGGGTGTCCGGGAGCGCGGGTGGTAGTTGAATCGATTTCTCGAAAGTGCTTTCACTCAGGTGCGGGCGGAGATCGGTGAATGCCGCTCGGGGACTAGAAAGCGCTTGCCCAGACCGGTACGGTCCCCCTCCAGGTCTTGTCGATCGCGGGGAGGAGCCTGGAGTGAGACGTTTCAGCAGCACCGTCGTGGCGGCGGTGACCCTGGGTGCCGTGTTGTCGTCCGCGCCCGCCCACGCGGGCGAGGCGAGCCGAGGACCGGGCCTCGCCCACTGCGCCGCCGGCACCTGCCACTTCGATGTCCCGCCGGGCACCTACGACGTCCGGGTCACCCTCGGCGGCAAGACGGCGTCCAGCACGAGCGTCGGCGGTGAGACCCGCCGATCCCTGCTCCCCGAGACGGTCGCACCGGCCGGCAAGCACGTCACGCGCAGCTTCACGGTGAACGTCCGCACCCCCGAGGGCGAGCCCACCGGCCCCGAGGGAACACCCGGCCTCGACCTGCGGATCGGCGGCTTGGCCCCGGCCCTCGCCGGCATCAGGGTCACCCGGGCCCTCCCCCGAGCTCTCGGCTCCGCTCGAGCAGGGGGGACCCCCATCACCCGCCAGATCCTCCTGGTCGGCGACTCCACCGTCTGCGACCAACCCGGCGACCCGTACTCCGGCTGGGGCCAGCAACTGCCCCAGTACCTCCGCAAGGGTGTGTCCGTCGCCAACTACGCCGATTCCGGGGAGAGTACGGTCTCGTATCTGGGGAACCCGAAGCTGTGGGCCACCGTACGGCCCCTGATCCGCCCCGGCGATCTGGTCCTGGTCCAGCTCGCCCACAACGACAAGACCACGGACGAGGCCACCTACCGGGCCAACCTGGAGACCCTGGTGGCGGGTGTCCGGGAGCGGGGCGGACAGCCGGTCCTTGTCACTCCCATCGTGCGGCGCTGGTTCAACCCCGACGGCACGCTGAACAACGGAACCGCGCTCCTGGTCAACGGCCTCGGTGTCGACCACCCGGCCGTCATCCGCTCGGTCGCCGCGGCGCACGACGTCCCGCTGATCGACCTCACGGCCAAGACCAAGGCGCTGGTGGAGTCCCTCGGCGCGGAAGGCTCCAAGGCGCTGTACCTCACCAACGAGGCGCGGGACAACACGCACACCTCCGTGCGCGGTGCGACGGCCTACGCGGGCCTCGTCCGCGACGAACTCGTCACCCGGCACCTGGTGCCGAAGGGCACGGTGCGGGTGGGATGAACTCCTGGGGCGCCCCGACCGGAACCGGGGCGTTCCAGGTCTGATCCGTTCCGACCGGCCCGAGCCCGAAAGACATCCGATGCAGCTGCCTCCCGCCGACCGCACGACGTCCCCGTTCACCGGATACACCCGCGCCCACTGGGAGGCGGCGGCCGACTCCCTGCTCCACGCCGTCGAGCCGTACGCGAGCGAGGACCGCGCGCTCTACCACCTGCCCGGCGGCCGGACGAGCTGGTCGGGCCGCCTCTCCGACGGACTGGAGGGCTATGCCCGCACCCTGCTGCTCGCCGCCTTCCGCCGCGACGAGAAGGCCCTGGAACGCTACGCGGCCGGCCTCGCCGCGGGCGTCTCGGGCGTCTGGCCCCGCATCGAGGACCGCAGCCAGCCCCTGGTGGAGGCGGCGTCCGTCGCCCTGGCCCTGCGCCTGACCCGGGACCTGCTCTGGGACCGCCTGGACGAGGGCGTACGCCAGCGCACGGCGGACTGGCTGGCCGACGCCCTCACGGCCGAGCCCTGGCCCTGCAACTGGGAGCTCTTCCCGGTCACGGTGGGCGGCTTCCTGGCCGAGATCGGCCACGAGCCGGACGCCTCCCGCGCGGCGATCGACCGCGGCCTGGAACGCATCGAGCAGTGGTACGTGGGCGAGGGCTGGTACACCGACGGCGACGGTCGCAAGTACGACTACTACAACGGCTGGGCGATGCACCTCTACCCGGTGCTGCACGCCTGGCTGGAGGACGACGAGCGCCTGCTGGACCTGTACGGCGACCGCCTCTCGCGCCACCTGCGTGACTACTCCCGGCTCTTCGGCGGCGACGGCGCCCCCCTGCACCAGGGCCGTTCCCTGACGTACCGCTTCGCGACGACGGCCCCGCTGTGGCTGGGCGCGCTGACCGGCCGTACGCCCCTGCCCCCCGGCGAGACCAGGAGGCTGGCCTCGGGCGCGCTGAAGTACTTCCTGGAGCGGGGCGCCGTGGACGACCGCGGCCTGCTCTGCCTCGGCTGGCACGGCCCCGACGAGTCCGTCCTGCAGGGCTATTCGGGCCAGGCCTCCCCGTACTGGGCGAGCAAGGGCTTCCTCGGCCTGCTGCTGCCCCCGGACCACGAGGTGTGGACGGCACCGGAGGAACCCGGCCCCGTCGAGCGCGGGGACTTCGTCACCCCCGTCGGTCCGCCCAACTGGCTGCTCCAGGCGACCCGTTTTGACGGCGTGGTCCGCCTCCACAACCACGGCAGCGAGGACGTCCGCTACGACCCGTACTACACGCGGCTCGCGTACTCCACCGTGACGACGCCCGCCGAGTCGTACGACAACAGCGTCCTGGTCGCCGGGGACCCGAGCCGCACCGGTATCGAACCGCTCGGCGTGGGCGACGGATGGGTGGCGTCCCGGCACGCGGCGGGCGGGGGAGCGCGGGTGACGAGTGTGGTGCTGGCACGCGGGGCGGTGGAGGTGCGTGCGCATCTGGTGGTGGGCGCGAAGCCGGGGACGCGAATCCGTGTGACCGGCTGGAGCGCACCGGACGGTGTCCGGGCGGAACTGTTGCCCGCGGCCGGCCTCGACGAGGACCTCACCGGCGTCACGACCGGGGACTGCACCCTGTTCGTCGCCCTGGCCCGGCTCACCGCCGAGGCGGATCCGGCTCCACTGGCCGAGACAGCAGCCGTCACCGCTGCCACGGACGCCGGTTTCACCGTCCGCTGGAGCGAGGGACCTGAGGTGCGGGTCCGGCTGGACGGGGCCGGGGTGAACGTCGACTGAGGTCTTCGCGGCCGGTTCGCCCCGCGGCCGCCGTAGTTCGGCCCGCGCCGAAGCGAGCCGGGCCCAGCATGGCGGCATGACCACAGATCCGCGGCAGACGCCCTCACGCCGGGCCGCGCCCGCCTTCGCCCGCCTCCATCGCGCCGGAGAGCCCCTGCTCCTGCCCAACGCCTGGGACCACGCGCCCGCCCGGGCCCTCGCGGGGCAGGACTTCCCGGCCATCGGGACGACGAGCCTGGGCGTCGCCGCTGCCGCAGGACTGCCCGACGGGGCGGCGGCGACCCGCGAGGAGACGCTGCGGCTCGCCGTGGCCCTGGGGTCCGGGCCGTTCCTGCTGTCCGTCGACGCGGAGGACGGATTCAGCGACGACCCGGACGAGGTGGCGCAGTTCGCGCGGGACCTGTACGCGGCCGGGGCGGTCGGCATCAACTTCGAGGACGGGCTCGGACCGGCCGCCCGGCACGCGGCGAAGATCGAGGCGGTCAAGCAGGCCGCTCCCGGCCTGTTCGTCAACGCCCGTACCGACACCCACTGGCTGGGCGACGGCCACGGCACCCTCGCGCGCCTCGCCACCTACCGGCAGGCGGGCGCGGACGGGGTGTTCGTCCCCGGCCTCACCGATCTGCGGGCGATCGAGGCGCTGCTGCGCCACCTGGACGTGCCCCTCAACGTCCTCTACTCGCCCGGCGGCCCGCCCGTCCCGCACCTCGCCGACGCAGGCGTACACCGCATCAGCCTCGGCTCGCTGCTGTACCGGCGGGCGCTGGGCGCGGCCCTGGAGACGATGGCGGACCTGCGAGCCGGCCGGACACCGACGGGTGCGACACCTTCCTACGACGCCGTGGCGGCCTTCGCCGGCCGTTAGGGCCGCCCGTCCAGCACGGCGACCAGCAGGGCGACGGCCGCGAGATCCGGCACGGTGCGCAGGCAGGTGACGGCCTGCCGGCCGCCGAACTCGCGCTGTGCGGCGGTCACGGTGGGATCGACGGCCGTCTCGGCCTGCACTCGGATGTAGTTCAGGGCGGTGGCGAAGAGCATCGAGAAGGACTCCGGGCCGATGGCGACGGCCCGGCCGCCGGCCTCGCGGTAGGCCCGGGCCAGGCGCCGCGCGGCGGCGATGTCGACGTCGTTGCCGCCGGACCAGACGTAGAGGGCGCGGGCGAACTCCCGTTCCGCCGAAACGGGCCCGGCGTTGTCCCAGTCCAGGAGGACGGGGCCGTCCCGGCCGACCAGGACGTTCTGGGGCTGGAGGTCGAGGTGGGAGGTCACCAGGCCGCCGGACGGTGAGGGGGTCACCCAGTGGGCCAGCCGGGGTGCGGACGTGGCGATGAACCGGTCCAGTTCGTCCGACCACGGCAGGCCGGCGTCACGCACCTTCTTGAGGACGTCCTCCCAGCCGGCGTCGTCGGGACACCGCTCGTACCAGTCGTCGGGGGGCCCGGCGGCTCCCTCACCGGCCCGGTGGAGCAGTGCCGTGGTCCGGCCCAACCAGTCCAGCACGTGCGGGTCACAGGCGTCCGCCCGGACGCCGTCGATCCAGTCGTACAGCTTCACCCAGGACCCGCCGCTCGCCGAGCCGAGGCGGGAGACGTGTGCGCCGTACCGGTCGGGGTGGAGCCGGGGCGAGGCGATGCCCAGGTCCGCGGCCAAGTCCCGTAACGCGGCCTCGCGGGCCACCTGGGCCTTGTCGCAGCCGAAGAGGAGTTCCTTCACGGCCCAGGAGCGTCCGCCACCGGACAGTTTCCAGATCCGGCCGAGGGCGCCCCGCGTGACGGGGGTCAGGGTCCAGGGGCCGGTGCCGAGCGCGTAGGTCCCGGCCACGGTCTCGGCCATGATCCCGGCCGTGTCCTCGGGGCGGGCCGGTTCAGCCATCGGGTGTCCTCTTCTCGCGGGGCCAGTTTTCGAGCAGTACGTGCAGGGCGTGGATCGCCCTGTCCCAGGAGGCCTGGACGTCGCGGGGCGCGCCGAAGGCCCCGGTGGACTCCAGGGCGCAGTAGCCGTGGAAGGTGCTGCGCAGCAGGCGCACGGCGTCGGTGAGGTCGGGTTCCTCGAGGCCGTAGGGTCGGAGCATGCCGTGGATGACGTCGGCCGTGCGGCGCATCGCGGGGGAGCCGGTGAGGAGGTCCTGCTCGATCCGGATCTGCGTCGCCGCGTAGCGGCCCGGGTGCTCCAGCGCGTAGGCCCGGTAGGCGGAGGCGAAGGCGGCGAGCGTGTCCCGGCCGGCCTCCCGGCCCTCGACCGCCTCCGCGATCCGGTCGATCATCTCGCCGCCCGCGAGGAGGGCCATGCGGGTTCGCAGGTCCTTCAGACTCCGGACGTGGGTGTACAGACTCGCGTCCTTCACCCCGAAGCGCCGCGCCAGGGCGGAGAGGGTGACTCCCTCCAACCCGGCCTCGTCGGCGAGCTCGACTGCGGCGGCGACGAGGCGCTCGGGAGTGAGACCGGCTCTGGGCATGGGGGTCGGGGTTACCTCTCGAAGAGGGCCAAGTCGGGGACGGGATCCCACGGACGCAGGGAGCGATCGTAGCCGCCGGGGGGACGCCGTCGCGCGGGGCCGGGACCACGCCCGGACCCGGAGGGGCCGGCCCCGGCCACGGACGGACGGGCGGGGCCGGCCGGGTCGTTCAGCGGATCGGCGCGTACACCACCCCCAGCTTGTCGAGCTCGGTGCCCGCGCGGCCGGTGAAGCCCACGATCTGCCAGCCGGAGGGGGCGGTGAAGGTCTTCGCGTCGGACGTCGCCGTCCCGGCGGACAAGGTGCGGTTCCGGTCCGTGGTGAAGGCCGCCGAGAACAGGCGGGTACGGCCGTCCTTCTGGCCCTGCGTCAGCCTGACCGAGGTCAGGTGCTCACCGGCGGCCAGGGTCAGGGAGGTCGCGGTGCCGCCCGTGCCGCCGTGGGTGAGGGTCGTGCCGCCGTCGTGGGTGAGGGACACGGCGTCCAGGCGGGCGCTGCCGCGCAGCGTCAGGGTGCGGGGAGAGGGGGACGGCGGCAGGTCGTCCGCGTCGTTGAAGGCCGTGCCGTGCGGGCCGCCGAAGAAGTCGCTCGCGCGCAGCGACGAGTTGAGCGTGTACGAGAAGTCGACCGCGTGCGGGAAGTGGTCGGAGAGATTGCCGCCGGCCGGATCCAGGAAGGACGCCCACGCGTTGCTGTAGCGGGTCGCGTTCAGGTTCAGCAGCCGACTGCCGCGGTAGAGGACCTTGTCCACGACCTCGCAGTCGTTCGTGGGTGCCGTGGTGGGGCAGACGAGCGCGTCACTGCCCTGGGCCGGGGGCGTCCCGCCCCTCACATGCTGGACCCATGCGTCGGTCAGGCCGTTCTCGGTCACGAGGGTGCGGATGTTGTCGCCGGTGCGCGTGTAGCGCGTGTTGGTGTCGCCCATGACGATCACCGCGTTGCCGGACGAGTTCGCCCGGATGAAAGCGGACAGTTGCTCGACGTTGGCGCGGCGGGCGGCGAGCGCGTCGTCGGTGGAGTCCGCGTTCGTGTGCACGTTGTAGAGGTCCAGGAAGACACCCTCGGCGAGCCGTACCCGCGCCAGGGAGAAACCCTTCGGGGTGAGGCAGTTGGTGCCGGTGCACTTGTTCCACTTCACCCGCTGGAAGTCCTCGAAGGGCACGTCCGAGAGGGTGTTGAGGCCGTCTCCGAAGGGGACGCCGCCACTGGTCGCGGTGCGGTGGGCATGGTTGTCGCCCGCGTACAGGGCGGCGTGGTAGTTGAAGTCCTCCTGCACGTTGACGAGGTCGTACGCCCCGAGGCGCGGGGAGATCAGCGGAGTGTTCTTCTCCGGGTTGCCGGAGCTCAGGCCCTCGGGAAGGCCGGCGACGTTGTAGGTGAGGACGTTGAAGGAGCCGGAGTCCGCGGCGACGGCGGGTGTCGCGGCGGTGGTGGTCAGGCTCGTGACGGCCAGGGCGGCGGCCACGGCGGTGCCGATCAGTCTCTTCATGGGGGGTGTCTCCGGTCGGAGGCGAAGGGGAAGAAGTTGAACGGTGCTCAGGTTCGAGGTCAACACCCGTGGTGCGCAAGGGGAGCCGCGCGAACAGTGGGGGACACCCTCGTGTCAGAAGTGACGCAGCAGGTCCAGATCCGTGCCCCAGGAATCGAGGACCTCGCCGTGGCCGGCACCGCGCGCCGCCTCCTCGATCCCGGCGAAGAGGGCGCGCTGCGGGGGCGGGTCGCCGTCGGCCAGGATGCGCCGCAGGACCGGCAGGAGCCGGCGCGCGTCCCACCGGGGGTCGCCCAGCGGCTGCCGCTCCAGCTCCCACCGCAGGTACTTGTTGTAGGGCCGGACGCGGCGGTGCAGCGCGAAGAGCACCTCCAAGGCGTACGGGACGGCCTCGGCGGCGTCCAGATGGCCCAGGTCGGGGCGGTCGTCGCGGTAGCTCTTCAGGGAGCGGTAGGTCTGGTTGACGTAGGCGTCGAGCCAGCCGGCGGCGGCGTCCCGGGCCTCGTCGGCGCCGAGCGCCCGCTTCTCGTCGAGGATCCGGGCGAGCGCCCCGTCGAGCCGGTCGAACAGCACCTCGGCGTGGACGTAGGAGTACCGCGCGAAGCTGTCCGGGCGGCCAGGCATCCCGCGAGTGCGGAACTCCGCGAGGGTGATGACGACGAGGTCGAGGTGGGCCGAGCGGAAGCGGTCCCAAGCGGCGAGGGCCGGGACGCTCTCGTCGCGGACGACGACGTGCAGGTCGTAGTCGGAGTGGACGGTCGGCATCCCGGCGTGGACCCGGGAGCCGCTGAGGACGAGCCCGACGACGCCGGGATCGGCGGCCGCCCGGGAGGTGAAGGCCCGCAGCGTCTCCTCGGGGGTCGCGCCGGGGACGGGGGCGTAGCTGTCGCGCACCATGGTGATCTCTCCATGCGGAAGCGTCCGCGGCGAGCGTGGACCGGCCGCGGGTACGGATCGGTTCGCTTCTGCGGCACCGGGAGCACCGCCGGAGAGATCACTTCACATCGCCGAGGTTACCCGTCCAGGCCTGTGGCTTCAGCCCTTTTGCGCAGCGCGGAACGGTTCCTGCCGCGGGCAGGGGGTGCGGGTGCGGGCTTCCCCCGGCCCGCTGGCACAGCCGTAAGGTTGCCGGGGACGCGGGGCGCAGGACCGGGCCCGGACGCGGGGGAGGCGGCATGACGCACGGTGCGGCACGGCGCGAGGACGGGCACGGCAGCCCCGCGGAGGCGGCCGACGACGGCTTACGCGGTACGCGTCCGTTGTGGCGGCAGCGCGACTTCGGCATCTTCTGGGCCGCCCAGACCCTCTCCGTGCTCGGTGACTCCTTCGCGCTGATCGCCCTGCCGCTGCTGGTGCTGGAGGCCACGGGTTCGGTCGCGCGGATGGGCCTGCTGACGGCGGTGGGCGGGGCGGCGGCGGTCGTGGCGGCGGTGTTCGCCGGGGCGGTCGTGGACCGGGTGGACCGGCGCCGGCTGCTCATCGCCTGCGACCTGGTGCGCATGGGACTGTACGGCGTGATCCCGCTGGTGTGGCTGTCCGGCCCGCGGATCTGGTTGCTCTACGGGGTGCTGCCGCTGTGCGAGGCCGTCGGCATGCTGTTCGCGGTCGGCTACGTCACGGCCGTACGCGGGCTGGTCGGCACCGGACAACTCACGGAGGCCAACGGGCGGTTGAATGCCACGGCCGCCGCCGCGGGCGTCCTCGGGCCGCTGTGCGCCGGCCTGGTCGCCGCCTGGTCCGGCCCGGCCGCGGCCGTCGGCGTGGACGCGGCCAGCTTCGGGGTGTCGGCGACGTGCCTGTTCTTCGTGCGGTTTCGCCGACGCACTCCGGACGAACAGCCGGGCGAGCGCACCGGACTGTGGCAGGACCTCCGCACCGGCATCACCTTCCTCTACGGCCACCCCGTGCTGCGCTCGCTCACGGTGCTGCTGTTCGTCTTCAGCTTCCTCACCCTCGGCATCAACGACCTGCTCATCTACCACCTCAAGCACGACCTCGGGCACGACGACGGCACCGTGGGCACCGTCATGGCCGTCGGCGCGCTCGGCACCATCACCGGCGCCCTGCTCGTAGCCGGGATCCGTCGCCGCCTCGGCTTCGGGCCGACGTGGACCGGCTCGGTCGCGGGCTGCGGTGTGGCTTTCGTCGGTCTCGGCTGGGCGGGTGACGTGCCGGTCGTCGCGGCCCTGAGCGCCGCCTTCCTCGCCTGCGCCGCCATGGGAGGCACCTGCTCGCTGTCGCTCCGCCAGGAGGTGACCCCGGAACACCTCCTGGGCCGGGTCACCTCCGCGTTCTGGACCCTTCACTACGCGGCGGCGCCGATCGGCGCCGCCGTGCTCACCTGGGCCGCGGAGGAACAGGGCACGGCACCGGTCGCCCTGACCGCCGGAGCGATCTGTGTCCTGCTCGCCGTGACCGCCCTGTTCACCCCGATCCACAGGTCCGGCCGGACCGTCAGCCGTTGATCCCGCTGTAATGCCGCAGGCTCCATCTCCACAGCCCGCGCGCCGCCAGATACGCCAGCAGCCCGAGCAGCGGTGAGGCCGCCGCGAGCCAGTACGGGACTCCGGTCGAGTGGCCGTGGCCCGTCAGGACCGCCGCCGGGAAGTAGGCGACGAACGCGAGCGGCAGCCCGAAGGTCAGGAAGCCGCCCACCGCCTTGGGCAGCACGTTCAGGGGGTAGCTGCCGAAGGTGCCGAGGAGTTCCTCCAGCCAGCGGCCCCACATGTCGGCGGCCGGGAAGCGCAGCGACGCACTGGCCACGACCGTGAACAGGGCCGCCTCCAGCAGCATGCCGCCGAGGACGGCAGCGATCAGGTACGTGACGCGGCCCGTCGTCCAGTCCAGATCGCTGCGGGAGAGCGCGCCCACCATCAGGCCCGCCGCCACCGTCAGGTCCCCGATGGCGTTCGTCGGGAAGAACGCCAGCTGGATCTGGCGGTGGACCGGCATCGGGCGCATCAGATAGATGTCGATCCTGCCTTCCTGGATCTGCCGGCCGGCCCAGTGCATGCGCCCCAGGAACAGCACGAACAGTCCGTGCGCCAGCATCCGCGTCGCCGGGATCAGCAGCACGTCGGAGCTGTCCCAGCCGCCCATGCCGGCGAACCGCGACAACAGCACCGTCGCGAACACGATCACCGACACCTGCCAGATCGCCCCGATCGCGATCATCAGCAGGAACTCCGTGCGGTACTCCAGCTGCGCGCGGAAGTTGAGCGCCGTCACGCGCCACACGATCCGCAGTGCCTTCAGCGACACCTCAGCCTCCCTGCGAGATCACACGCCGGGCGGCCCGCCGCCACAGCAACCGGGTGAACAACGCCAGCGCCACGACCCACGCCGCCTGCACGGAGAGCTGGAACGCCGCGTCCGACAGGGGAATCCGCCCCACGTACAGCGACAGCGGCACGCTCAGCGTGGCCTGGAAGGGCAGGAACGCGCTCATCGTCACGAACCAGTCCGGGAAGAACCACAGCGGCGCGTACACCCCGGACAGCAGGTTCTGCGCGAACAGCAGGATCAGCATGGCCGCGGTGTTGCGGACCGTCCAGAAGCACAACTGGTCCAGGACCAGCATGACGTAGTACAGGACCCACTGGCCCAGCAGCATGCTGAGCAGGAACACCCCCGCCACGGCGGGCGACGCGGGCGGCTCGACGACGCCCGCGGCCAGGCAGATGAGGTATCCCGCCAACGCCCAGGCCAGCCCGTACAGTTGCTCTCCGGCGGCCCGCAGGGCGTAGTAGCGCTGCGGTGGCAGCGGCCGCAGGTACCAGTACACGATGGTGCCGAAGTGCATGTGCTGCAGGACGGTGTCCCGGCCCGCGTACTGGTCCAGCTCCCGCAGCCGGGACGCCAGCACGGCCAGCACGGCGTACGTGACCGCCTGGTCGCGGCTCAGGCCGGCGGTCGTGCCGGTCTGCGCGTACAGGCCCCTCCACAACGACCAGACCAGCACCACCTGCACGGCCAGCCGCAGGGCGACGGCGGTCATCCGGGGCGGTGCGTTCAGCTCGCCCAGCGGGGTGACCCGGGCGGCGCGCCAGGCAGGGAGCAGGGCCACGTCAGACCTCCCCGGCGTGCGC
The DNA here is from genome assembly GCF_044755265.1 of Streptomyces sp. NPDC092370. NCBI lineage: Bacteria > Bacillati > Actinomycetota > Actinomycetes > Kitasatosporales > Streptomycetaceae > Streptomyces > Streptomyces sp. NPDC092370. The sequence continues at coordinate 687,129 of NZ_JBIVQO010000002.1, read as the reverse complement.
GTACGCGGCCCGCATCACGTCCTCGAGGTCCGCCTCGTCCAGGGCGATGTCCGTCACCTCGAACCGCTCGATCACCGCCTTCAGCGCCTGCTGGACGGTGGGCGCGTCCGCCCCGTCCGGGCCGAGGACGATCTGCGCGCCGGTGTGCCGCAGCAGTGCGGTGCCCGGCGGCGGCACGACCTCGGTGTGCGGATCGGCCAGCGTGGCCCGCACCTGCCAGGTCGAGCCGAACTTCCGGCGGATCTCGTCGAGCGAGCCGTCCAGCATGAGCCGGCCGTGGTTGACCAGCACGACCCGCTCGGCGAGCCGCTCCACCTCCGTCATGTCGTGCGTGGTCAGCAGCACCGTACGGCCCCGCTGCTCCACCTGGTGCCGCAGGAACTCCCGCACCTGCTCCTTCACCACCACGTCCATGCCGATGGTCGGCTCGTCGAGGAACACCACCGGCGGGTCGTGCAGCAGGGCGGCGGCCAGATCGCTGCGCACCCGCTGGCCGAGGGAGAGATGGCGCACCCGGGTGTCCCAGAACGACGACAGGTCGAGGATGCCGTCGAACTCCTCCAGCCGAGCGGCGTGTTCGGCCTTCGGCACCTCGTAGATGTCCCGCAGGATCGCGAACGACTCGCGCACCGGCAGGTCCCACCACAACTGGGTGCGCTGCCCGAACACCGCCCCGACGTTGCGGGCGTTGCGCTCCCGCTCCCGGTACGGCACCACGCCCGCGACCCGGGCCTCGCCGGACGTGGGCGTGAGGATCCCGGTGAGGATCTTGATGGTGGTGGACTTGCCGGCGCCGTTCGGGCCGAGCAGGGCGAGGAGCTCACCCGCCGCCACGTCGAAGGTGATGTCGGAGACGGCGTGCTTGGCCACCCGCTCCGGGTTGACGAGGGAACGGACGGCACCCGTGAAGCCGGGGCGGCGGACGGTGGTGTGGAAGGTACGGGACAGCCCGCGGACCTCGATGGCGGCACTCAACTGACCCACCAACTCCCTTGCGGTGAACACAGCGACGGCCGGTCGGCACGGGGGCCGACCGGCCGCGGACGACAACCCGACCCTGTCGGAATGTCGATCAATCGGTCAATCGATTAATCGGTTCCTTACCTGACGGTGGAGATGACGAACGAGAACTCCACCGGCTCCGCCCTCAGGAAGTACCGCGGCAGCGGACCCGGGCCGCAGGACTGCGAACCGATGCCATGCAACCCGTGGTCGAGGTTGACCCACACCGTGTCGCCGGCCGTGAGGTCGCTGCGGTGCCGGGCGGCGTCGAGCTGCTCGGTCGTCCAGCGCCGCGCGGTGAACCAGAACTCCGGGTCGCCCTCGATCCTCAGGCCCCCGAGCTCCACCCAGCGGACGTCGGCGCGGGCACCGTTCTCCTGCGGACGGACGTACGGCGTCTGCAGCCCGTCCACCGTCGACTGCCAGCGGCCCACCATCGACGCCTTCCGGGTGTCCGGATACGCCTCGCCGGGACCGCCGCCGAACCACTCCACCCGGCCCGCCTCCGCCAGCCCGAGGCGGACCCCGAGCCGGGGCAGCGGCACCGTCCAGTCGCCCTCCGGCGTCACGGACACGGACAGCCGCAGCCGCTCACCGTCGGACGTCCAGCGGTACACCGTGTCCAGGCCCACCTCGCGGGCGGCGGGCGCCACCCGGGTCCGGACCGTCAGCGCGTCGTCGCCGGCCTCGACCGAGACCAGGCGGTGCCGCATGCGGTGCAGGCCGAGCGTGCGCCACAGCATCCCGTAGCGGGTGTCGGTCTGCCACTCGGCGCCGTCGTCGTTGTCGGTCGGCGCCCGCCACACGTCCAGCCGCGGCGCGGCGGTGACCTCCACCCCGTCGACCGAGAGCAGCGCACCGGTGCGGGCGTCGAAACGGGCCGGGCCGAGCGTGATCCGGCCCCCGTCGAGCACCGGCCGGTCGGTCGCGGGGAAGGACGGCAGCGGCCGCGCCCCCACCGCGAACTGGCCCCAGGCCACGACGTGGCCCTTCGCGGCCCAGGACGTGTCGTCCGCGAGCAGCGCCCGCACGGTCCACTGGCGTTCGCCGCCCCGGCCGTCCACGGGCGGCTCCGGCAGCTTCACCTCGGCGCTCTCGCCCGGCGCGAGCGCCGGCACCGACAGCGAACCCGACTCGACCGTCTCGCCGTCCACCTGGCACGACCACTCGAAGGCCAGCGCCGACAGGTCGGCGAAGTCCTGCTTGTTGGTGACGTGCACGATGCCGTTCGCGCCGTCGCCCTCGATGTGGACCGGCTCGATCACCTTCTTGTACTCGATCAGGCCCGGCGACGGCGTCCGGTCCGGGAAGACCAGGCCGTCGCACACGAAGTTGCCGTCGTGCAGCTCCTCGCCGAAGTCACCGCCGTAGGCGTAACCCAGCTCGGCGTGCCGGACACCGTGGTCGATCCACTCCCAGACGAACCCGCCCTGGAGCCGGTCGTACTTCTCGAACAGCTCCTGGTAGTCGGCGAGCCCGCCCGGGCCGTTGCCCATGGCGTGCGCGTACTCGCACTGGATGAACGGCAGCGCGCGGCGCTTGTGGGTGCCCCCGTCGAGCTGCTGCCCGATCTTGTCGACCTCGTCGTGGAACGCGTACATCCGCGAGTACACGTCCGTGTCCCGGCAGTTCCAGTCGCCCTCGTAGTGCACCAGCCGCTCGGGGTCGCGGTCGTGGATCCACTCGGCCATGGCGGTGAGCCCGCGGCCGGTGCCGGCCTCGTTGCCCAGCGACCAGAAGACGACCGACGGGTGGTTCTTGTCCCGCTCGACCATGCGCGCCGCACGGTCCAGCAGGGCCGGGGTCCAGCGGTCGTCGTCGACCGGGTTGTCCCGCCAGTCCTGCTCGGTGAAGCCGTGGGTCTCCAGGTCGCACTCGTCGATGACCCACAGGCCGTACTCGTCGCACAGGTCCAGGAAGGCCGGGTGCGGCGGGTAGTGCGAGGTGCGCACGGCGTTGAGGTTGTGCCGCTTCATCAGCAGCACGTCCTCGCGCATGGTCTCCAGGTCGAGCGCGCGCCCGTGCTCGGGGTGCCACTCGTGCCGGTTGACGCCCTTGAACAGCACGGCCTTGCCGTTGACCTTGATGAGCCCGTCCTCGAGGACGACGGTACGGAAACCGATCCGCAGCGGCACCCGCTCCCCGTCCGTGGCCAGCACAGCGTCGTAGAGCTTCGGTGTCTCGGCGGTCCACGGCTCGACCGCGACCGTCACCGGCTCGCCGGTGGCGATATCGATGTCCAGGGCGGGGACGGTCACCCGGCCGTCGACGTCGGAGTCGACGCGCAGGGTGCCCTCGCCGGTGGTGTGGTCGTAGGAGGCGTGCACGAAGAAGTCGCCCACACCGCCCGCCGGGCGGTGCAGCAGCGTCACGTCACGGAAGATGCCCGGCAGCCACCACTGGTCCTGGTCCTCCAGGTACGACCCGGCCGACCACTGGTGCACGCGCACGGCGAGCACGTTGGCGCCCGGCTTCAGCAGCTCACCGACCGCGAACTCGTGCGGCAGCCGGGAGCCCTTGAACTCGCCGAGCTCGGTGCCGTTCAGCCAGACACGGGCGCAGGACTCGACACCGTCGAAGCGCAGCACCGCCCCGCCGTCCGACGGCCAGTCGGACGGCAGGTCGAAGACGCGCAGATGGTCACCGGTCGGGTTCTCCGTCGGGACGTACGGCGGGTCCACCGGGAAGGGGTAGAGGTGGTTGGTGTAGATCGGGGAGCCGAACGCCCCGTCGCCCTGGAGGACCCAGTGCCCGGGGACCGTGACCTCGGCCCAGTTCCCGGCGTCGTAGCCCTCCTCGGCGAACGAGTCGTCCTCGGCGCCGGCGGTGGCCGACAGCCGGAAACGCCAGCTGCCGTTCAGCGACAGGGACCGCGCGTCCGAGGACGCGTACCAGGCACGGGGCGGCAGGGCACCGCTGCCCGGAGAGACGTCCTCGACGTAGTCGACGGATGGGGTCGTGCGGAAAGACATCGGTCTCCTAGCTCAGCCCTTGATGCCGGTCTGTGCGATCCCCTGCACCAGCCAGCGCTGGAGGAAGAGGAAGACGAAGATCAGGGGCAGGATCGAGATGGCGGTGGCCATGAAGATCAGGTGGTAGTTGACGGTCTGGTTCGTCATATACGACGACAGCGCCACCTGGACTGTCCAGGCACTCGGATCCTGTCCGATGACCAGGGGCCACAGGAAGGCGTTCCAGCCGTTGATGAAGGTGATCGTGGCGATGGCCGCGAAGAAGTTCAGCGAGTTCGGCACGACGACACGCCAGTAAGCGCCCCAGTAGCCGAGCCCGTCCACGCGCGCCGCCTCCTCGAGCTCCTTCGGGAACCCCAGGAAGTACTGCCGGAACAGGAAGCACGTGAAGCCGCTGAAGAGGCCCGGGATGATCAGACCCCGGTAACTGTCCACCCAGCCGAGGGACGAGACGAGGACGAAACTCGGCACGAAGGTGACCGCCGTGGGCACCATCAGGGTGGCCAGGACGGCGTAGAAGACCTTGTTGGCGTGCTTGTACGGGATCCGGGCGAGGCCGTACCCGGCGAGCGAGCAGATCAGCAGGATGCCGGCGGTGTGCAGGACGGCGACGACGACCGAGTTCCACAGGGACCTGGCGAAGTCGACGGTGACGTCGTCGAAGGGTTCGGTGATGTTGCCCCACTGGATCGCCGTGGGGAACCACTTCCACTCCTCGCCCGTGATCTCCGGGTCGGTCATCAGCGCGTTGCGGACGATCAGGTAGAAGGGGACCAGGAAGAGGAGGGCGGCGATTCCGGTCGCGATGTACAGGCCGGTGTTGCCGATGACGCCGCCGCGCTTGACCTTGCCCGGCTTCGCGGTCTTCCTGACGCCGGGTGCTGTGGTGGTCACTTGGACTCGTCACCCCTTCCGAAGCCCATGATCTTGCCCTGGAGCAAGGTCACGACGCAGATCAGCACGGTCAGGACGACCGCGCCCGCACTGCCCGCGCCGTAGTTCTGGTTCTCGCCGAGGGCCATCTTGTAGAGCTCGACCAGCGGAGGCTGGCCCCAGGTGGCCTTGGTGAGCAGGTTGAAGAACTCGTCGAAGGCCTGGTAGGCGGCGATCAGCAGGAGCAGGATCACCGCGGTGGACGTGGCCCGCAGCTGCGGCAGCGTGATGTGCCGGAAGGTCTGCCAGCCGGGCTTGGCGCCGTCGATGGAGGCGGCCTCGTACAGCTCCCGCGGGATGTTCTGCAGCGCCGCCAGGAACAGGATCATGAAGAAGCCCGACTGGAGCCACAGGCGGACGGTCACGATGACCAGCCAGTACCAGGGCGGGTCGGGACTCGCCAGCCAGGCGATGTTGTCCACGCCGAACCAGCCGATGACGGTGTTGGCCAGGCCGAAGCGGACGCCGTTGAACAGGGACATCTTCCAGATCAGCGAGGCGGCGACGTAGCTGACCGCCGTCGGCAGGAAGAACACCGACCGGAAGAAGGCCCGCATGAACCGCAGCCGGTTGACCAGCAGTGCCAGGCCCAGTGACATCGCCCAGGTGGCGGGCACGATGAACGCGGCGAAGACGGTGAAGGTGACCAGCGAGTTGAGGAAGTCCTCGTCCGTGAGGACCTGCCGGTAGTTCTCGAAGCCGACGAACTGACTCGGCGTGACGGTGAAGCGTGCCTCGAAGAAGCTGAGCCAGATGCTCCAGCCGATGGGCACGAAGACGAAGATGATCAGGCCGATCAGGAACGGCCCGGTGAACAGCCAGAAGTTGAAGGTGCTGCTCGCCCTCAGGCCCCGCCGCGGCCGAGGCTTGGAGACCTTGGCCGGGGCGGGCTGGGCGACCCCGCGCGTGGTGGTGGTCGACATGTCGAGATCCGTCCGGCGGTCTAACCGAAGAGCTTCTTGAGTTCGGCGTCGACCTTCTTCTCGCACGCGGCGAGCTGGGCCTTCGGGTCGCCGTTCTTGCGAACCGAGTTCGCGATCACGTCATTGAACGAGGCGATCATGGCCTGCGTCCAGCCGATGTTGTCGAAGTGGCCGAACTCGTTGAACAACTTGACGCCCTCGGCCGGCAGGCCCGACTTCAGCTTGTCCGCGGACTGGGCGAGGGAGGTGCGCGGCGGGATGTGGAAACCGTAGGAGGTGGCGAAGTCCTCCTGGTACTCCTTCTGATCGATCCACAGCCACTTGACGTACTCCTTGGCCGCCTCGACGTTCTTGCCCTTGGCGTTGACGAACATCGACCAGCCGCCGTTGTAGACCGACTCCTTGCCGGCGGACCCGACCTTCGGGAAGGGGAAGATGCCGATGTCGTCGCCGAGCGCCTTCTGCATGACCGGCATGGCCCACATGCCGCACCACTGGATCGCCGTCAGGCCCTGCGTGAAGGCCGACGGGTCCCACCAGTCGGTGGGGGCGCCGAGCAGCATGTTGCCGCTGGTGAAGAGGCCACGCAGCTGCTTGAGACCGTCGGCGACAGCGTCGGTGTTGAAGGCGGGCTTGTTGTCCGCGGTGAGGGTGTCGGCGCCGGCCGACCAGATCAGGTTGTGCTGGACCGGGGTGATCTCGTTGCCGAAGTAGACGCCCTTGACCTTGCTGGTGGTGAGCTTGTCGGCGGCCTCGATCAGCTCCTCCAGCGTGGTCGGCACCTTGACCTTCGCCTTCTCGAACATCGACGGCCGGTAGAAGAAGAACTGCGGGTCGTCGATCATCCGGACGCCGTATATCTTGCCGTCGACCGTGTGCGACTTGATGTCGGCCTGGTTGAAGTCGTCCTTGACCGGCTCGATGATGTCGGTCAGGTCCGCCACCTGGCCGCTCTTGATGAGCTGGATCTGCGGGTGGAACTCGAAGACGTCCGGCGCGTTGTCGGTGAGCAGCGCGGCGAAGAGCTTCTGCTCGAAGTTGTTGCCGGTGATCCACCGAGTGGTCACGTTGGCGTCCTTGTAGGCCTTCGCGTAGCGCTTGACGGCCTGCTCCACGCCGGCCTCGCCGTAGGCGTGGAAGTACTGCACCAGGTTCTTGCCTGATCCCGAGCCGCCGCCCCGGCCGGTGTTGCTGCCGCACGCGGCGAGTCCGCCGGCGGCGGCCAGGCCCATCGCGGCCCGCAGTACGTTTCGGCGGTCCCAGTTCATGTTGCTCGATGCCGACATGCTGACGTCCTTGTCTCGAGTGCGGCTGCGGCTCTGCGGCTCACTGCCTGATGGCTCACGGCCCGGGGGCTCGCGCCAGATGGCTCAAAGAGAGGTGCGGTGCGGGACGCTAGAGCTTCGGTTAAGGCTTCGGCAAGGGGTTGGACGAAGTCTGTGCGAAGCGTTGTGTCCGGTTCGCGATTTCGAACACGCGGGAGGAGTGGAGGAGTTGGCTCCGCTCCTACGACGGTGGGGTGGTGGTGCGTCTCCTCGCGGGGGCGGCGCGGGTGCCGTTCCGCTGCCCGACGGCCTGGAGCGCGCCCTCCAGCGCGAACGTCGCCGCGCCGAGGCACACCGGGTCGGTGGGGATCGGGGAGAGAACGATCTGGGTGGCGGCCAGCGGCCGTGGCAGCGCGTGACGGGTCACGGCCTCGCGCACCTCGTGCAGCAGCGGCTCGCCCAGGGTGCGGGCCACCCAGCTGCTCAGCACGACGATCTCGGGGTTGAACAGGTTGACCAGGTCCGCGACGCCGGCGCCCAGATAGCGGGCGGTCTCGTGGACGACCCGGCGCGCCACGGGATCGCCCGCCGCGACCCCGCGGGCCAGGGCGTCGATGGTGGCCGTCTGGTCGTCGGGGTGCAACAGCGCGCTGTCGGGGCTCAGTTCACACAGGTTCAGCATGATGCCGCGTGCGCCGACGTACGTCTCCACACAGCCGTGGTTGCCGCAGCGGCACAGGCGTCCGTCCAGCACCATCGTGGTGTGGCCCCACTCGCCGGCGCTGTTGCTGACGCCGCGGTGCAGCCCGCCGCCGAGGACGAGTCCGGCGCCCACGCCGGTGCCGAGGTTGACCACCACGGCGTTCCCGCGCCCGCGCGCGGCCCCGAACCACAGCTCGGCGACCGCGCTGGCGCGCAGCGGGTTGTCCAGGTGCAGCGGGTAGGCGATGTGCTCGGTGAGCAGGTCGAGGAGTGGTACGTCGTGCCAGTCCCAGTTGGGCGCGTACTCCGAGATGCCGGTCGCGCGGTCCACCTGCCCCGGCACGCTCACGCCGACCCCGAGCACCCGGGCGCCCTCGATGCCGGCCTGGGTGACCACCGAGCCGACGGCGGCGGCCACGTGGCCGACCACCTGCTCGGGCAGGCTCTCGCTGGGCCGGACGTCCTCCTCGGCGCGGGCCAGGACGTTCAGGCCCAGGTCGAACAGTTCGACGTGGACGTACGTCTCGGCGATGTCGACGCCGATCAGCGCCCCGCCCGAGGTGTTGACCGCGACCAGGCCGCGGGGGCGCCCGCCCGCCGAGTCCTCGAAGCCGACCTCGGTGATCATGCGGAGGTCGAGCAGCTCGCCGACGAGGGTGGCGACCGTCGCGAGGCTGAGACCTGTGGCGGCTGCCAGTTCCTGCCGGGATGTGGGTGACTCCGCGATGATCTGGCGCAGCACCTCATAGCGGTTCGCGGTGCGGATGTCACGTGATGTGCGCTTCACCGGGGTGCCCCATTCCTTCCGAGACCGGCCGGGCCGGGTCGGAGTGTCGTCGGCACCGGCGCGGCGCAAGGCTATGGGCTGCCGGGACTTTCGACAAGGGGTTAGGAAAGGGGCTTTATAAAGTGCCCGCCTGGTGAAAGCCGGTGATGGCCGACCATGGCCTGCCCATGATGCCTCAGTGTGGGTGTGGGTGTGGGTGTGGGTGCGGGTGCGGGTGCGGGTGCGGGGCGGCGTGTTGTCAGTCCGCGTCCTCGGCGGCTCCGCCCGTGGGGCACGCCGCTTCCTCGCCCGGGCGGCTCGTGCCGGCGACCGCGGCGGCCAGCTGCCGCTGCACCTGCTCCGGCAGGGTGGCGCCGCGCACGGTGCCCACCAGGTCCTGGGCCAGGCTGTGGAGCTTGGTGTTGGTGTTCTGGGAGGTCCGGACCAGCACGCTCCAGGCCGTCTCGGGGCTCAGGCCGAAGGATGCCATCAGGATGCCGCGGGCCAGATCGATGGTGGGCCGGGTCTGCATGGCGCGGCGCAACTGGGCGACTTCGGCGCGGAGGTCCTGGTCGTCCTCCGGCGGCGGGTCGGTGGCGGGCGCCGCGCCTTCCTGTGGAGCGGTGGCCTCGAACAGCTCCCGTGTACCCGTCAGGTCGAGAAGACGCTCGACCGCGACGCCGCAGGACCGGACGGTGACCGTCTTGCCCTGGTCGACGGCGTGTTCACGCAGGTCCAGCAGCGCCTTGAGGCCGGAGCAGTCGCAGAACCCGACCGCGTCCAGACGTAGATCGATGCCGCTGCCCGACAGCTCCAGCAGGTCGTGGAGCTCGGGGAGCAACCTGCGGCTGCCCAGGTCCAGTTCGCCCCACATCGTCACGGACATCCGGTCGCCGTCCGAAACGACGTCCATGGTCGCCATGCACGGCGGGACCGCCGCCGGCGCACTGTCGCCCGCCACGGGTGCGGCCCCCGGCTGCGTGTGGGACGGCGCAGCGTCCGTAGGCTCCGGCATGGCCCTGTTCTCCCTCGTCCGTCCGCCTTGCCTCCGCTTCCGGCGTTGCCCCTTTACCCCACACACGTCAATCGATACATGAAACGGAGTACGTGTTTTTGAGTGCGTGAATGTTATGTCGTTAGAATCGGGGCATGGATGGAGTGCCCGAGCCACACACCGGATGGACGTTCCTCACCAACCACGCCCGCGTGCTGGCCGCCATTGCCGACAACCACAGCGCCCGCATCAGGGACATCGCGGCCCACTGCCGGCTCACCGAACGAGCCGTGCAGAAGATCATCGCCGACCTGGAGCAGGACGGATACCTCTCCCACACCCGGGAGGGGCGCTCCAACACGTACCGGATCGACCCCGGCAAGGTGCTGCGCCACCCTGCCGAGGCGGGTCTGACCGTGGCGTCCCTGATGACCCTGCTCCTTCAGGACGAGGCCGACCGCGCCACGAACACCACCACCCGCGTGCGCCCCCACGCCACCACCTGACCGACGGACCGCCGCGGCCGGCCGGTGTCGCCGTCCGTGCGTGCGCGTGCGCCCCGCGGGACGCGGGAAGCGGCTCCGTGGCACGGGCGTGTCGGAAAGACCGCGCTGCGCGGCCTGCCTGGAAGGGCGCCGCCGCCCCTCCCGGATCGTGTCGAGCGCGTACGGCGTCTCCGCGGTACGCGCCCGCGCGCCATGACCTGCCACGGCAGGACGCCCGCCGCGGACGGCCGACCGGCCCCGGTGTCCGGCTACGCGCCCGCGAGCACCTCCCGCACGAAGGTGTTGGTGAACTTCCCCCGGGGGTCCAGCTCCCGCGTCAGCGCCCGGAAGTCGCCGAGCCTCGGATACAGCTCGCGCAGGGCGGGGGCGGGTACGGCGAACACCTTGCCCCAGTGCGGCCGTGCCTCGAAGGGGGCCAGAGCCTCCTCGACCCGCCGCACCACCGGCAGCACCGCCCCGGTGTCCTCGATCCAGGTGAAGTGCGCCGCGACGGTGTCCCGGCCGTGGGACGGGCTCAGCCACTGGTCGTCGCCGGCGACCGTGCGCACCTCGCAGGTCTGCAGCACGGGTGCGATCGTCTCGCGGATCGCGTCGAGCGCGTGCAGCATCTCCACGGCGTGCCCGCGCGGCAGCAGGTACTCCGACTGCAGTTCCGCCCCGCTGCTCGGGACGAACTCCGCCCGGAAGTGCGGCAGTCGCTGGTGCCACGGCCCGGGCACACCGAACTGCTCGGTGCAGTTGAGCGCGGGCATGCCCGGCACCGGGTGCATCTTCTCGGTGGCGGGAGTGGCCCAGGGGAAGGCGGGCAGCGGCTGGTCGGTACGCCGCTTGAGCCACACCTGACGGAAGCCCGGCGCCCGCCAGTCGGTGAACAGGCTGACGCTGTACCCCGTCGCCATCACCGTCTCGAACGCCCCCTGGTCCAGGCCCTCCAGCGGCAGTTCGGTGAAGACGTGCTGCTCGACCTCGTAGGCCGGCTCCAGGTCGAGGGTGAGCGCGGTGACGACGCCGAGTGCGCCGAGTGAGGTCACGGCCCCGCCGAACCGCTCATCGCCCCGGCCCATGGCGACCGCCGAACCGTCGGCCGTGACCAGCTCCACCTCCCGCACGCACGCCGAGAGCGGGCCGTTGAGCACCCCCGAGCCGTGGGTGCCGGTCGCGACCGATCCGGCCACCGAGATGTGCGGAAGGGACGCCATGTTGTGCAGCGCGAGTCCCTGCCCGTGCACCCGGCGGGCCAGTTCCGCGTAGCGCACGCCGCCGCCGACCCGGACCGTACGGGCGGCCGTGTCGACGTCCACCTCCAAGGGCAGATCGGCCAGCGACAGCAGGACGCCCTCGGGACCCGGTTCGGCGATCTCGTTGAACGAGTGCCCGCTGCCCAGGACCCGCACCCGCTCGCTGCCCCCGACGAGCGCGCGCAGCGCGGCGAGCGAGCCGGGCCGGTGCAGCTCCTTGGCCGCGTACGTGATGTTGCCCGCCCAGTTGGTCACAGTCCCGTTCATGGCGTCGTCCTTCCCCGAGGCAGCGGGGACCGGGAAGTCCCCGCCGGAACCTACCCGGCCCGGTGTCCATTGCCGCCGCCGCCCGGCCCGGCCTACCGTAGGCACGGTAGAGAGCGGTTTCTACCCCGGTGGGGGAAGCCGTTCCGCAGCATCCCCCGAGCCGGAAGGTCACCTCCTTGAGCCAGCGCCCGAAGGCACTGTTCGCCATGGCCGCCGAGAACGTGCCGCAGGTCTTCCCGCCCGGGGTGCTGTCACGGCTGCGCGAGTCCGTGGACATCGATGCGGACCTCGTGGCCCAGGACTTCACCGACCCGCGTGTCCTCGACGCGCTGGCCCGGACCGAGATCCTGGTGACCGGCTGGGGGTGCCCCCGCCTCGACGAGGCGGTCCTGGACGCCGCTCCCCGGCTGCGGGCGGTGCTGCACTCGGCCGGCTCCGTGAAGTCCTTCGCCACCCACGCCCTGCGCGAGCGCGGCGTCGCCGTCTCCTCGGCCGCCGCCGCCAACGCGCTGCCGGTCGCCGAGTACACCCTCGCCATGATCCTGCTCGCCGGGAAGGACGTGCTCGCCGCCCGCGACCGCATGCGCACTTCCCGCACCCGCGCCGGCTGGAGCGTCATCCCCGGCATCGGCAACTACGGCCGCCGGGTCGGTGTCATCGGCGCCTCCCGCATCGGCCGCCGCGTCCTCGACCTGCTCCGCCCCTTCGACCTGCGCCCCGCCCTCACCGACCCGTACATCGACGAGCGGCAGGCCGCCGCGCTCGGCGTCTCCCTGCTGCCCCTGGACGAGCTGCTGCGCACGTCCGGCATCGTCACCGTCCACGCCCCCGAGACGCCCGAGACCCACCACATGATCGGCCGCCGTGAGCTGGCCCTGATGCCCGACGGGGCCGTGCTGATCAACACCGCCCGCGGCGCGCTGGTCGACCACGACGCCCTCGTGGGGGAACTGCGCACCGGGCGCCTGACGGCGATCCTCGACGTCACCGACCCCGAGCCGCTCCCCGCCGACTCGCCCCTCTACGACCTGCCCGGCGCCTTCATCACCCCCCACCTCGCGGGCTCCCAGGGCAACGAGCTGGCCCGGCTCGGACTGACGGTCGCGCAGGAGGCGGAACGGCTGCTGGCCGGGGAGGAGCCGGCGCACGCGGTCGACTGGGCGGCACTGGCTCGCGAAGCCTGACCCGCTCGCCCACCCCGGCGAGAAAATCGTCACGAACAGGACGTTCCATCGGCTCGGGGGGACCCGGTACCGGCCACGTACACCCATGGGCATACCGTGAGGAGTCGTACGTCCGAACCGGGAGGAGACACGGGATGGGCAGCCGTACCGCGCTGGTCGAGGATCTGATGGAGCGGTTCCCGCACGTGCCGCGGGAAGCCGTCTTCAAGGAGGACCTGCTCCGCGGCGGAGTCGCCTTCGACCCGTCCGCGCTCAGCGACAACGAGGGCGGCGAGGTCAAGCCGAAGTCGTACTTCATCTTCTCCTTCGACCACGGCACCCTGCCCGAACTGGGCGAGGCCGCGCTGCGCCGGCCGCCCGAGGAGATCATCCTCACCGGCGGCCCCTACGACCTGCGCCGCACCGTCGTCTCGGTCCGGGTGAACCCCTCCTCGCCGTACCGTGTCGCCGCGAACGAGGACGGGGTGCTCGGCCTCTACCTCGACGGCAAGCGGATCTCCGATGTCGGCGTGCCGCCCATGCCCGAGTACTACCGGCACACCCTCTCCAACGGGAAGTCGGTCATGGAGGTCGCCCCGACCATCCAGTGGGGCTACCTGATCTACCTGACCGTCTTCCGGGTCTGCCAGTACTTCGGCGCCAAGGAGGAGTGCCAGTACTGCGACATCAACCACAACTGGCGCCAGCACAAGGCCGCAGGCCGGCCCTACACGGGCGTGAAGGACGTCGAGGAGGTCCTGGAGGCCCTGGAGATCATCGACCGCTACGACACGGCGAAGGCCTCCACCGCCTACACCCTCACCGGCGGCGCCATCACCAAGACGGTCTCCGGCCGCGACGAGGCCGACTTCTACGGCCACTACGCCAAGGCCATCGAGGAGCGCTTCCCCGGCCGCTGGATCGGCAAGGTCGTCGCCCAGGCGCTGCCCCGCGACGACGTCCAGCGCTTCAAGGACCACGGGGTGCAGATCTACCACCCCAACTACGAGGTGTGGGACGAGTACCTGTTCAAGATGTACTGCCCCGGCAAGGAGCGGTACGTCGGCCGGGACGAGTGGCACAAGCGGATCCTCGACTCGGCCGAGATCTTCGGCGCGCGCAACGTCATCCCCAACTTCGTGGCGGGGGTGGAGATGGCCGAGCCGTTCGGCTTCAAGACGGTCGACGAGGCCATCGCCTCCACCACCGAGGGCCTGCGCTTCTTCATGTCGCACGGCATCACGCCCCGCTTCACGACCTGGTGTCCGGAGCCCACGACGCCGCTCGGCAAGGCCAACCCGCAGGGCGCGCCCCTGGAGTACCACATCCGCCTGCTCCAGGCCTACCGGCAGACGATGGAGGACTTCGGCCTCTCCTCGCCCCCCGGCTACGGCCCGCCCGGTGCCGGCAACGCGGTCTTCTCGGTCAGCTCCTTCATGGACAGTCTCCCGGCCGACGAACCGACCGCTGTTTGATAACGCTTCGATGACGTCTTCCTGCGTGGTGGCACGGCATTGAGCAGCAGGGCGGCCGCACCCGTATGACACTCCGGAACCGGAGCCACGGGGGTGTGGCCGCCCTGTCGTGATATCTGAACAGGGCGCTTGTCAGTTGTGCGGGAGGCGTGAAAAGCTCTTGCCCTGCCGCGAGGGTTTCCCCCAACTCCGATGCCGATGTGGCGAGTTGACCTCGCTTGTGGATGCAGGAGACTCATGCCCGACCTGCCGACCCCTCAGGACGCCGCCGAGGCCGCGCTGTTCTCCGAGTGCTGGGACGCGGTCCTCGCGTACGCCGACCTGTGCACGTCCGGTTCCACCGCCGCCGCACAGCTGGGCCGCGAGGCGTTCGCACACGGGATACGCGAGGCGCGGGCCGCCGAATCCGGCCCGGTCCGAGGTACCGGCCGCCGCCCGACCCGCCTGCCCCGCATACCCCTGCTGCTGACCTCCGTACGCACCACGGCCGCGGCCTGGGAAGAGGAGGGGCAGGGCCACAAACTCGACCCCGACCTGCGCCTGTGGCTCAACTCGGACAAGGCCGCCCGCTACACCGGCCCGCCCCTGCAGCGCCCGCTCGCGCTGCGCGGCCTGCGCGATCTGCAGCAGCCCGACGCGGAACTGCTCTGGTTCGCCGAGGTGGAGGCGCTGCCGCTGCCCCTGGTCGCGCGCCGTCTGGGCCTCGACCCGGCCGACGCCGCCGAGGAACTCCAGCAGGTACGCACCCTGTTCCGGGAACGCTGCCACCGCAACCACCTCGACACGCCGATGGACGCCCGGTGCCGCAGCTACGCCCGGCTGCTGGACGCCGTCACCCGGTCCTCCTCCGCCGAGACCCCCGGCGACCTCTCCCGCCACCTCGCCACCTGCGTGCAGTGCGCCGAGGCCGCCGCCTGTCTGCGCCTGCACGGCGGCGGACTGCCCGGTGCGCTGGCGGGCGGAGTGATCGGCTGGGGCGGCCTCGCCTACCTGGAGCGCCGTCGGCGCGCCGCCGAGGTGCGGCTCGGCGCGGGACGCCCAGGCGCCGCCGGCCGGACGACCACAGAACCGGAGGACGCGGAGCAGAAGGCGCGCGTCGCACGCAACGGCTTCCTCGTCGCCGCGGTCCTGGTCTCCGTGCTGGCCCTCGGCGTCTCACTGATGCCCTTCGGAGGCGAGGGCGACGACCTCGGCGCACGCGACGGCATCGATCGTCAGCCGGTGGCCGGTCCCGGCCCGTCCCTGCCCTCCGCCCCGTCCCTGCCGCCCGCGACCTCGAAGCCGGCCGCCCGGAACACGGAGAGGACCGAGCGGCCGGACCCCTCCGGCACGCCGGAGAACAAGAACCGCCACACCGAACCGCAGGGCACCTCCTCACCCACCCACCGGGCCGAGCCCGGCGAGCGCGGCGAGCCCGCCTGCCGGGTCGAGTACGACCTGGTCAACCAGTGGCCCGACGGTTTCCAGGCCACCGTCACCGTCACCAGCGCCGAGTCCCTCGGCTCCTGGCGCCTCGCCTGGTCCTTCCGGGACGGCCAGCAGGTCGGCCAGATGTGGGACGCCTCCGTCGCCCAGAACGGCTCCCGCGTCACCGCGACCGCCGCCGACTACAACAAGTCGGTCCCCGCGGGCGGCGACCTGGCCTTCGGCTTCCTCGCCTCCTGGCACGGGAAGAACTCCCCGCCGTACGACTTCGAGCTGAACGGCCAGGCCTGCGCGAAAAGCAGTTGACGCACCACCGCCGGGACGGGATAGCGTTACGGCGGTTCCACGCACACGGCGGATCCACGACGAGCACAAGCAGAAGAACGAGGAGGTGTCGACCGATGGCTGTCACTGCGATGAGCGCTGCCCGCGCCCAGTTCATCACGTCCACCTCCGTGGCCGCCGGCTGATCCGACCGACTGTCGGGCCGGGGCCGACCTGAGAAGGGTCACCCTTGTCTTCCTCTTCTGCTTCATCCGTTTCCTCCGCGCTCGCTCCCTACGGCTGGGACGAGGCCTGGGCCGAGGCGTTCGCCCCCTACGCGACGGAAGGGCTGCTGCCCGGCCGTGTCGTCCGGGTCGACCGCGGGCAGTGCGACGTCGTCACCGCCGACGGGCTGCTGCGGGCCGACACCGCGTTCGTCACCCCGCACGACCCTCTGCGGGTCGTGTGCACCGGCGACTGGGTCGCCGTGGAGCCCGGTGGGAACCCGCGCTACGTGCGCACCTGTCTGCCGCGCCGCACCGCCTTCGTCCGCTCCACCTCCTCCCAGCGCTCCGAGGGGCAGATCCTCGCGGCCAACGTCGACCACGCCGTCATCGCCGTGTCCCTCGCCCTCGAGCTGGACCTCGGCCGCATCGAGCGCTTCCTCGCGCTCGCCTGGGAGTCCGGGGCCCAGCCCGTCGTCGTCCTCACCAAGGCCGACCTCGTGCCGGACGGCGTGACCCGCTCGCACCTCGTCCAGGACGTGGAGACGAGCGCGCCCGGCGTGCCGGTCGTGCCGGTCAGCTGCGTCCACGAGGGGGGCACCTCCCCGCTCGAGCGCAGCCGAGAGTTCGGGGGAGGGCTCGCCCTGCTCGCCGCGATCGTCGGCGGGGGGACGTCCGTGCTGCTCGGGCAGTCCGGCGCGGGCAAGTCGACCCTCGCCAACGCGCTGCTCGGCGAGGACGTGATGGCCGTCCAGGCCACCCGGGACGTCGACGGCAAGGGCCGTCACACCACGACCACGCGCAACCTGCTCGCACTGCCCGGCGGGGGCGTCCTGATCGACACCCCCGGACTGCGCGGCGTCGGTCTGTGGGACGCCGGGGCCGGTGTCGGGCAGGTGTTCTCCGAGATCGAGGAACTGGCCGAGCGATGCCGCTTCCACGACTGCGCCCACGAGGCCGAGCCGGGCTGCGCCGTGCTGGCCGCCATCGAGACCGGCGAACTGCCGGAACGACGGCTGCAGAGCTATCGCAAGCTCCTGCGGGAGAACCAGCGCATCGTCGCCAAGACCGACGCCCGCCTGCGGGCCGAGATCCGCAAGGACTGGAAGCGGAAGGGGGCGATCGGCAAGGCCGCGATGGAGGCGAAGCGCGGACCGTACCGGCGTTCGTAAGCGCGCCGCCGGGCCGCATCCGCGCCGAGCATGGTGTCCGATTTCCGCCAGCGGCCGCCCGGCCGACGGCGGAGACTGGACCTGTGACGGACCAGGGAACGGACCAGGACACCAGGTACGAGGCCGTACGCAGCCGCGACGCCCGATTCGACGGCGTGTTCTTCTTCGCCGTCGAAACGACCGGCATCTACTGCCGGCCGAGCTGCCCCGCGGTCACCCCGAAGCGGGCCAACGTACGGTTCTTCGCCACGGCCGCCGCCGCGCAGGGCTCGGGATTCCGGGCCTGCCGGCGGTGCCGCCCGGACACCGTGCCCGGCTCCGCCGAGTGGAACGTCCGCGCGGATGTGGTCGCCCGGGCCGTACGGCTGATCGCCGACGGCGTGGTCGACCGGGAGGGCGTGCCCGGCCTCGCCGGACGCCTCGGCTACAGCGCACGGCAGGTGCAGCGGCAGCTCACCGCCGAGCTCGGCGCCGGACCGGTCGCGCTCGCCCGGGCCCAGCGGGCCCACACCGCGCGCGTCCTGGTGCAGACCACCGAACTGCCGATCACCGAGATCGCGTTCGCGTCGGGCTTCGCCAGCGTGCGGCAGTTCAACGACACGATCCGGGCCGTGTACGCGTCGACCCCGAGCGAGCTGCGCGCCGCCGCCCCGAAGAACGGCCGGGGCCGCCGTACGGCCACACCGGACGCGGGCATCCCGCTCCGGCTCGCCCACCGCGGCCCCTACCGGGCCGGACCCGTCTTCGACCTGCTGGAACGCGAGGCCGTGCCCGGCATCGAACAGATGAGCGGCCCGCCCGGCGCCCGCACCTACCGACGCACCCTCCGCCTCCCGTACGGCACCGGCATCGTCGCCGTCGACGAACGCCCCGGCACCACGCGGACCGGACTCGGCGCCCACCCGGGCGGCTGGCTCGACGCCCGGCTGCACCTCAACGACCCGCGCGACCTCACCACCGCCGTCCAGCGGCTGCGGAGGCTCTTCGACCTCGACGCCGACCCGTTCGCCGTCGACGAGCGGCTCGCCGCCGACCCGCGGCTGGCACCTTTGGTCGCCGCCCGGCCCGGGCTGCGCTCACCGGGCACCGCCGACCCGGAGGAACTCGCGGTACGCGCACTGGTGGGGCCCGCGGAGGCGGAACGACTCGTACGCCGCTACGGCAAGACCCTCGACGCCCCCTGCGGCAGCCTCACCCACCTCTTTCCCGAGCCCGCCGTCCTCGCCGGGGCCGAATCCGGCGGCACTCTCGGCGCGCTCAGCGCCGCCCTCGCCGACCACGCCGTCCGCCTGGACCCCGGCGCCGACCGGGAGGACGCGTGGCACGCCCTGCGGGCCGTGCCCGGGCTGGACGCCCGCACGGTCGCGGTCATCCGCACCCGCGCCCTCGGCGACCCGGACGTGGCCCCGCCGGGCCTCGACGCCCCGGACCACTGGCGCCCCTGGCGCTCGTACGCTGTGAACCACCTGCGCGCAGCAGGGGAGTGGGAGTCCCGATGACCGACCCGACCTACTGGACGAGCGTGCCCGGCCCCCTCGGGCCGCTGCTCCTGACCGCCGCCCCGACCGGCGAACTGACCTCCGTGTCCGTGCCCGGCCAGAAGGGCGGACGCGAGGTGCGCGACGACTGGCGGCGCGACCCCGGGCCCTTCCGGGAGGCCGAGGAGCAGCTCACCGCCTACTTCGCCGGGGAGCTGAAGGAGTTCCACCTGGCCTGGCGCGCCGAGGGCACCGCCTTCCGCGAGAAGGTCTGGGACGCCCTGGACGACATTCCCTACGGCTCGACCGTGACGTACGGCGAGATCGCCGCGCGCATCGGGGCGCCCCGGGCGGCCGTGCGGGCCGTGGGCGGTGCGATCGGGGCGAATCCGCTGCTGGTGGTCCGCCCCTGCCACCGGGTGATCGGGGCGGACGGCGCACTGACCGGATACGCGGGGGGCCTGGATCGCAAGGTGCGGTTGCTGACGCACGAGGGCGTGCTGCCGGCGTGAGACTCAGCCCCAGAAGATCGCGCCCACCCAGGCCGCCGCGATCAGCTGGCAGGTGAACAGTTCGGCCAGGATGCTGGAGCCGCCCGCGCGCATGACCGTGCGCAGGGCGGCCACCGCGTCGGCGTGACGGCCGAGGCGCAGCCGTTCGAAGAGGTAGACACCGGCCAGAAATCCCGGGATCGCGCCGAGGACGGGGATCAGGACGAAACCGAGGACGGAACCGGCTCCGGCGTAGGCCAGCATGCGGCTGTTGGTGCGGTTCACGCGCAGCCGCCGGGGTGGCAGGGCCCAGCGCACGCCCAGCGAGACGAGCAGCAGGACCGTGGCGCCGACCAGCACCCACCAGGCGACGGGCTGCGGATCCTTCAGCGCCCACCACAGGACCGCGGCCCACACCAGCCACGATCCCGGCATGGCGGGCAGCAGCACTCCGCACAGCCCGAGCAGGATGACCAGCCCGACCAGCAGGAGGTCCCACACTCCCATCTGACCAGAGTGCCGGAACACGCGAGAACGCGCAGGTCAGCAGCGTGGTGAGGGCTCAGACCCGCAGGTCAGCCGCTCGCGGACCGCCGGACGTGAATATCGCATGACCGTTCTACGGCTCACTCGACGTGTCGTTCACCGGCGGGTGACTGGCCGGTTTTTTCCACAAGCCCCGTTTTCATCCCGCGCGTGCGGTGGACAATGACCGGCATGAGCCAGCAGGGGGGAAGGCCCACCGGTCACGAGGACGACTGGTGGAGGCAGTTGTACGACGACTCCACCGACGACACGGGTCCCACACCGGCACCGGACTCCCTCGACGACCGGTTCGCGTCCGCGTCGGGGGCCGTGGGAGACGGTCCGGAAGGACGGTCCGGCTCCGCGGCCGGGCCGGTGAAGCGGCCCTCCGGAGCGGAGCCGATGGTCCCGGCACCCCGGGCCGGGGCCGACGACATGATGGACGTGCTCCGCCCCGACGGCCGGACCCCGCAGAGCGCCCCCTGGGAGCCGCCCCCGGCCCGCCCCCCGGGGCCCGTGAGCTTCCCGACGGCGGCGAAACCACCCGGCCGGCCCGCCGATGCCCCGCCCTCGCACGGGCATCCGGGCGGCGCACCCCCGTCGGCCGGCCTCCGTACGCCCTCGGACGAGCACCCGGGCGATGCGAACGCGCCGGCCGGCCCCGGTACGTCCGCGGCAGAGCGCCCGGGTGGACCGACCCCGCCCGCAGCCTCGTCCCGCACGCCCTCGGCCGAGCGGACAGGCGACACGCCGCCCGCGGCCGGCCCCCCTACGCCTCCCGCGAGCCCGGGGCAGCCCCCCACCTCGACGTTCCCCGCGTCGCCAACGCCTCCGGCCCCTCCGCTCCCCGCGGATCCTCCGGCCCCTCCGCTCCCCGCGGATCCTCCGGCCCCTCCGCTCCCCGCGGACTCCCCGGCTCCTCTGCCCCCCGCGGACTCCCCGGCCCCTCCGGCCCCCGCGGACCCCCCGGCCTGGTCGGGCCCCGAGGCCCGTCCGGCCACGGCGGCCGGCACACCCACGAGTCCCAACCCTCCGGCAGTCGCCCCGCCCCCCGACGAACCGGTGTCCGCACCACCCGAGGCGGGTCACCGGGCCTTGCCCGGCGCAGAGCCCGGTTCCACGGCGCGTCCGGCCATGGCCGCCTGGCCTCCCGTGCCGCCACGGGCCGGTGCCTCGCCGTCGAGCATTCCCGATCAGCCGCCCGTGCCCCCACGCCCGGCCGAGCCGCCTTCCGCGGCCCCCGGCCCCACAGGCCCTCCTTCGGCGCCGCCACGCCCGGCCGAGCCGGTGCCCGGGGCGCGACAGCCCGCCGACGTACCGCCCGAGGCGTACCGCCCGGCCGAGCCGGTGCCCGAGGCGCAACGTCCCGCCGACCCGTCACCCGACGGGCGACGCCCCACCGGCTCACCCGCCACCCACCGCCCCGCCGAGCCCTCGCATCCGGCTCCGCCCCCGCCTCCGTCCTCGCCCCCCGTCACCACAACCGCGACCGACCAGCCCGGCCCCCGGATCGAGCGCCCGGCGCCCACTCCCGGGTCCCGTGGTCACGTCGGAACCCGGCCGCCCACCTACGACGCCGAACCCACCGCTCTCCCGGCCGCCGATCCGGATGATCTCGATGACCTCGTGGCGGACACCGTGCTGGACGGCGCCCGGTACGGGGCCTGCACACTGCGGGCCGTTTCCGTGCGGGGGGACTCGGCGCGGTACCGGGGAGACCCCCGCAGGGATGCGCTGCTCACGGCCCGATTCGGCGCGGGGGAGCAGGCGCTGGTGCTGGTGGCGATGGCGACCGGGGCCCGGGCCACCCGCGGTGCGCACCGGGCCGCCGCCGAGGCCTGTCACTGGATCGGGCGGGCCGTCGGGCGCAGTCACGCACGTCTGGTCGAGGACATGAGGGACGGCCGGCGCGGCGACCTCAAGTCCGGGCTGCACCGGCTCACCGACCGCAGTCTCGGCAGGCTGCGGGCCAGCGCCTCCGAGCAGGGCATCGACCCCGAGGAGTACGCGGCCAACCTGCGCTGCCTGCTGCTGCCGGCCGATCCCGCCTGCCGTACCCGCGTGTTCTTCGGAGTCGGGCCGGGCGGACTGTTCCGGTTGCGGGAGGGGGAGTGGCAGGACATCGAGCCGCAGGTCGCCCAGGTCAAGGGCGAACCCGTCGTGGGGTTCGGCTCGCCGCCCTCCGAGACCCCAGAGGGCGACCGGCTCACCATGGACCTGGGCATCCCGACACCGCCCAGCCCGTACGAACCGGCCCCGGAACCGCCCCGCGAGCCCTTCCGGTTCCGGACCTCCGTCGCCCGCCCGGGCGACACGCTCCTGATGTGCAGCGGCGGTCTCGCCGAGCCCCTGCGCGCTGAGCCCGAACTGGGCGAGTACCTCGCCGAGCGGTGGTCCCGGCCCGAACCGCCCGGCCTCGCCGCGTTCCTCGCCGACTCCCAAGTACGGGTCAAGGGTTATGCGGACGACCGTACGGCCGCAGCGGTGTGGGAGGCGTGAGCGCGGCCCGTGTGACTTGATGGAACCCGGAGGGATCCCAGGAGACCGAAGGGGCAGACGAGAACCATGGCCAAACAGAACGTCGCGGAACAGTTCGTCGACATCCTCACCCGTGCCGGAGTCAAACGCCTCTACGGGGTCGTCGGCGACAGCCTCAACCCGGTCGTCGACGCGGTCCGCCGCAACTCCGCCATCGACTGGATCCACGTCCGGCACGAGGAGACCGCCGCCTTCGCCGCCAGTGCCGAGGCGCAGATCACCGGCGGGCTCGCCGCCTGCGCCGGGTCCTGCGGTCCCGGCAACCTCCACCTCATCAACGGCCTCTACGACGCCCACCGCTCGATGGCCCCGGTCCTCGCTCTCGCCTCGCACATCCCCTCCAGCGAGATCGGCCTCGGCTACTTCCAGGAGACCCATCCCGACCGGCTGTTCGCCGAGTGCAGCCACTACAGCGAGATGATCTCCAGTCCGAAGCAGATGCCCCGGCTGCTCCAGACCGCCATCCAGAACGCCGTGGGCCGCAGCGGCGTCAGCGTCGTCACCCTGCCCGGTGACATCGCCGACGAGCCCGCCCCGGAGCAGGCCGTCGAGACCGCCCTCGTCACCTCCCGGCCGACGGTCCGCCCCGGTGACGCCGAGATCGACCGGCTCGTCGAGATGATCGACGAGGCAGGCAAGGTCACCCTGTTCTGCGGCAGTGGCACCGCGGGCGCGCACGCCGAGGTCATGGAGTTCGCCGGGAAGATCAAGTCGCCGGTCGGGCACGCCCTGCGCGGCAAGGAGTGGATCCAGTACGACAACCCCTTCGACGTCGGCATGAGCGGGCTGCTGGGATACGGCGCCGCCTACGAGGCCACCCACGAGTGCGACCTGCTCATCCTTCTCGGCACCGACTTCCCCTACAACGCCTTCCTCCCCGACGACGTGAAGATCGTCCAGGTCGACATCCGGCCGGAACACCTGGGCCGTCGCTCGAAGCTGGACCTCGCGGTGTGGGGCGATGTACGGGAGACGCTGCGCTGTCTGATCCCGCGGGTGAAGGAGAAGAAGAACCGCCGCTTCCTCGACCGGATGCTGAAGAAGCACGCGGACGCGCTGGAGGGGGTGGTGAAGGCGTACACCCACAAGGTCGACAAGCACACGCCGATCCACCCCGAGTACGTGGCGTCCGTACTCGACGAGGTGGCCTCCGACGACGCCGTGTTCACCGTCGACACCGGCATGTGCAACGTCTGGGCCGCCCGCTACATCTCACCCAACGGCCGCCGCCGCGTCATCGGTTCCTTCTCTCACGGTTCGATGGCGAACGCGCTTCCCATGGCGATCGGCGCGCAGTTCACCGACCGCAAGCGGCAGGTCGTGTCGATGTCCGGCGACGGCGGCTTCTCCATGCTGATGGGCGACTTCCTGACGCTGGTGCAGTACGACCTGCCCGTGAAGGTCGTGTTGTTCAACAACTCCTCGCTCGGCATGGTCGAGTTGGAAATGCTGGTCGCCGGCCTGCCGTCGTACGGCACCGCCAACAAGAACCCCGACTTCGCCGCCGTCGCCCGAGCCTGCGGTGCCTACGGGGTGCGCGTCGAGAAGCCCAAGGACCTCGCCGGGGCCCTGAAGGACGCCTTCAAGCACAAGGGGCCGGCCCTCGTCGACGTCGTCACCGATCCCAACGCGCTGTCCATCCCGCCGAAGATCAAGGCCGAGATGGTGACCGGCTTCGCCCTGTCCGCCTCGAAGATCGTGCTGGACGGCGGGGTCGGCCGCATGCTGCAGATGGCCCGGTCCAACCTGCGCAACGTGCCGCGGCTCTAGCTGTAGGGCGTCCACCCACGCGCGGAGGTGTCGTACACGTAGCGGGGCAGGCCCTCGATGCCGCTGGTGCGGAACGGGCGGCCGTCGTCGTCGATCCGTACCGTGCCCGTGCGGCCCTGGGAGGACCAGTCCAGCTCCAGGTACCAGCGGCAGTCGCACGCCTGGGTCCTGGCGTTGACGAGCAGCACCTCGGGGTCCCGCGCGGAGACGCGGTAGGGCATGCGCACCGCCGGGATCGGCGTACCGGCGTCGCTCCCGGCGACCGCGCGGGCGATGGGGCGGTCCTTGTCCAGGTTCACGTCGAAGGAGCGCGGGGTGATCGAACCGCCGCAGCCCCGGTCCATGGCGTAGGCGTTGCCCTGCGCGGGTGTCGTGCGCCCCACCACGCGCACGCGCAGGGCCTCCAGTACGACCGCCGTGTCGGTGCGCCCCTGCACGGAGAGCTGTACGAGCGTCTCGCCGCCGTGCACCGCGTTCTGTGAGGCGGCCCAGACCCCGGCGTCCTGCGGGACGGGCGGCGGCGGCACCTGCCCGGGCGGCCTGGCGACGACGTAGTCGTGTCCGCAGCCGAGCTTCCACGCCTGGGAGTCGGCGGACCAGGTGAGGGGGGTGGCGGGGGCCGGCGCGTCGGCGGGCGGGGTGGTGCGGGCGGAGGGAGAGGGGGAGGGCTTCTTCTTCGCGGTGGCGGAGGGCGCGGGCCGCCGGGCGGTGGGGGAGCCGCCGTTCGGGGCGGGGGAGGCGCTCTTTCCGTCCGGGGCATCGGCCTGTGCCGTACCGGACGGGGCCGGGCCGGCCGACGGGGCACGGCCGTCGGTGGACGCACGCCGCCCGTCCGGCAGTGCGGCCAGGCTCCCGAGTGCCGCGAGCACCGCGCAGGCGGCTGCCAGTCCCACCGTGACGCGTCCACGGCGGTACCAGGGGCGGCGGGGGAGCGGCGGCGCCTCATCGGCAGGACCGTCGTCGCCGGCCGGTGCGGTCTCCGGTTCCTCCGCCTCGGCGGCGACCGCGCCCTCCTCGGCCGCACCGGCCGCACCGGCGGCGCGGGGCCGCTGCCGTGCCGCGACCGCCAGGAGCCAGCGGCGGTGGAGTTCCAGACGTTCCTCCGGGGACGCCCCGCACAGGGCGGCGAAGCGCTCCACCGGGGCGAAGTCGACGGGGACCGCCTCGCCCGCGCAGTAGCGGTGCAGGGTCGAGGTGTTCATGGCCAGGCGCCGGGCCAGTGAACCGTAACTGCGGTCCGTGCGTTCCTTCAGCGTCCTCAGCAGCGCCGCGAACTCTCCGACGTCGTCCACGTCGTGCTGTGCCGACACCGTTCCCCCGTCCTCATGGTCCGACCCGGCCCGGAACGGCATCCCAGGCACCTCATGTACCTGCACGTCAGACGGGCTGGGATGGTTCCACCGTGCCGGATCGGATGCGGGCTGTTGCGTCCGCCCGGTGTGACCGCTGATGCTTTTGGTGCCGCACCGACCAGGTCCGGGCCGACCAGCCGGCCTGACAGCGGCATCGATCATCCACGCAATCACCACGGGGGACACTCATGTCCAAGCACGTCCGAGCGAGCGCGCTCACCGCCCTCACCGTCGCCGCCCTCGCGGCGGGCACGGTCCTCACGGCACCGGCCGCCGGTGCCGCGCCGAAGGCCGCGGCTCCGAAGTTCCTGTCGGCGTCCCAGCTGCCGCCGCACCCGACCTCGGCCTGGACGGCCGGCCCGGTCACCGAGGGGTTCCCGGAGGGACTCGGCTTCTGCGTGAGTACGGAGGGTGTGCCCTCCTACGACTACCGGCACCGGGAGTTCCGGACCGACCTGGACACCAGCGCCGTGCAGTTGACCGTCGTGGCGGACACAGCCGCCCTGGCCAAGGCCCTGGCGAAGCACTACGACGACCTGATCCGCACCTGCGCCGATCGCATCGAGGAGTCCTCCCCGGACATCGAGGCCGAAGGCCGGGACTACGGTTCGCTGCCCGTCGAGGAGGGCGCCCGCGTGCGTGGCCTGCACACCGAGACGTCCTGGGGTGCCACGGACATCTCGCTGCTGTCCGTCGGGCGCGACGGCAGGACGGTCACCGTCGTGGGCTGGGGTCAGATGGGCGACTTCGGGGATGCCCCCGTCGGCGCCTTCAAGAAGACGACGACCACCGCCGTCAACAAGCTGTACTGACCGCGCCCGACGGAAGACCGGGGGCCGTCCTCCCGCCACGGGGGTGGGGGAGGACGGCCCCCTACTGCTCGTGGCGGCCGTGCGGACCGTCGTACTTCGGCCAACTTCACCGCAGCGCCGCGCACTCCCGTTCGCCGCCCCGGCTCTTCACCGCGTACGCAGGGATCGGCAGCCGGCCCTCGGCCCATCGTCCGATCTCCGGCGGTCAGGATCCACCTGCGGACTCTGACCGGCTACCCTCTTGTCCCCCTCCCCTCCACCGCCGTACCGCTCGGCGACCCGCCGCCCGGCCCGCCCGGCCCGGTCCGTCCCGGTGGCCGAACACCCGGTCGTTGACGATGCGACATGACTGCCGCATGCCCGTTGGGGCATGGATCTCCGTGAACGTGTTCGAGCAGGAGGGGAACCGACATCGGCGCGCGGGCGGGGGTCATGGAGAGGCAGGCACGACGAGGCGGTCCCGTAGCGATCGGGGGCTTCTCGGCGAAGACGGTGGAGGACAGGACCGACGACGTCAGGGAGCAGGCGCCGGCGCCGCAGTTGAGGCGCAGACTCGGGCGGGCGGACCTGCGGGCCGTCCCGGAGGCCCGCAGGGCCCTGCGGGAACTGCTCGGACAGTGGGGGAAGCACGGACAATCGGACGTCGCGGAACTTCTCACCAGTGAACTCGTCACCAACGCGATCGTCCACACCGACCACGACGCGGTCCTCACGGCCACCGTCGGACCCCACGGACTGCGGGTGGAGGTGCGGGACTTCGTGGCCCGCAGGCCCCGGGTGCGGGTGGCGGTCCCGGACGAGGGCACGAACGGCAGGGGCCTGCTCCTGGTGCAGTCCCTCGCGGACGCCTGGGGGGTCCGGCCGCACGGAGTGGGCAAGGCCGTCTGGTTCGAGCTGGAGGCCGAGGCGGCCTGAACGCCGAAGGGGCGCGGCCCGCAGGCCGCGCCCCATCACCGCCGTTTCGTGGCTCGGCTAACCGAACTGCTGCTCAAGGTCCTTGAGCTTGCGCTCCAGGGAGTCCAGACGCGGCAGTGCCATGGTGTCGTCCTCCGCGGTGAGGTCCACGGTCACCGGGTCAGCGCCTTGGCGCGCCGGCTGAAGGGAGGGACGCGAGCGGACGGGCAGGGGCTCCGGCGCCGCTATGGCAGGCTCCGCGGAGACCTGCGAGGAGCCGCGCTCCACCTGCACCTCGAGCTGCCGTCCGCCGCCCCGGCCGAAGTGGCCGCGGTGACCGCGGCTGATCGCCTTCAGCTGCGCACGTTCCACGCGCTGCTGGTCGCGCCTGCGCTGCCGGGCCTCTTCCTTCTTGCGCTTGTCCTCGCGCACCTCGTCGACCGCCTCGTCCAGGCTGCGCACACCCTCGAGGAGCATCAGCGACCAGGCGCGGTAGGTCTCCCGGGGGGCCCGCAGCCAGCGCACCATACGGATCTGCGGCAGCGGGCGGGGCACCAGGCCCTGCTCCCGCAGGGCGGCCCGGCGGGTCTGCTTCAACGCGCGGTCGAAGAGGACCGCCGCCGACAGGGACATGCCCGCGAAGAAGTGGGGGGCACCCGCGTGGCCGGCGCCCCGGGGCGCGTGCACCCAGTTGAACCAGGCCGCGGCGAAGGCGAACGTCCAGACCAGTATCCGGGAGCCGAGCGCCGCGTCACCGTGGCTGGCCTCGCGTACCGCGAGGACGGAGCAGAACATCGCCGCACCGTCCAGGCCGAACGGGACGAGGTACTGCCAGCCGCCGGACAGTCCGAGGTTCTGCTCACCGAAGCCGACCAGGCCGTGGAAGGAGAGCAGGGCGGCGACGGCCGCACAGCAGAAGAGCAGGAGGTAGGAGAGGGTGCCGTAGAGGGCTTCCTTGCGTCTGCGGCGTTCCTCGCTGCGCTCCCAGGAGTCGTCCGCGCTCGTGTCCTTGACCGAGGAGCGCTTGCCGCGCGCGAGCACCGCCACCGCTGCCAGCATGCCCAGGAGAAGCACGGCGCCCGGAAGCAGCCAGTTCAGCGATATGTCGGTCAGTCTCATCTGGGTGGTCCCTTGCATTGGGATAGGGCGTAACGCCCGCCATAGTGGCCCAATCCCATCGGCCCTCAGGGGGTTTCGGGGCAAGAGGCCGCCAAGGAAGTGCAAGGGGATGCCCAGGGCGGCGTTCTGCTCGAACTGCCGCTTGAGGGGCGGGAGTTGAGTTCGAACAAGACTACCCGTACGAGTGGTTCTCCGGAAAGTTCCCGTGGCCCGTGGGGAAGGTGGGAATCGCCTGTGGGTGTGTGGGTGTCCGGTTCCGCGATGATCTTACGGGACGTCGGGAGTGATCGATCCCGCGCCTAGGTCAACTGGCCGTGGCCAGCAGCTTGGTGACCCGGTCGGTGTCACAGGTGCGCGGGCAGGTGGCGCAGGTGTCCTCAGGGCGCAGCGTGTAGAACATGCAGCAGCTCGCGCGGTCGCGGGTGAGCAGCGGCTCGCCGCCGGGGCCGGTCAGCTCCCGGAACGCGGCCGTGCCCACGTACGGCTTGGTCGCGCCCGGCAGGAGCAGCTCCAGCTCGCGCATCGCGCGTCGCTCCTCGGTCTCACCGAACAGCTGGGCGACGTACCAGAGACCCTCGACGATCTCGTCGGTCGCCATACCCCACAGGGCGCGGCCGCGGCGCCGCATCCGGGGGCCGAAACCGGTCAGGACCGGCTCCAGGTGCTCGGCGACCGCCGACCGCACCTCCGCCCGCAGCGCCTCCTCGTCCGGCACGACCCGCGCGCCGGGCAGTGCGGCCGCCGCGTCGCCGGGCAGGCAGGCGAAGTCGGAGGGGCGGACGGCCAGGTGCCCGAGGGCGTGGCCGGGGGCGGTGCGGTCGTACGAGACATGCGTCACGGGGTAGCGGGGGACCCGGCGGTGCCAGAACCACGGCACGGTGATCAGGAGGCAGGCGGGCCAGGCGTAGCGGTGCAGGCCGAAGCCGGCGACGACGTCGGGGCGGGCCTGCGTGCCGTAGTCCCGCTCGATCTGGTCCACGTCCCACGCCAGGAAGCGGTCGAGGGCGGGGCCGGCGGCCGCGAGGTCGGCCGCCGCGGTCCAGCCGCCGCCCCGCGGTGCCCGGTCCTCCTCGGTCAGTTCGGTGACGGCGAGCCCCGGGAGGACCTCGGCCAGGCGGGTGTAGGCGCCGGAGACGGCCGAAAGGGGCGCGGGCATGTGATCACCGATCCGTCGGGGTGCACGGGGTTCTTGAAGGTAAGCCTAACCTTACTCAAGACCGGCGGAAGTTGAACGGGGATGTGTTCCGGGGGCCGGGGCGCTTATGGTGCTTGACGGACGAGTAACAATCCGCCGTCATGGCCCCAAGTACCGATACGTCCGGAGGAGGACCCGTGAAGCAGGGAGCGCAGGGCTCCGCGGAAACGGGGACTCCGTGGGCGGCCGGTCCGGCCGCGCCGGACGGGCCTGCCGGGCAGGCGCGGGTGCCGCAGCAGTCCGGGGCGGTGCGGGGGGAGCACACGCACGGTGAGCGGCCCGCGCCACGGGCTCGGCCGGTGGTCCAGCGGGCCTCCGTGCGCGGGCAGATCCT
The DNA here is from genome assembly GCF_044755265.1 of Streptomyces sp. NPDC092370. Classification (NCBI taxonomy): domain Bacteria; kingdom Bacillati; phylum Actinomycetota; class Actinomycetes; order Kitasatosporales; family Streptomycetaceae; genus Streptomyces; species Streptomyces sp. NPDC092370. Next base: position 657,330 of record NZ_JBIVQO010000002.1, on the reverse strand, counting down.
GGACGCGCTGCGTGCCGCGCTGGTGGCCGGGGATCTGCGGCCGGGAGAGGTGTACTCGGCGCCGGTGCTCGGCGAGCGGTTCGGGGTCTCGGCGACGCCGGTCCGGGAGGCCATGCAGCAACTGGCCCTCGAAGGGGCCGTCGAAGTCGTGCCCAACCGCGGGTTCCGGGTGGTCGAACGGGGTGTGCGGGAACTGGCGGAACTGGCCGAGATCCGCACGCTGATCGAGGTCCCGGTGATGCTGCGCCTGGCCCGTACCGTCCCCGTCGAACGCTGGGCCGCGCTGCGCCCGCTCGCCGAGGCGACGGTCCGCGCGGCGTCCTCCGGCTGCCGCGCGACCTACGCGGAGTCCGACCGGGGATTCCACCGGGCCGTGCTGTCCCTCTCGGGCAACGAGCAGCTGGTCCGGATCGCGGAGGACCTGCACCGCAGGGCGCAGTGGCCCCTGGTCGGGGGCGTGCCGGGGGGTCGGGGGCGGGCCGACCTGGTGGCGGACGCGCACGAGCACACGGCGTTGCTGGACGCGCTGATCGCGCGGGACCTGGATGTGGTGCGGGCGCTGGTGGGCGAGCACTTCGCGGGGGCGGCGGCGGCCGGCTGAGCGGCGATGCGGGTGCGCGCAGCGCCCGCTCGCCGGCTGACCGCCGACTCCGCGGTGTCTGCGCCGAGCAGGTCACGCTCGTCGTGCCGCCCTCGGGCAGGCGGGTGCGCCGGCGCCTCGGTCGCCTCCGGCTCGTCGGGGTGCGCGTGCTTCGCCGGGTGCGGGCCGGGGCCGCGCCGGGGGTGTCCGTCCTCGGAAGGGCGCGATGGGGTGGGATGCCGACTGACTGACCGTCGAAGCCGGCCCCGCCCCGGTGCCGGCCTGCGCGCCGAAGGGGGGCGGCACGGGCCGGATGGCGGGGCCCCTGTTCGAGGGAAGTCGAGAGCTCGCGGGAGGCGCCCCGTCGCGCCCGGTCGCGCGCCCACCCCAGCTCAGCCTCGACGCCGGGTACCCCTACCCCCTCAAGCCGTCGCAGCCGGCGGTACCGGCACAGCCAACTGGCGGGACAGCCACGTCGGTACGCCTCCGAGCAGCCGGAACAACCGCCGGGCCTCCTCCCGTAGCCGGGACGCCTCCGGCTCCGTCTCGGTGTCGGCGAGGGACACCAGCGCCGGGGCCGTACCGACGAGGTACCCCAGCTCCTCCCGGATCCGCAGCGACTCCGCGAAACCGTGCCGCGCCTCCGCCAGCTCCCCGTCCCGCAGGGCCAGTCCCGCGAGGTGACGCCACGTGAAGGACAGCAGCAGCAAGTCGGAGTGTGCCGTCGCCCCCGCATGGGCGCGACGGTACGCGGCCCGCGCGGCCTGGGGCGCGCTCGTCAGGTTCTCCGCCAGGAGGCCGCGACGGAAGTCGAGCAGGGCCCGCGCCGGGGCCCCGGGTGGGACCAGCGCCGCCGCCCGGCCCAGCGCGGCCCGCGCCTCGTCGGCCCGGTCCCGCACCGCGAGCAGGGTCGCCGCGTAGGCCAAGTACCCGCGTTCACAAGCGGCCGCGCCCCGTTCGTCGTCGCTGTGGGCCATCGCCTCGGCCGTGCGCAGCGCGTCCTCGGCCTCCTCCCAGCCCTGCTCGGTGTAGAGACACCGTTCCACCAGCAACGACGCGCGTTGAAGCGCCGTCGCCGGTGTGGCCGGCAGCAGCAGGGCGGCCGCGTCGGCCCAGCACCCGCGGGAGCGCAGCCGCCATACCGCGGTCTGGAGGGGATCGTCACCGGCGGTCGTTCCGTTACCAGACATGGCGGTATGCGCCACGTTGCCCTCCCCGAGCACGCCATCGAGCTGTTGAGTGGTGGCGGCATCTCAGCACGAATCGGCGGGCCGGGCCAAGAGGGTGGGTGAAGGATTTCACAAAGTCGTGGGACTCGGGGGTGTCCCGGGTTTGCCGCCGGGACACCCCGCGTATCAGCTCATGCGCAGTGCCAGGAAGAAGTCCAGCTTGTCCTCCAGGCGCGACAGGTCACGACTCGTCAACTGCTCGATTCGCCCGACCCGGTAGCGCAGCGTGTTGACGTGCAGGTGCAGACGGCCGGCGCAGCGGGTCCAGGAGCCGTCGCAGTCGAGGAAGGCCTCCAGCGTGGGGATCAGCTCGGCGCGGTGGCGGCGGTCGTAGTCGCGCAGGGGGTCCAGGAGGCGGGCCGTGAAGGCCCGGCGGACGTCGTCCGGGACGAACGGCAGCAGCAGGACGTGCGAGGCCAGTTCCTGGTGGCCGGCCGCGCAGACCCGGCCCGGGCGGGCCGCGGCGACCCGCCGCGCGTGACGGGCCTCCTCCAGCGCGCCGCGCAGGCCCTCCGCCGAGTGGACGGCCGCGCTGACGCCCAGGGTGAGGCGGCCGTCGCCGTCGAGACCCGCCGTCAGGGGGTCTCGCACCGATTCCAGGAGCGCGTCGGCGAGGACGCCCGCCTGCGAGCCGTCGTGCTCCGTCGAGACGGCCGGAAGGGGCACCAGGGCGATGGCCTCGTCGCCCGTGTGGGCCACGGCGATGCGGCCGGAGTGCTCGGGCCCGGCGGCGGGGTCGACGAGGACCTCCTCCAGCAGGGCCTGGGCCACCGGGCCGCCCTCGATCTCACCGCCGTCCCAGTCGACGCGGGCCACGACCACCTGCCAGTGCGGCGCGGTGCCCAGGCCGGGCAGCAGCACCGGTGCCGCCACGCGCAGCCGGGCGGCGATCTCCGCGGGTGCCGCGCCCGTCTGGACCAGTTCCAGGACCTCCTGGGCGAGGCGGCGGCGGACCGTGCGGGCGGCATCGCGGCGGTCCCGTTCGACCGCGATCAGCTGGGTGACGCCGTAGAGCAGGTCCAGGCGCTCCTCCGGCCAGTCCCCGGCGTCCGCCTCGACGGCCAGCAGCCAGTCCGACAGGACGGTCTCGCGGACGTCCCGGGGGTGCTGCGGGGAGCGGCCCGTGGAGCGGACCGGGAACAGGGAGTACGTGGTGGCGCCCAGGACGGCGCGGTGCGGCCCGCGGCGGCCCGTGCGGGTGGCGGCCAGGTGTTCTCCCGCGAGCCGGGCGCACGTCCCGGCCGGCAGGGCGGGGCCCGCCGCCTTCGAGCCCGCGATCAGGCGGCCGGTGGGGGAGAGAACCCAGGCCCGCAGGTCCAGGTCCGTGCCGAGCAGGTCCAGGACCACGTCCGGGCCGCCGCCCGCCGGGCCGGAGGTCATCATCCGGCGGTGGCGGTCGACGACCGCCGCGAGGTCGCCGGCGCGCTCGCCGGAGACCTGCCGTACGACGTGCTCGGTGATCGTCGCGAACGCCACCGACTCGTGCACCGCGAAGAGCGGCAGGTGGTGGCGGGCGCAGGCCACCACCAGGTCTTCGGGGACGTCCCCGAGCTCGGCCTCGCCCGCGGCGAGTGCCGTCACGCCCGCCTGCACCAGGATCCGGACGAAGGGCTCCGAGTCGTCGGCGTCCCGGCGCCAGGCCAGGCCCGTGAGCACCAGCTCGCCGCCCGCCAGGTAGCGGCTGGGGTCGCGCAGGTCGGTGGTCATCACACCCCGCACGGTGCGGTCCAGCTCGTCCTCGCCGCCGAGCAGCTTGAGGCCCAGCGCGTCGGTGTCCAGCAGTGCGCGCAGCCGCATTCTCGTCGCCGCCGTTCTTTGTCTCGAAATCTATGGTGGATCGTGGAGGGACATGCGAGGAGCGTCTGTTCGGAGGGTGGCGGGCGATGCCCACCGACCCCCCGGGCCGTGTCCGGGTTGTGCCCCAGGTCACGCGGCTGTGTCGCGCGTTTCCACAGGAGAACGAGGAGGTTTCCGATGCCCTCCGTTCATACGAATCTACAAGATGCCTCTCCTGGCCAGCCAACTCCTTCATGGTTTCCGTGACTGACTCGCTCGGCGCAGTGCGCTGTGTACTGAGCCCACTACGCGTCAACAGCACAGGTACGAGCCGGGACCGCCGCACACGGATTGGCTCAATCTGAACGCCCCACGAGAAGACGGAGAAGAGAGCCGGTCATGGACTTCCTTCGCCCCGCCAGCTGGGAGGAGGCGCTCGCCGCGAAGGCGGAGCACCCCTCGGCTGTGCCGATTGCGGGTGGCACCGACGTGATGGTCGAGATCAACTTCGACCACCGCCGGCCCGAGTACCTCCTGGACCTGAACCGCATCGGCGATCTCTCCGAGTGGGAGGTCGGCGAGGAGAGCGTGCGGCTGGGTGCCTGCGTGCCGTACACCAAGATCATGGAGAACCTGCGCACCGAGCTGCCGGGTCTCGCCCTCGCCTCGCACACGGTCGCCTCCCCGCAGATCCGCAACCGCGGCGGCGTCGGCGGCAACCTCGGCACCGCCTCCCCGGCCGGTGACGCCCACCCCGCCCTGCTCGCCGCGGGCGCCGAGGTGGAGGTCGAGTCGGTGCGCGGCACGCGCCGCATCCCGATCGACGCGTTCTACACGGGCGTGAAGCGCAACGCGCTGGAGCCCGACGAGCTGATCCGCGCCGTGCACGTGAAGAAGGCCGACGGACCGCAGCAGTTCTCCAAGGTGGGCACGCGCAACGCCATGGTCATCGCCGTCTGCGCCTTCGGGCTCGCCCTGCACCCGCAGACCCGGACGGTGCGGACCGGGATCGGCTCGGCCGCTCCCACCCCCGTCCGGGCCAAGGCCGCCGAGGAATTCCTGAACGCCGCGCTGGAGGAGGGTGGCTTCTGGGACAACGGACAGATCATCACCCCGTCGGTCGCCAAGCAGTTCGCGGATCTGTGCTCCGGCGCCTGCAACCCGATCGACGACGTCCGGGGCACCGCGAGCTACCGCCGCCACGCGGTCGGCGTCATGGCCCGCCGCACACTGACCTGGACCTGGGAGTCCTACCGCCGCACCATCGAGGGAGCTGCGTGATGCGCGTCAACTTCACGGTCAACGGCCGTACGCAGGAAGCCGACGACGTGTGGGAGGGCGAGTCCCTGCTGTACGTGCTGAGGGAGCGGCTCGGGCTGCCGGGTTCGAAGAACGCCTGTGAGCAGGGCGAGTGCGGCTCGTGCACGGTCCGGCTGGACGGTGTGCCGGTGTGTGCGTGCCTGGTCGCCGCCGGGCAGGTGGAGGGCCGCGAGGTCGTCACCGTCGAAGGGCTCGCCGACTTCGCCAAGCAGCGTGCGGAGCACGGCGGTTGCGACACCGGCGCCTGCGGCACCTCGCTCCAGGACGCCCGGCAGTGGGCGGCGAGGGGGCAGGACTCGCAGACCGGCGAGGGCACCGGGCTCGCCCCGATCCAGCAGGCGTTCATCGACGCCGGCGCCGTGCAGTGCGGCTTCTGCACCCCCGGTCTGCTGGTCGCCGCCGACGAGATGCTGGAGCGCAATCCGAACCCGACCGACGCGGACATCCGCGAGGCGCTGTCGGGCAACCTGTGCCGCTGCACCGGTTACGAGAAGATCATGGACGCGGTCCGTCTCGCGGCCGCCCGGCAGGGAGAGGGAGTCTGATCATGGCTTCCCCCAGCGGAACCCCCACGAAGATCACCCAGGGATCGCGGACCAAGGGCGGCATCGGCGAGAGCACGCTGCGCCCCGACGGCACCCTCAAGGTCACCGGCGAGTTCGCGTACTCGTCCGACATGTGGCACGAGGACATGCTGTGGGGGCAGATCCTGCGCTCCACCGTCGCGCACGCCGAGATCGTGTCCATCGACACCGGCGAGGCCCTCGCCACGCCCGGCGTGTACGCCGTCCTGACCTACGACGACCTGCCCACCGACGTGAAGAACTACGGGCTGGAGATCCAGGACACCCCGGTCCTCGCTCACGGCAAGGTCCGCCACCACGGCGAGCCGGTCGCCCTGGTCGCCGCCGACCACCCGGAGACCGCGCGCCGCGCCGCCGCGAAGATCAAGGTGGACTACCGCGAGCTGCCCGTCATCACCGACGAGGCCTCCGCCACCGCCCCGGACGCGATCCTCATCCACGACAACCGCGACGACCACCACGCCGGCCACGTCCCGCACCCCAACATCGTGCACCGCCAGCCGATCATCCGCGGTGACGTCGCGGCGGCGCGCGAGCGGGCCGACGTGATCGTCACGGGCGAGTACACCTTCGGCATGCAGGACCAGGCCTTCCTCGGCCCCGAGTCCGGCCTCGCCGTGCCCGAGGAGGACGGCGGCGTCCACCTCTACATCGCCACCCAGTGGCTGCACAGCGACCTGCGCCAGATGGCGCCCGTGCTCGGACTGCCCGAGGACAAGGTGCGGATGACGCTGGCCGGCGTCGGCGGCGCGTTCGGCGGCCGCGAGGACCTGTCGATGCAGATCCACGCCTGCCTGCTGGCCCTGCGCACCGGCAAGCCCGTCAAGATCGTCTACAACCGGTTCGAGTCCTTCTTCGGGCACGTCCACCGCCACCCCGCGAAGCTCCACTACGAGCACGGGACCACCAAGGACGGCAAGCTCACCCACATGAAGTGCCGGATCGTCCTGGACGGCGGCGCCTACGCCTCCGCCTCCCCGGCCGTCGTCGGCAACGCCTCCTCCCTGTCCGTCGGCCCGTACGTGGTCGAGGACGTGGACATCGAGGCCATCGCCCTCTACACCAACAACCCGCCCTGCGGCGCGATGCGCGGCTTCGGCGCGGTCCAGGCGTGCTTCGCCTACGAGGCGCAGATGGACAAGCTCGCCGCGAAGCTCGGCATGGACCCGGTGGAGTTCCGCCGGCTCAACGCCATGGAGCAGGGCACGCTCCTGCCGACGGGGCAGCCCGTCGACTCCCCGGCCCCGGTCGCCGAACTCCTGCGCCGCGTCAAGGCGATGCCGATGCCGCCGGAGCGCCAGTGGGAGTCCAGCGAGGGCGCCGACGTGCGGCAGCTGCCGGGCGGCCTGTCCAACACCACGCACGGCGAGGGCGTCGTACGCGGGGTCGGCTACGCGGTCGGCATCAAGAACGTGGGCTTCTCCGAGGGATTCGACGACTACTCCACCGCCAAGGTCCGTCTGGAGGTCGTCGCCGGTGAGCCCGTCGCCACCGTGCACACCGCCATGGCGGAGGTCGGCCAGGGCGGCGTCACCGTCCACGCGCAGATCGCCCGTACCGAACTGGGCGTCACGCAGGTGACCATCCACCCGGCCGACACCAAGGTGGGCAGCGCCGGTTCGACGTCGGCATCGCGGCAGACGTACGTCACCGGCGGCGCGGTGAAGAACTCCTGCGAACTGGTCCGCGAGAAGGTCCTCCAGATGGGGCGCCGCAAGTTCGGCTCCCACCACCCGGCCTGGGCGACGGCCGAGCTGCTCCTGGAGGGCGGCAAGGTCGTCACCGACGGCGGCGAGGTCCTCGGCGACCTGGCCGACGTCCTGGAGGACGAGGCCGTCGAGGTCGAGGCGGAGTGGCGGCACCGGCCGACCGAGCCTTTCGACCTGCGCACCGGCCAGGGCAACGGGCACGTGCAGTACTCCTTCGCCGCGCACCGTGCCGTCGTCGAGGTCGACACCGAGCTCGGCCTGGTCAAGGTCATCGAACTGGCCTGTGCCCAGGACGTCGGCAAGGCGCTCAACCCGCTGTCGGTGCTCGGCCAGATCCAGGGCGGCACCACGCAGGGCCTGGGCGTGGCGGTCATGGAGGAGATCGTCGTCGACCCGAAGACGGCGAAGGTCAAGAACCCCTCCTTCACCGACTACCTGATCCCGACCATCCTCGACACGCCGACCATCCCGGTCGACGTCCTCGAACTCGCCGACGAGCACGCCCCGTACGGGCTGCGCGGCATCGGCGAGGCACCCACCCTGTCGTCGACCCCGGCCGTGCTCGCGGCCATCCGCGACGCGACCGGGCTCAAGCTGAACCGGACTCCGGTGAGGCCCGAGCACCTGACGGGTACGCAGCTCTCCGAGAGCTGAGCAGTCACGTTCTCCCGGGGGGCGCCGCCCCCCGGGTCTCCAGTTCGTCTCGGGCCGTCCCCCGGGTCGTGAACATCCCAACCCCCTTTGAAACTTGGGAGACGGCACCCATGACCCAGCAATCACTGGAGCCGAGGGCCACAGCCGAAGACGCGGGTGAAGGCACCCGCGTCCCGGCCGGACGGTCCTGGCTCGACCGGTACTTCCACATATCCCACAGAGGGTCCACGGTCGCCCGTGAAGTGCGCGGCGGTATCACGACCTTCATGGCGATGGCGTACATCCTCCTGCTCAACCCCCTGATCCTGTCCGGCAAGGACGCGGCCGGGGCCACCCTCGCCCAGCCGGCCCTGATCACCGCGACCGCGTTCGCGGCGGCCTTCACCACCCTGCTGATGGGCTTCGCCGGCAAGGTGCCCCTGGCCCTCGCCGCCGGCCTGTCCGTCTCCGGGGTCCTCGCCTCCCAGGTCGCACCCGAGATGACCTGGCCGCAGGCGATGGGCATGTGCGTGATGTACGGCGTGATCATCATGCTGCTGGTCGTCACCGGCCTGCGTGAGATGATCATGAACGCGATCCCGCTCGCCCTCAAGCACGGCATCACCATGGGCATCGGCCTGTTCATCGCCCTCATCGGTTTCTACAAGTCCGGCTTCGTGCACCAGGGCAAGGCCACGCCCCTCGCGCTCGGCCCGGCGGGCGAACTGGCCGGCTGGCCCGTCCTGCTCTTCGCCGGCACACTGCTGCTGATCTTCATGCTCCAGGCCCGGAACGTCCCGGGCGCCATCCTCATCGGCATCGTCAGCGGCACGGTCGTCGCCGCGATCCTCAACGCCGCCGGCGTCATCGACCCCAGGCAGTGGGCGGGCGGCGCACCCGAACTGCACGGCAGCGCCGTCTCCATGCCCGACTTCTCGCTCTTCGGGGACGTGGAGTTCGGCGGCTGGGGCGAGGTGGGCGCGATGACGGTCGGAATGATCGTCTTCACGCTGGTGCTCGCCGGGTTCTTCGACGCGATGGCCACCATCATCGGGGTCGGCACCGAGGCGAAGCTCGCCGACGACAAGGGCCGTATGCCGGGCCTGTCCAAGGCGCTGTTCATCGACGGGGCCGGCGGCGCGATCGGAGGCGTGTCGGGCGGTTCCGGGCAGACGGTGTTCATCGAGTCGGCGACGGGTGTCGGCGAGGGTGCCCGCACCGGTCTGGCCTCGGCGGTCACGGGCCTGTTCTTCGCGGCCTGCCTGTTCTTCACCCCGCTCACGGCGATCGTGCCGCAGGAGGTCGCGTCCGCCGCCCTCGTCGTCATCGGCGCCATGATGCTGATGAACGCCCGGCACGTGGACTGGGCCGACCGGGCCACCGCCGTCCCGGTGTTCCTCACGGTCGTGCTGATGCCGTTCACGTACACGATCACCACCGGTGTCGCCGCGGGTGTCATCTCCTACGTCGCCATCAAGGTCGCCCAGGGCAAGGCGCGCGAGATCGGCGCCTTCATGTGGATCCTCACGGCGGTGTTCCTCGTCTACTTCGCCCTCAACCCGATCGAGAGCCGGCTGGGCGTCCACTGAGGCCCCGTCCGCCGCGACCCCAAGGAGACCGAGACAGATGCTGGACATCGCCGAGGAGCTGAACCGGTGGGTCGAGCAGGGCCGTGACTTCGCCGTGGCCACCGTGGTGGCCGTCGGCGGCAGCGCGCCCCGCATGCCCGGCGCCGCGCTCGCGGTGGACACCGAGGGCACGGCGATCGGCTCGGTCTCCGGCGGCTGCGTGGAGGGCGCGGTCTACGAGCTGTGCGAGCAGGCGCTGCGGGACGGCGAAACCGTCCTGGAGCGCTTCGGATACAGCGACGACGACGCCTTCGCCGTGGGCCTGACCTGCGGCGGCGTCATCGACATCCTGATCACCCCGGTACGGGCCGGCGATCCGGTCCGCCCGGTGGTGGCGTCCGCGCTCACCGCCGCCGCCCGCGGGGAGGCGGCGGCGGTCGCGCGGATCGTGTCGGGTCCGCGCGAACTGACGGGCCGGGCCCTCGTGGTCCGCCCCGACGGCTCCTTCGACGGCGGTTTCGGCGCCCACCGGGAGCTGGACCGCACGGTCGCCGCCGAGGCGGGGGCCCTCCTGGACGCCGGCCGCACCGGCACCCTGGAGATCGGAGAGCAGGGCTCACGCTGCGGAGCACCTCTCACGGTCCTGGTCGAGTCATCCGTCCCCCCGCCCCGGATGATCGTCTTCGGGGCGATCGACTTCGCCTCCGCCCTGGTCCGCATGGGCAAGTTCCTCGGCTACCGCGTCACGGTGTGCGACGCGCGGCCCGTCTTCGCGACCCGGACACGCTTCCCGGAGGCCGACGAGATCGTCGTGGAGTGGCCCCACCGCTACCTGGAGCGCACGGACGTCGACGCGCGGACGGTCCTGTGCGTACTCACCCACGACGCCAAGTTCGACGTGCCCCTGCTGGAGCTGGCGCTGCGCCTGCCGGTGGCGTACGTCGGTGCCATGGGCTCCCGGCGCACCCACCTGGACCGCAACGCCCGGCTGCGGGAAGCGGGTGTCACCGAAATGGAGTTGAGCAGGCTGCACTCGCCGATCGGCCTGGATCTCGGGGCCCGCACCCCCGAGGAGACGGCCCTGTCGATCGCGTCGGAGATCGTCGCCGGCCGGCGAGGCGGCAGTGGCGTCTCCCTGACCGGGGCGCACACGCCGATCCACCACGAGCCGGAGTCGAAGAAGGTGGGGCGGATCGGCTCGGTGGCCTGAGGGCCCGCCGGGTGGCGCCGCTGCCGCCCCCGTCCCGGCGGCCGGTCCGTCAGGGCTGTCTGAGCAGGCGGTTCAGGGCCCGCCCGAACACGTACCGCGAGGAGCGCCGCACCACACCGTCGAAGAGCGACGGCAGGAACCGGATCCGGATCTCCTCCCGCCAGATCACCCGCGTACGGCCGCCCGGCCCGGGCCGCACCTCGAGTTCGGCCCATCCCAGCACCACCCGGCCCCGCTTCTCCAGCCGGCACATTCCCGCGGCCCCGCCCTCGGGCGGCTGCCACACCGTCACCTCCATCGGGTCGTCGAAGACCAGCGGCCCGGCGCCCGAGCGGGCCACGACGAGGGTGCCCTCGCGCGTCGGCCCGGGCGGCACCACCCGGATCACCGTCAGCGGCACCGCCCCACCGTGCCGCGGCCACCGTGTGATCCGCCGCCAGGCCTCGTCGAGGGGGAGCGGGACGGTGCGTTCGAGCAGGAAGTTCGCCACTCCCCGATCGTAGAGAACCCGTGGAGGGTTATCGGTACACCTTCCCCGGCTCAGTCGACGGCGCCGAAACGAGCCGGCTGCGTGTCCGTGGCCGGGCGGGCCCGGGCGGCACTGGGAGCCGTCGTGTCGGTCCCCGTGCGGCCGCTCAGGGCGAGGGTGAGGGCGGCGGTCGCCGCGAGCGTTCCCGCCGTACGGAACGCGATCCCCGCTTTCTTCGTCGCCCTGGTCGGAGAAGGCATGCCGGGGCTGTACATCGCGTGTATACGTGCGGTTTACAGTCGCCGAGCCGTACCCCGACGGCCCTGAGCCGGTGTTTGAGGGAGCCCTACCGCGGCACCCGCCAGCACCGTGGTCCGTGCACACCGTCGGAGGGAGGCCCGCCCGCATGACCTCGTACGCCGTCGTGATCCCCACCCTCGTGCCGGACACCCTCGCCGACTGTCTCGCCGCCGCGACCGGGCACGGACGGGCCGCGACGGCCTGCGCCCACGGCTGTGCGGCCGGCACCGCGGAGTTCGCCCGCGCCCGGATCGCCCCCGGCCCGCGCACCCGTCACGAGGCGACGACGATGCTCGCCACCAGCGTGTTCATCCCGCCCACCGCGACCCGGCACCGGCCGGCAGGTGCCGGGCGCCACCGTCACACCCCCGCCCGGCAGGAGGAGGCCACCCCGTGAGCCCGGTCAAGGCCGTGCTGTTCGACCGCGACGGCACACTCGTCGAGGACGTCCCCCACAACGCCGACCCCGATCGCGTACGCCCCGTGGAGGGCGCCCGCGAGGCGCTCGCCCTGCTGCGCGAGCACGGCATCCGCACCGGCGTCGTCACCGACCAGCCCGGCGTCGCCCGCGGGCTGATCACCGACGCCGACGTCCGCCGCGTCAACCACCGCGTCGACGAACTCCTCGGCCCCTTCGACGTGTTCGCCGTCTGCTCGCACGGCGGCGACGACGGCTGCGGCTGCCGCAGGCCCCAGCCCGGCATGCTGCTCTGGGCGGGCGGGCGGATCTGCACCGGGCCCGCCGAACTCGTCGTCGTCGGCGCCACCGCCACCGACACGGAGGCCGCGCGCCGGGCGGGCGCCCACGGCATCCTCGTCCCGAACGGGCGCACCCGCCCCGAGGAGACCACGCGGGCCGACCATGTCGCGCCGGACCTGCTCACCGCCGTCCGCGCGGTGCTGGACGGACCGCCGAAGGGCCGCGTCCTCGTCGACGAACGCCCCATCCAGGAGGCGTTCACGGCCGGACGCGGACCCGACGGGCACCGGTGACGGCTCGGACACCCGAGGCCGCCGCCGCCCTCACTGACCCGGCCGCGGCGGTGCCGGGCGGCACCCGATGGGCGGGCCTGCGGCGGCGGACCCGGCCCGCACACGGCAGGCTGCTGTCATGACCCCGGACCGGACAGCGCGGCCCGCCCGCCCCCGCCTCCTCGTCCTGCGCGCCCTCGGACTCGGTGACCTCCTCGCCGGCGTCCCCGCGCTGCGCGCCCTGCGGCGCGCCCACCCGGGACACGAACTCGTGCTCGCGGCGCCCGCCGAACTCGCCCCGGTGGCGGCGGCGACCGGGGCCGTCGACCGGCTGCTGCCCGCCTCCGCCCCCGGCCGGGCCGTCCCGCGCACCCTCGACTGGACCGGCCCGCCCCCGGACATCGCCGTCGACCTGCACGGCAACGGCCCGCCCAGCCACCGCCTGCTCCTCGGCCTGCGCCCGCTGAAGCTGCTCGCCTTCGCCCATCCCGACCTGCCCGGGATCGACGGCCCGCCCTGGTACGCGGAGGAACACGAACGCGACCGCTGGTGCCGGCTGCTGCGGGCGTACGGCATCGAAGCCGACCCGGGCGATCTGCTCCTGCCCCACCCGCAGACCGCGTCCCCGGCGCCCGGCGCGGTGGTCCTGCACCCCGGCGCAGGGTCACCCGCGCGCTGCTGGCCCGTCGAGCGGTACGCGGCCGTCGCGGCCGGACTGCGCGCCCGGGGCCTGCGGGTCGTGGTGACCGGCGGCGCGGCCGAGGGCGACCTGGTGGCCCGGCTCGCCAAGGAGGCGCGCCTGCCCGACACCGACGTGTTCGGCGGCGGCCTCCCCTTCGACCGGCTGTCCGCCCTCGTGGCGGGCGCCCACATCCTGATCAGCGGCGACACCGGTGTCGCCCACCTCGCGGTCGCCTACGCCACGCGCTCGGTCACCCTGTTCGGGCCGGTCGCCCCCAACCGCTGGGGCCCGCCGTCCGATCCGCGTCACCGCGCCCTGTGGTACGGCCCGGAGGGCGACCCGCACGGCCGCCGGCCCGACCCGGCCCTCCTGCGCATCACCCCCTACGACGTCCTGCACGCCGTCGACGAGCTGCCCGGCGCCGCGCGACCGTAGGGGACGGGCCGCGTTCAGCTGCCGCACCACCGGCACATCAGCCGGAACGCGGCGAACAGCGTCACGGGCCACAGCGCGGCGAACGCCCAGATCACACCCGGTTCGGACGTGACGATCCCGGCCACCATCAGCCCGACCGACACCGCGAGCAAGGCCGCCACGGTCCAGCCACGGGGACGACAGGAGGCCAGGCGGGCCAGGAGGCGGGCGGGGTCGGGGCGGCGGCTCACTCGGTGGGTGCGCAACCTGCGGGCCAGGCGACGGTCGCGGCGCAGGGCCCGTTCCATCTCGTCGAGGATGCGCTGCTCGTTCTCGGGAAGTCGGCCGATGGACACGTTCTCTCCTTCCGGGCGGCCGGACCGTCTCTCCTCCCGGGGGGACGTGCGGCGGGGGAAGTACAGCGGGGGATGTGCAAGCGGGTGCCCCGTGGTGTCCTCGGGCTAACCGGGCACCGGCCGTGCCAGCGCCTCGACGAGCCGGTCCGCGCTGTCCGGCACGGTGCCCTCGCGGAACCCGTCGCGGATCTGCCGGGCGGTCACCCGGCCGCCGGTCAGGCACCAGTCCCACCAGCGGTCCAGCTGCCGCACGTCCAGCCGCTCGGCGGGCACCAGGGCGGGCCAGCCGCACGCACGGGCCTGCGCGGTCAGCTTGGCGCCGCCGGCGACCGGGTCGACGGCCAGCACCGGCGTGCCGACGCGCAGGGCGATCACCAGACCGTGCAGCCGGTCGGTGACGACGAGGTCCAGCCGGGCCAGCACGGACTGCAACTGCGCGGGCGTCGCGCTCAGATGCCAGTCGTGCGTGTCCAGCCGGGTCTCCAGCTCCAGCCGGCCGCAGTCCTTCCCGGCCAGCCAGCGCGTCACCTCCTCGGCGACCTGCCCGTGCCGCCGCAGATGCCCGTACTCGGGCTGCCCGTGGGCGAGGATCACTCCGACGACGGGCCGTGCCGGTACGTCCGGGGCGCGCGCCGCGAGGTCCTCCACCGGCTCACTGTCCGGTCCGTCCCGGGGCAGCACCCGGTGGAAGCCGGTCACGGCCGCGCTGGCGGGGTCGATCACCGAGGTGCCGACGGCGATCCGCACGCAGTGCGCGAACCGCCGGTGCAGCTCCTCGATCTGCGGCCCGTGAAGCGGGCCGCACACGAACACCAGATGGGTGTAGTCCTCGGGCCACAGCTGGTCCAGATGCAGCGCCTCCGGACGGAAGCGGGGACTCCAGGCCACGTCGTAGGCCATGCCCGTGCCCCGCAGCACGTCCTCCACCCGGCGCAGGGCCAGCACGTCCCCGGCGGTCGCCTCCCGGTCCCGGAAGCTGAACCACCCGGTGAGCAGCACCCTGCGCGGTCGCTTGCGCTCTTGTGTGTGCACATGCCCTGAGTGCCCGTCCCTCAGGAGGGCAATCAGGGCATTACGCCCACATGTCTCATCGTTGCTGGGTGTAGAAGGTGGCGTCCGCCCGGTCGGTGGCCGTGCTCACCTCCTGTACGTTCAGCAGGTACTCCCAGTGGCGGACGTATCGCCCCGGGTGGTTGTACGACTCGTACCCGCCGGCGGGGTCCGCGAGTCCGGCGCGCTGGTGGAAGGACGCGTCGGACGCGAACCCGGCGCTGCCGTCGTACTTCTCCAGCCACACCTCGAAGCACATGGCTCCTACCCCCGGCAACGGTTCGGACCGTCATGGTCCGGCAGACGTCGACAGCAGACCCTCGCGCTGCTGTTCTTCGAACCCGGAACCGTCAGCGCCCGGGCCGGCGCGCTCCCACGGCCGTAGGCTGGACGCATGTCCCGTTCGGCTGCGGAGCCGCCCGTCGCGCTCACGGTCCGGCCCTCGGCGCCCGCGCTCGTGCCGCTGATCGCTGCGATGGGCTGTACCGAGGGACGGTTCGCGCACTCCGCCGAGCTGGCCCTGCCGACCGGCGGGGCGCAACTGCTGGTGAACCTCGATGAGGACGCCCTGTCCTCGTCCCCGTCGAGGGGCGCGGACCGGCGTACCGGGGGCGCTGCCCTGCACGGGCCGTCCGCGCAGCCGGCCGTGATCGACCCGGCGCAGCAACGGGCCGTCCTGTGGGTGGCCTTCCGGCCCGCGGGCGCACGGCCCTTCCTCAGCGCCCCGGTCTCGGAGATCCGCGACGAGCTCGCCGACCTCGGTGAACTGTGGGGCACGGACGGTGCGGTGCTGCGCGAGCGGCTGCTCGACGCCGTGGCCGCCGGTGGCCCGCGAACCGGACTGAAGGTGCTGGAGACGGCCCTTCTGGGCCGGGCGGTACGCTCGCCGGAGCCCGACCCGGCGGTCCGTCACGCCGCTGCCCTGCTCGATCGCGGCACATCCGTGCGCGAGGTCGCCGACCGGCTCGGCTGGACCACCGGACGGCTGGCCCGCACCTGCGCCGAACACCTGGGCCTGACGCCCAAGCGATATGCGCGGATCCGGCGCTTCCAGCGGCTGCTGGGCCGCGTGAACGCCGGACACGGCGCCCCGGACTGGGCGGTCCTCGCAGCGGACTGCGGCTACCACGACCAGGCGCATCTGATCCACGAGTTCCGCGCCTTCGCCGGCATCACCCCCACCGCGTACGCACCGCGCTCGCCGCACGAACGCAACCACGTTCCGCTCGACGGTTGACGTACTGCGCCCGGCCGGCGGTTTTCTACAATCCACACCGCCCGGCACCCCCGATCGTGGGGGCATGACGAACACCACCGGCACACCCGCCGTCACCCGCCTCTACGCACGGCTCGTGGTCTCCGACGCGGCCCGGGCGATCGACTTCTACCAGGAAGCGCTCGGCGCCGAGGAGACCGAGCGCTACACCGCCCGCGACGGGAGGATCGTGCACGCGATGCTGCGTCTCGGCGGCACGGAGATCGCGGTCAAGGACGAGGACGACGGTGACCCGGCTCCCCCGTCCCTCGGCGGCAGCCCGGTGATCATGGCACTCGACGTGTCCGACGCGGACGCCGTCGCCGAAGCCATGCTGCGATGCGGCGCGACGGTGGTGTACCCCGTCGCCGACCAGCACTACGGGCAGCGCGGGGGCCGCCTCGCCGACCCGTTCGGGCATCTCTGGATGATCTCCCGGACCATCGAGGACCTGACGCCGGAGCAGATCCAGGAACGTACGACGGGCCTGTTCACGTCCTGAAGCGCAGGTGGGGCTCCGGTCAGTGCGTCCGCACGACCGGTTCCTCCGTCGAGGAGGTGTCGGCCGCCTTGCCGCCCGGGTGCCGCAGGGCGCACAGGAAACCGATGCCCAGGGCGATGGCCATGCCGTAGAACACCCACTGGTTGGCCTCGGCGAAGTCCATGCGGATCGCGGACATCGACTCCCGGGTCGCCTCGGCCGCTGGGCCGGTACCGGTGGGCGGCCGGGAATCGCCGCTGCCGGTGATCGACTCGGTGACGTCGCGGGCCACGGTGTTCGCGTCGGCGGCGGACATGCCCCGGGAGGTCAGGGTGCCCACCACGTTGTCGGTCGTGACATGGGTCAGGATCGTTCCGTAGACGGCCAGGCCCACGCTCGCCGCGTAGTTGCGCACGGTCTGGGTGATGCCGGTGACCTCGCCGTACGAGGCGCCGATGGCCCGGTTGACGGCGTCCGTGGAGGCCGGCGCCAGGACGAAGCCGATACCGGCCCCGGCGAGGGCGGCATACGGCCACTGGTCGTGCATGGACAGGTCGGTGAGCTTGCCCGCCCACAGGGCGAAACCGACACAGCCCACGGCCGTGCCCAGCTTCAGGGCCGGACGCGCGCCCTTCTTGTCGAGGATCCGGCCGCCCCACTGCGAAGCGATGGCGAAACCGACGAAGAAGTACAGCAGGAACAGGGCCGCCTGGTTCGGCGAGGCGCTCAGGGACACCTGGGCGTACACGGACGTGAAGAAGAACAGCGGGACGAAGGCGAGCATCGAGAAGAACAGCACCGCCGCGTCCACGGTGAAGGCCTTGTCCCGGAAGACCCGCAGGTCGATCAGCGGATGCTCCACCCGCCGCTCGAAGCGGACGAAACCGGCGAGGATCGCGAGGCCGCCCGCGATGCACACCCAGGTCGCCCAGCTGTCCCATCCCCAGGACCAGGCCTGCTGGAACCCGAGGACGCTCAGGCCCATGCCGGCCGCGATCAGGACGGCGCCCGGGACGTCCAGGGTGCCGGACCGCCGCCGGTCGGGGATGTGCGCCAGGGCCGTGAGGACCAGCGCCACGATCGCCACGGGCACGTTCACCCAGAACACGGCGCGCCACGTCCAGTTGGTCAGCCAGCCGCCCAGCAGCGGGCCGATGGCGGTCAGCGCGCCGGTGACCCCGAAGAACAGGGCGAGGGCGCGGCCCCGCCGCTCGACCGGGAACACCGCCACCACCACGGCCAGGGCCGCCGGGAAGAGCAGAGCCGCCCCGAGCCCCTGCGTGCCGCGGAAGACGATCAGCCAGGTCTGCGCGGCGCCGCCCTCGGGGACACAGCCGCACAGCACCGACGACACGACGAACACCAGCGTGCCGATCACGACGATCCGGCGCGGCCCGTAGAGGTCCGCGAGCCGGCCGCCCAGGGCGAAGAACGCGGCGAGGGCCAGCAGGTAGGCGTTGACCACCCACTGCATCCCGGAGGACGACAGACCCAGTTCGCGGACGATGTCCGGGGCCGCGATCGACACGATGGTCTGGTCGATGAAGGTCATGGCGACGGCGAACATCATCGCCGCCAGCGCGACGGACCGCTGCGGTGCGGATCGGGAGGGGGTCGCGGCCTCGCCGCGCCCCGGGCGCGTGCTGCTCACGCCATCAGTCTGCGCCCGGCCCTGTCGTGTCGCATCACAGGACTCTTCCGTCCCGGGCGGCACAGTGATACCCCCCGAACGCGTCCCCCGGCAACCCCTCGGCGGTGTGAGGACGACCTCCTCGGCCATGTGACCACGGCCCGCCACGGATGCCGCGTCGAACGTGCAGGATGCGGGCACCAAGGAGGACAGGCAGTCGAACGACGGGAGAGGCAGACGATGGTCCCAGCGGAACCGCAACCCCAGGGGATCGGCGTACCGGCCGAATCCACTGCGGGCGAGACCAGGGTGGCGGCGACGCCGGCCACCGTGGGGAGACTCGTCGCGCTCGGGTACGACGTGACGGTCGAACCGGGAGCGGGAGCCTCGTCCCGCTTCTCCGACGCGGCCTACGAGGAGGCGGGAGCCCGGCTCGGCGACCCGTGGCAGGCGGAGATCGTGCTGAAGGTCAACGCCCCCTCCGGCGAGGAGATCGGCCGGCTGCGCGACGGGGCGACGCTGATCGCGCTGATCAGCCCCGCCCTCAACCCGGAACTGGTCGAGGAACTGGCGAGCCGTCCGATCACCGTGCTCGCCATGGACGCCGTCCCGCGCATCTCGCGCGCCCAGTCCCTGGACGTCCTCAGCTCGATGGCGAACATCGCCGGCTACCGGGCCGTGGTCGAGGCCGCGCACGCCTTCGGCCGCTTCTTCACCGGCCAGGTGACCGCCGCCGGCAAGGTGCCGCCCGCCAAGGTGCTCGTGGCCGGGGCCGGGGTGGCGGGGCTCGCGGCGATCGGTGCGGCCCGAAGCCTCGGTGCGGTGGTCCGCGCCACCGACCCCCGGCCCGAGGTCGCCGAGCAGGTGCGCTCCCTGGGCGGGGAGTTCCTCGAGGTGGGCCTCCGGCAGGAGGTGAGCACCGACGGCTACGCCAAGGCCACCTCCGACGACTACAACCGGCTCGCCGCGCAGCTGTACGCCGAGCAGGCCGCCGACGTCGACATCATCATCACCACCGCGCTCATCCCGGGCCGTCCGGCACCGCGGCTGATCACCGCCGAGGACGTCGCGCGCATGAAGCCGGGCAGCGTGATCGTCGACATGGCGGCCGCCCAGGGCGGCAACGTCGAGGGCACGGTCACCGGGAAGGCCGTCGTCACCGACAACGACGTGACGATCATCGGCTACACCGACCTGCCCGGCCGGCTGCCCGCCCAGGCCTCGCAGCTGTACGGCACGAACATCGTCAACCTGTTGAAGCTGCTCACACCCGGCAAGGACGGCCGGCTCGTCCTCGACTTCGACGACGTGGTGCAGCGCTCGATGACCGTGGTCCGCGAGGGCGAGAAGACCTGGCCGCCGCCCCCGGTCCAGGTGTCGGCCGCGCCCGCCGCCACACCGGCCCCGGAAGCAGCGGCCCCGTCCGAGGCGCCGGCGAAGCCGTCCCGCCCGGCCTGGTCCTCGTACGCCCTCGTCGCCGCCGGAGCGCTCGCACTGTTCCTGGTGACGGCCTTCTCACCGAGCGAACTCCTCGGCCACTTCACGGTGTTCGTCCTGGCGATCGTCATCGGCTTCTACGTCATCGGCAATGTGCACCACGCGCTGCACACCCCGCTGATGTCGGTCACCAACGCCATCTCCGGCATCGTCGTGGTCGGAGCGCTGCTGCAGATCGGACACGGCGACACCGCCGTCACCGTGCTGTCGTTCGCCGCGATCCTGCTGGCGAGCATCAACATCTTCGGCGGATTCGCCGTCACCCGCCGCATGCTCGGCATGTTCTCGAAGGGCTGATCAGGGATGACCACAGACACGGCCGCCCAGGCCGCCTACGTCGTCGCCGCGCTGCTGTTCATCCTCAGCCTCGCCGGCCTCTCCCAGCACAGGACGTCCCGTTCCGGAGTCGTCTGGGGCATCGCGGGCATGGTCGTCGCGCTCGCCGCGACCGTCGGTCTCGCCTCGCGCGACATCACCGCCACCGGGCTGGTGCTGATCGCCGTCGCCACGGCGGCAGGCGCGGGCATCGGCCTGTGGCGGGCCCGGGTCGTCGAGATGACCGGCATGCCGGAGCTGATCGCCATCATGCACAGCCTCGTCGGCCTCGCCGCCACGTTCGTCGGCTGGAACGGCTACCTCGACGTCGACCCCGAGCTGTCCGGCTCGCTGCTGGGCATCCATCACGCCGAGGTGTTCATCGGGGTGTTCATCGGCGCCGTCACCTTCACGGGTTCCGTCGTCGCCTACCTGAAGCTCTCGGCCCGCATCAACTCCCGCCCGCTGAC
Source organism: Streptomyces sp. NPDC092370 (assembly GCF_044755265.1). Classification (NCBI taxonomy): domain Bacteria; kingdom Bacillati; phylum Actinomycetota; class Actinomycetes; order Kitasatosporales; family Streptomycetaceae; genus Streptomyces; species Streptomyces sp. NPDC092370. Next base: position 636,830 of record NZ_JBIVQO010000002.1, on the reverse strand, counting down.
GCTGCCGGGCAAACACGTCCTCAACATCGGCGCGCTCCTCGCGTTCGTGGGGCTCACCGTGGCGTTCGTCGTACGCCCCGGCATCGGCCTGCTCATCGCGGTCACCGTGATCGCGCTCGCACTCGGCGCGCACCTGGTCGCCTCCATCGGCGGCGGTGACATGCCGGTGGTCGTCTCGATGCTGAACAGCTACTCGGGCTGGGCGGCCGCCGCCTCGGGCTTCCTGCTCGCCAACAACCTGCTCATCGTCACCGGCGCGCTGGTCGGCTCCTCCGGTGCCTACCTGTCGTACATCATGTGCAAGGCGATGAACCGCTCCTTCATCTCGGTGATCGCGGGCGGATTCGGCACACCGGCGGCGACCGCCGACGACGGCGAGCAGGGCGAACACCGGGAGATCAACGCCGAGGAGACCGCCGAACTGCTCCGCGACGCCACCTCCGTCATCATCACGCCCGGCTACGGCATGGCCGTCGCCCAGGCCCAGTACCCGGTCGCCGAACTGGCGCGCAAGCTGCGCGAGCGGGGCGTGGAGGTGCGCTTCGGCATCCACCCCGTCGCCGGCCGGCTGCCCGGGCACATGAACGTGCTGCTCGCCGAGGCCAACGTGCCGTACGACATCGTCCTGGAGATGGACGAGATCAACGACGACTTCGCCGCCACCTCGGTCGTCCTGGTCATCGGCGCCAACGACACGGTCAACCCGGCCGCCACCGACAACCCGTCCAGCCCCATCGCCGGCATGCCGGTCCTGCATGTGTGGGAGGCGGCCAACGTGATCGTCTTCAAGCGCTCCATGGCCGCCGGGTACGCGGGCGTGCAGAACCCGCTGTTCTTCCGCGAGAACACGCAGATGCTCTTCGGCGACGCCAAGCAGCGGGTGGAGGACATCCTGCGCGGTCTGGACGCCCTGGACACCCCGGTCCGGGAGATGGCCGGCACGACACGCTGAACGCGCGGTGCCCGCCGGGATCGGCGGGCACCGCGCTGTGCGCGCGACGGTGCAGGCGGTGCGGGTGCGGTCGGCGGGGTATCGGCGCCGGCCGGTGGTGCGGGCACCCTCGGCTCGCCCGGCGGGCACGAGACGACACAGCCGTGCCGCGCCCCGGCCATATGGCGCAGCGCCCACGCCCCGTCAGCTTCGGATGCGCGTGCGCGGTGCTCCCCGCCGCGTTGCCGTCCGTCGGGACCACGTCGCCTGGGACACCGACCTCGTGCGGTACGGCCAGGGTGACGCCCGGGACGCGACGACCGTCTTCGAGTTGAGGGATGTCGACGAGGTGCGTACCGCCCTCGTCCGCGATGCCGACGAGACCCCCTGGGCGAAGGCAGGGGACCACTCAAGCGCCTCCGAACGCGTCGACGCCTGCACTCTGGGCCAACCGCCGGGGCTCGAGGGGTGCCACCGCAGGAGTGCCCGCTGACGGCGCGTCCGCCTTCGACCGGTGGTTCCGGCTCGAGGGCCGCGACGGCGGCCGGCCCGTGCGGAACGCGAGAGGCCGGCCCGACGTCACGTCGGGCCGGCCTCTCGGCGGTGCCGCGGGGTCAGTCCGTGCCCGACTCCATCGCCGCGCGGTCCAGCCACGCGTCCTCCTCCGAGACCGCGCCGCGGGAGGCGATGGCCTCGGCGCCGCCCTCGGGCAGCTCCGGCATGGTGCCGATCAGCCCGGTCGAGGCGGCCTGGGAGGCGCCGATGGTGGGACTGCCGGTGCCGATCAGGCCCATGCCGGCGTACTGCTCCAGCTTGGCGCGCGAGTCGGCGATGTCCAGGTTGCGCATGGTGAGCTGGCCGATCCGGTCCACCGGGCCGAACGCGGAGTCCTCGGTACGCTCCATGGACAGCTTGTCCGGGTGGTAGCTGAACGCCGGGCCGGTGGTGTCGAGGATCGAGTAGTCCTCACCACGCCGCAGTCGCAGCGTCACCTCGCCGGTGACGGCCGCGCCGACCCAGCGCTGCAACGACTCGCGGATCATCAGCGCCTGCGGGTCCAGCCAGCGGCCCTCGTACATCAGCCGGCCGAGGCGCCGGCCCTCGGTGTGGTACTGGGCGACGGTGTCCTCGTTGTGGATGGCGTTGACCAGCCGCTCGTAGGCGGCGTGCAGCAGGGCCATGCCCGGGGCCTCGTAGATGCCGCGGCTCTTGGCCTCGATGATGCGGTTCTCGATCTGGTCGGACATGCCCAGGCCGTGCCGACCACCGATGGCGTTGGCCTCCATCACCAGGTCTACGGGGGAGGCGAACTCCTTGCCGTTGACCGACACCGGGCGGCCCTCGACGAAGCCGATCGTGACGTCCTCGGCGGCGATCTCGACCGACGGGTCCCAGAACTTCACGCCCATGATCGGCTCGACGGTCTCGACGCCGGTGTCCAGGTGCTCCAGGGTCTTGGCCTCGTGGGTGGCGCCCCAGATGTTGGCGTCCGTGGAATACGCCTTCTCCGTGCTGTCCCGGTAGGGCAGGCCGTGGGCGAGCAGCCACTCCGACATTTCCTTGCGGCCGCCGAGCTCGGTCACGAAGGCCGCGTCCAGCCAGGGCTTGTAGATCCTGAGGTGCGGGTTGGCGAGCAGGCCGTAGCGGTAGAACCGCTCGATGTCGTTGCCCTTGAAGGTCGAGCCGTCGCCCCAGATCTGGACGTCGTCCTCCAGCATCGCCCGGACCAGCAGCGTGCCGGTGACGGCGCGGCCCAGCGGGGTGGTGTTGAAGTACGCCCGCCCGCCCGAGCGGATGTGGAACGCGCCGCAGGTCAGCGCGGCCAGGCCCTCCTCGACCAGTGCCGCGCGGCAGTCGACCAGCCGCGCGATCTCGGCCCCGTAGGTCTGGGCACGGCCGGGCACCGAGGCGATGTCGGGCTCGTCGTACTGGCCGATGTCGGCGGTGTAGGTGCACGGGACGGCGCCCTTGTCGCGCATCCACGCGACCGCGACGGAGGTGTCGAGACCGCCCGAGAAGGCGATGCCGACGCGCTCGCCGGCGGGCAGGGAGGTGAGGACCTTGGACATAGAAAGAGTATGTATCACTTTGCATAGCCATGCAAGCTGGGTATGCGGAATCGCCATCCGGCATGCCGCCGCTTCAGGAACCCGCCGGCCCCGGACCCCCGAGCGCGCCGAGGATCCGCTCGGCAGCCAGCGTCGGGGTCAGCTCGCCCTCCCTGACCCGCTGCTCCAGCACCGGCGCCAGAGCCCGTACCGCCGGATCGGCGGTGAGACGGCCGAGGAGTTCGTCGCGGACCATGCTCCAGGTCCAGTCGACCTGCTGATCGCGCCGCTTGGCGGTGAGGCGGCCGGTGGAGTCCAGCAGCGTGCGGTGCTGTTCCAGGCGCTCCCACACGGTGTCCAGGCCGGTCGACTCACGGGCGCTGCAGTGCAGGACCGGGGGCGTCCAGAACGCGTCCTTGCCGTGCATCAGCCGAAGCGCGCCCGCCAGTTCCCGCGCGGCGGCACGGGCGTCGCGCTCGTGCGGGCCGTCCGCCTTGTTGACGGCGATCACGTCGGCCAGCTCCAGGACGCCCTTCTTGATGCCCTGGAGCTGGTCGCCCGTGCGGGCCAGGGTGAGCAGCAGGAAGGAGTCGACCATGTTCGCCACGGCCGTCTCGGACTGGCCCACGCCGACCGTCTCCACCAGGACCACGTCGTAGCCGGCCGCCTCCATCACCACGATCGACTCGCGCGTGGCCTTGGCGACGCCGCCCAGCGTGCCGGCGGTGGGGGAGGGACGCACGAACGCCGCCGGGTCCACCGCGAGGCGCTCCATCCGGGTCTTGTCACCCAGGATGGAGCCGCCCGTACGGCTGGAGGACGGGTCGACGGCCAGGACCGCCACCCGGTGCCCGAGCGAGGTCAGCAGCGTGCCGAACGCGTCGATGAACGTCGACTTGCCCACCCCGGGTACCCCGCTGACCCCGATCCGCCGGGCCCGGCCGCTGTGCGGCAGCAGCGCGGTCAGCAGCTCCTGCGCCGACGCGCGGTGCTGCGGCCGGGTCGACTCGACGAGGGTGATGGCCCGGGCGATGATCGCCCGCTTCCCGTCGAGCACGCCCTTCACATACGCGTCGACATCGATCACAGGTCGTGCCCGAGGTCGTCCGACAACCGCTTCACCAGGTCGTACGCCGCGTCCGGGATCACCGTCCCGGGCGGGAAGACGGCCGCCGCTCCCATCTCCAGCAGCGTCGGCACGTCCTGCGGCGGGATCACACCGCCGACCACGACCATGATGTCCTCACGGCCCTCCTCGGCCAGCGCCTCGCGCAGCGCCGGGACGAGGGTGAGGTGACCGGCCGCCAGCGACGAGACGCCGACGATGTGCACGTCCGCCTCGACGGCCTGCCGGGCCACCTCGGCGGGTGTCTGGAACAGCGGGCCGACGTCCACGTCGAAGCCGAGGTCGGCGAAGGCCGTGGCGATCACCTTCTGGCCGCGGTCGTGGCCGTCCTGGCCCATCTTCGCGACCAGGATGCGCGGGCGGCGCCCCTCGGCCTCCTCGAAGTCGGACACCAGGGTGCGGGTGCGGTCCACGCTCGGGGACTCTCCCGTCTCGTTGCGGTACACGCCGGTGATCGTACGGATCTGGCTCGCGTGCCGGCCGTACACCTTCTCCAGGGCGTCGGAGATCTCCCCGACCGTGGCCTTCGCGCGGGCCGCGTGCACCGCCAGCTCCAGCAGGTTGCCCTCGCCGCCGGCGGCCCGGGTCAGCGCGTCCAGCGCGTCCTGGCAGGCCCGCTCGTCCCGCTCCGCGCGCAGCCGCCGCAGCTTCTCGATCTGCTGTGCCCGCACGGAGGAGTTGTCGACCTTCAGGACGTCGATCTGCTCGTCGGTCTCCACCCGGTACTTGTTGACACCGATGACCGGCTGGCGGCCCGAGTCGATCCGGGCCTGCGTGCGCGCCGCGGCCTCCTCGATGCGCAGTTTGGGGATGCCCGCGTCGATGGCCTTGGCCATGCCGCCCGCGGCCTCGACCTCCTCGATGTGCTGCCAGGCACGCCGGGCCAGGTCGTACGTCAGCTTCTCCACGTAGGCGCTGCCGCCCCACGGGTCGATCACGCGGGTCGTGCCGGACTCCTGCTGGAGCAGCAGCTGCGTGTTGCGTGCGATGCGCGCCGAGAAGTCGGTGGGCAGGGCGAGCGCCTCGTCCAGGGCGTTGGTGTGCAGCGACTGCGTGTGGCCCTGGGTGGCCGCCATGGCCTCGACGCAGGTGCGCGTCACGTTGTTGAAGACGTCCTGGGCGGTGAGCGACCAGCCCGAGGTCTGCGAATGGGTGCGCAAGGACAGCGACTTGGCGTTCTGCGGATCGAACTGCTTCACCAGCTTCGCCCACAGCAGGCGCGCCGCGCGCAGCTTGGCGATCTCCATGAAGAAGTTCATGCCGATCGCCCAGAAGAACGACAGCCGGGGCGCGAACGCGTCCACGTCCAGGCCGGCTTCACGGCCCGCGCGGATGTACTCCACACCGTCCGCGAGCGTGTACGCCAGCTCCAGATCGGCCGTCGCACCCGCCTCCTGGATGTGGTAGCCGGAGATCGAGATGGAGTTGTAGCGCGGCATCCGCTGCGAGGTGAAGGCGAAGATGTCGGAGATGATCCGCATCGACGGCTTCGGCGGGTAGATGTACGTGTTGCGGACCATGAACTCCTTGAGGATGTCGTTCTGGATGGTCCCCGCCAGCTTCTCCGCCGGTACGCCCTGCTCCTCCGCCGCCACGATGTACAGCGCCAGCACCGGCAGCACGGCGCCGTTCATCGTCATCGACACGGTCATCTTGTCCAGCGGAATGCCGTCGAACAGCTGCCGCATGTCGTAGATCGAGTCGATCGCCACGCCCGCCATGCCGACGTCACCCGTCACCCGCGGGTGGTCGCTGTCGTAACCCCGGTGCGTGGGCAGGTCGAAGGCGACCGACAGGCCCTTCTGACCGGCGGCGAGGTTGCGCCGGTAGAACGCGTTGGACTCCTCGGCCGTGGAGAAGCCGGCGTACTGGCGGATCGTCCAGGGCTGGTTGACGTACATCGTCGGGTACGGGCCGCGCAGGTACGGCGCCGCACCCGGGTACGTCTGCAGGAAGTCCAGGCCCTCCAGGTCACGGCCGGTGTAGAGCGGCTTGACGGCGATGCCCTCCGGGGTCTCCCAGAGCAGGTCGTCCCCGCCGGACGCGTTCTTGACCGCCGTGCGCCACTCGTCGGCGCCACCGTCGGGGGCCGGGATGCCCAGCTCGATCCCGGAGAAGTCGGGGACGGACGGGCCGGTAGGGGCGGACATCAGGACACTCCCATGCGGTCGAGGGTCGCGGACAGCACGGCCACGGCGTCGCAGCCCGCGAAGACGTGGTCGTCGACACCGGGGTACTCCCCGGGGCGGCCCGCGAGGAACACATGCCGTGCCCCGGCGGCCTTGAGCTCCTGGACGGCGGCCTCGGCCCGCTCCGCGTACAGCGCGTCGCTGGAGCACAGCACGGCCTCCGTCGCACCGCTCTGCTCGAAGGTGCCCTCCGTGACCGGCTCGATGCCGCCGGCCTGGAAGAGGTTCGAGGCGAAGGTGAGGCGTGCGGTGTGCGCGGCGGCCGGGCCGAGCGCGGCGAGGTAGATCCGGGGCCGGGAGCCGGTCGCGGCGAGGTGGGCGTCGGACCGGGCGCGCAGCGTCTCGTACGCCTCGTCACGGCGTACACGCGGCAGCCCTCCGGAGCGCGGCTCGGGCGCGCTCGCGCGGACGACCGGCTTCTCCGAGAGAAACGGGAACTCGCTGACACCGGTGACGGGTTCGCGTCGTTTGGCCAGCCCGGCCGTGCGAGCCTGCCAGGTCTCGGCGAGATCCCGTCCGACGTCGCCCGACCGCAGGGCGGCCGCCATGCCGCCGAGCCGTTCGACGCGCTGGAAGAACTCCCAGCCGGCGTGGGCGAGTTCGTCGGTGAGCCGCTCCACGTACCAGGAGCCGCCCGCCGGGTCGATGACCCGGGACAGGTGCGACTCCTCGATGAGGATCGTGGAGGTGTTGCGGGCGATCCGCCGCGCGAACGCGTCCGGCAGGCCGAGGGCGTGGTCGAAGGGCAGCACGGTCACCGCGTCGGCACCGCCGGCCCCGGCGGCCAGCGTGGCGATGGTGGTGCGCAGCATGTTCACCCACGGGTCGCGGCGCGTCATCATCACCGGCGAGGTGACGACGTGCTGGAGCTGCGCTCCCGCGCGCGGCGCCCCGCAGACCTCGGCCACCCGGGCCCACAGCCGGCGCGCGGCGCGCAGCTTCGCGATCGTCAGGAACTGGTCGGCGGTCGCGGCGTACCGGAACTCCAGTTGCCCACAGGCCTGTTCGACATCCAGCCCCGCCCCGGTCAGCTCCCGCAGATACGTCACCGCGGTGGCCAGCGAGCAGCCCAGTTCCTGGGCGGCCGAGCCACCGGCCTCGTGATACGGCAGCGCGTCCACGGTCAGAGCCCGCAGCCCCGGGTACTGCCCGGCGCACAGCCGCGCGAGCTCCGCCGCCGGCGCGGCATCGCACTGCTGCCCGGTTCGGGCCTCGTGCCCCAGCGGATCCGCGCCCAGGTTGCCGCGCGCCGCCTCCCGGGCGACGCCCCGCTCCTCGTACACCCGCAGCAACTCCCGCGCGGCGGGCTCGGCATCGCACCCCGCGTCGAGGACCACGGGCGCGAGATCGAGGTACACGCCGTCGAGGACCAGACCGAGGTCCGGCACCGCGATGCCGCCCTCCCCGACCGTCAGCCAGAGGGAGGTGACGCCGTTCTCCAGGTCACCGAGCACCGCGTCCCGGTCGGCCGCGGAGTGCCGTTGCCGTACGTCCCAGCCGCCGACCGTGTTCCCCTCGGCACGGCCACCGCGCACAAAGGGGGCGAAACCGGGGAAACCCGGCTCGGGTGCGGAGTCACGGGCGGTGTAGAGGGGGCGGGTGCGCAACCCGTCCTCCAGCGCGGTGGACAGGGCTTCCTCGGCCTCGGCCCCCTCGACGTCCTTGCCCGATTTGCGCAGCACGCCCGCTACAAGGCGCTGCCACTGCTCATGGGGCACGTCAGGGAACTCGCCGGCCAGTTCAAGCCCGTCGTCAGGCAGGACCGTCATGCTCGGATGCTAGGTCACGGACACGAACGAGCAGCAGAGGGTGCGGCTGTGACCTTGCCCTCGCCCTGACTGTGACCTCGCTCTCCTGGGTCCTCGCGGCCGGGATCGTCGCTCATGCTAGCGACCGATCCGCCCGCGGGTGCGGGCTTCCGCCGGGAGACCGCCGTACCCGGCGCGGGCCGCGGCGGCCCAGCGCGGTACGGCCGCCAGCGGATCGGTGGCGCATGGCGGCGCGGGCACGTCGAGGGTGTTGCGGACGTAACGGCCGTGCCGCCGGAGGGTGAGCGGGCCCGCCCGGCGCAGCAGGTCCGGGTGGCGGGAATCCACCGGAGGTGTGAGTCCCCGGACGTGGGCCGGCTCGCCGGTGGTGCGCGGACCGCGGGGCAGGGTGCGCGGGAGCCCCGGCCGTACCGGATGCGCGAGCGGGGCCCTGCCGCCGGAGGGTGAGCGGGCCCGCCTGGCGCAGCAGGTCGGGGTGGCGGGAATCCGCCGGAGGTGTGAGTCCCCGGACGTGGGCCGGCTCGCCGGTGGTGCGCGGACCGCGGGGGCAGGGTGCGCGGGAGCCCCGGCCGTACCGGATGCGCGAGCGCCTCCAGCGCAGGGTGACCGTGTCCAGCGGCACCGGTCCGACGGGATCCGGCCCGGCCACCGGGTACCGCACCGCCGGCAGCCACCCCGGCGCGTGGACCGCCACCAGGTGCGGGCGGCCGCGGACGCTGGGGATGAAGGTCACCCCGGTGCCGTCGGCGGTGGTCGCCCTGGCACCCACGGCCCGGCCGTCCTCTTCGGCAGCCTCGCCGCCGCGACGCGCCTGTCCGCCTCGGCCGTCGCCACCGGGAAGGACGAGCGGGGAACGCGGCTGGGCGACTGCGGCGCAGAGCACACCGGATCGGCGGGCCGCCGGCAGTATGCGCGGTCCACGCCGGGGTAATCGAGCGACCGAAGGACCCCTGAGCAACACGAACAACAACGAAAGAGCTCCCATATGGTCATCCCGCTTATGAAGCAGGCGGCAGATGAGCCGGGCGCGGACGAGCAGACCCACCTGCGCTGCGGCGCGGTCTGGGCAGAAGGCGCAGCTTGCGCTGTCGAGGCGCGCCGGGCCCTGCGGGCGTTCCTGGCGTACGTACCGTGCACCGGCCGCCCTCCCGTACCGGCCCCGCTGGCGATCGACGCCGAACTGGTCGTCAGTGAACTGGTCACCAACGCGATCCGGCACGCTCCCGGCCCCTGCGGGATGATCCTTCTGCTGTCCGGCGACGGACTGGCCGTCACGGTGTGGGACACCTCGGCGCAGCGGCCGGTGGTCAGACAGCGCGACGGGCAGCGCTTCGGCGGCCACGGGATGCACGTGGTGCACACGGTCAGCGCCGATGTCGCCGTGGCACCCCTCGGCGAGGGCAAGCAGATCACCGCCTACCTGCGCCCGGCGCCGGACGAGGACACCGGCACCGATGCCGCAGCGATGGTCGACGTCGGCCCGGCCGCCTGACGTCTGAGCCGGGACCCGCTCCCGGCGACCGTCACCCCCCGACGAGCAGATGGTCGAGGAGCAGGGCGCAGCGCCTGGGCGATTAGCCGGCGCAGGCCGGCGGCGATCAGCGGTTCCCGCTGCAGGGCACCCGTCTCAGGTGCCGACATGGGCCCACCCCGCAGCGGACCGGGGTCCGGACATGCCACGCCGAGAGCACAGAGGGTCCGTCCCCGACCGGTCCGGACCAGGCGTCGCAGTCGTTCTCACGGGGTGCGGGGCGCGAAGTCGGTCTCCTTCGCCGTGATGATCCGGGCGCCCATGTTGCGCTCCATCATCTCCAGCGCCGCGGAGGCCAGATGGGGGTGGATGGAGGCGACGGCATCCTTCGGTACCGTCACCTCCAGATGACGGATGTGCGCGTCCAGGGCGGAATAGAGGACGCACTGCTCGGTGACCTGCCCGGTCAGGACCACGTGCCCGACGTTCAGGCTCCACAGGAGGTACGACAGGGGCGTCTCGAAGAAGACCGAGTGGCGGGCCTTCATGACGAAGAGCGACTGGTCGTCGGGCCGGATCGGCTCGATCAGGTGGGCGTTCGGCTGGGACAGGGCCGCGTCCAGCAGCTCCCCGTGATGCGAGCGCCACAGTCCGAAGTTGTCGTTCACGTAGATCACGGGAACGTCCGCCCCGCGGGCCCGGCCGAGCAGCTCGGTCAGGACGGGCACGATGTCCTCGGCGGACGGCACGAGGAGTTCGGCGTCCTCGTGGTCGTAGGTATTGATCATGTCGATCACGATCAGAGCCGACCGCGTCGGGTCTGCGCCTCGTTCCATGCCCTCCACCGTCCGTCCGGTGCTGTCACTCATGGGGGGCGGCGCGTTCTGGTCGGGGCGGAAGTCGGAGCATCGGATCTCCCGAGTGGAGCGTGTGGTGCGGGTGCCGGGAACGCACTGCTGAGTACCCGGCGGCGCGGCGGACGTAACAACCTGCCCGGAGGCCGTCGGTCCGTGGTGACGGCGTCGCGCCGCCTCCACTCGGTACCGTTGGCCGCCCCGTGCGGGAAGGCGACGACGTCCGCGCGGCCGGGCGACCAGCGCGGCGTTCACCGTGACGATCTCGGTCAGGGCCCGGCGGAACCTGTCGACGCGCTCGCCGGTGTGGGGGACGTGGTCGGCCACGTCCCGCGGCGAGCGCTGGAGGTCCCGGGCCGGGGCGCGGGCGGCTGCGGCGACGTCGGGCGCGGCGCCAGAGCGACGTGCGGGCGGTGTGGTTCCCCGGCCGCGATGATGCCGCGGGCTGGTCCCCCCGGCGGGGCGGGCGCGTCGCCGGGGCGTTCCGGCTGCCTCACGGCCGGGCGTGCGCAGGCCTGATCGCGCGGCGGAACGTGCAGGACACGGTGCCTACGAGAACCACAACCCTGGCTGCTCGCACCCCACGTCGCGGCCAGAACCTGTCCGCAAGTCCCACTACCGTGCCTTCCATGACGAACACCAAGCGGAGCGTCACCGGATCGGCACCCCTGCTCGGCACGCGTGCCCTCAACCGCGCGACCCTTGACCGGCAGCTGCTCCTGAGCCCCGCCCGGCTCTCCGCCACGGCGGCCGTCGAGCACCTGCTCGGGCTCCAGGCGCAGAACGTCAAGCCGCCGTACTACGCGCTCGCCGCCCGGCTCGACGGATTCACCCCCGAGGCGTTGTCCCGGCCGATGGCGGACCGCGAGGTCGTCCGGATCGTCACCATGCGCTCCACCATCCACACCCACACCGGGGACGACTGCCTCACCCTGCGGCCACTGGTGCAGCCCGCCCGGGACCGGGAGCTGGTCAACTTCCGTGCCGGGCTCAGCGGAGTCGACCTCGACCGGCTCGCCGGGCTCGCCCGCGACCTGGTCGAGACCGAGCCCCGCACCATGAAGCAGCTGCGGGAGGCCCTGCTCCAGGAGTGGCCCGACGCCGATCCACAGGCCCTGGCGGTCGCCGCCCGCTGCCGGCTCCCCCTCGTGCAGGTCACTCCGCGCGGTCTGTGGGAGCGGAGTGGGCAGGTCCGTCTCACCACCGCCGAACACTGGCTCGGGCGGCCCGCGGAACCGGCCCCCACGCCCGACGCGGTCGTCCTGCGCTACCTCGCCGCGTTCGGCCCGGCCTCCGTGAAGGACATGCAGACCTGGGCCGGATTGACCCGACTGCGCGAGGCCTTCGAACGCCTGCGCTCCCGGCTCGTGATCTTCCGGGACGAGAGCGGCGTCGAACTCTTCGACCTGCCGGACGCCCCCCGTCCCGGCCCCGACACCCCCGCACCGCCGCGCTTCCTGCCCGAGTTCGACAATCTGCTGCTCTCGCACGCCGACCGCACCCGCGTCGTCCCGCCCGCATACCGGGGCCGCTCGTGGAAGGGAAACCTGGCCTACCGCACGCTCCTCGTCGACGGCTTCCTCGCGGGGCTGTGGCGGCTGGAGGAGGACGCGCTGGTGATCGAGCCCTTCGGACGCCTCACCCGGGCACACCGGGAGGAGATCACCGCCGAGGGGGAGCGGATGCTGCGCGTCATGCACCCGGGGGCGTCGTACGACATCCGGTTCGGCGTCGTGCGCACCTGACCGGAGCGGCGGCTCGCTCCGCCCGGCCCGTAACCGCTACCGCCACCGCCACCGTCACCGTCACGCCCGGGCCGATCATCGTGCGGCCGCCCGCCCCGCCGATCAGGGACGGACGACGCGCGGACCGGGCGAAAGGGCGCGGGCGGCCGACGCGGCCAGGACCCACAGCGTGTCCGTGACCAGTCCGATCGAGATCGCCACCAGGCCCGACAGGAGCGTCTGCAGGGGCGCGCGGCCCGCCGAGCGGTCCACGAACCGAGGCAGGACGGCGCCGAGGAACACCACGCCCTCGGGGTTGGTGACGCCGACGAGAACCCCGTCCAGGAGCGGTCCGGAGATCGACGCGGGCCGGCGCCACCGGTTGCGTGCCGCTGCGCGACGCCCTCGGACCGCCCGGTGCCGGAAGGCCTGGACGCCCAGGTGCACCGGATACCGCGGCACCCTCGGCCTCACCGTCAGGCACACCGTCACCGACCGCTCGACCAGCGAGCCGACGAACGCGACCGCCACGACCAGCGGACGGGAGCCGGTGATGTTGCCGAGGGCCGTCGCCACGGCGGTGCGGCAGCCGTGCGCGAGGGCCCGGCCGCTGACGACCAGCACGCCGGGGCCCGGGGACCACGATGACCAGCAGCGGCATCACGGCGAAGGCCAGGAGACGGCCGGCGGAGACACGGGCAGCACTCCTCCGCGCGGCCCGTGCAAGCACCGCGACCCGGCCGGGGCCATGGAGAGGGGGCGTTGCGGGCCGCTCGTGGAGGCCCGCAACGCCCCCTGGTCATTCGCCTGAGGGGTACTCAGGAGCTAGTGGCCGGTCACGAGTTGATCTGCGTCGTGACCAGGTTGGAGAAGGTGGTCAGCCGGGTGTAGACACCCGGGTGACCGGCCTGGGCGCAGCCTTCGCCCCAGGAGGTGATGCCTGCCAGGACGCCCCCGATGAGCAGGGGGCCGCCGCTGTCGCCCTGGCAGGTGTCCACGCCGCCGGTGGTCTTTCCGGCGCACACCATGTCGCTCTGCACGAAGTCGGAGCCGTAGGCGCTCGCGCAGCTGGAGTCGGACACGGTCGGTACGGTCGCGGTGCGCAGCTGGTTGGAGGCACTGCCGTTCTCGGAGGTGTCGCCCCACCCGAGGATGCGGGCGGTGGTGCCGGCCGCGTACACCGAGGTCTGGGAGGAGGAGACGTACTTCGCCGTGGTGTACGGCATCGACGTCGACAGCGTCAGTACGGCCACATCGGCGCCCTTGTTGACGCCGGTGTAGCTCGGGTGGATCCATATCCTGCTGACTCTGCCGACCGTGCCGTTGGTGCCGTTGAGGTAGGTGCGGCCACCGACGACGCGCACACTGCCGGTGGTCTCACCGACCATGCAGTGCGCGGCGGTGACGACCTTCGTCGGCGAGACCAGCGTGCCGCCGCAGAACTGGTTCTGCGAGGCGTCGGTGATCTGCATGACGAACGGGTACGCGGAGGTCGTGGTCGTGGTACCGCCGACGATCGGCTGGGGCGCGGCGACGGCCGTGGGGGCGGCGAGCAGCGCGGTCGTGGCGGCGGCAGCGGTCGCCGCGACGACGGCGGCGGCCTTCTTGGCAGCGTTGAGCCCGAACATGGGTCTCCTTGGGGAGTTGCCGGTGGGGGGTCGCGCGGGTGGTGGTGCACGGGGACCCTGACGCCGTTGTTCGGATCTCCGTGTGTCCGGCGAGCGGCACGCCCCCAAGCTAGAGCCCGCACGAGGGGGCTCCCAATGAGGGAACCCCCTAAGGGAGTTGGGCAGGGATAACCCTCGGTCGGACGCCGTAAACCCAGGTGGGGTCAGGTCGTTCGACGGCCCGCGGCCAGCCGGACGATGTCCACGCGGGAGCGTATGCCGAGCTTGCGGTAGACCCGGGTGAGGGTCGCCTCGACGGTCTTGACACTGATGAACAGGCGCGCGGCGATCTCCCGGTTGGTCGCGCCCTCCATCACCAGTGAGGCGACCTGACGCTCCATCGCGGCCAGACCCTCCAGCGCGTCGACGGCGACGGCCGGCGCGGCGGCGGCCGGCTCCACGACCATGGGACCGGCGGTGGCGGCCGCGTCGACCTGCCGCAGCCAGGGCAGCGCACGGCAGCGCCGGAACAGCCGGGCGGCCTCGTCGTACGACGCCGGTCCCGGCAGAGGCCTGCCGCCGGTGCGGGGGGAGGCGGCGGCCTGGGCGCGCAGACGGGCCAGCGCGAAGGCGGCCCGGGCCTCCTCCAGGCCGTACCCGAGCCGGCCGAGCCGGTCCTGCACGGACGTCAGCCGGACGACGGCGGCCTCGTGTTCACCGCGTGCCGCCCGCACCAGCGTCTCGGCCCGGTCGAGGACGGCCAGCACGCTCTGCCGGCCCAGCCGCAGCGCGTGCGCCCGGGTCGTGTCGATGACGTCCTGGGCCTCGCCCGGCTCACCGATGCGGACCAGGGCCTCGGCGAGGTCGCCGTGCCAGCGGCCGCGCCCGGGGTCGTTGATGCCGAGGCCCTGCTCCAGCTCCCGCACCCGGCGCAGCGAACGGACGGCGGCGGCCGGGTCACCGGCCACCAACTGCGCGTAGCCCAGCGCCGCCAGGGCCCGGGACAGGTACATCTGGTCGCCGTCGACCTCGGCGTGGTCCGCCGCCTCCCGGGCGAGGGCCAGGGCCCGGTCGACGTCCCCGGCCGAGGCCTCCGCGAGGGAGGCGAGCATCGCCGAGGCGCCCTCGCCGATGCCGGAGTCCCGTGCCAGCCGCAGACTTTCACGGGCCAGGTCCAGGGCCCGGCCGCAGTGCCCGGAGCGCAGTTCCGTGTCGGCGAGGAAGCGCAGGAAGTGCACCTCGCTCTCGACCATGCCGCGCCGTCGCACCTCGCGCAGCAGCGCGGTGATGGTCGCCCGCGCCTCGGGCAACTGGTCGCTCATGATCAGCCAGCGGAACCGGGCCGATCCGGCGCCGTTGTGGTGGCAGGCCACGTAGGGGTCCTGGGGTTCCTTCAGGGCCCGTTTGACGGTCACGGGGGCGTCCGGGTGCCCCATCAGGGTCTCGGTGGAGGCCTGGAAGGACAGCGCCATCAGCTCGGTGCGCCGGTCGCCGCCCCGGGCGGCGAGCTCCGCCGCGTGCGCGGCCTCCTTGCGGGCCTCGGCGAAGTCGCCCTCCACGACCAGGCCGCGCCAGGCCAGCTGGTAGTGGACCAGGGCGAGAAGGCCCGGGTCGTCGCCCGCGTCGGCCAGGACCTGCGGGAAGACCGCGTCGACATCGCCGAGCGCCTGCCCGGCCGCCTCGATGACCACCATCCAGGCCCGGACGCGCTCGGCCGGCACGGTGGCACGCGTCAGCACGTCACGGGCGATGTCCCGGGCCATATCCGCCTCGCCGGCGGTGATCGCGTCCTCCGCGGCCTGCAGACGCCGCTCGTCGGGGCCCGGGGTGCTGTCCGCCGGGGTGTGCCGGGCCGCGAGCAGCCCGAGCGAGGCGGCGACGGAAGGGGCCCCGCGGTCCCGGGCCAGCGCGCCGGCCTCGGCGAGCCGGGCCGCCACGTCCGGGTCGGTGCCGGTGGTCGCAAGGGCCAGGTGCCGGGCCCGCTCGATCGGGTCGGAGGCGGCCGTGGACAGCGCGGCGTGCACGGCCCGCCGCTCCTGCGCCGGAGCCTCCGCGTACAGCGCGGCCGAGATCAGCGGATGCGCGAACCGCAGGGCCGGCGCCTCGGGGTCCGTGGCCAGCAGGCCCAGCGCCGCCGCCTGGGCCGTCTCGGCCTCGGCGTGCTCCCGCCCGGCCGCGTGCAGCAGCGCCAGTGTGGGACGCGCACCGGCGCTGGCCACGAGGAGGGTGCGGCGGGCCTCGTCGGACAGCATCTCCAGCCGGCTCAGCACCAGGGCCCGCAGCGAGGTGGGCACGGGCAGCGGCTCGCCGGGCCGGGGCCGGGCCGGACTCTCGGCCAGGGCCCGGCCCAGCTCCAGCGCGAAGAGCGGGTTGCCGCCGCTGGTGCGGTGGATGTCACGGATCGTCGAGCGGGACAGGGGCGTGTAGCCGCGGTGGTCGAGCAGCGCCGAGACCTGCGTACGGTTCAGCGGGCCCAGCCGCACGGCGAGCGTGTCGGGCGGAGACGCGGGGAGGTGACGGTCGTACTCCTGGCCCTCGGTCCGCACCGCGCACAGCATCTGCACGGGCGTGCCCCCCAGCCGGCGGGCCGCGAAACCGAGCAGTTCGGCACTGGCGGCATCCAGCCACTGGAGGTCGTCGGCGACCACGAGCACCGGGCCCCCCGCGGCCAGCGCCCGCAGCGCCGACAGCACGGCGAGGCGCAGCGCGAGCCCGTCCCGCTGGAGCGTGGACTCGCCGCGGCCGGTGAGCGCCGACTCCAGGGCGGTGCGCTGGGCGGCGGGCAACGCACCGGAGATGTCGTCCAGGACCAGCCCGAACAGATCGGCCAGAGCGAGGAAGGGCAGATGGGATTCCGACTCGGTCGCCGAGCAGCGCAACACCGTGCGGTCCGGACCAGCGTAATCCGCGGCCAGCGCCCGCAGGACTGTCGACTTTCCAATTCCGGCCGGGCCGTGGAGCAGCACGCTGCCCCCTCGGCCGAGCTGCTCACGCGCCGACGTGAACAGATCCTCCCGGCCGATGAGCAGGTCGGGGCGGCTCCTGGGAGGCTCCTGGAAGTCCCGTCGAACGGTCACCGCTCCCCTCCCTGTGTCGTGTCCTGGCCAATATTAGGCAACGGTTCTTTGAATTTCGGAGGGACGGCGTGGTGAGGGAAATAACAACACATGCCGGCGGACGAATTCATCGGACTCCCGAATGCCGTGGAACACGAGGCACGGCGGCCCGCGGGGAACCCGCGGGCAGAGCGATCGCGCAGGATCACGGAGAACACCACAAACCTATGGCAACCACCCCGCCCGTCGCACGGCGACCACGGCCTCGCCACGGGTGCGACCCCGTGGCTTCCGCATGGCCGACCGCAGATGTCCCGTGACGGACTCGGGCGTCACGCCCAGCCATTTCGCGGTCACCGCGTTCGTGGCGCCCGTCGCGACGCACGCCGGCACGTCCACCTCGCGCGGCGCGAGCCGGATTCGCACCGAGGGGCCCGTGTGGGCCGTCAGCAACGCACACGCCCCGAACAGCGCCGCGCGCAGCCGCGGGTCCGCGATCCGCGGGGCCAGCGCCCGCAGCGCCGCGTGCGCCTCCCGCACCTGCTCCCACCCCGCGCCCGCCCCGGCCCCCGGTGATGACCGAGAGGATCGGGCAGACGCGGCGGGCGAGGTCCGGGCCGCCGGTCGCCAAGTCGTCGTCCGCCACGCGGCCCCGGCCCCGGCGGCGAGCCTGCGGGCCTCGTCCCGGACGACCAGCGCCCGCTCCACGTCCCGCGCCGCCTCGACGGCGTGTCCAGTCCGCCCGCCGTGGGGGTCCCCCCACGCTTTCGGCAGTGGGGGAGCCAGGGCCGTGCGCAGCGGCCCCGTACAGCACCCCGCGCACCCGGTGGCGCACCACCACCGGCATGGCCGGCACCGACCGCAGCCCCTTTACGGCCACCGGGGCGTCGTACCCGTGGCCGATCTGCCGCGACGCCGAGTGGTCCGTCACCGCACACGGTCGGGACAGCGCCACCGCCTTGCCGCCACGACCGGTGCCGGACGTCACCACCCGCGACCGCAGGGCGCGCGTCGACGTGCCGCTCAGCTCGCCGATGGGCATCTGCTGCCCGGCCTCCGCCAGGCCGCCGAAGGCGACCGGAAGGCCGGTGCCGCGCCGCAGGCCCAGCAGGGCGTTCCGGATCTCGACCGCGTCGGACGCGTCTGCTGTCACCTGATCGCCCCTTCACTACGGCTCCGGCGCGGGCGCACCCCCGTTCGGGGGTAGTGAGACCTGCATCACGGATTACACGACGGCTCGGAGCCGCCCGGCAATGGTCCGGTACCCAGGAGGACAACAGATGACATCGGCGACGCAGATGTTCCGCGAGGCGCGGGACTTCCTGCTGGCACACCGCGAGGACTACACGACGGCCTACCGGGGCTTCCGGTGGCCGCGCCCCCCGCACTTCAACTGGGCGCTCGACTGGTTCGACGAGATCGCCGACGGCAACGCCCGCACCGCCCTGCACCTCGTCGAGGAGGACGGCCGCGAGACCCGGCTGTCCTTCGAGGAGGTGTCGGTGCGGTCGGCCCGGTTCGCCACCTGGCTGCGCGCCCGGGGCGTGCGCGCCGAGGACCGCATCCTCGTCATGCTCGGCAACCAGACCGAACTGTGGATCACCGCCCTCGCCGCGATGAAGCTGCGCGCGGTGGTCATCCCGGCCACCCCGCTGCTCGGCTCCGCCGACCTGCGCGACCGCGTCGAGCGCGGCCGGGTCCGGCACGTCATCGCGCGCACCGAGGACACCGGCAAGTTCGCCGAGGTCCCCGGCGACTACACGCGCATCGCCGCGGGCGCCGCCGGCGCGGTGCCGGACGGCTGGCTGGCGCTGGACGAGGCCCAGGGCGCCTCCGCCGACTTCGTGCCCGACGGCCCGACCCTGGCCGACGACCCGCTGATGCTCTACTTCACCTCGGGCACCACCGCCCGGCCCAAGCTCGTCGAGCACACCCACACGTCGTACCCGATCGGCCATCTGTCGACCATGTACTGGATCGGCCTGCAACCCGGCGACGTGCACCTGAACATCTCCTCACCCGGCTGGGCCAAGCACGCCTGGTCCAATCTGTTCGCCCCGTGGAACGCCGAGGCGACGGTCTTCCTGCACAACTACACGCGTTTCGACGCCGGTCGTCTCATGACCGAGATGGATCGGGTAGGCGTCACCACCTTCTGCGCCCCGCCGACCGTGTGGCGCATGCTCATCCAGGCCGATCTGACACAGCTGCGCACCCCGCCCCGCGAGGTCGTCGCGGCCGGTGAGCCGCTCAACCCGGAGGTCATCGAGCAGGTCCGCCGCGCCTGGAACATCACCATCCGCGACGGCTTCGGCCAGACCGAGACCGCCGTCCAGGTCGCCAACAGCCCCGGCCAGCCGCTCAAGACGGGCTCGATGGGCCGGCCCAGCCCCGGCTACCGCGTCGAGCTCCTCGACCCCGTCTCCGGTGCGCCGGGCGCCGCGGAGGGCGAGATCGCGCTCGACCTGTCGGACCGCCCGGTCGGCCTGATGACCGGTTACCACGGCGACGCCGACCGCACGGCGGAGGCCATGGCGGGCGGCTACTACCGGACGGGAGACGTCGCCTCCAGGGACGACGAGGGGTATCTGACGTACATCGGGCGGAGCGACGACGTCTTCAAGGCCTCCGACTACAAGATCAGTCCGTTCGAGCTGGAGAGCGCGCTGCTGGAGCACGAGGCGGTGGCCGAGGCGGCGGTGGTGCCCGCCCCGGACGAGGTGCGGCTGTCGGTCCCCAAGGCGTACGTGGTCCTGGCGGACGGCTGGGAGCCCGGACCCGACACGGCGAAGATGCTCTTCGAGCACTCCCGCGAGACCCTCGCCCCCTACAAGCGCATCCGCCGCCTGGAGTTCGCCGACCTGCCCAAGACCGTCTCCGGCAAGATCCGCCGGATCGCCCTGCGCGAGGCCACGGCGGCCGGCTCGGACGCCGAGTACCGCGAGGAGGACTTCCGGTGAACTCCTACAGCCACGGCACCGGCGACACGGCGCTGCTCGGCGACACCATCGGGGCGAACCTGGACCGGGCCGTGGCCGCCTGGCCGGAGCGCGAGGCCCTGGTGGACGTGCCGTCCGGCCGACGCTGGACCTACGCGCGCTTCGGCGCGGACGTCGACCGCCTCGCCTCGGCGCTGCTGGCGTCCGGGGTCGTCAAGGGCGACCGGGTCGGCATCTGGGCGGTCAACTGCCCCGAGTGGGTGCTCGTCCAGTACGCCACCGCCCGCATCGGCGCGATCATGGTGAACATCAACCCGGCCTACCGCACCCACGAGGTCGAGTACGTCCTGAAGCAGGCCGGGGTGTCCCTGCTGTTCGCCTCGCTCCGCCACAAGACGAGCGACTACCGGGCGATGGTCGACCAGGTGCGGGGCCGCTGCCCCGGGCTGCGCGAGGTCGTGTACTTCGGCGACCCGGGCTGGGAGACGCTGCTCTCGCGGGCCACCCCCGACCCGGCCCACCCGGAGCTGTCCTGCGACGACCCCATCAACATCCAGTACACCTCGGGCACCACGGGTTTCCCCAAGGGCGCCACCCTCTCCCACCACAACATCCTCAACAACGGTTACTTCGTAGGGGAGTTGATCGCCTACTCCGAACAGGACCGGATCTGCGTCCCGGTGCCCTTCTACCACTGCTTCGGCATGGTCATGGGCAACCTCGCCGCCACCTCGCACGGTGCCTGCATCGTCATCCCGGCCCCCTCCTTCGACCCCGCGGCGACCCTGGACGCGGTCCAGCAGGAACGCTGCACCTCCCTCTACGGCGTCCCGACCATGTTCATCGCCGAGCTGAACCTCCCCGGCTTCGCCTCCTGGGACCTCTCCTCCCTGCGCACCGGCATCATGGCGGGCTCGCCCTGCCCCGTGGAGGTGATGAAGCGGGTGGTCGCCGAGATGCACATGGCCGAGGTCGCCATCTGCTACGGCATGACCGAGACGTCCCCGGTCTCCCTGCAGACCCGGCGCGACGACGACCTGGAGCACCGCACGGGCACGGTCGGCCGGGTCCTGCCGCACCTGGAGGTCAAGGTCGTCGATCCGGCGACCGGCGTCACCCAACGCCGGGGTACGGCGGGCGAGTTGTGCACGCGCGGCTACAGCGTGATGCTCGGCTACTGGGACGAGCCGGAGAAAACCGCCGAGGCGATCGACGCCGGGCGCTGGATGCACACCGGCGACCTCGCCGTGATGCGCGAGGACGGCTACGTCGAGATCGTCGGCCGCATCAAGGACATGATCATCCGCGGCGGGGAGAACATCTACCCCCGTGAGATCGAGGAGTTCCTCTACGCCCACCCCAAGGTCCAGGACGTCCAGGTCGTGGGCGTCCCGCACGAGCACTACGGCGAGGAGGTCCTGGCCTGCGTCATCGCCCGCGACCCGGACGACCCGCCGACCCTGGAGGAACTGAGGGACTTCTGCGCGGGACGGCTCGCGCACTACAAGGTCCCGAGCCGGCTGCAGGTGCTGGACTCCTTCCCGATGACGGTGTCCGGGAAGGTGCGGAAGGTGGAACTGCGCGAGCGTTACACCGGCTGAACGGCCGCGGGGGCGTTCGGTCCTGCGGGCGCGGGCCCGTAAGATCGGCGCCCTTGGGGGTGACACATGGTCAAGCGGCGGCCCGGTACGACGCCCACGCTGGAACAGGTGGCCGCGCTCGCCGGCGTCGGACGGGGCACGGTCTCGCGCGTCATCAACAACGAGGCGGGTGTCCGGGAGTCCACCCGCCGCGCCGTGCAGCGGGCCATCGCCGAACTCGGCTACGTGCCCAACCTGGCGGCGCGGTCGCTGGCCGGCCGGCGGGCCGACGCCGTGGCGCTGGTGATGACGGAACGGGACTGGCGGCTGTTCGGCGAGCCGTTCTTCTCGGAGACGGTCACGGCCGTCGGCGACGCGCTCGCCGAGACGTCCGTGCAACTGCTGCTCACCCTGGTCCGCACCGATGCCGAACGGCAGCGGTTCGTCGAGTACGCGCGCGGCGGCCGGGTCGACGGCGTGCTGCTGATGTCGGTGCGCGCCGAGGACCGGCTGCCGGACATGCTCGCCGACGCGGGCCTGCCCACGGTCCTGCTGGGCCGCCGTTCCGGTGACGAGCAGATCACCTACGTCGACGCGGACAACGTCGGCGGCGCCCGCGAGGCGGTGGCCCACCTGCTGAACGGCGGCCGGCGCGCGATCGCGGCGATCACCGGGCCGCTGGACATGTACGTGGCCCGCTGCCGGCTGCGCGGTTACCAGCAGGCCCTGGAGCAGGCGGGCCTGCCCGCGCCCGCCTCCTGGACCGTCGAGGGCGACTTCACCGAGGCGAGCGGACGCCGGGCGATGGCCGAACTCCTCAAGCGCCACCCGGAGGTGGACGCGGTCCTCGCCGCCTCCGACACCATGGCCTCGGGAGCCCTGGCCGTGCTGCGCGCGGCGGGGCGCCGGGTACCCGACGACGTGGCGGTCGTCGGGTTCGACGACTTCGAGCTCGCCCGGCACACCGACCCGCCGCTGACCACCGTCCGCCAGCCGCTGGAGCAGATCGGGCGGACCATGGTGCGGCTGCTGCTGGAGGAGATGGACCAGCCGGAAGTGGCGTGGCGGCACGTGATCCTGAGGACCCAGCTGGTGGTGCGCGAGTCGGCGTGAGGCCGCCGAGGCCGCCCGGGAGCGCTCCCAATGCCTATGACCTGCCCGGCCGTTGAGCGGGATCACCAGTCCGCCCCGCTGACCTGCCACTTCGAAATACATTCGACGGATTCCCGTCTAACGGGTTGTCAGGGACATGGGCGGGCTCCTACAGTCGCGACCGAAACCGGTGAGGTGGGAGCGCTCCCATCAGTGGGGAGGTGGGAGCGCTCCCGAACCCCGAGCCGCAGCACCTCCGTCGAATCCGGTTCTCACGGAGAGAGGCACCCCGCATGCGATCGTCACCGCACCGCCTCCGCACCGTCCGCGCCCTGTGGGGCGCGTTGCTCACCACGCTCGCCACCGTGGCGGCGCTCCTCGCCGCCACCGCTCCCGCCCGGGCGGACACGGTCGTCTGCGAGCCGTTCGGATCGACCGTGATCCAGGGCCGCTACGTCGTCCAGAACAACCGCTGGGGCTCCAGCGCCCGGCAGTGCGTCACCGCGACCGACACCGGCTTCCGGGTCACCCAGGCCGACGGCTCCGTGCCCACCAACGGCGCACCGAAGTCGTACCCCTCGGTCTTCAACGGCTGCCACTACACCAACTGTTCGCCGGGCACCAACCTGCCCGCGCAGATCAGCACCGTCTCCAGCGCGCCCAGCAGCATCTCGTACGGCTACGTCTCCGGCGCCGTGTACAACGCCTCGTACGACATCTGGCTGGACCCGACGCCCCGCACCGACGGCGTCAACCGCACCGAGATCATGATCTGGTTCAACCGGGTCGGCCCGATCCAGCCGATCGGCTCCCAGGTCGGCACGGCGTCCGTCGGGGGGCGCGGCTGGGAGGTGTGGACCGGCAGCAACGGGTCCAACGACGTGATCTCCTTCGTCGCCCCGTCGGCGATCTCCAGCTGGAGCTTCGACGTCATGGACTTCGTCGACCAGGCCGTGGCCCGGGGCATGGCGCAGAGCAACTGGTACCTGACCAGCATCCAGGCCGGCTTCGAGCCGTGGCAGAACGGCGCCGGGCTCGCCGTGAACTCCTTCTCCTCCACGGTCCACACCGGGGGCGGCGACCCGGGTGGCCCCGGCGGTCCGGCGGCAGCCTGCCAGGTGACGTACGGCGCCAACGTCTGGCAGGGCGGCTTCACCGCCGACGTGACCGTGAAGAACACCGGATCGGCCCCGGTCGACGGCTGGCAGCTCGGCTTCACCCTGCCGTCCGGGCAGCGGATCGCCAACGCCTGGAACGCGACCCTGTCCGGCACCTCCGGCGCCGTCAGGGCGAGCCCGGCCGGGCACAACACGCGGATCGCGGCCGGGGGCACCCAGAGCTTCGGCTTCCAGGGCACGTACAGCGGCGGCTTCACCGAGCCGACGGCCTTCACCCTGAACGGCACCGCCTGCTCCGTCGCCTGACCCGCGGCGCACCGACCCGCTCCGGGCTCCGTCCTGCGCCGAGAGGGCGGACCCCGGAGCGTTCCACCTGCCGTCGTCGACGGCACCGCCGGGTGCGGCGCCCCGGGCCGTACCGCGCGCGTTCCGGGCCGGGGCCGGGGGACGGACCGGAGCCGGGGGCCGGTCCCGAGATCGTGGCCGCCGGAGCCGGCCGAGTCCGGCACCTCGGTCCCGGGCCTGGCCACCGGCCATCGGAGACCAGTGCCACCGGCCGCCGCACACAACCAGCGTCACCGGCCACCGCACAGACCGGCACCACCGGCACGACCGGCACCACACAGGACAGCCCACCCCCGCCCTTGCGACATGCACCCCCACACCCCCGAAGCCCCACACCCCCGAACCCCCACACCCCCGAACCCCGCAACCCGCCCCTCTCTCTCCCTCCCTCCCCACGACCCGTTTCACCCCGCCCCTCCGGCCCGCATCCGGAAAGGCTCCGCCATGACGCCGCCGCTCCCCGAAGCCCCCACCCGCCCGTCCGTCCGCCGCTCCACCCGCCGTCCGGCGCTCGTCGCCGCCCTGTGCGCCGTGGCGCTCGCCGTGACCGGGCTCACCGCCGCCGCGCCGCCCGAGCGGGACACCGCGCGGCCCGCCGCCGTGCTGCCGTACCAGGACCCGGCCCTGCCCGTGCCGCAGCGGGTCGAGGACCTGCTGCGCCGGATGACCCTCGACGACAAGCTCGGCCAGATGACCCAGATCGAGAAGGACGCCCTGGTCCCGCGCTCCGACCTCGCGACCTACCGCATCGGCTCGGTGCTCTCCGGCGGGGACTCCGCGGTCGCCCCCAACAATGCGCAGACCTGGGCCGACACCTACGACTCCCTTCAGCGCACCGCCCTGGGCACCCCGCTCGGCATCCCCATGATCTACGGCATCGACGCGGTGCACGGTCACAACGCGGTGCGCGGAGCCACGCTCTTCCCGCACAACGTCGGCCTCGGCGCCACCCGCGATCCCGCCCTGGTGCAGCGCGTCGGCCGCGCTGTCGCCGAGGAGGTCGCCGGCACCGGCATCGACTGGTCGTTCGCCCCCTGCCTGTGCGTGGCCCGCAACGACCGCTGGGGCCGTACCTACGAGTCGTTCGGCGAGAAGCCGGAACTGCCCACCGCCATGACCTCGTTCATCACCGGTCTGCAGGGCGGCACCCTGGGCGGCGACCCGGCCTCCGTGCTCGCCACGGCCAAGCACTACATCGGCGACGGCGGCACCACCGGCGGTGTCGACCAGGGCAACACCCAGCTCTCCGAGGCGGAGTTGCGCGCGATCCACCTGCCTCCCTTCAAGGAGGCCGTCCGGCGCGGCGTGGGCTCGGTGATGCTCTCCTACAGCAGCTGGAACGGCGTACGGTCGCACGGCCACAAGTACCTCGTCACCGACGTCCTCAAGGGTGAGCTGGGCTTCACCGGCTTCGTCGTCTCCGACTGGGCGGCCGTCGACCAGCTCGACGGGCAGACCGGCTTCACCGGTGCCGAGATCGCCACCGCCGTCGGCGCGGGCGTCGACATGGTGATGGTCCCGCACGACTACAAGAAGTTCCTCAGCCTGCTGCGCGGCGAGGTGAGCGCGGGGCGGATCCCCTTGGCCCGGGTCGACGACGCCAACCGGCGCATCCTCACGAAGAAGTTACAACTCGGCCTGTTCGAACGGCCCCTGACCGACCGTTCGTACACGCCGACGGTCGGCTCGGCGGCCCACCGCGCGCTCGCCCGGCAGGCGGTGCGCGCCTCGCAGGTGCTGCTGAAGAACGACGGCGGCGTGCTGCCGCTGCCGAAGACCGGCCGGCTGTTCGTCGCCGGGAAGTCCGCCGACGACATCGGTAACCAGAGCGGCGGCTGGACCGTCGGCTGGCAGGGCCGCAGCGGCCCCGTCACCGAGGGCACCACCGTCCTCCAGGGCATCCGCGCGGCCGTCGCCGACCCGTCCCGGGTCACCTACGACCGCTACGGCAACGGCATCGACGGCGGCTACACGGCAGCCGTGGCCGTCGTCGGCGAGACCCCGTACGCCGAGATGCACGGCGACCGGCCCGACGGCATGGGACTCGACCAGGAGGACCTGCAGACCCTGGCCCGGCTGAAGGCGAGCGGAGTGCCCGTCGTGGTGGTGCTGGTCTCAGGCCGTCCGCTCGACATCGCCGACCGACTGCCCGACTGGAAGGCCCTGCTGGCGGCCTGGCTGCCCGGCACCGAGGGCGGCGGCGTCGCCGACGTGCTCTTCGGCGACCACGCGCCGACCGGCAAGCTGCCCCTGACGTGGATGCGCAGCGCCTCCCAGCAGCCCGTCAACGACGGCGACGGCAAGAGCCCGCTCTTCCCCTACGGCCACGGGCTGACCTGCGGCGACGACCCGGACCCGGAGCCCGATCCCGACCCGGCCCCCGCGAAGGCCTGCACCGCCACCCACAAGCCGGTCAACTCCTGGCCGGGCGGCCACCAGGCGGAGGTGACCGTCAGGAACACCGGCACCGGCCCGCTCACCGGCTGGACGGTGGACTGGGACCTCGGCGGCGCCGACGTCACCAGCCTGTGGAACGGCGTCCACACCGTCGCGAACGGCCGGATCACCGTCCGCAACACTTCCGGCAACGGCACCCTCGCGGCGGGCGCCGCCACCACGTTCGGCTACACCGCGAACGGCGCCGCGGGCACCCCCGCCCCGCGCTGCACCCCCACCTGACCCGACCCGACCGACCCCCTGTTCTCCCACCGGCTTCACCCCGCGGACTTCCCCACATCCCTCACCCGCAGCCCCGCACCGAGGAGAGCACATGACAGACCGGACCAGACGCGACGCCGGCGCCCGCCCGCGCCGACCGCACCGCAGGCGTGCGGCGGCGCTGGCCACCGCGGTGGCCACGCTGCTGCTGGGAGCGGCGGCCCAGCTGACCGCGTCCGAGGCGTCCGCCGCGGAGGCCCACGTCGACAACCCGTTCGCCGGCGCCTCGTTCTACGTCAACCCGGACTACGCCCGCCTGGTCGACGGCTCCATCGCCCGGACCGCCGACGCCTCGCTCAAGGCCAGGATGGAGAAGGTCAAGACGTATCCGACGGCCGTCTGGCTGGACCGCATCGCGGCCATCCACGGCGGCGAGGCCAACGCGGACCGCAAGAGCCTCGCCGACCACCTCGACCTGGCGCTCGCGCAGAAGCAGCCCGGCCGGCCGCTCGTCGCCACCTTCGTCGTCTACGACCTGCCCGGCCGCGACTGCTCCGCCCTCGCCTCCAACGGCGAACTCCCGCTCACCGCGGCCGGGCTGGCCCGCTACAAGAGCGAGTACATCGACGAGATCGCCAAGGTCTTCGCCGATCCCAAGTACCAGGACATCCGCATCACCACCGTGATCGAGCCGGACGGCCTGCCGAACCTGGTCACCAACCTCTCCGACCCCGAGTGCGCCCAGGCCAAGAGCAGCGGCATCCAGGTCGACGCCATCCGCTACGCCCTGAACAAGCTGCACGCCGTCCCGAACGTGTACACCTACCTGGACTTCGCGCACTCCGGGTGGCTCGGCTGGGACAACAACCTCACCCAGACCACCCAGCTGTACACGGACGTCGTCAAGGGCACCAGGGCCGGCCTCGGCAGCGTCGACGGCCTGATCACCAACGTCGCCAACTACACGCCGCTCAGCGAGCCGTTCCTCCCCGACCCGAGCAAGACGGTCGGCGGCAACATGATCAAGTCGGGCAAGTACTACGAGTGGAACCCGAACTTCGACGAGTCCGACTTCACCAAGGCCGTCCACTCCGCGCTCGTCGCCCAGGGCTGGCCCGCCTCCACCGGCATGGTCGTCGACACCTCCCGCAACGGCTGGGGCGGCAGCGCCCGGCCGGCCGCCGAGAGCACGAGCACCGTCCTGGACACCTACATCAGCCAGTCCAAGGTGGACCGGCGCACCCACCGCGGCCTGTGGTGCAACGTCAACGGCGCGGGCCTCGGACAGCCGCCGCAGGCCACGCCCACCGGGCATCCGGACTCGCACCTGGACGCCTTCCTGTGGATCAAGCCGCCGGGGGAGTCGGACGGGGCGAGCAAGGACATCCCGAACGACGAGGGCAAGCGCCCGGACCCGATGTGCAACCCGGAGTACACGGCGCCCAACGCGGGCGGCAACCCGACCGGAGCCATGCCGGACGCGCCGCTCGCCGGGCACTGGTTCCACGAGCAGTTCTCGATGCTGGTGCGCAACGCCCACCCGGCGGTGCAGACCGGCGACCCCGGGCCCTCGGACACCACCGCCCCGACCGCCCCGGCCGGCCTGAGGGCCACCGCCAAGACCGCGACCAGCGTGACCCTGGCCTGGACGGCAGCCACCGACGACGTGGGCGTCACCGGCTACGACGTGTACCGCGACGGCACCAGGGTGAGCGCCGAACCGGTCACCGGGACCACGTTCACCGACACCGGGCTGAGCGCCTCGACGGCATACGGGTACACCGTCCGCGCCCGTGACGCCGCCGGGAACGTCTCCGCTGCCTCCGCCGCGCTGAACGTCACCACGGAGGCGGGCGGCGGCGGACCCGACCCGGCCGGCGGCCTGAAGGTCACCTACCGGAACAACGACACCTCGGCCACCGACAACGCCATCCGCCCCGGCCTGCGGATCGCCAACACCGGCAGCACCGCCGTGGACCTGACCGGGGTCACCGCCCGCTACTACTTCACCCGGGACGGCGGCTCGGCCACCGTGAACGCGTTCTGCGACCACGCGGCCGTCGGCTGCGGCAACGTCACCTGGCGGGTGGTGCCACTGGCCACGCCGGTCGCGGGCGCCGACGCCTACCTGGAGGTCGGCTTCAGGAACGGCACCCTGGCCGCCGGCCAGGACACCGGCGACCTCCAGCTGCGCATGGCGAAGTCCGACTGGTCCGCGTTCGACGAGACCGGGGACCACAGCCGCACCACCGCCACCTCCTACGCCGAGGCGCCGAAGATCCCCGCCTATCTCAAGGGCGTCCTGGCCTGGGGCACCCCGCCGGCCTGACCGGCCCGAAACCTCCGAGAAGTTCCACCACCCCACCCCCATGAAGGAGGAACCATGGCACGAAGCACCAAACGCCCGCTGTCGTTACTGGCGGTCCTGGTCACCCTGCTCAGCGGGCTCGGACTGGCCCTGATCGGCCAGAACAGCGCGCAGGCGCACGGCGTGACGATGACGCCGGGTTCGCGGACCTACCTCTGCTACCTGGACGCCAAGACGGGCACGGGCGCGCTCGACCCGACCAACCCGGCGTGCAAGGCCGCGCTCGCCGAGAGCGGCTCGACGGCGCTGTACAACTGGTTCGCCGTGCTCGACTCCAACGCGGGCGGACGCGGCGCGGGCTACGTCCCGGACGGCAAGCTGTGCAGCGCCGGCGACCGCTCCCCGTACAACTTCACCGGCTACAACGCCGCCCGCGCCGACTGGCCCCGCACGCACCTCACCTCCGGGGCGACGATCCGCATCAAGCACAGCAACTGGGCGGCGCATCCCGGCGACTTCCGGGTGTACGTCTCCAAGCCCGGCTACTCGCCCACCAAGCCGCTGGGCTGGGGCGACCTGGAGCTGATCCAGACCGTCACCAACCCGCCGCAGTCCGGCTCGGTGGGCAGCGAGTCCGGCCACTACTACTGGGACCTGAAGCTGCCCTCGGGCCGCTCGGGTGACGCGATGATGTTCATCCAGTGGGTGCGCTCGGACAGCCAGGAGAACTTCTTCTCCTGCTCCGACATCGTCTTCGACGGCGGCAACGGCGAGGTGACCGGCATCCGCGGCTCGGGCGGCACCCCGACCCCGACGCCCACGCCGACCCCGACGCCCACCGACCCGCACACCGGGTGCATGGCCCTCTACAAGGTGACGAACTCCTGGGGCGGCGGCTTCCAGGGGTCCGTCGAGGTGATGAACCACAACAGCGCCGCGCGTGACGGCTGGGCGGTGCGCTGGCAACCCGGTGACGGGACCAGGATCAGCCAGGTCTGGAACGGCAGGCTGAGCACGGGCACCGACGGCACGGTCACGGTCAGGCACGTGGACCACAACCGCACCATTCCGCCGGACGGCACCGTGACGTTCGGCTTCACCGCCACCTCGACCGGGAACAACCTGCCGGTCGGCTCGATCACCTGCGTCAACCCGTAACACCGCGCACACCGGCGCCGGCTCCCGCACCCCGGGGGCCGGCGCCGCTTCCTGTCCACGTGTCAGGCGGCGAACGCCTCGGCCGGCTCGTTCACCGGCTGCGGGGTGCCCGTCAGATCGAGCACGAACAGCGGCACGCCCAGCGCGTCGGCGCGGGCGCGGACCTGGTCGCCGTACCCGGCGAGGGAGAAGTAGACACAGGTCGCGGACTCCGTCATCGCGGTCAGCCACAGGCACTCCACGTCCCGCGCGTCCGCCGGGCGCACGGTCGGATCCACCTGGGCCGGCACACCCGGGGCGGCGAGCCCTATGCCGGAGGGCGGACGCCGGTCGGCGCGCCGCACGTCCCGGTGGCCGAGCCGGCACGGATAGAGGCGGCGGCGGTGACGGCGTCCCGGGCGGTGCGGATGGTCACCGGCTGGAAGGCGGGGCGCACCGGCGGCGGGGCGCCGGACGGGGACTCGCGCGGGGCGCTGCGCGCGTCCGTCACCGGCAACCGCAGCACCGTGCCGCAGGAGCACCCCGGCTCCGGGTGGGGCCACGCGGAGGGACGGTCACAGGCGGCGCAGTGCACGGTCACCCACTCCTCGTCCCAGGACCGGTGGGTGACGGCGGCCCGCCGCGCACGCCGGTCGAGCGGTGGCGCGACGGGCGCTCCGCAGGCGCACGGATAGGACGGGACGGCGAACCGCTGGGCGCCCCCACAGGCCGGACGGCGGACCGACACGCTCTCGGACATGGCCCCATCGTCCACCCGCGGGCCCCCGCTTGTCCGTCGGTCCGTCCATCGCCCCGGACGTCTCTTGACGGCTTCTCCGCACCCCCCTACATTGCTTCCAGATAGTAGAAGATAGTTTCCGCAATACGGAAAGGTGCTCACGGCGGGGCGCGACGGGAGCGCATGTCCGACAGCCGAACCAGGAGTAGTCCCATGGCTCGTATGACCGCTGCCCGCGCGGCAGTCGAGATCCTCAGGCGCGAGGGCGTCACCGACGCCTTCGGTGTCCCGGGCGCGGCGATCAACCCCTTCTACGCGGCGCTCAAGGCCTCCGGCGGCATCGCCCACACCCTCGCCCGGCACGTCGAGGGCGCCTCCCACATGGCCGAGGGCTACACCCGGACCCACCCGGGCAACATCGGCGTCTGCATCGGCACCTCGGGACCGGCCGGCACCGACATGATCACGGGCCTGTACTCCGCGATCGGCGACTCCATTCCGATCCTGTGCATCACGGGCCAGGCCCCGACCGCCGTGATCCACAAAGAGGACTTCCAGGCCGTCGACATCGCCTCCATCGCCAGGCCGGTCACCAAGATGGCCGTGACCGTGCTGGAGGCCGCGCAGGTCCCGGGCGTCTTCCAGCAGGCGTTCCACCTGATGCGCTCCGGCCGCCCCGGCCCGGTCCTCGTCGACCTGCCGATCGACGTGCAGCTGACGGAGATCGAGTTCGACCCGGAGACGTACGAGCCGCTGCCGGTCTACAAGCCCGCGGCCACCCGCGCCCAGGTCGAGAAGGCCCTCGGGATGCTGAACGCCGCCGAGCGGCCGCTGATCGTCGCCGGCGGGGGTGTCGTCAACGCCGACGCCTGCGCGCTGCTGGTCGAGTTCGCCGAGCTGACCGGAACGCCCGTCGTGCCCACCCTCATGGGCTGGGGCGTCCTGCCCGACGACCACGAGCTGAACGCCGGCATGGTCGGCCTGCAGACCTCGCACCGCTACGGCAACGCGACCTTCCTGGAGTCCGACTTCGTCCTCGGCATCGGCAACCGCTGGGCCAACCGCCACACCGGCAAGCTGGACGTCTACACGGCCGGGCGCACCTTCGTCCACGTCGACGTCGAGCCGACCCAGATCGGCAGGATCTTCGCCCCGGACTACGGCATCGCCTCCGACGCCCGGGCGGCCCTGGAGCTGTTCGTCGAGGTGGCCAGGGAACTGAAGGCGGCGGGCAGGCTGCCCGACCGCTCGGACTGGGCCGCGTCCGCGCAGGAGAGGAAGGCGACCCTGCAGCGCCGTACGCACTTCGACGACATCCCGATCAAGCCCCAGCGCGTCTACGAGGAGATGAACAAGGCCTTCGGCCCGGAGACGCGGTACGTGTCCACCATCGGCCTCTCGCAGATCGCCGGCGCCCAGATGCTCCACGTCTACCGGCCCCGGCACTGGATCAACTGCGGCCAGGCCGGCCCGCTCGGCTGGACCATCCCGGCCGCGCTCGGTGTCGCCAAGGCCGACCCGGAGGCGTCCGTCGTCGCGCTCTCCGGCGACTACGACTTCCAGTTCATGATCGAGGAACTGGCCGTCGGCGCGCAGCACCGCATCCCGTACGTCCACGTCCTCGTGAACAACTCCTACCTGGGGCTGATCCGCCAGGCGCAGCGCGCCTTCGACATCGATTTCCAGGTCAAGCTGGAGTTCGAGAACATCAACGCGCCCGAGCTCGGCGTCTACGGCGTCGACCACGTCAAGGTGGCCGAGGGCCTCGGCTGCAAGGCGATCCGGGTGACCGACCCGGCCGAGCTGGGCGCCGCCTTCGAACAGGCCAAGAAGCTCGCCGCGCAGTACCGGGTCCCGGTCGTCGTCGAGGCGATCCTGGAGCGCGTCACCAACATCTCCATGTCCACGACCAACGACATCGGCAACGTCGTGGAGTTCGAGGAGATCGCCACCGAGCCGGGCCACGCCCCGACCTCGATCAAGACGCTGAAGGTCTGACCCCGGCGGGGGCAGGGGCGGTCCGTCCGGCAGGGCGGGCCGCCCCTCACGCATGCCCGGAACGCGAGCCGCCCACCTCGACGCGGCGGATGAGGCCCGCGCGCAGCGCGAACCGGGACACCAGCAGGCGCAGGGCCGGCTCGCCGTGCGGGGCGACGGCCGGCAGCCGGTCGTGGTGGGTCGGCCCGCGCCTGCACGCCGGCAGCGGGTGGGCGCGCCGCAGGTCCGGACGTGGCGCCGGGCGGCGCGCGCCGGGCCGAGCAGGGGGCGGCGCAGCAGGCCCGCCTCCGCGAGCGGAACCCGCATCAGCGCGACGGCCAGCCGGGCGCCGGGATCCTTCACCAGGGACTTGAGGCCGGCGGGCCGGTGCAGGGAGGCGTGGACGGCCTCCGCCAGGGGCGACGGCGGCCGGACACCGTCCACGGCGTCCCCGATGCCCCCGCGCATCGTCCCCGGCGGGTCGGCCTCGGCCAGGCCCCGCAGATGTCGACCACGGCGCCGGTGACGGCGGCCCGCGGGCCGTCCCCCCAGCAGCGCGATCTCGTGCGGCTCCAGCCGGACCGCCGTGCCGTCGCTCATGGCCTCACCCCGTGAGGGGCCCGCAGCCCTCGGGCCGGCGGGCCCCGGGTGCCGGGGATGTGCCCGGCCCCGGGGGCCGTTGAAGCCCCCGGGGCCGGGTTCAGAGGTTCATTCGAGGGTGTCGTTCGCGGTACGGCCGGTGCCGTACCCGCTCAGGTGCCGGGGTGCTCGGAGAGTCCCGGCCAGTCGTCCGGGCCGCCGCCCTGCCACTCGACGAGGTCGTTCTCCTCGACGTCGGTCACGTAGAGGTCGGCCAGCCGCAGGATCTCCGCCACGTCGTCGACGTGCGTGGCGATCCCCAGCGGCTCGTCGCCCAGCGTGACCCGCCGCGAGCCGTCCAGGGCGGGGGCGTGGACCACGACGTGCGGATGCTCGGTCGGATGTGCCATGCCTTCAGGCTGCTGCCCCGAGGGCGGTCGCGCACCCCGGGGCGGTCTGGCCGTCCGACGGCGCGAGGCTGGGCGCGACAGGACGTTCGCGCCGCCGGACGGGGCATGGGGGAGGAGGGGGTACCGGGACCGTGGCGGGTGCGACGGAGCCCGGAGCGGGCTTCCCTCAGGTCGAGAAGCCGCACCCGGCCCCTTCACCGGTTGAAGCGGTGGGCATGGCTGGTTCCGGGCGGCGCCGCCTCTCTGGGCGCGACTGTCAAGGGCGGCGCCGCCCGGGATCGTGGGACCCCCGGGTGCGTGGGGGCCGGCGGGAGGTCAGATCCGGGCGCCGGAGAGCCGCTCCACGGCCCGCAGCAGCGCCGAGTGGTCCAGGCCGCCGTCGCCCTGCGCGCGCAGGGACGCGACCAGCTGGGCGACCACCGCGCCGACGGGCAGGGCCGCGCCGACGTCGCGGGCGGCGTCCGTGACGATGCCCAGGTCCTTGTGGTGCAGGTCGATCCGGAAGCCCGGAGTGAAGCCCCGGTCGAGGAAGTTGTCCTTCTTGCGGGTCAGCACGGTCGAGCCGGCGAGGCCGCCGCCCAGGACGTCGAGGGCGGCCTTCAGGTCCACGCCGGACTTCTCCAGAAAGACCACGGCCTCGGCGCACGCCTGGATGTTCACGGCGACGATCAGCTGGTTGGCGGCCTTCACGGTCTGGCCGGAGCCGTGCGGACCGCACAGCACGATGGTCTTGCCGAGTGCCTCGAGGATCGGCTTCGCGGCGTCGAAGTCCGCCTGCTCGCCGCCGACCATGATGGACAGCACGGCCTCGATCGCACCGGCCTCACCGCCGGACACCGGGGCGTCCAGCACGCGGATGCCCTTGTCCTTCGCCGCCTTCGCCAGGTCGACCGAGGTCTGCGGCGTGATCGAGGACATGTCGATCAGCAGCGCCCCGGACCTCGCGTTCTCCAGGATGCCGTCGGGGCCGTAGGCGATGGCCTCGACCTGCGGGGAGGCGGGCACCATCGTGATGACGACATCGGCGTCCCGCACGGCCTCGGCGACCGAGGCGGCGGCGGTGCCCCCGGCGGCGGACAGGCGGTCCAGCTTGTCCTGCTCCAGTGTGTAGCCGGTGACCTGGTAACCCGCCTTGATCAGGTTCTCGGACATGGGGGAGCCCATGATGCCGAGGCCGATCCAGGCGATCGTGGGAAGGGTGTTGCTCATGATGGTGGGTGCCTTTCGGTACGGGGGTCAGCGGGGCAGCCAGTCGAAGGCCTCGGCGCTCGGGCGGTCGCCCGGCTTGTACTCGAGGCCGACCCAGCCGTCGTAGCCCGCCTTCCTCAGCTGGTCGAGGAGGTCCTCGAGGGGCAGCGAGCCGGTGCCCGGCGCGCCCCGGCCCGGGTTGTCGGCGATCTGCACGTGGCCGGTCCCCGACGCGTACCGATCGATGACCGACGGGAGGTCCTCGCCGTTCATGGACAGGTGGTAGAGGTCCATCAGGAACCGGGCGTTGCCCAGTCTCGTCGCCTCGTTGACCCGGTCCACGACGGCCACGGCGGCCGGGGCGGACACCAGCGGGTACAGCGGGGACTCCGGCTCGTTCAGCGCCTCGATCAGCAGGACGGCGCCGATCCGGTCGGCGGCCCGGGCCGCGAGGACCAGGTTCTCCAGGGCGAGCGCGTCCTGCTCCGCCGGGTCCACGCCCTCGACGCGGTTGCCGTACAGGGCGTTGAGCGCGGTGCAGCCCACGGAGGCGGCGAAGTCCGCGGCCACGTCGATGTTGGCGCGGAACCGGTCCGACTCGCCCCCGGGGACCGACAGGGCGCCGCGGTCCGGGCCCGGGAGCCGGCCGGCGTAGAAGTTCAGGCCGGTGAGCCGGACGCCGGCGTCCTCGATCGCGCCCTTGAGAGCGTCGAGCTCGGACCGCTCGGGGACGGGGGCGTCGGCCCAGGGCCACCACAGCTCGACCGCGGTGAAGCCCGCCGCGGCGGCGGCCGCGGGACGCTCCAGGAGGGGGAGCTCCGTGAAGAGGATCGACAGGTTGACGTTGAAGCGCTGGTCTGCGAATCCCATCGGGGCGGCGCTCCCTTCCGTGTCTTCCATGGTGCGGGCTCCATGGTGCTTATTCCGTATTGTGGAATCTTGATTCTGCTTATCGGAAGACTGCCGGGGAGGTGCGAGGGCTGTCAAGAGGGGCTGCCGCAAAGCCCGCGCCGCGCGTTAGGTTGAGCGCGTGCGACTGAGAGTGGAGTTCACGACCGAGCCGTTCGACCTGGACGAGGCGCCCGCGCATGCGGTGGTGGCCCGTGAGGTCGTGGAGGCCGCCGAGCTGGACGCCGTGGACGTGGGCCCGTTCGGCAACACCGCGGAGGGTGGTTCCGACGTGGTGCTCACCGCCGTGGACGCCCTGCTCCGCAAGGCACTGGAGGCCGGCGCCACCCGGATCTCGCTCCAGGTCAACGTGGTCGGGGAGGGCGAGGCGTGAGCGGCGGGGACGAGCCGTTCATCGCGGCCGTCAAGCCCCTGGTCGACGCCATGGGCGGCGAGATGATCCCGCCCGACGAAGCCGGCCCCGACGACGTCGTCCTCGCCTGGGAGGGCCGGGACACCGTCGCCGTACGGCTGCCGCAGCTCGCCGACTCCCTCGATCACATCCTGGCCGCCATGGAGCGCCGCAAGGGGGTGCCGCTGGCCGACCTGGACCGCAGGGCCAAGCAGGAGGTCGTGCGGATACTCGAGGCGCGCGGCGCCTTCTCCGTGCGGCACGGGGTGGAGACCGTGGCGAGCGCCCTCGGTGTCAGCCGCTTCACCGTCTACAACTATCTCAACCGCGAGAAGGGGGCCTGACCGGACCCGCGCAGCACCGTCCGGTTTCGCGCCACCGAATTTTCAACAAACTGTTGACGCGCTGTCGCGGGAAGGCGTTAGCTATCGGCACGCCCGTTCAGCACGAAGGCCGCAACCGGCCACGGAGGCTCCAGTGACGTCCACTTCCACGCCGCCGGGCCTGGCCCGCTTCAACACGCTCGAGGAGCACGCGGCGTTCGCCGCACTCCACGAGGCGTGCGCCTGCACAGTGTGGGCGAAGCGCCTGCTGACCGCCCGCCCCTACGCCACCGGCGAGGACCTGTACGCCGCCAGCGACGCCGCCATGGCGGAGCTGACGGCCGCCGACCTCGACGAGGCGATGGCCGGCCACCCGCCCATCGGCCGGCCCACGCCCGGGGACCCCACCTCGGCGCGGGAGCAGCGCGGCATGGCCGGCGCCTCCGACGCGCTCAAGACGGAGATGCTGGAGCTGAACCTCGCCTACCAGGAGAAGTTCGGCCATGTCTTCCTGATCTGCGCCACCGGCCGCACCGGCGAGCAGATGCGCGACGCCGTCAGGGAAAGGATCGGCAACACGCCGGAGCGGGAGCGGGAGATCGTCCGCAGCGAACTCGGGAAGATCAACCGCATCCGTCTGGCCCGACTCGTCGAAGAGGACTGACAGCAGCATGAGCACCTCCGCCACCGCATCCGTGTCCACGCACATCCTGGACACCAGCGTCGGCCGCCCCGCCGCGGGCGTCGCCGTCCACGTCCGCGCCCGCGCCGGCCGGACCGCGGACTGGCAGGCGCTCGGCGGCTCCGCGACCGACGCGGACGGGCGGTGCAAGGACCTGCCGGCGCTGCCGGAGGGCACCACCCACGTACGGCTCGACTTCGCGGTCGAACCGTACTTCGAGAAGAAGCAAGCCGATGCGCAGCAGGACGCCCCCGCGAATCGGGACAGCGGCGCGTTCTTCCCCGAGGTGGCGATCACCTTCGCCGTGGAACCCGGTGAGCACTACCACGTACCGCTGCTGCTCAACCCGTTCGGCTACTCCGTATACCGAGGGAGCTAGCTAGAGATGCCCACGATTCTTGGACAGAACCAGTACGGCAAGGCCGAGAACCGAGTCGTCAAGATCACGCGGGACGGCGCCACCCACCACATCAAGGACCTGAACGTCTCCGTCGCACTGAGCGGCGACATGGACGAGGTGCACTACTCCGGCTCGAACGCCCACGTCCTGCCGACCGACACCACCAAGAACACGGTGTACGCGTTCGCCAAGGAGCACGGCATCGAGTCCGCCGAACAGTTCGGCATCCACCTCGCCCGGCACTTCGTCACCAGCCAGGAGCCGATCCACCGGGCCCGGATCCGCATCGAGGAGTACGCCTGGGAGCGGATCGAGGCCTCCGACGCCAACTCACCGGTCACCGGCGCCGAGGAGGCCAAGCACTCCTTCGTCCGCAAGGGCCAGGAGACGCGACTGACCCAGATCACCTACGACGGTGAGCGGTGGGAGGTCGTCTCGGGCCTGAAGGACCTCGTCGTGATGAATTCGACCAACTCCGAGTTCTGGGGCTACGTCAAGGACAAGTACACGACCCTGAAGGAGGCCTACGACCGCATCCTGGCCACCGAGGTCTCCGGCCGCTGGCGGTTCAACTGGACCGACGACGAGCAGTGCGTGCCCCCCTGGGACGAGTCCTACGAGCAGGTGAAGAAGCACATCCTCCAGGCCTTCGCCGAGACCTATTCGCTGTCGCTGCAGCAGACGCTCTACCAGATGGGTTCGCGGATCATCAACCACCGCAGTGAGATCGACGAGGTCCGCTTCTCCCTCCCGAACAAGCACCACTTCCTGGTCGACCTGGAGCCGTTCGGGCTGAAGAACGACACCGCCGACGGAGCCGTGTACTACGCAGCCGACCGCCCCTACGGCCTGATCGAGGCGACGATCCTCAGGGACGGCTGCGAGGCGCGGATCCCCGTGGACCTCACCACCCTGTGACGTTCCCCTCTTTCGGCACCCGTGGCCGGGGGAACCCTCCTCCCGGCCACGGCACTCAAAACTTCCAGGGTCCTGCCGTGCCCCCTCCACATCAGCGCAAAGGACGAACCATGGCAGCAGACCGGCGCATCGTCATCGAGAACTGCGCGATCGCGACCGTCGACGGACATGACACCGAGTACGCCGCCGGGCACGTCGTCCTCGCCGGCAACCGCATCGAGTCGCTCGGCGCGGGCAGGGCCCCCGAGGGCCTGGAGAACGTCGTACGCCGTATCGACGCCTCCGGTCACCTCGTGACGCCCGGCCTGATCAACACCCACCACCACTTCTACCAGTGGATCACTCGCGGTCTGGCCACCGATCACAACCTCTTCGACTGGCTCGTCGCGCTCTACCCCACCTGGGCGCGCATCGACGAACCGATGGTCCGCGCGGCGGCCCAGGGCTCCCTCGCGATGATGGCCCGCGGCGGCGTCACCACCGCCATGGACCACCACTACGTCTTCCCGCGCGGTGCCGGCGACCTCTCCGGCGCGATCATCGGCGCCGCCCGCGACATGGGCGTCCGCTTCACCCTCGCCCGCGGCTC
This sequence comes from Streptomyces sp. NPDC092370, assembly GCF_044755265.1. Classification (NCBI taxonomy): domain Bacteria; kingdom Bacillati; phylum Actinomycetota; class Actinomycetes; order Kitasatosporales; family Streptomycetaceae; genus Streptomyces; species Streptomyces sp. NPDC092370. Next base: position 597,773 of record NZ_JBIVQO010000002.1, on the reverse strand, counting down.
CATGGACCGCAGCGAGAAGGACGGCGGCCTGCCCCCGGACTTCGCCGTCGAGACCCTGGACGGGGCGCTGGCCGCCACCGAGGAGACCGTGCGCCGGCACCACGACTCCTCCTTCGACGCCATGACCCAGGTCGCCGTCGCGCCCTGCTCGCCCTTCTCCGTCTCCACCGAACTGCTGCGCGAGGGCGCCCGGCTGGCCCGCCGCCTCGGCGTACGGCTCCACACCCACGGCTCGGAGACCGTGGAGGAGGAGAAGTTCTGCCACGAACTCTTCGGCATGGGCCCGACCGACTACTTCGAGTCCACCGGCTGGCTCGGCGAGGACGTGTGGATGGCGCACTGCGTCCACATGAACGACTCCGACATCGCCGCCTTCGCCCGCTCCAGGACCGGCGTCGCGCACTGCCCGTCCTCCAACGCCCGCCTCGCCGCCGGGATCGCCCGCGTCCACGACATGCTCGCGGCCGGGGTCCCCGTCGGCCTCGGCGTCGACGGCACCGCCTCCAACGAGTCCGGCGAACTCCACACCGAGCTGCGCAACGCCCTCCTCATCAACCGCCTCGGCGCCCACCGGGAAGCCGCCCTGAACGCCCGCCAGGCCCTGCGCCTGGGCACATACGGCGGCGCCCAGGTCCTGGGCAGGGCAGCGGAGACCGGCTCGCTGGAGCCCGGCAAGCTCGCCGACCTGGTGCTGTGGAAGCTGGACACGCTCGCCCACGCCTCCATCGCCGACCCGGTGACCGCCCTGGTCTTCGGCGCCGCCGCCCCCGTCACCGCCTCCTTCGTGGACGGCCGGCAGATCGTCGAGGACGGACGGCTGCTCACGGCCGACGAGGACGCCATCGCCCGCGCCACGCGGGACGAGGCCCAGCGCCTGGCGCGGATCGCCGCCGAGGCCTGACCACCCGGATACTCCGGCCGGGAGGGACGGCTCCCGGCCGGTGGCCGTGGCCCCGAGCGGGGACCACGGCGGTCGTCTCCGGGGCGCGCGTGAACGCGTGCGCCCCGGAACGGCCACCCCCGCCACCCGGTCCCTCCCCCGAGCTCTCGGCTCCGCTCGAGCAGGGAGGTACCCCCATGACCACCCGCACCACCTCCTTGACACCCGCGGCGGCGATCCGACGCAGCCGTGTAACCGACCGGAGGGACGCCGCCGTGGCCGACCACCCCGTGGACGAAAAACTCCCCGCGCTCAAGATGGCGACGACCGGCCTGCAGCACGTGGCCGCCATGTACGCGGGCGTCGTCGCCCCGCCCCTGATCGTCGGCGCGGCCATCGGCCTCACCGCCACCGACCTGACCTTCCTCACCGGCGCCTGCCTGTTCACCGCCGGACTCGCCACCTTCCTGCAAACCCTCGGCATCTGGAAGATCGGCGCCCGGCTGCCGTTCGTCAACGGCGTCACCTTCGCCGGTGTCGCCCCGATGACCGCGATCGTCGCCTCCACCGAGGACACGTCCGACGCCCTGCCGATCATCTTCGGCGCGGTCGTCGTCGCCGGACTCCTCGGCTTCCTCGCCGCCCCCGTCTTCTGCAAGGCGGTCCGCTTCTTCCCGCCCGTGGTCACCGGCACGGTCATCACCCTGATCGGCATATCCCTGCTCCCGGTCGCCTTCGGCTGGGCACAGGGCCCGAACCCGGCCGCACACGACTACGGTTCGGCGACCAACCTGGGGCTGGCCGCCGTCACTCTGCTGATCGTGCTGCTGCTGCGCCGCTTCACCACGGGCTTCGTCAAGCAGATCGCCGTGCTGCTGGGCCTGGTGATCGGCACGCTCATCGCGATCCCGTTCGGCGCCACGGACTTCGGCCCCGTCACGGACGCCGCCGTCATCGGCTTCCCGACCCCCTTCCACTTCGGCGCCCCGCAGTTCCAGCTCGCCGCGATCCTCTCGATGTGCGTGGTGATGGTGGTGTCGATGACCGAGTCGACCGCCGACATGCTGGCGCTGGGCGAGATCGTCGACCGCCCCGCCGACGAGCGGACCATCGCGGCCGGCCTGCGCGCCGACACCCTCGGCTCGGCGATCAGCCCCCTCTTCAACGGCTTCATGTGCAGCGCCTTCGCACAGAACATCGGCCTGGTCGCCATGACGAAGATCCGCAGCCGGTACGTCGTCGCCGCGGGTGGCGGCTTCCTGGTGCTGATGGGCCTGTGCCCGATGGCGGCCTCGCTGATCGCCGTCGTACCCCGCCCGGTGCTCGGCGGGGCGGGCGTGGTCCTGTTCGGCTCGGTCGCCGCCAGCGGCATCCAGACCCTGGTCCGGGCCGCCCTGGACAAGGACGACAACGTCCTGATCGTGGCCGTCTCCCTGGCCGTCGGCATCATCCCCATCACGGCCCCGGACTTCTACCACTCCTTCCCGCAGACGGCCCGGATCGTCCTGGACTCGGGCATCTCGACGGGCTGTGTGGCGGCCGTGCTGCTCAACCTGGTCTTCAACCACCTGGGCGGGGGCGGCCGGGACGCCCGCGACGTGACCCACCCGATGGAGGCGGGCGAGGAACTCACCGACGTACCCAGGGCTCCGGCCGCGCCCTGAGCCCACCCGCCTCCGCTCGGGCTTCCGCCCCGGTCGGCCGATCGCTGACCGGGGGTCAGGAGACGAGGGGGAGACCCACCGATGAACGAACTCGCCGCCTCACGGCGGACATGACGATCCGGCGGGACGCCGCCTAGAGCCCGAACATGCCCGGATCATCCGCCAGCTTCCTGAAGATCCCGGCGGGGTCGGCGACCAGCTTGCGCTTCTCGAGGTCCAGGAGCCCGCCGACCGCCGTGATCTCGGCGGCCACCGTGCCGTCGGCCTTCAGCACGGTCTGCTCGATCCGGAACGTCTTGCCGTCGCCCCACTCGAAGGCGCAGGTCACTTCGGCCTCGTCGCCCGCGAGCAGCTCGCGTTTGTACCGGATGGTCGTCTCCAGGGCGACCGGGCCCACGCCGCTGCCGATGAGGGCGGACTGGCTGATCCCCGCGGCGTGGAGCAGCGACCAGCGGGCGTGCTCCGCGTAGTTCAGGTAGACCGCCTGGTTCAGGTGCCCCTGCACGTCCGTCTCGTATCCACGGACGGTCACAGGTACGGAAAACGGCTCGCTCACGGTTTCCCCTTCGGGTTCTCGTGCACTGCACAACGATCCACCGATCTTGGCATGCCCATCACGCCCGGCGCGGGGAAGCCAGCAGATACCGGCCTCCGGTGCGCGGGTCACGGTGCTCGCTCACCTGCCAGCCTGCGCCCTCCAGGGTGGCCGCGCAGGCCCGCAGCGCCTCGCCGTCCGGTTCGTGCACGGCGACGGCCTCCGGCTGCGGGGTCTCCCGCACGCGGTACCCCCCGCCCTGCTGCCCCGCAGGGTGGTGGCCGGCAGCCTCCAGGGCCAGCGCGGCGGCCTGCACCAGATGCGCCCGCTCCCAGCCGCACGGCCGGTCCACGGCCTGGTCCGGGTTGGTCATGCGGCGCAGCTCCAGCAGCCCCTGCCAGGCGCTGTGCACCTCGCGGCGCCGGACGGGCCCGGCCTCGGTCGCGCCCTCCTCACCGCCCACGCGCGCGGCGAACACGCCCGTCGACGCGGGGGCCCGTCCGGTCGGTTCGGGGGCCGGGGTGATGCCCTGGCGGACCCGGTGCCCCTCCGGGGTCAGGAAGTGGTCGTGCGGCGGCCGGGGGTGGCGGAAGGCGAGGCCCCGCTTCACCAGGGCCGTGAGCTGCGACTCCGTGCCCACCAGTCGCCCGGTGACGGGGTCGGCGGCGTCGATGACACGCCGCTGCGCGGCCGTCGGCGGTCGGGTCACGGCATGCTCCTCTCCGGCCTCGGGCAGACCCCGGGGCCACTCGCCCCACCTGCTCGAAGGCTACGACCCGCCACTGACAACCGCGCCGGTCACCGCCCCGCCGCCCTACTGCCGGTACCCGCCGAGGAACCGCCCGATCCGGCCGATCGCCGCCTCCAGGTCGTCCGCGTGCGGCAGGGTCAGGATGCGGAAGTGGTCCGGGGCCGGCCAGTTGAAGCCCGTGCCCTGGACCACCTGGATCTTCTCCCGCAGCAGCAGGTCCAGGACGAACCGCTCGTCGTCGTGGATCCTGTGTACCTTGGGGTCGAGCCGCGGGAAGGCGTACAGCGCGCCCTTGGGCTTCACGCAGGTCACGCCGGGGATCTCGTTGAGCATCCGCCACGCCACGTCCCGCTGCTCCAGCAGCCGCCCGCCGGGTGTGGTCAGCTCGCGGATGGACTGCCGGCCGCCGAGCGCGGCCTGGATGGCGTACTGGGCGGGCGCGTTGGCGCACAACCGCATGGAGGCCAGCATGGTGAGGCCCTCCAGGTAGTCCTTCGCGTGCTGCCTCGGGCCCGTGACCACCAGCCAGCCGGAACGGAAGCCCGCCACGCGGTAGGTCTTGGACAGGCCGCAGAAGGTGAGGACCACCAGGTCGGGGGCGAGCGCGGCGGCCGAGTGGTGCACGGCGTCGTCGTAGAGGATCTGGTCGTAGATCTCGTCGGCGAAGACCATGAGGCCGTGCCGCCGGGCGAGGTCGAGGATGCCCTCGACGATCTCCTTCGGGTAGACCGCGCCGGTCGGGTTGTTCGGATTGATGATCACGACCGCCTTGGTGCGGTCGGTGATCTTCGACGCCATGTCGTCGAGGTCGGGGTACCAGTCGGCCTGCTCGTCGCACAGGTAGTGGACCGCCTTTCCGCCCGCGAGGGTCGTCACCGCCGTCCAGAGGGGGAAGTCCGGGGCGGGGACGAGGACTTCGTCGCCGTCCTCGACGAGTGCCTGCACGGCCATCGACACCAGCTCGGAGACGCCGTTTCCGAGGAAGACGTCGTCGACGCCGACCTCCAGGCCGAGGGTCTGGTAGCGCTGGGCCACGGCCCGGCGGGCGGAGAGGATGCCGCGCGAGTCGGTGTAGCCGTGCGCCTGCGGCAGCATCCGGATCATGTCCTGGAGGATCTCCTCCGGCGCCTCGAACCCGAAGAGCGCGGGATTGCCGGTGTTCAGGCGCAGCACGCTGTGGCCCGCCTCCTCCAGCGCGTTGGCGTGCTCTATCACCGGGCCGCGGATCTCGTAACAGACCTCGCTCAGCTTGCTCGACTGCCGGAACTCCATGCGCTGTTTCCCCTCTGGCGACTGGTGCTGCTTGGTTTTACCAAGTAGGCGCTTGGAAAGTCCAACAAGTTGTCTAGACTGCGTCGCATGCCACCTCGCCGAAGCTACGACCAGTACTGCTCCGCCGCCCGTGCCCTCGACCTGGTCGGCGACCGCTGGACCCTGCTGATCGTCCGGGAGCTCCTCGCCGGTCCCCGCCGCTACACCGACCTGCACGCGGATCTGCCCGGCGTCAGCACGGACGTACTCGCCTCACGGCTGAAGGACATGGAGCGCGACGGTCTCGCGACCCGGCGCCGGCTGCCGCCGCCCGGCGCGGCGTACGTGTACGAAGTCACGCCGCGCGGGAGGGAGTTGCTTCCCGTGTTGCAGGCGCTGGGGGAGTGGGGCCAGGCGGGGCTCGGGGAGCGCCGGCCGACGGACGCGGTGCGGGCGCACTGGTTCGCCCTGCCCCTGCTGCGCCTGCTGGAGGGGCAGGGTCTCGTCGAAGTCCGCCTGGAAGAAGGCCTGTTCCATCTGTACGCCGGTGCCGAGGAGGGGCCCGTGTACGGCGACGGGCCTGCACCCGGTGAGCCGGACACGCGCCTGGTCCTGGACACCGTCACGTGCACGGCCGTCGCCCGCGGTGAGCTGAGCCTCGGCCACGCCGTGCGGGAGGGCCGGGTGGCGGTGAGCGGCGACGGCGCCGTCGCCAAGGCACTGCGCGCGGCATGACAGAAGGCCCGCCGGCGGCGGGCCTTCTGAAGGTCGATCAGGCAACGGCCGGTCGGACGAAGGTGGATCAGGCAACGGCCGGTCGGATCAGGTGGATCAGGCAAGGGCCGGTCGGACGAAGGTGGATCAGGCAAGGGCCGGTCGGACGAAGGTCGGTCGGGTGAGGGGTCGTCAGGCGCCCGGCGGTATCCGGGACGGCCGCCCCGTCCCGCGCGTCAGCGCGTACCCGCCGACGCCCGCCAGCGCGGCCAGGATCCCGCCGGCCGCGGTCCACACCCATCGGTCCGACCACCAGCCGGACGCCCAGCCGTCCTCGGGTTCCAGACCGGCCAGCACCGCCGCGTCCTCCGGCTCCTCCTCGGGCTTCGTGGCGACCCCCGGCACCAGCGGCTCGGCGAGCGAGCCGTCCACCGCCGCGGAGCCGCCGATGTCCTTGGAGTCCACCCGCACCTCGCTGCCGACCGGGAGACCGAGGTCGGCGGTGGCGACACCGGTGGCCGTCAGCCGGATGTAGTACGTGCCCGGCAGCGGGTCGTTCGCCCACGGCTCCGACCAGGCGCGGACCGTGCGCAGGACGCAGGCCAGCTCGACCGAGGACGTGCCCGCCGCCGCCGTGCGCGTCTGCGCCCCGTACCGGCAGGCCTGACGGCGGCGCAGACCGTCGTAGACGTCGATCTGCCAGGTCTGGGAGCCGTGGGTCTGCGGCAGCTTCACCCTCGCCTCGACCGTGGGACGCTGTCCGGTGTCGGCGGGGAACGACCAGTACAGGTAGTCCCCCGTGGAGCCGCTAGCCGTGGCCGACTGCCCCTGCTCGATCTCCGTCGCCGTACGGAACGACGTACCGGCCCGCGTGGGGGCCGGAGTGCCGTCCTGCGACGGGCTCGGCGAGGCGTCGGCCGCCGCCGGGGCGGCCGCCACCGTGAGGGTCAGCAACGCCGCGCTCAACGCTTGTACCGTTCTCATCAGTTGGTCCTCCAGACCGCGACCCGCCAGCGCGACAGCCAGCCCCAGACGAGACCGGCGAGGAAGCCGGCGAGGATCAGCACACCGAGCAGCCACCAGCCGCGGCCGAGACCGAAGGCGGCCACATCGCCCGCCGGGCTCGGGCCGTCCACGACGTCCACCGTCAGCTCCAGCGGCAGACCGGGGGTGGCCTTCACGCCCGAGGCCGCCGAGAAGGAGTGCGAGACGCCGAGGCAGACCGTCTCGGCGGGAGCGTCCTCGTCGTCGCTCTCCGCCTTCGGGTAACGCAGACCCGTCGAGATCGCGTCCGTACGGCCGTTGCCCGCCGCCTCGCCGCGCACGATCTCGCGGCCCTTCGACGTCACGGCCCGCAGCAGAACGCCGTAACCGGGGTTCACCGCCCGGTCCGCTGCGACGCTCACGGAGGCGCGCAGCTCCTGGCCCGGCCGCACGTCCACCCGGTACCAGCGCTGCTGCCCGAACTCCTCGCGATCGGTGTACAGGCCCGACTTCAGCGTCGGCGCCCCGGGGCACCGGTCGGCACCCTCCGCCGGCACCGGCGTCACCACCGGATCGGCCGCCCGGTCCACCAATTGGTTGACACGGTCGGTGAGTTCGTCCTGGTGCTCGACCGACGTGTAGGTGCCGCCGGTGGCCTCGGCGATGCAGCTCAGCTGCCGGCTCAGCTTGGCGGTCGGCACCAGGCCCAGCGTGTCGATGGTCAGGCCGATGCCCTTGGCCGCGATCTCGCGGGCCACCTCGCACGGGTCGAGCGGGGCGCAGGTGTCCTCGCCGTCGCTGATCAGCACGATGCGCTTGGAACCGTTGCCGCCGTCCAGGTCGCCGGCCGCCTTCAGCAGGGCCGGGCCGATCGGCGTCCAGCCCGTCGGGCTGAGCGTGGCGACGGCCGCCTTGGCCTCCGTGCGGTCGAGCGGACCGACCGGGTAGAGCTGCGCGGTGTCCTTGCAGCCCGTCTTCCGGTCGTCCCCCGGATAGTTCGCGCCGAGGGTGCGGATGCCGAGTTCGACCTCCTCGGGCGTCGCGTCGAGCACCTCGTTGAACGCCTGCTTCGCGGCGGCCATCCGCGACTGGCCGTCGATGTCCCGGGCCCGCATCGAGCCGCTGACATCGAGGACGAGGTCGACCTTGGGGGCGTCCTGGCCCGTGGGTTCACCGGCGGCCGCCCCGGCCGGGAAGGCGAGCCCGGCCGTCAGCGCGGCGAGCAGGGCACAGACCCCTGCCGCCAGCCGTGTTCTTGTGATCATCGCCGGATCCTATTGATCACCCCGCTCCGGCTCCAAAACAATGGTCAGCGCAGTGGATTGGGCAGTTCCGCCCACTGGTCGCCGGGCGTGCGGGGCGAGAGGCGCATCAGCGTCAGCGCCTTCGTGGGCAGGGGATCCTCGCACAGCGCCGCGAGATCGGGGGTGTGCGGCAGGTCCCGTACGGCCGTCTCCAGGGCCGATCCCAGCGCCGGCCCCGATCCGGCCGTGCCGGCCAGCGCACCCGCCACGAGCGAGCCGAACAGCTTGCGGCGGAGGGTGCGTTCGTCGTCCGTGACCATCCGGGCGGGCAGCTCGGGCACCGCGATGCCGTGCCGGGCGAGGCGGGCCGGGCTGACGCGGATGTCGGCCAGGTCGCGGTACACGAGCCGCACGGGATCGCCCGCCGCCGAGAGGATCACCAGGAGGTTCTGGCCGTGCGCCTCCAGGGCCACGCCCAGCTCCAGCAGCCGCAGCCCGGTCCCGAGGACGAGTCGTGCGAAACCGGCCAGCCAGGCGGGGGAGTGGGGGAGGCCGGTGGTGGCGAGCGCCGCCACGGGCAGGACCCGCTCGCCGCTGCCCGCGTACGTCTGCGGCGACTCCCGCAGGACGGCCGCGAAGGCGGGGGAGCCGGCCGCCGCCGCGCCCAGAGTGCGGGTGACGTGCAGCAGGCCGTCCGTGCGTGCCGCCGGTGTCCCGGCGAAGTCCGACAGGACCGCCGACGCGGCGACCGAGGGCAGGGAGATGTCCCGCACCGACGACGTCAGCCGGGCGCTCAGCGAGGTCTTCACGTGCGGCCCGCCGGGCAGGGCGAGCGTCCGCAGGGACATCAGCGGATGGGCGGGGCGCCGCTCCTCGTACGTCCGCTTCAGCACATGCGCCGCCTGCCAGGGATGCACCGGCAGCACCACCCGCCCCCCGTCCCGCAGCTCGCCCGGCCACACACCCGTCACCAGGCACTCCTCCGCCGGGACCGGCACCAGCCCGAGCTCCACGACCCGCCGGTGCTCGGGCCCGTAGGCGAGCTGCTCCGCCACCGAGAAACCGGGCCGGGACCGGCACGTCGGGTGGAACGGATGCCCGTCGACGATCCGCTGCTCCCACTGCCAGTCGCTGTCCGGCCAGCCGTCCCCGTCACCCTCCTGCCCCGCCCGCGACAGCGCCAACGAGGCCACGCTGTGCCCGAGTTCGGCGGCGAAGGAAGCGGAGTGCGGTACGGAGAGGTGCGTCATCAGCCGCGCCGGATCCTCGTACGCCGTCCCCTCGAGCCGTACGGCGGTGACGTGGGCGCCGGTCGCGTACGGGTCCGGCCGGGGGCCGTGCAGCCGGCGACCGTCCGGCAGGAACAGCGTCAGCCCGTCCCCGCCCGGCTCCCTGCGGGTGATCCAGGGCAGCGGATCATGGGCGAGACCGCGCCACAGCCGGGACAGCACGGCCGCCCGGGCGCCGGGCAGTTCGGCCTCGTACCGCGGCAGCAGGCCGGGCCGTACGACGGACAGCTCGTCGGCGACCTCGGTCTCGGCGGTGGGGGGACGGTGCACGGGCGGGCTCCTCGGGTACGAATAGGGGCGTCACAGCGGAATGGCGACGACCGACATACTGATCATCTCCGCCCGGAACGCTGGAAGGACCGTAGGGACGAGTGGAACGCGTGGACCTCATGCCCCCGCCCGCCGACGACGACTCGGCCCACGGCGACGACCCGGCCGACGAGGCCCTCGCCGACGCATATGCCGCCGTGCCCCTGTTGAACTGCCTGCTGCGGGAGGTGGCCCGGCCGGAGCGCCGGGAGGGGGGACACCGCGTGTACCGGCTGCCCGGCGGGGACCGCCTGCTGCGGGTGCGCGGGACGCGGCGGCCCGCCGAACCGGAGGTGTGGGGGGCGGGCGCCTGGCACCGCCTCGGCCACACCGAGCTGGTCAAGCTCGTCGCCGAGGAACTGCGCCGGTACACCGGGCTGTCCAACCACGAACTGCCCGCCGAGATGATCGACAGCCGCGACGCCGTGGCCGCCCTGCTCGCGGCCCGGGCCCGGGCCGCCCCGCCCGGCGACCTCTACCTGCGCTCCGAGCAGTCCCTCCTCACCGGGCACACCCACCATCCCGCCCCCAAGGCGCGCGGCGGCGGCCCCGCCGCCGGCTGGCTGCCGTACGCGCCCGAGGCGTACGCCCGCTTCCCGGTGGCCCTGCTCGGCCTGCGCGAGGACGTCGTCGTCGAGGAGGGCGACACCTCCGCCCTCGACGCCCTCGGCACGGCCCCACCCGGCTACCGCCTGCTCCCGGCCCACCCCTGGCAGCTGGACCTGGCCGGTCCGGAGCTCGCGGCCGCCTTCGCCGACGGCAGGCTGGTCCGGCTCGGCACGACCGCCTTCGACACCTGGCCCACGGCCGCGATCCGCACCCTCTACACGCCCGAGCACGACCTCTTCCTGAAGTTCAGCCTGGACGTGCGCATCACCAACGACATCCGCCGCCTGTGGCGTCACGACCTGCTCGCCCTGCGCCGGACCGACGCGGCCGTCCGCTCCGCCTTCGAGACGTTCGACGGGCCCCCGGCATGGCTCGGCGACCGCGGATACCGCACCGCCGGCTTCGCCTTCGAAGCCCTGGCGGTCGTCGTCCGCGACGGCTTCGGCGGCCGCCTCCTGCCCGGCGCGACCCCGCTGCTCGCCGCCGGCCTCGTCGAGGGCTTCGACGGCAGTCCGCTCGACCGTGCCCCCGACCCCGGGGCCTGGTGGGCGGCGTACCTGGCCCAGGTGGTGCCCCCGGCCCTGACGGCGTTCGCCGAACACGGTGTCGTCATCGAAGCCCACCTCCAGAACACCCTGGTCGCGGTGGGCGCCGACGGCCTGCCCGTGCAGGCGCTGTACCGGGACGCCGAGGGCGTGAAGCTGCTGCCGGACGTGTCGCGGCAGGCCGGCTGGGAGCGGCTCGTGTACTGCCTGGTCGTCAACCACCTCCTGGAGATCGCCGGCGCCCTCGTCGAACGCCACCCTGGCTTCGACCCCTGGCCCGCCGCGCGCAGCGAACTCGCCCGTCACGACCTCCCCGAGATCCCCGCGCTGCTCACCTCGTCGACCCTGCCCGCCAAGACCAACCTGCTGCTGCGCTGGACAGGCGCGGACGGCGCCGACGCCCGCTACCGGCCGCTGCCCAACCCCCTGGAAGGGACCTGACCCGCGGGGCCCGGGCGCGCGCGTGACATGATCAATCACCATGCGCAGAGAGGGAGGGTGCGACATGTCCGCGACGCCGGACGCGGGAGGCAGGGTCGTCTGCCGCATCGTCGTCTGCCGGGACTGCTGCTGCGGCAGCCGCAAGATCAAAGGCGTCGATCACGCCGCCCAGATCGAGCGCCTGCGCGAGGCGGCACCGGTGCGCGTCTCCGACTGCCTCGACGTCTGCGACCAGGCCAACGTCATCGTCGTCCAGCCGTCCGCCGCGGGCCGGGCCGCCGGAGGCCGGCCGGTGTGGCTGGGCCTGGTCAACGACCCGGCGGCCACCGAGGACGTCGTCTCCTGGGTCCGGGAGGGCGGCCCCGGGGTCGCGCCGGTGCCCGACATCCTCGGCCTGTACGTCTTCAGCCCCCTCACGCGGCGAGGCGCCGGCTCCTCATGACCCGGTCGCCGGCACGCACAGCACCGGCACGCTCGACAGGTGCAGCAGCTTGTGCGGGGTCGAGCCCAGCAGCGCTCCGCGTACCGGGCTCTCACCCCACGTGCCCACCACGATGACCCTGGCCTCGTGGCGGGCCGCCGCGTCGAGGAGCGCCTGCGCGGGCCGCTCGTCGACGAGCTCCACCGAGGTCCGCACACCGGCCTCGTCGGCCACCCGGACCGCACGAGCGAGCGCGGTGCTGCCCGCCTCGCGGACCGCCTGGTGATGGGCGCCGTACTCCTCGCCCGTGACGCCGGGGGCGGCGACGCCGTAGACGATCACCAGCGGTTCGTCGTACGCCGCCGCCACCTCGATGGCGACACGCAGTGCGCTCAGGGCGCCCGGGGACTCGTCGAAGCCGAGGACCACCGACATCTTCAGGACTCCTTGCCGTCGACGAGGTGCGGGTCGACCACGCTCGGGTGTTCCGACCAGAAGGCGGGCGCCCTCAGCCGCCGCACGGTCATGAGGACGACGCCCGCGACGAGAATGCCGATCCCGATGACCAGCGGCGGTCCGAGCCCGAGCCAGGAGACGCCGCTGTAGGAGTTCTCGGGGTCGGACATGTCGGCCACGGATTCCACCAGCAGCCACGCCAGCAGCCCCGCGCCGACCAGCGGGCCGAGACCGATCAGGAAGAAGTTGCGGGCGCTGCGGGTCAGTTGGCGGCGGTAGTAGACCGCGCAGGCCAGCCCCGTGAGCGCGTAGTAGAAGGCGATCAGCAGGGACAGCGCGGTGAGGGAGTCGAAGAGGGCGTTCTCACTGACGTGGTAGAGGACGAGGTACCAGGCGATGGCGATGCCGGCGACCCACCAGGTGCTCACGTCGGGGGTGCGAAAGCGCGGGTGGATGCGGCCGAAGTGCGCGGGCAGGGCGTGCCGGCGTGCCATGGACAGGCCCGTGCGCGACGCCGGGATGATCGTCGTCTGCGTGGAGGCGAGCGCGGACGTCGAGACCGCCAGCAGTACGACCCAGTCCCAGCCGCCCATGGCCTCCTCGGCGAGCAGGGCGAAGATGAACTCCTCCTCCGCCGCGTTCTCGGCGAGATAGTCCGGGCCGGCGTAGGCCACGACCGCGAAGGCGACCGCGAGGTAGGTCACCAGCAGCAGCACCGTCGACCAGACGGCCGCCTTGCCCGGGGCGGTGGCCGAGTCCTCGACCTCCTCGGTGAGGTTGACCGCGGACTCCCACCCCCAGTAGATGAACACGCCCAGCAGCAGGGCCGCGGTCAGTGACGCCCCGCCGGCCCCGAAGGGATAGAGCCAGCCGAACTGCGGATCGATGGCGTCGAGGGTGCCGGTGCCGGCGTAGACGCGGTGGAGCGCCACCACGGCGAAGGCGAGCAGGCAGACGACCTGCGCCAGGATGAGGACGTTCTGCACCTTGGCCGACACCTCGGTGCCGATCACGCAGACGGCCGTCATCACCAGGATGAGCAGCACCGTCAGCACCTGGCGCACCGCGTCGTTCCCGGCCCAGCCGTCCAGGCCCACCGCGAGCAGGAAGAACGTCACGGCGACGTCCGCGAGCGACCCGACGACCAGGACGCCGGTCATCGTGATGGCCCAGCCGCCGAGCCAGCCCGCCCACGGCCCCAGGGCGCGGGTGACCCAGGAGAACGTCGTGCCGCAGTCCTGGTCGACCTTGTTCAGGTAGTAGAACGCCGAGGCGATCAGCAGCATGGGCACGAACGACGCGAGCATCACCCCGGGGGCGTGGATGCCCACCAACGCCACGACCGGGCCGATGACCGCCGCCACGGAGTACGCGGGGGAGGTCGCGTTGAGGCCGATGACCAGCGCGTCGACGAACCCGATCGCATCGGGCTTCAGGCTCGCCTGCGAGGGCGGACCCGGGTCCGTGATGTCCTTGGCCATGCTCCTCGCTCCCTGTGGGTGTGGATCCATACAACAGGGAGTCACGGGGCGTTTTACTTATTGATGCCCTTTTTGGGTGTCATGTCGAGCTCCGGCTCCGCACCAGCAGCCGCAGGAAGTACGGCGTGCCGATCACCGCCGTCATCAGGCCGAAGCCCCGACTGGGCGGGTGCGATGACGTGCGTCCGAGCACGTCGGCCGTGCAGGCGAGCGCGGCGCCCGGCAGGACGGCGACCGGCACGACCGTACGTGCCACCGGCCCACGAGGGCACCGGGCCGGTGCGGCGCCACCAGGCCCACGAAGCCGAACGTGCCGGCCGAGGCGACGGGCGGTCGCGGCGAGCAGCACCCCCACCACCAGCAACCCCGGCGGTGCGCCGGACGACCGCGACGACCAGGCCCAGCGCCGGCACGAGCGCGACGGCAGGACGTCCGCCGTGGTCCGCCCCTACGTCGCACCGGATAGCCAGGTCAGCGCCTTTGTGGCGTTGAACGGGTCGGTGAGCACGATGAGCAGGCTGATCAGGGCCGTGGAACCGGCGGCCATGCCGATGCCGACCAGGACCAGCCGGTTCTGCCGGTAGCCGCCCCGGGCGGACAACCCGAAGACGACGGAGGCCGGTGCGGCACCCGCGAGGGCTGTCGTCCGGGCCGGACCCCGACTCCGGGCCCGGCGTCCGGCCGTTCAGTCGCCGGTGGTCTTGTCCATCAGCGCGCCGTACGCCAACTGCAGCGTGTCCGCCCCGGCCAGGGCGGCGAGTGTGCCCATGGCCGTGCGGGTCGCCCGAGGCCAGAGCAGCTGGCCGGCGGTCAGGGTCGAGGCGACCCAGACACTCATGCAGAACGGGCACGTCGCGAGTTCGCCGACGGTGTGCTTGCCCTGCTCGGGCTGAGCCTCCTCCTGCAGCTCGGCGGGACCCTGGGGCCCGACGTACCGGGTGAAGGGTGCCCGCAGGGGACTGGTCACCGCCGCTTTGCTGAGCAGCCGGCTGAGCCGGAACGTGGCCACCGACGTCAGGGCCACGTCCCACGGCTCGGGCCGCTCGGGCACCGGGCGACCGCTGCGCCGTACCACCGTGGTCCAGACCGCCGTGTACGCGGCGAAGCCCGCCATGGCCGCGAGGTAGCCGCCCAGAGGACGGTCGTGCCCGGCCTCGTAGGCGCGGCCGGTGCGCCGGAGCGCGCCGTGCACCCGGCGCGCGATGCCGTTGTCAGCGATGGCCGCCATGCCCATGGGTCGCCCCCGTTCCTGTGATGTCGCTCTTCTCGGCCGGTTTCCGTCCGTCCCCCGAGGCTTTCCCGCCGTTCTGATGGCGCAGGCGCACGTCGACCTGGCCGCCGGTGATCCGTGTCTCGAAGGAGGGCTGGGGTGCGGTGGCCGGTCCGCGTACGTTCCAGCCGTCGGAGAGCCGGAAGACGCTGCCGTGCCACGGGCACCGCACGCACCCGTCGGCGACGGTGCCCTCGGACAGCGGTCCCGCGAGGTGGCTGCACCGCTCGGCCAGCGCGTGGATCGCCCCGCCGGTCTCGCGCACCACCAGCACCGGCACGTCGGCGACGCTGCGTCGCACCGGCTCACCGGCCGGGAACTCGTCGACGGTTCCGATCCGGTGCCAGCCCGCGGAGACGACGTTCGGGACCTCTTCGGCGTGGTTGGCGCCGGAGGCCTGCCGGTAGGCGAGGTGGCCTCCCAGCATGCCGCCGAGCCCGACCGCGGTCAGTCCCAGGAAGCCGTACGTCCGGCCCGCCCCCTCGCGTCCCTTGGTCCGGCAGGCGAGCGAGGCGGCGTACAGACCCACGGCCGCCGTGTTGGACAGGGCGTGCACCAGTCCGATCCGCTGCTGGCGGGGGTGCAGCTCCGCCCAGTCCACCCAGCCGGCGACGGCCGCGGGGGCCGCCGCACCCAGTCCGACCCCGATCAGCAGCCGCGATTCGCGGGAGCGGCCGGGGCGCAGGTCCAGGACCGCCGCCGACAACCAGCTTCCTATCGGCACCTGCACCAACAGCGGGTGCACCGGGTGTCCCAGCCACCTGCCGTGCAGCAGGTCCCGGCCCCGCCCCAGGGGCAGGGCCCGCACGCCCTTGCGGAGCGTGTCGATGACCGCGTCGGCCCTGCGTTCGTGTTCCAGGCGGTCCAGGAACCACAGGACCCGGTTCTGCCGCATCAGGCGGCGTCGTGGGGTTGGGCTCATGTTCGGCCGGGTCCCCACGGGCACCGACGGCAAACGGCACGGCGGTGCCGAAGAGGAGGGCGGTCGAGCCGTCGTCCTCCCGACCCGCCGCGCGGGCCGGCGGCGAGTACGGCTCGAACACCGGACCGGGGCCCTTCGCCGTCGGTCACGCCTGGTTACCATGGCCCCTTCGGACCCTGCCCTCCGTGGAGCCCTGGAGCATGCTGAGAGAGGTCACCGCGACCCGCTACGTCGAGCCCCTGCGGTCCGGCGGCTCCGTCCCCGGGGTCGTCGAGGCCGACGACCTCGGCACCTACGTCGTGAAATTCACCGGCTCCGCACAGGGCCGCAAGGCGCTCGTCGCCGAGGTGGTCGTGGGGGAGCTGGCCCGGGCCCTCGGGCTGCGCTTCCCCGAGCTGGTCCTGGTGCACTTCGATCCGGCGATCGCGGAGCACGAACCGCACCAGGAGGTGCGGGGCCTGCACACGGCCAGCGCGGGCCTCAACCTCGGTATGGACCACCTGCCGGGCGCCCGGGACTTCACCCCGGAGATCGCCCGGGTCTTCCCCGTCGATCCCCTGGAGGCGGGGAGGATCGTCTGGCTCGACGCCCTGACCGTGAACGTCGACCGCACGGTGCACAGTTCCAACCTGATGGTGTGGCCCACCCTCGGCGTGGCACCCCCGCGCCTGTGGCTGATCGACCACGGCGCCGCCCTGGTCTTCCACCACCGCTGGGACGCGACCGACCCGCGAAAGGCCTACGACTTCCGGCACCACGCCCTCGGCCACTACGGGCCCGACGTCCGGGCCGCCGACGCCGAGCTGGCTCCCCGCGTCACCGAGGAACTGCTGCGGCGGATCCTCGCGGAGGTCCCGGACGCCTGGCTCGCCGGCGAGCCGGGCTTCGCCACCGCGGACGAGCTGCGCGAGGCGTACGTGACGTACCTGCACGCGCGCGTGCGCGCCTCCGGAGCGTGGCTGCCGACCGACTTCCCCACCAGGGAGGAGCTCGCCGCCGAGGAGGCCCTGCGGGCGGCGAGGAACCAGCAAGGACGCCCCGCGTGGCTCAGGCAGGTGCCCGATCTGCACGGCAAGCCCGCGGCCGAGCAGGATTGGTCGGTGCACCTCGGATGAGTGGCCGTGTCGAGATCGAGTACTGCACGCAATGCCGCTGGCTGCCGCGCGCGGCCTGGCTGGCGCAGGAACTGCTCACGACCTTCGAGGCGGAGCTGACGGAACTGGCCCTGAAGCCGGGCACGGGCGGGGTGTTCGTCGTCCGCGTGGGCGACAAGGTCGTCTGGGACCGGCGCGTGCAGGGCTTCCCGGAGCCGACGGCCGTGAAGAAGGCCGTACGCGACCGAGTGGCCCCGGGCAAGACCCTGGGCCACTCGGAACGCTAGCGCTCGGCCGCGCGGTCAGCCCTTGAGCTGCTCGTACGCCGGGAGCGTCAGGAAGTCGGCGTAGTCCTCGTCGAGGGACACCTTCAGCAGCAGGTCGTGCGCCTGCTGCCAGTTGCCGGCCGCGAAGGCCTCCGCGCCGATCTCCGCCTTGATGCTCGCGAGTTCCCCGGCGGCGACCTTGCGGGCCAGCTCGGCGGTGACCTGCTCGCCGTTGTCGAGGACGACCTCCGCGTTGATCCACTGCCAGATCTGGGAGCGGGAGATCTCGGCGGTGGCCGCGTCCTCCATCAGGTTGAAGATGGCGACCGCGCCGAGTCCGCGCAGCCACGCCTCGATGTAGCGGATGCCCACCTGCACGGCGTTGACCAGACCCGCGTACGTCGGCTTGGCGTCCAGCGAGTCGACGGCGATGAGGTCGGCGGCCTTGACGTCGACGTCCTCGCGCAGCCGGTCCTTCTGGTGCGGCTTGTCGCCGAGGACCTTGTCGAAGGACTCCATGGCGATCGGCACCAGGTCGGGGTGGGCGACCCAGG
Source organism: Streptomyces sp. NPDC092370 (assembly GCF_044755265.1). NCBI lineage: Bacteria > Bacillati > Actinomycetota > Actinomycetes > Kitasatosporales > Streptomycetaceae > Streptomyces > Streptomyces sp. NPDC092370. The sequence continues at coordinate 580,093 of NZ_JBIVQO010000002.1, read as the reverse complement.
AGCCGTCGAAACCGTCGTTCGCCTCGCGGTCCTTGTCGGCGCGGACCTTCTCGAAGGCGACCTTGTTGACCTCGGCGTCCCGGCGGGAGGGGATGAAAGCCGCCATGCCGCCGATGGCGTGCGCGCCGCGCTTGTGACAGGTCCGCACGAGCAGTTCGGTGTACGCGCGCATGAACGGGGCCGTCATCGTCACGGCGTTGCGGTCCGGCAGGACGAACTTGGCGCCGCCGTCACGGAAGTTCTTGACGATGGAGAACAGGTAGTCCCAGCGGCCGGCGTTCAGCCCGGAGGCGTGGTCGCGCAGCTCGTAGAGGATCTCCTCCATCTCGTACGCGGCGGTGATCGTCTCGATGAGGACGGTCGCGCGGACCGTGCCGTGCGGGATGCCGCAGTACTCCTGCGCGAAGACGAACACCTCGTTCCACAGGCGCGCCTCCAGGTGGGACTCGGTCTTGGGGAGGTAGAAGTACGGGCCCTTGCCGAGGTCCAGCAGGCGCTGGGCGTTGTGGAAGAAGTACAGGCCGAAGTCGACGAGGGCGCCGGGCACCGGGGTGCCGTCGGCGTCGACGAGGTGACGCTCGTTCAGGTGCCAGCCGCGCGGGCGCATGACGACCGTGGCGAGTTCCTCGTCCGCTTTCAGGGAGTACGACTTGCCGGACCTCGGGTCGGTGAAGTCGATGTTCCGGGTGTAGGCGTCGCTCAGGTTGACCTGCCCCAGGACCACGTTCTCCCAGGTGGGCGCCGAGGCGTCCTCGAAGTCCGCGAGCCACACCCTGGCGCCCGAGTTGAGGGCGTTGACGGTCATCTTGCGGTCGGTGGGGCCGGTGATCTCCACCCGGCGGTCGTTCAGGGCGTCCGGGGCCGGGGCGACCTTCCAGGAGTCGTCGGCGCGGATGGCGGCGGTCTCCGGGAGGAAGTCGAGGGTGCAGGTGCGGGCGATCTCGGCACGGCGCTCGGCGCGGCGGGCCAGGAGCTCGTCACGCCGGGGCGTGAACCGCCGGTGCAGCTCGGCGACGAAGGCGAGCGCCGCTTCGGTGAGGACCTCCTCCTGCCGGGGCAGGGGGTCGGCGTCGACGATGGCCAGCGGGGACGGCGCTGGAGCGGACATGAACGGTCACTTCCTTCAGCGAGCTGTGAAGACGATCCGGCGTGCTCGGCACCGGGTGCCAGTCTTCCCGGATACGGCGTTCGGCGCCCGGGGAGCCGTCGGGCGCTTCTGAACAGTGGATACTAGTTTCCTCATGGTGGAAGTTCAATCATCTGTTGACGTCGAGATTCTCTAGGCCGAGGCAAGGTGGCGCTCCGTGCCACCCCGCTCACTCCAGGTGGCTCAGATCGGCTTCGGTGTCGATGTCGAAGGGCCGGGCGACGTCCCCGCACTCGACGAGGACGATCGCCTCCTGGTGCTCCTTCAGGTAGGCGCGTGCCCCCCGGTCGCCGGTCGCCCTCGCGGCGATGCCCGACCAGTGAGCGGCACCGAACAGCACCGGATGACCCCGCACGCCGTCGTACGCGGCCGACGCGAGGGACGCCTCACCCTCGTACGCCGCGAGCACCCGGGCCACCGCCTGCGGTCCGATGCCGGGCTGGTCGACGAGCGACACCAGCACGGCCCGGGCGCCCGTGCCGGCGAGTGAGCCGAGCCCGGCGCGCAGCGATGTCCCCATGCCCTGCTCCCAGTCGGGGTTGCCGACCAGGACGCAGCCCGGCAGGAAGGCGCGTGCGCGCACGTCGTCGGCCTGTGCGCCGAGTACCACGTGGACGGTCGCGCAGCCGCCCTCCCGCAGGACCCGCACCGCGTGCTCCACGAGCGGCCGTCCCCGGTGGGGGAGCAGTGCCTTGGGCCGTCCGCCGAGCCGCCGCCCGCCCCCGGCGGCGAGCAGCAGTCCCGCTACCGCCGGCGCCCCGCCCGTCGTCTGCCGTGTCGTCATGACCCCTGCATACCGCACGTCCCGCACGCGGGTGCGACGACGCGGGGTGTGCGTCGGACAGGTGTGCGCCTCGGGCCAGAAAGTCACTCAGCGAAACAAGTCGATGACGCAATGGACTGGCGCCCGGTGGCCCGCGTCGTTTACTGTCCCCGCACCGACCGGCCGGGGCGCCCGGCCGCTGCCCGGTGCGGGGGACTTCGTGCCGGAAGGGCACGCGCACGGCGAGGTGCGAGGGGGAGGACTGTGTTGCGGAGCGTGGAGCAGAAGCGGCAGGGGTCTGTGACGGGCGGCGATGAGGACCCGCGCGTGACGGAGCTGTCCTGCGCCGTGTCCCGGTTGCGCCGCCGACTGGCCGCACATCCCGGCGAGTTCGCCGACCGGAGCATCGCCGAGGAGGAGCTGGCTGCTCTGGCCGCCCTGGCCGCGGACGGCCGCCCCGAGATCCCCCGGATGCGCCGCTCCCTGCTGCTGATCGCGGGCGCCATCGGCTCGGTAAGCGCGCTCTCGACGGAACTGGCGGAGGTCCGGCGGGCGGTGGATCTCTTCGGAGGGCCGATGCGGGGCCAGGGCTAGGGGGGCGCTCGCCGCCCCGGGCCCACCGGCGCCCCTCACGGGCACCGGCCGCCTCGCCGCCGGGAAACGGCTCCGCGAGGCCGGAGCCTCGCGGTCTGCCGCCGTTACGCGGGGTTCTGGCTGGCGAGCGCCACGGAGAGCTCCCCGGCGATCTGCTGGAGCACCGGCACGATCTTGTCCGTCGCCGCCTCCGTGACCCGGCCCGCCGGGCCGGAGATGGAGATGGCCGCGGCGGTGGGGGAGTCGGGCACCGGGACCGCGAGGCAACGGACCCCGATCTCCTGCTCGTTGTCGTCGACGGCGTAGCCCTGGCGGCGCACGTCCTCCAGCGCCGCGAGGAACCCGTCGGCCGTCGTGATCGTCTTCTCCGTCGCGGCGGGCATGCCCGTACGGGACAGCAGGGCGCGCACCTCCTCCGGCGGGAAGCCGGCGAGCAGGGCCTTGCCCACGCCCGTGGAGTGCGGCAGCACGCGTCGGCCGACCTCCGTGAACATGCGCATCGAGTGCTTCGAGGGCACCTGCGCCACGTAGACGATCTCGTCCCCGTCCAGCAGTGCCATGTTCGCCGTCTCGCCGGTCTCCTCGACCAGCCGGGCGAGGTACGGCCGTGCCCAGGTGCCCAGCAGCCGGGAGGCCGACTCGCCGAGGCGGATCAGGCGCGGGCCGAGCGCGTACCGCCGGTTGGGCTGCTGACGTACGTACCCGCAGGCCACCAGTGTGCGCATCAGCCGGTGGATGGTCGGCAGGGGCAGCCCGCTGCTCGCGGACAGCTCACTCAGGCCGACCTCGCCGCCCGCGTCCGCCATCCGCTCGAGCAGGTCGAAGGCGCGCTCCAGGGACTGGACGCCGCCGTTGGTGGAGGACCGGGCGGAGTCGGTGGTGCTGGCGCTGGACGTCGGCACGGCGCGTTCCTTTCGGGGCGGGCGGGAAGGGCAGAAGCCTACCCGGCACTCGGTTGACTCCCCGCTGGGGACGTAACTACGTTCTGCTTGCCGGAAGTTTAATTCCGCTTCATGGAAACGTCCAGAGGTGTTCGCGCGAAGGGCGCCGCGGTCCAGTGTGCCCTTGACGACAGGGGAGAGGGAGTGAAGACTCCTTCAACAGAAAGTTGAATTCCGTTACGCGGAAGTAAGGGGTTCGGGTGTCCGACGCTGAACTGGTGCTGCGCTCGACGCGCGTCATCACTCCCGAGGGAACGCGCGCCGCGTCCGTGGCGGTGGCCGGCGGCAGGATCACGGCCGTCCTCCCGCACGACGCGCCCGTACCGCAGGGCGCCCGCCTGAAGGACCTGGGCGACCACGTGCTGCTGCCCGGCCTCGTCGACACGCACGTGCACGTCAACGACCCCGGTCGCACCGAGTGGGAGGGCTTCTGGACGGCCACCCGCGCCGCGGCGGCCGGTGGCATCACGACCCTCGTCGACATGCCCCTCAACTCCCTCCCGCCGACCACGACCCTCCCGCACCTGCGCACCAAGCAGCAGGTGGCCGCCGACAAGGCGCACATCGACGTCGGTTTCTGGGGCGGCGCCCTGCCCGACAACGTCAAGGAGCTCCGCCCGCTGCACGAAGCGGGCGTGTTCGGCTTCAAGGCGTTCCTGTCGCCGTCCGGCGTGGAGGAGTTCCCGCACCTGGAGCGGGAGTCCCTCGCCCGCACCATGGCCGAGATCGCCGCCTTCGACGGGCTGTTCATCGTGCACGCCGAGGACCCCCGTCTCCTCGCCTCCGCCCCGCAGCGGTCCGGCCCCAGGTACGCCGACTTCCTCGCCTCCCGCCCCCGGGACGCCGAGGACACCGCCATCGCCCACCTCATCCGTGAGGCGAAGGCCCTCCGCGCGCGCGTGCACGTCCTGCACCTGTCCTCCGGCGACGCCCTGCCGATGATCGCCGAAGCACGGGCGGAGGGCGTCCGCATCACCGTGGAGACCTGCCCCCACTACCTGACCCTCACCGCCGAGGAAGTCCCCGACGGCGCCAGCGAGTTCAAGTGCTGCCCGCCCATCCGCGAGGCCGCCAACCAGGACCTGCTCTGGCAGGCACTCGCCGACGGCACCATCGACTGCGTCGTCACCGACCACTCCCCGTCCACGGCCGACCTGAAGACCGACGACTTCGCGACGGCCTGGGGCGGCATCTCCGGACTCCAGCTGAGCCTGGCGGCCGTGTGGACCGAGGCACGCAAGCGGGGGCACGGCCTGGAGGACGTGGTCCGCTGGATGTCGACGCGCACATCCGAACTCGTCGGGCTCGACGACCGCAAGGGCGCCATCGCGGTGGGCCGCGACGCCGACTTCGCCGTCCTCGCCCCCGACGAGACCTTCACCGTCGACCCGGCGGCCCTCCAGCACCGCAACCACGTCACCGCGTACGCGGGCAGGACCCTGCACGGCGTCGTGAAGTCCACCTGGCTGCGCGGACAGCTGATCGTCGCGGACGGCGCGTTCACCGAGCCGAAGGGGCAGCTCCTCACCCGGACCCACTGAAAACCATCCCGGATTTCGAAAGGCAGACCTGATCACCGTGACGGCGATTCCCAGTTTCACCGGCGACGCGAACCCCTACGGAGGCGGTGACCCGTACGCGGACTACCGCACCGCCGACTTCCCCTTCACCCAGTACGCCGACCTCGCCGACCGGCGCCTCGGGGCCGGTGTCATCGCCGCCAACGACGAGTTCTTCGCCCAGCGCGAGAACCTCCTGGTGCCCGGGCCCGCCGAGTTCGACCCCGAGCGCTTCGGGCACAAGGGCAAGATCATGGACGGCTGGGAGACGCGCCGCCGCCGGGGCGCCTCCGCCGACCACCCCTGGCCCGCGGCCGAGGACCACGACTGGGCGCTGGTGCGCCTCGGCGCCCCGGGCGTCATCCGCGGGATCGTCGTCGACACCGCCCACTTCCGCGGCAACCACCCGCAGGCCGTCTCCGTCGAGGGCACCCGCGTGGCGGGCTCCCCCTCGCCGGAGGAGCTCCTCGGGGACGACGTGAAGTGGACGACCCTCGTCCCGCGCACCCCGGTCGGCGGCCACGCGGCGAACGGTTTCGCCGTCGACGTCGAGCAGTGCTTCACCCACCTGCGGGTCAACCAGCACCCCGACGGCGGCATCGCCCGCCTGCGCGTCCACGGCGAGGTCGTCCCGGACCCCGCCTGGCTGGAGGCGCTCGGCACCTTCGACGTCGTCGCCCTGGAGAACGGCGGCCGGGCCGAGGACGCCTCCGACCTCTTCTACTCGCCCGCCTCCAACACCATCCAGCCGGGCCGCTCCCACAAGATGGACGACGGCTGGGAGACCCGCCGCCGCCGCGACCGGGGCCACGACTGGATCCGCTACCGGCTGGCCGCACAGGCACAGATCCGCGCCCTGGAGATCGACACCGCCTACCTCAAGGGCAACAGCGCCGGCTGGGCCTCGGTGTCCGTCAAGGACGGCGAGGACGGCGACTGGCAGGAGATCCTGCCCCGCACCCGCCTCCAGCCCGACACCAACCACCGCTTCGTCCTGCCGGCCCCGGCCGTCGGCACGCAGGCGCGCGTCGACATCTTCCCGGACGGCGGCATCTCACGCCTGCGCCTGTTCGGCTCCCTGACCCGGGAGGGGGCCGGCCGGCTGGCGGTCCGCCACCAGGAGCTGGGTGGCTGACCTTCCCCCCGGACCGTGGGGCGCCCCTGCCCGGACAGCGGCGGTGCGCCCCACGACTCTCACGCCGCGTGACCGCCGTCCACCGAGCACTCGGCACCGGTCACATACGTCGCCCCCGCCAGATACGCGACCATCGAGGCCACCTCGTCCGCCGTCCCGAACCGGCCGAGCGCCGTCATCGCCGCCTGACCGGCCGCGTACGGCCCGTCGGCCGGATTCATGTCCGTGTCGATCGGGCCGGGAAGGACGAGGTTCGCCGTGATCCCGCGCCCGCCCAGCTCCCGGGCCAGCGCCTTCGTCAGCCCGGCCAGGGCCGCCTTGCTCATCGCGTAGAGCGTCCCGCCGGGCCCCGGCACCCGCTGGGCCATGCAACTGCCGATCGTGATGATCCGTCCGCCGTCGGGCATCCGCGCGGCGGCCGCCTGAGAAGCCAGGAAGACACCCCGTACGTTGATGTGGAGGACCCGGTCCACCTCGGCGAGCGACAGGGTCTCCAGCGGCCCGAGCACCCCCACCCCCGCGTTGTTCACCAGGATGTCGAGCCCGCCCAGCGCCTCGGCCGCCGCGTCCACCACCTCGGCCGCCTCGGCGGCGTCGGCCGCGTCCGCGCGCAGCGCCACCGCCCGGCGTCCCAGCGCCTGCGCCTCCCGGACGACGTCCTCGGCCGCCTCCTTGCCGTTCACATAGGCGACGGCCACGTCCGCGCCCTCCCGGGCCAGGCGCACCGCCGTCGCCGCGCCGATCCCACGGCTCCCGCCGGTCACCAGAGCCACCTTGCCGTGCAGAGTTCCTTGAGAAGTCATGGGTCCATCCCAGCGGCGGCACGGCTGCGCCGCTGGCGGCGAACGGACGTCGAGGTCCGGGAGCACCCAGTGGACGCCCCCGTCCGGAGCACATCCGGAACCGGTCCCAGTTCAAGACGGCGAACCTGACCGTGGAACCCCGTCCGGGCGGAACCGTCGGGCGGCCACGGGCAGCCCTCGCGGGCGCGGGTTCCGCCGGCGGCACGGACGGGCCGCCGCCCCAGGCCAGGGGCACGACGATGCGGGCCGGCCGGCGCGCCCCGGCAGGCGAGTCGCCGGCGAGGGCACGGTCGGCTTCGCGGAGCCGGACGCCTTGGTGGCCGCGGAGTCCACCGGCCCCGGGCATCGCCGGTCAGGGCGGCCGTGCCGGTCAGGGCGGCCGTGCCGGCCGCTGCGGCGGTGAGGGGCATCCGGCACCGTGGGCGCGCGTACGGCCCAGCGATGAGTTGCGGGTGCCGGTGGGGTCTGAACCGATGACAGCGGATCCCGTCCGACCCGGAAGGAAGGCACCCGCCATGGGCAAGCTCGTCTCCACCCTCTTCGTCACCCTCGACGGCGTCTACCAGGCCCCCGGCGGGCCGCAGGAGGACTCCCGCGGCGGTTTCACCCACGGCGGCTGGAGTTTCCCCTACGCCGACGAGGACTTCGGCCGCTTCATCGGTGAGGTCTTCGCCCGCCCGGGTGCCTTCCTGCTCGGCCGCCGCACCTACGACATCTTCGCCACCTACTGGCCCAAGGTGACCGACCCCACGGACCCGGTCGCCTCCCGGCTCAACTCGCTGCCGAAGTACGTGCCTTCCTCGACCCTGACGGACCCCGGCTGGGCGGGCACCACGGTGCTCTCCGGTGACCTGGCCGAGGAGGTCACCGCAGTGAAGGAGCGCACCGACGGGGAGGTCCAGGTGCACGGCAGCGGCGCCCTCCTGCGGTCCCTGCTGGCGCTCGACCTGGTCGACACCCTGCACCTGCTGACCTTCCCGGTCGTGCTCGGCTCCGGGTTCCGGCTGTTCCCCGAGGGTGCCGTACCCACCGCGTTCGAGCATGCCGGAGGGAGCGTCACCGGCGCGGGCGTGTCGATCCAGACCTACGACCTGAAGGGCCGCCCGGAGTACGGCGAGTTCGGGCTGCCGGAGGACGTGTGAGGGCGCCGCGGGGCGGGTGAACTTCCCGCGACCGCACGGGGCTTCACAGGAAATCCTCCGGCTTGTCATTGACATGCCAGTGTCTACGCGCGTCATCATGAACGTCATGAATGTCCCCCCACGCGCCTCACGGCTCGGCGCAGCAGCCGTCCTCCTGTCCGCTCTCCTCGTCGGCGGAACCGTCTCCGCGACCACGGCCGACGCGGCCCCCACCGCCGTCGGCCACATCTGTCACAGCGATCTGCCGTCCCAGGCCCACGACACGCTCGACCTGATCGAGCGGGGCGGTCCCTACCCGTTCGAGCAGGACGGCACCGTCTTCCAGAACCGGGAAGGCATCCTGCCCGGCCAGTCGTCCGGCTACTACCACGAGTACACGGTCATCACCCCGGGCTCCTCCACCCGCGGCGCGCGGCGCATCGTCACCGGTGAGGAGAACCGGGAGGACTACTACACGGCCGACCACTACGAGTCGTTCGACCGGGTCGACTACGGCTGCTGAACCCTGCCGGAGCCAGGGCCGGAGGTCCGTAGCGCCGCTCAGACGGACTTCCGGCTCCCGGCCGCCGCGAACAGGGCGACGCCCAGCACGAGCAGCGCGACGCTCGCGTAGATCTCGTAGCCGTCCAGGAACCCCAGCCGCTGCACCAGGCCCCAGTTCCAGTCGGTGAACTCGTGCACCAGGCCCGCCACGCCCTGCACCAGGGCGAGCAAACCGAGAATCTCCAGTACCTGCTTCATGCCACGAGCCTCGCCCCGCGGACCCCCCACGCACGTCGGCCGCGGGGCGAGGACACGGGAACGGAAGTACCCGCTCCGGCGCCGCCGCGGCATCGAAAGTCTGCGGCGTGCCGACTTTGGTAGACGAACCCGCCCCGGGACGGGTGGAACGGGCCGCCGCTGCGTAGATTTGCCGCTCGTGAGTGCTGACGACGTGGGGCACGCTTCCCCGGTACCGGTGGGAGAGACACCCGCGCTGTTCACCGGGCGCAGATGGTTCTTCCCGTCGGCCCTCCTGCACCAACTCGACCCCGACGCCACACGGGCCGGGCGGCGGCCCCGGCGCACCGCCCGCGACTGGATCGTCGACTTCTCCTGCTTCCTGCTGGCCGTGCTGGTGGGCGCGCTGGCCCTGGACGCCCTCGTCCGCAACCCTCACGTGCCGCCCGGACTGGCCGCCGTCGACCAGGCGGTCGGCGCACTCGCCTGCGCGGCGGTCTGGCTGCGGCGCCGCTGGCCACTCGGTCTGGCCCTGGCGATGACCCTCATAGGCTTCGCCTCGGAGACCGCGGGCGGCGCGGGCCTCATCGCCCTGTTCACCCTCGCCGTGCACCGCCCCTTCCGGTACGTGGCCTGGGTGGGCGGCACCAACGTGGCGTTGGTGCCCCTCTACTACTGGGTGCGCCCCGACGCGGACCTCCCCTACCTGGTGAGCGTGCCCTTCGCCGTGGTGCTCACCGTGGCGATCGTCGGCTGGGGCATGTTCGTACGGGCCAAACGGCAGCTCATGGTGAGCCTCCGGGACCGCGCCCGGCGCGCCGAGACGGAGGCACGGCTGCGGGCCGAGCAGGCGCAGCGGCTCGCCCGAGAGGCCATCGCGCGGGAGATGCACGACGTGCTCGCGCACCGGCTGACGCTGCTGAGCGTGCACGCGGGCGCCCTGGAGTTCCGGCCCGACGCGCCCCCGGCGCAGACGGCGCGGGCGGCGGGCGTGATCCGGGAGAGCGCGCACGAGGCACTTCAGGACCTGCGGGAGATCATCGGCGTGCTGCGGGCGGGCGAGCCCGATGACACGGGACGGCCGCAGCCCACGCTCGCGGCGCTGGACACGCTGGTCGCCGAGTCCCGCGAGGCCGGCATGAAGGTCTCCCTCGACCAGCGGGTCGAGGATCCCGCCACCGTGCCGTCCTCCGTCGGCCGCACCGCCTACCGGATCGTCCAGGAGGGCCTGACCAACGCGCGCAAGCACGCCCCCGGCACGGAGGTCACCGTGACCGTCACCGGCGCGCCCGGCGCCCACCTCACCGTCCGCGTGCACAATCCGCCGCCCGAGGGTGAGGTGGCGCCCGTCCCCGGCTCCGGGCAAGGCCTCATCGGCCTGACGGAACGGGCGACCCTGGCGGGCGGCCGGCTGGAGCACGGACCCACGCCCGAGGGCGGGTTCGAGGTGCGGGCGTGGCTGCCGTGCGGGTGAGCACCTGCCGCCCGGCCGTCAACTCCATCGGTGCACAAGGGTGTTGGCGCGGACCATCACCCCGTCCGGGCCCGCCGCCCGGTCCGGCCGTGATTACGTAAGGCCCATGACTGCGATCAGACTGCTCCTCGTCGACGACGACCCGCTGGTGCGGGCCGGGCTGTCCTTCATGATGGGCGGCGCCGACGACATCGAGATCGTCGGCGAGGCCGCCGACGGCGCCGAGGTGGAGGCCCTCGTCGACCGCACCCGGCCGGACGTCGTCCTCATGGACATCCGGATGCCGACGGTCGACGGTCTCACCGCCACGGAGCGGCTGCGCGCCCGCCGGGACGCCCCGCAGGTGGTGGTGCTCACCACCTTCCACGCCGACGAGCAGGTACTGCGCGCGCTGCGCGTGGGCGCCGCCGGGTTCGTCCTCAAGGACACGCCGCCGGCCGAGATCCTCGCCGCGGTGCGCCGGGTCGCGGCCGGCGACCCGGTCCTGTCGCCCACGGTCACCCGGCAGCTGATGCGGCACGCAGTCGGTACCGCCGGCGACACGCGCCGCGCCCGCGCGCGCGACCGCATGGCCGTCCTCAACGACCGCGAGCGGGAGGTCGCCGTCGCGGTCGGCCGGGGCCTGGCCAACGCCGAGATCGCCACCGGTCTCTTCATGAGTGTCGCCACCGTGAAGACGCACGTCTCGCGCATCCTGGCCAAGCTCGACCTCAACAACCGCGTGCAGATAGCGCTGCTCGCCTACGACGCGGGATTCCTGGAGGGGGAACGGGAAGAGCACTGACCGCCGGCGCCCGCCGTCGGGCGAACGCGGGTCAGGCCCCACCGGCGATCTCCGCGAGGTGCACCGGCCTGCGCTCCCGCCGCGACAGCTCGCACGCCTCGGCGATCCGCAGCGCCTGCAGCGCCTCACGCCCGTCGCAGGGGTTGGCCCGCTCACCCCGGACGACCTCGACGAACGCGTTCAGTTCCGCCTCGTAGGCGGGGCCGAACCGCTCCAGGAAGCCCGTCCACGGCTTGTCCGCGGCAGGCGGCCCGGTCGGCTCGGTGGACGCGATCGGCGTACGGTCGTCCAGGCCCACCACGATCTGGTCGCGTTCCCCGGCGAGCTCCATGCGCACGTCGTAGCCGGCCCCGTTCATCCGGGTCGCGGTCAGGGTGGCGAGGGTGCCGTCGTCGAGGGTGAGCAGCGCGGCCGCGGTGTCGACGTCGCCCGCCTCGCGGAACATCCGGGGCCCGGCGTCGGACCCGGCGGCGTAGACGTCCGCCACCTCCCGGCCGGTCACCCAGCGCAGCACGTCGAAGTCGTGGATCAGCGTGTCCCGGTACAGCCCGCCGGACAGCGGCAGCCATGCGGCGTCCGGTGGCGCCTGGTCGCTGGTGAGGGCCCGCACGGTGTGCAGACGCCCCAGCCGGCCGGAGCGCACGGCCTCGCGGGCACCTGTGTAGCCCGCGTCGAAGCGACGCTGGAAGCCCATCTGGAGAGCCGTGCCGGCCGCCTCGACCTCGGCGATCGCGGTCAGGGTCCCCGGCAGATCCAGCGCGATGGGCTTCTCGCAGAAGACCGGCAGACCCGAGCGTGCTGCCCGACCGATCAGTTCGGCGTGGGCCGACGTCGCCGTCGTGATCACCACGGCGTCGACCCCCCAGCGGAAGATCTCCTCCACGCCGGGCGCCGCCGTCTCGCCCAGCCGGTGCGCCAGCTCCTGGGCCCTGCCGGGGTCCGCGTCCGTGAGGATCAGGGAGCCGACGTCACGATGCCGACTGAGCGTGTTCGCGTGGATGGTGCCGATGCGGCCCGTACCGATGACGCCGATGCGCATGAGAACAAAGTGCGTGCACAGCCCGCCGCTGTCAATCTGTATGTCCGGACAATCTGACTTCACGACTTCCCGTCAACAACGCACGGAGCTACGCTCGGCCCGTGCCGAAACCAGAAGTGGACCCGACCGTGCAGCTCGAGCTGAGCGTGGACCGCAGCTCTCCCGTGCCGTTGTACTTCCAGCTGTCCCAGCAGCTGGAGGCCGCGATCGAGCACGGCACGCTGACCCCCGGAAGCCTGCTGGGCAACGAGATCGAACTCGCCGCCCGGCTCGGCCTGTCCCGGCCGACCGTCCGCCAGGCCATCCAGTCGCTCGTCGACAAGGGCCTCCTCGTACGCCGCCGCGGCGTCGGCACCCAGGTCGTGCACAGCCAGGTCAAACGCCCCCTCGAGCTCAGCAGCCTCTACGACGACCTGGAAGCGGCGGGCCAGCGCCCGGCCACCAGGGTCCTGGTCAACGAACTCGTCCCCGCCTCGGCCGAGATCGCGGCCGCACTCGGAGTCGCCGAGGGCAGTGACGTCCACCGCGTCGAGCGCCTGCGCCTCGCCCACGGCGAGCCCATGGCCCACCTCTGCAACTTCCTGCCCTCCGGCCTGATCGGCCTCGACACCGAGCAGCTGGAGACGACGGGCCTCTACCGCCTGATGCGGGCGGCGGGCATCACCCTGCACAGCGCCCGCCAGTCCATCGGCGCCCGGGCGGCGACGACGGAGGAGGCGGAGCGGCTGGCCGAGGAGACGGGCGCGCCGCTGCTGACGATGCAACGCGTCACATTCGACGACACGGGCCGCGTGGTCGAGTACGGCACGCACACCTACCGTCCGACACGCTATTCGTTCGAGTTCCAGTTGCTCGTGCGTACGTGAGGAGCGCGCTCTGCGCCGATGCGCGGCTCCGCCGCGCGGGCGCCACGAGCCCCCGCGCACCCGCACCCCGCGACGATCCGCGCCACCCCTGTGCTCCGCACCCTGCCTCCCAGTGAGGCAGAATCGGCGGCGATGAGCACCTACCGCGACTTCACCGCCCCCATCGGCTCCCGCCGGGCCACCGTGCTCCGCACCGTCGGCACCCGGGAGCGCCGCTCCCACCTGACGGCACCCCGCGTGCCCACGGTCGGCATCGACATCGGCGGCACGAAGGTGATGGCGGGCGTCGTCGACGCCGACGGCAACATCCTGGAGATGCTCCGCACGGAGACCCCGGACAAGTCGAAGAGCCCCAAGGTCGTCGAGGACACCATCGCGGAGCTGGTCCTGGACCTCTCCGACCGGCACGACGTGCACGCCGTCGGCATCGGCGCGGCCGGATGGGTGGACGCCGACCGCAACCGGGTGCTGTTCGCCCCGCACCTGTCCTGGCGCAACGAACCGCTCCGCGACCGCCTCTCGGGTCGGCTCTCCGTTCCTGTCCTCGTGGACAACGACGCCAACACCGCCGCCTGGGCCGAGTGGCGCTTCGGCGCCGGCCGCGGCGAGGACCACCTGGTCATGATCACCCTGGGCACCGGCATCGGCGGCGCGATCCTGGAGGACGGCCAGGTCAAGCGCGGCAAGTACGGCGTCGCCGGGGAGTTCGGCCATATGCAGGTCGTGCCCGGTGGCCACCGCTGTCCCTGCGGCAACCGCGGCTGCTGGGAGCAGTACAGCTCCGGAAACGCCCTGGTCCGCGAGGCCCGTGAGCTGGCCGCCGCCGATTCGCCCGTCGCGTACGGGATCATCGAGCACGTCAAGGGCAGCATCGGCGACATCACCGGCCCGATGATCACCGAACTGGCCCGCGACGGCGACGCCATGTGCATCGAGCTGCTCCAGGACATCGGCCAGTGGCTCGGCGTCGGCATCGCCAACCTCGCCGCCGCCCTCGACCCGTCCTGCTTCGTGATCGGCGGCGGTGTCTCGGCCGCCGACGACCTGCTGATCGGCCCGGCCCGGGACGCCTTCAAGCGGCACCTCACCGGCCGCGGCTACCGCCCCGAGGCGCGCATCGTCCGGGCCCAGCTCGGTCCCGAGGCCGGCATGGTCGGCGCCGCCGACCTCGCCCGGCTGGTCGCCCGCCGCTTCCGCCGCGCCAAGCGCCGCCGCGTGGAGCGGTACGAGCGCTACGAGCGGTACACACAGTCGCTCCGCAGTACCCAGGAGACGCCGTGACCGCCTCCCTGCCCCACCAGGGACCCTGGTCCGACGAGCAGGACCGCCCGGTCGAGGACCGCCGCCACAGGAACCGCCGCAGGGCCCTGACCCTGCTGATCATCGTGCTGCTCATCGGCATTCCGGCCGGCTACCTCGTGATCTCCGCGAACCAGAGCCGCGACAGCGGCAAGGACAAAGAGGCGAAGTACTCGGCGACCGGCCTGACCGAGGGCTGGCCCTCCAAGCTCCAGCGCCGGATCTATCAGGTGCCCGTCCCGCACCCCGCCTGGCACGTGGCGTACTACGAGACCAACAACTGGAAGACCAGCCGCCTGTACACCCAGTTCGAGACCAACGCGGCCGGCCTGGACGCCTATCTGACCGGCCTGGGCGTGACCCGGAAGGACCTGAAGCAGGGCGCCATCACCATCGGCGCCCGCGACCGGAAGGTCACCGGCTGGAAGTTCGCCACGACCGACTCGTGGTTCGGCTTCGTCCACCGGCAGAAGAACCCGGCCCCCACCCACGACGTGGTCGTGGACCTGTCCAATCCGGCGTACCCCTGGGTGTACGTCGTGTCCCGGACCGTGCCCTGAGCCCGCCGGAGCCGATTGTCAGACCCCGCCCGTAGAGTCGAAGACAACTGATCCGGCAGGCGGGGCGGGAGGTGGCAGGACGTATGGGAGAGACGGCGACGACCGATCGGACGGCGGAACCGACGGGCCCCGTCCGGCTCCCGGCCGTCTTCCTGCCCGCGCCCCTCCCGCGCGACGGGCGCATCGCATTCTGGGACCCCGAGGGCGAGCCCCTTCCGGCCGAGCCCCCGTCCGCCGAGGGCACCGAGCTGACCGTCGTACGCCGGCACGGCACCGCCGGAGTCCGGCGCCGCACCACCCCGGCCCTGTCCCTTCCGCTGGACGCGGCCCTGCCGCTCCTCGTCCGCGCCCGGCACGACCCGGCGGCCCACCCCGCCACGGCCTGCTGGGGCGCGGCGGCCCTGCACGCCCTCAGGCTGACCGCGCGCGGCCGGCTGCTGCCCGGCCTGACCGCCACGGGCCACGACGCCTGGCGCGCCGGCCCTCTCGACCCGGACGACATCGCGCACCTGCGCGCGGTCGCCGCGGCCCTGCCCCAGGAAGGCCACGCCGTCCCGCTGCCCGGCCCCGGCCCGCTCCGGCTGCCCGAACCGGAAGCGCTGGTGCGCGCCTTCCTGGACGCGGTCGCCGACACCCTGCCCCGCACCCCGGCCGCGCCCCACACCTCGGGCCGGCCCTTCGCAGCTCGCGAGGCCCAGCACCTGCCGACCGCCCACGACTGGGCCGCCGAGGTCGCCGCCGGCATGGACGCCGGCGTGCGGATCTCGCTCCGCCTGGACCTGTCCGCCTACGACCTCTTCGACGGCGCCTCCGACGGCGGCGCCCGCAGCGCCGGCGCGGCGATCGTCCAGGTGCACAGCCTCGCCGACCCCACCCTCGTGGCCGACGCCGCGGCCCTGTGGGCGGGCGCGGCCGCCGACGCCTTCGGACCCCGCGCGCGCGTGGACGCGGCCCTCGCCGTCCGCCGGGCGGCCCGCATCTGGCCCCCGCTCGACCGGCTCGCCGACCAGGACGTGCCCGACGTTCTGGCCCTGACCGAGGACGAGCTGAGCGATCTGCTCGGCGTCGCGGCGACCCGGCTCGCCGCGGCCGGGGTCGCCGTGCACTGGCCGCGGGACCTCGCGCAGGACCTGTCCGCCGCGGCGGTGGTCCGTCCGGCCCCCGGCTCGGCGACCGACGGCACCGGCTTCTTCGAGAGCGAGGACCTCCTCCAGTTCCGCTGGCAGCTGGCCCTCGGCGGCGACCCGCTCACCGACACCGAGATGGACGCCCTCGCCGAGGCCCACCGCCCGGTCGTGCGGCTGCGCGACCAGTGGGTGCTCGTCGACCCGGCGCTCGTCCGCAAGGCCCGCAAACGGGACCTGGGCCTGCTCGACCCGGTCGACGCGCTGTCCGTCGCCCTCACCGGCACCGCCGACGTGGACGGCGAGACGGTCGAGGCCGTATCGGTCGGTGCCCTGGCCGCCCTGCGCGACCGCCTGACCGCGGGCATCCGCCCGGCCGAGCCGCCCCCGGAGCTGCGGGCCACCCTCCGGGACTACCAGCTCCGCGGCCTGGCGTGGCTCGACCTGATGACCTCCCTCGGGCTCGGCGGCTGCCTCGCCGACGACATGGGTCTCGGCAAGACCGTCACCCTCATCGCCCTGCACCTGAAGCGGGCCCGCCGCGAACCGACCCTCGTCGTCTGCCCGGCCTCCCTGCTCGGCAACTGGCAGCGGGAGATCACCCGCTTCGCCCCCGGAGTCCCGGTCCGCCGCTTCCACGGCCCCGACCGCAGCCTCGACGGACTGGACGGCGGTTTCGTCCTCACCACCTACGGCACCATGCGCTCGACGGCCCCCGCCCTGGCCGAGCGCGCCTGGGGCATGGTCGTCGCCGACGAGGCGCAGCACGTGAAGAACCCCTACTCGGCCACCGCCAAGGCGCTGCGCACCATACCGGCCCCCGCGCGCGTGGCCCTGACCGGCACACCCGTCGAGAACAACCTCTCGGAGCTGTGGGCCCTGCTCGACTGGACCACCCCCGGCCTCCTCGGCCCGCTCAAGTCCTTCCGCGCCCGGCACGCGCGGGCCGTGGAGAACGGCGAGGACGAGGAAGCGGTGGAGCGCCTGGCCCGCCTGGTCCGGCCGTTCCTACTGCGCCGCAAGAAGTCGGATCCGGGCATCGTGCCCGAGCTGCCGCCCAAGACGGAGACCGACCATCCGGTGCCGCTCACCCGCGAACAGGCCGCGTTGTACGAGGCGGTGGTCCGGGAGTCGATGCTCGCCATCGAAACGGCCGAGGGCATGCCCCGCCGGGGCCTGGTGCTGAAGCTCCTCACGTCGCTGAAGCAGATCTGCAACCACCCGGCGCTGTTCCTCAAGGAGGAGCACACCACGGCCGCGGGCGACCGGCTCGCCGTTCGCTCCGGCAAACTCGCCCTGCTGGACGAGCTGCTGGACACGCTGCTGGCCGAGGACGGGTCCGCCCTCGTCTTCACCCAGTATGTCGGGATGGCCCGCCTGATCACCACCCACCTGGCCACCCGCGCGGTCCCGGTCGACCTCCTCCACGGCGGCACGCCGGTTCCCGAGCGCGAGCGCATGGTGGACCGTTTCCAGGCCGGTTCGACACCGGTCCTCGTGCTGTCGCTCAAGGCGGCCGGCACCGGCCTGAACCTCACCCGCGCGGGCCACGTCGTGCACTTCGACCGCTGGTGGAACCCGGCCGTCGAGGAACAGGCCACCGACCGCGCCTACCGCATCGGCCAGACGCAGCCGGTACAGGTGCACCGCCTCATCACCGAGGGCACCATCGAGGACCGCATCGCCGAGATGCTCCAGTCCAAGCGGGCCCTGGCCGACGCGATCCTCGGCTCCGGCGAGTCCTCCCTCACGGAACTGACGGACCGGGAGCTGTCCGACCTGGTGTCCCTGCGGAGGTCGTCATGACGCCGAGCCCGGCCGACGAGGCCCGCCGCGCGCTGCGCGAGGCCCGGGAGCGGGCGGCCAGGGAAACCGGCCCGGCACCGGCTGCCCGGCCGGGCCCGCCCACGACCGCGGGCGCCGCCGACCAGGGACCCCCCGGACCGGCGGACGTGGCACGCGAGGCGCTCCGCAGGGCGGTGTCCGTCCGGGACGACGCCACTGACGATGTCCCCGATGTCGCCGGTCGGGAGGACGGCTGCGACGCCGAGGCCACCAGCGCCCGCGAAGCCGACCAGGGCCCCGAACCCACCAGTGCCCCTGCGATCGCCGGTGCCTGCGAGATCGCCGATGGGCCGCAGAGCACCGGTGCCTCCGAGATCGCCGATGACCCCGAGACCGCCGGTGTCTCCGAGATCGCTGGTGATCCCGAGACCGCCGGTGCCTCCGAGATCGCCGATGCCCCTGAGACCGCCGGTGCGCGGGAGGCCACGGGTGCGCCTCACGACGCCGACGTGCCCGACGACACCGCGGCCCCCGTGACGCCGGAGCCCCAGGCATCCGGCAACTCTCGGACCAACCCGGCGGGGGCCGCTCCCGCCGATGCCGTCCCCGCGCGGCCTTCCGCCCGGGCGGCGGGAGCCGCGCCACGCGCCGCGGACGTCGCCCGTGAGGCGCTGCGCGCGGCGCGGGACGACGCGCGACGAGCCCGCGAGGAGACCGAGCGGGAAGGCGCCCGCCGCAGGCGCCGGGCCCGGAGCAGCGCCGTGGACGACAGAGTGGCGGCCGTGCGGCGGGCGGGCGCGGGCGCCCCGGCCGTGCGCGACGTCCGGCAGTTGCTGTCCGACGCGTTCCGGATGCCCCATCCGCCGGACGCGCCCACCGACGACCATGAGCCAGCCACCGGGCACGGGAGCGGCCCGGCTCGCATCACCGACCCGCCGCACCGCTCCGCCGACCGAAGCCCGGAGAGGCCACACAGCGGATACGGCCGGGAGGAGCCGTACGGCGGTAACGACCCGGCCACACCCACTCCTGAGAGGCACCACAGCGAGTACGACCCGGCCGCACCCCGACCTTCGGCGCCCGACAGCGAGTGCGACCCGGCCGCACCCGGCCCTGTGACGCCCGACCGGGTCGCAAGCCCGGGGACCGGTGCCGAGTTCTCGGCCGCCGTGACAGGGGCCGGCACCTCGGCATCGCCGCGCCCGGCCCCCGCCGGACCCGCGCAGAGCCCTGTGACGCCCGACCGGGTCGCAAGCCCGGGGACCGGTGCCGAGTCTTCGGCCGCCGTGACGGGGGCCGGCACCTCGGCATCGCCGCGCCCGGCCCCCGCCGGACCCGCGCAGAGCCCTGTGACGCCCGACCGGGTCGCAAGCCCGGGGACCGGTGCCG
>NZ_JBIVQO010000002.1:142717-560871 GCF_044755265.1 Streptomyces sp. NPDC092370 | reverse complement strand
CGAGTTCTCGGCCGCCGTGACGGGGGCCGGCACCTCGGCATCGCCGCGCCCGGCCCCCGCCGGACCCGCGCAGAGCTCTGTGACGCCCGACCGGGTCGCAAGCCCGGGGACCGGTGCCGAGTTCTCGGCCGCCATGACCGGAACCGGCACCCCGGCATCGCCGCGCCCGGCCCCCGCCTCGCACCCCGACGGCCCGGCGGCGACGCCTCCGCCGTCGGCCGCGACCGACGCCCGCCCCAGCCACCCGACGCCTGCGAGCTCCCCGACCGCCGACTCCGCGCAGCGCTCGGCCCCGCGCACGGCCCCTGCGTCCCGCACCCCCAAGGCGCCCCGCTCCATGGCGGCTCCCTCCCGCGACAGCGAACTGCGCCGTACTTTCCCGCCCTTCCCGCCCCGGGCCGGCGAACGCTTCGCCGAGAGCTGGTGGGGCAACGCCTGGGTCAGCGCCCTGGAGCAGGGCGCGCTGGACGTGAAGCGGCTGGCGCGCGGGCGGGGGTACGCCGGGCAGGGGCATGTCGACGCCATCACCGTGACACCCGGACTGGTGCTGGCCTACGTCCAGGGCAGCCGGCCCCGCCCGTACCGCGTCCAGGTCCGTCTGCGCACGCTCGACGACATCGACTGGGACCGGTTCCTGGACGCCGCCGCCGACCGCCCCGGCCACATCGCGGCGCTGCTCGACAAGGAGATGCCCCAGGCCCTCGCGGACTGCGGCGTGCCGCTGCTGCCCGGTCCCGGTGACCTGGAGCCGCGGTGCAGCTGCCCCGACCGCGGCCACCCCTGCAAGCACGCGGCCGCCCTCTGCTACCAGACCGCCCGGCTGCTCGACGCCGACCCCTTCGTCCTGCTTCTGCTGCGCGGCCGGGGCGAGCGGGAACTGCTCGACGCGCTGTCCCGGCTGAGCGCCACCCGCGCCGCGCGCGCCGCGCAGGACAGGGGCCCGGCACCCCTGCCCGGCGTGCGGGCGGCCGAGGTCCTCGCATCGCGCGCCCTCACGCCCCTTCCCGCACCACTGCCTCCGCCCGCCCACCCCGAGCAGCCCCCGGCCTATCCGGCGGCTCCCGGCGGCCCGGACCCCTTCGCGCTGGACCAGCTGGCCACGGACGCCGCCGCCCGCGCCCACGCCCTGCTCCACACGGGCCGTGACCCGGTCGGTGAGCTGACCTTCTGGCAGGACGCGGTCCGCCTGGCCGCGGCCCGTCCCGGGTCGGGGCTCACCGCGGGCAGCCGGGCGCTCTATGCCTCCCTTGCCTCCGCAGCGGGCCGCACCCCGTCCGAACTGGCCCGCGCGGTCGCCGCCTGGCGGCAGGGCGGGCTGGAGGGCCTCGCCGTGCTGGAGGAGCCGTGGGACCCGCCCGCCGGCCGGTTCGACCGGGCCCGGCCCCTCCTTCTCGCCGCCGACCTGCCCGCCTTCCGGCCCTGGCGCAATCACCTCACCCACCCCCAGGGCCACGTCCAGCTCCGCCTCGGCCGCGACGGCCTCTGGTACGCCTACGAGTCCGAGCCCGGCCACGACGACTGGTGGCCCAGAGGCACCCCCGACCTCGACCCGGTCGGTGCGCTGACCGGCCTCGGCCTGCCGAGCGACCTCTGACGGCGTCCAGGGCTTGCCGGGCCGGTGCGTGAAGGCGGCGTGCGAATGCGCGGGCCTATCCGGGAGCCGGGTGTGAGGATCGGGGGACCGGCGTCGTCTGCGCCGGAATCGACGGTCGGCGTGAGCGGTGAGTGAGACGACGACCCCTGCCCTCCGGTACCGCTTCGACGGGCCGGAAGTTCGCCGGCCGCGCAGCCTCTTCGGCAGCTGGGCCAGGGCCGGTTGGCGGCCTGTGGCCCGCGGCGGTGTTGGAGCCCGCGGTGCCCGGCCGCAGCATGTCCATGACCGGCGTGCCCCATCGCCTGCGCGAGGTCCGGCAGTTCCGTGGGCACTCGGCGTATCCGGCTCCGGCAACAGCCCCACGGTCGACTCGCCTGCAGTAACCGCACTCCTCTGCGCCCCCACAAGCCACTGAACAGCGGTGACATCGGAACTGCAGCTGCCGTGTCAGTAGACCATGGTCATCTCGCAACGTGCGTCACGCTGTGTGCCTTTTTCGCTTTCCGACCGGCAGAGAACCGACGGGTACACATGTCGCTCACGTCCTCCTGACAAAGGCAGGAATGGCGCGGATGGCACCGGGCGGTGAATCACGATCATGTTTTACCAAAACGGACATAGGGGTGCAGTCGCCGCAGATGAACTAAGGTCTTGGAATGGTTGACCTCGAACCTGCTGTCGCCTAGGATCTTGATCATTGCGGGGAAATTTTCTTTTTGACTGGTAGCGACGCGGGGGGCGGCTGCTTGTGTTCTTCTTTCCATCTTGGGATTTGCTGAGCCTGATGGGCCCTGCCCGAGGTGATTCCACGGCTGACTGACCCGCGGATCCCGCGCGGAAGTTCACCCGTCAACTTCTACTGCCACTGTGGCGTCCACGGCCTATCGCGGCTTCTGGCATCACTCATGCCATGGCCCGGTGGCTGAATTCGCTATGCCGTGACGCGGTCCGAGTGCTCTCCAGATGAACCATCGCCGACCTCAGAGCGAGATTTCGAGGAACTTCTGTGTCTTATCGTGTCCTAGTGGTGCAGCCGGCGTTCTCAGCGAACGCCTATGTCGCGCATGCCCGTTCCATCGGCTGGGATGTCGTCGTTGCCTCCTATGAGAAAGGGGGCCGCTTAATCGCCGACGCGGTACGCTCGCTTACCACCGAGATAATCACGGTGGACACCAATGACAACACTGCCCTTGAGGCCGCTGTCGTGGAATCCCATGAGCGAAACGCGATTCATGCGGTGGTGGCCGGAGGTGAATACTACGTACCCGGTGCCGCGCAATTGTCGGCGCGTCTCGGACTGCCTGCTCTGACCCCCACGGCCGTCGACCAGGTCCGGCACAAGGGGAAAATGCGCCAAGCGGTGGCCGAGGCCGGCCTGGAAGTGCCGAAGTTCGTGGTCGTGAGCGCACCCGCAGACCTCGAAGAGGCCTGTGCACACGTCGGTTTCCCCGCGGTCATCAAGCCCGTCGATTCCGGCGGCAGCGTGCACGTCTCGCGTGTCGACAGCATCGAGGAGGCGCGTGCGGCGCTGGCCGCGATGCACGGCGAGGAAGGGCTCGAATTCGACCGCGCGCTCACCCGCGATGCGATCCTCGAGCAATACGTGCCCGGTACGGAGTACAGCGCCGACGGATATGTGCGCGACGGAGAAGTGGTCGTCGTCGCGGTGACCCGGAAGCTGCTCGGCCCTGAGCCCCGGTTCCTGGAACTCGGACACCTCACGCCCGCCCCGCTGGATGAGGCCACGCGCCACGAACTGGCGTCGTACGCCACACGTGTCGTCGAGGCCGTGGGCATCACGATCGGCCCGTTCCACTGCGAACTGCGTCTCAACGAGGGCCGCCCGGTCCTCATGGAGGTGGCCGCGCGGCTGCCCGGCGACAAGATCACCGAGCTGATGGAAATGGCCACCGGTCTCAGGCTGCCGGGCAAGGTCCTCGCGGACATCACCGGCGCCGACCCGGAGGGCTCGGGGGCGTATCGCGAGCCCGTCGCCAAGGCGGCCGGCATCCGCTTCCTGACGGCCGGGGGCGCGGGTTCGTACACGCGGCTGGACGGCTGGGCCGAACTCGCCGCCGAACCCTGGGTGGCGGCGAGCCACGTCCTTGTCGAGCCCGGCGCCGGGATCAAGACGGACGAGGCCGACTACAGCTGCCGGATCGCCGCCGTGGTCTTCACCGCCGACTCCCCCGAAGAGGCCCACGAGCGCTGGTCCGAGATCGGCGACCGCGTCCGCGTGCTCGGCGCCTGAAACGTCAACGCGTGCCCGGGCCCACAACAGAAGGAAGAAACACGATGGAACCCCTCCGCCTCCACTGGTGCTCGCCGCCCGACACGGGACAGGCGACGCCCACGGACACGTACAAGATCGGCAAGTTGGACATGGGCGAGGTCAAGGACTTCGTCCAGGAAGCCGAAGAACTCGGCGTCGACAGCCTGCTGTTCGGTATCTCCAACTACCTGCCCGACCCGCTGCCGGTGCTCGGTGCCCTCTCGCAGGTGACGGACCGTGTCAAGTTCATGCTGGCCTACCGCCCGGGCCTGATGTCGCCGGCCTTGTTCGCGCAGGTCGTCAACACCCTGTCCTGGATGACGGACGGGCGCATGTCCCTCAACATCGTCTCCGGCATCTCCCCGGCGGAGCAGGCCGGTTACGGCGATTTCCTCAGCCACGACGAGCGCTACGCCCGGTGCAACGAGTTCCTCGAGGTCATCCGCGGCCTCTGGGAGGGCGAGTCGCCCATGAGCTACGACGGGCAGCACTACACTCTCAAGGACGCCTCGCTCGGCCTCGGCCACAAGGGCGGCGGCCGCCCGGAGATCTACATCAGCGGCGCCTCCGCCGTCGCCCAGCAGACGGCGATCGCCTCCGGCGACTGCTGGCTGCGCTACGGCGACACCCCCGAGAGCCTGGCCAAGGCGAGCAAGCCGCTCCTCGACGCCGGCCGCCGCGTGGGCACCCGTATGCACGTGCTGTCGCGCGACACGCGCGAGGAGGCGGTGGCGGAGCTCGCCAACCTCATGCGCAACCCCGACGAGGACCACACGGCGTGGATCCGCCAGTGGGTGAACACCACCGACTCCGAGGCGGTCAAGTCTTCGTACCAGCTGGCGGAAAGCGCCAAGGACGAGTGGCTCTCTCCCTACATCTGGACCGGTGCCGTGGCCTACCGCGGCGGTCCGGCGCTGTGCATCGTCGGCAGCCACGAGGAAGTCGCCCGCTACATCCACAGCTACAAGGCAGCGGGCATCAGCGAGTTCATCTTCTCCGGCTGGCCGACCCGTGACGAGATGCGGAACTTCTTCACCCACGTCGCTCCCCTGATCCGTCGTCTCGAAGAGGAGGAGTCATGAGCGGGCGGGAAGAGCGTGAACTGCTGCTCGTCGGCGTCGGGATCATGGGCCGCCCGTACGTGGCCGCCGCCCGCCGGCTGGGCCTGCGGGTCCGCGGTATCGAGTCGCAGGACTGGGCCGCCGGCATCGAGGGCCTGGTCGACGCCGTCGAGCCGAGCCAGGGCCAGTACGGCTCGCTGGACGAGCTGTGGGCGGAGACCGCCCACGCCGCCGCCCTGCGCAGCCGCCCGGCCGGGATCTTCGGGTTCACCGAGTGCCACGTCCTGGGCGCCGCCCTGGCCCAGGAGACCCACGGGCTGCCCGGACCGTCCCTGGGGGCGGCCGTGGTCTCGCGGAACAAGGCACTGCAGCGCGGGCGCTTCCGCGCCCACGGGATCGGCCAGCCCGACTACCTCCTGACCAACGAATTGGCAGGGGCGGCCGAGTGGGCCAAGGCTCGCCTCCCCGTGGTGATCAAGCCGCTGTCGTCGGCCGGCAGCGACGGCGTCGAACTCGTCGCCGACGCCGCCGCCTTCGACGCCGCTGCCTCACGACGCGCCTCGGAGCGGCCGCTGCTGGTGGAGACCGCGGTCGAGGGCCCCGAGTACAGCTGGGAGGCACTGGTCCGCGACGGCGAGGTCTGGTTCGCGAACCTGACCGCCAAGACCACCACGGGCGCGCCCAACTTCGTCGAACTGGAGCACCGGGCGGCGGTGTCGCTGCCGCCCGCCGAGGCCGAGCAGGTCGCCGAACTGGGTCGGTCCGTCATCGCCGCCATCGGGATGCGCACCGGCATCGTGCACCTGGAATTCCGGATGACGAGCTCCGGCCCCTCGGTGATGGAGGTCGCGGTCCGCACACCCGGCGACTACATCATGGAGCTGTGCTCCCTGGCGTACGGGATGGACTGGTTCGAGCTGGTGCTGCGGCTCGTCGTCGGTGACGAGCTGCCGCCGCCGCCCGAGGGCCCGGTGAAGTTCTCGGCCAGCATCTTCGTGGTCTCCGACCCCGGCGAGGTGATCGCCGTCGACGGTCTCGACCAGGTCCGCGCGCACCCCGCCGTCGTGGACGCCACCGCCAAGGTGAAGACCGGCGACACCGTCCAGCGGACCTCGTCCTCCCTGCAGCGCACCGGGTACGCGGTGCTCGCCGCGGACTCGCGCGAGGAGCTGGAAGAAGCCATCGAGTTCGTCCGGCGAACCCTGTCGATCAAGACGGTTCCCGTGGCGCCGGAGGAATGAGCCATGCATATTGTCGTCGTCAACCGCTGGCCGCGGTTCACGGAAGGGCCGCGCTGGGACTTCTCGATGGGCCGCTTCGAGGAGCTCATCGACCATGAGCGGCACCGCGTCAGCTACGTCGTCGACGCGGTCGGCGCCACCGGGGTCCTCGCCGCTCCCGGGCAGATCGCGAGCACCGTCCAGATCGAGGACGTCAACGACTTCGAGGCGCTGCGCGACGCGGTCCGCAGGGTCGCGGACGAGGTCGGCCCGGTCGACCGGCTGATCGCCGTCTCCGAGTTCACCCTCGGCATCGCGGCCGAGGTCCGCGTGGCACTCGACATCCCCGGGCCCCGCCCGGAGGACGTCGCGGTCTACCGCAACAAGCTGCGGATGAAGGAGCTCGTCGCCGAGGCGGGCGTCCGCGTGCCCCGCTTCGAAGCCTGCGAGAGCGCCGAGTCCGCGCTGGAGTTCGCCCGGGCCACGGGGTTCCCGCTGATCCTCAAGCCGGTGTCGGGGGCCGCGAGCATGGGCGTGCACCGGGTCGAGGACGAGGCCGCCCTCACCGCGCTGCTGTCGGAGGTCGACCTCGCCGACTACGAGCTCGAGGAGTTCGTCGAAGGCGTGATCTTCCACGTCGACGGGTTCGCGGACGAGGACGCGGGCATCCCGTTCATGGCGGTGTCCCGCTACATCAACGACTGTCTGGCCTTCGAGGCCGGCGGGCAGCCGCTCGGCTCGGTCGTCGTCCAGGACTCCCCGCTGCGCACCCGTGTGCACGACTTCGCCCGGCGCTGCGTGTCGGGTCTGGGCATGACCTCGATGCCGTTCCACCTGGAACTCTTCGTCACGCCCGACGGGGACATGGTGTTCCTGGAGATCGCGGGCCGCATCGGCGGGGCCGAGGTGCCGTACCTCATGGACAAGCTCTTCGGGGTCAACCTCTTCGAGCTCTGGCTGGATGCCCTGTGCGAGGGCCGGGCGACGGTCCCGCCGCAGACGGGCGACCCGTCCGGCGGCTGGCTGATCATCCCGAAGCCCGCGGGACTGCCGGCCGAGGTCGTCTCGGTGACCTCCATGCGGGACCGATTCGCCACGATCTGGCGGGAGTTGGTGCCTGCACCGGGTGAGGTGATGGAGCCCGGCGGCAGCTATGACGCGGTGCACAGCGGGCGGTTCATCTTCACCGGCGACGAGGCGGCTGTCGAGGAGGACATCCGGAAGATCATCGCCGAATTCCACATCGAGACCGTTCCGGTGGCGCAGTGAGGAGTCTCGGGCCGGGCCGTCCCCGGCCGAGCACAAGGGAGCGATCGATCTTATGACCACACGATCCGCGCTGCACCAACGGCTCTTCGCCTGCGGTGTCCTGCTCAGCGTCGTCGCCGAGCAAATGGTGATGTTCGCCGTGCCGCTGCTCATCTTCCAGGACACCAAGGACGTGTCGGCCCTCGGCCTCGCCTATGCGATCGAGTGGCTCCCGGCCCTCCTCGCGTACCCCTTTGCCGGTCTCCTCGCCGACCGTGACGGCGGGGCGCGGCTGTTCTCCGTCGTCACGGCGGGCCGGGCCGTCGTCCTCTGCGGCGCCCTCGTCGGCTGTCTGGCCGCGCCCTCACTGCTGACGCCCATCCTGATGACGGCCGCGCCGCTGCTCTCGCTTCTGATGGCTCCGGTGCGCATGTCGGTGGAGAAGGTCGTGCCCCAGTTGGCCAAGGACACCGAACTGGCCAAGATCCAGGGCCTGGTGCAGAGCATGGAGGTCTCGGCGATGGCCGTCGGTCCCGCCCTGGCGATGCTGGGCGTGGCCTTCATCGACAAGGTCTGGCTGCTCGGCGCCGCCGGGGCTGTCTTCGCCATCGCCGCTGTCTGCTGGCTGCCGCTGCCGCGCGGGCCGCGCACCCCCAGCAGCGGCGGAGCCGCGGAGATCGTCGCCGAACTCCGGCTGGGCTGGTCCCTGCTGGTCCGCAGCAGGCCGCTGGTCCTGCTGGCCTCGCTCAACTTCTCGATCAACCTGGTCTTCGCCGTGGTGCTCGCCGCCAACGCCGCACTCGTCACGGGTGTGTTCCGCGCCCCGGAGTCGTCGTTCGCCCTGCTGAACATCTGTATCGGCGCACTGGGGATCGTCAACCTCCTGGTCATCCCGTTCCTGCTCCGGTACGTCAACGTGCGGATGCTCGGGATCTTCGGCCTCGCCCTGCTCTGCTCCTGTCTGCTGCTCATCGGCTTCGCCTCCTCCATGCTGCTGTACGGCCCGGCGTTCGTGGCAGCCATGGTCGGAGTGACGTACTTCAACGTCTTCAACCGGACGCAGCGCATCAAGGTCCTTCCCCAAGAACACCTCGGAAAGGTGATGGGGCCGTTCTATCTGCTCAATATGTTGGCCATGCCCATCGCGGGACTTCTGGTGGCCGGCTCCGGTTCCAATCTGGGACCGCAACAACTCGTCCTGATACTGGCCGTGGCGCTCACCGCGTTCGGTGCGCTCATGCTGCCGCTGACGATCCGGGCTTTCGGTCGCGCGATCGCCGAACGTGAGGCGAATCTCGTGCCCGCGACCGTGGAATAACCGCCACCGCGAAGGGGCGGCGCGCACAAAAACACCAACACGGGCCGTTGGTTTCTTCGGCCTGCCCGAAAAAGATTCACCAGTTGTTCCGCGGAGGCACTTGATGGACGTCGGTTCTGTACGCTTCAGCGAACTCTTTGGCTCGTTCCCGACCCCGATCGCCATCGTGACGGCAACGGATGGAAAGGGTGAGCCGTACGGTTTCACCAGCAACGCCGTCTGTGCCGTGTCGGCGGCGACATCGATGCTGCTGGTCTCCGTCGGCAAGGAGTCCCGCACGCTGCCGGCGATCCTTTCGTCGCAGGCGTTCGCGGTGAACTTCCTCTCCTCGTCCGGGCGCGACGCCTCTCAGGTCTTCGCGAGCAAGGCCACGGACAAGTTCGCGCATGTCGAATGGCGCCCCTCGGCTATTTCCGAAGGCGCGCCGCTGCTTTTCGAAGTCGCACTAGGTCTTGCGGAATGCAGGGTTGAAAATGCGATCGAGGTGAGCGATCATTGGCTTGTCATAGGCCGGGTGGAAGGTGCTGCAATCTTCCCCCGTGAGCCACTTCTCTACCGTCGGGGCGACTACGGTGTCTGGTCGCCGCTGAACGAGTTCTCCACTCTCTAGACGGATATTCGGGGCCGAATCTCTCGATTCACCCGCTCGTCACTCCCAAAGACATCTCGACTTTCTCCTGCTCGAACATGAAAACGGAAGGGTTTTACATGGATATCGGGGCCGTAGACCACGTCGAGTTCTACGTCGGAGATGCCCAGCAGTCCGCGTTCTACCTCTGCACCGCTTTCGGCTTCCGTATTTGCGGCCAGGCCGGTCCCGAGACCGGGCAGGCCGACTACCGCTCGCTGCTGCTGCGCCAGGGCGGCATCGAGGTGGTTCTCACCTCCGCCCTCAACCCCTCCCACCCGGCCGCGTCCTACGTGATGCAGCACGGTGACGGTGTCGCCAACATCGCCTTCGAGGTCAGCGACGCCGCCAAGGCCTTCGAGGTGGCCGTCGAGCGGGGCGCCACCGCCGTCGAAGAGCCCACCGTCCACAGCAAGGACGGCACCGAGGTGGTCACCGCCACGGTTCTGGGCTTCGGCGACGTGGCCCACCGGTTCGTCCAGCGCACCGGCGACCGCGAGCAGTTCCTGCCCGGCGTGATGGACATCATCGCCGCCGACCCCGAGGCGGGCGAGGAACTGCTCAGCACCGTGGACCACGCGGCGATCTGCCTGCCCGCCGGCCGGCTGCGCCCCACGGTCGAGTTCTACGAGAAGGTCTTCGGCTTCTCACAGATCTTCGAGGAGTTCATCGAGGTCGGCACCCAGGCCATGGACTCCAAGGTCGTCCAGAGCCCGTCCGGCCAAGTGACCTTCACCCTGATCGAGCCGGTCACCGACCGTGAGCCCGGCCAGATCGACACCTTCCTGGCCCGCCACGGCGGCGCCGGCGTGCAGCACCTGGCGCTGCTCTGCGACGACATCGTGGGCACCGTGCAGACCCTGGAGAAGCGGGGCGTCAACTTCCTGCAGACACCGGGCTCGTACTACGAACAGCTCCAGGAGCGTTTCGAGCGCTCGAACCTCCAGGTCGATGACCTGCGCCGGACCAACGTTCTGATCGACGAGGACCACTGGGGCCAGGTGTTCCAGATCTTCACCCAGTCCCAGCACGTACGGAAGACGTACTTCTGGGAGGTCATCGACCGGCACGGTGCCCGCACCTTCGGCAGCGGCAACATCAAGGCGCTCTACGAAGCGGTCGCCCGCGAGAAGGCCGTCTCCTGACCCTGCTCAGCGCGCCGTCCCTGCACCGAACCACGCACCTGTAAGGAAGATCATGACCACCGAGGACACCCAGAAGTTCACCCTCACCGACGAGGAGCGCGCGCTGCTCCCGACCGACGAGGACATCGTCTTCTACGCCGAGCACGGCTGGTACCTGTCGAAGAAGCTGTTCACCGACGAGGAAATCGAGCAGCTCGAGGCCGCCAGCGAGCGCTTCTACGCCGGCCACCGCGACCGCACCCTGCCGGTACGCCCGCCCAAGCTGGCCTACTGGGAGCCGGAGAAGGGCGACGTCCAGCGGCACAACGACTACATCCACTACGAGGACGACACCATAGGCCGCATCCTGCGCAAGCCGCTGCTGGGCGCCGTCGCCGCGCGCCTGGCCGAGGCCCAGCAGATCCGGGTGTTTCAGTCGACGCTCATCTACAAGCCCCCGGTGGCGCAGGAGCAGTCGAACATCGTGCCCTGGCACTTCGACCGCCACTACTGGTCCACCTCCACCTCCGAGCGGATGCTGACCGCGTTCATCCCCTTCCACGACTGCGGCGAGGAGATGGGCACCATCACGATGGTCGACGGCAGCCACCGGTGGAAGGAGACGGCCGACAACGACGCCACCTCCCTGCACTTCGCCGAGCGCGACCGCTCCGAACTGGACCAGATGCTGGAGGACAACGCGGCCTACAACGGGGTCGAGGTCAAGAAGATCCCGGTCTTCATCCCCAAGGGCCACGTCAACTTCCACCACTGCCGCACCTACCACGGCAGCGGTGCGAACGTCAGCGACCGCCCGCGCCGCGCCATCTCCTTCCACCTGCAGGACGGCGAGAACCGCTACCGCGACTTCTTCCGTTCGGACGGCACCCAGGTCCACTACAACCACGACGTGCTCGTGCGGCGTACCGCCGAGGGCACCCCCGACTACAGCGACCCCGAGTACCTGCCCCTCCTGTGGAGCCACCACTGATGCGAAGTGCCGCAGTGGTCGGAACCGGCCTGATCGGTACCTCGATCGCCCTGGCCCTTCGGGGCCGGGGCGTGACCACCTACCTGATCGACGCGAACCCGGAAGCGGCGCGCACCGCCGAGGACCTCGGGGCCGGAATCGCAGGAACACCTCGTGGCCCGGTCGATCTGGCCGTCATCGCGGTACCTCCGCGGCACGTCGCGGCGGCCCTGAAGGAACACCAACTGCAGCAGCTGGCCCACGACTTCACGGACGCCGCCAGCATCAAGGAACTGCCCCAGCGGGAAGCGGACCAGGCCGGCTGCGACCTGACCCGCTTCGTCGGCGGGCACCCCATGGGCGGCCGGGAGCAGTCCGGCCCGCTCGCCGCCCGGGACGATCTGTTCCACGGGCGGCCCTGGGTGCTCACTCCCTCCGTGCACACCCGGACGCAGACCGTCGAACGCGCCCGGCGTCTGGCCGAGTTGTGCGGCGGCCGGCCGGTCGTGATGGCCCACGCCGAACACGACCGCGCGGTGGCGCTGACCTCGCACGCCCCGCACCTGGTGTCGAGCCTGATCGCGGGGCGGTTACTGCACGGCGACCCGTCCCAGCTGGGGCTCGCCGGACAGGGACTGCAGGACATCACCCGCCTCGCCGCGGGCAGCGCCGACCTGTGGACCGACATCCTCGGCTCCAACGCCGTGGCCGTCGCCGATGTCCTCTCCGGTTTCGCCCACGACCTGCACCAGGTGGTCGAGGCCCTGCAGGGCCTGGGCACCGCCCACGAGCCGGAGCAGCAGCGCGTCCACACGGACCGGCTCACCACGGCCCTGGTCCGCGGCGTACAGGGCCGGGCCCGGATCCCCGCACGCACCACGGCCCCCACCCCGAGTACGGCCTACGCGGCCGCGCCGAGAGGAGTCTGAGCGGTGACACAAGCCGCCCCGCCGTCCCCGCAGGCCCTGGCGCTCGGCGAGCTGCACGGGTCGCTCAGCGACCCGGTCCTCGACGCCATGAACTTCCTCAACGAGGTCGTCGGCCGCTTTCCTCAGGCCATCTCCTTCGCGCCCGGCCGGCCCACCGAGGGCGACTTCGAGCCGGAGGACCTCGCGCGCCACCTGCACACGTACACCAGCCACCTGGAAGAGACCCTGGGCTGGTCGCGCGACCGGGTGCGAACCCAGCTGTTCCAGTACGGCCGCACCAACGGGATCATCCACGAGCTGATCGCCCGGACGGTCGCCAACGACGAGGGGATCGAGGTACCCCCGGAAGCCGTCGTGGTGACGACCGGCTGTCAGGAGGCCATGCTCCTCACCCTGCGGGCGCTCTTCGCCGCTCCCGAGGACACGCTACTGGTCAGCTCGCCGTGCTACGTGGGCATCACCGGCGTGGCCCGGCTCCTGGGCATCCGCGTGCGGCCCGTGCCCGAGGGCCCCGCCGGTCCTGACCCGGAGGCCGTGGCGGCGGCCGTGCGCGCCGCCAGGGAAGCCGGCGAACGCCCTCGGGCCTTCTACGTCGTCCCGGACTTCGCCAACCCGTCCGGCACCAGCATGAGCCTCCCGGACCGCGAGCGTCTGCTGCGGATGGCCCAGGAGGAGGATCTGCTCGTCCTGGAGGACGACCCCTACGGCTTCTTCGTACGGACCGGCTCGGCCCGCCCCACGCTCAAGGCCCTCGACACGGGCCGCCGCGTGGTGCACCTGGGCTCCTTCGCCAAGACGGCGCTGCCCGGCGCCCGGGTGGGCTACGTCATCGCCGACCAGGAGGTCATCGGCCCGGGCGGCCGGCGCTCGCTGCTCGCCGACGAGCTGTCCAAGATCAAAAGCATGACCACCGTCAACACCTCGGCCGTCAGCCAGGCCGTCATCGGCGGACTGCTCATCGAGAGCGACTGCCGGCTGCGCGAGGCGAACGCCGGGGCCATCGCGTACTACCGCACGAACATGGACACGCTCCTCGACGAGCTGGAGCGGCACTTCCCCGCGGAGCGCCGGGCCGAGCTCGGCATCTCCTGGAACCGTCCGGACGGCGGCTTCTTCACCGTCGTCACCGTGCCCTTCGCCGCCGACCACAAGGCCCTGGAGTTGTCCGCGCGTACCTACGGCGTGCTGTGGACTCCGATGAGCGACTTCCACCTGGACGGCGGCGGCACCCACCAACTGCGCCTGTCGTGCAGCGCGCAGAGCCCGGAGGCCATCATCGAGGGCATGGCCAGGCTGGCCGCCTTCATCACCGCGCGGAGCACCGGAACCGCAGCCTGACGGCCGGTGTCCCGCACCCCTTGACCATTACGGCGAACGGAGAAGATGTGGTGCTGGCGCTGCGCGAGTACGAGGCAGCGGCCAAGGAGCGGCTGCCGCGACCGGTGTGGGACTTCTTCGAGGGCGGCAGCGGCACCGAGTCGATGCTGACGGCCGGACGGGAGGCTCTGGACCGGATCCGGCTGCGGCCGCGCTGTCTCGTCGACGTCTCCCACTGCGACCCCCGCACCGAGCTGCTCGGGGCGGACCTCGCCGCCCCCCTGGGCATCGCCCCCATGGCGTACCACCAACTCGCCCATCCGGAGGGCGAGGTGGCGACGGCGAGGGCCGCGGGTGAGGCCGGCGCCCTGTTCACGGTCAGCATGTTCGCGAGCCGGACGCTGGAGGACATCGCCACCGCGGCCACCGGCCCGCTGTGGCTGCAGCTGTACTGGCTCAAGCGCCGCGACCTCCTGGTGAACTTGATCCGCCGGGCCGGCGCCGCCGGTTTCCGCGCGCTGGTCCTCACCGTCGACGCGCCCAGGGTGGCGTTCCGTCCCCGTGACGCCGCCAACGGGTTCGCGGTGCCCCCGGGCATCCGGGCGGTCAATGTGGCGCACGACGTGATGGCCGCCTCGCACAACAACCAAAACGGGGAGTCGGCCATCGCCCGGCACTCAAAGGAGCAGTTCGACGCCTCGATCACCTGGGAGGATCTCGCCTGGCTGCGCGAAGTGACCTCCCTGCCTGTGGTGCTGAAGGGCGTGCTCACCGGTGAGGACGCCGAACTGGCCGTCAAGCACGGCGTCTCGGGGCTGGTCGTCTCCAACCACGGTGGCCGCCAGCTGGACTTCTCCCGCAGCGCCCCCGACGCCCTCGCCGAGATCGTGGACGCCGTCGCCGGGCGGTGCGCGGTGATCCTCGACGGCGGGGTCCGGCACGGCGCCGACATCGCCAAGGCCCTGTGCCTGGGCGCGGACGCGGTGATGGTCGGACGCCCGGCCCTGTGGGGGCTCGCCCACTCCGGCGCGCAGGGCGTCGCGGACGTCCTGCGGCTGCTCATGGGCGAGTTCGAGGAGGTCATGGCCCTGATGGGGGCACCCACCGTGGCCGGCTTCGAGCGGTCCGGGGTGGTCCTTCCCGGGTGTGGCCACCTCTCCGCCTGACGCCGCGCGTCCACGCGGACGCCGAAAGGCTCCCTCGGCCCCCGCCGCGTGGTACGCAGCGGGGGCCAAGGAAACCTTTTCGTACGGTTGTCAAGTGCGCGGCGTCAGCCGAGCTGACCGGCCGGCCGCAGGGTGATGTGGTTGATGTCCACGCCCGCGGGCTGATTGAGGGCGAAGACGATCGTGTCCGCGATCTGCTCGGCGGTCATCGACGGCGCCGCCTCGGGGGTGCCGCCGCGCTTGTCCCAGAACGGGGTATCCACCACCCCGGGGGCGACGACGGTCACGCCGACCCCGTCCTTGCCGACCAGCAGCCGGGTGTTCTCGGCCAGCGCGTGCGCGGCCCACTTGGTGACCGAGTACAGGTTGCCGGGCGTGTTGCGCACCCCGGCGACCGAACCGATGATCAAGATCCGGCCCTTGGACTCCCTGAGGTGCGGCAGGGTCTCCCGCACGAGCAGGGCCGGGCCCAGGACGTTGGTGAGGACCATGGCGCGCATGTCCTCGGGGGCGTGGCTCTCCAGGTTTCCGGGCAGCGAGAAACCGGCGTTGGCGATGACGTTGTCCAGCCGGCCCCACGCGTCCACAACGTGGCGCACGGCGGACGCGACGTGGTGCTCGTCGGCGGCGTCGCCGGTGATCGTCAGCAGTCGCCCGCCCGCTCCGGCCGAAGCGGCGAAGGCGGCCAGTTTGTCCGCGTCACGTCCGGTGACGGCCACCCGGTGGCCCTGTTTGAGCAGGGCGCGGGCGGTGGCGGCGCCGATTCCGGTCGAGCCACCGGTGATCAGCGTGACGGGTTCCATGCCGGCCTCCTCAGTGATGTGGTCACCGGGGGTCCTCCAGGGTCGCCGACGTCGATGTGCGCGAGGTCGACCGACTCCGGGCCGCCGCCGGTTCTCCGAAACGCCTGCACTATATCCAGAGGTTTTCCCGCCGAGCCGGTACACCATCGTTGACCGGCCACGATGCCGTACGAAGTGGCCGAACCCGCATGTTCGGCCGCCGTGTTTGGCCCGGCACGGCGCATGGGACCCGGGCCGCGCTCACCCTCCCCGGACAAGGTTCAGGCTGGACACGTCGGCTCGCTCCTTCACGGGCTACATGCCGAGTCCCCCTGCGCTGATGTTCCACGCTCTCGCCGCGCGCTCGAACGGTGCGGACGCTTGTGCCGCGGACTTCGAATGTTCTGTCGTCCCCCTCGCCCCCTTGCCGTTTCGACTCCGGTGTTCGTGCAACCCGGCGGCGGGCCTGGCGCACGGCCCGGGTGTAGGGCACCGTGCTCGGGCGGCGACAGCGCCGACCACCAGGTCGGCTGAGGGAGAACGCGCCAACCCAGCCCGCTCCTCCGTCCGGCCGGCGAGTCGGCCATCCGGTCAACAGCATGATCGCTGCTCGCGTGGGGACAGGATGGCACCGGCGGCCGAGTGAGGTGGCAAGGCCGGCAGTGCTGCGCTTGGCTGGTAACCGTGGTTTGCCCGCACGTTTTCGGGAGCTGTCCGGGGGGACGTCTGTGGTGCGCACGGACGGGTACCTACTTCAACTGGCGAAAAGAAGGGGGCCCACGCGTGAGGCGTGTAGCTGTGTCGGAGTCTGGCGCCCTGGCGTGGTGCTGCCTGGTCGTAGGCGGCGGGAATGGCTGAGGATGCGGCGTCCTCGCTGGTGCGGCTGATGCAAGCCAGCCACACTGTCACGCTTGAGCAGCTTCCACGGTTGATTGCCGAGCACGCTGCTGTAGTCGGCATGTATGACACGGCTGTGTTCGTGGTGGACATCCGGGAGACAGTGCTGCGTCAGCTGACGGGTCAGGGGCTGGACGCCGGAGATGGCGGCCAGGAGTTCTCCGTCCAGGGCAGCCTGCCCGGCCATGCGTATCAGCGCGTGACCCTCCTCGCCGAACCGGGCGAGAGCGGCGGTGCTGACGGCCGGCGGCGGTGGTGGGTGGCCATCACCGACGGCGTGGAGCGCCTGGGCGTGCTGCGGGCCGACACCGACACGGACGACGAACCCCTTCGTCAGGCATTGCGCGACCTGGCATCGATGATCGCCCTCCTGCTGCTCAGCAAACGCTCCTTCAGCGACTCCTACGCCCGTCTGGTGCGCACCGAGGCGATGAATGTGGCCGCGGAGATGCAGTGGAACCTCACTCCACCACCCGCCTACGCCGGACAGGAAGCCACCGTGGGCGCGGTGATGGAGCCCGCCTACCGTGTTGGTGGTGACAGCTTCGACTACGCCGTGGCCGGCAGCACCCTGCACCTGGGCGTCTTCGACGCCATGGGTCATGACACCACTGCCGGGATTACCGCGAACGTCGCGGTGGCCGCCTGCCGCAACGCCCGCCGCCAGGGCGCCTCGCTGGCCGAGACCAGCCGGCACATGGAGAACACTTTGATCGAGCAGTTCGGCACCAGCCGTTACGTCACCGGCATCCTCGCCGACCTCGACATGGAAACCGGACGGCTGACCTGGGTCAACCGGGGCCACCACCTACCAATCCTGCTGCGCGACAACCGCTGGACCACCGAACTGGCCTGCCCCCCGGCCGGCCCCATGGGCGCCGACCTCGGACTGCCCGTGACCGAGGCCACCGAGCAGCTACAGCCCGGGGACCGCCTGCTGCTCTACACCGACGGCGTCATCGAAGCCCGCGACGCCCAGGGCCAAGAGTTCGGACGGGACCGGTTCATCGACTTCATCCTGCGCCACCACTCCGGCGAGCACACCCTGCACGAAACGCTGCGCCGGCTGATGGCAGCGGTGCTGGGCCATCACGACGGCAAGCTCGACGACGACGCCACCGTGCTGCTCACCGAGTGGCGCGGCGGCCACCAGCAGGAGCTGACCCCGTGATCCGGGGCCCGCACGGAAGGAAGTGGTCATGAGCACAAGACCCGCCTCCTCCGACCGGCAGGCCACCCTGGAGCTGCAGGTGCGCTCACTGAACGCCGACCGCTTTCTCGTGAGGGTTCTCGGCGATCTCGACCTGCACACCGCCTCGCGCCTCGCCGACGTCCTGCAGCCGCTCCTGCGCAGCAGCAGCCACAGCGTGTTCGTGGACCTGTCGGGCGTCACGTTCTTGGACTCCACCGGGCTGACCTGCCTGATAGCGGCCTACCGCACGGCCCGGCACACCGGCGCCGGCCTGGTGCTGATCGCACCCAGCGAACGCGTACGGCACATGCTGGCCCTGACCGGCACCGATCAGGTACTGCACAGCTATCCCACCGTGGACGCCGTCCCCGACGGACTGCCTGAGCACCTCTGACGAGGCTGAAGTGACGTCGGTGACAACTGAGCCGGACGAGATGCGGGCCGCTGGCAGACCATCGACATCAGGCACTTCGTCGACGTGGACGCGATCGAGCCGGTCTACTAACGACCGCACCTACTCCATCGCCTCGGGCGGCAAGCCGGTCAAAGATGAACCGCGAGCAACTCATCGACGCCCCGCCTGCAGCGGACGGCGCCGTGGCAAAAGCGCCGCCTGACCCGTTATGCAGGGTTCGGTGGAGAGGAGCCATGCGGGGGCATGGGTGAGGGCGGGGTTCCGTCACGTTCCCCGTCCTCACCTTCTCAACGCTACGCCTTGCTCCGGGCCTTGTGGTCAGCGTCAACTACATGCGCAAGGCATCTTTCGAAGGGGTGACCCTTATGGGATCCAGCGGGCGTGGTCTGGTGGTGCGACGCCAGCGTGGTCCTGGGAAAGGGGGCGCGGATCACCGGCAACGGGACTGGCGGAGTGGAACTCGTCGGTGGCACTGCTGCTGGTGTTGTTGGTGACCGTGCCGTTCGCCGTCGCCTGAATACACGACGAGTCGGCTGGGTCGGTCAGCGTGACGGTGAGTTTCGCGTAGGCGTGCGTATAGAGGAGCGTGGCTCTGCTGGAAGCCGACCACTCTGATGGGGGACATCCCTCCGTAGGTTCCGGCCGGGTACCCCTGCCCAGGCGCCCTCACTCCGGGCCGAGTCGACCGTCGTCGTGACCTGAGGGTGACGGAGGGGTTCCTGGGCGCCGAACCGAACCCGAAGCGCACGGGCGGCTCGACGGGTGCCGTCGCGCCGAGGTCCGCGCTTCCGTAGTCGGCCGAGACGGCACGGATCGGCAGCAGGTCCCGGGCGACGTACCCATCCCGGCGGCCCCGCCGGTGCTGCCGCGGGTGCGCACGCCGGGCAGCAGCAGGCGGGCGGGCCGGTCCGTCAGCGGGCTCCATGCCGGAAGGCGGGCGAGCGCGCCGGGCACGGTCCGCAGCGCGAAGCACAGAAGCCCTAGCAGGCCGGTGGTGAAACGCAGGTCGAGTGGCCCGGCGGTGACGGTCCAGGCGTCGTCCGCGACGCTCACCTCGAGCGGGACGACACGGACCGTATCGCAGACGTAGGTGCCGCTGATGAAGTCCGCTGTCTCCCGCGTGGGGGCCAGCAGCAATCTGTCATGGTCGGTCCACTCCAGCATCACGTCACTGAACGCTCCGAAGGACGACCCCAGCCAGTGTCCGAGCACGATCCGGCGCCGGAGGAGGTACTCCATGCCCGCGATCCAGCCGTCGAAGCGCACGCGCGGGCGTCGCGTGACGGCTGCCGGCATGCCGGCAAGGAAAGTCAGGAAGTTTGGGAGATGCGCTCCTGGAGGCACGGCCTGGAGGGCCCGAGCCGTACGTACCTGACTCCTTCCGAGAAGTGCACCAAGGGCTCATCGAGGGGGGCTTCCCGGAGGCCCGCCGCGGCGGTCAGCGTCTCCTCCAGCACATCGACGCCGGCGATGGCCAGCGGCCACGGCTCGTGCTCGACGGGCGTCTGCCAGAGCATGCCGAGCCTGCGGGTGTACGCCCGCCAGCGCGAGGTCAGCCACACGTCTCGCTCCGTCGGCTCGATCGGGTCGCCAGGCCGGACGACCAGCCGGTAGGAGGCGTCACCGATCCATCGGGAACCGGAGTACGAGACGGTGTCCCCGTCCGTGGACACGCGGAGGGTGCCCGGGTTGTACGGTGCGCCGATGGCGCGGGCCGCCACCATCGGGGGGAAGGCGACCTCGATGGACAGGAACCAGAGCCCGTCCCGGCCGTCA
Organism: Streptomyces sp. NPDC092370; assembly: GCF_044755265.1. NCBI lineage: Bacteria > Bacillati > Actinomycetota > Actinomycetes > Kitasatosporales > Streptomycetaceae > Streptomyces > Streptomyces sp. NPDC092370. The sequence continues at coordinate 540,962 of NZ_JBIVQO010000002.1, read as the reverse complement.
TGGTGCCGTACGTACGTGCGCAGGTTGGTCTCCGCGAACGTCGGCAGGCCGGGCAGCGAGGCGGGAACGCCAGGTGGTCGCACGTCCGCCATGACAAAGGGGGTGAGGCCCACCCAGGCGGCCCCCTCGTATTCGTCCACGACCAGTCCCCCGGGCAGGAGCGCCTGGACCGCGTCAGGCCGGAACGGCCAGTGGACGAACGTCTGCGTCAGCCAGCCCGCCCGCAGCGCCGGCAGGCGCACCCGCTGCTCTGCCCTGTGTGCCACCACCGGCGTCGGGTCCCCCGCGCACGATCAAAGGAAACCCACGGAGCCCGGCGCTCGGCGGGTGGAACGGCGCCAGTCGAAAGGTCTGCTGCTCACCCTCCACGACCGTCGGCGGGCGAAGCGCCCGGCAGCGCAGGACGCGGTCCCTGTTGACAACTGCCGTCACTCCCTTCCATCATCATTCCACTAATCGAGTAGTGGAATGATGATGGAGGGGAGTGGTGGCCGTGGAGTACCGCATCGACAGGCGGAGCGGTGTCCCCGCCTTCCAGCAGATCGTGCAGCAGACCAAGCAGGCCCTGCGGCTGGGCGTTCTGGTGCCGGGCGACCGGCTGCCCACGGCCAAGGAGGTCTCCGAGACGAGCGCGGTCAACCCGAACACCACCCTCAAGGCGTACCGCGAGCTGGAGCGCGAGGGTCTGGTCGAACCGCGTCCGGGGCTGGGCACCTTCGTGCGTCGCACGCTGGGCCGCCCCGAGACGGGCACCGACTCGCCGCTGTACGGGGAGTTGGTGGCGTGGATGTCGAAGGCGGCCGGGGCCGGTCTGGAGCAGGAGGACGTGGCCGCGCTGGTCGCGTCGGCGCTGGAGCAGCAGTACGTCACCGGGGCCACGGCGGTCGCGGGGGCCAGGACAACGAGGAGCACAGGTGAGTGACGTCATGTACGCGGGGGAGCCGGCGCTCGAGGCGCACGGGCTGGGGATGCGTTACCGGCGGGGCTGGGCGCTGCGGGACTGCACCTTCCGGCTTCCGGCGGGCGCGATCTGTGGGCTGGTCGGCCCCAATGGGGCGGGCAAGACGACGCTGCTGAACATCGCGGCCCATGTTCTGAAGCCGACGCAGGGCTCGCTCAGTCTGTTCGGTGGGGCGCCGGGTTCGGTGGAGTCGGGTCGGCGTACGGCCTTCCTCGCGCAGGACAAGCCGCTGTTCCGTCGCTTTACCGTGGCGGAGACCCTGCGGCTGGGGCGGGAGTTGAACCCGGGCTGGGACCAGCGTGCCGCCGAGGACATCGTCCGCGCGGGCAATGTGCCCTTCGATGCGAAGGTCGGCACCCTCTCCGGTGGCCAGCGCACCCGGGTCGCGGTCGCCCTCGCGTTCGGTAAGCGTCCCGACCTGTTGCTGCTTGACGAGCCGATGGCGGACCTCGACCCGGTCGTGCGCCACGAACTCATGGGCACGCTCCTCGCCGAGGCCGGCGAGCGTGGCACCACCGTGGTGATGTCGACGCACGTGCTCGCCGAGCTGGAGAACGTGTGTGACTTCCTTGTCGTCGTCTCCGGCGGCGGAGTGCGCCTTGCCGGTGACGTGGATGAGCTGATGGCCATGCACACCGTGGTCACCGGGGTCAGGGAGGGCGAGGGTCTGCCCGCCGTCCTCGGGTACCACACCCTCGTGGAGGCCCGGACCAGCGGACGGCAGTTCACCGCGCTCATCCGCCCGGAGGGCCCGGCCACCGGCCCCTGGGAGGTGGCCGCCCCGAGTATGGAGGAACTCCTGCTCGCCTATCTCCGCTCACCCGACGCACCACCGCTGATCACTCCCACCGCCCAGGTCCAGGGCCAGGCGTTCGGCACCGGGACGGTGGCGGCATGAGCACCTTCACCAACCCCTCGACCGACGGCAGGAACGGGACGGCGAACCGGACGATGAACGCGACGATGAACGCGACCAGGAACGGACCCAGGCACGGGGCGGGGAACACGAGCACCACGAAGGCCCCCCGGCGCCCCCGCCTCAGCGGTATGACGTGGCTGGTCTGGCGCCAGCACCGGGCCGCGTTCTGGACCGTCATCGCCGCCACCGTGCTCTGCGTGGCCTGGATGATCTACCAGCGCGCCCAGCTGATGGACTTCCTCAACGCCTACGGCTTTCCCGCCAAGAACCTCGACGAGGCGGGAAGGCGGTTCGACCCCTACGTCGGCGCGTTCTCTTCCGTCACCACCGGTCTCACGGCGATACCCGTCATACTCGGTGTCCTCCTCGGCGCCCCGCTGCTCGCGGGTGATTTGGAGAGCGGCACGGCCAAGCTGATCGCCGCCCAGTCCGTGAGCCGCAACCGCTGGCTGGCCACGAAGCTGGGACTGGCCGGGCTGGTGGTGACGGTGAGCACGGTGACGCTGTCGGCAATGTTCGCCTGGTGGTGGAACCCCATCAAGCTCCATTACGCGGACATCGACTGGACCTCCCGGGAGTTCTTCAACACCACGGGTCCGGTGCCCGTCGCCCTCGCCCTCCTTTCCGTGTTCGGCGGGGTGCTGATCGGTGTGATCCTGCGCCGCACGCTGGCGGCCATGGTCGTGACCCTCGGATTCACCGTCGCCCTCCAGGCCGTCTGGGGCTACTTCAAGCTGTCGCTCGGCGACATCGTCACCGCCACCAGCAAGCCCATCAGCCCCGGCGATTCGGTCATCACTTTTCCGGAGGTGCCCCGCACCGCGCACGTGCTCGACACCTCGTATGTCAGCGGCAGCGGGAAACTGTTCGACCTGACCACGTGCACGGACACGCTGTCGCACGAGGCGACCACGTCGTGCATGAAGAAAGCGGACATCGTCGGCGCGTCGATCGACTACATCCCCATCTCACAGATGAGCAGTATGCAGTGGTACGGAGCATCGATTCTGTTCGCCCTGACCGCCGGCACCGTGGCCTTCCTCTTCATCTGGGGACGTAAGCGGCTCGTCTGAACAGCCGTTCACACCCCCACGGGGGGCACCCCCTCTCCGCAAACCGCCGAAGGCGACGAGCGCTTGAGGTTTCGACGCCCCCGCTCACCTCCGCGGCCCTAACCGCGGCCCCGACACCCCGGTGACGACCCCGTCGAACAGGCCGCGACGTCTGTTCACACCGCCACAGCACCTTCACCAGGCGCCCACCTGCCGCACGATTCCCATCAGTGCCAAACAGTCCCAGGAGAAAACATGCGCACCCGTACAGCTATCACAGCCGTCCTGATCGCCCTCGCCGCTACGACAGCCGCCTGCAGCAGCAGCAGCGACAAGCCCGACCTCGCCGCCTGCAAGGCCGCCATGGAGAAGCAGTACAAGGACGCCAAGAAGAGCGAACAAGACAAGCGCCCCGACGCATGCGACGGCGTCGACACCAAGACCATGGACCGGTACACCCAGGAGATCTTCGACGACCAGACGACCAAGTAAGTCGAGGACCTGGAGACCTCGACGCCGGCTTGAGACGGATCCGCCGGAGTCGTCAGCGCCTGTGGTGGGACTTAGGCCCGCGGCTGCCCACCAGGCGAGGCGTCAGAGCAGGGCGGCCCCGTCAGTCCGGGGTTGAGCGTCGGCTGAGCCAACGGTCAGCCAGGCAGTGAAAACGCCGAGAGCCCCGGTCCAGACGGGATCTGGACCGGGGCTCTGACGAGCACGCTCCCGACAACACTTCTTCCTGCGCTACCCAGGGTTCCTGGAACGTGCCCACGCCGCCATGCCGCAGGCCGTGCCGCTCGGTGACGCCTTCTTGGCCCAGGACTCCACTGAGGTCGAAGCGCCCATGGTCCGCCATCGCTACGGCCCCTGGGGCCACCGCTACCGGCAGTTCCTGGCCTTCCTCGTCTCACGCGAATTGGTCACCGTCACCACCAGCCACAAGCCCGAACGCATCAAGCTCAAGGCCGCCGGCCGCAAAGCCGCGGAGCGGCTCGCGCGCACGCCTCAGTTCCAGCCGCTAATCCGCTGCTGCGAAGCCATGCAAGGCAACCTCGCCGGCATGACCGGCACCCCGCTCGAAGACCGCGCCTCGTCGGCCCGTGCGGCGGACTCGTAAAGCATCTTCCACTGCGTCTTCTCCCGCAGCGCGACGTCGAGGCGCCACAGGGCGGCGATCTGGTTCTCCGCGAGAGCCCTGGTGCGGTCCGGCGGTACCGACCGCCGCTCGATGCCGATCGTGGGATCGCCTTCGATTTTGGGTTCCAGTAGTTCTCGCCGAAAAAACAACGTTGCGCCTGGGCCAAGGGCCTGAACTGGCCTTTCCCCTTTGGTCGCGTCTTCCGTTGCTGGCGTGGGGCGGACTCGTGAGGCCAAGTGAGTGGTGGCCGTGACGGGAGGGGCGGGGCGATGGCGACGCGGGTGTTTTCTCGGATGAGGAGCTGGAGGGGTTGCGTTCCTTCCCAGCGATCGGCAAGGACGAGCTGATCCGCCACTTCACCCTCACCTCGGCCGACGAGGCGTTCCTGCGGAAGTTCCGCCGATCCCAGAACGTGCTCGGCGCCGCCGTGCAGCTGTCCGCTCTGTCTGGCTGGGCTTCGTCCCCGACGACGTGCCCGCCGCGTTGCCTGCGGCAGGCGTCGACCTTGGCGACGTTCACGCCGAACGTGTACGGATTACTCGATACCGGCCGCCAGTTCAGCGGCCAGGCGGCGTTGGTGGCCTGCGATCCGGCTGATCCGGTTGGCGGTCAATACCCCGACCATGTTCCCCTGGCGGTAGTAAACGACCTCAAGGCGCCGAGCGATGGAGTCGCTCTCAACAACCTCCGCCTCGTCACCCAGGGCCGGAATGCCTACGGAGCGGAACCTCACGCCGTATTGGTCGGACCAGAACGACGGCACGGGCAGATAGGGACTCAGCTCGCCTTCCTTTGCCAGGAGTGTTGCTGCTGCAGCCTCCGCCTGCTCGATGGCGTTGCTCCAGTGCCCAAGGGAGATGGCGCTGTCGCCAGCCCAGGGATGAGGCCACTTGGCCACGTCCCCGGCCGCCACCACGGCAGGCGCGGGGCTGCCGTCGGACAGCAAGGCGCGGCAGTAGGTGTCGCAGACGACCCCGCGGTCGAGTAGCAGGCCTGAGTCAGCGAGCCAGTCCGTGTTGGGGACCGCGCCGAGGGCGACGACAGCGACAGTTGCGTCGAGGTCGGTTCCGTCGGAGAGTGTCGCCCCGGTGAGCTGGTCCAGACCGGCGAATGAGCTGACCGAGGTGCCGGTCTTGAGGTCGACCCCGGCGGCCCTGTGGATCTCGGCCAGGAACCGGCCGGCCTCTTCCCCCATCGCACGCCGCAGGGGCTGGGACTCGGCCTCGACCAAAGTGACGTGGGCCCCTAGTTCCCGTGCGGTCGCGGCCACCTCGCTGCCGATGAAGCCGCCGCCGACGACCAGCAGCCTTGCCTCGGTGTCGAGTTGGGAGCGCAAAGCGAGCGCATCGTCCCGGCCGCGCAAAGTGTGTACGCCGCGTGGAAAGCGGTCTGGCCACGGGCGCGCCGCGGCGCCGGTGGCGATCACTAGGCCGGCAAACGGCAATCGCGTGGAGTCAGCGAGTTCGATGGTCCGGGCGTCCAGGTCGAGGCGCACTGCAGGTACTCCCAGGCGCAGCGTGATACCGAGGTCCGGGTCGAGTGGGAAGCTGAGCGCCTCGGGGGCGGAAGTTCCTGCGAGGAGCGCCTTGGAGAGCGGCGGGCGGTCGTATGGGGCGTAGGGCTCGTCGCCGACCAAGGTGAGCTGCCCTCGGTACCCCCGGGCGCGCAGTGCCTCGCTGGCCCGCAGGCCGGCCAGCGAGGCGCCCACCACGATGATGCCGAGAGAAGGCTGACGGCACGTCGTCATCATCAGTGGTCGGCCACGCGGATCGCCCGCACCGGGCATGTCGCAATCGCTCTGGCGACTGCTTCGTGCTGGGTGTCGTCCGGAGTCGCGTCGTAGACCACGTAGTCGTTCTCATCGAATGAGAACACCTCGGGCGCGGCGAAGACGCACTGTCCGTGACTGTCGCACAGGTCCATGTCGATCTCGATTTTCACAGCAGCCTTCCTTTCAGGGCGGAGTTCAGGGTGAATGAGGGCTCAAGGCGCCGGGTTGAAGCGGGAGTACTCCGGCGCGCTCCAGCGCAGCGGGCTGGCTCCGGAAACCTCGACGACCTCGGTGATGTCGAACTCCACCAGGCGCTGCGCGCCGGGAACCTGCGCTGCGTGCTCCGGATTCCAGTCGGTCGAGGCAGTGCCGGTGAGGTGGAGGAAGGACCCGGAATCCCAGTCCGGGATCAACAGCCCGGCCTTGGGGTTGACCAGCAGGTTGCCTAGTGTCATGAACATGGCATTTCCGACGTAGTCCGGCCACCGCAGCTTGGTGGGGGAGAGGACCTCAACGAAACCGGGGTTGCCGCCCCTGTGCGAGGCGTCGGCGTTGCCGCGCTCGTCGGCGGTTGCCACGAAGAAGGTGTCGGCCGTGGTGATCCGCAGTTGCTGGGCTGCGGTGAGGGCAGGTTGCCTGCTCGCCGAGGTCTCCCCTGTGGGTCCGGCCCCCGTCGCGGGGACCGTGAGCTTGCGCTTCTGCAGGTACTTGGGGCAGTTCGCGAAGACTTGGTCGAGGTTGACCCGCAGGCCGCCGCCCTCGGGGCTCGCGGTGCCGTTCATCCGCATCCGGCGGCGTGTGACCGGCTCGATCGCGATCATTCCCACATGGGCCTGGTCTGAGAGCAGTTCGGCCAGCGGATCGAGTGGTCCGGGCAGAGCCTCAATGGCGAGAGTGCGCTCGTCTGCCGCGCGCATGAACCCAGCGGGTCCAGTGAGCAAGGACGACCAGACCTGACCGTGGCGGTCGGTACCGCCGATCACCACCATGGGCTGGGCGGTGAGGAACTCGGCCGCAATGGGCGGGATCGTGTCTTTGATGGCCTGGCCGGACGAGGAGGCCGCGGACTCAAGGCCAGCCCGACGTTGTACCTCGACCTCACCAGGGTGGTAGATCGTCACTCTCGCCCTTCCCATACTCATGTGTTGGTGTGGCGGGGCGCCGGACGGGCACCCCGACAGTGATCGGCTCGGAGAGCCGACTTAGAAGAAGCCGCAGGTGGGGGCAGTTCCGCTGGGGGCGGGGGCGACGTCGGCACCGGTCGGGGTGAAAATCTCCAGCCGGATGCCGTCCGGGTCGAAGAAGAAGATCCCGCCGGAGGCGGCGCGCTCGCGGCGCTGGATGTACTTCATGCAGTTGGGGTAAGCCCGCTCGACGCTCATGACCACTCCGCCGGCGTCATGGCGGAGGGCGCCGTTGATGCGAGCCCGGTTGCGACGGCCGAGGTCGATGGCCAGCAGGCCGGCCCGCTTCCCGCCGGCCGGCCTGCCAGGTTCCGCAAGGGATCGCTGGTCACAGGGGAGCGCGTCGATCCGTACGGTCGTCTCGTCGGCGGCACGCACGAAGCCGGGTGCGCCGACTACGGGCGACGCCCATACGCGGCCTGCGGTGTCTGTGGCGCCCACGATGATCCAGCGCTGCGTGGCAAGGAATCTCATCAACGGTGCAGGCAGGCTGGTGCGGAACGTACGGGCCATGGCCGCGGCCTGCTCGACCGTGCCTGTACCGCCAGTTCACCCTCGTGGTAGTGCTGCGGCATCAGAAGAAACCACAGCTGGGTGCGCCGTCCTCAAGGGTGGGGAGGTGCTCGAGTCCGGAGGCGGTGCAGATCTCGATGCGGATGCCGTCTGGATCGGTGAAGAAGATGCCGCCAGATGCCAGGCCGGGCATGTGGGCCAGAATCCTGTCGTAGATCAGGGGCGTGCCGAGTTCCTGCAGACGGGCTACAGCAGCTTGGACGTCGTCCAGCGTGGGCACGTTGAACGACAGATGGTGCAGTCCGGACCGATCGGCGGCGAAGCCGTCACGACTCTGCTGCCACAGCGTGAGTACGAGTTGATCGCCACGGCCGAGGAAGGCGTAGCGGCGGTCGTCCTCGGTGCTCTCGCCGAGCAGGTCGAAGCCGAAGACCTGCTGGTAGAAATGGATCGAACGGGTCACGTCGGTGACGTTGAGCCCGACATGGCCGGTGGCGGCTGCGGTCACCGGACCTGGCGAGGGCTGGGTCGTGGTCATGGTTCTCCTTGGCAGAGGGATCCTGGACGGGATCGGGTCGGGCGACCCCGAGGTGGGGTGAGCCGGCACGCACCGGCCCTGCCCCGTCATTCGTCTCAGCGACCGAGGGCCGGACGGCCGAGCGGAAGGCCGCGCCCGAAAGTGGCGGGTGGGTGATGGACCGCGGCGGTGTGGCGGCCGCCGTGTCGTGGATGACTTTCATGCCGCATGGTTGGCGGAAAGTTGGCGCCTGCCACGCACGCCCAGCGGCATGTGCCGCCGGGCTATGCGGCCACGATGCCCTCCGCGCGGGTCGCCGATCCGGCTGCTGATCCCCGGATGCGCGGAGTGCTGCTGGACGGACACATGTCCACGACCGGGGCAACGTCGCTTGGTGACCTCCCGGCGGAGGTAGCTCGCCGCCGCGCAGTCCGGCGCTCGTCGAGCGGTTGCAATCCGGCCAAGTGCGCGGCGGCGGAAGCGTGTCCGACGCAGAGATCCGCAGGCTGGTGGCGGCGGCGCTGCGATGACCCGCCGCGAGGCGGGAAACGATCTACGACAGCGCGGGAATCGACCTCCGTGGGTGAACTCGCTGGCGGAGTCTTTCGACGGGCGAGCATGACAGTTGCACGGAAGCGGCCCCGCGGGGCTCGTAGGGCAGCAGTAGTAGAGCGGAGCTGCCTTCACAAATAGGTGATGATGATCTTGTCCACGGCAGCCGTTACCTCGGCAGGCAGACGGTCGACTCGTCCGGCCTCAGCGTCGCGGACGTATTGCGGGACACTGCGGCGCAGGCCCCTCAGCACATCGCGGAAGTAGGGTCGAGAGAAGTGCCCTCGGTCGGCAGGGAGGAGGTCATAGACTGGATTCCCTCGCGGTACGACGGCGAGTTCGAACGAGGGGTGAGCCTTGGTGAAAACCGTGCTGCGCAGGGCTGATACCTGATCGAATAGCTGTTTGGCGACACGCGCCGCACCGTACTGCGGTTGGTTGAGGAACTTCTGTACGTCGCCGGTACAGCTCTCGAAGTTCGTTTCCCACATAGCGCCGTCGGGTGCCTTTGGTGCGACCAAGTCCTCCAGCGGCTGGGACCGTTGAAAGGCTGTCACCGCGCAGCCGGTGGGGTCACGGTCATACAGGTACTCGGCGCCGAGCGCGGAGAGCACTGAGACACCTGCGCGAGGGCAGATCGTGCAGTCGCTTGTCGAATGTGCCCGGCACTGAAGGCCTGCTCTGTACTCTTCGTTGCCGCAGTACAAGATATAAGTGGCGGGGACATCCAATGAGTCCGCCGCGCTCAGCAAGAGTTTGATCTGCATGCCGTTCTTGTTGGCCTGGTCAAAGCCGATCGTCCAGCGTTTGCCGTCCTTCTTCAGATTTTTCGCCTGACAGAGCATGCCGAAGCACCTATCGGTGTCCCGATCGATGAACCACCACAACCAGTCGGCGCCGATGCGTGCCTCCTGGGGCCGGTTGAACGTGATGGGGCGCAGGTACGGAGCAGACTGCTCACACAGACGTGCCGTGGCGGTCTCTTCCTCCCACTTGCCGTTGACAGTCAGCCAGAACGCGACGGTTTCATCTACCGCTTCACGTCCCCGGACGAGTGCGGAGCGTAGTTCAGTGTTGGTCACGTGTGTCCTGGCCTGCTCGTGCTGTCAATGGATCGCTCGGAGAACCGATTGGGTACCCAGTCAGCGGCGGAGCCCTCGGATCGCTGGGACGGCAAGTCGGTGTACACGGTGAGGATATGTGTTCGCCCCTCAGCGAGGGGGCCGTACTTCTTCTTCGTGGCTGTGCCAGAGTCAGGACCCGCCCGTGCCCTCAAGCTGCTCTTGCGCACCGGGCATGCTGCGACATGGGTGCAGACACCGCCGCTGCCAGTGATGCGCCACGTTGAACTCCCACACCGCCCAAGGCGCTCCCCATTCGCCCTTCTCGGTACGCGGAAGGCGGGGCCGAGCCCCGGCCCCGCCATCTCTGCGAGTCCCTACACCGGTGGCAGGGGCAGGGCATGGGTGACCATGCGGCACAGCGCGGGCCGCGGTCACAGCGGCGGCGTCGAAGGTCTCGGTCCATCCGCCGGCGGGCATCCGCTCGACGGTCAGGTAAGGGCCGTGCCCTCGGCGCGCAACTGCTTCAGCACGGTCTGCTCGACGCAGTAGGCGGCCGCGCCAGTGCCGAACAGCCAAGGTGCGCACCACTGCCCAGCCCGAGCCCTGCAGGCGGGCGATGCGGTCCTCGCGGGTCTGGCGTCCTGTGATGCCGATCTTGACCGCGCCGAAGACCACGTGGACCATGAGATGGCACCGAGTCCTGACAGGGCTCGGGCCCTTCGTGATTTTCCTCCTCAACAGACCAAACCCTGGCTGGTCCGGAGGGAAGTGTGGACACATCGGGCTGAAGTCTTCTAGCCTTGCCGGCAGACCTTCACGGTCGTCGATGTGACCCGACAGCGCGGTAGCCATCGACTTCTACTGTTCCGAGCGGTTGCCCCCGCTCGGCCCCGCTCGGCGTAGTGGCCTGCTGAAGCACACCTGGCGGGCCCAAGCGGCGACATCCCGCTACGGCATCGGCGCGGCAGCGCGCGCCCCAAGCCTGGCAGCCACCTGTTCAGGAAGGGGAGTGCATTGTCATGTTCATGAGAATCAGGAGGGCTGCAGCCGCGCGTTGGCCGGCCATCGGTTCGGCTCTGCTCCTGGTCGCGGCCACTCTCAGCGCGGCCTTGTCCAGTGCGGCCCCGGCCTCGGCACACCCGATCAACCCCGCCGACTTCCAGCAGGTCCAACTGGCCCGCGGAGTCGCGGAGGTCGGTGAGCCGATGTCGCTGGCCGTACTCGCCGACCGGTCGGTGCTGCATACCGCTCGCAACGGGACCGTGCGCCGCACGGATGCGGGCGGCACCACCAAGGTGATCGGCAGCATCCCCGTATACGCGCACGACGAGGACGGCCTGCAGGGCATCGGCATCGACCCGGGTTTCGCCACCAACCGGCACATCTACCTCTACTACGCCCCGCCGCTGTCCACACCAGGAGGCGACGCACCGACCACCAACGGCAACTGGACGACGTGGCAGGGTGTCAACCGGCTTTCCCGGTTCACGCTCAATGCCGACTTCACGATCAACCAGTCCAGCAAAGTGGACATCCTCGACGTGTCGGCCGACCGAGGCATCTGCTGCCACGCCGGCGGAGACATCGACTTCGACGCGGCAGGCAACCTGTACCTGTCCACCGGCGACGACACCAACCCGTTCGAGTCCGCCGGGTATTCCCCACTCGACGAGCGGTCCAACCGCAACCCGGCGTTCGACGCGCAGCGCACCGCCGCCAACACCAACGACCTGCGCGGCAAGATCCTCCGCATCAAGGTGAACGAGAACGGGTCGTACTCGATCCCGGCAGGCAACATGTTCCCGCCCGGCACGGCCAGGACCCGCCCGGAGATCTACGCGATGGGCCTGCGCAACCCGTTCCGGATGAGCGTGGACAAGGCCACCGGCATCGTCTACGTCGGCGACTACGGCCCCGATGCCGGCGCCACCTCGGCGCGCGGGCCGCAGGGCCAGGTCGAGTTCAACCGCGTCACGGGCCCGGGCTTCTACGGCTGGCCGTACTGCACCGGCACGAACACGAGCTCCGAGACGTACGCCGAGTGGGACTTCGCCACCAACTCGGCGGGCGCGAAGTACAACTGCTCGGGCGGCCCGACGAACAACTCGTTCCGCAACACCGGCCTGAGCACGCTGCCGCCCGCGAAGGCCGCCTGGATCCGTTACGGCGGCGAGGCCGGCAGCCCGCCGGCGTTCGGCGGCGGCTCGGAGTCACCGATGGCGGGCCCGGTGTACCGGTACGACCCCAACCTCAGCTCGCCCACGAAGTTCCCGCAGTCGTTCGACGGGCAGTTCTTCGCCACGGAGTTCGGCCGCGGCTGGATCAAGCCGATCCACCTCAACGCCGACGGCTCCCCGGGGACCATCGACAGCTTCCCCTGGACCGGCAAGCAGGTGATCGACTCGGCGTTCGGCCCGGACGGCTCCTACTACGTGCTGGACTACGGCGCCGGGCTGTACCAGGGCGACCAGTACTCCGCCCTCTACCGCTTCGACTACGTCGGCGGCGGCAACCGGGCGCCCACGGCGATGGCCGGCGCCAACCGGACCTCCGGCGCGGCGCCGCTGACCGTGACCTTCTCCTCGGCCGGCTCATCCGACCCCGATGGTGGGGCACTGACCTATGCGTGGAGCTTCGGTGACGGCACCAGCTCCACCGCCGCCAACCCGACGAAGACGTACGACACGAACGGCAACTACACGGCCACGCTGACCGTGCGCGACCCGGAGGGTGCCACCGGGACCGCCGACGTGCGGATCACCGTCGGCAACACCGCGCCGACCGTGACCATCAACAGCCCGGCCGCGGGGGAGATCTTCGCCTTCGGTGACACCGTGCCGTACCGTCTCACCGTGACGGATCCGGAGGACGGCACCGTCGACTGTGCCAAGGTCAAACTGACGTACATCGTCGGTCACGACAGCCACGGCCACCCGATCACCTCGAAGACCGGTTGCTCCGGCACGATCACCATCCCGGTCGACGGTGAGCACGACGACGCGGCGAACATCTTCGGGGTCTTCGATGCCGAGTACACCGACAACGCCGGGCTCACCACGCACACGCAGCACGTCCTGCAGCCGAAGCACCGGCAGGCCGAGCACTACAAGACATCGTCCGGCATCGCCGTCCTGGACAAGTCGACCGCCGAGGGCGGCAAGTCCGTCGGTAACATCGAGAACGGCGACTGGATCGCGTTCGAGCCGTACCAGCTGAGCAACGCCACGTCGTTCAGCGCCCGGGTGTCGTCAGGTGGCGCGGGCGGCACGTTGCAGGTTCGGGCCGGCTCGCCGACCGGCACCATCCTCGGATCCGCCACCGTCCCGGTCACCGGCTCGTGGACGAACTTCACCACCGTGGGCGGCTCCATCTCCGGTGCGCCGGCCGGCACCACCACGCTCTACCTGACCTTCGCCGGGGGCTCCGGATTCCTCTTCGACATCGACGCGTTCACCTTCAATCCCGGCGGCGGGCCGACGCCCGGCGCGGGTCCGATCGTGGGGCTCGGGGGCAAGTGCCTGGATGTCCGTGACGGCGGCTCGGCGGACGGGACGGCGGTGCAGATCTCGTCGTGCACGGGCTCGGCGAGGCAGCAGTGGACGGTGACGCCGGGGTCGACGGTCAAGGCGTTGGGCAAGTGCCTGGATGTCAGCGGTAACAGCACGGCCGACGGGGCGAAGGTCCAGTTGTGGTCCTGCAACGGTGGCGCCAACCAGAACTGGCAGGCGAACCCGGACGGGGCGCTGCGGAACCCGCAGTCGGGCAAGTGCCTGGACGTGTCGGGGTCCAACTCCGCGGACGGCACCCTCGTGCACCTGTGGACCTGCCACGGCGGAGCAAACCAGAAGTGGACCCTGCCCTGATTCCTGTCATCCAGAAGAGAGCGACGGACATGCGCAGACAACTCCGAACCCTGCTTGGTGGGGCGACCGCGACACTCGCCGCCCTGGCCCTCCTCGGGCAGCCCAACCCCGCCCATGCCGCGGACGCCCCCTACGACGTCCTCGTGTTCTCCAAGACGGCAGGTTTCCGGCACGACTCGATCCCGGCAGGGATCCAGGCCGTGCGAGACCTCGGCGCGGCGAACAGTTTCACGGTGACGGCCACGGAGGACGGCAACCACTTCACCACCGGCAACCTGAGCCGTTACGAGGCGGTGATCTTCCTCAACACCACCGGCGACGTTCTGAACGACTCCCAGCAGTCGGCGTTCCAGTCGTACATCGGCTCCGGCGGCGGCTTCGTCGGCGTCCACTCGGCCGCGGACACGGAGCACAACTGGCCGTTCTACGGCGATCTGGTCGGCGCCTACTTCGCCTCGCACCCCGCTGTCCAGCAGGCCAACATCAAGGTGGAGGGGCGGGCGCACGCGGCGACCGCCCACCTGCCGCAGACATGGACCCGCACCGACGAGTGGTACAACTTCCGGGCCAACCCCCGTACCACCGCGCGCGTGCTCACCACGCTGGACGAGTCGTCGTATTCGGGCGGCTCGATGGGCGCCGACCACCCGCACTCCTGGTGCAAGACCCACTCGGGTGGCCGGGCCTTCTACACCGGCGGCGGGCACAGCCAGGCGTCGTACGCGGAGCCGGCGTTCCGGGCGCACCTGCTCGGCGGCATCCGGTACGCGGCAGGCCGGGCCAAGGCCGACTGCCGGCCCGAGACCGGCTATACGACCCTCTACAACGGCTCGACCACCGGCTGGTCGCAGGCCGGCCCAGGAGGCTTCACCAACTCGGACGCCACCCTCGCCTCGCACGGCGGCATGGGCATGCTCTGGTACAGCGCCCGGCAGTTCACCAACTACTCGCTGAAGCTGGACTGGAAGATGCCCGGCGACGACAACTCCGGCGTGATCGTGGGCTTCCCACCGTCGAGCGACCCGTCGTCGGCACTGAACAACGGCTACGAGGTCCAGATCGACGCCACCGACGCGCCTGACCGCACGACTGGCTCGATCTACGCCGTCAAAGCCCCGGACACGGCTGCCCGGGACGCGGCACTCAACCCACCGGGCGAGTGGAACACCTTCGAGTTGCTGGTGGAGGGCGAGCGGCTCCAGGTGTGGCTCAACGGCGTGAAGATCAACGACTTCACCAACACCGACCCCGCCCGCTCGCTCGCCGGCCACGTCGGCATCCAGAATCACGGCACGGGGGACGACGTATCGTTCCGCAACGTCCGGATCAAGGAGCTGGGCGGCGGCCCGACACCCGGCGCGGGTCCGATCGTGGGGCTCGCGGGTAAGTGTCTGGACGTCCGTAACGGCAGCTCGGCGGACGGCACGGCGGTGCAGATCTCGTCGTGTACGGGCTCGGCGGGGCAGAAGTGGACGGTGACGCCGGGGTCGACGATCAAGGCGTTGGGCAAGTGCCTGGATGTCAGCGGTAACAGCACGGCGGACGGGGCGAGAGTCCAGTTGTGGTCCTGCCACGGTGGCGCCAACCAGAACTGGCAGGCGAACCCGGACGGGTCGCTGCGGAACCCGCAGTCGGGCAAGTGCCTGGACGTGTCGGGCGCCAACTCCTCGGACGGCACCCTCGTGCACCTGTGGACCTGCCGCGGCGGAGCCAACCAGAAATGGACCCTGCCCTGAGCTGACGCGGCACGCTGGAAGGGCCACCTGCCACTGTGCGGTGGCCCTTCGGAGTTCCCAGGGCCGGGGTGGCTGACGTCAGGCTGTGCCGCGCTCCGGTGCGGGCAGGGCCGAGTACGTGCTCACGAGCAGGCCGGGACGCCCGGCGCATGCGCGTGCGCCCCCGCCTGAAGGACCGCCGCGGCGGCGAGTGCGGGCTCGGCCCGCGTGGTGAGGATACGGCGGCGCGTCAGGATTTCGGGCGCTGGGAGCCGCTGAAGTACATGTTCCGCGTGTACCACTCATCGACGAACGCCGGGTCGGCCGACGGAAGATCCTGGCGGGATCCACTCGGGGTACCGCTGCTTCACGCAGTCGACCATCGAGATGGTCCCGACCGGGTCACTGCCTCCGCCGCGCCGCCGCGCCGTGGCGACGCGACCGCCGGCCGTCCGAGCGACGCCACAGTGATGGCGAGCACCGTGGCGACCGTCATGAAGATCCGTCTCATCTCCGGGCCCCTCGGTAATCGGTAAGACCACGGTGATGGAGTGGTGCGCCCAGCGCTCGCCACGGAGGGAGTGAAGGCGGCACGTGATGTCACGTACCGCCTTCACTCGTGCGTCTATGCCCGCGTCCAGCGCTGGTTGGCGCCGTCGTGGCAGCTCCACACGATGACCGCGGAGCCGTTGGCGGTGCTCGCGCCGTTGACGTCCAGGCACAACCCGTTCTGACCGTTGCGGATCGTGCCGTTGCCGTTGAAGACCCACTGCTGGCTCGCGCCACCGGTGCAGTCCTGGATCTGAACCCGCGTGCCGGCGGCGGCGTCCGGCGGAACGTTCAGGCACTTGCCCAGCACCTGCAGCGCCGCACCATTTTGGGTGAACTGCTGGTTGGCGTTGCCGTGGCAGTCCCAGATGATCATCGGTGTGCCGTTGGCCCCGTTTGCGCCGTCGACGTCCAGGCACCGGCCCGAACCCTCGTTGCGCAGCCGGAACGTGGCCGGGTCCGGCGGCGGGGTGGGCGTCGTGTCGTCGAACTGCGTGAAGAAGTTCCACACCACCGCCCGGGTCCACGACCTCTCACCCGGTTCGTAGTCGCCGGCCGATCCATCGACAGGACCGGGCGTATGACCCGCGTCGAACGCGGCCCATGCCACGGGGTAGCCGGCGCGGCACCCCGAGTAGGTCGTGACGACGTGCGTGAGGCTGCCCCGTGCCGGCTCCGGCGGGTTCTGGGGAGTGCAGCCGTTGTTCCGCACGAACCTGTCCCGCAGCGAACGTCCCGTGGAGATCGGGAGCACCGGGTCCCGCAAGCCGTGCAGTCCGATGTACGCGACCGGCTGGGTGCCGCCGTTGCACCCGCTCAACTGTCCGCCCGCGTAGACGGCGACCGCGCGGAACACTGTCGGCCGGGCGCACGCGAGTGCGAAACTCATGCCGCCGCCGTAGCTGAAGCCACCGGCGAAGCGCTGGTTCGTGTCGACACACAGGCCCGCGTCGATCTGCCTGATCATGTCGTCCACGAAGGTCAGATCCTGGCCATTGGAGTTGGCCCAGCCGTTCCCCAGGCCCTGGGGGGCGACGAAGATCGTGCTGTCGTTCGAGAGCGCCCGCAGGCCGTAGTACGACCAGGAATATCCGCTGGTTCCGCCGGAGTCGACGTCGCCCGCGGTGCCGCCGTTCCAGTGGAAACCGAAGACCAGTCGGTACGGGCGGTTGCTGTCGTAGTTGGCGGGCACCCGCAGGATGTAGTTCCGCGTCCTGCCGCTGCTCTGAATCGTGCGCGGACCGCTCGACAGCGTGGGGGGCTTGCCACATCCGGCGCTCGCGGCGACGGAGTGGACCTCGGCGGCGGCGGACGTCAATCCGATGCCGCTGATGCCGGCCGCGGCGAGTAAGAGCGTGATGGCCACGGCGATCGGCGTGCGCCATCGGTGACGATTGTTGCCTTGTCGCATCACATTTCTCCCTTCATGGATGGAGCGACTCAGCGGTAGCCGGCGGCGACGATGTTGGCTTGTACCGCGTTCTCGGTCGCGTCGGACGGGTATCCGGACACCATCGCGCCCTCGTAGAAGGTGCCGGCGCTGAGGTTCGCGCCGCCGCCGGGCTTGCAGCAGTCACCGCCGCTGCCGAGGATGATGGCGCCCTGCTTCTTCATGGGGCTGTAGCCGGGCGGAAGCGCGCCGTCCCAGAGCGTTGTCAGGCTTCCGGTCTGGCCGTTGCCACCTTTGAGCGCGAAACGGCTCGTCCCGTTGTTCTTCAACATCGCCGTCACGAACTTGCTGGTTAAGGCCCGCTGGTTCGTGTTCCAGGTCTGACTGCCACCGGAGTAGAGCCCCCATTCGAGGTCGGCCTGGACCCATGGGCCGGAGCCGGCGCAGCCACCGAACCAGCACTGGGTGCTGAAATTGATCGCGTCCATCGCCCCGGCCGCGTCGGCCGCCCGGGTCGTCTCACTGTTGCCGTAGTCGAAGCAGCAGCCGCCGTTGACATGGGTGCCGCTGGTCACCATGTACATGCCTTCGGGAGCGCTGCCGGTGGGCACGCCGGTCAGGTGGCCGTCCCGCCAGTAGCTGTTGCCGGGGTTGATGTAGAGCGAGTAGGCCTTGCTGCCGCCGACCGCCAGCGACTCCGACGTCGCGATCGCCGGGCGGCTCTGGCTGGATCCGGGAACCACACTCGACCCCTGGTACCACAGGTCGTTCCCGCGGCCGGACTGGTCGTAGACGACGGTGATGACACAGGTGGTCCCCGCGCAGAACGAGTCCTGCGTCGTCGCGTCGGCGGTCCCACCCGCGCTCCGGACGCCGATGTTCCGGGTCGTGCTGTCGGACGAGCGACGGACCTGGTAGAGGTTGCCGTTGTAGGTGCCGTAGAGCGCTCGTACGGTGCTGTGGGCGGCGATGCAGGGGGTGCCGCCCGAGGCGTAGATGTCGCACGTGCCCGCGCCGCCCGGCACCGGCGGGTTCGGCGGCGGGACCGGCGAGTTCCACTGCTGGTTGGTACCGCCGTGGCAGGACCAGAGGGTGATTCTGGTGCCGTTGGCGGTGCCGCCGGCGTTGGCGTCGAGGCACAGTCCGGAATGGACGCCGGTGATGGTGCCGTTGGGGTTGACGTTCCACTGCTGGTTGTTCTGGCCGTTGCAGTCCCAGATGATGACCGGGGTGCCGTTGGTGGTGCCGCGTCCGCTGGCGTCGAGGCACTTGTTGCCGGAGACGGTCAGTTGTTTGCCGGCGGTGTAGGTCCAGGTCTGGCCGGCCGCGCCGGTGCAGTCCCCGAGTTGGGTCTGGGTGCCGTTGGCGGTGGCGCCGGGGACGGTCAGGCAGCGGCCGGACTGCGCGCCCACGACGGGGGCGCTCTGCCCCGGCTCGATCGGTGCCGCCACCGCGGTGGCGCCGACGGCGACCAGCGCCAGGACGGTGCCCAGCGCGGACAGCCGTCCGTAGCGGCGGGGCCGAGGTATCCGAAACACCATGGCGGTTCCTCACCTGTTCGTAGGGAGGGTTGCCCGGCGCGCAATCGCGCCGGGCAACCCGTCCGGACGGGCTATACGGCGGTGAACCGCCACTGTTGGTTGGTGCCGCCGTGGCAGCTCCATTGCAAGAGTCGTGCGCCGTCGGCCGTCGAGCCGCCGTTGACGTCGACGCACAGTCCACTGGGCAGGCTTTTCACCGTGTACACGCCCGCCGTGGTGGTCGGTGTGACGAGGAACTTCTGCGGGTTGCTGTTGTCACAGGTGGACTGCTGCAGGAACGCGCCCTGGGCGGTGGACCCGCCCGTGACGGCGAGGCACTTGCCGCTGTGCACCGCCTTCAGGTGAACGGCGCCGCCACCGGCGTCGACGGCCTGCCACTTCTGGTTGTTGCCGCCGGTGGCCGGCCACTGCACGATCTGGGCGCCGTCAGCGGTCGCGGCGTCGCCGACATCCATGAATTTGCCGCTGTGCTGTGCCGCGACGGTCCAGGTCCGGCCGGCCACGCCGCCACCGCCGCCGCTGCCCGGTTCGCCGACCCCGTTGCCGCCGAAGGTGACCGAGTCGAGGTCGAACCAGTTGTTCGAGGTGCCCTTGAACACCAGGTAGAGCGAGTGCGAGCCGGCGAGATCGGCTGTGTTCACCGCCGGCGTGGACTGGTAGGTGTTCCAGCCGCCGGTGCTGGGCACCGGTGTCGTGGCCAGGACCGTGCCGGTCGGGGAGTCGGCGCGCAGCTCGATCGATCCGCCGCCGCCCGGCGACGACAGGCGGTAACGCACGCTCGTGACGCCCGACAGGCTCATCGGTTTGAACGCGATCCAGTCACCGTCGGAGATGTTGCCGACCCGCTTGCCGCTCTCCGCGCCGGCCTGCTCGACGATCTGCACACCCGACTGGTCCGTGTAGAACTCGGCCTGCTTGTGCTTGGGCTGGAGGATCGCTTGGGCGTAGCCGGTGAGCGGGTTCGCACCGCCGGGGCCGCCGTCGTCGGTGTAGCGGGCGTTGAGGACGTAGTACAGGTTGGCGCCGTCGGGGTGCCCGCCCAGCAGCGACGTGTCGATGGTGCCCGAGCACCCCGGGTAGTCCGTGGTCTCGTGTTGGTGGTCGTCGTGACCGAGGGCGGGGTTGACGAACACCTTGGCGCAGTCGACGGGCGCGCCGCCGGGGTCCGAGACGGACACCTTGTACGGGACACGGTCGCCGAAGTCCAGCATGCCGCCGTCGGACGGAATCGTGATGGTGACCTTCGGTGCGGTGTTGCCCACGGTGATCGGCACGTTGGCGAAGGCCGTCTTGCCGGTGTTGTCGGTGACTTTGAGCTGGGCGGTGTAGTTGCCGTTGGCGGTGTAGGTGTGTGACGGGTTGGCCGCCGTGGAGGTGGTGCCGTCGCCGAACGTCCAGTGGTAGCCGAGCGTGCTGCCAGGATCCGGGTCTGTGGACCCCGCGCTGCTGAACTGCACGTTCAGTGGCGCGTCCCCGTTGGTGGGCGTTCCGGTGGCTTTGGCGATCGGCGATCGTCCGCCGTGGTTGTAGTCGATGCGGTAGAGACCCGAGTCGTTGTTGCCGCCGGAGAAGTTGTTGCCCCATTCGAGCAGGTACAGCGAGCCGTCGGGCCCGAACTCCATGTCCATCGGCTTGATGAACTTGGCGGCGGGCATGAAGGGGTTGGTCCGGGTGACCGCGGTCGCGGAGTCGAAGTGGACCTCCTTGACGGTGTGGCGCGACCACTCGTAGAAGAAGTGGACCCCGTCGTAGTAGGGCGGGAACTTCGTCTCGGACGGGTTCGCGGCGTTGTAGCGGTAGACCGGTCCGCCCATCGGCGCCGAGCCGCCGGAGCCGAGCTCGGGGAAGTTCGGTGAGACGTCGTAGCCGTACCACATGTTCGGCGCGACGATCGGCTTGAGGCTGGTCAGGCCGGTGTTGTTCGGTGAGTTGTTGACCGGCGCGTTGCAGTTGAACTTGGCGCCGACGACGCGGGTGTCCGGGTTGTAGGGCGCGTAGGCCTGGTTGTTGCCGTGGCAGAACGGCCAGCCGTAGTTGCCCGGGGCCTTGATGACATTGAGTTCGACGAGCCCCTCGGGGCCGCGGTTCGTCGCGGGGCCGCCCCGGTCCGGGCCGTAGTCGGCGAGGTAGACCCACCCGTTGTCCGGGTCGATCGAGAAGCGGAACGGGTTGCGGAAGCCCATCGCGTAGACCTCGGGCCGGGTCTGCGCCGTGCCTTGCGGGTAGAGGTTGCCGGCCGGGATGGTGTAGCCGCCGCCGGCCGACGGCCGGATGCGGAGCAGTTTGCCCCGCAGGTCGTTGGTGTTGCCGGCGGTGCGGGCGGCGTCAAGGTTGGCCTTGCCCTGCCGCCAGTCCAGCGGGGCGTAGCCCTGCCAGTTGGAGTCGAGGTTCGGTGGGACGTCGTCCCCGGTGCCGATGTAGAGGTTCTTGTCGGGGCCGAACTCGATGTAGCCGCCCGTGTGCCCGGGTTCGGCGAACGTGCGGTCCCGGGTCGCGGGGATGTCGATGATCGTCACCTGGCTCGACATGTTCAGGGTGTCGCCGGTGAGCGTGAACCGGGAGACCCGGTTGATGTCGTTCGGGACTCCGGCCGGGGAGTGATACAGGTACACGTAGCCGTTGCTGGCGAAGTCGGGGTCGAGCGCCAGCCCGGTGAGGCCGTCCTCGCCGCCGGTGTAGACGCTGAGCGTGCCTGCTGTCACGGTCTTGTTCGTGGTCGGTTTGAAGATCTTCAGCTGCCCGCCCCGCTGGACGTAGAGCACCCGCCCGTCCGGGGCGACCGCGAGGGCCATCGGGTCCGCGGTGTTGTCGTCGAGGGTGCGCTTCTCGAAGTTGCTCCACACGGTGCCGCCGCAGTCGCCGGGCTCGTTGCCGGCCGCCCACTTGACGCCCCCGAGGACGTGGTTGCGGAAATGGGTCTCGCTGTAGGCCGCGCTGGTGTGCCCCATGCCGGTGGCCCACACGCGGCCGCCACCGGTGTTGCGGCACCAGGAGATGGGGTGGTCAGGCCCCATGCCGCGGGGGCCCGGGTTGTATGTGCGCTCGTCCGCGGTGACCAGGACATGGACGTCGCCGCGGGGGTTGCGGTCGAAGTTGTACCACTCCTCGCTGCGGTTCCAGCGGTCCGGAAGGCCGGCCGTCGACGGGTGCTTCTTGTCCGCGACGATGGCGGTGCCGGGCAGCACGCCGGGGGAGTGCTCCGGCATGTGTGCGCCCCCGTTGATGGTCCGGTCCCACCACGGGTACTCGTTCTCGATGCCCATGTCCGTGGCGTTGTGGATCGCGACGATGCCCTTGCCGCTGGCGAGGTAGCCCTCCACCGCCTGACGTTGGGACGCCGTGTTCCACACCATTCCCGAGGTCTGGAACATGATGAGCACGTCGAAGGTGGCGAGGTTCGCCGGGGTGAAAACGCTCGAGTCCTCGCTGTGGACCAACTCGAAGTTGTTGGCCGCCGCCTGCTCCCGGAACATCGCGAGGCCGGCGGGGATCGAATCGTGCCGGTAGCCGGCCGTCTTCGTGAAGACCAGGGCTCGGAAGGCCGGCGCCGCTGACGCCGGTGGGGCGATGACGAGCGACAGGAGCACGCTCGCGATCGCCCCCAAGACAAATATGATGCGACGCATGCCGTCTCCTATTTCGGCGGAGTAACGATGGCATGACCACGGGCACGCGCCGGCCGCACCTCCGATGCGCCAGAGTGCGTGAGCGCGTCGTAGGCACGCGTGAGCCGTCAGCTCGTCATCCCGTCCGCCGTGACGGGCAGTCAAGTCCCTACGGGAAGAAGGGGCGTCACACCAAATGCGACCGTCTCCCGTGGTCTGCCGGTCAGCATGCAGCGGCGTATCGCAACAGTCAATATGGCTCGGGTGCGGTCGATTCCATAACACATTTTGCGCATCAATCGTCGCGGGTCGGCGCGCGACTGTCGTCGGGCCGATTCCATAACACATTTTGCGCATCAGCCGTCGTGGTTCGGCGCGCGACTGTGGACGGGCCGATTCGATAACAGATTTTGGCGTATCAATCGCTGTCGACTGATCGCCGGTCCACAATGAGCAGTTCGAACGGCGAACGTCCTGCTGTGATGTCCGTTGGTATTGCCAGGCGCTCATCGAGGCATTTACCCTCGGGGCCGCGATGTCACCATCGCGTCCGGCGAAAGTTCGCGGATATTCGACGACAGCTCGCGGGCGGGAGCTGTCATTCCACGCCGGCCGCACCGAACGATTCAGCTATCGGTGACTCAATCCTGCCGACGACGCGAATGTAGAGGGTCCCACGATGTCTGGCCTACTGCCGTCGCCGCTGCTCGCTCTGCGAGGCATCGGCAAGTCGTTCCTCGGCGTGCAGGTGCTCGATGGCGTCGACCTCCAGGTCCGGCCGGGCGAGGTGCACGCGGTCGTCGGCGAGAACGGCGCCGGCAAGTCCACACTCATGAAGGTGGTGTCCGGCGTCTACCAGCCCGACGAGGGAACGGTTGAGTTCGCCGGCGCGCCGCGGACGTTCCGCAGCCCGCGTGAGGCCCAACAGGCCGGTATCGGCATCGTCTACCAGGAGCTGACCCTGCTGCCCGAGCGCACCGTCGCGGAGAACGTCTGTCTGGGCCGCGAGCCCCTGCGCCGCGGGCTCGTCGACCGCAGGGCGATGCTCAGCCACACCGCGGGGCTCCTCGCCTCGATCGGGGAGGGCTCGTTACCGCCCGACACGCGCGTGGGACGACTCGGAGTGGCGCAACAACAGGTGGTCGAGATCGTCAAGGCGCTCGCCCTCAACGCGCGGCTGCTCATCATGGACGAGCCCACCGCGGCTCTCGCCGACCACGAAGTCGACCGGCTCTACGCGCTCGTACGGCGGCTGCAGGAGCACGGGATGGGCGTGCTGTACGTCTCGCACCGCCTCAAGGAGGTCTTCGACCTGTCCAGCCGGATCACCGTGCTCAAGGACGGCCGGGCGGTGGCCACCTTGGACACCGCGGACACCAGCGCCGATCAGCTGGTGCGCCACATGGTCGGCCGCGAGCTGTCGAGCTACTACCCCGACCCGGCGAAGCCGCAGGAGCTGGGCCCGGTGCGGCTGACTGTCCGGGGCGCAGGCAACCGGAAGCTGCGCGGCATCGACCTACGGCTGCGCGCCGGCGAGGTGCTCGGCGTCGGCGGCCTGCAGGGCTCCGGCCGTTCGGCGTTGGCCCGCGCACTGTTCGGCGCCGCACCGTTCAGCACCGGCCAGGTGACCGTCGACGGAGCGCCGGTCCGGCTGCGCTCGCCCCGGGCCGCGATGCGGACCGGTATCGCCTACGTCTCCGAGGACCGCAAGGGCGAGGGGATCGTCGCCGAGCAGTCGGTGCTCGACAACGCGCTGTTGGCCGGCCGCGCCGTCCGCCCGCGCCGGCTCGGCCGCGGTGCCCGGACCGCGCGGGTCCGGGAGCTGCTCGCGGCCGTTGAGCTCCGCGCCGCAGGGGAGGACCAGGAGATCCGCTTCCTCTCCGGGGGCAACCAGCAGAAGGTCGTGTTGGCCAGGTGGCTCGCGCTCGCCCCGAGGATCCTGCTCTTCGACGAGCCGACCCGGGGCATCGACGTGGGCGCCAAGGCGGCGATCCACGATCTCGTCCGCCGGCTGGCCCGCGACGGTGCCGCCGTGCTGATGGTCTCGTCCGAGCTGCCCGAGCTGCTCGGCATGAGCGACCGGATCATCGTCATGCGCGACGGCCGGATCGCCGGCGAGTTACCCGGCGGCGCGACGGAGGAGGATGTCGTCGCCCTGGCGGTCGGCACCGATCGGGAGGCTGCCGGATGAGCGGCGCGCTGTCCCTGCCGGCCCGGCGGACCCCGCCCGGCGTGTTCGTCGCCCTGGTCCTCACCCTGGTGATCGGCTGGCTCGTCGTCACGGTCGACGGCGGCCGGCTGTTCAGCCTGCCGACGACGGTGAGCCTGCTGCACGTCGCCGCCGGTCTGGGCCTCGTCGCGGTCGGCCAGACGCTGGTCATCGTCGGAGGCTCGCTGGACCTGTCCGTGGCGTACGTGGTCAGCCTGAGCACCCTCGTCGCCGCCGAGACCATGGCCGGTGACGACGGTGCGCTGCTTCCGGCGATCGGCCTGACGCTCGCGGTCAGCGGCGCGATCGGCCTCGTCAACGGCCTGCTCGTCACCGCGGCGCGGATCAACCCCTTCATCGCGACCGTCGGCGTCGGACTGCTGCTGAAGGGATACCTCGACAACGGATACGACGGCCCGGCCGGCAAGACCGCACCCGCCCTGGTGCAGGGCCTGGGGTACCAGCGCATCGGCCCGGTGCCGCTGTCGTTCCTGCTGCTGCTCGCCGTCGCCGCCGCGGCCTGGTTCGTGCTGGCGCGCACCCGCTTCGGCCACCACCTGATCGCCGTGGGCGGTGACGCGGAGGTCGCCCGGCTCTCCGGCGTGCGGGGCAGCCGGGTCCTCGTCACCGCCCATGTGCTGTGCGCCCTCTGTGCCGGCCTCGCCGGGATCTACCTCGCCAGTCGGCTCGGCGCCGGCGCACCGAGGGTGGGCACCGAGGGACTGTACGACCTGGAGTCGGTCGCCGCGGTGGTGCTCGGCGGCACCGCCCTGGCCGGCGGGCGCGGCGGCGTCGGCGGCACGGTCGGCGGCGTGCTGCTGCTCGCGAGCATCGACGCCATCTTCAACCAGCTCGAGGTCGACGCGTTCTTCAAGCAGGTGATCCGTGGCGTGATCATCATCGCGGCGGTCGCCGTCTACGCCCGCCGCGCGATGCGAAAGGCGTCATAGCATGCGGATCGCGCGCCCACTGCGGCTCCTTGAGTTCCGCTTCGGCGGCCTCGCACCGATCATCGTGATCCTGGCGGTGTTGCTGGTTCTGCTGACCGCCCGCCAACCGGACTTCCTCTCGCCGCCGTCGCTGATGTCGTTCCTCGGCCGCTGCGCGCCGATCGTCCTGCTCGCCGCAGGCCAGTACTTCGTGATCGTCTCCGGCGAGTTGGATCTGTCCGTCGGCTCTCTGGTCACCGCGCAGGTGGTCATCGCCGCCCGGCTGATCGACAGCGATCCGTCGGCCGGCTGGCCTGTCGTCGTGCTCCTGCTCGCGTTCGGCATCACCGTCGGCCTCGTCAACGGCCTCGTCACCACGCGGCTGGGGGTGCCGTCGTTCATCACGACCCTCGGGATGTTCCTGATCCTCGTCGGTGCCGTGTACCTGTGGTCCGACGGTGCCCCGAAGGGCGGCCTCTCCGAGGAGTTCCGCCGGCTCGGCCGGTCGGCGTTCGAGGACGTGCCCGCGCTGGGCCGGATACCGTACGCCCTGGTCGTCCTGCTGGCGGCGGCCGCTCTCGCGCTGGTGCTGACGCGTTCGGACTTCGGTCGCACCCTGGTCGCCGTCGGCGGCAACCCGCGGACCGCCGAGCTGAGCGGCGTGCGCGTGTGGCGCGCCAAGACCATGGCGTTCGTCCTCAGCGGACTCGCCGCCACGCTCGCGGCGATCCTCATCGGCGGGTACAGCGGAGTGTCGTTCCAGGCCGGTGCCGGCCTCGAGTTCGGCGCGATCACCGCGGCGGTCCTCGGCGGCGTCGCTCTGGGCGGGGGCCGCGGTTCGGTCGTCGGCGCGATGCTGGGCGCGCTGACCCTCGAGACGCTCTTCACGCTCATGAACTTCTACGGCGTCTCCGGCGCCCTCAAACCGACCATTCAGGGCGCGATCATTCTGTTCGCCGTGGCGGCGGCGTCCTTCCGCTTCCCGTCCGGACATAAGGGGATTCAGTGAGGTATTCCATGACGGTGCTGGTTGTGAGCACCTTACTGGTGCTGGCCGGATGCGCCACCGACGAGCCCACCACCGGCGCATCGGGTTCGCCCTTCGCGGGCAGCGGGTCGGGCACCGGGGAGC
Organism: Streptomyces sp. NPDC092370; assembly: GCF_044755265.1. NCBI lineage: Bacteria > Bacillati > Actinomycetota > Actinomycetes > Kitasatosporales > Streptomycetaceae > Streptomyces > Streptomyces sp. NPDC092370. Next base: position 514,361 of record NZ_JBIVQO010000002.1, on the reverse strand, counting down.
AGTCGAAGTTCTTCGTGCGGGCCGACTACGACAAGCAGCTCGCGCTCCTGGACGCCGCGCCGTCCGGGCCGGCCGGCAAGCCCTGGGAGCAGGCGCTCAACCCGGCGATGGTGGAGACCGCGAAGTTCACGAAGCCCGGACCGCACAAGATCTGCTTCTCCAACGCGGGGCTGAACAACCCCTGGCGTCAGGTCGGTTTCAAGACCATGCGGGCCGAGGTCGACACGCACCGCGGCCGGATCTCCGAGTTCGTCCACGTCGATGCCGAAGGCAAGGACCAGAAACAGATCGCCGACATCAACGACCTGCTCGGCAAGGGCTGCCACGCGCTCATCGTCTCGCCGAACACCACCGCGACGCTCACCCCGGCCGTGGAGGCCGCCTGCCGGAAGGGCCTGCCGGTCATCGTCTTCGACCGCGGCGTCGACACGAGGTGCCCGGTGACGTTCATCAACCCGATCGGCGGCTACGGATTCGGCCACGTCGCGGCGGAGTTCGTCACCCGGAAGATGAAGCGGGGCGGCAAGGTGCTCGCGCTGCGCATCCTGCCCGGCGTCGACGTGCTGGAGACCCGTTGGTCCGCGGCGAAGGTCGCCTTCGACAAGGCGGGCGTCGACGTCGTCGGCGTCGAGTTCACCGACGGCGACCCGGCCAGGACGAAGAAGATCGTCAACGACTACCTCCAGCGGTACGGCACGATCGACGGCGTCTGGATGGACGCAGGGGCGGTCGCGGGCGCGGCGGTCGAGGCGTTCGAGGACGCCGGCAAGCCCGTGCCGCCGATCAACGGCGAGGACCAGCTCGACTTCCTGAAGCTGTGGAAGGACAAGAAGCTCACGGCGATCGCCCCGACCTACCCGACCTACCAGTGGCGCACCCCGATCATCGCCGCGCTGAAGATTCTCGACGGCGAGCAGGTGCCGAACCCGTGGAAGCTGCCACAGCCGACCATCACCCAGGACAACCTGGACGAGTACGTCGACCCCGCCATGCCGCCGCTGCACTACGCGATGTGCGGCTGCACGGACCTGCCCGGTTATCCGCGGCGCTGGAAGTAGTCCGGTGTACACCATCGGTGTCAACCCGTGGGTCTGGGCCTCGCCGGTCGACGACGAGGTCATGGCCGAACTGGTGCCGCGGATCGCCGCGTTCGGCTTCGACGCGGTAGAGCTGCCGATCGAGCAACCCGGCGACTGGGACCCGGCCCGCACCCGGGACATGCTGGCGGCGTACGGCCTGCGCGCGGTCGGCGTCTGTGCGGTCACCTCGCCCGGACGTGACCTCGTGAACGCCCCGCCGGAGGTTGTCGCCGCCACCGTGGCGTACCTGAAAACGTGTGTGGACAGTGCGGTGGCCGTCGGCGCGCCCTGCGTCGGCGGCCCGGTCTACGCCGCGGTGGGGCGGACCTGGCGCATGTCACCGTCTGAGCGCGCGGCCTGCTACGCGGACGTCCGCCGAGCTCTGCGGCCAGTGGCCGACCACGCGGGGGAGCGGGGCGTGAGCATCGGCGTGGAGGCCCTCAACCGCTATGAGACGAGCGTCGTCAACACGGTCGAGCAGGCGGTGGAGCTGATCGACGGCCTGCCCGCGAACGTCGGTCTCATGATCGACACCTATCACATGAACATCGAGGAGGCCGACCCCTACGAGGCGCTCGTCACGGCTGGCCCGCACATCAAGCACGTCCAGGTCAGCGGCACCGACCGCGGCACCCCGGGCGCCGACCACTTCGACTGGCCACGCTTCCTCGCCGGCCTGGCCACGACCGGCTACCGCGGCGCGGTGTGCATCGAGTCGTTCACCGCGCAGAACGAGGCCATCGCCACCGCGGCCTCGATCTGGCGGCCGCTCGCCCCGTCGCAGGACACCCTCGCCCGTGACGGGCTGTCCTACCTCCGAACAGTCCTCCACGGACTGGAAGACGCTCCTTCGACCGGGTGACAGGGGTCGCTTTGGTTTCCGAACGACGGCATACGTCATATGAATTGGCCCACGGGGAACCGCACTACGGTCCGAACGGTCCGTGCGCCGACCGCCGGACAACTCGCCGACGGTACGGCGGTCGGCGCCGAGCGAAGCACACCGCCCACGCCCGGACATCGTGTCCCCTCCTCGAGCCCTCATCACCGCACGCCGAGTAGCCCGGTCGCGCCGCCATCCCCTTCCGCCCGGGAACCGCCATAAGGAGAAAACGTGTTCACAGCTCTCACGATACGAAGGTGGCTTCGGGTCGCAGCCGCCACAGTCGGATTAACCGCGACCGCCGTGATGGCGTTCCCCGCACCCGCATCCGCAGCTCCCCGCACCGTGTACGTCTCGCCGTCCGGCACCGGCACTGACTGTTCCAGCGCGCAGCCGTGCTCACTGACCACCGCGCAGGCGACGGTGCGGTCGCTCAATGACGCCATGTCGGACGACATCGTGGTGCAGTTGGCCGACGGTGTGTACCGGCTGGCCCAACCCTTGCGGCTGACGGCGGAGGACTCCGGCTCAGGCGGTCACAGGGTCGTGTGGCAGGCCGCCCCGTCGGCGCGTCCGGTGATCACCGGTGCCCGGGCGGTCACCGGCTGGTCGGTGGCCGACGCAGCCAAGAACATCTGGAAGGCCGACGTGCCGACCGGTCTCGATACCCGGCAGCTCTATGTCGACGGCGCCGTCGCCACCCGGGCACGCACACAGGTGAACAGGGCCGATTTCACGGCCACCAGCGCCGGAATGAGGTTCTCGAGCGGTGCGCTGAGCTATCTGAACAACCTGGCCAACCAGAGTCGGGTCGAGGTGGAGAGCGTCAACTCCTTCACCGACCGGTACTCGCCGGTGCAGAGCATCAGTGGGAACTTCATCACGATGCAGCAGCCGGCGTGGAACAACAACAACTTCGGCTACGACACCCTCATGCGGCCGCACCGGGCCGGTCCGTTCTACCTGGCCAACGCGTACGAGTTCCTGGACTCGCCCGGCGAGTGGTACCTCAACCCCACGGCCGGCGCCTTGTACTACATCCCCCAGGCCGGGCAGAACATGAGCAACGTCAGCGTGGAACTGCCGACGCTGCAGTCGCTGGTGAGCCTCGGGGGCACGTACAGCGAGCCGGCGCACCACATCACGTTCAGCGGGATCACCTTCACCGGTACGAGCTGGCTGGGCCCCAGCAGCAACCAGGGTTACGTGGACCAGCAGACCGGCGCGTACATCGCCGGCAACTGGAACTGGCCGAGCTTCGACTCCTGCCACAACGGCTGCACGCAGTTCGAGGCCGCCCGGCCACACTGGCTTCAGATGCCGGCCGCCGTGCAGATCTCCGCCGCCAACACCATCACCCTCAGCGACTCCCGGTTCGTCAACCTGGGCCAGACGGCCATCGGTATCGGCAACGACGCCAACGCGCACGCCAGCGGCGTCGGCCTGGGCGCCCGCGACATCACGGTGACCCGGTCGGAGATCGCACGGAGCTCAGCCGGTGGCATCCTCGTGGGCGGCGTGCGCGCCGACGCCCACCACCCCAGCGACCAGCGCATGGTCAACAGGGACATCACGGTGAGCAACAACCGCATCCACGACCTCGGGGCGGACTACCGGGGCATCGTCTCTGTCCTGACCACGTACGTCACCAACAGCACCGTCGCCCAGAACGAGGTCTACAACATGCCGTACTCCGGCATGTCGATCGGGTACGGCTGGGGCGCCAACGACGCGGGCGGCAGCAGCCACTATGCCAACCGCGGCCTGTACAACTACCAGCCGCGCTACACGACGCCGACCACCGCGTCCAACAACCGGCTCATCGGCAACTACATCCACGATGTCATGCAGCAGATGAACGACGGTGGCTGCATCTACACGCTCGGATGGAACCCGAGCGCGCAGATCAGCCGGAACCACTGCCTGCGGACCAACGGATACTTCGGGACGTACTTCGACGAGGGCTCGAAGTACTACACGGTCACCAACAATGTCTTCTCGAACACCGGTACGTGGGCGACGGCCAACTACTGGGGCGGCGAGAACATGGGGAACTGGACCGTCACCAACAACTGGTCGACCAACGGCAGCACGAACGTGACCAACGGGGACCGCGGCAACGTGGTCTCCGGCAATGTCACGGTCACCAATGGCAACTGGCCTTCCGGTGCCCAGGACGTGATGGCGTCCGCCGGACCGAAGGACACCCCACCGCCGACAACGGCTCAGCAGATCGTGGGCGCGCAGTCCGGCCGCTGCCTGACCGTCCCCGGCGCCGGCACCACCAACGGCACCCAGGCCCAACTCGGGGACTGCACCGGCGCGGCCGGCCAGACCTGGACCTACACCGCCGGCAAACAACTGACCGTCTCCGGCAACAAGTGCCTCGACGCCAGCGGACGCGGCACCACCAACGGCACCGCCGTCGTCATCTGGGACTGCAACGGCCAGAACAACCAGCAGTGGAACATCAACCCCAACGGCACCATCACCGGTGTCCATTCCGGACTGTGCCTCGACGCCAACGCCGGCGGCACCGCCAACGGCACCAGGATCACCCTCTGGTCCTGCCACGGCGGCACCAACCAGCAGTGGGCACTGCGATAGCGGGATCAAGGCCCATCCGCTCCTTTGGGACAGGAGCGGATGCCGGCGGTGGGGCCCGAGTGGGTGCGGGCCCCACCGCGCCTCGGTGGATCTGTGGACACCTGCTGCATGCGGCACGCCGTCGCGGCCCCTGCCGGCCCCTTCCCCTCGTCGCGCGAGCCCCTGGACGCAAGGCCGGTGACTCCGACTCTTTCCGGCCGTTCAGCGGGGGTGCCAAGGCCCGGACAGGTGAAGTCGGGTCTGCAGCACCGGCAGCGTCGTCGTCAACCACGCGATGGTGCTCGCGACGGCGTTCGACCTGACCGGGGGCGTCCGCTGCCGCGGCGGTGCCGTACAGGCGATGAACTACCTCTTCGGCCGCGACGCCCTCAACCACTCCTACGTGGCCGGTTGGGGCGAGAAGAGCGGCAGAACAGCACAGCCGCATCTTCGCCCACCTGCTTGGTCCCGCCCCGCCGGACCCGCCGACGGGCTCGCTGGCCGGCGGCCCGAACGTCGGGCTGCGGGACCCGCCCGCCAGCGGGCTGCACACCGATGTTCTGCTGTCTCGGCCACATCGACTCGTGGTCGACGAACGAGGTGGCCGTCAACTGCCACCAGGAGATGACCACCTGCGCTGCGATGGCATCGGCCTCGCTCGCGGCAGGACCCGTCAGCCGCCTCTAACGCAGCAGCCGGGTCGGCTCGCCCGGCCCGCTGCGGCGCACCACCCACGCCTCGGTGATGTGGGTGAACATCGCCTCGGCCGCACCCTTGGGGTCGTGCGCTGCGATCCGCTCGTAGATGCGCCGATGGCCGTGGTTGGACGCGACGCAGAAGGCGCGGCCGGTTCGGCCCATGTAACGGGCGGAGTTGATGACCTGGCGCTCCAGCGAACGGACCACGGCACGGCCGATGCGGTTCCCCGACGCCTGCATGACGGTGTCGTGGAACGCCCGGTCCTCTTCCTGGTACGAAGCGGGGTCGTCGACGAGCTCATCCATCCGCTCCACCAGCTCGCGTAGCTGGTCGATCACCTCGGTGTTCGCCAGGCGGGCGGCGACGTTGGCCATATCGGACTCCAGCACGCGGCGGGTCGCGACGAGGTGATCGAGGATGGCCAGGCTCTCGTCTTCGGCGATGGTCGCGCCGAGGACCAGCTCGTCAAGCATGTTCCACATCGCCGGCGGGGTGACCATCGTGCCGGCGCCCTGGCGGACGTGCACCAGCCCCTTCTCCTGGAGAATCTTCACCGCCTCGCGGACCACGGTGCGGCTGACCGAGAAGGTCTCGCAGAGCACGGGCTCGGGGGGGAGCGGCGAACCGGACGGATGGACTCCACGGACGATCCGGTCCACCAGCTCAGCCGTGACCGCGGCGGCGAGGTTCGCCGGGCGCCGGCTCCAGGCGGGGGCCTCGGAGGCCTCTGCGGATGACTGCGGTACTGCCGTCATGACACCCCCCGGGACCCGTGCGGCACCACGGATGCCCGCCTACTATACGGCATTCGGTTGACATCATACGTCATACGGGTTACATACGTCATACGAGTTGCGTTCCTCCTCAACCTCAATTGCCGGGCAGCCGGCCACCTCAGGAGAGCGGGGCAGCAATGAAGCAGCGAACACTGTGGTCGGCGATCCTGGTTGCCGGGCTCGTTGTCTTAGCCGGCTGCGGAAGCGCCTCCGACCCGGATTCGGCGTCCGGTGGTTCGCAGGGCAAGCTCGTCGTCTGGGACTGGAAGTCCGGCGACGCCACAGCGTCCTTATACGTCAAGAAGGCCAAGGCCGACTTCGCCAAGCACCACCCCGGCGTGACGGTCGAGTTCGTCGCGCAGCCGTTCGAGCAGTACTACACCCTGCTCGGGGCCGCCATCCAAGCCGGCAAGGGGCCGGACGTCATGCTCTTCAACGGCGGCGGGCAGATCCGTGACCGCGTGGACTCCCTTCTGCCGTTGGACGAGTACGTCCGTGATGACAGGAGGCGGCTGGCCGGGTGGGAGGCCTTCACCAAGGACCGCAAGACCTACGCCGCTCCGGTGACGTTGCAAGGTCACCCGATCTACTACAACAAGTCGCTCTACCGGAAGGCAGGGCTGGACCCCGAGCAGCCGGCCACCGGCTGGGACGAGTTCGTCGCCGACTGCCGGGCCATCAGCAAGGCGACCGGTGCCAGGTGCTTCGCGCAGGGCAACAAGGAAGGCATCGGTATCCAGTTCTTCCTGTCCGGGCTCGGCTCGGGCATCCTGTCGCCCACGGAATACGAAGACTGGATCGCCGGCAAACGAGACTGGTCTTCGCCGGCGGTCAAACGGGTCTTCTCGCTCTGGAAAGAGGTCAACGACAAGGGCCTGAACAGCGACGGGGCGAACTCGACGGCGATGTTCAACGACGCGTTCGCGGTGTTCCAGACCAGCAAGGCCGCCCATGTCATCGGGTTGATGTCGGACATCGGGCACTGGAAGGACTTCACCGAGTTCCTCGACGCCGGCGATGTCGGCGTCATGAAGTCGCCGGTCGTCACGGCCGGCGCCACGCCGAGCCTTCCCTACGACGGCGGCATCGGCTACGCCGTCGCGAAGTGGACCAAGGACCCCGAGGTCGCCGCCGACCTGGTGCGCTCCCTGACCTCGACCGAGGCACTGAAGTCGTTCTACACCGACGCGGGCGCCATCGCGGCCGACCGCACGGTGGACGTCTCCAGCGGTGGCCCAGCCGTCGCCACCATCGTGTCCGAGGTCGACCGTGGCAAGCCCGCCCTGCACGTGGCCCTGCCCTCCAAGACCGTGGACCTGATGGGGCGGCTGTCTCAGCAACTGCTGAGCGGATCGGTCACGGTCGACGAGGCGGTCAGGCAGCTGGCGGCGTCCGACCAAGAAGGCTGAGGCCGTGCCACCCGTTGGTTCGTCGGTCCGCGCTGCTCAAGCAGAGCCTCCCGACGGGACGCGAGCAGGTGAGGCGGTAGGTGGCCGCGGCCCTACGTCGAAATCTCCCCGACGCCGCAGCGGCCGGCGCGCCGAACGCCTCGCCCCCTACGTCCTGGTCGCTCCCGCTGTCCTGATCGTCGTCGTGCTCCGGCTTTGGCCACTGGGGTTGGGCGTCAACTTCTCCTTCATCGGTGACGGCGAACGCGACGGCGTCACGGTGGGGCTCGACAACTACGCGGAACTCATCGACGACCCGCTGTTCCGTACCGCACTGCGCAACGTCGGACTGCTGGTGCTGCTGCTGCCGGTCGCGGTCGCGATCCCGGGCCTGCTCGCCACCTTCATCTACCTGCGGGTGCCGGGACACCGGTTCTTCCGGAGCGTCTACTTCTTCCCCGCTGTGCTCTCACCGGTGATCGTCGGCTCGATCTTCAACCTGCTCCTGGCCTTCGACGGTCCGCTGAACACCGTGCTCGGCGGCCTGGGGATCGGCCCGGTCGATTGGCTCGGCGATCCCGACGTAGCCATCCTCGCCGTCGTCGGCGTGCACATCTGGGCGACGCTGGGGATGGCGCTGGTGGTTTTCCTGGCCGGATTCGCGACCCTGGACACCGCACTTCTGGACGCCGCCCGGGTCGACGGCGCCTCGCTCGCCCGGACCATCTGGCACGTCATCATCCCGGGTCTGTCCCGCACCATCCAGTTCGTGGTCGTCACCACGATGATCGGGATGCTGACCTCGATGTTCGGGCTGCTCTACGTCATGACCAGTGGTGGCCCGGAAGGGTCGACCTACCTGCCGGAGTACTACATCTGGATCCAACAGGGGCAGATGAGCCGTCCGGCGCTCGCGTCGGCCGCGTCCACGGTCCTCTTCCTCATCATGCTGGTCGTGGGCCTGCTGCAGGTCGGCCTGCTGCGCCGGGCGGGAAGGGAGGACTGATGTCTCGACTGGGGCCGAGCAGATGGCTGGTCGCCGTGCCGATGGTGCTCCTCGCCCTGGCGACGATCTACCCGCTGCTGTTCACCGCCAACGTCGCGTTGAAGAGCCGCCGGGAGTACATCCTCGACCGGTTCTCCCTGGCAGGCACTCTCCAGTGGGACAACCTCAGCACCGCGTGGAACAGCGTCGGCATGGGGCGGTACTTCCTCAACTCCGTGATCGTGGTGGTTTGCGCCGTAGCGCTGTTACTGCTCATCGGGTCCATGGCCGGGTTCGCGCTGGCCCAGCTGCGGTTCCGTGGCTCGTCCGCGCTGGTTCTGGTCTGCCTGGCGGCACTGTTCATCCCGTTCCAGGTGATCATGGTGCCGCTGGCCAGGATCATGGCCTACGGCGGTCTCATCGACACCTATCCGGGGCTGATCCTCGCCTACGTCGCGCAGTTCCTGCCGTTCACCGTCTTCTTGATGACGAGCTACTACCAAGCGGTGCCGACCGAGATCGTCGACGCCGCACGGATCGACGGAAACACCCCGTACGGCGTCTACCGGCGCATCATGCTGCCGATGGGTGCTCCGGCACTGCTGTCGGTGGGCATCCTCGACGCGCTGTTCTGCTGGAACGACGTGCTCATCTCGCTGCTGATGATGCCGTCGGCCGACCATCGCACCCTGATGGTGGGCATCACCTCACTGCGCGGCCAGTACTCCGCCGACATCCCCACCTTCGCAGCCGGTGTCCTGATCGCCGGGCTACCCGTGCTGGTGACCTACCTGTTCCTGCAACGCCAGATCGCTGACGGCGTGACGGCCGGCGCGACGAAGGGCTGACGCATGCGCATCACCGGGTACAGAACCCTGACGACGGCGCAGCACTGGGGCCGACCTGTCGGTGACGCCAACGGCGTCTACGCCGACGGGGTCATGCCCGTGCCGGTCGTCATCGTCGAGACCGATGAGGGGATCACCGGAGTCGGCCTGGGACCGCACGTGGAAGCCGAGGCGATTTTCGCCGCCATCGACGGCCAGGACCCGCGCGCGGTGACTGCCCTCTACGACCGCATGCTGCGGCACACCTTCAAAGCCGGGCATGCCGGCGTGGTGTTCGGCACGATCGGCGCGTTCGACACGGCATTGTGGGACATCAAGGCACAGGCCGCGGGTGAGCCGCTGTGGCGGTTGCTCGGGGGCAACGACCGCATGGTCCACGCCTACGCCTCCGGTCTGGACATCGGCCTCACCGACGACGAGCTCGTCGCCACCTACCAGGTCTATGCCGAACGCGGGCTGAGGGCGGCGAAGCTCAAGGGCGGCCTGAACATCGAGCGGGACCGGCACCGGCTGCTGCTCGTACGCGAGGTATTGACCGAGGCTGCGCACGGGACCCGGCCAGGGCTCATGCTGGATGTGAACGAGTCCTGGAACCGCAAGCAGGCGGTACGCCACGTCGGTGAACTGGAACGCACACTCGACCTGACCTGGATCGAGGAGCCGGTCCGGCGCTGGGACGCCGACGGCCTGGCCGCTGTGAGCCGTGGCGTACGGGCGGCGGTCGCCAGTGGGGAGAACCTCACCGGCCTCGAGCAGTTCCGCCCGCTGATCGCGGCGGGAGGCGTCGACATCGTCCAGACGGCCGCGGTCTGGGGAGTCACCCACTTCCTCCGTGTCGCCGCGCTGGCGCACGCCTACGACCTGCCGGTCAGCCCGATCGGCAACACGCCTGTCGCGCTGCTGCACGCCGCGACGTCGGTGCCCAACCACCTCGTCAGCGAACTGCAGGGCATGCAGCCGCCGATCGGCGTCGCGATGGACCTGCACGTCGAGGACGGCGCCTTCGTGCTCGGCGACACGCCGGGCCTGGGCATCCGGATCGACGAAACAACGGTGATGACCGCTGCCCGTGAGCGAACGGCACACGCACCCGACGGACCGCACGTACGGCCGGAGCGGGCCGGCCGGCGGCTGCTCGCGGTCACCCCTGGACCAGACCGATCCGCCGCGGAAGGGACATTCGACACCATGGGGATGGAGGATCGATGAAGGCGGTTGTCTACCGCGGGGCCCGCACCTTCAACGCCATCACACCGGGCCACATCGCCACCGACGGCACCGAGGCGTTATGCGCCGACCCCCAGCGCGACCAGACGATCCTTGACCGGATCCCGGCCGGTCCCTCAGGACGCGCCGACGACCTCGCCGGGGCCGGGGTGCCCCCCGCCTACCCGGCGCCGGACTACGTCGACGGCATCGTTCTTCCCGTTGATGGCGGATGGCTGGGGCGATGACGGGCCGCCAGGTATTACCGGCCGGCCGCGCCCGAGCCGATCGTGCGTGCGAACCCGAGGGCGTGTGCGGCACCTGGGGCGGCCTTGCCCGAGGCAAGGTGTACGGGCTCGTGATGCGAGCCAGCCGAGCCGACGAGACGAGCCTGGTCGTCGCCGCACAGGCTGGCGATCCACGAGCACTAAACGACCTGGCCGCGACGTACCTGCCGCTGGTGTACGCGATCGTGCGCAGGGCACTGGGTGAGCTCGCTGACGTCGACGACGTGGTGCAGGAGACGATGCTGCGGGCACTTCCTGAGCTACGCACGTTGCGCGCCCCGGAGAGCTTCCGGCCCTGGCTGGCCACGATCGCGACACGACAGATCAGCACCCATCTGCACCGGCGGCAGGCGGACGCCGAACGGACGGCCCCCCTCGACGAGATGACCGACCCGCCGGACGCGGACGCCGAGAGCCTGGCCCTGATCCACGTCGAGCTGTCCGGTCATCGCCGAAAGACCGTACGCGCCAGTCGATGGCTCGACCCGGACGCCCGGGCGCTGCTGTCACTGTGGTGGCTGGAGACCGCGGGCCGGCTGACGAGGGCGGAGCTCGCGGCGGCGCTGGGAACGAGCGTGGCTCACGCGGGTGTGCGCATCCAGCGGATGCGCAACCAACTGGAGCTGAGCCGGTCACTCGTCGCCGCGCTGGAAGCCAGCCCCCGGTGCCCACAGCTGATCGCCGCACTGGAGGGCTGGGACGGCGGACCGAGCGCGCTGTGGCGTAAGCGCATCACCCGGCACACCCGATCCTGTGCGGACTGCGGCCGGGCCGCCGACGAACTGGTACCCCTCGAGCGGCTGATCGTCGCCTTCGCGCTGCTCCCCGCCCCGCCGGCGCGGTCGGCCACGGTGCTCGACAAACCCGCGCTCGCCGGGCCGGTCGCCGGCGCCAAGGCTGGGTTACTCGGCCAACTCGCCTGAGGCCGCTCGAGTCCGGCACCCAAGTCTTCGCATTCGGCGGCGGCGCCGCGCTTTTCGGCACTACGGCGACTGCGACTGTTCAAACTGGCCGCCGATAACGAAAACCGCCGCGATTTACACGCGTCCGTCACCCCGATTCGCCGCCAAAAAGAGTTATGAGGAGTGGTCGTCAATAGTCCCGCTTCTCCGGTCGGTTGCACGACGGATTAGGCCCACACATATCGACGGTTCCCTCTTGAATGGACCATGGCAATCTGTCAATCTTCTAGTCATCGACGCGTAGCGTTCCTCATTTCTGACCTGTGAAAGCGGAAGCCAAAAACGATCTACGGATGCTGGCGCTGGCACGGTGAGGTGACCCCGACTCCGAAAGGTGCCGGAGATGAACGAATTCGTGCACTTGGCTGGTCCGCCGCGGCGGCCCCGGGCCCGAGCGATCCTGCCCCTGCTGTCAGGCGGGTTGGTCGCGGCCGGCACGGTGCCGCTGTTCATGGGCACCGCCGACGCGGGCTCCACATTGGGCGCGTCGGCGGCGGAGAAGGGCCGCTGCTTTGGCGCTGCGGTCGGAACGTACAAGTTCTCCAACAGCACCTACATGTCGGTCCTCAACCGCGAGTTCCACAGCGCCGTCGCCGAGAACGAGATGAAGTGGGACGCCACCGAGCCGCAGCAAGGCGTCTTCAACCACAGCGGTGACCGCATCGTCAGCCATTCCCGGGCCAACGGCATGAGCATGCGCGGCCACACGCTGCTCCGGCACGCCCAGCAGCCCGGCTGGGCGCGGGGCCTGTCCGGCGGCGACCTGCGCAACGCCGCCATCAACCACGTGACGGCCTTGGTCGCGATCGGCGCCGGCTCGGCGTCGGCGGCGAGTGTCGACCCGAGCGCGTGGTGCGTGCTGGTGAACCGCAACAGCGGCAAGGCGCTGGATGTGCACAACCTCGCGACGAACGATGGTGGACGGATCATTCTCTCCCTGCCGTGGCGAATGGGGTGACTCACTCAGACCGACTCCACCTGCTGACCGGAGATCCGGGCGAAGCCGGGGAGCGAGGCTTCCAGGCGCCACGGCAGCGGCATGACGCTGACATGCTCGCTGCGCGAGCGATCTGGGAGGGGGCCGGCGCGGAGAGGGCAAGCTCCGCGCCGGCTCGGCCGGCTGCCGGCAGGCGGCCGACGTCAACAGATCCCGCACACCGCAGACGTGACCACACCCCCAACCGGGAGGGACACGACCATGCCCCACACCCATCGCCGGCGCCACCTCGCCCGGGCGCTCGCCTGCATCCTGACCGCTCTCAGCGCGCTGGCGTTCGTCGAGCACCAGAGCGCCTCGCCGGCCGCCGCCGACACCACGCAGTTCCGGGGCGTCAACTGGGCCCGGCTCGGTGACAACTTCCACGGCGGACCGCTGGTCCTGCACGGGTTGAGCGGCTCCGACAGTTACCAGACGGTCGTGGCGAAAGCCAACGCCATCTACACAGGCTTCGAGAACAACCTCGGCGCCAACACCGTTCGGCTACCGATCAACACGTACACAGTCGGGACGAGCTGGTGGAGCGCGTACACGGGCGCGATAGACGCGGCCACCGCGAAGGGATTCAAGGTCGTCCTCTCCTACTGGGACGACGGGGTGGCCGCCCGCGGCGGTCGCATCGTCAACCCGAGCGCCTTCGACACCATGTGGAACACCGTGCTTGCCCGGTACGGCACCAACAGCCTCGTCTACTTCGAGCCGATGAACGAACCGGGAGGGCACAGCGCCGGCGAGTGGGCGAACGTGGTGAGCAACTGGATCAGCAGCCGCCCCTCGATTCCACGGAACCGCATCTTCGTCAGCGGCGCGGGCCTGAACACTGACATCAGATCGATGTGCGCCGACCGCCGCCTTGACGGGACGTTCCTGTCGCTGCACCACTACACGTTCTTCAGCGGCGCGAAGACCTACGACGAGTGGGTGGCGTACCTGCGGAACGCGATCGGCCCCTGCGCCGACCGCACTGTCGTCGACGAGTTCGGCGCGCCGATGGATACCGGGCTCAATTACCACGACGCCGGCAGCACCGACAACTTCGTGCGCTACTTCCGGGCCACCACCACCGTGCTCCGGGAACTGCGGATCGGCTCCATCTACTGGCCCGGGCTGGGCGGGAAGATCCGCGCCGGCCAGGGCGACGACTGGTACGCCATGCAGAAACTGCACGGCACCGGTACCAACCTCACGCTCAGCACTCCCAGCACCAGCGGCCGCGAGCGCCTCAGGTACGGCTGGGGCCTGGACGGCGACGTCCCGGCCCCGACCAGCCTGCTGCGCAACGTCAGCACCGGGCGCTGTCTGGACATCCCCGGCGGGAGCACGGCGAACAACCAGGTCCGGGTGTACACCTGCGCCAACACGGCCGGCCAGCAGTGGACCTTGACGGCTGGCGGACAGATCACCGCCCGTGGGGGCCAGGAGTGCCTGGATGCGTACAACAGGGGGACGACGAACGGCACCGTGGTCGGCACGTGGGCGTGCAACGGCGGCGACAACCAGCGTTGGACGGTGGGCGCTGACGGCACCATCCGCGGCGTTCACTCCGGCCTCTGCCTCGACGTGAACACCGCCACCTTCAAGGTGCAGCTGTGGGCGTGCTGGGGCGGCGACAACCAGAGATGGCAGATCACGCCTGACGCACGACGCGACGCCCGACTCGGCGGACACGGTGGACGGTGACCGCCGGCCGCGGCCGAGCCGATGGCAACCGGCCACGGCTCATGACTTCACCGACCGGATCTGCCACGTCGACCGCAAGGACGCGAAGGTCCGTACCGTCGACGGCCGCCGCGGCCGGATGAGTTCCCCTCTGCCCTGGGCCGACCGCGGCCGGGGCTGGGACTTCGTCTCCGCCGGCCACGGCGACGTGCCGTGGGAGAACTGCTTCCGCGCGCTGAACGCGATCGGCTACGACGGGCCGACTTCAGTCGAGTGCGAGGACGCCGGCATGGACCGGCTGATCGGAGCGCCCGAGGCGCTGGCGTTCGCTCGGAAGTCGGCGTTCGACTCGCCGGCCGCCGCATTCGACGCCGCATCCGAGAGGAAGGACTGAGCCCGGCGCAGGGACGGTCACCCAGCCGATGGCCGGCCTGCGGCTCGGCGGAGAAGAAGGCGCACGGCCGGTCGCCTTTCTCACCGGCGGTTTGTCATCACCGAAGTCAGCGACCTGCTCCCATCCTTGAACGGAGAACGACATATGTCCGAGGTGACACGCAGAGGGTTTCTCGCCGCCGGGGCGGCGGCTGGAGCAGGGATCGTGTCGGCTGGGTGGACGGCCACCGCCAGGGCCGGCTCGGCCGCGCCGCCGGAGGTTCTGGCCGCCAACGACCTCGCCCTGTGGTACGACAAGCCGGCCGGCGCGGACTGGCTGCGGGCCCTGCCGATCGGCAACGGACGCCTCGGCGCGATGGTGTTCGGCAACGTGGACACCGAACGGCTGCAGCTCAACGAGGACACCGTCTGGGCCGGCGGTCCGTACGACTCCGCCAACACCCGCGGCGCGGCCAGCATCGCGGAGATCCGACGGCGTGTCTTCGCGGATCAGTGGGGGCCGGCGCAGGACCTGATCAATCAGACGATGCTGGGCAGCCCGGCCGGACAGTTGGCCTACCAGCCGGTCGGAAACCTTCTGCTCTCCTTCGGCAGCGCTACCGGTGCGTCGCAGTACAACCGGACGCTCGACCTCACCACCGCCACGGCCCTCACGACCTACGTGCTGAACGGCGTGCGGTATCAGCGTGAGGTGTTCGCCAGCGCACCTCACCAGGTGATCGTGGTCCGGCTGACGGCCGACCGGGCCAACTCCATCGCCTTCAACGCCACGTTCGACAGTCCACAACGGACCACGGTGTCCAGCCCGGACGGGGCCACGATCGCCCTCGACGGCATCTCCGGCACCATGGAGGGCATCGCCGGGCGGGTCCGGTTCCTCGCCCTGGCCAACGCCGTGGTGACCGGCGGCACGGTCAGCAGCTCGGGCGGCACGCTGCGGGTCTCCGGCGCCACCAGCGTGACGGTGCTGGTGTCGATCGGTTCCAGTTACGTCAACTTCCGGAAGGTCGACGGCGACTACCAGGGCATCGCGCGGAGCCGCCTCAGCGCTGCCCGCGACGTCGGCATCGACGAACTACGCAGGCGGCATCTCGCCGACTATCAGAAGCTGTTCGACCGGGTGTCGGTCGATCTGGGACGTACGACGGCGGCAGACCAGCCGACCGACGTACGGATCACACAGCACGCACAAGTGAACGACCCGCAGTTTTCCGCCCTGTTGTTCCAGTTCGGCCGGTATCTGCTCATCTCGTCCTCGCGCCCGGGCACCCAGCCGGCGAACCTGCAGGGCATCTGGAACGACCAGATGGCTCCCTCCTGGGACTCGAAGTTCACCATCAACGCCAACCTGCCGATGAACTACTGGCCCGCCGACACGACGAACCTGCCCGAATGCTTCCTCCCGGTCTTCGACGTGATCAACGACCTGACCGTGACCGGCGCCCGGGTTGCCCAGGCGCAGTACGGCGCCGGGGGCTGGGTGACGCATCACAACACCGACGCGTGGCGGGGCGCCTCGGTCGTCGACGGAGCGCAGTGGGGGATGTGGCAGACCGGTGGCGCATGGCTGGCCACCCTGATCTGGGACCACTACCTGTTCACCGGTGACGTCGACTTCCTCCGCTCCAACTATCCGGCCCTGAAGGGCGCCGCCCAGTTCTTCCTCGACACCCTGGTCGCCCACCCGACGCTCGGACACCTGGTCACCAACCCGTCGAACTCTCCGGAGCTCGCTCACCACGCGAACGCCACCGTCTGCGCGGGGCCCACCATGGACAACCAGATCCTGCGCGACCTTTTCAGCAGCGTCGCCCGCGCCGGCGAAATCCTCGGCGTGGACGCCGCCTTCCGCGCTCAGGCAGTCGCGGCCCGGGACCGGTTGGCGCCGATGCGGGTGGGCTCCAGGGGCAACATCCAGGAGTGGCTGGCCGACTGGGTGGAGACCGAGCGGAATCACCGGCACGTCTCCCACCTGTACGGATTGCATCCGAGCAACCAGATCACCAAGCGCGGGACACCCCGGTTGCACGAGGCCGCGCGGCGGACGCTGGAGCTGCGCGGTGACGACGGGACGGGATGGTCGCTCGCGTGGAAGATCAACTTCTGGGCACGGATGGAGGACGGTGCCCGGGCCCACAAGCTGATCCGGGACCTGGTGCGGACGGACCGGCTCGCGCCCAACATGTTCGACCTGCACCCCCCGTTCCAGATCGACGGCAACTTCGGCGCCACCTCGGGCATCGCGGAGATGCTGTTGCAGAGCCACAACGGCGAACTGCACGTGCTGCCGGCGTTGCCGGCCGCCTGGCCCACCGGGCGCGTGAGCGGACTGCGCGGCCGCGGCGGATACACCGTCGGCGCCGAGTGGAGCAGCGGCCGGACCGAGTTCGTCGTCACACCCGACCGAACCGGCGTCGTCCGGGTGCGCAGCCGGATCTTCGCCGGCGACTTCACGCTGCGGGACGATTCGAGCGGCGAGCCGGTCCAGCCGAAGCGGCTCGAGGCCGATCTCATCGAGTTCGCCGGCCAGGCAGGCACCACCTACCGCGCGTCCGCCCTCAGGTCGGGGCCGGTGGAGGCCGGCGTGGCCTATCGGCTGGTGGCCCAGCACAGCGGCAAGGCTGCCGACATCGACGGTGCGTCCACGGCCGCCGGTGCGCGGCTGATCCAGTGGCAGATCACCGCCGGTCTCAACCGTCACTTCGAGTTCCTGCCCGCCGACGGCGGGCACTACAAGACCCGGGTTGGGCACAGTGGTCTGGTCCTGACCGTCGCCAGTAGCAGCAGCGGCGCCGACATCACTCAGCAGCCGGATACCGACGCCGCTGGCCAGCAGTGGCGGATAGTCGACCACGGCGGTGGCGTGATCAGTCTGGTCAACCGGCAGAGCGGCCTCACCCTGGACGTGTGGGAGGCCTCCACCGCCGACGGAGCCCGCATCTCCCAGTGGGCAGCCACTGGTAGCACCAACCAGCGATTCCAACTCCACCGCATCTAGCCCCAAGGCGACCTGCGGCCCGACCAACAAGGAGAGCCATGTCACCGAGCAGCGAGAGAGCCGCACGATGTCGATCCGTAAATTGTCCTTGGGGCCCGCCGCGGTAGCGGTACGGCGTGGCAGGAGTCAGCGCTGCGGCTAGCACGTCGCCCACCGCCGGGGCCACTCTTGCGGGGACTGAGTGAACCGGGCCGACCGTACGGCCCGCCGGCTGCTCGGGAATTCTTTGGGGAAGCGCAGCCGTTGCTTTCCGATCTGGCCGTTCGGCAGGGTTTCCGGCTCGGTTTCGTTCCACAGAATTGCCGCGGGGAGAGTCCCCTGGGTCAGGTCTTCCTGCATTTTGTTCACGAGAACGAGGACGACGTCCAGCAGATCCGTTCCGTCCCTGACCAGTCGTCGACGTGGCTCGTGGATCAGCTGACTGAGTTCGAGGTTTCGAGCTCCCCTTCGCGGCCCACCACCATGCGCCGAACGTATCCCCGCGTGAGGCTCCGAGTCCGCGGAATCCCGGCGCTTTGACCGGGGTGAGGCGAAAGCGCGCGGGCCAGGCGGGGAGCATGAATCACATCGGACTGCTGCTCTTCGACGGAGTGGAGGAACTGGACGCCGTCGGGCCGTGGGAGGTCCTCGCCTACCGGACCCAGGAGTTCCCCGAGGGCGGCTGGAGCGAACGGAGCATGTGACCGCGAGAAACCCGCCGGAGGCGATGAGCACGGTGACCACGCCCCGGCGGCGTGCCCTCCCGCGTCTCGTCGCGACACGATTGACGTCCGATGCCGGCGCGCCCGAGCGCCCGCACCGGGAACGTCCCCCACTGTCCGGCCCTGCGTCCCGCGAGGCCGGTTGCCTCCCGTGAAGGACGAGGTGATCACGGTGCGCGGCGAGGGTGCCGGGCCAGCTCTCCCGACAGTCCGCTGAGCGCCCGCCCGGCGATCTCGTCGATCGGTCCTACGGCCTGAACGGTCAGCAGGATGTCCGCGTAGTGGTCGAGCAGAGGGGCGGTCTGGCGTTCGTAGACCCGCTGCCGATGGCGGATGACATCCTCGGTGTCATCCGGTCGGCCGCGGTTCAACAGCCGCTTCACCACGATGTCCTCGGGAGCGGTGAACTCCACCACCGCGTCCAGTCCGGCTCCGGTGGAATCCAGTGTCGCGGCGAGTTCCCGCGCCTGTGTCAGGGTCCGCGGGAAGCCGTCCAGAAGGAAGCCGCGCCGGGTGTCGGACTGTTCCAGCCGCTGGCGGACCATGCCGCCGGTGACGTGATCGGGTACGAATTCGCCGGTGTCGAGATACCGCTTGGCTTCCTGTCCGAGTGGCGTCCGGCGGGTGACGTGCTCGCGGAACAGGTCCCCGGTGGAGATGTGCGGGATGCCGAGTTCCTCGCTGAGTATGGCTGCTTGGGTGCCCTTGCCCGCTCCGGGAGGGCCGATGAGGACGATTCGCATCAGCGCGCGCGTGCCTTCCAGTGGTCGTTCCTGGTCTTCGTTCCTGGTCTTCGCTGTTGTCGGCGTGCTCCGGTCAGGCGGCCCGTGACGGGCGGAGAGGTCCCTCGGCCGGGACCGGCACCGCCCCGGGTGCCCGGTGCGCGCGGCGTGCTGGGGAGGCCGCGCAGCGCGTCGGCGTTCGCCCTGCGGGACGCGTCCGCGCCGACCGACGGACCGGTCACGATGGTGTGGACGCCGGTGCCGGGCGTCGGTTCGGCCGCCGGCCACCCGGCGAGCGCGGGAAGTCCTGCCAGGGCGGTGTCCTGAGACCGCTCCCGGACCGCATCCGTGATCACGTCGACGACCGGTCCGCCGTGCGCGGCCGTCCGGCGCCGGCCGGCTCGCCGCACGCAGCCCGGCGGCCTACCCGGGGCCCTGGACCGGACCTCGCACAGGGCGAGGTGATCCAGGCGCCCGCGACGGTCGACGACCGTTCCGACGGCCCGCACGGGGCCGCCGGCGGTGCTCGCTCCGGTGAGGCGCACGCCCCGGCCCGGCGACAGGCCGCCGCCGCTCATGCCGGGCCCGGCTTGTCCTGCTGACCGCCACTGAGACCGGCGTTGATCCGGTCCATCACGGAGGCGTCGGCGAGCGTCGTGACGTCTCCGACCTCCCGGTGCTCGGCGACGTCGCGCAGCAGCCTGCGCATGATCTTCCCGGACCGGGTCTTGGGCAGTTCGGGGACCACCATGATCTGGCGGGGCTTGGCGATCGGGCCGATCTCCTGTGCGACATGCTCGCGCAGCGCCGCCGTGAGGTCCGGGTCGGCGCCGGCGCGCAGGATGACGAAGGCGACGATGGCCTGTCCGGTCGTCGGGTCCGACGCGCCCACCACCGCGGCCTCGGCCACCGCGGGGTGCGAGACGAGCGCCGACTCGACCTCCGCTGTGGAGATCCGGTGTCCGGAGACGTTCATGACGTCGTCCACGCGGCCCAGCAGCCAGATGTCGCCGTCCTCGTCGTAGCGCGCGCCGTCCCCGGCGAAGTAGTAGCCCTGGTCGGCGAAACGAGACCAGTACGTCGCCCGGTACCGCTCCTCGTCGCCCCAGATCCCGCGCAGCATGGAGGGCCAGGGCTGGTCGAGGACCAGATAGCCGCTCTCGCCGTTGCCGACCTGACGGCCCTGGTCGTCGACCACCTTGGCGGACAGGCCCGGCAGCGGCGCCTGGGCCGAGCCGGGCTTCGCGCCGGTCCCTGCCCCAGCCCTGGGGGGCTGGGAGGTGCTCCCGGGCAGCGGTGAGATCATGACGGCGCCGGTCTCGGTCTGCCACCAGGTGTCCACGATCGGCGCCCTGCCGGCCCCGATGTGCGTGCGGTACCAGCGCCACGCCTCGGGGTTGATCGGTTCGCCGACGCTGCCGAGCACGCGGATCGAGGAGAGGTCGTAGCGGGTGGGGATCTGCTCGCCCCACTTCATGAAGGTGCGGATGAGGGTGGGGGCGGTGTAGTAGACCGTGACGCCGTACTTCTCGATGATCTCGAAGTGCCGTCCTTCGTGCGGGGTGTTGGGTGTGCCCTCGTACATGACCGAGGTCGCCCGGTTGGCGAGCGGACCGTACACGATGTAGGAGTGCCCGGTGATCCAGCCGATGTCGGCTGTGCACCAGTAGACGTCGGTCTCGGTGTCGAGGTCGAAGACGGTGCGGTGGGTGTAGGCGGCCTGGGTCAGGTAGCCGCCGGAGGTGTGCAGGATGCCCTTCGGGCTGCCCGTCGTCCCGGAGGTGTAGAGGATGAAGAGCGGGTGCTCGGCGTCGAAGGGTTCGGGGGTGTGCTCGTCGGACTGGGCGTCGACCAGGTCGTGCCACCACAGGTCGCGGCCCTCGGTCCACGGCACGTCGGTGCCGGTGCGCCGGACCACCAGGACGTGCTCGATGCTCGGGGTGTCCCTGGTCGCCTCGTCGGTGTTCGCCTTCATGGGCTCGGCCCTGCCCCGCCGGTACTGGCCGTCCGCGGTGATCAGCAGCCTGGCGTGGGCGTCGTCGATGCGTGACTGCAGGGCGGCCGGGGAGAACCCGCCGAACACGACGCTGTGCGGCAGGCCGAGACGGGCGCAGGCCAGCATGGCGAAGACCGCCTCGGGGATCATCGGCAGCTGGATGGCGACCCGGTCGCCCGGCGTCAGACCGAGGCGGAGCAGGGCGTTCGCCGTGCGGCAGACCTCGCGCCTCAGCTCCGCGTAGGTGATCGTGCGGGTGTCACCCGGCTCGCCCTCCCAGTGGAAGGCGACCCGGGCGCCGTGCCCTGCCTCGACGTGCCGGTCGACGCAGTTGTACGCCACGTTCAGCCTTCCGCCGGTGAACCAGCGGGCGAAGGGCGCGTCCGTCCAGTCCAGCACCTGGTCCCAGCCGGTGTCCCAGTGGAGCTGCCCGGCCTCCTGCGCCCAGAAGGCGAGGTGATCGTCCGCGGCCCGCTCCAGCGGTCCCAAGACGGCGCCCCGGGGAGTGGGCGGGTTCTCTGGAAGGGCGGGGTGGGCAGAGCTCGGAGACATACCGGATCCTCCAGTGGGGTGCGGGTGCTGACGGCACGGGTGCCGGTCCGAGGGCGCGGCCGGCCGTCGCCAGGTGGACACGGTGGCGGGTGAGGGTTGGCGGGAGGTTGGCGGCGGGCCGGGGGCCGCGGCTATGGCCGCCCTCCGGCGGTCCAACGGCTCACCAGGCGCAGGGCGAGGCGCGGCCGCAGCGGTGCGGTGGTCCCGCGCCGTAGGGCGCCCCGCCAGACCCCCAGCCGTAGGCGAGGTCGTCCAGACGACGGATCGCCAAGTGCGGGAGGGGGCCGAGCGAAGTGCCGGAGCGGCGGTGGTCCACCAGCCCCTCGACGACGGCGGCGGCGATCAGCACGTACCGCGCGCGCCGGTTCGCTGGAAGCCGGCCTCGACCTCGTGGTCCTTGGGGTTGGGTGTCACGTCGTGCCAGACGACGGGCCGCAGGCCGACCCTGCGCAGATGGCCCACCGCCTCGTCCACCCAGCCCGCCTTGATCAGCCCGGGTCGGTGACGAGGAACGGCCGACGGCCGCCGAGCCTGAGCGCGCAGTGACCGAGCTCGGTCAGCGAGCCGGGTCCGAAGAGGACCTCGGGCACATGGAACTTTGCCATCCTGGCGGACTGCCGGGGACCCCCGGTGCCCGTCCCTTGCGGCCCCAGGAGTTCGCCGTGGCGCTCGTCACGGCTCCAGTCGGCACTCGGGTCGATACCGCTGGTCACCATGGCTCCGGAGGGGAGCGACATGCGACCTCCAAAAGGGCGTGCAGTCCGCAACCTGTGCGAAACCTTGATTTCACCGCTTCATTCGCCGATAACACTGTCGTCAAACGTAGACCAAGCTAGGGCGTGCAACCGGACGCGGCACCTGCCCGTCCGGACAGGGGAACCTGCCTGATCGGGCAGGTGCGCTCTGTGCGGTTGAGGCGAATAATTGTGATTCGCCCCTTCTTTACGACAGGGGAGTACATGTCACAGCGTAGTGACCTTCGGCAGCGCAGGGCAGCACTCGAGGGTGAGTGGTCCCGGACGGTGTCGCTGGTGAAATCCACGGGCTCGGCGCCGAGCAGCCACGAGGCGCTGCGCCATGAGGTGGCCGACTCCTGGACGCGCTCCCTGGTCAACGTGGACCCGGCCCGGGACAGCGCGCCGGTCGACGACGGCACGGTCCGGCACCGCTGGACCGACTCGCTGCTGCGCCGGCCGATCGACGCCCTTTCCGACGAACTGCGCAGCATCGCCGACGACGCCGGCTTCGTCGCCGCGGTCACCGACGAGTCGGGAACGATCATGTGGACCTGCGCCGGCCAGGACATGCGCCGGCGAGCCGAGCGGGTCAACTTCGCCCCGGGGGGTCGCTGGAACGAGCAGGCCATGGGCACCAACGCGCTGTCCCTGGCGCTGCGCACCGGTCGCCCCAGCACCGTCTTCTCGGCCGAACACCTGGTGGCCGCGCTGCACGGCTGGGTCTGTTACGGCGCGCCGATCCACGGACCCGACGGGCGCGTCCTCGGCGTCCTGGACCTGTCCACCACCTGGGACCGCTCACACCCACTGGCCATGTCCACGGTGCGCGGTCTGGCGTCCGCCATCGAGGCCGGGCTCCGCGCCGAACTGCCGACCGGGCCCCGGGACGACGTGCCCCAGGTGCGGCTGACCTGCATGGGCGAGGAGAAAGCCACACGCGAGGGCGTTCTGCTCGCTCTGCGGCCCCGGCAACTGGAGATCCTCACCCTCCTCGCGCTGGAACCGGACGGCTTCTCCTCGGAGCGGCTGCGCGACGCCCTGTACGGCGACCGGCCCGTGACGGCCTCCACGTTCAAGGCGGAGATCTCGCATCTGCGCCGGGCCCTCGGCGGCGGCATCGCCGCTCGCCGCTACGCACTCACCGCCCCGGTCTCCTGCGACGCCGTCGACGTGCTGCGCGCACTGGAGCGCGGTGACACGGACACGGCCCTGCGCCTGTACCGCGGTCCGCTGCTCCCCCGCTCCGAGGCTCCCGGCATCGAGGAGTGGCGCACCCGGCTGGAGGTGGCCGTACGGGAGGCGGTCCTGGCGAGCGTCCGCCCGGAGCACGCCCTGCGGTACGGCGAGCGGGCGCCGTACGACGCGGAGGTGCACGAGCACGCGATGCGCCTGATCGGTCCGGGCGACGCCCGCCGGGCGATCGCGGCCGGCCGGCTCACCACCGCCCTGCGCTGACCCGGCGCCATCGGCGTACCGGCGTCGCCAACCTTGCGCCAACCTCGCGGGCCCACAGTGATGCACACCACGACGGCGAGGGCCGTCGTACACAGCACTCACCATCGCCCACCGAGGAGAGCCGCCATGGTGTACGCGCAGCCGGGAACGGACGGCAGCATCGTCAACTTCGCCCCGCGATACGACAACTTCATCGGCGGCGACTGGGTCGCCCCCGTGGAGGGTCGCTACTTCGAGAACCTGTCGCCGGTGAACGGAAAGGTCTTCTGCGAGGTCGCCCGCTCCTCCGCCGCCGACGTCGAACTGGCCCTGGACGCCGCTCACGCCGCGGCCGACCGCTGGGGCCGCACCTCCATCACCGAGCGGGCCAACCTCCTCAACCGGATCGCGGACCGGCTCGAGGAGAACCTCGAGAAGATCGCCGTGGCCGAGACCTGGGAGAACGGCAAGCCCGTCCGCGAGACACTGAACGTCGACATCCCGCTCGCCGTCGACCACTTCCGGTACTTCGCGGGCGTGGTGCGCAGCCAGGAGGGCTCGGTCGGCGAGATCGACGCGGACACCGTCGCCTACCACTTCCACGAGCCGCTGGGCGTGGTCGGCCAGATCATCCCGTGGAACTTCCCCATCCTGATGGCCGCGTGGAAGCTCGCCCCGGCCCTGGCGGCGGGCAACTGCGTGATCATCAAGCCCGCCGAGCAGACCCCGGTCAGCCTGCTGTACGTGATCGACCTGATCGCCGACCTGCTCCCGCCCGGCGTGCTCAACGTCGTCAACGGCTTCGGCGTCGAGGCCGGCAAGCCCCTCGCCTCCAGCCCGCGCATCGCCAAGATCGCCTTCACCGGCGAGACCACGACCGGCCGGCTGATCATGCAGTACGCCACAGAGAACATCATCCCGGTCACCCTGGAGCTGGGAGGCAAGAGCCCGAACATCTTCCTGGCCGACGTCATGGACGCCGACGACGCCTACCTGGACAAGGCCGTCGAGGGCTTTGTGATGTTCGCGGTCAACCAGGGCGAGGTGTGCACCTGCCCGTCCCGGGCCCTGATCGCCTCCTCGATCTACGACGAGTTCATGGCCCGCGTCCTGGAGCGCACCAAGGCCATCAAGGGCGGCAGCCCGCTCGACCCGCAGACCATGATCGGCGCCCAGGTGAGCAACGACCAGTTCGAGAAGATCCTGTCCTACATCGACATCGGCAAGCAGGAAGGCGCCGAGTTGCTCACCGGCGGCGGGCCCCGCACGGTCCCCGGCCTGGAAGGCGGCTACTACATCGAGCCGACCGTCTTCAAGGGCACCAACGACATGCGGATCTTCCAGGAGGAGATCTTCGGCCCGGTCGTCTCGGTCACCACCTTCGACTCCCCCGAAGAGGCCCTGAAGATCGCCAATGACACCCTCTACGGCCTCGGCGCCGGCGTGTGGTCCCGCAATGGCAACCACGCCTACCGGCTCGGCCGTGAGATCAAGGCAGGACGTGTGTGGACCAACTGCTACCACGCCTACCCGGCCCACGCCGCCTTCGGCGGCTACAAGGGGTCCGGTTTCGGCCGCGAGAACCACAAGATGATGCTCGACCACTACCAGCAGACGAAGAACCTGCTGGTCAGCTACTCGGAGCAGAAGGTCGGCCTCTTCTGATGGGAACCCGGGTGCGGCGGGTCGAACTGACCGACGCGGCTGACGAGTTGGTGCGACAGCTGACGGCTCGTCACGACCCGCTGATGTTCCACCAGTCCGGCGGCTGCTGCGACGGCAGCGCTCCGATGTGCTACCCGCGCGGCGAGTTCCGCGTCGGCGCCGCGGACGTCCTGCTCGGCCACGTCGCCGGAGACACACCGTTCTGGATGAGCGCCGGCCAGTACGCGTACTGGCGGCACACCCACCTCACCGTCGACGTGGTCCCGGGCAGGGGCAGCGGCTTCTCCCTGGAGGCCCCGGAGGGTGTGCGGTTCCTGCTCCGCTCCCGGTTGTTCACCGACGAGGAGTGGGAGCGCGCGGAGGCGGAACCGCCCCTGCCGACCGGGGCGGAGACGACGGGATGACCTGACGCGTCGACGCGCCAGGCCATCCGGCAGCCACCGCATCCACGCAGGCGGTGGTGAGGGTGGGGCCGGACTGCAGGGCGTCCGGCCCGCCTTCCGTCACGGGGTGCCCCGGCACCTCGTGACGTCACGACATACGAGAGGGCCGTCGAGCACCGCTTTCCTGCACAAGCCCAGCCACGGGGACCGACGATGAGCACCAGAGCCCTTCCCGGCACGACACACCCGAGCATCGTAGGAGGCGACCCCACCCCGCCCGGGGCGGGACGTCCCGGCCCCTGCTCCGATACCACTCCCGCCCGGACAGGGCCGGCCCTTCCCCGCGGTGCGCGGACCGCCCCCGCCCGCCGTGCGGTCCTGGCCCTTCCCGCCGAGGTCCGCTGGGTCCCGGTGGCACGCCGCAGCGCCACAGCGGCCCTGGCTCACTGGCATCTGCCGCCCCCCGACCTGGCAACCGCCGAACTCGTCGTCGGTGAACTCGCCGCCAACGCCGCCGAGCACGGTCACCGCGACATGACCATTCATCTGTCGCTCGGCGCCGGGGCCCTGCGGATCTCCGTGACGGACTCCGGCAGCCCGGCCGGGTCACGGCGCCCGCATGACGACGCTCCCGACGAGCACGGCCGGGGTCTCACCATCGTCGAACACCTGACCAGCGAGGTCCGCGTCCGGCAGAGCCCCGTCGGCCGCCGGGTCAGCGTGCTCATTCCTACGGCCCTTGCCCACTGACCCGTCGTAAGGGACCACCGCGTTGGCAGTCGACGAGCCCCGCGTGCCGCCCTCTACCAGCAGGTCCGTGCCCGTGACCCACTCCTCCGCGTTGCGACACGAGCCACTGCACCGCCCTCGCCGCGTCCTCCAGCCCTCCGATGCGGGCCAGCGGCAGGCCGGCCGCCGTCGTCTCCTTGCCCGGCTTCCACACGAACGTGCCATCGGAGGGCGTGAACACCGTGTCACCGGGCACAAGGGCTATCGCACCGAGGTCCTGGCATTCGGAGCTGGTCGGGATCTACCCACCAAGCGACGAACTCAGGCCCTTGTGAAGCTCACACGCACACGCGCCTGAGCCGGAATCGACGATGGGGTATAAAATGATCATTCTTGGGCTTATTCTGCTGATCATCGGCCTGCTTGTCGGCATGGGTCTGCTGACGACGATCGGTGGCATCCTCATTCTGGTTGGCGCCATCCTGTGGCTCCTGGGTGCGACCGGTCGCGCGGTCGGTGGACGCAAACACTTCTTCTAAAGTCAGGGCGCCTCACCACACCGCGAGGAGCTTCTGAACCACTCGAGGCCGGGACGAGGTGAGAGCCCGGCCAGCGAGACAGTTGGGAACCCCGTGGGCGGGACCATGCGCCGGCCCCGCCCTGTCTCGTTGACGATGGGTTTGCCCTGAGCCGGGCCCTGCCCGCCGGTCGTCGAGGGCAGAGCCTGGCTGCGGGGTGAGGCGGATGCTGCCGCTTTGGTCAGGAAGTGACGGGCGTGCTGCATCGGTGCCCACAGTGCCCTCCCGATCAAGCTGAACCCGTGCGGGAGCGCCTGGGGCGCAGGGTGGAACGGGCTCCGGACCACGGTGCGCTCGGGCCCGTCCAGGAGAAGCGTGTTGTGCACGACGCCGATGCCGCTCTGCACGTGGTCGAGGGTGTCCCCGGGACAGCATCCCAGCAGGCGGTTGCGGTGAGATAGCCGACGCCGGTTCAGGCGTGCAATGGCGCCATAGCGGAGTACGGAGACAGCGTCGTCCAGCCCGGGGCTGAGCACGGCCATCGTGCTCGGATGCGCGATGAGGTTCACGCCGAGGGTGCCGGCGAACTCCTTGTTCGTGGTGCGGACCGGCTCGGCGAGGAACTGGCGCGGGCCACGGGGGAGTTCAGCACGGCGAGGACGGGGGCGAAGTGCTCCGTGGTCAGTTGGTGAAGCGGCGTTCCCCGGAGAGGAACGAGGTTGCCAGGTGTTCTGCCCTGGGCGGGTTCGCGCCGGGGACGGAGCAGGTCATGCAGCGCGTGTTACGCGTCCCGCCCTTGGCTCGCCAGCAGCGGTTCCTGACGGATTCCGCCCGGGGTCAGGTCCCACGCCTCGACGCTGAAGTCGCTGCGGCCGGTGCCCGTCGTGCGGGCCTGCAGCCGCCAGGGTCCCTCGGCCGGCGGATAGAACCTGAGGGTGAGGACCCGGCCGTCGCCGAGATAGACCTCGGCGATCGAACGGTCCACGATCACGCGTAGCTCCACGGGGGTGCCGGCCATCGCCGTTGGGCCCGGGACGGCATACGAGCCTCCCCGTGCCCTCGCGTCCAGTGACGCGTGGCTGCGGTCCACGGTGAGCCGGCCGGTGGTGGGATCGAGGCTGATGTCGAGGTACTCGGTGTCGTCCGCAGAGGTGACCAGGCGCAGGCCGCTGGTGCCGGTGATGTCCGGGGTCAGGACGGCGGTGAGGTCGAAGGTGCGGCTGATATGGCCGAGTTCGGCCGTCCCGGACTGTGTGAGGTGCCCGGTGTGGTGCAGTACGCGTTCGCCGCGCAGCGCGAGCAGTTCGCGAGCGGGGCGTTGGACGACCGTTCCGTCGGCGGTGAGGGTCACCTCGCGAGGGAGGGTGAGGGTGCCTGCCCAGCCTGCTTCGTGCGCCCAGGCGTCGTCGCGGGCCTCCCACGCCCAGCCCCACAGCAGCCAGCGGTCTTCCCCGGGTGCCTTCAGCAGGGCGGGGGCGTAGAAGTCGGGGCCGTGATCGAGCGGCACCGGGGCTGCGGTCGCCGTGAAGCGTCCGTCCTGTTCGCGGCCGGTGTGGACGGTTGTGTGGCTGGGGCCGTCCTGCGGGGTCCAGTCGCTGATGACCAGGATGCCGCGGTCGCCGAAGGTGGCGTACTGGGGGCACTCCCATCCGATCGGGCCGGAGCCGGCCTCGGCGTCGCTGGTGTGGAAGGGGCCGCGGTACTCCCAGTGTTCCAGGTCGTCGGACTCGTACAGCTGCGCCGCGGCGCGGTTGTCGGCGAGGGCCGAGCCGACCAGCATCCGCCAGCGGCCATCCTGCTGCCAGACGTAGGGGTCCCGGTACATGGTGGTGTCTGCGGGCGGCTCGGGGATGAGCAGCTCCGGGCGCTTGACCCAGGTGATTCCGCCGTCGTACGACTCGGCGGTGGTCACCGGCTGCCACCAGCGATCGGTGCGGTGGGCGGAGTAGAAGGCCACCATGCGGCCGTCATCGGAGACGGCGTTTCCGGAGAAGCAGCCGTCGGCATCGTAGCCGCCGGGAGTGGGGGTGAGGGCCACCGGGAGAAGTTCCCAGTTGACCAGGTCAGGGCTGCGGTAGTGGCCCCAGTGCACGTTCGAATGCCGCGGGCCGTACGGGTTGTACTGGAAGAAGACGTGGTAGTGCCCGTCGTGGAAGACCAGCCCGTTGGGGTCGTTGATCCAGTTGCGCGGGGGGCGCAGATGCACGGCCGGAAGGTGGGGGTCAGCAGGCGGCGTGGACACACGGGGCCTTTCTCGGAGTGCGCGAAGCACAGGGGAAGAGAGAAGTGGGGAAGCGGCGCGTGGCGCAGGGATGTGTGAGCTCAGCCCTTCACGCCCGTCGACGCGATGCTGTTCACGAACGACCGCTGGAACGCCACGAACAGGGCGAGGATCGGCACGGTGATCAAGGAGGAGTACGCCATGATCTGGCCCCAGCCCACGTTCAGCTGGAAGAAGTAGGAGATGCCCACCATCACCGGGCGCAGTTCCTCGCTCTGGACCACCATCAGCGGCCAGAGGTAGGAATTCCATGCGGGCAGGAAGGTGAGGATGGCGACGGTGGCGACCGCCGGGCCGGACAAGGGCATGACGATACGGCGGTAGATGGTGAACCACCCGGCTCCGTCCACGACTGCCGCCTCGTCGATCTCCTTCGGGATGCTCTGGAAGTACTGGTGGAAGAAGAAAACCGAGAAGGCGTTGGCGACGAACGGCAGGATCTGGACCTGATAGGTGTCCATCCAGCCGGTGGTCAGCTCCAGGTGGAAGCCGTTGACGCGGAGCAACGGCAGTTGGTTGATCCACCACACCAGCGGCACGGCGAAGGTCTCGAACGGCACGATGAGGGTGGCGATGACGGCGGTCAGGACCGCCTTGCGGCCGGGCATGCGCATCCGGGACAGGGCGAAGGCGGCCATGCTGTTGACGACGATGCCGAGGACCACGGTGAT
This sequence comes from Streptomyces sp. NPDC092370, assembly GCF_044755265.1. Taxonomy (NCBI): domain Bacteria; kingdom Bacillati; phylum Actinomycetota; class Actinomycetes; order Kitasatosporales; family Streptomycetaceae; genus Streptomyces; species Streptomyces sp. NPDC092370. Next base: position 484,226 of record NZ_JBIVQO010000002.1, on the reverse strand, counting down.
CGACGAGATCAGCACGGAGTTCAGCAGGAAACGTGCCGCCGGAACGCGGTCGAACACACCGGTGTAGTTGTCGAGTGACAGGGCGCCGACCGGCACGAAGGCACGCCAGGAGCCGAGATCGGCGAAGATCTCGTCGTCCGGCTTGAACGACGAGATCAGCATGAAGACGAGCGGGAGCGCGAAGACCAGGGCCAGGACGACGCGGCCGGCGTGACCGCCGAGGTGCTTGAGGAAGGAGGTCATGGTCAGTCCTTCTCCCGGGTCAGGAAACGCTGGACGAGGGACACGGTCAGGACGAGCACGAAGAAGACCAGCGAGATGGCCGCCGCGTATGCGGTCTGCTGCTGCTCGTAGCCGGTGCGTACCGCCTGGTAGACGACGGTGGTGGTGGAGTCGAGGGGCCCGCCCTCGGTCATCACGTTGATCTGGGTGAAGAGGCCGAATGCCGCGATGGTGATGGTAACCAGCACAAACGTGCGAGTGGCGCGCAGGCCGGGCCAGGTGACATGGCGGAAGCGGTGCCAGCGGGTGGCTCCGTCGAGGTCGGCGGCCTCGTACAGCTCGGCGGGGATGGTCTGGAGACCGGCCAGCCAGATGATCATGTGGAAGCCGACGCCCTGCCACACCGACATCAGGATGATGGCGGGCATCGAGGTGGCCGGATCGCCCAGCCAGTCGCGGCCCTCGACATGGCCGAGGGTGAGCGCGGACAGGACGTGGTTGATCAGGCCGTCCTGACGGTAGAGGAAGGTCCACAGCAGGGACACCACGACCATCGAGGTGACGACCGGCAGGAAGTAGACGGTGCGGAAGAAGTTGACGCCCCGTACCTTCGCGTTCACCAGCAGCGCCAGCACCAGGGCGAGCCCGGCCTGGAGCGGGACGACGACGGCGGTGAAGTACACCGTGTTGCGCAGGGACTTGAAGAAGACCGGGTCCTCGAAGAGCCGGGTGAAGTTCCTCAGGCCCACGAAGCGCGCCGGGGTGGGCGAGACGAGCCGCGCGTCGGTGAAGGCCAGGGCGAAGGTGAGGGCGAGCGGTACGACGACGAAGACGATCAGCAGGACGACGGCCGGGGTGGCCATGCCGAGGGCGGTGAGGTTCTCACGGCGACGGGTGTGGGCCGTTCGGGTTCGCCGCACCGGACGCAGCCGGGCGAGGGCTGCGGTCATGGTGGTCACGGTAGCTCCAGGGGGGTGCCGGTCCGGTTCGGGCGCGCGGGGAAGGCGCGGTCGGGCCCGAACCGGACCGGAGCGGGTCAGCCGGTGTAGTGGTTGTTCGACTTCAGGTCGTTGTCGATGTCCTTCGCGGCCCGGCCCAGAGCGTCCTTGGGGTCGGCCCCGGACAGGATGTCCTGGGTCGCCTTCTGGAACTCGGTGGAGATGTAGGGGTAGGCCGGGGTGACCGGGCGCACTTCCGCGAACTTCTGCGCGAACTGGACGAAGACGTTGAACTTGCCCCCCGGCTGGTAGTCGGTGACCTGCTTCGCGGCGGCGTCGGTGGCCGGGATGGTGCTGGTGGCCTTGGCGTAGTCGACGAAGTACTTGGTCTGGCGGGAGAACTTCAGCCACGCCTGCGCGCCGGCCTTGTTGGAGCAGGTGGAACTCATGGCCCACTGCCAGGAGGCGCCGCCGATCTTGGGCCCGTTGCCGAAGTCGACCGGCGGGATGATCGCGAGGTCGTCGCCGAGCTTCTCGGCGTTCTTGGTCGCGTTCCAGCTGCCGTCCCACTGGATGGCGCTCTTGCCGGCGAGGAAGTCCTTGTTGGGGTCGGCCCCGGACTTCTTGGACAGGTACCCCTTCTTCACGAGCGACCCGAGCCAGGTCGCCCACTCGACGGACTTCTTGCCGTCGAGGGTGTCCGAGGCGGTCTTGTATCCGTCGCGGTTGATCAGGTCGCCGCCGAAGCTCTGCAGCTGAGGCGAGTAGGCGTACGGGTACCACTCGCCGAGGCTGCCGGTGCCCATCTCCAGCGGGTACTGGAACTTTCCGCTCTTCTTCAGCGTGGCCAGCGCGGAGTCGAACTCGGCCTTGGTCCAGGGCTTGTCGATGGTCGGGATGCGGATGTCGTAGTCGTTCAGCACCGACTTGCGGGCGAAGAAGGTGAGGGCGACGTCGTAGAAGCCGAAGGCGTAGACCTTGTCCTTGTAGCGGCCGACGGTGCTGGGCAGCTGGTCGTCCAGCGGTACCTCGCTGCCGGAGACGTCGATCGGGGCGAGGTAGCCGCCCCAGGCCCAGTTCGGCACGTTGGGGCCGTCCACGTCGAGGAGGCACGGCAGCTTGCGGGCCGAGGCGGCGGCCACGACGGAGTTGTTGTAGTCGCTCTGCGGGAACGCCTGGAGCTTGACTTTGTACTTGCTCTGGGAGCCGTTGAAGTCCTTGATGATCTTCTTGACGACGTCCAGCTCGGTCGAGTTGCCGGCGTTGTGCGTCCACAGCGTCAGCGTGTCGCCGTCGGCTCCGGACGTGCTGCCGCCGCCGCTCCCGGTCGCGCATCCGGCGACCAGCGCGGTCGCCGCTGCCACGGCTACACTCGCTACTGCGAGGCGCCTGGTTCTGAACACCACGAGGGTTCCTCCATCTCACTGAGACGGGTCTTGCCGGACCCGCCTTGGCGACCGGTTGCGACGGTCGCTGTTCTTGGTGGTCGTCCCGCCGCCCGGAGGGTCAGTACTCCTGGCGGCGGGACAACCGTCTTCGGGTGCCCGGTGTCAGCCCCCGGTGGGGGCGCCGACGGAGGCACGTTCCCGCAGCGGCATGGGCACACGGTGGACGACTGCTTCGAGCGGCCCCCTGCGGAGAATCAGCTCCACGGCCCGGCGGCCGAGTTGGTAGTGCGGCAGCTTCAGCGTGGTGAGCGCCGGGCGCAGTACGGACGCGATGTCCTGGTCGTCGAAGGAGACCACCGACACGTCGCCGGGCACGGACAGACCTGCCTCGCCGAGCGCCTGGTAGGCGCCGAGGGACACCCGATCGGCCAGGCACACCAGCGCCCGGGGACGGTGGCCCGCCGCGAGCAGCGCGGAGACCTCCCGGTAGCCGTCCGGCGTGTCCCAGTCGCACTCGATGACACCGTCCAGGTGCGCGCCGCCCTCCCGCAGAACCTCCTCCAGACCGCGCATCCGCTCGTTGCCCGCGATGATCCCCTCGGGCGTGGCCGGAACGGCCTGGTGCCCACCGATCGCCCAGATGCCCCCGCGGTGACCGGCCGCGAGCAGGGCACGGGCCGCATCCCGGCCCGCCTCCAGCTCGTCCGGGACGACCGACGGCGCGTCGAAGCCGGGGGCCAGGCAGTTCAGCAGGACCACCCGGCGCCCGAAGAGTTCCTTGGGCGGAGTCACGTACCGGGTGAACATGGAGGCGTAGATCACCGCGTCGACCTGGCGGTCCAGCAGCGCGTGGACCAGCGACGACTCGGCATCGCGATCGCCGCCCGCCTCTGTGATGAACAGCAGGTTGTCCCGTTCCCGGGCGGCCTCCATCGCGCCGCGGATCACCTCGCCCGCGAAGGGCGTCGTGGTGATCCGGTCCGACACGAACCCAATGGTCTGCGTCGACTTCGTCCGCAGGCTGCGCGCCGTGACGTTGGGGCGGTAGCCCAGCTCCTTCGCGGCGTCCAGGACCTTCTGGCGGGAGGTGTCGGAGATGCGCATGTCGGTGCGGCCGGACAGGGCGAACGACGCGGTCGTCGGCGAGACGCCCGCCTTACGGGCGACATCGGCCATGGTCACACGACGTTCAGACACGCTGTTCAGCTCCGTTGTTAAATCGGATTAGCAAGTTGCGAAGAGATTGATGCGCCCGTGGCCGGATGTCAACACCGCAGACATCTCGAATGAGAAGTGGGGGAGGTATATGCATATTTGTCCGTATCTCTCGTGTCCCCCGGGTGAAACGGTATGCATTAGCTCTTGCATTAGCAGGGGCGGAGCGCGAACGATGCCGAGCCATCTCGCTTAAACCGATTTGGCAGTGCGTCAGACCTGCCGCGCACCACCCAGGAGCCCGCCCATGAGGAGAAGAACAGCCCTCACCGTCGTGTCCGCCGCCATCGGCGGGGCCGTCGTACCGCTCTCGTTCGCTTCCGCTTCCGCCGCCGCGGAGAGCCGACGCGGACCCCAAAGCCCCACCGCCCGCTGGGACTTCGACGAGCGCGGTGGCGCGGTCGCCCGCGAGGCGGTCTCGGGCTCCGCCGACCCCATCGACTACGTCTTCACAGACGCCCGCTACAAGCCGGACACCGACCCCGTCCGGCGGCGCGGAGTGCGCGGCCGGGCGCTGTACTTCGACGGCTACTCCACCGTCGTCACCGCCAAGGGCCCCGGCAAGCTGGACCCCGCCCAGGGCCTGGCCGTCGACGCGTGGATCGCCCCCTACGCGTACGAGCACGGCATCGACGGCAAGCCCCAGGCCCTGGTCAACCAGCACAACCCGGAGGCGAGGACCGGGTTCCTGCTCGGTCTGCGCCGCTTCGGGCAGATCGTCTTTCAACTCGGCTTCGGCACCGACCTGATCGAGGTCAAGGGAGCACCGGACCAGCCGGCCACCAAAGGCCGATGGACACACGTCGCCGCCAGCTACGACCCGGCCGCACACCAGCTGCGCCTCTACCGTGACGGTCGCCTCATCGGCACCGCCACCACTCCCGAAAAGGCCCCCCGACTGGCCCCTGAAGAGCAGCTGTTGATCGGCCGGCACAACCGGCCCACGCTGCTGAACGGCGAGTTCCACGCCAACATGTACATGGGCCTGATGGACAGCCTCGTCATCCGCCCCGGCACCCTGGACGACACCACCGCCCAGCAGGAGCACGCCGATAAGGTCGCCGCGCTGCCGGGTGGCCGCGTGCCCCGCCCGGACCTGACGTTGAACCGGTCCCGCTTCGACGGCGACCGGCACCGCCCCCAGTTCCACATGCTGCCGCCCTGGCACTGGATGAACGAACCGCACGCGCCCGTGTACTTCAAGGGCAAGTACCACATCTTCTACCAGCACGATCCGCTCGGCCCGTTCTGGGGCCAGATCCACTGGGGACACGCCGTCAGCACCGACATGGTGCATTGGCGGGACATGCCCATAGCCCTCGCCCCGGCAGGGGACTCGGTCGGGCCGGACGGGATCTGGTCGGGCTCGGCGTACGTCGACGGCGACCGGGGGCCGGTGCTCTTCTTCACCGGCGGCGACGACCGGCTGCCCTACCGTCAGCGCACCGGGATGGCCGTGTCCTCGTACAAGACCGACCACGACACGGACCTGCCCACCTGGACCATGAAGTCCGAGCCGGTCACCGAGGCCCCGGCCGGCCTCCCCGCAGGCCCCGGCACCGCATGGGCGGAGAACTTCCGCGATCCGTTCGTCTGGGAGGAGGACGGAGTCTGGTACCAACTGGTCGGCAGCGGCATCGTCGACTACAACGGCACCCAGGTCACCAAGAAGCACGGCGGCACCGCACTCGTCTACACCGCCCGCAGGCCCGAGGGGCCCTGGACGTACCGGGGTCCGCTGCACTCAAACGACCTCACGAAGGTCCCCGAGCCCGGAGAGGTCTGGGAGCTGCCGGTACTCCTCCCGCTCCCCGGCCCGAAGGGCAAGCGCAGCGGCAAGCACATCCTGCTGGTCAGCCCCTGGTGGGAGGCGTTCCACCCCGACGCCGTCAAGCACACCTACTACTGGATCGGCACCTTCGACAAGCGCGCCTTCCGCTTCATGCCCGACCACGACACGCCCCGCGAGTTCGACTTCGGCGAGCACTTCACCGGCCCGTCCGGCTTCGTCACACCCGACGGCCGCTCCGTGCTCTTCAGCATCACCCAGGACCGCCGCAGCGAACAGCAGCACGCCCAGTCCGGCTGGGCCCACAACGCCGGCATGCCGGTCAGCGTCTCGCTGCGCCAGGACGGAACCCTCGGAGTCGAGCCGATCGAAGAGGCGGCCGGACTGCGAGGCCGACGACTGGTCAAGATCCGCCAGGCTTCGGTGGAAGAGGCAGACCGCCAACTCGTCGGTGCCTCCGGCGACATGCTCGACATCAAGGCCGTCATCGAGCCCCGCGACGCCGCGACCGTCACCCTGGCCGTCCGGGCGAGCGCCGACGGCAGTGAGCGGACTCTGCTCTCCTATGACACGAGCAAGCAGCGTTTCTCCATCGACCGCGGCCGCTCCAGCCTCGACCCGGACGTCCGCAAGGGCGTCCATGGCGGCACGGTCGAACTCGTCGGCGGACAACTGAGGTTGAGGGTCCTGCTCGACCGTTCGATGTTGGAGGCGTACGTCAACGGCATCAACAGCCTCACCAGCCGCGTCTACCCGACCCGGAAGGACGCCACCGGCCTGCGGCTGACCAGCGAGGGCGGCTCCGCCCGGGTCGTTTCCCTGGACGTCTGGCGCATGAACGGCGCCTACGACACGTCCGTCGCGCCCGCCGCCTACGACCCGCCGCGCCCGACGAACGTCGACGCCCTTCCCAACCACGACTTCGCCACCGGCGACCTCACCGGATGGACCGTCGTCTCGGGCACCACCTTCGGCGCCTCCAACGTGACCACCCGCACCGAGTGGGGTTGGGGCGGACCCTTCTACCAGGCCGAGACGGCGGACGACCCGGCCGGCCACCACCTGTGGGGCTTCAACCCGGACACGGGCGGCGACGACGCCACAGGTGTGCTCCGCTCCGCCACCGTCGTCCTCGGCGGAGACGGCGTGGTCGACCTGCTCGTGTCCGGCGGCAACGACCTCGACCGGCTCTACGCCGCCGTCGTCCGCGCAGACGACGGCAAGGTGCTGGCCAAGGCCACCGGCCGTGGTGCCGAACAGTACCGCCGTGTCGTCTTCGACCTGTCCGAGCACATCGGCGAACGGATCTACGTCGAGGTCGTCGACAAGGCGACGGGCGGCTGGGGCCACATCAACGTCGACGACGTCAACGTACCCGTCCAGCGCTCCTGACCACCGTCCCACCCGCGTTTCACGCTCCCGGGGCCCTGTCGTGGGCCCGCGACCAGGAGAACGCACTGATCAGCCTGCTCAACGCACCTCAACACATCACCGGAGGTATGCATGCGCACGCGTTCATCAGCGACATCCAGGACAGGGCCCCCGGGCAGCCTGCTACGCACACTGCTCGTCCTCGTGGCATGTCTCGGCATGACAACGCCCTTCATGTCGGGACAGGCCGGCGCGAGCGAGAGCACCCTGTCCAACCCCGGCTTCGAGAGGGGCGACCTGAGCGGTTGGAGCACCACAGGAGGCGCCTTCATCGGATCCGTCACCGACCAGCCGGGCTGGGGGTGGGGCTGCTGCTTCAACCAGCAGGGCACCTATCACCTCTGGGGATTCGCGGGCGGCGGTGATGCCCCCACGGGCACCGTCACCTCGGAGCCGTTCACCCTCACCGGCACGGGAATGGTCAGTGTCCTGGTTTCCGGCGGCCGCAACGACGACCAGCTGTACGTGGCTCTGACGACCCGGGACGGCACCGTCCTGCACAAGGCCACCGGCACCGACGACGAGGCGTACCGCCGCGTCACCTGGGACGCCCGAGAGCACCTGGGCGAGCAGTTACGCATCACGGCGGTCGACCGGGCCACCGGCGGCTGGGGACACATCAACCTGGACGACGTGAGAGTCGGTCTGGACGAGGCTCCGGACCCGGGCACCGAGGGGCTCGCCGCCTACTGGGACTTCGCCGAGGGCCAGGGCACCGCGACCACGGAGCGGATCAGCCGGAGCGCGGATCCCATCAGCTACGTCTTCAACAACGCGGTCTACAAGCCGAACAGCGACCCACTGTGGCGTACCAAGCGGAAGGAGGACGGCGTCCTCTCCGGCGCCCTTCTCTTCGACGGCTACTCCACCTGGGTCACCCGCGCCGCATCACAGACCCAACTCCCCACGGACGGCATGACCGTCGAAGCCTGGGTCGCACCACGCGCCTTCGAATGGGGCGACGAAGGCAAGCCCTCGGCCGTTGTCAACCAGCAGGACAAGGCAGCACGCCGAGGATTCTCGCTCGGCGTCGGCCGGCACGGCGTGTGGCAGTTCGGCATCGGCACCGGTGACGCCTGGTACGAAACGGCGGTCCCCCAGGCGGCAGCTCTGGCCGCGGGCAAGTGGGCGCACATCGCGGCGGTCTTCGCTCCGAGCGAGGGCACCATCAGCCTCCACCTGAACGGCGAGCAGGTCGCCCGGACAGCCATCCCCGCCACGGCCCGTCTGGCCAAGGCCGACGTTCCCCTGCTCATCGGCCGCCACAACCAACCCGCCATCATCAATGGCACCTTTGCCGTAAACATGTTCAACGGCCTGGTCGACGAGGTGAAGGTCCACACGGACGCGCTCACCTCCAAATCTGTGCGGGCCGGCCACGAGCACGACGTGCAGACATTCGCCGGGGGCAGCATCCCCGAAGCCCGTATGGCCATGGACCGCTCACGCTACGACGGCGACCGCTACCGCCCGGGCTACCACTTCTCGGCACCCAACCACTGGATGAACGAGCCCCACGCCCCCATCCAGGTCAACGGCAAGTACCACCTCTTCTACCAGCACAACTCCCACGGCCCCTACTGGCACAACATCGGCTGGGGGCACGCGGTCAGCGAGGATCTGGTGCACTGGCGAGACCTACCCGTCGCCCTCGCCCCCACCGCCGGGAGTGTGGCACCCGACGGTGTCTGGTCCGGCGACGCGACCCTCGACGAGAACGGCGTCCCGGTCCTGCTGTTCACGGCCGGCAACGACTCCCAGCGCCCCAATCAGGCAACCGGACTCGCACGCCCTGTCGACCCCGGCGACCCTGACCTGGTCGAGTGGAAGATGCACCCGACCCTGGTGACCAGCCAGACCGCCGATCTGGACGTCGGTGCTGGACGGAAGGTCCGCTTCGGAGACTTCCGCGACCAGGACGTGTGGAAGGAAGGCGACACCTGGTTCCAGTTGGTCGGCTCGGGAGTCCAGACCACCTCAGGCCGAAGTGTCGGCGGGACGGCGCTCCTCTACACCTCCAAGAACCTCACCGACTGGACCTACTCGGGGCCTCTCATGGTCGGTGACGTGGCGGCCCACCCCAAGACCGGCCAGGTCTGGGAACTCCCCACCTTCCTCCCCATCGGCGAGGACGACCAGGGACGCCAGCGACGGGCGCTGCTCGTCAACCCGTCCTTCCCCGACGGCCCCGCCGAGTACAGCAGCAAGTACACCTACTACTGGGTCGGCACCTGGGACGCCCAGGCCCGCCGATGGACACCCGACACCACCGAGCCCAAGCTGCTCGACTACGGCGATCACTTCACAGGTCCCAGCGGCACGATCGACGACAAGGGCCGCTCCCTCGTCTTCAGCATCGCGCAGGACCGGCGCACGGAGCGCGCCCACTACGACGCCGGCTGGGCCCACAACGCCGGACTCCCCGTCCACCTGTCCATGCGACCTGACGGAGACCTGGGAGTCAGCCCCGTCGAGGAGGTCTCCCGGCTCCATGTGGGCGAACCACTCCTCAACATCAACGCACCGACCTCCGTCGCCGACGCCAACGCGCGCTTGGCCGACATCAAGGGGGACATGCTCCACATCAAGCTGACCCTGGAACGGGGCAGAGCCGACACCTTCGGACTCGATGTGCTGCGCAGCCCCGGCGACGAAGAGCGGACCCGTCTGTTCTACGACGCCCCAGCCGGACAGCTGGGCGTCGATCGAACACGATCCGGAAACAACTCCAGCGTCGACGCCAACCCGGGCATCCAGAAAGGTCCGCTGACGCTCTCCAACGGAGAGTTGTCACTGGATGTGTTCCTGGACCGCTCGATGATCGAGGCATACGCGAACGCGCACAAGTCCATCACCACCCGCGCCTACCCCTTCCGACAGGACTCTCTCGGCCTGCGGCTCTTCGGCGACGGCAGTGTCGTCAAGTCCATGACCATCTGGAAGATGGGCAACCTGACCGACTGACCCGTCGGCGCCATCGACCCGGTTGGCACGTCCGACGAGCCGACCGGGTCGATGCGTCTCCCGTTGTCCGATTGGTTCCGGCGCTTCGAGGCGGCCTGGGTGAGGATCAGCGGCCGCAGCAGCGGTGGCAGTTCCGTTCAGAGTTCCAGGTCCGTTCGCCCGCGGGGCCTCGGGCGCGCGGCCCCGAGGTGTCCCGTTCTTGGAGGTACGGGCGGCTCGGCGGCTCAGGGCGCGGGAGAGCTGTCCGCCACTGCCGGTCACGAGTGAGCGAGAAGTCAGCTCATTGTTTGCCCGTCCAGGCCAGGTCGAGCGTCGGTTCGGACGAAGCCACCCGCCCGTGGTCGGGTCATGCCGTCTGTGCCGCGAGCAGTGGGATGGTTGCTCTGTGCGGTCCCGGGGCGGGGGGCTGACTCATGAGATCTATGACCGAAGTGTCCAGTCACGGGCTTGTCGACTCTCGTTGCGGGATGGTATCTGCTGCTACCGAGCCACAGGGCGTATCCCCATAGGGGGCCTTGCCGGCTATCAGGCGCCATCTCCACAGACGGTCTTTGCCTGCGCCGTGTACTCGCTTACCGCCTGGCCGCTGTTCGCGACCAGCGCCATCTACCACCGCGGCACCTGGGGACCGCTCGGCGAGGCTCTTCTGCGACGCCTCGACCACGCCAACATCTTCCTGATCATCGCCGGCACCTGCACCCCCTCGGCCGTGCTCCTCCTCCCGCCGGACCAGCGGTCCGTGCTGCTGTGGATCGTCTGGACAGGAGCGTTGGCCGGCGTCGCGTTCCGGGTCCTGTGGGCCGGAGCCCCGCGCTGGCTGTACAACCCCGTGCTACCTGGCGCTGGGGTGGGCACCGGTCAGCTACCTGCCCGACTTCCTGCACACCGGCGGAACCGCCGTAGTGGTCCTGATCGTTGTCGGCGGTCTCTTCTACAGCGCAGGCGCGGTGGTCTACGCCCTCCAGCGGCCCGACCCCGCACCCCGCTGGTTCGGCTTCCACGAGGTCTTCCATGCGCTGACCGTGGTGGCCTTCACCGCGCACTACATCGCCATCTCCCTCGCCACCTACTGATCCCGCGACAGTGTTCCGGTCCGCCGCTCATCGCCCACGTCGCCGTGTGCTGGACCGCGGCGGACCGGGCGGTCGCCGAGGCATCGCTCCGCGCGTGAAAGTCGAGGCGGAAGACATCAGGGGGATGGTTCGCTGTGGCGCGTCACGCGTACGCCGGTGGAGGGGCCAGGGATACGAGGTCGTACGCGCCGCCGTCCGCCCTGAAAGTTGGCTGCTGTCCAGGGTGTGATGCTCCGTAGGCAGGTAAGGAGGGAGGAGCGAGAGAAAGACGACAGCGGTCTTCAGCTGACCTGAGACAGAGGGGGCTCTCCGTGTTCGAGGCGGAAGACATCAGGGAATGGCGAGGCCGCGACGTGGTCGACCACGAGCGGCACAAGATCGGCGTCCTGGAGGCGGTCTATGTCGACACGGCCACAGACCAGCCCGCGTTCGCGACGGTGACGGTCGGCCTGCCGACCCGGCACCGGCTCGTGTTCGTCCCCCTGGGCGACGCGACGGTCGGTCCCGGTTATCTGAAGGTCGCCTACGACAAGAAGCAGGTCAAGGAAGCGCCCTCGATCGGCACGGACGGCGAACTGCTCGCGGAGGACGAGAAGACCGTCTTCGCGCACTACGAGCTCGCCTACCGAACGGGTGCGGGCGGCGAACGTCGCCTCGCCCGCCGCTGATGCCCTCACCAACGTCCCCGCCATGAGGTGACACCAATGGCTCTCTTCCTCCTGCTGCTCATTGTGGCCATCGTGCTCGGCATCATCGGTGTGGTGGCGAAGGGCCTGTTCTACCTGTTGGTCATCGGCGTGGTGGTTCTGGTCGCCGACCTCGTCCTCCTTGGCCTACGCCTGGGCCGCCGCCGCAGGCGCCTCCCCCGGTGACGCGGTCAGCCGGGCAAGCGCCCCCACGGGCCGCCCGCCCGGGACCGGACGTAGCGGGGTGTCGGAGCAGTCGTCGAGTCATCGCCCAGGAGTGGTCCGCCCCGTCCGCGACGGGGCGGAGGCGTCGGAGAGGTCGGCGCCGGTGTCGGCGTCCCGCTCGGAGTGGCCGACGCCGTGCCAGTCCAGGCACATGACGGTCGCGTCGTCCTGCAGGTGGCCGTGGTTGGCGTCGACGATCGCCGCGATGAGGGTGCGGGCGGCCTCGCGGGGATGCAGCGCACGGGTACCTACGATCAGGTCGGACAGATCGAGGCTGTTGGCGTTGCGCTCCAGCATGCCGTCGGTCAGCATCACCAGCCGGTCGCCCGGCTGCAGGTCCAGCGACTGGACCCGGTAGGTGTGGGGGACCTGGAAGCCGAACGGCATATCGATCTTCGGAGTGATCTCCCGTACCTGGCCGTTCCGCATGCACAGCGGCCAGGGGTGGCCGGCGTTGATGAACTCGGTCCTGCCGTCGGTCAGGTTGATGCGCAGGAGCTGGCCGGTGACGTAGCTCTGGCGGCCGTGTTCACGCATGGCCTGGTCGGCCTGGCGGGCCTGTTCGGCGAGGTCGGCGCCGGCCCGCCGGGCCCGGCGCAGGGCGCCCACCAGGAGGGTGGCCAGCAGCGCGGCGTCGACATCGTGGCCCATGGCGTCGGTGACGGAGAGCTGGACAGTGTCCCGGTCGATCACGTAGTCGAAGGTGTCGCCCCCGACGTGGTCGGCGGGCTCCAGTGCCCCGGCCACCGCGAACTGCGCCGCCTCGCACGCCAGCGACGCCGGGAGCAGCCGGTGCTGGATCTCCGCGGCCAGGCTCAGCGGGCTGGTACGGCGGCCCCACTGGTACACGTCGGTGTAGGACCGGTTCGCGATGACGATGTATGCCAGGGCGTGGGCGGTCTCGCCGATCTCCCGCATCACCTCCGCGTCCGGCGCCGAGGGCAGGAAGAGTTCGAGGAGCCCGATGGCGTCTCCGCGGTTGGTCACCGGGGCGACGATCCGCACCAGCGCGCCGTCGCCCTTGTCCTCCACGCTCGGCCGCTGGGTGCGGATCACGTCGTCGTACAGGGTGCCTCGCAGCGAGATGCGCCGGGCGGGTTCATCGGTATCGATGCTGCCCGCCGCCCCCAGCCGTACGACCGAGCCACCGGTGAAGTCGGTGATGAGGAACGACACCGACGCGGCCCCGAGGCGCTCCTTGAGCATGCCCGCGACCACGTCGAGCGACTCCACAGGCGCCGCGGACTCCGCTGCGGCCAGCGTCTCCGCCAGGGTTATCGCCCCGCCCCGGCCACCCCCGTTCGCGGGAGTACGAGTGGTGTGCCCACCGTCCCCGTCAGGCCCGCGCACGGTCACGGTGACTCCTCGCTGCTCGCTGCTGCTCAGGACTCCGGCCCGGGGATGCGGGGGGCTGGCGCCAAGCCCGGTGCCCGGCAGATGTTATTGCACCACAGAGCCTTTGAACGGATGCACGTGTCGGCCGGCTGTTCGTCGAACGGCCCGGCCACCGTCGCCGTCTGGAACGCCTGGACCTCGTAGTCATCCGGTCTACCAGAGTTCATGCCACGCTGGCATCGGAGACGACAAACAGTAGTGGGGCCCCGAGCAGTACGCCGTTCGGGCCCCCCGGTTCGACGTCTCCCAAGGCCAGAAGGACCCGCAGGTCGAGAACATCAACCCGGCCTGACCTCGCAGCCTTGCCCGAGGGATAGTGCACGCCGTGTCCGGTGACTGCCGCGGCCCGTGCAAGCCGTCCTTTCGGCCGAACAGGGGGTGCGCTTGTGCCGGGCACCGACAGGACCTGTGGCGCACAGGAGTAGGGCCGACCAGCAATGGCTGCCGCCCAACTCCGTTGAGGTGCGTGCGTCCGGGGCGGCCCACCTCGGACGGGACCTTCCTGTACTCGGTCACATCAGGCGTTGTCCCGGGCTCGGCCGCCTCACCGTACGTGTCGCAGTTCATCGGCGACCAGAGTTGCTCGCAAGGTGCTGCAACACCGAACCGGAGGAGTAGGGGTACGAGGCCGGGGTGCGCGCCACGTGCCGACTCGGGCGCCGCATGCCCTTCGCGGATGCCTGGAGGAGCAGTCGTTCAGGCGCTGGTCCAGGCGTCGAGGAGGCTTTCCGCCCAGTCGAATCGTCCGACCTGCGGTCTGCGTGCAGGACGTGCCAGGCGGTGAGCTCGAGATCTCGGAGCCGCAGTTCGGCCGATGACCTGTGTCTTGAGGCCGGGCAGATGGTCGGATTCGGCGAGGCCCCAAATCTGCCGCCCCGGATGCTCGATGGGTGGTCTGGCTCGACAGGGCCTGAGTGAGTGGACGCCCGCCCGGGCTCCGCGCCGGACCCGCACCCCGAACAGGAGGGGCACCGGTGGTGGCGCGTGAGGTGCCTGCACGACGCCGACTGCTTTTCCATGCCCGGCCACCAACCTGGCATCGCCGCGCTCGCGGCCGGCCTGTGGTCTCCCCTCGCCACCCTGGCCCGTGATCGCGCTGACCTTGTGCGGTGCCCTGCCGGTCCAGGCGGCGGACGGCGCGCCGCGCGAGGCCCAGAGGCCGCCCTGCCCACGCGGCCGCAGCGAACCGGCTTCAAGGGGGTAGGGGCGGTCAGCCGCAGGTACGAGAAGACCGGCTCATTCCCCGTGCGCAGGCTTCGTCAGCTCTGCGTTGAACTGAGCGCCGATCAGGAGGGACAGGTTGGAGAGCCACAGCCAGACCAGGAACACCACGACGCCTGCCAGTGAACCGTACAGACGGTCATAGGTGCTGACCAGGGAGGTGTAGACGGCGAATCCGAGTGAGACGCTCAGCAGGAGCGCCACCGCCAATGTGCCGCCGGGCGCCATCCTCCGGACAGGGCGGGAGGACGCCGGCCCCGACCGGTACAGGACGAGCACCAAGGCGACGGCTACCGCGGCCACGACCGGCCACCGCAGCGTGTCCCAGGTGGCCTGGGGCCCGGTACCCAGACTCAGGGCCTGGCCCAGACGCCGGGCCAGGCCGCCGGTGAGCAACAACGCGAGGGTCGACGTCAGAAGCAGGGAGCTCAGGACGAGTGCCGTGGCGATGATGCGCGGAGCGGTACGCCAGACCGGCCGGTCCGCGCTGATCCGATGCATGGAGTACAACGCCCGGCGGAAGACGCTCAGATAGCTGCATCCCGACCACAGGGCCCCCGCCCCTCCGACGAAGATCAGCGTCCATGCCGCCGTCGGCTGTGCGACCATCTGCCGCAGGGTGCTGCGCAGCAGCGCGCGGGACTCGGCCGGGGCCGCCTGCGTCATGCGGTCAATGACCTCCGGCTTGGCCGTGGGCATGGTCAGACCCAGGATCGAGAGGATCACCAGCAGCAACGGGAACAGGGCCAGAACCGCATAGTAGGTCAGCGCAGCGGCCCAGTCCGTGACGTCGTCGTTCCAGACGGCCATCGGCGTCCGGCGCAACGCCACCCACCACCGAGCCGTGTGACCGTCTGCATCATCCATGACGCGGATGCTCTCACTCTTCGTCCGCGGGCCACCATCCAGCACTGCGGTGCGACAGGACCCGGCACGCGTGCCGCGAGCTGTTCCGCACGTGCGCGCGCCTCGGCTCACCCGACGGTGGGGGAGACGAGGACGCGGTGACCCAGGCCACCCACATGACGTTACGCATACTCGCCGAGCGCATCGAACAGCTCACGGCTCAGATCAATGAGCTCAACCAACGCCTGACCCGGCTCGTCGAGCACCACGCCCCGCAGCTGCTCGTGCCGGTGGGCATCGGTTCGGACAGCGCCGTCACTCTCCTGATCACGATGGGAGACAACCCCGAGCGACTGAACAGCGAGGCGTCCTTTGCTGCCCTTTGCGGAGTCAGCCCCATCGAGTGCTCCTCTGGCCGTCGGAACACACGCCGGCTCGACTACGGCGGCGACCGGCAGGCGAACGCGGCCCTGCACCGCATCGTGTTGACCCGGCTACGTCACGACCCGCGCACCCAGGCGCACCACGAACGCCGTACCCAGGAGGGCAAGACCCGACGTGAGATCATCCGATGCCTCAAGCGATACGCAGCCCGCGAGGTCTACAACCTGGTCGGACTGGTTTCCCGCATCCCCGCGTTACAGGGGCGTCCGTGAGACGTGAGAGGCTCTGAGGCGTGAGTGAGACACCGTCGAACACCCTGCAATACCGCTTTGACGGGCCAGAAGACGCCCCGGTCCTGATCCTCGGTCCCTCACTGGGTACCACCTGGCACAGGTTGTAGGGACCGTCTATAGGCGTCCAGGTCAGTCCAAGGCGACCGCACAATTCCAGGTCAGAGCGTTTTGGTCCGGGGGAGTCGACGCAGTCGGTGACAGGTGTGTGATAGCGGTGTTCGACGAGAAGCCTCGCCCGTGCGGTCCGACGGATCTCAATCAGGTGCGTGCAACGTCCGTCGAGGGCACCGTTGCGCCCGGCTTCTCCCCTCCTCAGTACCCGAAGCAAGGAGGGGGCGACGCCGCTCTGACGGCCGAGGCACAGCCTGTCACCCAGGGATTCTCCGCGCCCAACCGGGAGGCACTCTTGGCTCCTGCGAATCCAACCGCCTTTGGGAGTGTCTACGGCACGGCATGTCTCTCCGAGACCGTGCCTCGAGTAGTTCCTCCCGCGCGTGATCTCCGCCACCGGCGTCAGCCGCTCGGTGCGGTCCTCCAGAGCACGACGTGCTGGGTCAGACACTGGAGATCGACGAGGCCCTCGCCCGGCGGCATCCGGCGCCCTCGCCTCACTCGACGGCCACCGCATCACGGTCCACGCCCCGTTCGTCGTCGACGGCGTCGGCGCGGGCGACTCCTTCACCGCCGGCCTGCTCCACCGCCTCTTCGCCCTCGGCCGCCTCGACGGACTGAGCGTCGCGGATCTCACCGAAGCATGCGCTTCGCCGCCCGCGTCGCCGCGCTGACCTGCTCCGTCCCCGGCGCGAACCCTCCGCGCACGGACCCGGCATCCTTGGAGCCCGAGGCGGAACGACTCCTGCCGCACGCCTGAACACGCATACGTCCCCCCCGGCAACAACTGTCGCCGGGTATCAGGCGGTTCTGGTCGTGAACTCGGCCAGGAGTGCGGTGACGACCCGATCTGTCACGGCCGTCATGTCGACGGACTCGGGGGCGAGCAGCCACTGGACCTGGAGGCCGTCCATGACGGCGATGATCGCCGTGGCAGCCTCTTCGAGGTTGAGGTCGGGGCGTGTCTCGCCGAGTTCGGATGCTTCGGCGAGGGCTTCGGTGACCATGACGCGCAGGCCGGCGTAGCGGGCGCGGAAGTAGTCCTGGGCGGGGTGTCCCTCGGTGACGCTTTCCGCCGAGAGCACGGCGTAGAGGCGGACGATGCCTTCGCGTTCGGTGTTGCGGCGGACGGTGTCGACGAGGTGGCGCAGGAAGGCCATCCCCTTGGGGCGGTCGGGGCCGAGCTGCTCGATGTCGGTGGCGTCACGCAGGTCCAGGACGCTGGTGAGCAGTTGAGCCTTGGAGCGGAAGTAGTGCAGGACGCCGGCCTGGGTGACCCCGGCGCGGTCGGCGATCTCTTGAAGCGAGGCGTTGTTGTAGCCGCGGGCGGCGAAGGTGTCCATCGCGATCTGCAGGATCTCCTGCCGTCGCTGCTGGGCCTTGAGACTCTTCCCGGCGCGGGGCTGCCGTTCCCCGTTCGGCGTGCTCTCGCTCATCGTGCGGAGTCTACGGGGCTGTCTATCAGTGGTCACCCTCCGATCAAACCTGAGAAAGAACTTACGCACAAGGACTTACTAAGCACTTAGTGAGTGTGCTTTCCTGCTCCCGTTCCGCCCGCTTCGTGCCGCCCCGCGGCCTGGAAGGACGAGCATGAGCCGCCCTGCCCTCCCTGATGACGCCGAGCTCCGTGACCGCGTCCGCGGCCTGGACCTGGACTCCAAGGTCCGGCTGCTTACCGGCGCGGACCTGTGGAGACTTCCTGCCGAGCCCCGGCTCGGACTGTCCGCGGTGACGATGTCCGACGGCCCGCAGGGCGTGCGGGGGACCGGCGACGACCCCGACGAGACCGGCCTGCTGGCCCCCGCGCCGAGTGCGCTGGCGGCGGCCTGGGACACCGAGCTCGCCGAGCGCCTGGGGGAGCTGTTCGCCACGGAGGCGCGCCGCAAGGGCGTCGACGTGGTGCTGGCGCCGGTGGTGAACCTGCAGCGCACCCCGATCGCCGGGCGGCACTTCGAGTACTTCTCCGAGGACCCACTGCTCACCGGCACCCTGGCCGCCGCCGTCGTACGCGGCCTGCAGAGCCGGGGCGTGGGCGCGTGTCTGAAGCACTTCGTGGCCAACGACTCCGAGACCGACCGCACCGAGTACCGCGCCCGGCTGGACGAGCGGACACTGCGGGAGGTCTACCTGACCCCCTTCGAGCAGGTCCTCGCCGAGGCCGAGCCGTGGAGCGTGATGGCCGCCTACTCGGGCCTGGACGACGGGACCGAGTCAGCGCCGATGACCGAGAACGCGCGGTTGCTGCGCGGGGTGCTGAAGGGCGAGTGGGGTTTCTCCGGGCCCGTGGTGAGCGATTGGGCCGCGACCCGGTCCACCATGGCCTCGGCGGTCGGTGGTCTGGATCTGGTGATGCCGGGTCCAGACGGTCCTTGGGGTGACGCCCTCGCTGCCGCCGTGCGCGCGGGCGAGGTGGACGAGCAGTTGGTCGACGACAAGGTGCTGCGGCTGCTGCGCCTGGCCCGGCATGTCGGCGCACTGGATGAGTCGGCGCCGTCCCCCGTACCGGCCAAGCCCGCGCCGGAGGAGTTCCGCCTGCTGCGCGAGGTCGCCGCTCGCGGCACGGTGCTGCTCCGCAACGAGGCCGACCTGCTGCCGCTGCCCCCGGACGGCATCCGCAGCGTCGCGTTGATCGGCCCCAACGCCGTCGCGCCCTATCTCCAGGGCGGCGGGAGTGCCTTCGTCCCGGCGGTGCGCACGGTGTCGTACGAGGACGGGCTGCGGGCCGCGCTCCCCGAGGACGTCCGGCTGACCGTGCACCGGGGCGGCGACGCCCGCCTGCGCCTGCCCTATGCCTCCGCCGACTTGCTCACCGATCCCGACACCGGCGCGGCGGGCATCCGCGCCGACCACCTGGACGCCGACGGCAACCGCATCGGCGGCGAGGCCGGCGCCACTGGCGACTGGACCATGTACGACGATTTCGCCCCGGCGACCCACCGGGTTCTGCTGCGCACGGAGCTGACCCTCGCCGAACCGGGGACGCACCGCCTGGAGTTCGGCTGCGCGGGGCGCTTCAGCGCGAGCATCGACGGCGAACACGTCCTGGCCGGATACGACGATCGCGGCGTGGAGCTGGTGCTGGAGTCCAAACACGCCCACCCGCCACAGCGGGGGATCGACATCGAGGTGGGGCCGGAAGGCCGCAGACTTGCGCTCGCCCTGGATCTCACCGTCGTCGACGCCGGTGGCTACGGGCGCTTCGTCACCGCCCAGCTGCGGCACACTCCGCCGGGGACCACCCCCTACGAAGAGATCGCCGAAGCCGCCGCCGCGGCCCAGGCCGCCGATGTGGCCGTCGTCGTGGTGGGTACCAACGAGGAGATCGAGTCCGAGGGCTGGGACCGCACCAGCCTCGACCTGCCCGGCCACCAGAACGACCTGGTCCGCAAGGTGATCGCCGCCAACCCGCGCACCATCGTGGTCGTCAACGCCGGCGCCCCGGTGCTGCTGCCCTGGGCCGACGAGGCCCCCTCCCTGCTGTGGTCATGGCTGCCGGGCCAGGAGGCCGGGCACGCACTCGCCGATGTGCTGCTGGGCCGTACCGAGCCGTCGGGCCGACTGCCGTGGACGCTGCCCGCCCGCGCCGAGGACGTCCCCGTCCCCGACGCCCGCCCCCGCGACGGCATCGTGGACTACACCGAGGGCGTCCACGTCGGCCACCGGGCCTGGGACCGGGACGGCCTCACGCCGGCCTTCCCGTTCGGGCACGGTCTGGGCTGGACGCGATGGACGTACGAGTCCGTGACGATCTCCCCGGCTCCCGTCTTCGCCGATCTGCCCTGCCCCGCGGGCGGAGACGGACTCAACCTGACCGTGGAACTGACCAACAGCGGCCCCCGGGCCGGCCGTGAGGTCGTCCAGGTCTACCTGGAGCCGCCGCAGGACGTCTCCGACCGGCCGGTGCGCCTGCTGGCGGGCTTCGCCACGGTCCAGGCGGCACCAGGTACACGCGTCACCGCCGAGGTACACATAGCCGCCCGCGCCTTCCAAATCTGGGACGGCGAAACCCACACCTGGCGTACACCGCCCGGCCGCTACCGCCTGCACGTCGGACGTTCCAGCCGTGATCCGCGCCTCACCGCCGGGGCGACCGTCGATGGCGGCCGCCTACACCCCGAAGGCTGACCCACCCGGCCGCACAGTCGCTTTTGCCCCGCTCACCTCCCGCGCCGTGTCCAGCCCAACCGCAAGGAGCCGCACCCATGCGCACCCCTCGTCCCACCACCAGAACCCTCCAGATCGCCTGCGCCACCGTGGCCGCCGCCCTGCTGGCCACCGGCTGCGGCCGGAGCGACGACGCCTCGTCCTCCGACAACGCCCCGGCGAAAATCGGCAGCGGCAAGGCCAAGGGCAAGCTGGTGATGTGGTCCATGGGCGACAAGGCCGACAAGGACCTGGAGAGCCTGGCGAAGAAGTTCGAGCAGCGGAACCCGGACGTGACGGTTCAGATCACGGCGGTGCCGTGGGACGCCGCGCACGAGAAGCTGACCACCTCGATCGCCGGCGGCAACACCCCGGACATGTCGTTGATCGGCTCGACGTGGATGGCCGAGATGGCCGCGATGAACGGTTTCCAGGCAACGCCGGCCTCGTTCGAGGAGTCCGCGTTCTTCCCCGGCCAATGGGACACCACGAAGTACAAGGACACCTCGTACGGCGTCCCGTTCATCGCCGACACCTCGGTGATCTACTACCGGACCGACATCACCACCAAGGCCGGTATCGAGGGTGCCCCCGCGGGCGACTGGGCCGGATACCTGAAGGACCTGAAGGCCGTCCAGGCCACCGCGGGCAAGCAGAATGCCAAGCTGCGCAACGCCACCCAGTTGCAGGTCGGCTTCAACTCCTGGCTGTTCTGGCTGCCAATGGTGTGGCAGCAGGGCGGTGACATTTACGACGCCGACGCGAAGAAGTTCACCTTCGACACGCCTGCGGTCACCAAGGCCCTGGAGTACTACAGCGGCATCTTCGAGGACAAGCTGACGCCGAACGACAAGACCGACGCACGCCAGAACCTCCAGAACGGGCTGATCGGCACCGTGCAGCAGGGCCCCAGCACCGGCGGCGACCTCCACAAGAACGCCCCGGAACTGGACGGCAAGTGGCAGACCATGCCGCTGCCGAAGGGCACGCAGGCGGCCGGCCTGGCCGGCGGCAGCGACCTCGCCGTCTTCAAGGACGCGGACAACGCCGACGCGGCCTGGAAGTTCGTCAAGTTCCTCACCGAGCCGAAGAACCTGGCCGAGTACGCGGACGCCTCGGGCAACCTGCCCGCCGCCGTCCAGTCCTGGTCGAAGGGCAAGCTGAACGAGAACCCGAAGATGGCCGCCTTCGAGACCCAGCTGAAGGTCACCAAGGCCCCTCCGGCGATCACCACCTGGCAGCAGATCGCCGACGCCATCGACTCCGAGCTCGAGAAGCTCGCCTACGGCAAATCCAGCGTCGCCGAGGTGCAGAAGGCCCTGCAGTCCAAGGCCACCAGCATCGGCACCGGCCGCTGAAGCGCCGCCGCACGCATCCCCCCGTACGGACGGATGACCACCATGCCCACGGACGGATGACCACCATGTCCACGAACACCATCGCCGGGCAGGGCACCGAGGGGCACGACACCGCCGGCAAGCAGCCGGCGGTGCTCCGCCGCACCTCCTCGCCGCGGCGGAGCATCGCACGGGGCCGCCAGGCCCGCGCCGCGTGGATCCTCGCCGCCCCGTTCCTCGCCCTGTTCCTCGCCTTCATGCTGCTGCCGGTCGTCTGGTCGACGCTGATGAGCCTGACCGACACCAAGAGCGCCGACCTGCGCACCCCGCTGAACGTGTCGTTCGTCGGCCTCGACAACTACGTACGGCTCTTCCAGGACCCGCAGTTCTTCACCGCCCTGCGCAACACCGGCGTGTTCGTCCTGGCGGCCCTGCCCCTGACCCTGGCCGCCGGGCTCGCCGCGGCGGTCGCCCTCGACAGTGGCATCCGCCGCTTCCGAGCCGCCTTCCGGGTCGGCTTCTACCTGCCGGTGATCACCAGCATCGTCGCCGTCGCCGTGGTGTGGAAAACCCTCCTCGAACCCCACACCGGCCTGGTGAACACCGTCCTCGCCTGGTTCGGCATCGACGGCCCGGCCTGGCTGGCCGACACCCGCCTCGCCCTGCCCGTCATGATCCTCATGGCCGTATGGCGCAACCTCGGCACCGTCATGATCATCATGCTGGCCGGTCTGCAGTCCGTCCCCCACTCCCTGACGGAGGCCGCCGAACTCGACGGCGCCGGCCCCTGGCAGCGCTTCTGGCGGGTCACCTTCCCCCTCCTGCGCCCCGCCCTCCTCCTCACCGCCGTCACCACCGGCATCGGCTACCTGCAGTTCTTCGACGAGCCGTTCGTCATGACCGACGGCGGCCCCCTGGACTCCACCCTGTCGGCCACGCTGTACGCCTACAAGCAGTTCGGCAACGGCAACTACGACATCGCATCGGCCGCCGGCTACGTCGTCTTCGTTCTCATCATCGCGCTGACCGTGCTGCAGTTCCGCATGCTGCGCGACAAGGACTGATGCCCCATGACCACGACCACGATCGATCCCGCTGTACAGAAGTCCGTACGACGCCGCCCCATCCGCCAGGAGTGGGGCCGCCCCTGGCTGTACCTGCCGCTCACCGGCCTCCTACTGCTGATGGTCACGCCGTTCCTGTGGATGCTCTCCGGGGCGTTCAAGCCCGAGGCGGACATCCGCAAGATCCCGCCCGACCTGATCCCCACCCGCCCCACGCTCACGAACTTCCAGGAACTGTTCAGCAGCCTGGACTTCACGACGATGTTCGCCAACTCCGTGCTCGTGGCCCTGGCCGTCACCGCCGGGAACCTCATCTTCTGCTCGATGCTCGGATACGCCCTCGCCAAACTCGAGTTCCGCGGACAGCGCGCCGTGTTCACCGTCGTCATCGCGACCCTCATGGTCCCGGGCCTGGTCACCTTCGTACCGCTGTACGTCCTGGTGGCCAACATGCAGCTGACCGGCTCCCTGCTCGGGCTGATCCTGCCCTTCCTCGCCACCCCGTTCGGGGTCTTCCTGATGCGGCAGTTCATCTCTACCCTGCCCGACGAACTCATCGACGCAGCCCGCGTCGACGGCTGCCGCGAACTGGCCATCTTCTGGAAGATCATCCTGCCCCTGACCAAGCCGGCCCTCGCGACGCTCGGGATCATCACCTTCCTCGGCTCCTGGAACAACTTCCTGTGGCCGCTGGTCGTGGCCCAGAACGAGAGCCAGTACACCCTCCCCGTCGGCCTCGCCCTGGCCAGCAGCGGACAGGACTTCACCCGCTTCGGCATCCTCCTCGCCGGCGCCGTCGTCGTCCTCCTCCCGGTGACCATCGTCTTCCTCCTCTTCCAGCGCCACTTCGTCGCCGGCATCGCCACCACCGGCCTGAAGTGACCCCGGCTCCGGCGCCCTTACCCGCCCCTCCCGCGCCGGTCCCGCCCCACCCACGTCCTGCACGCGCGCCGCCGTGCCAGGCCGTCATGCCCGCAAGGAGCCGCACCATGAGAACCACCACCCGGCAATGGCGCCGGACATCCCTGGCAGCCGCCGCGACCCTGCTCGCCACGCTCCCCGTCCTTCCGGCAGCCACACCCGCCTCGGCCGACTCCGCGCCCGGACGGGCGTCGGTCTGGATCACCAACCCGTCCACCAAGACGTACCTGTCCCAGCAGTCCCCGGTGACCTGGAAGACCGGACCCGCACCCTCCGGCTCGACGATCACCGTGGACACCTCCCGCAGGTACCAGCCCATGTCCGGCTTCGGGGCCTCGTTCACCGACTCCTCCGCCTGGCTGGTCGGCACCAAGCTCAGCGCCGATCAGCGGAACGCGCTGATGCGTGACCTGTTCAGCCGCCGCGACGGCATCGGTCTGAGCATCCTGCGTCAGCCCATGGGCGCCAGCGACTTCACCGTCAGAGGGAACTACTCCTACGACGACATGCCCGCCGGCCAGAGTGACCCCACACTGTCGAACTTCTCGATCGACCACGACCGGGCATACACCATCCCCCTGCTGAAGCAGGCCCGCGCGCTCAATCCGAAGCTGACGGTCATGGCCACCCCGTGGAGCCCGCCGGGGTGGATGAAGACCAGCGACTCGATGAACGGCGGCCGGCTCAAGCCGGACGCCTACCAGCCGTACGCCGACTACTTCGCGAAGTTCCTCAAGGAGTACGCGGCGGCCGGCGTCCCGGTGCGCTACATCACCCCGCAGAACGAGCCGCTGCACGAACCGTCCACCTACCCGGGCATGCGCCTGTCCGCTGACGAGGCGAACGCCTTCGTCACCGACCACCTCGCCCCGACCCTGCGCGAACAGAAGCTGTCCACGCGCATCCTGGGCTACGACCACAACTGGGACGTCACCAGCTACCCCGAGTCGTTCTACGCCGACCCGGCCACCGCCCGGAACGTCGCCGGTACGGCCTGGCACTGCTACGCCGCCGCCGAGCTGGTCCTGAACCAGACCGTCGTCCACAACGACTACCCCAACGAGGGCGCCTTCCAGACCGAGTGCTCTGGCGGCACCTGGGAGGGCGACGAGCAGGACGGCTTCGCCGGCGCCATGGACAACGTCATCAACGGCCCCCGGAACTGGGCCCAGAGCATCGTCCGCTGGAACGTCGCCCTTGACAACGACAGCGGCCCCAGAAACAACGGGTGCGAAGGCTGCCGCCCCATGGTGACCGTCTCTCAGGACGCCGACGGCACGTGGTCGTACACGCCGACGGCCGACTACTGGGGGCTCGCCCAGGCCAGCAAGTTCGTCCAGCCAGGCGCTCGCCGGGTCGCATCCAACACCCTGGGCAAGGGCAGCGTCGAAGACGTCGCGTTCACCAACCCCGACGGCTCCACCGCCCTGGTCACCTACAATTCCGGCACCACCGACCGCACGTTCACCGTCCGCTGGGGCAAGCGCTACTTCACCTACACCCTGGCCGCCGGAGCAGCCGCGACTTTCACCTGGAACGGCACCCAGCACGGCAGCACCGACCCGGCCGCCATCGGCTCCGTCGACCTCCCCTTCCGCAACCCCGACGGCAGCAAGGCCCTGATCACCTACGACAGCAGCCTGCTCGCCCGGCAGCCCCAGGTCCGCGTCGGCGACCAGTGGCTCGGCTACACCCTGCCCGCCGGCGCCTCGCTCACCCCGCCCACCGGTGAGGTGGCCCTGCCCCGCGGCAGCTGGCAGGCATCGGCCTCCGCGAGCAGCTCGGACGATCCGCCCACCAAGGCGATCGACGGCGACGCGGCCACCCGCTGGAGCTCCGGCCAGGGCATGCGACCGGGCGACTGGTTCCAGCTCGACCTCGGCTCCGCCCGGACGTTCAACGAGATCGTCCTGGACACCAGCGCCTCGTCCGGCGACTTCGCCCGCCAGTACGAGGTGTACACCTCCGATGACGGCACCACCTGGGGCAAGCCGATCGCCACTGGCCCCGGCAGCACCGTGACCCGAATCCTGCTGCCCACCACCACCGCCCGTTATATCCGCGCCGTCAACAAGTCCGACTCCGGCAGCTGGTGGTCCATCCACGACGTCTCCGTCCTCGCTCCCGACGGCAAGGTCACCTCGAACGCCGACGTGACCAAGGGTGTTCAGCGCAAGAGCGCTCAACTGCCGGACGGCACAAGGCTGTCGGCGGCGTACAACTCCGGCAGCGGCACCGCGGCGTTCGACATCCGGTGGGGCGGCACAACATACAGCTATCGACTGCCTGCCGGCGCCGCCGCGATCTTCACCACGCGGTCGGCCTGAACCCATACCCCACACGGAGGTGGCGTTTCGATGAAGGAGTACGGCAAGGCCGTAGACGACCCAGGTGTGAGGTCCGGTACCTTACGCCGCAGGTCGGCCTGGGGCCGTTTCACGGCCGTGGCGGCTGCTGCGGTATCGAAGGCGACCAGCCCGGGCGACCGCGCCAGATCCGGCGCCCGAGGCCGCAGCCGGGCCGCACAGGACACGCTGCCGTCAGCGACCGTCCATCCGCATGCCCGCTCACGCATGACCAGGAGGACAGCGTCCATCGGGCTGGCCCTCGCCAGCCTGCTCATAGGCACGGCAGCGGTGCCGGCCTCCTGCACCCATACCGGGCAAGGTCGGCGACGGCGGCTGGGTACTGAGCACGACCGACACATCGAAGAACTACTCCCCGACGTTCATCGGCAACGGCTACCTCGCCGCACGAGTACCCGCGGCGGGCCACGGATACGGCAGCACGCCCATCGTCACCCAGTCACAGCTGGCCGGCTTCTACGCCCGTCTCCCCAGCAAGTTCGAGGACCGGGCCAGTCTGCCGAGCTGGACCACGCTCGGCTTCGGCCGCGGCGGCGACCTCTACGGAATCGGTCGCTGGTCCTGCGCGTTCAACCAGCTGTGTCCGGCGATGTACGGGCAGATCTCCGGCGGCGCGTTCGTGGAGAGGTCCCACCCCGGCTCGGTCGCCGACGGCTACCTGGCCGGCCTGAACAATGGCGGCAACCCGACGGTCGGCGGCGCCGGCGTCGTCCCGATCCGTGACGCGCCGGCCGGCAAGGCCACCCTGGCCGTCCGGTACGCGAACGGCAGCGGCGGCCCGCAGACCATCCACCTCGGCGTCAACGGCACTCTCCAGCAACTGACCCTGCCCGACACGGGCGGCTGGGACGACTGGGCGACGCTGACGATGCCGGTGACGCTGAACGCGGGCACGAACACGCTCAAGATCACAGTGGCCGAAGGTGACACGGCCCGGGTCAACGTCGACTACCTCACGGTGTACCCGGACGGCGCACAGCCTCCCACCGACATCGCCTCCGCCACCGTCGGCACCACCAGCAAGTACCGGCAGTCGCTGGACCTGCGTACCGGCGTGCTGAGCACGTCGTTCGACTGGACCTCCCCGGCGGGCGACACGACCAGCTTCGACTACGAGGTCAGCGCCAACCGCGCGGACGGCCATCTGGGCACGGTCAGCGTGCGGGCCGTCCCGCACTGGAGCGGAACCGCCACCGTCGTGGACCAGTTCGACGGCCAGGGACTGAAATACGCCTCGACCAGGAACGCGCGCGTCGACGGCAGGACCGCGACGCTGTCCCAAACCGTCGTGAGCGACGGGAACTTGGTCACCGCCGGACTGAACTCCGTACTCCGCGTCAACAACCGAGCCGTGCCGACCAAGGCGATGGCCGTACCCGACGACGGCACCGCCGGGCAGAGCGCGACCATCCCGGTCCGCGCCGGTCAGCCCTTGCGGATCACCAAGTACGTGGGCGCGGCCTCCAGCGTCGACACCGACCGGTCGCTTCGGTCCGCGACCCCGCAGCAGGCCGCCGCGAAGACCGCGGCCCGAGCATCCGCGGACGGCTACCGACAAGCGCTCGCCCGCAACAACAAGGCATGGTCCCGCCTGTGGCAGTCGAACATCTCCATCCCCGGTGACACCGCCATGACCGCGCAGATCCGCGCGTCCATGTTCTACCTGCTCGCAAGCACGCGCGCCGGCGTCGACTGGAGCATCAGCCCGGCCGGACTGTCCTCGGACGGCTACGGCGGTCACGTGTTCTGGGACACGGAGACCTGGATGTACCCGGCCCTGCTCGCCCAGTACCCCGACATCGCACGCGGCGCGAACACCTACCGGCAGAAACTGCTGCCCGCCGCCAGGGCCGCGGCGAAGGAACTGTCCACTCCCGCCCGCCCGATCAAGGGCGCGAAGTTCCCGTGGCAGAGCGCGCTCACCGGCAAGGAGGAGACCCCGCCGCCCTGGAACGAGGGCAACACCGAGCTCCACATCAACTCCGACATTGCCCTGGCGCAGTGGCAGTACTACCAGGCGAGCGGCGACGAGCAGTGGCTGCGGGACAAGGCGTGGCCGGTGCTGAAGGACATCGCCGACTACTGGGCCACGCGCGCCGAGCCCGACCCGGCCGGCGGCTACGACATCAACGACGTCATGGGCCCGGACGAGTACCACGACCACGTCGACAACAGCGTGACCACCAACGCTGGCGCCCAGGCATCGCTGCGCATCGCTGTCAGCGCCGCCCGCATCCTCGGCCAGCCCGCCGAACCGGAATGGAGCAAGGTCGCCGACGGCCTGAAGATCCCGGTGGACACGGCCCTCAACATCCACCCCGAGTTCGAGGGCTACAATGGGCAGACTGTCAAGCAGGCCGACGTCACCCTGCTGCAATACCCCTGGGCGGTGCCGATGCCGGCTGGCCTGGCCCAGAACGACCTGGACTACTACCAGGCACGCACCGACCCGAACGGCCCGTCCATGACGGACGCGATCGCCACCATCGCCAGCGCTGCCCTCGGATCCCCGGACTGCCAGACGTACCACTACATGCGGAACAGCGTGGACCCCTACCAGGCCGCACCGTTCAACCAGTGGTACGAGACCCGCAATGGCGGAGCCTTCAACTTCACCACCGGCCAGGGAGGCTACCTGCAGGAGTTCCTCTACGGCTTCACCGGGATGCGCTGGGGAACCGACACGATCACCATCGACCCCTTCCTGCCGCCGCAGCTCCCGGGCGTCGACATCACCGGGGTGAAATGGCAGGGGCGCACCTTCGACCTGTCTGTCGGCCAGCAGACCACGAAGCTGACCCTGCGCTCCGGCCCGCCGCTTCCCGTCCGAGTCGGCCTTGGCAGCGATGACGTGCGCAAGGTCAAGCCCGGCACAGCGCTGAAGGTGCCCACACGGCACCCGGCCGGCGACGCGACGAACTGCAAACCGTAACACGCCGGGCGCCGACCGCAGTCGTCCGCGACCGCCGTAACCACGGCACGGCCTGCACGGCACAGCGGTCGGCCAGCCCGAACCGTCACTGACCGTGCCCCTCAGCCGGATGCATCCGATGCTCCGGCCGAGGGTGCCCCGAACGCCACCGCCTCCGTCACCAGCGGAGGTTGTGGCCGTGCCCCGTTCGGCTCGTTCCTCGTGGAGCTGGGCGTCTGCGAGCGTCCTGTTGTGCCGGATCACCCGGCACGCCGTCGGCGGCCCTGCAACTGCTGCACCATATCCGCGAACACGCCGCACTCACCGACGCCGTTCGGTGGTCCTGCCACAGCGCCCACCGGGTGCGCGCCGACCCCGAATTGCGCACGGTCCTGCCGGACCCGCACGCCGACGTGGAGCGGTAGCCGCACCCCCCGGCGGAACCCTCGGCCTGACACCGCGGTACGCGGCCATGAGCGGGCCACGGAGACGCCTCGACCCACCCGGAAATCTCTTGGTTTCGCGCACGTACTGTCGGCGCCGGGCGTCGGCTGTCGAATCGTCTCGATTGACGATCGGGTTTGAACACAGGGGCCGATGGGTTGGGAGGGGCGGAAGGATAGGTGGGTGCTGTCCCGGGTCGTGGGGTCTGACTCATGATTTCTCTGACCGAGGTGTCCTGGTGTCACAGTGTCGGCCGTTGGCCGGGGATGGTGCGTTGTCGGTGCCGGGCTGGCGGGGTGTGTCCCGATAGGGGCCTGCCGATTGTTGTGGCGTCCTCACGATTCTGACCGCCCGAGGCGGCCCGGTACCGGCAACGCGACATGACATCGGACCGGAAGGGGAACGGGCATGTCCAGATCGACCGTGCCCAGTACGTCGGCTGCTCCGAAGACCCGCCGTCGCCGCCCTTCGGGGGAGGTGGTGTTGGGAGTGGACACGCACCGTGATGCCCATATGGCTGCGGTGCTCTCCTTGACGGGGGCTGTGCTTGCCACCGACGAGTTCCCGGCCACCGCGGCTGGATACCGTGAGCTGCTGAAGTGGGCCAGGAATTTGGGCGTGGTGGGGCGGGCCGGGGTGGAGGGGACCGGCTCCTACGGGGCGTCCCAGTCGCGCTATCTGCTGGCCCAGGGCATAGACGTGTTTGACGTGAACCGGATGGACCGCGCAGATCGCCGCCGGCGCGGCAAATCGGATCCGCTCGATGCCCAGAACGCGGCCAGGGCCGTATTGAGCGGGCGGACGTGCGCGCGGGCCAAAGCGGGCGACGGTCCGGTGCAGATCGCGAGAATGTACAAACTCACGAAGGCGTCGGCCGTCAAAGCCCGTACGCAGGCCATCAATCAGCTCAAGGCCGTCCTCGTCACTGCTGACCCCGTCTTGCGGGAAGAGCTGGCCGGACTGGGCAATGCCGAACTTTTCCGTACCTGTGCGCGGTTCACCGACGTGAGTGGTCACGGGGAGGTCGGTGAGGAGTCGGTGCTGCAGGCCACGCGGATCACGCTGGGTCTGCTGGCTGATCGGATCGGCCAGCTCTCCGAGCAGATCCGGGAGGTGGACGCTCGTATGGCCCGGCTTGTGGAAGGTCATGCCCCGCAGTTGCTCGAGGTGGTGGGGATCGGTCCGGATACGGCCGTCACTTTGCTGATCACGGTGGGGGACAACCCGGAACGGCTGGACAGCGAGGCGTCCTTCGCCGCGCTGTGCGGGGTCAGTCCCGTCGAGCGTTCCTCGGGGCGCAGGCAGTTCCGTCGCCTCAACCGCGGCGGCGACCGTCAGGCCAACGCCGCGCTCCACCGCATCGTCTTCACCCGCCTGCGGGTCGACCCGCGCACCCAGAACTACTACGAGCGCCGCATCAAGGAGGGCAAGACCCGACGCGAAATCGTCCGGTGCCTCAAACGCTACGCGGCCCGGGAGGTCTTCCACCTGGTCAAACAGCCACAACCAGCACCCCGCTCATAGGGGCTGTCGTGACAGATGAGAGGCTCAGACGGGTGAGCGAGACACCACCGAACAGCCTGCAATACCGCTTTGACGGGCCAGAAGAGGCTCCCGTCCTGATCCTGGGTCCCTCACTGGGTACCACATGGCACATGTGGGACCGCCAGGTCCCCGAGCTGACCAAGCAGTGGCGTGTCTTCCGGTTCGACCTGCCCGGCCACGGCGGCGCCCCCGCGTATCCG
The DNA here is from genome assembly GCF_044755265.1 of Streptomyces sp. NPDC092370. Classification (NCBI taxonomy): domain Bacteria; kingdom Bacillati; phylum Actinomycetota; class Actinomycetes; order Kitasatosporales; family Streptomycetaceae; genus Streptomyces; species Streptomyces sp. NPDC092370. Next base: position 453,114 of record NZ_JBIVQO010000002.1, on the reverse strand, counting down.
GCGGGGTCGGTCGGCGCTCTCACCACGCGGCTGCTGGCCACCCTCGAAGGGCTCGGCGTGCAGCGCTTCGGCTACGCGGGCTGCGCGTTCGGCGGCGCCGTCGGCATCGAGCTGGCCCTGCGCCACCCGGAGCGGCTCGCCTCGCTCGCGCTGATCGCGGCCTCACCCCGCTTCGGTACGGCCGACGAGTTCCGGCAGCGAGGCGTGATCGTCCGCACGAACGGCCTCGACCCGATCGCCCGTACCGCGCCCGAGCGCTGGTTCACCGGCGGGTTCGCCGCCGCGCAGCCCGCGATCACCGAGTGGGCCGTGCAGATGGTGCGCACCACCGACCCCGGCTGCTACATCGCCTCCTGCGAGGCGCTCGCCTCGTTCGACGTCCGTCCCGAGCTCGGACGGGTCGGCGTACCGACCCTGGTCCTGGTCGGGTCGGACGACCAGGTCACCGGCCCCGCCGAGGCCCGCACGCTGGTCGCCGGCATCCCGGACGCCCGCCTCGCCGTCGTCCCCGGCGCCTCCCACCTGGTCCCGGTGGAGCAGCCCAACGCGGTCACCGACCTGCTGGTGCGGCATTTCTCCACGGCCTGGCAGCCCGCCTTCGAGACCTCCACCGGCCCGACCGCCCTGCCCCCGGCCGCCCTCAGGCCGGTCCTGTCTCCCGCCTCGCCGCAGCCCCCGCAGACCGGGCCCCTCGCCGAGATCGCCCCGATCGCCGTACCGCAGCAGGCCCAGGGCAGGCCCGACCCGTACGACGCCGGGATCAAGGTCCGCCGCGAGGTGCTGGGTGACGCGCACGTCGACCGGGCGCTGGCCCAGGCCGACGAGTTCTCCGGGGACTTCCAGGAGTTCATCACCCGCTACGCCTGGGGTGAGATCTGGGACCGTCCCGGACTGGACCGTCGTACCCGCAGCTGTGTCACCCTCACCGCCCTGGTCGCCGGCGGGCACCTGGACGAGCTGGCCTTCCACACCAGAGCCGCCCTGCGCAACGGGCTCACCCCCGGCGAGATCAAGGAAGTGCTGCTCCAGGCGGCCGTCTACTGCGGCGTACCGGCCGCGAACAGCGCCTTCAAGGTGGCCCAGCAGGTCATCCGTGAGGAGACCACGCCCCGGGAGTGAGCCCCGCGCCGGGGCGTGGAGGGAGGATGGAGTCATGAAGCTCACGAAGATGTCGCACGCCTGCGTCCGTCTCGAGAAGGAGGGCCGGACCCTCGTCCTCGACCCCGGCGCCTTCAGTGAGGAGGACGCCGCGCTCGGCGCGGACGCGATCCTCGTCACCCACGAGCACCCCGACCACTTCGACGAGTTCCGGCTGCGGGCCGCGATGGAGAACAATCCGGGCGCCGAGATCTGGACCCTGAAGGCCGTCGCGGAGAAGATTTCCTCCGCCTTCCCCGGCCGCGTCCACACCGTCGGCCACGGCGACACCTTCAGCGCCGCGGGCTTCGACGTCCAGGTCCACGGCGAACTTCACGCGGTGATCCACCCGGACATCCCGCGCGTCACCAACGTCGGCTACCTCGTCGACGGCGGCAGGGTCTTCCACCCCGGCGACGCCCTCACCGTCCCCGGCCGCCCGGTCGAGACGCTGATGCTCCCCGTGATGGCCCCCTGGAGCAAGATCTCCGAGGTCATCGACTACGTGCGCGAGGTGAGGCCGCAGCGGGCCTACGACGTCCATGACGCCCTCCTGACCGACCTGGCCCGCCCGATCTACGACCGGCAGATCGGGCAGCTCGGCGGTTCGGAGCACCTGCGGCTGACGCCCGGCGACTCCGCGGAGGTCTAGGCCGTCACGGGGGCCGGCCGCGTTGTCGGACCCTCCGGGTAGGTTGTGGGACATGCGCATCGCGACCTGGAACGTGAACTCGATCACCGCCCGCCTGCCGAGGCTCCTGGCCTGGCTGGAGAGCAGCGGCACGGACGTGCTGTGCCTCCAGGAGGCCAAGGTCGCCGAGGAACAGTTCCCGGTGGAGCAGCTGCGCGAGCTGGGCTACGAGTCGGCCGTCCACGCCACGGGCCGGTGGAACGGCGTGGCGGTGCTCTCCCGTGTCGGCATCGAGGACGTCGTCAAAGGCCTGCCCGGCGACCCCGGGTTCGACGGCTCGGTGGAGCCCCGCGCCCTCTCGGCGACCTGCGGCCCGCTCCGCGTCTGGTCGGTCTACGTGCCGAACGGCCGTGAGGTGGGCCACCCGCACTACGCCTACAAGCTCCAGTGGTTCGAGGCCCTCAAGGCCGCCGTCGCCGGTGACGCGGCGGGCAGCCGTCCCTTCGCGGTGATGGGCGACTACAACGTGGCGCCGACGGACGACGACGTCTTCGACCCCGCCTTCTTCGAGGGCTCCACCCACGTCACCCCCGCCGAGCGCGCCGCCCTGGCCTCCCTGCGCGAGGCCGGCCTGTCGGACGTGGTCCCCCGGCCCCTGAAGTACGAGCACCCCTTCACGTACTGGGACTACCGCCAGCTCTGCTTCCCGAAGAACCGCGGCATGCGCATCGACCTGGTGTACGCCAACGCACCCTTCGCCAAGGCGGTCAGCGACGCGTACGTGGACCGCGAGGAGCGCAAGGGCAAGGGCGCCTCGGACCACGCGCCCGTGGTCGTGGACCTGGACGTCTAGGGCCGCAGCAGCCGCAGGTCGACCGAGTGCGCCAGGGTCGCCAGCCCCGCGTCGCCCGGATGCAGATGGTCCCCGCTGTCGTGGGCCGGCAGCATCCGGGAGGGCCGCTGCGGGTCACGCATCACCGCGTCGAAGTCGAGCACTCCGTCGAAGACCCCGCCGGCGCGGATCCAGTCGTTCACCGCGACCCGCTCGGTGTCGACGGCGGGCGTGCACCGCGCCTCGCCCTCGCAGGGCAGGATCGTCGCCGCGAGCATCCGCAGCCCGCGGGCGTGTCCGCGCACCGCGAGTTCGCGCAGCCCGTCGATCACCTGCTTCGCCGGGGTGCCCCACCGCAGGTCGTTGACGCCCTCGAAGACGACGGCGGTGTGCGCCGCCGGCTGGGCGAGGACGTCCCGGTCGAAGCGGTGCAGGGCGCTCACCCCTGCCGTGTCCGTGGACACTCCGTCGCCGGGGTACCGGTCGGTGACCACGCGGTTGCCCGAGACGCCGAGGTTCAGCACGCCGTAGCGCGGGACGGTGTCCTGCCTGAGGAGCCGGCCGGCCAGGACGTTCGGCCAGCGCCGGTTCGCGTCCATCGTTGACTTGTCGCCGTCGGTGATCGAGTCCCCGAGCACGACCACGGACCCGGGCCCGCCGCCGACGTCGACCCCGGCGAGCAGCGGCCAGCGGGTGATCACCGAGGTGTACGCCCCGGCCGCGCCGTCCGCCGCGTGGTCGCCGGGCTCGCTGACGTAGGAGCGCTGCTGGGCGAGCCCGTGCACGGGCGCCGCGGCCACCGTGCCGGGCAGGTGGAAGCTCACCAGCAGATCGGCGTCCGCGGGTACGGGGAAGCCGAGCGGATCGCTGAACGCCTGGGCCCCGGCGGGGATGGTCACGCCCGGCGCACCGCCGAAGGCCAACGCCACCGGGGTGCCGCGCGAGGCCGCGCCCGACGCCCGGACCGCCACCGTCGCGCTGCCGATCCGTACCGGGGCCGCCGCGAAGGTGTTGTCGAACCGTAGCCGCACACGGGACCCGCCGGCTGACGTGTGCACGACCAGCCGCAGCGTCCGGTCCGTCCAGGGACCCACGGCGGCGTATCCGCCCGTGGCCGTCGTCCAGCTGCCCGTCCAGCCCCGTGTGGCGGTCCGTACCGACACCGCGAAGACGTGCAGCCCGGCCGCGTCCGGCAGCCGGACCGAGGCCACCGGGCGCCCCGGGACCAGCGGCACCGTCACGGCGTACAGGCGGGCCTGCCGGGTGAGTTGGCCGGCCGGCGTGTTCAGGTGCGGCAGGGCCACCGTCTTGGTCGCGAGCGGGCCGCTACGCCAGTCGGGTGCGGTCAGCCGGTAGCCGGAGCGGGAGCCGTTCGCGTACGTGACCGTGCCCCGGCCGCCCACCTCCGTGCCGGTGGTGCCCGCCACCAGGAAGGCGAGGGCGTCACCGCGTCCCGTGATCCGGACGTCCTGTCCGGCGGCGCGGACGTTGTCCGGCTGGCCGAGCCGCCGGTCGGGCCAGGTCAGCCGGGCACCCTGCACGGTCAGGGCGCGACCGGGCGTCCAGCCCGCGGCCGTGAGGTCCCGCGCCGACAGGGAGGCGCCGGACCCGTCGAAGTCGGCGTCACCGGGACGGCTGTCGTCGCTGACGGCCACGTTGTCGAACAGCCGCTCCAGCGGCACCGGTGCGGCCCGTCCCTTCTCGACCGCCTGCGCGGAGACCGCCGGGACCAATGACCCGCACAGGGCCAAGGCGACCGAGATCCCCCGGAAACATCGGCGCACGGCCGGCTCCTCCCGCTCAGCGACACACGACGCGACAACACCAAACGCAGGGACGGCGAAGAGGTAACGATGGACGAGACGCAAGACGCACGGTGAAGCTAGGGAGGCAGGGATGGCGCGTCAACGCGCGCCGCGTGAACTCGGCCTGAACTCGACCCGGATCGACGGGACCGCGCGCCCTGTGGTGCAGACGGCGGTACGAATGACACGCTGGACGTATGAACATCCCTTTCCTGGGCAACCGGCGCCAGAAGATCGGGTTCCCCGATCCCGCAGGCATAGCGGAACTCCTCGCGGAGTGCGAACTGCTCCGCTCCCAGGCGTACCGGGAGGGTGTGCGGCTGGACGACTCGGCGGCCTCCCTCGAAGCGCTGGACCAGCTCGTGCCGCGCTGGCGGGACGACGAGGAGACCCTGCCCTGGCTCGGCAACGACGCCGGGCTCTACCTCGGCACCGTCATCGTGCGCACCGTTCCGGGGGCCGCCTGGGAGATCCGGTCCGACGGGCAACCGGTCGTACGGCTGACCTCCGGCCGGGAGGTCGACGTGGTGGACGCCGGGCGCGAGTGGGCCGTCAACGGGGTCCCCGAGCTGTCGCAGTTGTACGCCGAAGTCGCGGAGTCGTGAGCCCCATGACGGCATCCAATGGCCCAATGTTCCACGTAAATACGGCTAATGATCGAAAAGTGCGTGTCGCCCGACAACTTCGATCTTGTCTGGATACGTTGCGGCAACCACCACACAGCTGAGAGTGAGTAGGGCTGAGTATGGCCGTCGAGCCGCTGATCGAGCTGCGTGACGTCAACAAGCACTTCGGGGAGCTGCATGTCCTGCAGGACATCAACCTCACCGTCGGCCGGGGGGAGGTGGTCGTGGTCATCGGCCCGTCCGGCTCGGGGAAGTCGACCCTCTGCAGGGCGATCAACCGTCTGGAGACCATCGAGTCCGGAGAGATCGTCCTCGACGGGCAGTCGCTGCCGGAGGAGGGCAAGCCGCTGGCCCGGGTGCGCGCCGACGTCGGCATGGTCTTCCAGGCGTTCAACCTCTTCGCTCACAAGACCGTCCTGCAGAACCTCTCGCTGGGGCAGGTCAAGGTGCGCGGGCGCAAGAAGGAGGACGCCGACAGGCGCTCCCGGGAGCTGCTCGAGCGGGTCGGTGTCGCCGATCAGGCGGACAAGTACCCGGCGCAGCTCTCCGGCGGCCAGCAGCAGCGCGTGGCGATCGCCCGCGCCCTGGCCATGGAGCCCAAGGCGATGCTCTTCGACGAGCCGACCTCGGCCCTCGACCCGGAGATGATCAACGAGGTGCTGGAGGTCATGAAGCAACTCGCCCGCGAGGGCATGACCATGATCGTCGTCACGCACGAGATGGGCTTCGCACGCTCGGCCGCCAACCGCGTCGTCTTCATGGCCGACGGCCGGATCGTCGAGGACCGCACCCCCGACGAGTTCTTCACCAACCCCAGCAGCGACCGCGCCAAGGACTTCCTTTCCAAGATCCTCAAGCACTGAACGAGCAGGCACCGGACGGCTCATCGAATCGGACCTCGACTACGATGTGCCCTTCATCCCTGTCGGAGAGGGGGACTTCGCCGAAGGCCACCGATCCCGCCAGGGGTGAGCAGACCGCCCGCCCGGTCCGCGGGGCATTCCCACCGGGCGCGGCCCCCACGGCCCGATGGCCATGGGGGCGGCGGTTCACATCGGCCAGGCCCGTCCGGCGGCAGCCGGAGATCACTGCTCGCGCAGCGGAACCGACACGTACGACGGGTCGTTCGCCGGCGAGGAGAAGGTCAGCTGCGCGCCGGACGGGTTGTGCTCGATGTAGAGCGGGTCGACCGTGTCGACGACCAGGGCGAGGCGATGCCCGGCCGGGACGTCGTAGGCCGTGGAGTACAGCTCCAGGTCGACGCCGAACGGCTTTCCGGGGGTGCGCCCGTGGAAGGTGTACGGCGCGTTGGTGACCAGCTTGCCGAGGCCGAGCGGCCCCACGTCGTACAGGTAGGCGACGAGGGTGCCGCTCTCCTTGGTCGGGGTGAGGGTCGTGTGCAACGTGGCCGTTCCGCGTACCTGTTGGGCCGAGGTGTACTTCTCGGACTGCCAGACGGCCGCCCAGCGGCGGGGGATCAACGGGATCGAGGCCATCGGCGGCACCTTCGCCACCTGGTCGAGGATGCTGGACAGGAAGACGACCCCGCCGTCCGCCCCCGAGTTCACGTTGGCGCGGATCGTGGTCGTGCCCGCGAGGGCGATCTTCCGGTGGGCGGCGCCGGCCGACTTCCAGTCCGGGTAGCCCTCGTAGCCGCCCGCGGAGCGGGACATGAGCTGAACGGGGTGTTCACGGTCGATGCCGTTGTCCGCGCCCCTCAGGTAGTGGTCGAACCAGCGCTCGGTGTCCTTCCACACGTCGTTGGGCAGCCCGAACAGGCCGGTCAGCTCGGCGGTGGCGTGGTCACCGGGCCGCATCTCCAGCCGTTTCGGCCCGGTCAGCTTCTCGTAGAAGTCGGCGTACTGGTTGGGTGGGAAGATGCTGTCGCCCCAGGCGTTGGCGAGCATGATCGCCGCGCCGTTTCTGTTGATCTGGTCGACGTAGGTCGTAGCGGAACGTTTCTTCCCCCAGGCGATGAGCTCGGGTTCCTTCGCCAGGTTGGAGCTGTAGAAGTCGTCGAAGGTCTGCCGCAGTTCAGCGCTCTGGCGGCCCGTCACCACGCTCGCGCCGTCCAGCAGGGCGGCGCCCTGGACGTGCTGGGTGCGCCCGGCGTAGATCGAGCCGATCAGGTCGGCCCAGCCGCTGAGCGATGCGACCGCCTTGACCCGCCGGTCGTGCGCGGCGGTGAGCAGGCTGATGCCCGCGCCGTAGGAAACCCCCGCCATGCCGATGTGCCCGGCGTCCGCGGGCGTGTGGGTGAGCGCCCAGTCGATCACCTTCGACGCGTCGGCCACGTCGGGTGGGCCCGCCACTTCTATCTCGCCGCCCGACTGCCAGAAACCGCGCACGTTATAGGTGATGACGACATATCCGGAGTCGGCGAGCTTCTGCGCCTGGGCCAGGTACTCGATCTGCGGCAGGCCCCAGCTCGTGGGCATGACGAGCAGCGGGTAGCGGTCGCCGCCGCGGGCACCGGCGGGGGTGACGACGTTGGCCTTGAGGACGGTGCCGCCGTAGCCGGCGATGTCGACGAAGCGGATGGGGTTCGGTGCCGCCTGGGCGGTGGGGGCGAATCCGAGGGCGGTGCCGGCGACCAGGGTCGCCGAGACGGCGCCCACGGCGGTGGTGCGCAGGGCCTTGCGGTGGGGTCCCACGGGTCACTCCTCACTCGTGTCAGTGCAAAGTGACCGAACGGTAACCTCGACCGCTTACCAGAGGTAACCCGTCGGTAAGTTACGTGCCAGTAACGATTGTTGAGCAGCGGAGGACTTCAGGAGGCACGGTGTGTATTGCGTGGAGACCCCGTCGCCGCGACGGGCAGCGGGGTCCGCGCCGCTCGCGTCACGTCCTCCACCAGTTCGACGACGTCCGGGCCGTACGCCTGCGAATTGATCACCTTGAGCAGCAGTACGAACTCCCCGGTGCCGTACGTGCGGGACAGCCGCTCGTGATGGCGCGCGAGGTAGCGGGTGGCCGCCTGGTTGGTGATGGCCCGCTGGCCGCAGAAGAGGAACACGGGACGGGCGTCGCGGCGGTCACCCGCGGTGAGCCGGGCCAGCAGCACGTATTCCGTGACGCCGGGGTCCATGCGGTAGCGCTCGCCGCCTATCCGGAAGGCGCCCCGGTCCGGCCCCGGTTCGGCGTCGACGTTGACGCGCACACCCGGCAGCATGGCCGACATGTGCGCCATCATGCGCCGGTTGGACGCCGGGCCGCCCACGCAGAACTCGGTGCGCTCCCCGAAGCCCTGGTGCGCGGCGTCCTGGGTGAGCACGTGGAAGTGCGCCCCGCAGTCCTTGACCAGCGCCGAGAGCTCCAGGAGCGCGTACACGTCGAAGCGGTGGACCGCCGGTTCGCTCGCGGCCGGATCCCGGTTGACGACGAGCAGGGACTCGGAGTTCTCGGGCAACCCGAAGAAGGCCTGCTTGCGGCGGAGTTTGCGCTTCCACAGGAACGTACGGGTGAGCCAGCCCAGCACGGCACTGATGCCCGCCGCGATCAGGCCCAGAACGATGTTGCGCACGTCGTCGGTCATGGGCGCGCATGCTAGCGGCCCCGACGCACCGGTGTTCGACGCCTGCCTGACGCGGCCATGGCGATGAATTAAGCTGCGCGGACGGCCTTTGACTGGAGGTGCGGATGCGTCGCCCTGTCGCACGGAATCTGACGGTCCTGGCGGTTTCGGCCGCCGTGGTGATGTCGGTGGGAGCGGTGGCGCCGCCACCCACCGCGCAGCACACCGGCGGTGAGAAGTCCCCGCTGGCCGTCGGCTACGGCGGTGCCGTCTCGAGCGTCGATCCCGACGCCTCCGCCGCCGGGATCGAGGTCCTCAGGAAAGGCGGCAACGCCGTCGACGCGGCCGTCGCCACGGCCGCCGCGCTCGGCGTCACCGAGCCCTACTCCGCCGGCATCGGCGGAGGCGGCTACTTCGTCTACTACGACGCCGAGTCCCGCACGGTACGCACCATCGACGGCCGCGAGACCGCCCCGCTGAGCGCCGACAAGAACCTGTTCGTCGAGAACGGCAAGCCCCTCGCCTTCGCCGACGCCGTCAGCAGCGGCCTGAGCGTCGGCACCCCCGGCACACCCGCCACCTGGCAGCGGGCGCTCGACCAGTGGGGCAGCAAGCGGCTCTCCACGGTGCTGAAGCCCGCCGAGCGGATCGCCCGCGAGGGCTTCACCGTCGACGAGACCTTCCGCTCGCAGACGGCGTCCAACGAGAGACGCTTCCGCTACTTCCCGGACACCGTCGACCTGTTCCTGCCGGGCGGGAAACTCCCGGTCGTCGGCTCCACCTTCAAGAACCCCGACCTCGCCCGCACGTACGCGGAGCTGGGACGCAAGGGCGTCGACACGCTCTACCACGGCCGGCTCGGCCGGGACGTCGTCGACACCGTCAACAAGCCGCCGGTGGACCCCGGCTCGGGCTGGAACGCCCGGCCGGGCGACCTGACCGCCGAGGACCTGGCCGCATACCGCACCAGGCTCCAGGCACCCACCAGGACCTCGTACCGCGACCTCGGCGTCTACTCCATGGCACCGTCCTCCTCCGGCGGCACGACGGTCGGGGAGGCGCTCAACATCCTTGAGCGGACCGACCTGTCCCAGACGAGCAAGGCGCGCTATCTGCACCGCTTGATCGAGGCCAGCCGGATCGCCTTCGCCGACCGGGGCCGGTGGGTGGGGGACCCCGCCTTCGAGGACGTGCCGACGAAGGAACTGCTGTCGCAGCGGTTCGCCGACTCGCGTGAATGCCTCATCAAGGACGACGCGGTGCTGACCAGCCCCGTGGCGCCCGGTGATCCGCGTCGTCCGCAGCGCTGCGGCTCGGGCGGCACGGCGGCTCCCACGACGTACGAGGGGGACAGCACCACGCATCTGACGGTGGCCGACAAGTGGGGCAACGTCGTCGCCTACACCCTCACCATCGAGCAGACCGGCGGCAGCGGGATCACCGTCCCCGGGCGGGGCTTCATCCTCAACAACGAGCTGACGGACTTCTCCTTCACCCCGGCCAACCCGGCCGTGCACGACCCGAACCTGCCGGGGCCGGGCAAGCGTCCGCGGTCGTCCATGTCGCCGACGATCGTGCTGGACCGGCACGACAGGCCCGTGGTGGCGCTGGGGTCGCCGGGCGGCGCGACGATCATCACGACCGTTCTGCAGACGCTCACCGGGTTCGTCGACCGGGGGCTGCCGCTGGTCGACGCGATCGCCGCTCCGCGAGTCAGCCAGCGCAATGCCGCGCAGACCGAGCTGGAGCCGGGTCTCGACGGTGACGTCAGGAAGCAGCTCGAAGCGATCGGGCACTCCTTCAAGGCGAACCCGGAGATCGGCGCGGCAACGGGCGTCCAGCGGCTGTCGGGTGGGAGGTGGCTGGCCGCCGCCGAGACCGTGCGGCGGGGTGGGGGATCGGCGATGGTGGTGCGGCCTGTGCGCTGAGTGCGTGCGGGCGCGTGGGGGCTGGTCGCGTAGTTCCCCGCACCCGTCAGGGCGATGCCGAACCCTGCGTCCGGAAGTTCAGGTGCCCGTCCTCCACGTCCACCGTCACCTGGCCGTTGTCCGGCACCCTGCCGTCCAGCAGCAGTCGTGACAGCTCGTTGTCCACCTCGCGCTGGATGGTGCGGCGGAGCGGACGGGCGCCGTACTCCGGCTGGTAGCCGCGCTCGGCCAGCCACTCCACGGCCCGGTCGGTGAAGGTCACCGTGATGCCCTTGCCCCGCACCAGGGAGCGGGTGCGGTCCAGCAGGAGGTCGGTGATCCGGCGCAGCTGCTCCGTGCTGAGCTGGCGGAAGACGACGATCTCGTCGATGCGGTTGAGGAACTCGGGGCGGAAGTGCTCACGCAGCGGGCGCAGGATCTGCTCGCGGCGGGCCTCCTCGTCCGCGTCGGCACCACCCGCGGCGAAGCCCGTCGTGGCGCCCCGGCGAGTGATCGCCTCGGAACCGAGATTGCTCGTCATCACGATGACCGTGTTGCTGAAATCCACCGTGCGGCCCTGGGAGTCGGTCAGCCGGCCGTCGTCGAGGACCTGGAGCAGGATGTTGAAGACGTCCGGGTGGGCCTTCTCCACCTCGTCCAGCAGGAGCAGCGAGTACGGGTGGCGGCGCACGACCTCCGTCAGCTGGCCCGCCTCCTCGTGGCCGACGTAGCCGGGCGGGGCTCCGACCAGCCGGCTGACGGTGTGGCGCTCCTGGTACTCGCTCATGTCGAGCCGGACCATGCGGTCCTCGCTGCCGAACAGCGCCTCGGCGAGCGCCCGGGCCAGTTCGGTCTTGCCGACGCCCGTCGGGCCGAGGAACAGGAAGCTGCCGATCGGGCGGTCGGGAGCCGCGAGCCCGGCGCGGGAGCGCAGCACCGCGTCCGAGACGACCCGTACGGCCTCGTCCTGGCCGACGACCCGCTGCTGCAGATGTTCCTCCAGACCCAGCAGGCGTTCCTTCTCCTCCTGAGTGAGGCTGCTGACCGGGATGCCGGTCTGCCGGGACACCACCTCCGCGATCGCCTCGGCGCCGACCACGAGGTCCTGGCCCTCGTCGACCTCACTGTCGCCACCGGCGTCGGTGATCCGCTGCTTCAGCTCCGCGATCCGGTCGCGCAACTGGCTGGCCTGCTCGTAACTCTCGTCCGCGACCGCCTGGTCCTTGTCCCGGATCAGTTGCTCCAGCTCCCGCTCCAGGGCCCGTACGTCCGTGCCCTTGGTCCGGGCCCGCAGCCGCACCCGGGCACCGGCCTGGTCGATCAGGTCGATCGCCTTGTCCGGCAGGCGGCGGTCGGTGAGGTAGCGGTCCGACAGCTCCACGGCCGCGACCAGCGCCTCGTCGGTGTAGCGGACCTGGTGGTGGGCCTCGTAGCGGTCCTGGAGGCCGCGCAGGATCTCGATCGCGTCCGCGGGTGTCGGCTCCGGCACCATGATCGGCTGGAAGCGGCGGGCCAGCGCCGCGTCCTTCTCGATGCGGCGGTACTCCTCCAGCGTGGTGGCGCCCACGATGTGCAGCTCACCCCGGGCGAGGGCCGGCTTGAGGATGTTCCCGGCGTCCATCGAGCTGCCGTCGCCGCCACCGGATCCGGCGCCCACGACCGTGTGCAGCTCGTCGATGAAGATGATCAACTGGTCGGAGTGGGCGCGGATCTCGCCCACGATGTTGTTCATCCGCTCCTCGAAGTCACCCCGGTAGCGGGTGCCGGCGACCACGCCCGTGAGGTCCAGGGCGACCACGCGCCGTCCGGTCAGCACATCGGGCACGTCCGCCTCGGAGATGCGCTGCGCCAGCCCCTCCACGATGGCCGTCTTGCCGACTCCCGCGTCACCGATCAGCACCGGGTTGTTCTTGCCGCGGCGCGAGAGGACCTCGACGGTCTGCTCGATCTCCTGCTCCCGGCCGATCACCGGGTCGATCCGGCCCTGCCGGGCCAGCTCGGTCAGGTCACGGCCGTACTTGTCGAGCGTGGGTGTGTTCGTCGGGCGCGGGCGCTCCGACTGGGGAACCTCCGGCGCCTCGGGCGGTTCGGAGGGGGCGAAGCGGGCCGCGTTCAGGATGTGCCCGGCGGCCGAGTCGGGGTTCGACGCCAGAGCGCTGAGCACGTGCTCCGGGCCGATGTAGCCGTAGCCGCGTGCCCGGGCCATGTCGTGCGCGTCCAGCAGGGCCCGCTTCGCGGCCGGGGTGAGGGAGAGCGCGGTCGGCGGCGGGGCGTCGTCCGGCGTGTGCTGGGCGGGGCCCGACCGGTCGTCGATCTGCGACGCCAGCGAGTCGGGGTTGGCGCCGGCCTTGCTGAGCAGGGTGCGGGTGGGCTCGGTGGCGAGCGCCGCCCGTAGCAGGTGCTGGGTGTCGAGGTCCCGGCTGCCGTGCTCGGCGGCGTACTGGGCGGCGCCGCGGACGAGCTCCCGGGCCGGCTGACTGAGCAGCCGCCCGAGATCGATCTGCCGGGGACCTGGACGCGGTCCGCCGAAGAAGCGTGCGAGGAATTCTCCGAAGGGGTCCGAGCCGTAGCCCTCCGGGCTGGTGAAGCCGCTGCTCATGGGCTTTTCCGTTCCCGGCGTCCCCGGCGCGCGGGCGGGGGACGCCCTCGCTGGTCGACGTGCCGGGGTCGGGTAACCCGGGTGGCAGCCGGTTACACCTGGGGCGCGCTCGTAGAACACCTTCGCACGATCGTCGGCGACGGGCACCTTCAGGGCATATCGGGAGGAAGGGGGTACGGGGTGGGTTTCAGCGCGCCGTCAGGATCCTCGGCCCGGAATCCGTGATCGCCACCGTGTGCTCCGCGTGGGCGGCGCGGGAACCGTCGTTCGTTTTCAGGGTCCAGCCGTCGGGGGCCGCGTGGTAGCCGTCCGTGCCGCCCGCGATGACCATGGGCTCGATCGCCAGCACCATGCCGTGCCGCAGCCGCATGCCGCGACCCGGGCGGCCCTCGTTCGGCACCCCGGGGTCCTCGTGCATGCGGCGGCCGATGCCGTGGCCGCCGAAGCCGTCCGGGATGCCGTAGCCGGCCCCCCGGCACACCGTGCCGATCGCGTGGGCGATGTCGCCGATGCGGTTGCCCACGACGGCGGCCTCGATGCCGGCGGCGAGGGCCTGCTCGACGGTCCCGACGAGGCGGAGATCCGCGGCGCGCGGGGTGCCCGCGACGAAGCTGAGCGCGGAGTCGCCGACCCAGCCGCCCAGTTCGGCGCCGAAGTCGATGGACACGAGGTCGCCGTCGCACAGGCGGTAGCGGGTCGGGACGCCGTGCACGATCGCGTCGTTGACCGAGACGCACAGGACGGCGGGGAAGGGGGTCGGCGCGAAGGACGGCCGGTAACCGAGGAAGGGTGAGGTCGCGCCCGCCTCGCGCAGGACGTCGTGCGCCACCTCGTCCAGCTCCAGCAGGGACACGCCCACGTCGGCGGCCTTCCGGGCGGCCGTCAGGGCGCGGGCGACGACCTGGCCCGCCTCGTACATCGCGTCGATCGACGTGTCTGTCTTGAGCTCCACCATGCCAATTACTATACCGGTATTAGAATGGGGTCATGGTGCGCACCCCTCTCACCCCCGAAGAGCGCGAACGCGGCGAGCGGCTCGGCCGACTGCTGCGTGAGGCGCGTGGTCCCCGGAGCATGACGGAGATCGCGGCGAGCGCGGGCATCTCCGCGGAGACCCTGAGGAAGATCGAGACCGGGCGGGCCCCGACGCCGGCCTTCTTCACGGTGGCCGCCCTGGCGGGAGTGCTCGGGCTGTCGATGGACGAACTGGCCGGGAAGTGCGTGCTGGTGCCCGTCTGAGGCTTCCGCGCCACGCGTGAAAACTCCCTGTAGCACCTCCGTAACACGACTGGTGTTGCCTACGGGGCGGAGTGCTCCGGTCTCACGGGAGTTGAGCGATGGCGGCGGATCGACTCCCGGCTGAGGTCGGGGAGTTCGCGACCTACCTGAACGGCCTGCTGGCACGCCTCGATCCGTCCGGCGGCTGGTGCGCGGTCTTCTGGCACCGCGACCCGGAGGGCATGCGGGCCTGTCTCGACGGGCGGGAGATGCCTCCGTGGGACGTGGTCGAGGCCCTGCTCCAGGATCTCGCCGGGCGGCACGGTCCCGGAAGCGCCGGCCCGGAGCAGGACCACGCCCGCTCCCTGCACGCCGCCGCGCTCGCCGCGCACGACACCCGGCCCGGGGGCCGCGACGCCCTCGGCGACCGCCTCGACGTCATGCTCCGCGAACAGAAGTACGCCGCGGAACGCCGGGCTGCCCTGGCCCGCCAGCTGACCTCGGCCACGACCCGCGCACAGGCGGACGCCCTCCGCGTGGACCTGGCCTGGGCCCAGGACGACCACGAACGGGCCGCCGCGCGCTGCGCGGAACTCCGGGCCCGGATCGCTCAAGTGGACCGGCGCGAGCAGGGGGTGCCCCCAAGAGCACGCGACGAGGCCGACGGGCTGCACGGCACCACGGCGGGGTCGCCTGCCCTGCCGCAGCACTCCACGGGTCAGGCCTCGACGGTGCCCGCCTCACCCGGCCGGTACGACGCCGTCACCCCTGAGGCCGGGCGGCCCGCCCAGGGGCGTCCGGGGAGCCGGAGCGGTTCCGGGGAGGCTGTCGAGGGGGCCGTGCCCGAGGTGTTCGTGGGTCCGGGCGGGACCGGGGCGGGGTGGCGCGCTCTGCGGCGTCCGGGGGCCCGGAGCGGTTCCGGGGGGGCCGTCGAGGGGGCCGAGCCCGAGGTGTTCCCGGGTCCGGGCGGGGCCGGGGCCGGGCGGTACGCCCCGCAGGGCGTGGAGCACCGGAGCGGTTCCGCGGAGGCCGTCGAGGGGGCCGAGCCCGAGGTGTTCCCGGGTCCGGGCGGGGCCGGGGCCGGGTGGTACGCCCCGCAGGGCGTGGAGCACCGGAGCGGTTCCGCGGAGGCTGTCGAGGGGGCCGTGCCCGAGGTGTTCCCGGATCCGGGCGGGATCACGGCTGGGCCGTACGCCCCGCAGGGCGTGGAGCACCGGAGCGCCCGTACGGAAACCGCCGCGGGCGGTTCGCCCGACGCGTTCACCGTCCCGGCCCTCCCCGACGCGTTCACCGCCCCAACCCCCACGCCCCCCGTCTCCAAGCAACGCAAACGCCGTCGTGGCGGCGCCCGTTTCGCCGGAATGACGGACGAGGGCACCGCACCCGTCATGGTGCCGACCGCCGCCGTGCCGACCTTGCCCGCACCGGCCCCCGCGGCCCCCGGACGCAGCCCCCGGGGTGCGCGCTTCGCCGGGGCCGCCGAGGAGGCGGGGGCGGAGCGCCCGGTGCGGGAGGCGGCGTCGGCCGGGGCCGCCGACCTGGCCGAGGTGGGAAGGACCGTCGACGCGCTGGCCCGGCTGCGGAGCGAGGGACGCGGCGGGGAGGCCCACGCGCTGCTCGCCGAGGTCGCCTCGTGGCAGCCCGGCCGGTTCCCGCTGCTCGCGGAGGGGCTGCACGCCGCCGGGCTGGGCGCCGACTGGCAGACGCTGCTGTGGGAGGCCGCCTCACTGCCCGCCGGACGGCTGGTCGCCGCCGCCGACGCGCTGGTCGCGGCCGGGCGGCCGGGGGACGGGCGGCAGATGCTCCGGCAGGGAGTCGCCCGGCCGCCGGGCGAGCTCGGGCAGGCCGTCCTCGGCCTGGTCGCCGAGGGCCGCCACCGCGAGGTGAGGGTGCTGCTCGACGCGTTCGTGAGGGCCCGTACCCCCGAGGAGGCCGCCCGCAGCGCCGAGCCCGATCCGCAGCGCCTCGTGCCGCTCCTGCTGGAAGCCGCCCGGGGCGTCTCTCAGGAACGCCGCTGGGATGTCGTGCACGCCCTGCGCGTCGCCGGATTACCCGCCTGACCGGCGACGTCGTACCCCGGGTGACTCACCCACAGGAGTGCGAATCGCGCAATGCCCCGCGGGTTGGCGACGATGGTCTTGGCAACCCCGTGCCAGAGGCTTACGTTCGTGGCTCTACGGCCCGCTTCTACGGGCGTAGAGGCGCAGACGTCGCGTCGAAGGAGCAGCTCATGGCCAACGTCGTACGTGCCGCCCTGGTCCAGGCCACCTGGACCGGCGACACCGAGTCCATGGTGGCGAAACACGAGGAGCACGCCCGCGAGGCGGCCCGCCGGGGCGCGAAGATCATCGGCTTCCAGGAAGTCTTCAACAGCCCCTACTTCTGTCAGGTCGAGGAACCGGAGCACTACCGCTGGGCCGAACCCGTCCCCGACGGGCCGACCGTGCGGCGCATGCGGGCACTCGCGCGCGAGACCGGCATGGTCATCGTCGCGCCGGTGTTCGAGGCGGAGCAGCCCGGCTTCTACTACAACACCGCGGCCGTGATCGACGCCGACGGCACCTACCTCGGCAAGTACCGCAAGCACCACATCCCGCAGCTCAAGGGTTTCCGCGAGAAGTTCTACTTCAAGCCAGGCAACCTCGGCTGGCCCGTCTTCGACACGGCCGTCGGCAAGGTCGGCGTGTACATCTGCTACGACCGCCACTTCCCGGAGGGCTGGCGGCAGCTCGGCCTGTCCGGAGCCCAGCTGGTCTACAACCCCTCGGCCACCCACCGGAGTCTGTCGTCCCACCTGTGGCGGCTGGAGCAGCCCGCGGCGGCCGTCGCCAACGGGTACTACATCGCCGCTATCAACCGCGTCGGGCAGGAGGAGTACGGGGACAACGACTTCTACGGCACCAGCTACTTCGTCGACCCGCGCGGGCAGTTCGTGGGGGATGTCGCCAGCGACAGCCAGGAGGAGCTCGTGATCCGGGAACTGGACATCGACCTCATCGAAGAAGTGCGGCAGACGTGGGCCTTCTACCGCGACCGCCGTCCCGATGCCTACGAAGGGCTGGTGAAGCCGTGATCAACGACCTCCTGGGCCGCCACCGGGCGGTGCTCCCCGACTGGCTCGCCCTCTACTACGAGGAGCCCCTCGAGATCACCCACGGCGAGGGCCGCCACGTCTGGGACGCGCAGGGCAACCGCTACCTCGACTTCTTCGGCGGCATCCTCACCACCATGACGGCCCACGCGCTGCCTGAGGTGACCAAGGCGGTGAGCGAGCAGGCCGGGCGGATCATCCACTCCTCGACCCTCTACCTCAACCGTCCGATGGTCGAACTCGCAGAACGCATCGCCCAGTTGAGCGGCATCCCGGACGCCCGTGTCTTCTTCACCACCTCGGGCACCGAGGCCAACGACACCGCACTGCTGCTGGCCACGGCGTACCGGCGCAGCAACACCATCCTGGCCATGCGCAACAGCTACCACGGCCGCTCCTTCAGCTCCGTGGGCATCACCGGCAACAGCGGCTGGTCCCCGACCTCGCTCTCCCCCCTCCAGACGCTGTACGTCCACGGCGGCGTGCGCACGCGCGGCCCGTTCGCCTCCCTGGGCGACGACGACTTCATCGCGGCCTGTGTCGACGACCTGAAGGACCTGCTCGGCCACACCCGCCCCCCGGCCGCGCTGATCGCGGAACCCGTCCAGGGAGTCGGCGGTTTCACCGCACCGCCGGACGGGCTGTACGCGGCCTTCCGCGAGGTGCTGCACGAACGCGGCATCCTGTGGATCGCCGACGAGGTGCAGACCGGCTGGGGCCGCACCGGCGAACACTTCTGGGGCTGGCAGGCCCACGGCCGCAACGGACCGCCCGACATCATGACCTTCGCCAAGGGCATCGGCAACGGCATGTCCATCGGCGGGGTCGTCGCCCGCTCCGAGATCATGAACTGCCTGGACTCCAACAGCATCTCCACCTTCGGCGGCACCCAGATCACCATGGCGGCGGGCCTCGCCAACCTCACCTACCTGCTGGAACACGACCTCCAGGGCAACGCCCGGCGCGTCGGCGGCCTGCTCATCGAGCGGCTGCGGTCCGTCGCCGCCCAGGTGCCGGCCGTACGGGAGGTACGCGGACGCGGGCTCATGATCGGCATCGAGATCACCAAGCCCGGGACCGACGAGGCCGATCCGCAGACCGCCGCGGCCGTCCTGGAGGCGGCCCGCGAGGGCGGCCTGCTGATCGGCAAGGGTGGCGGGCACAACACCAGTGCGCTGCGCGTCGCCCCGCCGCTGTCCCTCACCGTCGCGGAGGCCGAGGAAGGCGCCGCGATCCTCGAGAACGCTCTGAGGAGCATCCGGTAGCAGTGCGCTGAGCAAGGGACCGCCCATGACCACCACCCCGGATTCCCCGGAACCCGCGCTGTCGGTGCGGCAGATCCTCACCCTGGAGCGGGTGCTCGCCGGGGAGCCCGAGGTGGTGGCCGGTGCGACCCACCTCGACCGGCCGGTGCGCTGGGTGCACGTCGCCGAGGCCGCGGACGTCGGAGTGATGCTCCGCGGCGGCGAGATGGTCCTCACCACCGGCGTCCTGCTCGCCGGCGACGAGGACAAGCAGGCCGAGTACGTCCGGTCCCTGCACCGCGCGGAGGCCGCCGCCGTCGTCCTCGGACTCGGCCGGGCCTTCCCCGCGGCGCCGGACGTGATGCGCCGGGCGGCCGAGCGGTGCGGACTGCCGATGGTCGTCCTGCACCGGCCCTTCCCCTTCGCCGAACTGACCGAGGAAGTCCAGTCGAGGCTCGTACGGCGCAAGTTCGCCGCCGTCAGCCTCTCCGAGGCCGTCCGCACCGAACTCACCGCCCTCATCACCGCCGGCGCCCCGCTGCAACGCCTGCTCGACGAGATCGCCCGGCACAGCGCATGCCCGGTCGTCGTCACCAACCTCGCCCACCGCGTCCTCGGCACGGCGGGGGAGCGGCCCGCGGTGGACGACGTGCTGCGCGACTGGGAACGCATCGCCCGGCAGGCGTGGGGGCACCACCCAGGCCGTTCAGGCACTGGGGGAGGCACCGCGGGCGACGGCTGGATCCGGGCCGAACTGGGCGGGCGCGGGGAACGCTGGGGCCGGATCGTGCTGTGCGGCTACCGGGGCGACACCGCCACCGGACGGCTGCTCGCCGACCGCGCCGCCGAGGCCCTCGTCCTGCACCGCATGCTCGCCGGTGGCGCCGCCTGCTCCTGGGAGGAGCAGTCCGCGCAGGGCCTGCTGACCGACCTCGTCAGCGGTGTCGTACCGGCGCGGCACCTCCTGCCCCGGGCCCGCGCGGCCGGGCTGCCCGTCAACCGGCGCACCTTCGTGCCGCTGGTCGTCCGCGACGGCGACCCCGCCCGGCTCGAACGGCTCCTGCGGCTGCTGGGCCTGCCCGGGCTGGTCGCCGAACTGGCCGACGGCGCCACCGCCGTGCTGCTCAGCCTGCCGCGGGACCAGGACGCGGGCGCCCTCGCCGCGCACTTCGCGACCCGGCTGCGCAGCGAGCCCGGCCCGGACCGCACCGTCGTGGCGGCGGCCGAACCCCGGTCCGCCTGGGACGACGTACCCACCGGCCTGCGCGAGGCGCAGCACGTCGCGGACGCCGTGGCCGGCTCCTCCGCCGTCCTCGACCTCCCCCCGGTCGTGCGTCTGAAGGACGTCCATCTGCGGGGCCTGATCCGATTGCTCCGCGACGACCCGCACGTGCAGTCCTTCGCGGAGCGGGAGCTGGACGGGCTGCTGCGCGAGACCGAGGAGGACCTGCTGTCGGTCCTGCGCACCTACCTCGCCACCGGCCGCAACAAGTCCCGCACGGCCCAGCTCCACCACGTCTCCCGGCCGGCTCTCTACCGCCGTCTGGAGGCCATACAGGTCCGCCTCGGGGTGGACCTCGACGACTTCGAGCAGGCCGCATCGGTGCACATCGCACTCCTCGCGCACGACGCGCAACAACAGTGAAACACGCGACCACCTGGGAAAACGGCGGTGAAACATGGGACCACGACAGAGTGACACGGTGGCACGCCGCATGCCCTTCGACGTGACACGCTGCAACTCAAAGACGCCCACGCGACTTCCTAGGCTCGCGGCACACCGAGCGACCGGAGGTCCCGATGAGCCCAGTGATCCGTGCCGCCGTCTTCCAGACCGCCTGGACGGGCGACAAGGAATCGATGATCCAGGTCCACGAGCAGGCGGCCCGCGACGCCGCCGCGCAAGGCGCCCAAGTTCTCTGTTTCCAGGAGCTGTTCTACGGACCGTACTTCTGCCAGGTCCAGGACCCGGCCTTCTACGAGTACGCCGAGCAGATCCCCGAGGGTCCGATCGTCCGCCGTTTCCAGGCCCTCGCGAAGGAACTCGGCATCGTCCTGGTGCTGCCGATGTACGAGGAGGAGCAGCCCGGCGTGCTGTACAACACCGCCGCCGTGATCGACGCGGACGGCTCCTACCTCGGCAAGTACCGCAAGACGCACATCCCCCAGGTCAGGGGCTTCTGGGAGAAGTTCTACTTCCGTCCGGGCAACTCCGGCTGGCCGGTCTTCGACACGGCCGTCGGCAAGGTCGGCGTGTACATCTGCTACGACCGCCACTTCCCCGAGGGCTGGCGCGCCCTCGGCCTGGCGGGCGCCGAGATCGTCTTCAACCCCTCGGCCACCTCGCGCGGCCTGTCCGGGTACCTCTGGCAGCTGGAGCAGCCGGCGGCGGCGGTCGCCAACGAGTACTTCGTCGGCGCGATCAACCGGGTCGGGGTCGAGGAGTACGGCGACAACGACTTCTACGGCACCTCGTACTTCGTGGACCCGGAGGCACAGTTCGTCGGCGAGGTGGCGAGCGACAAGGAGCCCGAACTGGTCGTGCGCGACCTGGACATGGCCAAACTCCGGGAGGTCCGCGACCGCTGGCAGTTCTACCGGGACCGGGCACCGGGCGCGTACGGGCCGCTGACTGCACCGTAAGCGCCCCGACAGGGGCGCGGGGAACCGCGCGACCAGCCACACACAGCCCGCACCTTCACACGGCGAGGAGCGACACACCATGAGCACCCGAACCGTCATCCGCGGCGGCCTCGTCATCACCGCGTCCGACGAGATCCACGCCGACGTCCTGATCGAGGACGGCCGCATCGCCGCCCTCGCCGCCTCCGCCACCCCCGCCGCGGAAACCTTCACCGCTGACCGCACGATCGACGCCACCGGAAAGTACGTCATCCCCGGAGGCGTCGACGCTCACACCCACATGGAGCTGCCCTTCGGCGGCACCTTCGCCTCCGACACCTTCGAGACCGGCACCCGCGCCGCCGCCTGGGGCGGCACGACCACCATCATCGACTTCGCCGTGCAGAGCGTCGGCCACAGCCTGCGCGAGGGCCTCGACGCCTGGCACGCCAAGGCCGACGGCAACTGCGCGATCGACTACGGCTTCCACATGATCGTCTCCGACGTCAACGAGCACACCCTCAAGGAGATGGACCACCTGGTCGAGGAGGGCGTCACCTCCTTCAAGCAGTTCATGGCCTACCCGGGCGTCTTCTACAGCGACGACGGCCAGATCCTGCGCGCCATGCAGCGCTCCGCCGACAACGGCGGCCTGATCATGATGCACGCCGAGAACGGCATCGCGATCGACGTCCTGGTCGAGCAGGCGCTGGCCCGGGGCGAGACCGACCCCCGCTACCACGGCGAGGTCCGCAAGGCCCTGCTGGAGGCGGAGGCCACCCACCGCGCCATCAGGCTCGCGCAGGTGGCCGGCGCGCCCCTGTACGTCGTGCACGTCTCGGCGACGGAGGCGGTCGCCGAACTGGCCCGGGCCCGTGACGAGGGGCTCAACGTCTTCGGCGAGACCTGCCCCCAGTACCTGTTCCTGTCCACCGACAACCTCGCCGAGCCCGGCTTCGAGGGCGCGAAGTACGTGTGCAGCACGCCCCTGAGGCCGAAGGAACATCAGGCCGCGCTGTGGCGGGGCCTGCGGACGAACGACCTCCAGGTGGTCTCCACCGACCACTGCCCCTTCTGCTTCACCGGCCAGAAGGAACTCGGCCGCGGCGACTTCTCCAAGATCCCCAACGGCCTTCCCGGTGTGGAGAACCGTATGGACCTCCTCCACCAGGCGGTCGTCGACGGGCACATCTCGCGCCGCCGCTGGATCGAGATCGCCTGCGCCACCCCGGCCCGGATGTTCGGCCTGTACCCGAAGAAGGGCACCCTCGCGCCGGGCGCCGACGCCGACGTCGTCATCTACGACCCGCACGCCGAGCAGGTCATGTCGGCCGAGACGCACCACATGAACGTCGACTACTCGGCGTACGAGGGCAAACGCACCACCGGCCGGGTCGAGACGGTCCTCTCGCGCGGCGAACCCGTCATCACCGAGCGGGAGTACACCGGCCGTGCCGGGCACGGCGTCTTCACCCCGCGTTCCACCTGTCAGTACCTCAACTAGGAGTGGTGCAGATGGACTTCGGACTCGTCCTGCAGGCGGACCCGCCGGCCTCGCGGGTGATCAGCCTGATGAAGCGGGCGGAACGCAACGGCTTCACGCACGGCTGGACCTTCGACTCCGCCGTGCTGTGGCAGGAACCGTTCGTGATCTACAGCCAGATCCTGGCCAACACCACGACACTGAAGGTCGGGCCGATGGTGACCAACCCGGGCACCCGCACCTGGGAGGTCACCGCCTCCACCTTCGCCACCCTCAACGACATGTTCGGCAACCGCACGGTCTGCGGCATCGGCCGCGGCGACTCCGCGATGCGCGTGGCCGGCCGCAAACCCAACACCCTGGCCCGCATCAGCGAGGCCATGAAGGTCATCCGGGACCTCGCCAGCGGACGGGAGGCCGACCTCGGCGGCGGCACCGTCGTCCGGTTCCCCTGGATCAAGCCGGACGCCGAACTGCCCGTCTGGATGGCCGCGTACGGCCCCAAGGCCCTGAAGATGGCCGGTGAGGAGGCGGACGGGTTCATCCTCCAGCTGGCCGACCTGTACCTCACCGAGTACATGGTCAAGGCCGTTAAGGACGCGGCCGTCGCCGCCGGCCGGGACCCCGCCGAGGTGACCATCTGCGTGGCCGCCCCGGCGTACGTCACCGAGGACGACTCGCCCGAGGCGCTCGCCCACGCGCGCGAGCAGTGCCGCTGGTTCGGCGGCATGGTCGGCAACCACGTCGCCGACCTCGTCTCCAAGTACGGCGAGCACTCCGCCCAGGTACCCGACGAGCTCACCGAGTACATCAAGGCCCGCGAGGGCTACGACTACTCCCACCACGGACGCAGCGGCAACCCCGACGCCCAGTTCGTGCCCGACGAGATCGTCGAGCGGTTCTGCCTGATCGGCCCGGTCGACAAGCACATCGAGAAGCTGGACGCGCTGCGCGCGCTCGGCGTGGACCAGTTCGCCGTCTACGACATGCACGACGCGCAGGAGGCCGTGATCGAGGCCTACGGATCACGGGTGATCCCGGCCGTCAACGGCTGATCTCCTCCGCAGCATCTCCCCCCCCCCGTGAACTCCCCCTTCCCAGTGGCTCGGGAAGGGGGCCCAGGACGCTCACCGGCGCACCCGGAGCGCACCCCCCCATCGGCGCCCCCGCACGGCCTTTCCCGTCCCGTCTCCCCTGATTGGCCCGGCCCATGACCGATACCGCTCCCACCGCCCCACCGCCGCCCAGCCACGTCACCCGCGACGACGGCCGGGTGGAGATCGCCCCCGGCGCTCCCGCACCGACCGGCCCCTACGCCAACGAGGACCTGCTGCCGGTCCCGGTCGAGAAGCGCACCTGGACCACCTACAACTTCTCCGCACTGTGGGTCGGCATGGCCCACAACACGGCCTCCTGGACCCTGGCCTCCGGGCTCATCGCCGTCGGCATGGACTGGAAGCAGGCGGTGCTCACCATCGCCCTGGCCAACGTGATCGTGCTGATACCCATGCTGCTCACCGGGCACGCCGGGCCGAAGTACGGCATACCCTTCCCGGTCTTCGCCCGGGCCTCCTTCGGCATCCGCGGCGCCAATCTGCCCGCCGTCGTACGGGCGCTGGTGGCGTGCGGCTGGTTCGGCATCCAGACCTGGATCGGCGGTGAGGCCATCTACTTCCTGGCCGGCAAGCTCATCGGCACCGGCTGGACGGACGCCGCGAAGGTCGGCGGCTACGCCTGGACCATGTGGCTGTCGTTCGCGATCTTCTGGGCGCTGCAGGTCGTCATCATCTACCGGGGCATGGAGACGATCCGCCGCTTCGAGAACTGGGCGGCGCCCTTCGTGCTCGTCGGCGCGTTCGTGATGCTGTGGTGGATGAGCGACAAGGCGGGCGGCTTCGGCCCGCTGCTCGACCAGCCGTCGAAGCTCGGCTGGGGCACCGACTTCTGGAAGCTGTTCGCCCCCGCCCTCATGGGCATGATCGGCTTCTGGTCCACCCTGTCGCTGAACATCCCCGACTTCACCCGCTACGGCAGGAGCCAGAAGGCGCAGACCCGGGGCCAGGCGCTCGGCCTGCCGACCACCATGACCCTCTTCGCCTTCCTGTCCGTGATGGTCACCTCGGGTTCCCAGGCGGTCTACGGCGAGGCCATCTGGGACCCGGTGCAGCTCGCCGCCAAGACCGACAGCACGGTGGGCCTGCTGTTCGCGCTGGTCACCGTCCTGGTCGCGACCCTCTCCGTCAACGTCGCGGCCAACCTGGTCTCTCCGGCGTTCGACTTCTCCAACATCGCGCCCCGCAGGATCAGTTTCCGGGCCGGAGCCCTCGCCACCTGCGTTCTGGGTGTGCTGATCTTCCCGTGGAAGCTGTACTCCGACCCGCAGGGCTACATCTTCACCTGGCTCGGCCTGGTCGGCGGGCTGCTCGGCACCGTCGCGGGCATCCTCATCGCCGACTACTGGATCCTGCGCCGCTCCCGGCTCGACCTGGCCGATCTGTACCGCCCGGGCGGCCGCTACTGGTACGACGGCGGCTGGAACTGGCGGGCCGTCGCCGCCTTCGTGGTCGGCGGTGTCCTCGCCGTCGGCGGCGCGAGCTTCAAGCCGCTGATCGACGGCCGTCCGATCCCGGCGCTGGCCGGTCTGGCCGACTACGGCTGGGCGGTGGGCCTGGGCACGTCGATGATGCTGTACCTGCTGCTGATGGCCCTGCGAGGCCGTGACCGCGCGGGTGTCTGACCCGGAACCGGCGCTGGAGGGCGGCGTTCAGCCCCCGTCGGCCTCCAGCGCGGCCACCGCTTCCTTCGCGGCCTTGATGGCGCCCTTGTTGATCGTGTCCGTACTGGGCGCCTTCTTCGACTCGAAGTCACTGCCGTTGTAGGTGATCGTCACCAGCGCGTTGGAGGCGCGGGCGATCACGACGCCCTCGCGCGTCTCCTGCTTGTCCTCGGTGGTGAGGTTCACGACGGAGTACGCGCTGTCACCCAGACCGGGCACGGCCCCGCCGCCGCTCTTCTTCCCGGTGTGCTCCTCGTACGCCTTCCGTGCCGCCTCGTCCGACTTCATGACCTCGTAGGACACGTCGAGCCAGCGGTAGTCGTACCCCTTGAGGGCGTTCCAGGAGCAGGTACGGCGCAGCTTCGTGTCCGTGGACGGGATCTCCTTGCCGCCCGTCTTGGCGCCCGGCACCAGCGACTCGATCGTCTTCTCGGCGATGCTGTCGCACGGGGCGGGCGCTGCCGAGTACGCCGTGGACACCGTGGACGTGGACGGGACGGACGCGGCCCGGGTCTCGGTCTTCGCTTCGGCCGGCTTGCGCTCGGCGGCCTGTGGCGCGGCGAGCGGACCGGACGACAACGCCCAGCCCACCGTGGCGAGCACCACCACCGGGGACAGACGGGCGGTCAGGGCCAAGGACAGGGGTAGAGAACGCACGGCGCCCTTCTCGTGGGGGACGACGGTGCGGAACGGGTCCGCACGGCGGACGGAACGACAGTGTCACATGAGTGCCTGTGGGGCGGAAGTGCGAACTCGCTCCGTGGCTGCGCGGTGACGGGGGCCCACTGTCCACCGCCCGGATTTCGGCTGGTTCAGCGGTCGGTGAGTGTTTTGCGGCAGGTGCGTGTGTAGTCGGCGGGCTGCGGTGGTTCCTGTCGAGAAGTGCCCGCCCACCTGCGATCTTCCGGGGTTTTGGCGGGAGCGCGACACGGGGAGGGGGACGGGTGGCGTGCCCTTGAGCGCATACGACGACGAGAGATGAGAAGGCCGTATGTTCACGACCCGCCCCACCCTCCAGGGCACCTTCGGCATGGTGTCCTCCACTCACTGGCTCGCCTCGCAGTCGGCGATGGCCGTGCTGGAGGACGGCGGCAACGCCTACGACGCGGCCGTGGCGGGTGCCTTCGTGCTGCACGTCGTCGAACCGCACCTCAACGGCCCGGCCGGGGAGGTGCCGATCCTGCTCGCCCCGGCCGGCGGTGAGGTACGGGTGCTGTGCGGGCAGGGCGTCGCACCGGCCGGGGCGAGCGTCGCCCACTACCGTGGCCTCGGCCTGGACCTCGTCCCCGGCACCGGGCCGCTCGCCGCCGCCGTGCCGGGCGCGTTCGACGCCTGGATGCTGCTGCTGCGCGACCACGGCACCAAGTCCCTCGACGACGTCCTCAAGTACGCCATCGGGTACGCCGAGCACGGCCACGCGCCCGTGGAGCGCGTCGGCGAGACCGTCGAGACGGTGCGCGAGCTGTTCGAGACGGAGTGGGCCTCGTCCGCGGAGGTCTACCTGCCCGGCGGCACCGCACCCCGCCCCGGTGAGCTCTTCACCAACCCCGCACTCGCCGCCACCTGGAAGCGCCTGCTCGCCGAGACCGCCGGAGCGGGGGACAGGAACGAGCGGATCGAGGCCGCGCGGCAGGTGTGGCGCACCGGATTCATCGCCGACGCCCTCGTCCGCCAGGCCGGGCGCCCCACGAGGGACACCAGCGGAGAACGCCACACCGCAACGCTCACGGCCGCCGATCTCGCCGCCTGGTCCGCGACCTACGAGACGCCGGTGACGTACGACTGGAACGGCTGGACCCTGTGCAAGCCGGGCCCCTGGAGCCAGGGCCCGGTCCTCCTCCAGCAACTCGCCCTGCTCCCGCCCGAACCGCCCCGCTACGGCTCGGCCGACTACGTCCACCTCCTGGTCGAGAACTGCAAGCTCGCCATGGCCGACCGGGAGGCCTGGTACGGCGACGCCGCCGACGTGCCGCTCGACGACCTGCTGTCCGACGCGTACAACACGACCCGCCGCGCCCTCGTCGGCGAGCGGGCCGAGCACGACCTGCGGCCCGGCAGCCCCGGCGGGCGCACCCCGCGGCTGTGCGCGCACGCACGCGTGGCGGCCGCCGCCCAGGAAGGCTACGACGCCCTGGGCGTCGGCGAACCGACCCTCGCCAAGGGCCCGGCGTCCCCCGTGCCGGGCGAACCTGAGGTCCTCGCGGACGGGACCACCCGCGGCGACACCTGCCACCTCGACGTCGTCGACCGCTGGGGCAACATGGTCTCGGCCACGCCCAGCGGCGGCTGGCTCCAGTCCAACCCCGTGGTGCCCGAACTCGGCTTCCCGCTCGGCACCCGGCTCCAGATGACGTGGCTGGAGGAGGGACTGCCCAACTCCCTCACCCCCGGCCGGCGCCCCCGCACCACCCTGACGCCCTCCATCGCCCTGCGCGACGGCGTGCCCGTCATGGCGTTCGGCACACCCGGCGGTGACCAGCAGGACCAGTGGCAGCTGCACTTCTTCCTCGCGGTCGCCCTGCGCGCCCCCGTGCGCGGCGGCCTCGACCTCCAAGGCGCGATCGACGCCCCGAACTGGCACAACGACAGCTTCCCCGGCTCCTTCTACCCGCGCGGCATGCGCCCGGGCAGTGTGACCGTGGAGTCCCGCACCGACCCGGCCGTCGTGGAGGAGCTGCGGCGCCGCGGCCACGACGTGACCGTCGGCGGGCCCTGGTCGGAGGGCCGGCTGTGCGCGGTCGCACGGGATCCGGAGACCGGTGTGTTGTCGGCGGCGGCGAATCCGCGCGGGATGCAGGGGTACGCGGTGGGCCGGTGATCCGGTACCCCGCTGTTCATCGCGATGCCACCCGCCGTGCACCCGGCGGGGGCGCCTTGTCAGTGGCACGTGATGTCATGGAGGGGTGATCGACAGGAACGAAACCATCGAAGAGTTTCTCGCAGAGCACGCCCCCGACGTCGAAGAGGCGATCCGCAAGGCGGCCGCCGGCGAGATCATGCCGCGCTGGCGCCGGCTCGCCGCGCACGAGGTGGACCAGAAGAGCGGCCCGCACGATCTGGTGACCGACGCCGACCGCAAGGCCGAGCTGTACCTGACCGAGGTGCTGGCCGCCCTGCTGCCCGGCTCGGTCGTGGTCGGCGAGGAGGCGGTCCATGCCAATCCGGCGTCGTACGAGGCGATACGCGGTGATGTCCCGGTCTGGATCGTCGACCCGGTCGACGGCACCCGGCAGTTCGTGCGCGGCGAGACCGGGTTCTGCACCTTGGTCGCGCTGGCCGTCGGCGGCACCCTGCTCGCGTCCTGGACGTACGCGCCCGCCCGTGACCGGCTCGCCACCGCCCAGCGGGGCAAGGGCGCCTACCTCGACGGGCAGCGGCTGTTCGCCGGTGTGCCGGAGCCCGGCCGGGACCTGCGCGTGGCCACCTCCCACCCGGACTACACGACGGAGGAGGAGAAGCACGCCCTGCTCCGCCTGCGTACGGACGGTGTGCAACCGCGCCCGTGCGGCTCGGCCGGTCTGGAGTATCTCGCCATCGCCCGCGGCGAGTTGGACGCCGTCGCGTTCTCCTGGGAAGCCGCCTGGGACCACGCGGCCGGTCTGCTGCTGGTCGAGGAGGCCGGCGGCGCGCACCTGACCCGCGCGGGCGAGCCGTTCCGCATCACGGGCGGCAATGTCCTGCCCTTCACCGCGGCCCGCGACGCGACCACGGCCCGCAGACTGGTGGGGCTGCTCTCGGGCGGCGCCTGAGCGCCGGAAGGGTCACCTGTCGCGCACGGCTGGTCGCTCACCGTGCGCACGGAGCGGCTCCCGCCGCCGCGAAGCGGCCTTCCACAGCGGAAATCACCCGCGGCCGGTGACGGACAGTCCCCGGGCATATCCTGATCCTCAGTGGCCGTCGGCTGACGAAGGGGTCCCAAGGTGCCGTCGATGCTCGATGCCGTCGTAGTGGGTGCGGGGCCGAACGGACTGACCGCGGCCGTGGAGCTGGCCCGTCGCGGCTTCTCCGTCGCCGTCTTCGAGGCCCGGGGCACCGTGGGCGGCGGAGCCCGCACCGAGGAGCTCACCCTCCCCGGCTACCGGCACGACCCGTGCTCCGCGGCCCATCCGCTCGCCATCAACTCCCCGGCGTTGCGCGCCCTGCCGCTCGAGCGCTACGGCCTGGAGTGGCTGCACGCCGAGCTGCCCATGGCGCATCCCTTCCCGGACGGCAGCGCGGCCGTACTGGCCCGGACGGTCGGCGAGACGGCCGCCTCCTTCGGTCCGCGCGACGCCGGCGCGTACCGCAAGCTCGTCGCGCCCTTCCTGCCCAAGTGGGACACCCTCGCCCGGGACTTCATGTCCCTGCCGCTGACCGCGCTGCCCCGCGACCCGATCACCCTCGCCCGCTTCGGCCTGACCGGGCTGCCCCCGTCGACGCTCCTGATGCGCCGCTTCCGCGACGAACCGGCCAAGGCTCTGTTCTCCGGGCTCGTCGCCCATGTCATGGCACCGCTCGGCGGCTTCGCCACCGGCGCCGTCGGCCTGGTCTTCGCCCTCGCGGCGCACGCCCGCGGCTGGCCCGTCGCCCGCGGCGGCTCCCAGTCCCTCTCCGATGCCCTCGCCGCCTATCTGCGCGACCTCGGCGGCAGCATCCACACCGACTACGAGGTCAAGCGCCTGGACGACCTGCCGCCGGCCCGTGCGTACGTCTTCGACACCTCGCCCACCGCCCTGGCCCGCATCGCCGGCTTCGGCACCCACTACGCCGGCTACCGCTACGGACCGGGCGTCTTCAAGATCGATTACGCGCTGGACGGCCCCGTGCCGTGGACCGCGAAGGAGGCCCGTGCCGCCGGCACGGTGCAGATCGGCGCGAGCAGCGCGGAGATCGGCGCGGCCCTGCGCGCGGCGTCCCGGGAGGGCCGGGCCCCCGACAAGCCGTTCCTGATCACGGTGCAGCCGAGCGTCGTCGACCCCACCCGGGCTCCGGCGGGCAAGCACGTCTTCTGGGCCTACGGGCACGTCCCGAACGGCTGGACCGGTGACCTCACCGACGCCGTCGAGCGCCAACTGGAGCGTTTCGCGCCGGGGTTCCGCGACCGCGTCCTGGCCCGTGCCACGGCGGGCCCGCCCGAACTCGCCGCCCGCAACGCCAATTACGTCGGCGGGGACATCGCCTCCGGCGCGGCCTCCGGCCTCCAGTTGCTGCTGCGCCCGAAGCCCACCCTGTTCCCGTACCACACCCCCCATCCGGCCGTGTTCATCTGCTCCTCGGCGACCCCGCCGGGCCCCGGAGTGCACGGCATGTCGGGGCACAACGCGGCCAAGGCCGTCTGGAAGCGACTGAGGCAGACATGACGGCCATCGAACTGGTCCAGGGCGACATCACCCGTGAGAGCGCCGACGCGATCGTCAACGCGGCCAACTCCTCATTGCTGGGCGGGGGAGGGGTCGACGGGGCGATCCACCGCCGCGGCGGCCCCGCCATCCTGGAGGACTGCCGCAGGCTCCGTGCCGCGCACCTCGGCAAGGGCCTGCCCACCGGTCAGGCTGTCGCCACCACCGCGGGCGACCTGGACGCCCGCTGGGTGATCCACACGGTCGGCCCGGTGTTCAGCACGACCGAGGACCGCTCCGGACTCCTCGCCTCCTGCTACCGCGAGTCGCTCCGCGTCGCCGCGGAACTCGGCGCCCGTACCGTCGCGTTCCCCGCGATCTCCACCGGCGTCTACGGATGGCCGATGGACGACGGCGCCCGGATCGCGGTCGAGACCGTACGGGCGGCGGACACGACGGTGGAGGAGGTCAGGTTCGTCCTCTTCGACGAGCGGGCCTACGAGGCGTTCGCCGCCCGGCTCCGCTGACGGCACGGCGACGGCAGCGTTCAGACGGGCTCGGGCTCGAAGTGCCGCAGCAGGTCCCGGCCTGGCTGGACGACGCCGTAGGTGCTCTCCGGTACGGCGTTCCAGACGCCCGGCAGATCGCCCAGCGGCTCGGACACGACCAGTCGTGTCTCGTCGGAGACGTGGTTCAGGAAGCCCAGGTCGGGATGGAGGGCCCGTACGTCCTCCACCCTGCTGCTGTAGTACAGCGACCGCGATTTTCCCGCGCTGGAGTACCGGAAGAACCACACCCGTTCCCCGTCGCTCACCGCGACCGTCATCTGGAGCGGCTGCGGCACCCCGTGCTCGCGGCCCAGCCGCTCGACGAGCCCCGTCATCCGGGCCACCGCGCCCGGCGGATCGCCGTCCAGCCCGAGGGTGAGCGCCACATGGAACATCACCTCGGAGTCCGTCGTGCCCTCCAGCGACGGGAACAGCCCCGGGTCCACGGCGAGCATGAGATCCCGGCGCAGGTCGAGGTAGCCGTCGATCGCCCCGTTGTGCATCCACATCCACCGACCATGGCGGAACGGATGGCAGTTCGTCTGCTGCACGGCCGAGCCGGTGGAGGCACGCACATGGGCGAAGAACAGCGGCGAGCGGACGTGGTCGGCGATCTCCCGCAGGTTGCGGTTGCTCCAGGCCGGGCCCGTGTCGCGGATGACGGCGGGGGTGCGCAGGTGCCAGGCGTACCAGCCCACGCCGAAACCGTCTCCGTTGGTGGTCTCGACCCCCATCCGCGCGTGCAGGCTCTGGTCGATCAGCGAGTGCTTCGGGCGGTAGAGGACGTCGTCGAGCAGCACGGGAGTGCCCGAGTAGGCGAGCCAGCGGCACATGGCCTGTACCCCGTTCCGAGCCGCCCGGCCGGGCCGCACGGCTCCGTAGGTGGTGTGCGTGCACCCCAGAGAACGACGGCCGGGGCCGGGGCGCATCGCCCGCGGCGGGTGGTTACGGGTCCCGGGTCTCCCCTGTCCGCACCGGCCGGGTATCCGTCCGGTGCGGCGATGGCCTGCTCCGGTGGGGAGCCCTCGGCCACCTGGCGGAGATCGACTACCTGACGGTCGGCCCTGCCGGGCGGTGGCACAGGGCTCCGGCGACGAGCAAGCAGGACCGCTGCAGCCCGCCCCAGCGGTCCGAGTCAGGCACAGGCCCACTCGTCCCTGCCGCCGTCCTCACCGACCGCGACGAACAGCAACCGACGAGGCCTGGGCTTCCTCGACGAGCGGGCCGCCTCCCGCCCGGTCGTCCAGGACACGCTGGGGGAGGAGGGCCGCACCCCCGCCCGGGGCGCCTGCTCCTGACGTGAAGGGACGCCCGGCCGCGCCGACAGCGACGGAGACGACGATCCCGGCGGCCGAGAGCTCACCCCGGGCGCGCAGGACCACGGCACCCGGCTCGCCTGAGCCGCCCCGCTGGTCAAAGGGCCCCGGCCTGGCCCGCAAGGTCGTGGAGCGCGGCCCGCCACCGCACGGCCGAGGCGGCACGGGCCCTGCCCGCGCAGGACAGCCGGACCGGGCCCCGGCCCTGGTCGACGGCCTGCCGGTGGACGACCGGTCCGCCGCGCCGTGACCGTCCGCGCCACGCCGGTCCCGTGCGCCGGCCGCCCACGGGACCGGAGACCACTGCCCATCGCCTGATCGCCCGCGCGCTCCAGCACGGCCGCCGCGAGCAGCCGCGTCGGCCGTTCCTGGAGGCTGCCCCGGCATCCGCCCGCTCCCGGACAGCGGCCGGCTCGGCACCGGGCCGACGGCCGGTTCGTCTCCGGCCCGCTCCGTCCGTCGACGACGCGGCGGCCGCTCCGGACACGCGCCCGGCCGTACCGTCCAGGTGCCGAGCGTGCGCGAGCGGGACGTGCCGTGCCGTCGGCCGGGCTGATGCCGACGAGGGGGGGGGCGCCACCGACCGCCCTCCGTGTGGGCCGCTGATCCGCTTCCCCCGGCTGCGGCCCACTGGCGTGGAGATGGGCCGGCTGACGGAGCGACCCGGCAGCCCTGCGCAAGGGCCGGGCGTTCACGTCGCCGCGGCGTGCACCCGGCCTGAGCGGACCGCCTCGCCGAGCGCTTCGAAATCCCGCTCGTTCTGATCGGCGTACGCCTGTGCGAACACGGTCAGCGCGCGGTCGAAGCGGTCGCCGCCCCCCAGGTAGGCCGCGATGGCGACGGGGTCACCGGAGCGGGCGTGGGCGCGAGCCAGGCTCGCCCCGCACAGCTGCCCGAACAGCCGGAGCAGACCGGGGTTCATGGTCTCCGGCCGGGCGATGCCCTTCCAGTCCCGCAACTGCCGCACGTAGAAGTCCCGCTCGTGTCCGTCGAGCCCCACCGCGCGGGTCCAGCCCAGCAGGATGTCGCTGGTCGTCTGGATCAGCCGCTGGCCCGCCACCACACGCCGGCCCTGGTTGTCCCAGCGGTCGCCGCCCCGGTGGGCGGCGAGCACCGACTCCTGTGCCTCCTTGGCCTGGAGCAGCAGCGGATCGTCGTCGTCCCGGCCCAGGAGCAGCACGATCCAGCAGCGGGTGCCGACACTGCCGACCCCGACCACCTTGCGGGCGATGTCCACCGGGCGGTAGTGGCGCAGCAGGTGCCGGCGCTCCGACGACAGGGTCCGCGCGTAGCCCTCCAGGACGGCGCGCAGTTCCTGCTCCAGGCCGTGCGGCGAGGCGTCGGTCACCAGGTCCCGCAGCGGGGTGATCAGCGGTGGGTCCGGAGTGATCCGCCGCCCCTCGGCCGTGGCCCGGGTGAGTTTCGCGTAGGCCTGCATATGGGTGCGCGTCCGGGCGTTCGCCGTGGCCTTCGCCGTGCGGCGCCGGGCCTCCTTGGACAGCGACGCGGCCATCAGCTCCCGCAGGTGGTCGGCGTCGTCCTGGGCGTACCAGATGTCGAGGGTGCGCATCCCGGCGAATTGCCGCATCCGGCGCCGGTAGGCCCGGACGCACGCCTCCACCGCGCTGTTCTGCTCCGCCGCCGAGAAGCCGTTGGCCCGGCCCGCGATGACGAAGCCGGCCGCGAGCCGTTTGACGTCCCACTCGAAGGGGCCGGCCAGCGTCTCGTCGAAGTCGTTGATGTCGAAGACCAGATGCCGCTCCGGCGAAGCCAGCAGCCGGAAGTTCAGCGGATGGGCGTCTCCGCACAGCTGCACCCGCAGTCCGGTGTCCGTGGTGGCCCCGAGGTCCGCCGCCATGACCGCCGCCGCGCCGCGGTAGAAGCGGAACGGGGACTCGAGCATGCGGCCGTAGCGGATCGGCACCAACTCCGGCACGCGGGTCGCCGACTGGCGCTGCACCACCTCGACCGGGTCGAACCGGTCCGGCCCCGCCTCGAACCCGGCGTGGGCCGAGCGCGGGACCCGCCGCCGTGCGTGCCGGCCCGCGGCCGCTCGCTCGGCCGGTGACACGAAGGTCGTGAAGGGGCTCGGTACGGTCATGGCTCAGCGCTCCGGCCGTGAGGGAAAGTCGTCCGAGGGCTCCCGGCCCCGCCGGCGCAGTCCCGCCTGCACCGCGCCGGTGAGAATCCGTGCCGCCACGCCCACCAGCAGCAGTCCGCCCGCCATCTGAATCATCGTCAGCGTCCGCCCGGTCTGGGAACGGGCCACGATGTCGCCGTAGCCGACGGTGCTGAAGGTGGTCAGCGTGAAGTACAGGGAGTCCGTCTTGGTCAGCGGCTCGCTGAACGAGCCCGGGGTGGAGTGCTCCAACAGGAAGTAGGCGCCCGCGAAGAGCAGCAGGAACAGCGCCAGCGTCGTGCACAGGGCCTCGACCGCCTTCAGCCGGGGGTAGGGCGAGGTCACGATGGCCCGCACCTCCCACCAGAAGACCACGGCCACCAGCAGCAGACCGCACCCCAGCAGCACCGAGTCACCTCGCGTGCCGCGTCCGTCCAGGGGCAGCACGTAGTAGACGGTGACGAGCCCGGCCGCGATGAGCACGGCACGCACGAGGGCCGAGACCGCCGCCCGCCGCCGACGCCCCGGCCGCTGCCGGTGCGGTGCCTGCGCTGCATCGTCCATCGCCGCGTCT
Organism: Streptomyces sp. NPDC092370; assembly: GCF_044755265.1. NCBI lineage: Bacteria > Bacillati > Actinomycetota > Actinomycetes > Kitasatosporales > Streptomycetaceae > Streptomyces > Streptomyces sp. NPDC092370. The sequence continues at coordinate 417,754 of NZ_JBIVQO010000002.1, read as the reverse complement.
CTCGGTCTCGGTGCGGCCTCCGGACACCCCGCGAGGCCTGCCCACCACCTCAGCTCCCTCACGCCACACACGGATCACCCGCCACGGGTGAGGCGACCCGGCCCGGCCCCGGGCAGGCTGAAGCCGATGGGGACGGTCGTCCGGCCTGCCCCGGGGACGGAGGACCGACATGGACGCGCAGACCTACCTGGCGTACGACTTTCCGCTGCTGAGCGCCTTCTGGTCGATGGTGTGGTTCTTCCTCTGGATCATGTGGTTCGTCCTGCTCTTCCGGGTGGTCCTCGACATCTTCCGCGACGATTCCCTGAGCGGCGGGGCCAAGGCCGGCTGGCTGGTCTTCTGCATCGTCCTGCCCTTCCTGGGCGTGTTCGTCTACGTCCTCGCCCGCGGCCGGAACATGGGCCGCCGGGAGACGGAGCGGGCCCGCGCACAGCAGCAGGCCCTCGACAGCTACATCAGGGAGACCGCCCGGGGCGGCGAGGGCCGGCCCAGCAGCGTCGACGAACTCGCCAGGCTGTCCGACATCCGCTCCCGCGGCGACATCACGGACGAGGAGTTCCGCAGGGCGAAGGAGCTGGTCCTGAGCGGTTCCGCGGCATCGGGCGCCTCCGCTCCCGGTACCCCCACCTCCGGTCGCTGACCGCGCCGGATCCAGTAGAAGCGAGGTAGCAGATGACCACCACACACCCTACGCACGGGCACACGACGGCGAAGCGCGATCTGGCCACCAGCACGATGATCTTCGCTGCCGTCATGCTGATGATCGCCGGAATCCTGGCCGTCTTCCGCGGCATCGCGGCGATCGCCGAGGACGAGGTCTTCGTCTCGACCAGCAACTACATCTTCGCGTTCGACCTCACCGGCTGGGGCTGGATCCACCTCATCCTGGGTGTGGTCGCCGTGCTCGTCAGCATGGGCCTGTTCCAGGGAGCGGGCTGGGCGCGCGTCACCGGCGTGGGCATCGCCGGACTCGTCATCATCGCGAACTTCCTCTCCCTGCCCGCCTACCCGGTCTGGTCCGTGGTCATGATCGCGATGTCCGCTTTCATCATCTGGGCCCTGTGCACCCCACGCAGGGGTGACGCCTGAGCCGTCGGGGCTCAGCCCCGCGTGCGGACCAGCAGCAGAGCCACGTCGTCGTCCGGTTCGGGACTCAGCGCGCTGAGCAGACTGTCGCTCGCGCGCTGAAGGCTGTGCCCGGCGTTCCCCAGCAGCCGTGTCAGGGTGTCGAGGCCGGTGTCGATGGACTCCGCGCGGTTCTCGACCAGCCCGTCCGTGTACAGGGCGAGCAGGGAGCCCGGGGCGAGTTCCACCTCCAGCGTGCCGAAGGCCACCCCGCCGACCCCGAGCGGGACACCGCCCGGCACGTCCAGGAGCGCCGCCCTGCCGTCCGGCCCGGCCAGCACCGGCGGCAGATGCCCGGCGCTGGACAGCTCACAGGTGCCGCGCCGCAGGTCGCACACCGCGTACACACAGGTGGCGATCGCGTCGCCCAGCGAGCCGGCGATGTCGTCGAGGTGCCGCAGCAGCTCGGCCGGCGGCAGGTCCAGCCGCGCCAGCGCACGCGTCGCCGTGCTCAGCTGTCCCATGATCGCCGCCGCCTGGACGCCCTTGCCCATGACGTCCCCGACGACCAACCCGGTGCGTCCCGGCCCCAGCGGCAGGACGTCGTACCAGTCGCCGCCGACCTCGCTGAGGGCCGGGCGGTAGCGGGCGGCGATGTCCAGCCCCTCCCGCTCGGCGGGCGTGCTGGGGAGCAGGCTGCGCTGCAGGGTGAGGGCGGTGCCGCGTTCGCGGCCGTAGAGACGGGCGTTGTCGATGCAGATCGCGGCGCGGGCGGCGAGCTCCGAGGCGAGCACCTGGTCGCGGTCGTCGAAGGGGAGCTCGTTGACCGTGCGGAACAGCGACAGTGTGCCGAGCACCTTGCCCCGGGCCATCAACGGAAGCGCCAGGTAGGAGTGGGCACCGGCCTCGTGCAGCGCCTGGGCGGCCCGCGCGTCCCGGGCCAGACGCCGCAGCATCTTGGCGTCCACGTGCTCGACCCGGACCGGGCGGGCGTCGCGGACGCACTGCGTGATGATCCGCGACGAGCCGTACGTGGCCAGCTCGCCCACCGGGTCGGCGGCGTGGATGGCGTCGGTGGGGTAGCCGGCCGCGACGGCCAGCGCACGGAATTCGGCCGGGGCGCCGCCCGTCACGGGCACGATGGTGCCGCCGGCCACGACGGACTCCAGGATGTCCACGGCGGCCAGGTCCGCGAGCTGCGGCACGACCGCGTCAGCCAGTTCCCGGGCGGTCTGCTGGAGGTCCAGCGTGGTGCCGATCTTCACGCCCGCGTCGGCGATCACCGACAGGTGCTGGCGCGCCTGCGCGACCTCGGCGGCGGCCTGCTGGCGCTCGGTGACGTCCAGCACGGCCATCGCCAGCCCGAGCACCCGACCGTCGGTGTCCTCGATGCGGTGGTACGACTCCGAATAGGCGCGGTCCTGGACGTCCGCCGCCGTCCGGCCGACGGTCTGCTGGTCCAGCAGCGGCCTGCCGGTCTCCAGGACGTGCCGCATCCGGGCCTCGATGGTCTCCACGTCCAGGTCGGGCAGCACCTCGCCGATCCGGCGCCCCAGCACGGCCTCCTCGGGCACCCCGTTGATCCGCTCCAGGGCGGGGTTGACGCCCACCCAGCGCAGCTCGTTGTCGAAGACGGCGATGCCGAGCGGAGTCTGGTTGACGAGGCTGTGCGAGAGGGCGAGGTCGCGCTCCACCTTCCGTACGGTCGACGCGTCGGTGGCCAGTCCCAGCAGGTGGGGCTGCCCCTCGGGGTCGAGGAGGCGCATCGTGCGGAACTCCACGGCGCGTTCCGTGCCGTCGCGGTGCCGCAGCGGGAAGACACCCGCCCACCGGGCGCCCGTGCTGACCTGGGCGAACAGCTCCCTGCCCCGGGATCTGTTCTCGGGGGACACCAGGAGGGTGTCGGCGCGCTGGCGCAGCGCCTCCTGCGCGCTCCAGCCGAGCAGCTGCTCGATCTCCGGGCTCCACAGGGCGATGTGCCCGCGCGCGTCCAGGACCACGGCCGCGACCTTCAGCAGATCCAGCAGCCCGCCGGGCGCGGCCGTGACGCCTTCGCGGTCCGAGGTCGCATACCCGTTCATACGAGCCGCTCCTTCCGGCGCGGCAAAGGTACCGCCAAGATCTGTTGCGCGGGCTGTCCGATGAGGTCACATTACGGTCGGGCAAGTGCCACTGTCGCGCCGAAATGACAAAAACCGCGGGTAGGTACCCGCGGGGAGGGAATGCCGTCGTGGGGGAATGGACGCTGCGGGAGAGCCTGGTCACCGCGTCGGGAACCGTGCGCTGGGACCGGTTCGGCGACCCCGGCGGCGAGCCGGTCGTGCTGCTGCACGGGACGCCCTTCTCGTCGTTCGTGTGGCATGAGATCGCCCCCGCCCTCGCCGCCGCCGGGCACCGCGTGCACGTGTGGGACATGGCCGGTTACGGCACCTCGGCGATGCGCTCCGGCCAGGACGTCTCCCTGGGAGCCCAGGGCCGGATCTTCACCGAGCTGCTCGCCCACTGGCGGCTGGAGGAGCCGGCGGTCGTCGCGCACGACTTCGGCGGGTGTGTGGCACTGCGTGCCCACCTGCTGCACGGGGCCCGCTACCGGCGGCTCGCGCTGGTCGACCCGGTGGCCCTGGAGCCCTGGGGTTCCCCCTTCTTCCGGCTGGTCGGGGAGCACAGCCGGGTTTTCGAGCAGCTCCCGGCGGCACTGCACGAAGCCTTGGTGCGCGAGTACGTCTCCTCCGCGAGTCATCTCGGCCTGCGACCCGCCACGCTCGACGCGCTCGTCGGGCCCTGGACGGGGGAGGAGGGTCAGGCCGCCTTCTACCGGCAGATCGCGCAGGCCGACCAGCGCTACACCGACGAGATCCAGCCGCTCTACCCGGCGATCGAGCTGCCCGTCACGGTGTGCTGGGGGACCGAGGACACCTGGATCCCGTTCGCCAAGGGGCGGGAACTCGCCGCCCTGATCCCCGGGGCGCGGCTGGTGCCCGTCCCACAGGCCGGTCATCTCGTCCCGCTCGACGCGCCCGCCCGGCTGGCGAGCGAGTTGCTCGGCTTCCTCACGGCGACCGACTGACGGGCGCCTGACGCCGGATAACCATCAGGACCACACAAAGTCCGACGGGGTCATTGCTTCGGTTGTGTTCGAGTCCTAGGGTGTGCCTGCTCAGCAGTTGCTCCGTCACCGCCAGTTGCACGGGAACCAACAGAAACACCCATTACAGGGGGGAAGTTGGGGACCGCATCTGACATGCCCTCAGTCCGTGCAGCACCCTGTCGAACCGAGGAAGGCCAACGGTCATGCCGTACCCGCACTCGCACCCCTCTCCCGCCGACCGGCCGGTCGTCAGCCGCCGCCGACTGCTGGAGGGAGGAGCCGCCGTGCTCGGCGCGCTCGCGCTGTCCGCGTCGCCCGCCGCGGCGTACGCGGCCGGTCGGCGCCCGGCGGCGGCGGCGGCGGACGGCCCGCCGGAATGGAACGACGGCCTGGCCACCTACCGGATCGGCACCGAGCCGCCGCACACCACCCTCATGCCGTACGCGGACCTCGGGCAGGCACTCAAGGCCGACCGCGAGCGCTCGCCGTACCGCCTGAGCCTGGACGGCACGTGGAAGTTCGCCTACGTGGACCGCCCCGACGACCGGGACACCGACTTCTACCGCACCGACGTCGACGACTCCGGCTGGGACACCATCCCCGTGCCCTCGGCCTGGCAGCTGCACGGCTACGACTTCCCGATCTACGTCAACATCACCTACCCCTGGTGGGGCCCCAACGGCGGCGGTGAGGACGCCCAGCCGCCGGCCGCCCCGACCCGTTACAACCCCGTCGGCCAGTACCGCCGTACGTTCACCGTGCCCCGCAACTGGAAGGGCCGGCGCACCTTCCTGCACTTCGAGGGCGTCAAGTCCGCGCACTACGTGTGGATCAACGGTGAGCTGGCGGGCTACCACGAGGACTCCTACACCTCCGCCGAGTACGACATCACGCCCCACCTCAAGCCGGGCACCAACCAGATCGCCGTCGAGGTGTACCGCTACTCCGACGCGGAGTGGCTGGAGGACCAGGACATGATCCGGCTGAGCGGCATCTTCCGCTCGGTCCACCTCTACTCCACGCCGAGCGTGCACCTGCGCGACTTCCGCCTGGACACCCCGCTCGGCGACGACTACACCTCCGCCGAGCTCAAGGTCACCGCGCACGTGCGCGACTACGGCGGCGAGGGCGGCGGCCGCCACACCGTCGAGACCCAGCTCTACGACGCGCGCGGCCACGCCGTGTGGTCGCGGCCGCTGAACGGGTCCGTCGACGTCCCGGACGGTGACGAGGCCACCGTCGAGGCGTCCAGAGCCGTTCCCGCGCCGAAGCTGTGGTCGGCCGAGCACCCGAACCTCTACACCGCCGTGCTCCGCCTGCGCGATCCGGCCGGCAAGGTGATCGAGACGCTCTCGCACCGGGTCGGGTTCCGTGAGTTCGCGCTCAAGGACGGCCTGATGCGCATCAACGGCAAGCCGGTCTCCTTCCGCGGCACCAACCGGCACGAGATCCACCCCGTCACCGGCTCGGCGCTCACCCGCGCGCAGATGGTCCAGGACATCGAGATCATCAAGCGGCTCAACATCAACAGCGTCCGCACCTCGCACTACCCCAACAACCCCCTGTGGCTGGAACTCGCGGACGAATACGGTCTGTACGTCGTCGACGAGACCAACCTGGAGACCCACGGCGTCCGTGACAGGTTCCCGGGCAGCGGACACCCCGAGTGGACCGAGGCGTGCGTGGTCCGTGCCCGGAACATGGTCCACCGCGACAAGAACCACGCCTCGGTGGTCATCTGGTCCCTCGGCAACGAGGCGGGCGGCGGCACCACCTTCAACGCCATGTACGACTGGATCCGCTCCTACGACTCCACCCGTGTCATCCAGTACGAGGGCGACGACCGCCCGGGCATCAGCGACATCCGCTCCGAGATGTACGACAGCCCGCAGCGGGTCGAGCAACGCGCCAAGGACACCGGCGACACCCGGCCGTACGTGATGATCGAGTACTCCCACGGCATGGGGAACTCCAACGGCAACTTCAAGAAGTACTGGGACATCGTCCGCCGCCACGACGTCCTCCAGGGCGGCTGGATCTGGGACTTCGCCGACCAGGCCCTGCGCTGGCCCACCCCCACCCGCAAGCTGCTGACCGAGTCCGGCCCGGGCTCGCTGCGCGGCGAGATCATCGCGCCCGCCGGGACCTTCGACCGCGCCAAGGGCGTCTCCGGCGGCACCGTCTTCCCCCGCGACAGCCGCCTCGACCTCACGGGCTCCCTCACGCTGGAGGCCTGGGTCACCCCGCACGTGACCGGCTTCCACCAGCCGATCCTCGCCAAGGGCGACACCCAGTACGCCCTCAAGCAGACCGACAGGAACCTGGAGTTCTTCATCCACGGCGGTGGCCAGTGGGTCACCGCGAGCTGGGCGCTGCCCGACGGCTGGACGGGCAAGGAGCACCACATCGCCGGCGTCTTCGACGCGGACGCGGGCACGCTCACCCTGTACGTCGACGGCCAGGTGCGCGGCACCCGGACCACCACCCGGCGCCCCGCCGACAACACCGCGTCCCTGACGCTCGCCACCGATGTCGACAACCCGACCCGCGAGTTCAGCGGCACCATCCGCCGGGCCCGCGTGTACGCCCGCGCCCTGAGCGCGGCGGAACTGGCCTCGGACACCCGCAAGCCGGACGACGACGGCGTGCGCTTCTGGTTCGACGCCGCCACCGTCGGTTTCACCGAGAAGCGCCCGCGCGACAAGACCTTCTACGCCTATGGCGGCGACTGGGGCGACAACCCCAACGACGGCGCCTTCGCCGGGGACGGCATCGTCCTGCCCGACCGCACGCTCACCGGCAAGTCCGCCGAGGTCAAGCAGATCTACCAGGCCATCAACGCCACCCCGGTCTCGGGCGGCCCCGGCGCCGTCAAGCTGACCAACGAGTACCTGTTCACCAACCTGCGCGATTTCGAGGGCCGCTGGTCCCTCGTCGCCGACGGCGAGGTCGTCCAGCGCGGCCGGCTGACCCGCGACCAGCTGAACGTCGCCCCGCTCAGCAGCAAGGACATCAAGGTCCCGGTGCGGCTGCCCGCCAGGCCCGAGCCCGGCACGGAGTTCTTCCTGCAGCTCTCCTTCACCACCAGGGAAGCCACCAAGTGGGCGAAGGCGGGCTTCGAGGTGGCCAGGCAGCAACTCGCCCTCGACGCGGACAGCCCGGCCGTGAAACCCGTGCCGCTGCGCGGCGTGCCCGCCCTCAGCCACACCGACGGGGACAAGAGCGTCACCGTGAAGGGCAAGGGTTTCGCCGTCACCGTCGACAAGAGCACCGGCGCCATCACCTCGTACGAGGCGGGTGGCACCCCGCTCATCACCTCCGGCCCCGTCCCCAACTTCTGGCGGGCGCCCACCGACAACGACCGCGGCAACGGCCAGCACACGCGCAACCAGATCTGGCGCGACGCCGGGGCGAAGCGGAAGGTGACCGACGTACGGGTGCGGCCCCTGGACGACCGGGCCGTCGAGGTCACCGTCACCGGCACGCTGCCCACCGGCACCGAGTCCACGTACGGCACGACGTACACGATCTTCGGCAACGGGGAGATCAAGGTCGACAACAGCCTGCACCCGGGCGCGGCGAACCTGCCGTACATCCCGGAGGTCGGCACCCTGCTGTTCCTGCCGCGGAGCCTGGACCGACTGCACTACTACGGCCGGGGTCCCGAGGAGAACATGTGGGACCGCAACAACGCCACCGACGTCGGGCTGTACTCCGGCACCGTCTCCGGGCAGTGGACCTCCTACCTGCGTCCCCAGGAGAACGGCAACAAGACCGATGTGCGCTGGGCCGCGCTGACCGACGGCAGGGGGCGGGGGCTGCTGGTGTCCGGTGAGCCGCTGCTGGAGGTCAACGCCTCGCGCTTCACCCCCGAGGACCTGTCCGTCGGGGCCCGCCACGACTACCAGCTCACCCCCCGGGACGCGGTGGTCCTGCGGGTCAACCACCGCCAGATGGGCGTGGGCGGCGACAACAGCTGGGGGGCGCACACGCACGACGAGTTCAAGCTGCTCGCGGGCCGCGACTACGCCTACACCTACCGGCTGCGTCCGCTGACGCGGGTGAGCGAGGCGATGGAGGCCTCGCGACGGCCGACGGCCACCCGCTAGAACCCGCTGTAGGACAGCGGCGCCGCCTCAGTCGGCGGCGTCGCTGATCCCCAGGCGCAGATGCTCCACGTGGTAGACGGCCTGGTCGAGCAGCTCGGCGACATGGTGGTCGTGCAGCGCGTAGACCACCGAACGGCCCCGTCGCTCGCCCACGACCAGGCCCAGGTTGCGCAGCAGCCGCAGCTGGTGCGAGCAGGCCGACTGCTCCATGCCCACCTCGGCGGCCAGCTCCGTGGCCGGCAGCGGGCCTTCGCGCAGCCGCGCCAGGATCAGCAGCCGGGAAGGTGTGGACAGGGCCTGGAGCGTGGTGGCGACCTTCGCGACGTTGTCCGCGTCCAGGCGTACGCGCTCGCCGGCGTCCTGCACGGGGGTGACGGCTCCATGACCCATGACGTCATCGTACCGGGGGTCCGCACGAACACATGAATGAATCTTCATCTGTCCCGGTGAGCCGGTGCCCTGCGGGCACGTCCATGTCGGATTCTCGCCAGCCCCGCGCCGCCCGGTGCCGGATGCTGGACCCATGCGGATGGGGATGCACACCGACACCGAGCGCTGCGTACGCGCCGTCCGATCCAAGGACGCGCGGTTCGACGGCTGGTTCTTCACGGCCGTCCTGACCACCGGCATCTACTGCCGTCCCAGCTGTCCGGTGGTGCCGCCCAAGCCGGAGAACATGGTCTTCCACCCGAGCGCGGCCGCCTGTCAGCAGGCCGGGTTCCGGGCCTGCAAGCGCTGCCGGCCCGACACCAGCCCCGGCTCACCGGAGTGGAACCAGCGCGCCGACCTCGTCGCCCGGGCCATGCGGCTGATCGCCGATGGCGTCGTGGACCGCGAGGGCGTGCCCGGGCTCGCCGGCCGGCTCGGCTACAGCACCCGGCAGGTCGAGCGGCAACTGCTCGCCGAACTGGGAGCGGGCCCTCTCGCGCTCGCCCGCGCCCAGCGCGCCCAGACGGCCCGGCTGCTCATCGAGACGACCGCCCTGCCCATGGCGCAGATCGCCTTCGCCGCCGGCTTCGCCTCGATCCGCACCTTCAACGACACGGTCCGCGAGATCTTCGCCCTGCCCCCGAGCGAGCTGCGCGCCCGCGCGCCGAAACGGCAGGGCGCGAGCACCCCCGGCGCGCTCTCGCTGCGACTGCCCTTCCGCGCCCCGCTCCATCCCGACAACCTCTTCGGCCACCTCGCGGCGACGGCCGTGCCCGGCGTGGAGGAGTGGCGCGACGGCTCCTATCGGCGCACCCTGCGCCTCCCGTACGGCCACGGCATCGTGGCCCTCACCCCCACCCCGGACCACATCGCCTGCCGTCTCACCCTCAGCGACCTGCGCGATCTGACCGTCGCCATCAGCCACTGCCGCCGACTGCTCGACCTGGACGCCGACCCCGTCGCCATCGACGACCAGCTCCGCACGGACCCGGTGCTGGCGCCCCTGGTCGTCAAGGCACCCGGCCGGCGCGTGCCACGCACGGTCGACGAGTCCGAGTTCGCCGTCCGGGCCGTGCTCGGCCAGCAGGTCTCCACCGCCGCCGCCCGCACCCACGCGGCCCGCCTGGTCACGGCGCACGGCGAACCGGTCGAGGACCCCGAGGGCGGCCTCACTCACCTCTTCCCGGCCCCCGAGGCCCTCGCGGCGCTCGACCCGGAGACCCTCGCGATGCCGCGCACCCGCCGGGCGACCTTCACCACCCTGGTCCGCGGCCTCGCCGACGGCGAGCTCCACCTCGGCGTGGAGAGCGACTGGCCGCAGGCCCGCGCCCGGCTCCTCGCCCTGCCCGGCTTCGGCCCCTGGACGGTGGACGTCATCGCCATGCGCGCCCTCGGCGACCCCGACGCCTTCCTCCCCACCGACCTCGGCATCCGCCGCGCCGCCCGGGAACTGGGCCTGCCGTCCACCCCGGCCGCGCTAACCGCCCGCGCGGCGGCCTGGCGCCCCTGGCGGGCCTACGCGGTCCAGTACCTCTGGGCCACCGACAGCCACCCGATCAACTTCCTTCCGGTATAAGGACGTTCGATGAAGCAGCACACCGTGACCGACAGCCCGTACGGCCCGCTCACCCTCGTCGCCGACGACGGCGTCCTGTGCGGCCTCTACATGACCGGCCAGCGCCACCGCCCGCCGGAGGAGACCTTCGGCCCCCGCGACCCCACTCCGTTCACGGAGACCGAGGAACAGCTCAAGGCCTACTTCGCGGGCGAACTCGCGGAGTTCACCGTCCCCCTGCGCCTGCACGGCACCCCGTTCCAGCGCGCCGTCTGGGATCAGCTGCGCCGCATCCCCTACGGCGAGACCCGCACCTACGGCCGGCTCGCCGACACCCTCGGCGCTCCCCACGCCTCCCGCGCGGTCGGCCTGGCCAACGGCCGCAACCCCATCGGCATCGTCGTCCCCTGCCACCGCGTCATCGGCGCGAACGGCGGCCTCACGGGATACGGGGGCGGCCTGGAACGCAAGCGGCGCCTGCTGGACTTCGAACGCGGGGCCGCGCTGTTCTGACCCTCCGACTCATCAAGACATGTCGTACGGCGTGCGGCAGCTCCTCATGACCGACCCCGGAGGCAACTGCGTCCGTGTCGGACAGCGCACGGGCGAGGAGCGGCACCACGGGACCGCCGCCGAGGAGACGTTCGCGCGGGCCCTGCACTTCGCGTCCCTCCTGGCGGTCTCCAAGGGGGACGCGACGGGCGCCGCCAAGGTCATCGACCGGATGCTGCGCCTGATGGAGGAGACGACGACGCGCGTACAGCTGCTTCAGCTCCTCGTCCTGCGCGCGGACGTCGTGGGGCGGCTCGGCGACGAGGAGGCGGCCGCGACCGCCCTGGCCCGGGCCGCCGCGCTCGTTCTCACCGAAGCCGAGCGGGACCAGGGGCGTGACGCGCTCACTCGCCTGGAGGACCTGCGGGGCTCGCCCCGGCCGTGAGACGGCGCAGCAGCTCCGGAAGGGCCGTGCCGATGGGATCGCGGACGATCTCGTCGGCACGGTCGTCGTACGGGGTCGGCTCGGCGTTGACGACGATCAGGCGGGCGCCGTGGTCGGCGGCGACACCGGCGAGCCCCGCCGCGGGCTGGACCTGGAGGCTGGTGCCGGCCGCGACGAAGACCTGGCAGGCCTTGCTGATGGCCGCCGCTTCGCCGAGGACGACGGGGTCGAGCCGCTCGCCGAACATGACCGTCGCCGGTTTCAGGATCTGGCCGCACTCCCGGCACGGCGGATCCTCCTCACCGGCCTCGATCCGGGCGAGCGCGTCCTCCATCGGGCCGCGGGCACGGCAGCCGGTGCAGACGAAACGCCGTGCCGTGCCGTGCAGTTCGAGCACCTTGCGGTCGGGCATCCCGGCGAGCTGGTGCAACCCGTCCACGTTCTGCGTGATCACCCGCACCGGTACCCCGGACCGCTCCAGCTGCGCCACCGCCCGGTGCGCGGCGTTGGGCTCGGGACGCAGCGCGTGGTTCTCCAGCCGCATGCGCCACGACCGGCGGCGGATCTCCGGGTCGCCCATGTAGGACGCGTAGGTGACGAGCTTCTCGGCCTCCGGATCCCGGCGCCACAGCCCGTTCGGCCCGCGGTAGTCCGCAATCCCGGAGTCGGTGCTGACACCCGCACCGGTGAGCAGGGCGACGAGGGGCTTGGCCATGACACCGAGGGTAGGCGGGCAGCGGTGCGGCGGCGAGCGGATACCGAACGGGGTACCGAGGGACGGGCGGCCGGACCCGTCAGTCCACCCGCCGGCCGTTCTCCAGCTCCGCCGCCCCCGAGCCGTCCGCCAGGACGTCGAGGGCGGCCAGGACCCGGCCGCCGAGAGCGCCCGGCAGGTACGCGGTCAGTTCCCCGCGTGGGACCAGCCGCCAGGACAGCAACTCCTCCTCCTGGAGGCGGATCGCCTTCAGCTCGTCCTCGCTCAGCACCCCGCCGTCGTAGAGGTACGCCACCACGGGCGGACGGCCCGGGCCCTGCACCCAGTCCACCGCCAGCAGCCGGCCGAGCTCACGGTCGAGTCCGATCTCCTCGGCCGTCTCGCGCCGCGCGCCCTGCCGCGGGGTCTCGCCGTCGTCGGACTCGACGGTGCCGCCAGGCAGCGCCCAGCCCTGCCGGTAGTTGGGCTCGACCAGCAGGACACGGCCCTCGCCGTCCCGGAACAGCGCGGCGGCGCCGGCCAGGACGCGGGGCAGCGACGCGATGTAGGCGGCGTAGTCAGGAGAGGAAGTCACCGGTGCAGGGTAACCACCGCGGCCCACCTCGTCCCCGGCCGCTAGGCCGCCGGTTCCGCCAGCCGCAGTGTCCGCTCCGCCAGCTCGCTGATCCGCACCCCGTCGAAGCCGAACACCGCGCTGCGCACCCTGTCCTCCAGCGGGGCCTTCCACTGGTCGGGAATGGCCTGCGCCCCGCCGAACACGCCGGCCACCGAACCCGCGGTCGCGCCGTTGGAGTCGGTGTCCAGGCCGCCCCGGACGGTCAGGGTGATGGTGCGGGTGAAGTCGCCGTCGCCGTAGAGCAGGCCGGCGGTGAGGACGGCCGCGTTCGGCACGGTGTGGATCCAGCCCGTCCCGGCGGTCTCCTCGGCGACCGTGCTGAGCGTGTCCTCCCAGGACAGCCGGGTGCCGTGCAGCGAGACCACCCGGCGCACCGTGCGGGCGAGGCGGCTGCTCGCCGGGATCACGGCCAGGGCCTCGTCGACGGCCCGGCGCACGGTGGGTGCCGTGAACGCCGCCGCGATCAGCGCCGCCGCCCACATCGCCCCGTAGACCCCGTTGCCGGTGTGCGACAGCACCGCGTCCCTCCGGGCGAGCGAAGCGGCCCGGCGCGGGTCGCCCGGGCAGGTCCAGCCGAAGATGTCGGCGCGGATGAGGGCGCCGATCCACTCCTGGTACGGGTTGTCGTACGTCGCGGTCAGCGGCGGCTTCAGCCCGCCTGCGAGGTTGCGGTAGGCGGCCCGTTCGGCGGTGAACGTCTGCAGGTACGGCAGCCGCAGCAGCCACAGGTCGCCGACCTGCTCGGTGCTGAAGCCGAAACCGTGCGTCTCCAGCAGGTCGAGGCCGAGAATCGCGTAGTCGACGTCGTCGTCACGGCAACTGCCGTGGATGCGGCCGCGCACGCACTGGCGCCACTCGGGGCGCAGCGCGGTCGCCTCGTCGTCGGTGGGCTCGGGCAGGTAGTCGGTCAGGGGGAGGGCGGCGGCCCGCCTGAGGTAGCGGTCGATGCGGTCGCGCGACCAGATCTCGCCCTGTTCGACGGGTTTGCCGAGCATGTTGCCCGCGATGCGGCCCGTCCAGCCGCCGAGGACGCGGTCGGCCAGGTCCGTCTCGGTGTGCGCAAGGGCCATGGTTACGGTCTACCCGTTTCGCGCGATCCACCCGTCTGCGGGGCGGGAGCCGTAGGTCCAGGAGATGGGCACGTGCTGACGACCGGGGCGTCCTGCGGTTAAGGTCACAGCGGCGCGACTGGCCTTGACGTGCGTGAGGGCCCGGAGAGCAAGGGGAGTGCAAGTGGCGGACGCTGCAGTGAGCGATACCCGGAAGGCACAGCGGGTGCTCGTCGCCGCGGACAAGTTCAAGGGGTCGCTGACGGCCGTGGAGGTCGCCGAGCGGGTCACGGCCGGGTTGCGCCGGGTCCTGCCGGACCTCGAGGTCGAGGCGCTGCCCGTGGCCGACGGTGGCGACGGGACCGTGGCCGCGGCGGTCGCGGCCGGGTTCGAACGCCGGGAGGTACGGGTCGCCGGGCCTCTCGGCGAGGAGGTGACGGCGGCGTTCGCGCTGCGCGGGGGTACCGCGGTCGTGGAGATGGCCGAGGCGAGCGGGCTGCAGCGACTGCCCGCCGGGGTCTTCGCCCCACTCACGGCGTCCACGTACGGCTCCGGCGAGCTCTTGCGGGCCGCCCTGGACGCGGGCGCCCGCACGATCGTCTTCGGGGTCGGCGGCAGCGCCACCACCGACGGCGGCGCCGGGATGCTGTCCGCGCTGGGCGCCCGGTTCCTGGACGCCGACGGGGAGCCGGTGCCTCCGGGCGGTGGCGGACTCGCCGAGCTGGCCACCGCCGACCTGTCGGGACTCGACCCGCGCCTCGGCGAGGTCGAGCTGGTCCTCGCGAGCGACGTGGACAATCCGCTGACCGGCCCGAAGGGCGCATCCGCGGTCTACGGCCCGCAGAAGGGCGCTTCAGCGGACGACGTGGAGGCCCTGGACAGCGCCCTCGCGCACTTCGCCGAGGTGCTGGAGGGGCCGGCCGGGCCGCGGGCCGCCGAGTACGCGGCATCGCCCGGTGCGGGCGCGGCGGGCGGCATCGGCTACGGCGCCCTGCTGCTGGGCGCCCGGTTCCGCCCCGGCATCGAGGTGATGCTCGACGTCCTGGGCTTCGCCCCCGCCCTGGACCGTGCCGACCTGGTCATCACCGGCGAGGGCTCCCTCGACGAGCAGACCCTCCACGGCAAGGCCCCGGCGGGCGTCGCCACGGCGGCCCGTGCCGCCGGCAAGGACGTCGTGGCCGTCTGCGGCCGGCTCGCCCTGCCGCCCCAGACTCTGGGCCGCGCCGGTTTCCGCCGGGCCTACCCCCTGACGGACGCGGAACCGGACGTGGCGACGTGCATCGCCGAGGCGGGTCCGATCCTGGAGCGGGTCGCGGAACGGATCGCGCGGGACTTCCTGACCTGAGCCTCCCAGGACAGGCTCTTCTGGCCTGGCTCTTCTGGCCTGGCTCTGCAGGCCTTGTGCTCCAGGCCTGGGCTTCAGGTCTTGTGCTTCAGGCCTGGGCTTCAGGTCTTGTGCTTCAGGCCTGGGCTTCAGGCCCGGGCTTCAGGACATGGCGAAGGGCCCCGGACCGAATCCCGGTCCGGGGCCCTTCGCCATGCCACGTCAGAGCGCTACGGCAGCTGAGCCGCCCGCGCCTCGCGTCGATTGTCGCGGAAGTTGTTCACCCGCCGGGCCGTCGCGAACAGCGGGATCACCGCCCCCATGACCAGCTGCAGCGCACACCCCGTCTGCAGGAGCAGCTGTCCGCTCGGCGCGTCGAAGGCCCAGGCCGCCATCAGGCCCATGCCCAGCACGATCCACGACAGCATCGCCACCGCGAGCCTGCCCCGCGGCTTGGGGTACTCCACGCGGCTCACCATGAGCCACGCGGTCCCCAGGATCGCCAGCAGCGTCGCCACGAAGGGCAGCTCCAGCAGCACGATGGACACGACCGTCAGCGCGCCGAACGGCGAGGGCATGCCCTGGAAGGTGCCGTCCTTGACCGTGACGCACGAGAACCGGGCGAGCCGCAGCACCACCGCCAGCAGTACGACGATCGCCCCGACCGCGGCCACCCGCTGGTGCGCGTCGTCCGCGACCATGCCGTACACCAGCACGAAGTACGCCGGCGCCAGACCGAAGCTGATCAGGTCGGAGAGG
Organism: Streptomyces sp. NPDC092370; assembly: GCF_044755265.1. Lineage (NCBI taxonomy): Bacteria > Bacillati > Actinomycetota > Actinomycetes > Kitasatosporales > Streptomycetaceae > Streptomyces > Streptomyces sp. NPDC092370. The sequence continues at coordinate 402,108 of NZ_JBIVQO010000002.1, read as the reverse complement.
TTGTCCAGCTCCGCGCCCATGGGGGAGGAGCGCAGCTTGCGCGCCACCAGACCGTCGAAGAGGTCGAAGACCGCCGCGCAGAGCATGAGGATGACCGCCGTGGCCGCGCTGTGGCGGGCCATGCCGGTCTCCTGGCTGCCCGTGAGGTGCGGGATCAGGATGCCGGTGGTGGTGAAGTACACCGCCATGAAGCCGCACGTGGCGTTGCCGAGCGTCAGGGTGTCCGCTATCGACAGGCGAAGAGAGAGGGGCATCTCCTCTTCTTCGTCGACCTCGTCCGCCTCCGGGACCCAGCCGGCCTTGGTGTCAGGATCAATCACGGTCAATGCGAGTCACCCCAGCCACGGTCTTCTGTCCCACCTCGACCGCGACCTCCACGCCCTCGGGCAGATAGAGGTCGACGCGCGAGCCGAAGCGGATCAGGCCGATCCGCTCGCCCTGCTCGACCTTGGTGCCCTGGGGCAGGTAGGGAACGATGCGGCGGGCGACAGCACCGGCGATCTGGATCATCTCGATGTCGCCGAGCTCGGTGTCGAAGTGCCAGACGACACGCTCGTTGTTCTCGCTCTCCTTGTTGAAGGCGGGAACGAAGCCACCGGGGATGTGCTCGACCGACGTCACCGTGCCGGCCAGCGGCGCGCGGTTGACGTGGACGTTGAGCGGACTCATGAAGATCGCGACGCGCGTGCGGCCGTCCTTCCACGGCATGATGCTCTGCACCACACCGTCGGCGGGCGAGATGACCCGGCCCTGGGTGATCTCGCGCTCGGGGTCGCGGAAGAACCACAGCATCCCCGCCGCGAGCGCGGTGGCGGGAACGGCGACGGCCTTGGCGGCGCCGGAGCGCCGGGCCCGCGCCAGGCTGAGGGCTGCGGTGGCGACGGTCGGAAGGAGCCACGGCGATGCTCCGCGCGCGAGGCGTACGCCGGCCCGGCTGTCGCGTGGTGCAGAGGTTTGGCTGTGGGGCATGAATGACCTTCGTAGCGGATGATGCCGCACTCTGACGGGGGACGGCGGCTTTCCGGCGATCGTAGCGGCTCGGGGCCCTAACTGGGTAAGCCAGGCAGCCGAGTCGGCGGCAGAAGAGTGCTGACGGGGTGTGATCTTCTTCTCCAAGAAAACACCCCGTATCCGGACATCTAGCCCTGGAATCGATACTCTTCGAGCAGCCGCCTGCCGATGATCATTTTTTGGATCTCGGCGGTACCTTCACCGATCAGCAGCATCGGGGCCTCACGGTAGAGGCGCTCGATCTCGTACTCCTTGGAGAAGCCGTAGCCGCCGTGGATCCGGAAGGAGTCCTCGACGACCTCCTTGCAGTACTCGGAGGCGAGGTACTTCGCCATCCCAGCCTCAAGGTCGTTTCGCTCCCCGGAGTCCTTTTTGCGTGCCGCGTTCACCATCATCGCATGCGCGGCCTCGACCTTGGTAGCCATCTCGGCCAGCTTGAACTGGATCGCCTGGTGCTGGGCGATCGGCTTCCCGAAGGTGTGGCGCTGCTGCGCGTACCGAACACCCAGTTCGAACGCACGCTGAGCGACGCCACAACCACGCGCCGCCACATTGACGCGGCCGACCTCCACGCCGTCCATCATCTGATAGAAACCGCGGCCGGTGACGCCGCCGAGCACTCGATCCGCGGGAATCCGCAGGCCATCCATGATGAGCTCGGTGGTGTCGACCCCCTTGTAGCCCATCTTGTCGATCTTGCCGGGGATGGTGAGGCCGGGACGCACCTCGCCGAAGCCGGGCTCCTTCTCGACCAGGAAGGTGGTCATCGACTTGTGGGGGGCCGTCCCCTCGGGGTGACCTTCGTCACTTTTTACGAGAACGGCCACCAGAGACGACGTTCCGCCGTTCGTGAGCCACATCTTCTGGCCGTTCAGGACGTACTCCTCGCCGTCCCTCACCGCCTTCGACGTGATCGCCGACACGTCCGAACCGAGGCCCGGCTCCGACATCGAGAACGCGCCCCGGATGTCACCGGCCGCCATCCGCGGCAGGAAGTGGTCCTTCTGCTCCTGCGTGCCGTGCTGCTTGAGCATGTACGCCACGATGAAGTGGGTGTTGATGATGCCGGACACCGACATCCACCCGCGGGCGATCTCCTCCACGCACAGCGCGTAGGTCAGGAGCGACTCGCCCAGCCCCCCGTACTCCTCGGGGATCATCAGGCCGAACAGGCCCAACTCCTTCAGCCCGTCGACGATCTGCTGCGGGTACTCGTCGCGGTGCTCCAGCTCCGTGGCGACCGGAATGATCTCCTTGTCCACGAAGTCCCGGACGGTGGACAGGATCTCCTGCTGGACGTCCGTCAGACCGGCGGTCTGGGCGAGTCGCGCCATGGCTACTTCTCCTGCTCCCTGAGCTCGGGGCGGCCGGGCTGCTCGCCGCCGCGCTCCTTGATGTACGTCTCGGTCGGCACCATCACCTTGCGGCGGAAGACGCAGACCAGCGTGCCGTCCTGCTTGTAGCCCTTGGTCTCGACGTAGACGATGCCGCGGTCGTTCTTCGACTTCGACGGCCACTTGTCGAGCACGGTGGTCTGGCCGTAGATCGTGTCGCCGTGGAAGGTCGGCGCCACGTGCTTCAGCGACTCGATCTCCAGGTTGGCGATGGCCTTGCCGGAGATGTCCGGTACGGACATGCCGAGCAGCAGCGAGTAGATGTAGTTCCCGACGACGACGTTCTTGCCGAAGTCCGTCGTCTTCTCCGCATAGTTCGTGTCCATGTGGAGTGGGTGGTGGTTCATGGTGAGGAGACAGAACAGGTGGTCGTCGTACTCCGTGACCGTCTTGCCCGGCCAGTGCTTGTACGTCGCCCCGACCTCGAACTCCTCGTAGGTGCGCCCGAACTGCATCGCGCTCAGCGCCTTTCTAGTCGGCGGGAATCTCGAACTTGCTGGTGCGCTGCATGCCGGCGGCGCGGCCCTTGCCGGAGATGACGAGCGCCATCTTGCGGCTGGCCTCGTCGATCATCTCGTCGCCGAGCATCGCCGAGCCCTTCTTGCCGCCCGCCTCGGACGTGTAGTAGTCGTACGCGTCCAGGATCAGCTCGGCGTGGTCGTAGTCCTCCTGCGACGGCGAGAAGATCTCGTTGGACGCCTCGACCTGGCCCGGGTGCAGCACCCACTTGCCGTCGAAGCCGAGGGCGGCGGCGCGCTGGGCGACCTCGCGGTAGCCGTCGATGTTGCGGATCTGGAGGTAGGGGCCGTCGATCGCCTGGAGGTTGTTGGCGCGGGCGGCCATCAGGATCTTCATCAGGATGTAGTGGTAGGCGTCCGCCGGGTAGCCGGGCGGCTGCTCGCCCACGACCAGCGACTTCATGTTGATGGACGCCATGAAGTCGGCCGGGCCGAAGATGATCGTCTCCACGCGCGGCGAGGCCTGCGCGATCTCGTTGACGTTGTTCAGGCCCTGCGCGTTCTCGATCTGCGCCTCGATGCCGATCTTGCCGACCTCGAAGCCCATGGTCTTCTCGATCTGCGTCAGCAGCAGGTCCAGGGCGACGACCTGCTGGGCCGTCTGCACCTTCGGCAGCATGATGCAGTCGAGGTTCTGGCCGGCGCCCTCCACGACCGTGACGACATCGCGGTACGTCCACTCGGTCGTCCAGTCGTTGACGCGCACGACCCGCGTCTTGCCCGTCCAGTCGCCCTCGTTGAGGAACTTGACGATGGTGTGCCGCGCCTCGGGCTTGGCGAGCGGGGCGCACGCGTCCTCCAGGTCGAGGAAGACCTGGTCCGCCGGGAGGCCCTGGGCCTTCTCCAGGAAGCGCGGGTTCGAGCCCGGTACCGCCAGGCAGGAACGCCGGGGGCGAAGGCGGTTGACCTGCGGAGCAGGGCTGGTCATGCGGGGACCTCCAGGGGGTCGAGCTTGTTCGCTTTCCGGATCTCGTCGACGATGCGGCCGATGATTCCGGTGATGTCGAAGTCCTTCGGGGTGAAGACCGCGGCCACTCCGGCTGCCCTGAGCTGCTCGGCATCACCGTTGGGGATGATGCCACCGGCGATCACCGGTATATCTGTGGCACCGGCCACACGGAGCCGTTCGAGGACGTCCGGCACCAGTTGGGCGTGCGATCCGGACAGGATGGACAGGCCCACCGCGTGCACGTCCTCGGCGAGGGCCGCGTCCACGATCTGCTCGGGCGTCAGCCGGATGCCCTGGTAGACCACCTCGAAGCCGGCGTCGCGCGCCCGCACGGCGATCTGCTCGGCGCCGTTGGAGTGCCCGTCCAGGCCCGGCTTGCCGACCAGGAAGCGCAGCTTGCCCACGTTCAGGTCCTTGGCCGTGAGGTCGACCTTGCGGCGGACCAGGGCGAGCGTGCTGCCCTCCTCGACGGGGACCGCCACCGGCGCCGAGGAGACGCCCGTAGGCGCCCGGAACTCGCCGAACACCTCGCGCAGGGCCCCGGCCCACTCGCCGGTCGTCGCCCCGGCGCGCGCGCACTCAAGGGTGGCCTCCATGAGGTTCTCGTCGCCGCGCGCGGCCTCCTTCAGCCGCTCCAGCGCCTTGCAGGGCCGCGGGTGGTTGAAGGGCGGCTGGTAGCGGCTGTCGCGCCACTGCTGGAGCGCGGCGACGACCCGGGCCTCGACCGCCGGGTCCACCGTCTGGATGGCGGTGTCCAGATCGGCGGTGAGCGGGTTCGGCTCGGTACCCTCGAAGATGTTGACGCCGATGATCTTCTCCTGGCCGGACTCGATCCGGCCCCGGCGCTCGGCGTGCGAGGCGACCAGCTGCGACTTGAGGTAGCCGGACTCGACGGCCGCCATCGCTCCGCCCATCTCCTGGATGCGGTCGATCTCGGCGAACGCCGCCTCGACCAGCTGCTCCACCTTCGCCTCGATCACCTTCGAGCCCTCGAAGATGTCCTCGTACTCCAGCAGGTCGCTCTCGTACGCCAGCACCTGCTGGATGCGCAGCGACCACTGCTGGTCCCAGGGGCGGGGCAGGCCGAGGGCCTCGTTCCAGGCGGGCAGCTGCACGGCACGCGCGCGTGCGTCCTTGGAGAGGGTGACGGCCAGCATCTCCAGCACGATCCGCTGGACGTTGTTCTCCGGCTGCGCCTCCGTCAGGCCAAGGGAGTTGACCTGGACGCCGTAGCGGAAACGGCGCTGCTTGGGGTTCTCGATGCCGTACCGCTCACGGGTGATGCGGTCCCAGATGCGGCCGAAGGCCCGCATCTTGCACATCTCCTCGACGAAGCGGACGCCCGCGTTGACGAAGAAGGAGATGCGGGCCACGACATCGCCCATGCGCTCCTGCGGCACCTGGCCGGAGTCGCGCACGGCGTCGAGGACGGCGATCGCGGTGGACATGGCGTACGCGATCTCCTGGACCGGCGTGGCGCCCGCCTCCTGCAGGTGGTAGCTGCAGATGTTGATCGGGTTCCACTTCGGGAGGTGGGAGACCGTGTACGCGATCATGTCCGTCGTCAGGCGGAGCGAGGGGCCCGGCGGAAAGACGTGCGTGCCGCGGGACAGGTACTCCTTGACGATGTCGTTCTGGGTCGTGCCCTGGAGCTTGGTGATGTCCGCGCCCTGCTCCTCGGCGACGACCTGGTAGAGCGCCAGCAGCCACATGGCGGTGGCGTTGATCGTCATCGAGGTGTTCATCTGCTCCAGGGGGATGTCCTGGAACAGCCGGCGCATGTCACCGACGTGCGCGATCGGCACGCCGACCCGGCCGACCTCGCCGCGGGCGAGGATGTGGTCGGAGTCGTAGCCGGTCTGCGTCGGCAGGTCGAACGCCACCGACAGACCTGTCTGGCCCTTGGCGAGGTTGCGCCGGTACAGCTCGTTGGACGCCTCGGCCGTGGAGTGACCGGCGTACGTGCGCATGAGCCACGGCCGGTCCTTCTCCCGCTTGCCTTCAGTGGGCTGACGCTCAGTCATCCGGTGCTCCTCAGATGTTCCGGAAGCGGTTGATGGCGTCGATGTGCTGGGCGCGCTTGGCCTCGTCGCGCACGCCCAGGCCCTCCTCGGGGGCCATGCACAGCACGCCGACCTTGCCCTGGTGGAGGTTGCGGTGCACGTCGAAGGCGGCCTGGCCGGTGTCCTGAAGGGAGTACACCTTGGACAGGGTCGGGTGGATCTTGCCCTTCGCGATGAGCCGGTTGGCCTCCCAGGCCTCGCGGTAGTTCGCGAAGTGCGAGCCGATGATCCGCTTCAGCGACATCCACAGGTAGCGGTTGTCGTACTCGTGCATGTAGCCCGAGGTCGAGGCGCAGGTGGTGATGGTGCCGCCCTTGCGGGTGACGTAGACGCTCGCGCCGAAGGTCTCGCGGCCGGGGTGCTCGAAGACGATGTCGATGTCCTCGCCGCCGGTGAGTTCGCGGATGCGCTTGCCGAAGCGCTTCCACTCCTTGGGGTCCTGGGTGTGCTCGTCCTTCCAGAACTTGTAGCCCTCGGCGCTGCGGTCGATGATCGCCTCGGCGCCCATCGAGCGGCAGATCTCCGCCTTCTGGTCGCTGGAGACGACACAGATCGGGTTGGCGCCGCCGGCGAGGGCGAACTGCGTGGCGTACGAGCCGAGGCCGCCGCTCGCGCCCCAGATGAGGACGTTGTCGCCCTGCTTCATGCCGGCGCCGTTGCGGGAGACCAGCTGCCGGTAGGCGGTGGAGTTGACCAGGCCGGGGGCGGCGGCCTCCTCCCACGACAGGTGGTCGGGCTTCGGCATCAGCTGGTTGGACTTGACCAGCGCGATCTCGGCGAGGCCGCCGAAGTTGGTCTCGAAGCCCCAGATGCGCTGCTCGGGGTCGAGCATCGTGTCGTTGTGGCCGTCCGAGGACTCCAGCTCGACGGACAGACAGTGCGCGACCACCTCGTCACCGGGACGCCAGGCGTTGACGCCCGGGCCGGTACGCAGGACGACGCCCGCGAGGTCGGAGCCGATGATGTGGTACGGCAGGTCGTGGCGCTTGGCCAGCTCGTTGGTGCGGCCGTAGCGCTCCAGGAAGCCGAAGGTCGACAGCGGCTCGAAGATCGACGTCCACACCGAGTTGTAGTTGACCGACGAGGCCATGACGGCCACCAGCGCCTCGCCCGGGCCGAGCTCGGGCAGCGGCACCTCGTCCAGGTGGATCGACTTGCGGGGGTCCTTGTCGCGGGTCTCGAGGCCCGCGAACATCTCCGTCTCGTCCTTGTGCACGGTGATCGCGCGGTACGACTCGGGGAGCGGGAGGGCGGCGAAGTCCTCCGACGTGGAGTCGGGCGACTGGATCGCGGCCAGGATGTCCTTAACGGTCACGGTGTTGCCTCCGGCGGTGAGCGCCCTGAGGGAGGGGCGCCGATGGGTACGTCGGTGCTGCTGAGGGTTGAGGGTGTGCCGTCGGTTCGGCGGTGGTGCTGTTCGGCAGCGCTGGGTGGCGCGGGAGGTTGCCTGTGACGCAGGCGCCCGGGCGTGCAGGCGGGTTCGGCCTGCCGGGACGTCGTCCGGACTCCTTCAACGTATGACACCGCGTGTCACCCCGCAAGGCACTGAGTGCCAGAACTTGTTCTCAGATGAAATCTTTACGCAACATATGAGCGATGATCGATCGAACGGCGTCGGCGAGGGCCCACGAAAGGGCCCCTGACATGCCAAAACGGCCACCCCGAAGGGTGGCCGTCATCACAGTGCGGTGGGCCGCTCAATGCTCCTTGAGCGCCTGCTCGATCGTCCGCATGACCTCGTCGAGCGGGGCGTCGGTGCGGGCGACGGTCACCAGCACCTCGCCCTGCGCCGACGCCGTGGCGGCGGCCGGCTGCGGCTGCGCGGAGCGCCCGGCCCCGATGCCCGACCCGAACGTCTTGCGCACGATCGCGAAGGCGTGATCCAGCTGCGCCTCCACATCCCCCTGGCCGCCGGCCCGGAGCCAGCGCCGCAGGACGTGGTTGTGGGCGGTGACGACCGCGGACGCGGCGACCTCCGCCAGCAGCGGGTCGTCGTTGGCGTCGTCGGCGTGCGCCCGCTCGTCGAAGTGGCCGAGGAGGTAGCGGGTGAACAGGCGCTCGTAACGGGCCACCGACGCGATCTCCGCCTCGCGCAGGGTGGGCACCTCGCGCGTCAGCTTGTAGCGGGCGACCGAGATCTCCGGCCGGGCCGCGTACATCCTCATGACTTCCTTGATGCCGCGGCACACCGTGTCGAGCGGATGCTCGTGCGCGGGCGCGGCGTTGAGCACCGCCTCGGCGCGAATCAGGGTGTCGTCGTGGTCGGGGAAGATCGCCTCTTCCTTGGAACGGAAGTGGCGGAAGAAGGTGCGGCGGGCGACCCCGGCCTGGGCCGCGATCTCGTCGACGGTGGTCGCCTCGTACCCCTTCGTCGCGAACAGCTCCATCGCGGCGGCCGCAAGTTCCCGGCGCATCTTGAGCCGCTGGGCGGCGGCGCGAGAACCGGCGGCACTCTCCGGCGCGTCGGTCGCGGCGGGTGTACGTGAGGACTTGGCGGGCTGGGGCATGCCCTGAACGTACTGCATGTGCGCAGCTCGGTGCGCATGACCTGGTTCTCCCCCGCCGCCTGAGGGCGGGGAAGGGGCGGCCCGGCCGGCCGGGTGGAACCGGTCCGGGCCGAGCAGGCCGCCCCACTCCACGCCGGACCGGAACCAGTCACCGGGACGCTCAGCGCTTGGCATATTCGCGGAAGCCACGGCCGGTCTTGCGGCCGAGGCAGCCCGCGGCCACCAGGTGCTCCAGCAGCGGCGCCGGAGCGAGCCCCGGGTCGCGGAACTCGCGGTGCAGGACCTTCTCGATGGCGAGCGAGACGTCCAGCCCGACCACGTCCAGCAGCTCGAAGGGGCCCATCGGGTAACCGCCGCCCAGCTTCATGGCCGCGTCGATGTCGTCGAGTGTCGCGTAGTGCTCCTGCACCATCTTGATCGCGTTGTTCAGGTACGGGAACAGCAGCGCGTTCACGATGAAGCCGGCCCGGTCACCGCAGTCGACCGGGTGCTTCCTGATCCGTGCGCAGACCTCGCGGACCGTCGCGTGCACGTCGTCGGCGGTCAGCACCGTGCGGACGACCTCGACCAGCTTCATGGCCGGCGCCGGGTTGAAGAAGTGCATCCCGATCACGTCCTGCGGGCGGGATGTGGCGCGGGCGCACGCGACGACCGGCAGCGACGAGGTGGTGGTGGCCAGGATCGCGCCCGGCTTGCAGACCTTGTCCAGGGCCGCGAACAGTTGCCGCTTGACCTCCAGGTCCTCGGCGACCGCCTCCACGGCCAGGTCGACGTCGGCGAAGTCGTCGTACGTGCCGGTCGGCGTGACCCGCTCCAGGGTCTGCGCGGCGGCCTCGGCGGTCATCCGGCCCTTGTCGACGGAACGGGCCAGGGACTTGCCGATCCGGGCCTTCGCGGTCTGCGCCTTCTCCTCGCTGCGGGCGGCGATGACCACGTCGTACCCGGCCTTGGCGAAGACCTCGGCGATCCCGGAGGCCATGGTGCCCGAGCCCGCGACACCGACCGAGCGGATCTCCCGGCCGGGAGCCAGGTCGCCGCCCTCCAGCGGCGTCAGCGCGTCCCGCACGACGGCCGGGCTGCCCGGCGCCTCGTACGTGTAGAAGCCCCGCCCCGCCTTGCGGCCGGTCAGCCCCGCCTCGCTCAGTTGCTTGAGAATCGGTGCCGGGGCGTGCAGCCGGTCGCGGGACTCGGCGTACATGGCCTCCAGGACCGTGCGCGCGGTGTCGACGCCGATCAGGTCGAGCAGGGCGAGCGGGCCCATCGGCAGGCCGCAGCCGAGCCGCATCGCGGCGTCGATGTCCTCGCGGGAGGCGTACTTCGCCTCGTACATCGCGGCCGCCTGGTTGAGGTAGCCGAACAGCAGGCCGTCGGCGACGAACCCCGGACGGTCGCCGACCGCGACGGGCTCCTTGCCCAGGTCGAGCGCGAGGTCGGTGACCGCCGTGACGGCGGCCGGCGCGGTCAGCACCGAGGAGACGACCTCCACCAGCTTCATGGCCGGGGCCGGGTTGAAGAAGTGCAGGCCCAGCACCCGCTCGGGGCGGGAGGAGTCGGCGGCCAGACGGGTCACCGACAGGGCGTTGGTGCCGGTCGCCAGGATCGTCTCGGGGCGCACGATCGTGTCCAGCTCCCGGAAGATCTGCTGCTTGACCTCGTAGGACTCCGGGGCCACCTCGATGACCAGGTCGGCGTCGGCCGCGGAACGCAGGTCGGCGGAGGTGCGGACACGGCCGAGGATGTCGGCGCGCTCCTGCTCGGTCAGCCGCCCACGCTCGACGCCGCGGGCGGTGGAGGCCTCCAGGGCGGCGACGCACTTCGCGGCCTGGGTCTCGCTGATGTCGATGCCGACGACCGTGCGGCCGGCCTTGGCGAGGACCTCGGCGATGCCGGTGCCCATCGTGCCGAGGCCGACGACGGCGACGGTCCGCAGCGAGGAGTGGGACGGGTCGGAAAGGGGAGTGGCCATCGCGGGACTCCAGGATGAGGGTGACGACGGGGAGCGCTCCGGGTGCGCCCAAGGCGGCCCGGCAGGGCCGGACCACGGGCGCACCGGGTGCGTGGGAAAGTGCGGGTGCTGGCCGGGCTGCGAAGCGCACACGCCCGGTGCCGCCTCCGCGGGCGTCAACACGCCCGGGCGAACGGCGGTTCCGACCGGCCCTGTCCCGGGGCCGAGCCGTACTGCGGTACCTGGGGCACCGAACCGACTGCTCTCACGACGGCCGCGTCACCAGACCGCCGCGAGGAAAGGCGAGTGGGTAACTCGCTCGTCTGAGCTTAACCGGCGGGTAACGAGCGCGCCAGCCCCCGGGTTTGTGATGTACGTCCCGCGGCTCGCGACGCCCTCAGGGCCTGTCGTTCGGATCAGCCCGGTGTCGCGGGGCCTGGTACGCCCCTCTGCGGCGTTGTCGTCGGTCGCCCCCGAGCTCTCGACTCCGCTCGAGCAGGGGGGACCCCCATCGTGTCGATGCCCTCCTCGACTTTGCGGCTGGACGCACCAGGCCCCCGCTCGGGTCGGCTGACAGGAGCCGTGCCTCACAACCGGCCTGAGGGGAACGACAGGCCCTAACCTCTGACTCATGGACGAAGAGTTGCGATCACTCACGGAGCGCTTACGCCAGGAGTCGGGAGCACCGCCCGCGTTCGAGCGGCTCGTGGCGACCGACGACCTCGACACCCTGGCGGCCGCGCTGACCGCACCCGGGCAGCACCTGTGGGCGAGGGAGCTGGCCGCGTTCCGGCTGGGGCTCGCGCGGGACCGGCGGGCCTTCGAGGCCCTGGTACTGCTGCTCAATCACCGTGACCCCCCGCGCTGCGCCTCCGCCGCCCACGCCCTCGCCCGGCTCGGCGACCCCCGTACCGCCCGCGCGGCCGCCGCCCTGGCCACCAACGAACTGCGGGTCGCCTACGCCTTGCACCCGGTCCGGCTCCTGGTCGAGCTGCGCGCCCCGGAGGCGGTGCCCGCGCTGATCACCACGCTCCAGCGGCGCCTGCGCCCACACGACCCGTACCGCCGCGTGGCCCTCGCCTGTGTGGACGGGCTCGGCGCGCTGGGCGACGCCCGGGCCCGGCCCGTCCTCAACGAGGCCCTCGCGCATCCGGCGCTGGCCGAGGCCGCGGTGCGGGCGCTGGGGCGAATCCCGAAGCAGAGATGACGTCAGCGGGGGAGCGTCCTGGCGTACCGCACCTCGGGAACGGCGACCCCCTCCACCTCGAAGGGCTCCTCGACGCCGTCCGCCCGGAAGCCGGCCCGTTCGTAGAAGCGGCGGGCCCGGTCGTTTCCCTTGAGCACCCACAGCAGGAGGCGGCCGTGGCCCGCGGCGGTGCAGCGCGCGACGGCCTCGGCGAGCAGCGCCCGCCCGACGCCTCGTCCCACCTGGTCGGGGTGGACGTAGACGGCGTACAACTCGACGTCCGGGGTGAGGACTTCTCCCTCCCGGTAGGGCCCGTGGCACGCCCAGCCGACGATCTCGCCGCCGCTGTCCTCGGCGACCAGGTTCACCACACTGCCGTCGCCCTGTGAGAGGTACGTACGACGGCGCTCGGCGTCCTCCTCCACGCTGAGCCCGTCCAGGTACGACTGCGGGATCAGGCCCCGGTAGGCGCTCTGCCACCCGCGGATGCGGATCTCCGCGACACGGTCGCAGTCGGCGAGCGTCATCTCCCTGATGTGACGTCCTGTCACAAAGCCACCACCGCGGACGCGTCGACCTCCATGAGGAACTCCGGCCGGACAGGCGCGGTGACCCGCACCGCCGAAGCGGCCGGCAGGCGGTCGTCGGGTATGTGCTCGGCGCGGGCCGCGCGGAGGGCGGGCATGTGCGCCATGTCCGTGACGAAGTTGGTGGGTTTGACGAGGTCGCCGAAGGTCGCGCCGTCGGCTGCCGGACAGCGCCGGAGGTTCTCGAAGACCTGGCGGGCCTGTGCCTCCGGGTCGCCCTCGCCGACCGGCCGCCCCTGTTCGTCGAGCGCGAGCCGGCCGGAGACAGCCACGAAACGGCCCGTGCCGAGGACGGTGGGGGTACCCCCCGCTCGAGCGGAGTCGAGAGCTTGGGGGAGGCCGTACTGGGCCGCGCCGGCGACTTTGTCGGGGGCGGGGATCCTCGTCAGCTCACTCATGGGTCCATGGTGGACCATGGGACTGACAGTGCCCGCCCCCGACGGATCGTCAGACGTTCAGTGACGGAACCCGAGCAGGCCGTGCAGCGCCGAACCGTTCGAGGAGGCCGACGCCCCCCGTGCCGAAGGCGAAGCGGCGGCCGCCGCGGGCTTCGGGTCCGGCAGCGCCTCGCACACCGCGTCCGCCTCGCCGTGGCCGCGCGGCACGGTGCCGTCCGTCAGGTACGCCGCCAGGTGCTCGTCCAGGCAGGCGTTGCCGCTCAGCGTGATGCCGTGGTTGCCGCCGCCCTCCTCGACCACCAGGCTGGAACGGGCCAGCAGCCGGTGCACGGTGACACCGCCCTCGTACGGGGTGGCGGCGTCCCCGGTCGCCTGGAACAGCAGCACCGGCGGCAGCTTGCCGTTGGCCACGTTCACCGGGCGCAGCGAGTCCGTCGGCCAGAACGCGCACGGCGCGTTGTACCAGGCGTTGTTCCAAGTCATGAACGGCGCCTTCTCGTGCACCGCCCGGTTGTCCTTGCGCCACTGCCGCCAGTCGCGCGGCCAGGACGCGTCCCGGCACTGCACCGCGGCGTAGACGCTGTAGCCGTTGTCACCCGAGGCGTCGACCGCGCCGAAGTTCTCGTACGCCTCGACCAGCGGCTCGGGGTCCTTGTCGTTCACGTACGCGGCGAACGCCTCTGCGAGGCTCGGCCAGTAGCCGTTGTAGTAGCCGCCCGGGATGAAGGTGTCCTCCAGTTCGGAGGCGCCCACCGTGCCGCCCGCCGGCTTCTTGGCCAGGGCCGCGCGCATCGCATACCACTTGGCCTCGATCTTCTCCGGATCCGTGCCCAGCCCGTAGGCCGTGTCGTACCTGGCGACCCAGGCCAGGAAAGCGCGGTGGCGGTCGTTGAACGCCACGTCCTGGTTGAGGTTGGCCTCGTACCAGACGTCGGTCGGGTCGACGACCGAGTCCAGGACCAGCCGCCGGACCCGCTGGGGGAAGAACCGGGCGTAGACCGCGCCCAGGTAGGTGCCGTACGAGTAGCCGAAGTAGTTGATCTTCTTCGCGCCCAGGGCCTGCCGGATCGCGTCCATGTCGCGCACGGCGCTGGTGGTGTTGATGTACGGCAGCAGGTGCGCGTACTTCTTGCCGCAGGCGGCGGCGAAGGACCTGGCGCGGTCGAGGTTGGCCTTCTCGATCGCGGGCGTCGCCGGGAGAGAGTTCGGGCGGACCGGGTCGAAGTGGCCCGGCTCGCAGTCCAGCGCCGGCTTGCTCGCTCCCACGCCGCGCGGGTCGAAGCCGATGACGTCGTACTGGGCCGCGACCTTCGCGGGCAGCGAGGACGCGACGAACCCGGCGAGCGTCAGGCCGCTGCCTCCCGGACCGCCGGGGTTGACCAGCAGCGGGCCCTGGTGGGTCCGGGCGGTGTGCGGGACGCGGGACAGGGCGAGGGTGATCTTCTCCCCGTGCGGCCTGCGGTGGTCGAGCGGCACTTTCAGGGACGCGCACTGGAGCGTCGGGTAGTCCTCGGTGGCGCAGCTCTTCCAGGTGAGCTTCGCGGCCTGCGGGGTGGTGTGCGCGGTGCTGGGTGCGCTCGCCTCGGCGGGAACGGCCGTGAAGGTCCCGGCCATGACGACGGCGGCGCCGCACAGCGCGGCTGCGCGTTTTCTCATGGAGTCCTCCCAGGACGGCGGGATGTCGGACCGCGAGGGTCACCGTCCTCGCCGCATCGTCCCGGAAACCGGTCCCGGAAGAACTCATTCCGTCACACTCATAACCCAATTGGATCTTCGGATGCGCTCGAATGCTCGTAAAGGCGCGCGGGTCTCGAATACTCCTAGAGGAGAGAGAGTTGGGTCGGCCCCGCCATGGGTGGCTCCCCTGCCGGCTCGGTGGGCCGGATCCGCCGTGGCGTCTGTGCGCGCGTGGGCCCGATGCCGTACTCCTCGGCCAGTTCGTGCACCTGACGGGTGATCCGCCGCTGGTACCACTTGGGGGCGTAGGAGCCCTCCGCGTACAACCGCTCGTAACGGGCCACCAGGTGCGGGTGGTGCTGCCCCAGCCAGGCCATGAACCACTCGCGGGCGCCGGGCCGCAGATGCAGCACCAGCGGTGTCACGGACGTGGCGCCGGAGGCCGCGATCGCCCGCACGCTGGCCCGGAGTTGGGCGGACGAGTCGCTCAGGAACGGGATCACCGGTGCCATCAGCACGCCGCAGCCGATGCCGTGTTCGCCCAGGGTGCGCACCACCTCCAGGCGCCGCTCCGGCGCGGGCGTGCCCGGCTCGACGGTGCGCCAGAGCTCCTGGTCGGTGAAGCCGACCGACACGGAGATGCCGACGTCGGTCACCTGCGCCGCCTGCTTGATCAGCTCGAGGTCGCGCAGGACGAGTGTGCCCTTGGTGAGGATCGAGAAGGGGTTCGCGTGGTCGCGCAGCGCCGTGATGATGCCCGGCATCAGCCGGTAACGGCCCTCGGCGCGCTGGTAGCAGTCGACGTTCGTCCCCATGGCGATGTGCTCGCCCTGCCAGCGGCGTGAGCCGAGCTGCCGGCGCAGCAGCTCCGGTGCGTTGATCTTGACCACGATCTGGCTGTCGAAGCCGAGGCCCGTGTCGAGGTCCAGGTAGCTGTGCGTCTTGCGTGCGAAGCAGTAGACGCACGCGTGCGAACAGCCCCGATAGGGGTTGACCGTCCACTGGAACGACATCCGCGACACCGCCGGCACCCGGTTGATGATCGAGCGGGCCCGGATCTCGTGGAACGTGATTCCGCGGAACTCCGGCGTGTCGAACGTGCGGGTCGTGACCGCGTCCGCGCCGAACAGCGCGGCGTCGGCCCGGCTGTGTTCGGAGTCCACTGTGAGGTTCTCCCAGCGCATGACGCCTCCTCGGTAGCACTGACCACAGAATAGAACACATGTTCCCTTGATCGTGCGAGGGTCTTTTCCGAACGCGTTCGACCGGGTTCGCCCACCCCGATTTGGGGGGGCGGGCGGCAGGGTGATTGGCTTGCCCCGACCCCCGAGCAACCAGGTCCTGGAGGAAAGCGATGGCGCAGGTCGAGGCCACTACGGAGCGGATCGTCGCGGCGGACGCGGAGACGGTGTTCGACGCCCTCGCCGACTACAGCGGCACGCGCGCGAAGCTCCTGCCCGAGCAGTTCAGCGAGTACGAGGTCCGGGAGGGCGGCGACGGCGAGGGCACCGTCGTCCACTGGAAGCTCCAGGCGACCAGCAAGCGGGTGCGCGACTGCCTCCTCGAGGTCAGCGAGCCCACCGACGGCGAGCTGGTCGAGAAGGACCGCAACTCCTCCATGGTCACCACCTGGCGGGTCACCCCGGCCGGTGAGGGCAAGTCCCGGGTCGTCGTGACCACCACCTGGACCGGCGCCGGCGGCATCGGCGGCTTCTTCGAGAAGACCTTCGCGCCCAAGGGCCTCGGCCGGATCTACGACGCGATGCTCACCAGGCTCGCCGCCGAGGTCGAGAAGTAGTCCGCCTCAAAACTCAAACCACCAGGGGGTGTTGTGCCCCTCACCGGTTCGAGTGATCTCCATGTGGCTCGCTCCTGTGCCGTAACTCGTCGCGCTTGCTCGTAGTTGTCGCTTTTACGCGGGAATTGCGCGGCAGCGCGACGAGGGGAGCGGTGAGTGGGCGGGATCACTCTGGCGCAGGACGAACCGGCGGTGGCGCCCCCCGACACCCCCGCACCACCGCCGGACCCGGACGCCGGACCGAGCCCGCGCCGGGTGCGGCTGGTCTTCTTCGCGCTCATGCCGGCCCTGCTCCTGGCCGCCCTGGAGCAGATGATCGTCGCCACCGCGCTCCCGAAGATCGTCGGTGAGCTGCACGGCCTGGACCGGATGTCCTGGGCGATCACCGCCTATCTGCTCACCGCCACCGTCGGGCTGCCGGTCTACGGCAAGCTCGGCGATCTGCTGGGCCGCAAGGGCGTCTTCCAGTTCGCGATCGTGGTCTTCGTCGCCGGCTCCGCGCTTGCGGGCCGAGCGCAATCCATGGATCAGCTGATCGCCTTCCGCGCCCTGCAGGGTGTCGGCGCGGGCGGCCTCATGACCGGCGTCCAGGCGATCATCGCGGACATCGTGCCGCCCCGGCGGCGGGGCCGTTACATGGGCCTGGTCGGCGCCGCCTTCGGCCTCGCCTCCGTGGCCGGACCACTGCTCGGCGGGTACTTCACCGACCACCACTCCTGGCGCTGGTGCTTCTACATCAACGTCCCCTTCGGCCTGGTCACCCTCGCCGTCGTCACGATCGCCCTGAAGCTCCCCAAGCCCGCCGCCAAGGCCCGGCTGGACGTCCTCGGCGCGCTGCTGCTGACCGCCGCCTCCACCTGTCTGGTCCTGCTGACCAGTTGGGGCGGCACCGAACACGCCTGGGACTCGCGGATGACCCTCGGCCTCGCGGCCGGCGCGGCGGCGGCCATCGTCCTCTTCCTCGTCACCGAGCACTTCGCCGCCGAACCCCTCATGCCACCGCGGCTCTTCAGGGACTCCGTCTTCAACGTCACCGGCCTGGTCGGCCTGGTGATCGGGGCGGGCCTCTTCGGCGCCGCCAGCTACCTGCCGACCTACCTGCAGATGGTCGACGGGGCCTCCGCCACCGAGTCGGGCCTGCTGATGCTGCCGATGATGGCCGGCATCGTCGGCGCCTCGATCATCGCCGGACAGCTCATCAGCCACACCGGCCGCTACAAGGCCTACCCGATCCTCGGCGGCGCCCTCTCCGCCGTCGGCATGTGGCTGTTGTCGCGCCTGGAGGTCGATACCCCCCGGCTGCACTACAGCATCTGGATGGCCGTCCTCGGCGCCGGCATCGGCATGGTGATGCCGGTCCTGATCCTCGCCGTGCAGAACTCCGTGCGCCCCGCCGACCTCGGCACCGCCACCAGCGCCCACAACTACGCCCGGCAGATCGGCGGCAGTGTCGGGGCCGCCGTCTTCGGCACCCTCCTCGCCGACCGGCTCGCCGACGCCCTCGCCCATCGCCTCCCCCCGCGCGCGGGCACCGGCCTCCCGGACCCCGAGTCCATCACCCCGCAGCTCGTGCACGCATTGCCCCCGGCGCTGCGCGACGGCTACATCCGGGCGTACGCCGACGCCATGCCGCGGATCTTCCTCTACCTGGTGCCGGTGCTGGTCCTCGGACTGGTCATCGCCCTCTTCCTCAAGGAGAAACCCCTGGTGTCCCACAATGCCTCCGTCACCGACCCGGACACGGCGCCGCGGAACGCCCCGATCCCGCAGGCCAGGGCCGCGTACGCCGCCGGCGTCCCCGTGTGCGGCTCGGTGCAGCATCACGACGGGACCGTCGTGCCCCGCGCGGCGATCACGCTCATCGACGTCACCGGGCAGCAGACCGGACGCGGCGCGAGCGGAGAGGACGGGCGCTACGCGCTGGCCACCCCGGGCCCCGGCTCGTACGTGCTGATCGCCGCGGCAGGCGGCCACCAGCCCCAGGCGGTCTCCGTGACCGTCGGCGAGCGTCCCGTCGAACTCGACATCGTCCTCGGCGGCGCCGGAAACCTGATCGGCACGGTGGTGACCGCCGACGGCACGCCCGTACGGGACGCCACCGTCACGCTCACCAACGTCCACGGCGAGGTCGTGGCCACCACCCGCAGCGGCCGAGAGGGCGGTTACGTCATCACCGATCTGGTCGCCGGTGAGTACACCCTCGCCGCGAGTGCGCCCGCCTTCCGCCCGGCCGCGCTCCCGGTCACCGTCCAGGCCGCCCGCGAGACCCGCCGGGACATCGAACTGGCCGGCGGCGCGGTACTGCGCGGCACCGTCCGGGCGGGCGGTGGCAGGCCCGTGGAGGACGCGCGCGTGACGCTGCTCGACGTGGCGGGAAACGTCGTCGACACCCTCACCACCGGCGCCGACGGCATCTTCCGCTTCGTCGACCTGTCGTCCGGCGAGTACACCGTCATCGCCGCCGGATACCCGCCCGTCGCCACCGTGCTCCAGGTCGCCGGAGGAGGCCGTACCGAGCGGGATCTCCAACTGGGGCACGAGGACTGAACGGCACCGTCCGGGCGGGCGGTGGCAGGCCCGTGGAGGACGCGCGCGTGACGCTGCTCGACGTGGCGGGAAACGTCGTCGACACCCTCACCACCGGCGCCGACGGCATCTTCCGCTTCGTCGACCTGTCGTCCGGCGAGTACACCGTCATCGCCGCCGGATACCCGCCCGTCGCCACCGTGCTCCAGGTCGCCGGAGGAGGCCGTACCGAGCGGGATCTCCAACTGGGGCACGAGGACTGAACGGCACCGGCCGGTCCCGGCGAGTGGGGGACCAGCCGCACCAAGGCCCGCAAGACGGTCTGGTTCGAGCTGACGCCGCCGCGCCGCCGAACAGCACGACCTCGAACGGGCGTGAAGGTTACGGGCCGTGCCGCAGTGTCTGTGCCCGGCCGGATGCACCGTCCCGGCGAGCGGTCGGCTGCCGCTGAAGAACACCGAGTACCGGCCGGACGGCACGCACATCGAGCTGCCGTCCACCTGGCTGGTGGCGAGGCGTACGGCCTGAGGCGAGCGGTCAGGGGGCCCGGACCCGGTGACGCGGTCTGGCGGGCGCCGATTTTGTCGGTGTACGGTCACTCGAACACCGTCCGTGCACCCGCCTCGCCCCGCGGAGGACCGTCATGCCGATGCCCTGGTTACGGATGCTGGCCGCGTCAGCGGTGTCGACGGTGCTGATCGGCACGAGCGCCGTCACGACCGCCGCCGCACCGGAGCCTCGTGGAGTACGGGACAGCGTGCACACCGCCGGGCGGGTCAAGGCCGCCGGGGACGCGCTCCAGTACAGCTGGCCCGGCGTCTACTTCGAGGGCCGGATCCGCGGCACCGGCGTGGGCGTCGTGCTCGACGATCCGGCCGCCGACTACGACGTCCAGGTCGACGGCGCCACCGTCGCGACCCTCGTCACGCCCGGCAGGACCACGCACTGGGTCAGGGGCCTGCGCGACGGCGTGCACACCGTCCGGCTCGTCAAGCGGAACGACACCCCGTGGAGCACCAGTTCCTTCGGCGGCTTCGTCGCCGCACCCGGCGGTGCCGTCCTGGCCCGGCCGGCCGCGCGCAGCCGCCAGATCGAGTTCATCGGCGACTCCCTCACGGCCGGCTACGGCAACCTCTCGACCTCCCGTGACTGCGACGGCGAACAGCTCAAGCGCACCACCGACGCCGATGTGAGCTTCGGCGCCCTCACCGCCCGGGGGCTGGGCGCCGACTACCAGATCAACGCCTATTCGGGCCAGGGCATGGTGCGCAACTACAACGGCGGCTCGCCGGAGGTGAACTACCGCACCTTCTACGACCGCGCGCTGCTGAACGTGCCGGGCGACGTCTGGCAGAACCCGGGTACGTGGCGGCCGCAGCTCGTCGTGGTCCACCTCGGCACCAACGACTTCTCCACGCCCGTCAACCCGGGCGAGCCGTGGACGGACGAGAGCCTCGCCGCCGCCTATCGCAGCGCCTACAGCGGCTTCCTCGACAAGCTGCGCAAGCGCTACGGGGCCGCGACCACCCTCCTGGCCGTGGGCACGGGCCGGTTCGCCGGCCACGTGGAGCACGCCGTGCGGGAACGCACCGGCGCGGGCGACCGCCGGGTCCGCTTCTGGTCCCTCGACACCACCGGCCTCGACTACGCCGGTTGCCACTGGCACTACTCGGCCCGCGACCACCGCCTTCTCGCCGACCGGCTCACCGCCCTCCTCGCCGACCTGCCGATCCGTTGGTGACCACCTCGTAGCCGGTTCCGCCCGCAGCGCGTAACGTGACGAACCATGAAGATCTCCGCCCTGGACGGCCTGTCATGAGAATCCTCATCAGCGCCGACATGGAGGGCGCCACCGGCGTCACCTGGCCCGACGACGTGATGCCGGGCGCGTCGCAGTGGGAGCGCTGCCGCTCGCTGTTCACCGGTGACGTCGACGCCGCCGTACGGGGCTTCCACGACGGCGGTGCCGACGAGGTGATCATCAACGAGGCGCACTCCACGATGCGCAACCTGCTGCTGGAGCGGCTCGACGACCGCGCCCGGCTGCTCACCGGCCGGCACAAGGCGCTGTCCATGGTCGAGGGCGTGCAGCACGGCGACGTCGACGGCATCGCGTTCGTCGGCTATCACGCGGGGGCCGGCATGGAGGGCGTCCTCGCGCACACCTACCTCGCCAACTCCATCACGGGCGTCTGGCTGAACGACGTACGGGCGAGCGAGGGGCTGCTCAACGCCCATGTCGCCGCCGAGTACGGGGTTCCGGTCGTGCTGGTCACCGGGGACGACGTCGCCTGCGAGGACGCGCTGGGGTACGCGCCCGAGGCGTTGAAGGTCGCGGTGAAGGACCACGTGTCGCGCTACGCGGCGGTGTGCCGCACTCCCGCCCGCACGGCGGCCGACATCCGGGCGGCGGCCAAGGAGGCGGCCGCGCTGGCGAGGCGTCACGAGCCCGTGCACGGCGGCCCGTTCACTGTGGCGGTGGAGTTCGACGCGGAGCACCTGGCGATGGCCGCCACCGTCGTCCCCGGGGTGGAGCGGATCGCGGAGCGGAAGGTGGCGTACACGAGCGAGACCATGTACGAGGGCATCCGCGCCTTCAAGGCGGTCACCACGATCGTCTCGGCCGCGGTGGAGGAGCAGTATGGCTGAGCAGGCCGACGGACCCGCACTGGACGAGGTCGTGACGTTCACGTCCGACCTCATCCGGATCGACACCACCAACCGGGGCGGCGGTGACTGCCGGGAGCGGCCCGCCGCCGAGTACGCCGCCGCACGGCTCGCCGAAGCCGGCATCGAACCGACCCTGCTGGAGCGCACCAAGGGGCGGACCAACGTCGTCGCCCGGATCGAGGGCACCGACCCCTCGGCCGGGGCCCTGCTGCTCCACGGCCATCTCGACGTCGTGCCCGCCGCGGCCGCCGACTGGAGCGTGCACCCGTTCTCCGGGGAGATCCGCGACGGGGTCGTCTGGGGGCGCGGCGCCGTCGACATGAAGAACATGGACGCGATGATCCTGGCCGTCGTGCGCGGCTGGGCACGCCAGGGCGTCCGGCCCCGCCGGGACATCGTCATCGCGTTCACCGCGGACGAGGAGGCCAGCGGCGCGGACGGCTCCGGCTTCCTCGCCGACGAGCACCCCGCGCTGTTCGAGGGCTGCACCGAAGGCATCAGCGAGTCCGGCGCCTTCACCTTCCACGACGGCGACGGGCGGCAGATCTACCCGATCGCGGCCGGGGAACGCGGCACCGCCTGGCTGAAGCTCACCGCCCGCGGACGCGCCGGGCACGGTTCCAAGGTGAACCGGGACAACGCCGTGACCCGCCTCGCGGGCGGGATCGCGCGGATCGGCGCGCACGAGTGGCCGCTCAGGCTCACCCCGACCGTGCGCGCCGCGCTCACCGAACTCGCCGCGCTCTACGGCATCGAGACCGACCTCACCGACGTGGACGCGCTGCTGGAGAAGTTCGGCCCGGCCGCGAAACTCGTCGAGCCGACCCTCCGCAACAGCGCCAACCCGACCATGCTGGACGCCGGTTACAAGATCAACGTCATTCCCGGCGAGGCCGTGGCCCACGTGGACGGCCGGTACCTGCCCGGCGGCGAGGAGGAATTCCGCAGCACCCTCGACCGGCTCACGGGGCCGGACGTGGACTGGGAGTTCCACCACCGGGAGGTCGCCCTGGAGTCGCCGGTGGACTCGGCGACGTTCGCCGGGATGCGGGCCGCCGTCGAGGAGTTCGCACCCGAGGGGCACGTGGTGCCGTTCTGCATGTCCGGCGGCACCGACGCCAAGCAGTTCTCCCGCCTCGGCATCACCGGCTACGGCTTCACCCCGCTGAAACTGCCGGACGGCTACGACTACGCGGCCATGTTCCACGGTGTCGACGAGCGGGTACCGGTCGAGGCGCTGCACTTCGGTGTCCGCGTACTCGACCGGTTCCTGCGGACGGCCTAGGAGACTGGGGGAAGACGGTGCGGATGCTGGCCTACGGGGCGTGGCCCTCACCCATCGACGCGGCCCTGGCCGCCGCCCACGACGGGCACCCGGAATACGTGGGCTTCGTCGGCGACGAGGTGTGGTGGACCGAGCCGCGCCCCGCCGAGGGCGGCCGGCGCACCCTGGTGCGGCGGCACACCGACGGCCGGGAGGAGTCGCTGCTGCCCGCGCCGTGGAACGTGCGCAGCCGGGTCATCGAGTACGGCGGGCACCCCTGGGCCGCCCTCGCGTGCGACACCGGGCCCCTGGTGCTGTTCGTGAACTTCGCCGACCAGCGGCTGTACCGCTGGGAGCCGGGAGGCGAGCCGCGCCCGCTGACACCCCTGACCCCGGTGGGCGGCGGCCTGCGCTGGGCCGAGCCGCTGCCGCTGCCGGAACGGGGTGAAGTATGGTGCGTGCTGGAGGAGTTCACCGGTGAGGGGCCCACCGACGTGCGTCGCGTCCTGGCCGCCGTCCCGCTGGACGGCTCAGCGGCCCGGGACCGGGACGCCGTACGCGAACTCACCGACGCCCGGCACCGGTTCGTCACCGGGCCGAAGCTCTCGCCCGACGGGCGGAGGGCCGCCTGGCTCGCCTGGGACCATCCCCGCATGCCCTGGGACGGCACCGAACTGCTCCTCGCCGACGTCGCCCCCGACGGCACCCTGCGCGACGCCCGGGCCGTGGCCGGCGGCCCCGGCGAGTCGATCGCGCAGGCCGACTGGAGCCATGACGGCCGCCTGCTGCACGCGAGCGACCGCACCGGCTGGTGGAACCTGTACCTGGACGGCGAGCCGCTGTGCCCGCGCGAGGAGGAGTTCGGCGGGGCCCTGTGGAAGCTCGGGTCGAGATGGTTCACGCCGCTGGGCAGCGGTCTGATCGCCGTCGTGCACGGCCGGGGCGCGACCGCCCTCGGCATCCTGGACCCCGAGACCAGCGAGGTCGTCGACGCGGCCGGGCCCTGGACCGAGTTCGCCCCCACCCTCGCCGCACACGGCGAACGGGTCGTCGCCGTCGGGGCCAGCCCGCGCAGCGCCTACGAGGTCGTGGAGCTGGACGCCCGCACCGGCCGGGCCCGGGTCATCGGCGCCGAGCACGACGACGCCGTGGATCCCGCGTACTACCCCGAGCCGCAGATGCGCACCTTCACCGGCCCCGACGGACGCGACATCCACGCCCACATCTACCCGCCGCACCATCCAGGCTGTGTCGCGCCCGGCGACGAACTGCCGCCCTACGTCGTCTGGGCGCACGGCGGGCCCACCGGCCGTGCGCCGCTCGTGCTCGACCTGGAGATCGCGTACTTCACCTCGCGCGGCATCGGCGTCGCCGAGGTCGACTACGGCGGCTCCACGGGATACGGCCGCCCGTACCGCGAGCGGCTGCGCGAGCAGTGGGGCGTGGTCGACGTCGAGGACTGCGCCGCCGTCGCCCTCGCCCTGGCCGACGAGGGCACCGCCGACCGCGCCCGGCTCGCCGTCCGGGGCGGCAGCGCGGGCGGCTGGACCGCGGCCGTCTCGCTCGCCACCACCGACGTCTACGCCTGCGGCACGATCAAGTACCCGATCCTGGACCTCGCCGGCTGGGGCACGGGGGAGACCCACGACTTCGAGTCGCGGTACCTGGAGAGCCTGATCGGGCCGCTCGCCGACGTGCCCAGCCGGTACGCGGAGCGCTCGCCCGCCGCGCACGCCGAGCACATCACCGTGCCGTTCCTGCTGCTCCAGGGCCTGGACGACGTGATCTGCCCACCCGTCCAGTGCGAGCGGTTCCTGGCCCGGCTGGCGGACCGAAAGGTGCCGCACGCGTATCTCGCCTTCGAGGGAGAGGGGCACGGGTTCCGGAAGGCCGAGACCATGGTGCGCGCGCTGGAGGCCGAACTCTCCCTGTACGCCCAGGTGTTCCGCCTGGACCCGCCCGGCATCCCGACCCTGGAGCTCGCCCGGTGAACCCGTTGGTACGACCGCCCCGGCTCGCCCCCGGCGCCCGGGTCGCCGTCGTCGCGCCGAGCGGGCCCGTGCCCGAGGAGCGGCTGCAGGCCGGGCTCGACATTGTGCGCGGCTGGGACCTCGATCCGGTGGTGGCTCCCCATGTGCTGGGCCGCCACAGTGAGTTGGGCTATCTCGCCGGTGCGGACGCGCAGCGGGCCGCCGACCTGCAGAACGCCTGGTGCGATCCGTCCGTCGCGGCCGTGCTGTGCGCCCGGGGCGGCTACGGGGCGCAGCGCATGGTCGACCTGCTCGATTGGGCGGCGATGCGGGCGGCCGGCCCGAAGGTGCTCGCCGGATTCAGCGACATCACCGTTCTGCACCAGGCCTTCGCCACCCGCCTGGGCCTGGTCACTCTGTACGGACCCGCGGCCGCGGGCGTGGACTTCCTCAAGAACGCCCGTGCCCAGGAACATCTGCGGGCCACCCTCTTCGCGCCGGAATCGGTGCGGATCGTCACGGCCGTACCCCCGGGCGGCACCGCTCTGGTGCCGGGCCGGGCGCGGGGCGTCACCCTGGGTGGCTGCCTGAGCCTGCTCGCCAGCGACATCGGCACCCCGCACGCCCCTGCCGGGGCGCGGGGCGGGCTGCTGCTGATGGAGGACGTCGGCGAGAGCCCCTACCGCCTGGACCGGTATCTGACCCAACTCCTGCGCACCGGCTGGCTCGACGGCGTCGCCGGGATCGTCCTCGGGTCCTGGGAGGGGTGTGGCCCGTACGAGGAACTGCGCGCGGTCCTGGCCGACCGGCTCGAGGGCCTGCGCGTCCCGGTCGTGGAGGAGTTCGGGTTCGGGCACGGACCGGGCGCGCTGACGATGCCCTTCGGGGTGCCGGCCGAACTGGACGTCGACGCGGCCACGCTGACGTTCGACGAGCCGGCCCTGAGGTGAGCGGACCGCTTCCGACATCTCGTCAAGAAGCCCCCTGACGCGGCCCGCCGAACGGTCCTGTCCGCCAAGCTCTGCGACGTCGCCCTCGACGGCACCCGCACGCTGGTGCGCCGCCTGGTCGCACCGGTGTGCGTCCCGGACGTCACCAAGAGCTTCACCGTCACCCTGCCCGCCATCACGTGCCGGTACGAGAAGCGGTACCGGCTGCGGTTCGTGATCGCGGCGAGCGACGACGCGCACTTCGGCAACCGGGGGAGCGAACCGGTGACCGTGGTCAGCGGGCCGCGCGACACGGGGACGCTCCGGCTGCCGGTCGTCGGGTCCTGAAGGATTCCGGCGGCGCGGTTACCGTGGCAGGGTGCCGCACCACACATCTCGCCACCTCGCCGAAGGCCCCCGGGTGGGCATACGCCACTTCACCTACGAGGACGGCGCCGAGTTCACCGCCCGCGCCCGGGAGAGCCAGGACCTGCACCACCCGTGGCTCTTCCCGCCCACCACCTCGCAGGCCTACACCGCCTACGCCGGCCGGCTGATCGAGGACCGGTCCAAGGCCGGGTTCCTGGTGTGCGAGAAGAGCGGCGGGGCCATCGGCGGCTTCATCAACATCAACAACATCGTCGAGGGCGGCTTCCGGTCCGGGGCACTGGGCTACGGCGCCTTCGCGCACGCCGCGGGGCGGGGACTGATGCGCGAAGGGCTCGACCTCGTCGTGCGGTACGCGTTCGGCCCGATGCGGCTGCACCGGCTGGAGATCAACGTCCAGCCGGGCAACGCCGCGTCGATCGCCCTCGCCCGCCGCTGCGGGTTCCGCCTGGAGGGATTCTCGCCGAAGATGCTCTTCGTGGACGGGGCCTGGCGCGATCACCAACGCTGGGCGATCACCACCGAGATGATCACCCCGCGGGGGCCGAGCTGAGCCCCGACGGCGTCTACGCCTGGCGGTCCACGTACTCGTAGACCGCCCCGTCCGGATGCAGGGCGATCAGGTTGCGGCCCGCCGGCGAGGCGATCGGGCCCGCGACGATGTGGGCCCCCAGGCCGGTCAGCACCTTGTGGGTCTCCTCGACATCCGTCACGGCGATCGTCGCGGCGACCTTGCGCAGCACCTCCAGTTCGGCCGGGGGACCGCTCATCAGCAGGAAGCAGCCGATCGCCGCCACCTGGACACCGCCCCGCTCGAAGCGCTGGGCTCTGCCGCCCGCCAGCCGCTCGTAGAAGGGGATCGCGGTCTCGAGGTCGTCGACGCAGACGCGCAGTGTGGCACCCAGAATCTCCATGCCACCGAGCCTAGTTAGGCGCAGGGGGCGAGGGTACCCGCCGGGCATGAAGCCGTTGGATCACCTGGAGCACTTGGACAAGCACCTGGTCGACGAGCTGGCACAGGTGGCGCGCGAGACCGTGCGTGAGGAACTGCGCGAGCAGACGCGCAAGCAGCGCCGCAAGGCAGCGCTGTACGCGGCGTCCGGCGCCCTCGCCCTGTACGCCGGCGCGGCCCTCGCGCTCGCCGTGGGGCTGGCCCTCGCCCTCGGCCTGCCCGACTGGGCCGCCGCGCTGATCACCGCCGTGATCCTGGGTGCCCTCGCCCATGTGCTGCGCGGCATGGCCCGGCCGTCCCGGCCGGGCCGGGAGCACGCGGCCGGGATGGCGCCGGGCGGGGACGACGCCCGCCGGACCGCCGCCGGGGCCGTCGGCGGCATGCCGTATCCGCCCGCGCCGCCCGGCGGGACGGCCGCCCCGGGCACCGTGCCCCCGCGGCCGGCGGCCGCCCCGGACGTACCCCACCGCGGGGTGTGACACCCGAGGCCCACCCCGTGTCCCGCTACGCGCTGTGCGTGCCGCCTGCCGCACCGGCCTCCGTACCGTCGAGGAACCGCAGCAGTACGGCCGCCTCCGCCCGGAGCCGTTCGGCCCGGGCGGCATGCGCAGGTGCGATCAACTGCGCGGCGGCTTCCAGCCGTTCGGCGACCTCGGCACGTACGACGTCCACCGCCTCCCGCTCGCTGAGCTCCCGCCGGGCCGCCTCCGTGGCGCCCGCGCCGACCGGCGAGGCCTCCAGAGCGCCGGCGCCGGACCCGGTCTCGTCCACGGGCACCGCCTCGGCGTTGTCCAGCGCGGACAGCGTGCCGCGCAGGGCGTTCACGGCGGCCCTGTCCCGGGCCCGCATCGCTTCCGGCAGGGCCTCACGCATACGTAGGCGAACAGACATGCGGCGACTCTAGGCGACCCGGTACTCCTCCACCGTCTGATTTCCGAGGGTGAACGCATGGCCAACGACCCGGGCCGGGCGGACGTATGCGGCGAGGACGCCCCTCGTCACACGGTCTGCTGGAGCTGAGGCAGCACCTTCGTGCGGTAGAAGTCGAAGAAGCCGCGCAGGTCGGGGCCGATCTGGTTCACGTAGACCCGGTCGAAGCCCGCGTTCGCGAACTGCTTCAGTTCCGCCACGTGCTCGTCCACGACGTCGCCGCACACCCGGTTCTCGCGCACCATGTCCTCGGTGACGAGCTGCTGCGCCTGCTCGAAGTGCTTGGGGGAGGGCAGCACCTGGCCGAGCTCGCCCGGCAGCTGCTCGTTCGCCCAGAGCCGGTGGACGGTCCGCACGGCCTCGTCCTTGTCGGTGCCGTAACAGACCTTGGTGCCGCCGCTGACCAGCTTTCCGCCGCCACCGCCCTTGCGGTACTGCTCCACCATGGTCTCGTCGGGCATCACCGTGATGTACCCGTCACCGACGCGGGAGGCGAGCTGAGTCGCCGCCGGGCCGAAGCCGGAGACGTCGATCGGGATCGGCTCGTCCGGGACCGTGTACAGGCGTGCGTTCTCCACCGTGTAGTGCGGGCCGTGGTGGTTGACCTCCTCGCCGGTGAACAGCCGGCGCATCACTTGGATGGCCTCCTCCAGCATCTCCAGACGGACGTGGGCCGGCGGCCAGTGGTCGCCGAGGATGTGCTCGTTGAGCGCCTCGCCGGAGCCGACACCGAGACGGAAGCGGTTGTTCGTCATCACCGCGCTGGTCGCCGCGGCCTGCGCCACCACCGCCGGGTGCATGCGCACGGTCGGGCAGGTCACCGCCGTCTCGATCGGCAGGGACACCGCCTCCGACAGCGCGCCGATCACCGACCACACGAACGGGCTCTGGCCCTGCTCGTCGTTCCACGGGTGGTAGTGGTCCGAGATCCACAGCGCCTGGAATCCGGCCTGTTCGGCCATCCGCGCCTGCTCGATCAGCTCGGCCGGTCCGTACTGCTCGCACGAGAGGAAGTAACCGTACTCGGGCATGGGGGAGTGCCTCCGCGACATCGGCGGTCCGTATCCCGCACCGGGTACCCGGGCACGGGGCCGGAAACCGGCGGCGTCGGGGCGAGCGGGTCCCGGCCCACGTTTGGGCGCCCTGGCCAGGGGGACGCGGAAGGCTCCTGAGCCACGCGACAGCGCCGGAGGCGAGCGACCGTGAGTCGACCCCGCATCCTGATCATCGGTGCCGGCTTCGCCGGATACCGCACGGCCCGCACCCTGTCCCGGCTCACCCGGGGCCGGGCCCACATCACCCTGCTGAATCCGACCGACTACTTCCTGTACCTGCCCCTGCTGCCCCAGGTCGCGGCAGGCATCCTGGAGCCGCGCCGGGTCACCGTCTCCCTCTCGGACTCGCTGCCGAACGTACGGCTCGTACTCGGTGAGGCCGACCGGATCGACCTCGACGACCGTACGCTGCACTACACCGGCCCCGAGGGCGACGGCGGCACCCTCTCCTACGACCGGCTGGTGCTCGCCGCCGGCAGCGTCAACAAGCTGCTGCCGATCCCCGGTGTCGCCGAGCACGCGCACGGCTTCCGCGGGCTGCCCGAGGCGCTGTACCTGCGCGATCACGTGACCCGGCAGGTGGAGCTCGCGGCTTCCGCCGACGACCCCGGGACGTGCGCCGCGCGGTGCACCTTCGTCGTGGTGGGCGCGGGATACACCGGTACCGAGGTCGCGGCGCACGGGCAGATGTTCACCGACGCGCAGGTGCGCAAGCACCCGCTGCGGCAGGGCATGCGGCCGCGCTGGATGCTGCTGGACGTGGCGTCGCGGGTGCTGCCCGAGATGGACGAGAAGCTCTCGGCCACCGCCGACCGGGTCCTGCGGCAGCGGGGCGTGGACGTGCGGATGGGGACCTCGGTCAAGGAGGCCACACACGAGGGGGTCGTGCTGACCGACGGCGAGTTCGTCGCGACCCGGACCCTGGTGTGGTGCGTGGGCGTGCGTCCCGACCCGCTGGTGGAGTCCCTCGGGCTGCCCATGGAGAAGGGACGGCTGCTCGTCGATCCGCACCTGCGGGTGCCGGGCCGCCCGGAGCTGTTCGCGTGCGGTGACGTCGCCGCGGTACCCGACCTGCAAAACCCGGGGAGCTATACGCCGATGACCGCGCAGCACGCATGGCGGCACGGCAAGGTCGCGGCGGAGAACGTCGCCGCGTCGCTCGGTCTGGGCGGTGCGCACAAGCCGTACCGCCACCGCGACCTGGGGTTCGTCGTCGACCTGGGCGGGGCCAAGGGCGCCGCCAACCCGCTGGGTGTGGCCCTCTCCGGTGTGCCGGCGGGTGCGGTGACGCGGGGCTACCATCTCGCCGCGATGCCCGGGAACCGGGTCCGGGTCGCCGCGGACTGGCTGCTGGACGCCGTACTGCCGCGCCAGGCCGTGCAGTTGGGGCTCGTACGGTCCTGGTCGGTGCCGCTGGACACGTCGTCCCCGGAGGTGGCCCGCGTGCCGGGCGGCCCCGGTCAGCGGCAGGAGGCGACCGCCAGGTCCGGGCCGGGGGCGGCGCTCGCGGCCGACACGGACGACGGGGGCACCGGCGGGGGAGGGCCCGGCCGGGCCCGGCCCCAGAATGAGCCCGCGAAGGGGCAGCCCGGATCCGGGGCGACGCAGGTACGTCCCGGATCCGGGGCCGCGGAACGGCGCTCCGAGTCCGACACGCCCAAGGGCCGCCCGGCAGCGGACCGGGCGCGCACTGAGCCGGCCAGGAATCAGCCGGGTGGTGAGCCGGCCAGGAATCAGCCGGGTGGTGAGCCGGCCAGGAATCAGCCGGGTGGTGAGCCGGCCAGGAATCAGCCCGGTGGTGAGCCCGCCAAGAACCAGCCCGGCCCGGCACCCGCGCCCGGCCGGCCACCCGCGGGTCACCCCGCCCCCGGCCCCGTCAAACGAACCGACGCCCCGGACGACTCCGCGAAAGGAGACTCATGAACACCGGTGAACTCACCGACCTCGGACAGCAGCTGCGGGTGGACAGCGTCCGCGCCGCCGCCGCGGCGGGATCCGGGCATCCGACGTCCTCGATGTCCGCTGCCGACCTGATGGCCGTCCTGTTCGCACACCACCTCCGCTACGACTTCGACCGCCCGGCCCACCCGGGCAACGACCGCTTCGTCCTGTCCAAGGGCCACGCCTCCCCGCTGCTCTACTCCGCCTACAAGGCGGCCGGCGCCATCGACGACGAGGAACTGCTCACCTTCCGCAAGCTGGGCAGCCGCCTCGAGGGGCACCCCACCCCGCAGCGCCTTCCGTGGGTCGAGACGGCCACCGGCTCGCTCGGACAAGGCCTGCCGGTAGGAGTCGGCATCGCGCTGTCCGGCAAGCGGCTCGACCGCACCGGCTACCGCACCTGGGTGCTGTGCGGTGACAGCGAGCTGGCCGAGGGGTCCGTATGGGAGGCCGCCGAGCACGCCGGATACGAACACCTGGACAACCTCACCGTGATCGTCGACGTCAACCGCCTCGGCCAGCGCGGCCCCACCCGGCACGGCCACGACCTGGACGCCTACGCCCGCCGCTTCCAGGCCTTCGACTGGCACACCATCGAGGTCGACGGCCACGACGTGGACGCCATCGACCGCGCCTACGGAGAGGCCGCGTCGACCAAGGGCCAGCCCACCGCGATCCTCGCCCGTACCCTCAAGGGCAAGGGCGTCGAGGGCGTCCAGGACCGCGAGGGCCTGCACGGCAAGCCGCTGCCGGAGGCCGAGGAGGCCGTCACCGAACTCGGCGGCCCGCGCGACCTCCGCGTCCGGGTGCAGGAGCCGCCCGCCGCCCGCATGCTGCACTCCGTCCACACCGGCGACTTCGAGCTCCCGAGGTGGGACGAGGGTGAGGAGGTCGCCACCCGCAACGCGTTCGGTGAGGCGCTCGCCGCCCTCGGCACCGGCCGCGGCGACATCGTCGCCCTGGACGGCGAGGTCGGTGACTCCACCCGCGCCGAGTTCTTCGCCAAGGAGCACCCCGACCGCTACTTCGAGTGCTACATCGCCGAGCAGCAGCTGGTCGCCTCGGCGGTCGGCCTCGCGTCCCGCGGCTGGGTGCCGTACGCCGCCACGTTCGCGGCGTTCCTGACCCGCGCCTACGACTTCATCCGGATGGCGTCCGTCAGCGGCTCCGGCATCAACCTCGTCGGCTCGCACGCGGGCGTCGCCATCGGCGAGGACGGGCCCAGCCAGATGGGCCTGGAGGACCTGGCGATGATGCGGGCGGTGCACGGCTCGACCGTGCTGTACCCGTGCGACGCCAACCAGACCGCACGGCTGGTCGGCGCGATGGCCGGCCTGGAGGGCGTCCGCTACCTGCGCACCTCGCGCGGCGAGAGCCCCGTGATCTACGGCCCCGACGAGGACTTCCCGGTCGGCGGCAGCAAGGTGCTGCGCTCCTCCGGCCAGGACCGGCTGACCCTCGTCGCGGCGGGCGTCACCGTGCACGAGGCACTGGCCGCCGCCGAGGCGTTGCAGCAGGAGGACATCGCGGTGCGGGTGATCGACCTGTACTCCGTGAAGCCCGTCGACCGGGCCACCCTGCGCCGGGCCGCCGAGGAGACCGGCTGCCTGGTGACCGTGGAGGACCACCACCCCGAGGGCGGCATCGGGGACGCCGTCCTGGACGCCTTCACCGACGGGCGCCCCGTACCGCGCCTGGTGCGGCTCGGCGTGCGCACGATGCCGGGCTCGGCGTCCCCCGAGGAGCAGCTGCGCGCCTCGGGCATCGACGCGGAGTCCATCGCGGCGGCCGGACGGCTGCTGGTGGAGGAGGCGGTCGTGCGGTGAGCGGCGGCGACGGCACGCGCAGGGTGCGGGCGGGCCGCCGCACGGTGGAGGTGCACCGGCCGGACAAGGTGCTCTTCCCCGGCGGCGGGGACGCCAAGGAGTACACCAAGGGCGACCTGGTGGACTACCACCGGGCCGTCGCGCCCTTCATGCTGCCGCATCTGCGCGGCCGTCCGCTGATGCTGGAACGGCATCCGGACGGCATCGACGGACCGACGTTCATGCAGAAGAACACTCCGGAGCACTACCCGGAGTGGATCCCCCGCGCGGAGGTGACCAAGGAGGGCGGCACCGTCCGACACGCCGTCTGTGAGGACACGGCCACCCTCGTCTACCTGGCCGACCAGGCGAGCGTCAGCCTGCACCGCTGGCTGTCCCGCGTCGGCAGCGTCGACCACCCCGACCGGCTGGTCTTCGACCTCGACCCTCCCCCAGTGCCTGAAGGGCCTGGGGGGACCCCCAGGGACGACTTCGAGGCCGTGCGCGTGGCCGCCCGGCTGCTCGGGGAACTGCTCGACGAGCTGGAACTGCCCTCGGCGCTGATGACCACCGGCTCGCGCGGGCTGCACGTGATCGTGCCGCTGAACGGCCGGCACGACTTCGACGAGGCGCGCGGCTTCGCCCGGGACGTCGCCGACCTGCTCGCCGCCGCCCACCCCGACCGGCTCACCACCGCCGCCCGCAAGAAGGAACGCGGCGACCGGCTCTACCTCGACATCCAGCGCAACGCCTACGCCCAGACCGCCGTCGCGCCCTACACGGTCCGGCCCCGCCCCGGCGCGCCGGTGGCCACACCCATCACCTGGGGGCAGCTCGACGACCCGGAGCTGCACGCCCGCCGCTGGACCATCGCCGACGCCGTCGAGCAGGCCCGCACCAATCCCTGGTCAGGCCTGCTGCGCCGCGGCCGGGCGCTGGGACCGGCCCGGCGGCGGCTGAACGCCCTGCGCGGCTGAACCACCGCCTCCGTCAGCCGGGCAGGTGGCAGATGCATGCGTCCCCAGAGGTTTGGCGAACACGCTTGCGGCCACACGGAGGGGGAGGTGGCCATGTCGAACACAAACAACACGCAAGAGTCGCAGAGTTCACAGAAGTCACAGGACTCTCAGAATTCGAGCAAAACGAACGACAACCGGTCGGCCCCGAAACGGCCGAGCCCGATGGAGGTGCTGCGCCAGGCGCGCGGCCAGCTCGCGGAACTCACCGGCATGGAAGCCGAGTCCGTGTCGTCCTTCGAGCAGACGGAGGAGGGCTGGGCGCTGGAGGTCGAGGTCCTCGAACTCGAGCGCGTGCCCGACACGATGAGCCTGATGGCGAGCTACCAGGTCGAGCTCGACCCCGACGGACAGCTGACGGGTTACCGGCGCGTCCGCCGCTATGAACGCGGTCGGTCCGACGCGCGCAGGGGCGGCCGCTAGGCCCCCTGACCGGACCCGCACCCAACACGAGGAGGAACACCCGGCATGACAGTCGTACCGGCACAGCAGTCCGGCGGCGGAGGCGGCAGCAGCGGTCTCTACGACGTGCTTGAGCTCGTCCTGGACAGGGGGCTCGTCATCGACGCATTCGTGCGTGTCTCCCTGGTCGGCATCGAGATCCTCAAGATCGACGTCCGCGTCGTCGTCGCCAGCGTCGACACCTATCTGCGCTTCGCCGAGGCGTGCAACCGGCTCGACCTGGAGGCCGGGCCGCGCAAGGACCCGGGCCTGCCCGACCTGGTCGGCGAGATGACCGAGTCCGGCGCCCGCGGCAAGTCGAAGGGGGCGCTGTCCGGCGCAGCCGAGACCATCTCCGACGCCTTCAAGCAGGGGCGGAGCGAGAACGCCGAGCGTGAGACCGAGTCGCGTCCGCGAGCCCGCAAGAGCACGTCGTCGCGCCGTAAGGAGGAGCAGGAGTGAGCACGTACGTCTACGGCATCGCCGCCGGTTCGCACCCCGGGCTGCCCGAGGGCATGAGTGGCGTCGGCGACCCGCCCCGCCCGGTGCGCATCCTGCGCGAAGGTGACCTCGCGGCGATCGTCAGTGAGGCGCCCGACGGGCTGCGGCCCAAGAGGAAGGAACTGCTCGCCCACCAGAACGTGCTCAGCGAGGCCGGTGCGGCCGGCTGCGTGCTGCCCATGCGGTTCGGCAGCGTCGCCCCGGACGACAACTCCATCACGGGGGTGCTCGCCGAGCGCGCCGAGCACTACAAGGAGCGGCTGCGGGCGCTGGACAACCGGGTCGAGTACAACGTCAAGGCCAACCACGTCGAAGAGGCCGTCCTGCACCAGGTGATGGCCGAGAGCCCCGACATCCGCGCGCTCGCGGAGGCCAATCGGCAGGCCGGCGGCGGCAGTTACGACGACAAGATCCGGCTCGGCGAGATGGTCGCCGCCGCGGTCAAGGCCAAGGAGGCCGACGACGGCGCGGCGGTGCAGCGGGCCCTGGAAGGGGCCGCCGACGACACGAGCGTGGGCCCCGAGTCCACGGGCTGGCTGGCCAACGTGTCGTTCCTGGTGGACCGGGAGTCGGCCGAGTCCTTCCTGGCCGCGGTCGAGCAGGTCCGCAAGGACATGCCGCACCTGGAGGTGCGGGTCAACGGTCCGCTCCCGCCGTACAGCTTCGTCGAGCCCGGCCCGGCCGAGCCCGCTGGCACCGTGGCGAGCGGCACGGACACCGGAGCGGGGTGACGACGTGGGCTTGATCTCCGAGGTGCTGCTGCTGCCGTTCGCACCGGTACGCGGCAGCGCCTGGGCCATCAAACAAGTAGTCCAGGAGGCCGAGCGGATCTATTACGACCCCGCCACCATACGGGCCGAACTGGCTCGCCTCGAGGAACAGATGGAGGCCGGAGAGATCACCGAGGAGGAGTTCGACCGTCTTGAGGACGATCTCCTCGACCGGTTGGAGACCGCTTCGCGCGGGAGCGCGGGAACAGGCAACGGGACAACACCATGAACCGAATGGGACTGGGTCTCGCCGTGGGGGCCGGATACCTCCTGGGACGGACCAAGAAACTGAAGATGGCGGTGGCCGTCGGTGGCCTGGTCGCCGGAAAGAAGCTGAATCTGAGCCCGCGCATGGTCGCGGACCTGCTTCAGCAGCAGCTGCGGAACAACCCGCAGTTCAAGGAGATCGGGGACCAGCTGCGCGAGGACCTGCGCGGTGTCGGCAAAGCGGCCTCCGGTGCCATGGTCGAGCGGCAGATCGACGCCCTCGCCGACCGGCTGCACGGCCGTACCACCCAGGTGCGCGACCAGCTCAAGGGCGCGGTGCCCGGCAGCGGCCGGGACGACGAGGACGACGACGCCGAGACCGAGGACGAGGAACCCGAGGGGGAGGCGACCGAGGACGAGGAACCCGAGGGGGAGGCGACCGAGGACGACGAGCCCGAGGACGAGGCGACCGAGGACGAGGAACCCGAGGGGGAAGCGACCGAGGACGACGAGCCCGAGGACGAGGCGACCGAGGACGACGAGCCCGAGGACGACGACGAGCCCGAGGACGACGACTCCGCGTCCCAGGGGGACGAGGAGTCCGAGCCGGCGGCGAAGAAGGCCCCGGCCAAGAGGGCCCCCGCCAAGAAGACGGCCAAGCAGGCCCCCGCCAAGAAGGCCGCCAAGAAGGCCCCCGCGAAGAAGACCGCGGCCGGGCGCAAGACGGCGGCGAAGAAGACCACGACCGCCAAGAAGGCGACCTCCGGGAGCAGAGGCGGCAACGCACGCTCCCGGCTGCCGAAGGGAGGCGGTGAGGGATGAGCGACACTCTCGGCTCGGCGAAGTCCGCCGCCAACGGAGCGGCGAAAAACCCGCTCACCGACCTGGCCCACAGCGAGGCCGCAGACCGGCTCAAGGCCGAGCTGCAGGAGTACCTCGCCGCTCAGGCCACGCGCATGCTGACCGGCGTCGGCCGCAAGCTCGGCGAGACCACCGGCAAGCTGAACGACATCGCCGAGGGCAACAGCCCCGGTTTCGCCAAGCTCGCCCTCGACGGCGGCCGCAAGATCGCAGAGGGCAAGGGCCCGTTGCGTTCCGCACTGGAGGTCGGCGGCTCCAACCTCAAGGACAAGGTCACCGGTGCCTTCAAGGGCCTGGGCGGCAAGGGCAAGGGGAAGGGCAAGGGCCGTTCCGGCAACAAGCCCACCGTCATCATCGAGCACATCGACGTCGGTGTGCCGCTGCGCACCGCGTACGACCAGTGGACCAAGTACCAGGACTTCAGCACTTTCGCGAAGGGCGTCAAGAGCGCGAGCCGCGACGACGACACCCACTCCGACTGGCAGGCGAAGATCTGGTGGTCCAACCGCAGCTGGAAGGCGAAGACCACCGAGCAGGTCCCCGACGACCGCATCGCCTGGACCTCCGAGGGTGCCAAGGGCACCACGAAGGGCGTCGTCTCCTTCCACCGGCTCACCGACAACCTCACCCGGGTGCTCCTCGTCATCGAGTACTACCCCTCCGGGTTCTTCGAGAAGACCGGCAACATCTGGCGCGCCCAGGGCCGCCGCGCCCGGCTCGACCTCAAGAACTTCGTCCGCTTCATCACGATCAAGGGCGAGGCGGAGGACGGCTGGCGCGGTGAGATCCGCGACGGCGAGGTGGTCCGCAGTCACGAGGACGCGCTGGCCGAGGAGGAGTCCGAGGAGGAGTCCGAGGAAGAACGCCCTGAGGGCGAGGAGGCCGAGGACGAGTACGACGACGAGGAGGAGCCGGAAGAGGAGGGCGAAGGGGAGCCCGAGGGCGAGTACGAGGACGACTCCGAGGCCGAGTACGACGAGGAGGCCGAGGACGAGGAGCAGCCCGAGGACGAGGAGCAGCCGGACGAGGAGCAGCCCGAGGGGGAGGAGGAACCCGAGGGCGAGTACGAGCAGGACCAGGACGAGTACGAGGACGAGGATGAGGAAGCCGAGGCAGGGAGCCGGCGATGACGACGCCCAGCAGGATGCCCGAGCCCTACGGTCAGGGAAGCGGTGCCAACCTCGCCGACATCCTTGAACGGGTGCTGGACAAGGGCATCGTCATCGCGGGCGACATCCGGATCAACCTGCTCGACATCGAACTCCTCACGATCAAACTGCGGTTGATCGTCGCCTCGGTCGACAAGGCGAAGGAGATGGGCATCGACTGGTGGGAGACCGACCCGGCCCTGAGCTCACGGGCCCGCCGTGACGAACTGACTCGTGAGAACGCCGAGTTGCGCGAGAGGCTGGCCCGCCTTGAGGAACTGGAGCCCGGCCGCGCGGAGAAGAAGGAGGCACCGTGACCGGACTGCGGTACGTCTACGCCGTCTGCCGCCCCTTCGGGACCCCGCTCCAGGCCCAGTTGACGGGGGTGGCGGGTGACCCGCCGAGAGCACTGACTCACCACGGCCTCGTGGCCGTGGTGAGCCACGTGCCGGAGCGGGACTTCGCGGAGGAGCCGCTTCGCGCCCATCTGGAGGACCTGGACTGGCTCACCGAGACCGCCCGTGCCCACCAGGGCGTCATCGACGCACTCACCACGGTCACGACCCCGCTGCCGCTGCGACTCGGCACCGTCTTCCACGACGACAGCGGCGTCCGCATGATGATGGAGGAGCGCGAGGAGGACTTCCTGCGCACCCTCGACCGGTTGGAGGGACGGGTCGAGTGGGGTGTGAAGGTGTACGCCGAGTCCGAAGCGCAGGAGAGCGCCCGGCCGCCTCAGAAGGCCACCTCGGGCCGGGACTATCTGCGCCAGCGGCGTATGCAGACCAGGTCCCACGAGGAGATGTGGCAGAAGGCCGAGGCCTTCTCGACGCGGCTGCACGAAGAACTCTCCGCGTTCGCGGAGGATTCCCGGCTGCACCCCCCGCAGAATCCCGCGCTTTCCAAGGCGACCGGGCGGAACGTGCTGAACGCCGCCTATCTCGTTCCGCGTGCGCATTCCGAGGAGTTCGTGGAACTGGTGGATCGCACGAAGGGTGAGGTGCCCGGAATGCGCATCGAACTCACCGGCCCCTGGGCCGCCTATTCGTTCGCCGGCGAGACCACATGAACGACGGAGTGAAGACGTGACCGTAGTGGAACGCCGTGAGGTCGCCCTCGTGGACCTGCTCGACCGGCTGCTGGCCGGTGGCGTCGTGATCACGGGGGACATCACACTGCGGATCGCCGACGTCGACCTCGTCCGTATCGACCTCAACGCGCTGATCAGTTCGGTGAACGCCCAGGTGCCCTCACCGTTCGAGGAGTTGCTGTGACCACGCCCGATCACCCCCGGCCGCGCTCCAACCGGATGGATCTGGAGCCCGACACCGTCGAGCGCGACCTGGTCAAACTCGTGCTGACGGTGGTGGAACTGCTGCGTCAGCTCATGGAGCGCCAGGCGTTGCGGCGGTTCGATGTAGGGGATCTGAGCGAGGAGCAGGAGGAGCGGATCGGGCTCACGCTCATGCTGCTCGACGAGCGGATGACGGAGCTGCGCGACCGCTACGGACTGCGGCCCGAGGACCTCAATCTGGACCTCGGGCCGCTCGGACCGCTGCTTCCGCGGGAGTGACGCACACGCGCTTCCCCGGCCCTGAGTCACTCAGGGCCGGGGAAGCGCGTGTGCATTCACCACCTGTACCAGCGGCCGTGTGCATTCACCACCTGTACCAGCGGCCCCTGCCGCCGGATGCCGACGTGCCGCGGAAGAAGAATCCCAGAAGCCACAGGACCAGAACCGCGAGTGCGATCCACCAGAGAATCTCTACTGCAAATCCGGCGCCGAAAAGAATCAAAACCAGAAGCAGTACCAGCAGGATGGGAACCATAATTCGAACCTCCTGGTCTCAGGGTGTCCCGAAAATGGCGTTTCAGGCTTCCTCGCGGCAGACAATTTCCCCGTGCAGCACGCTGAACCAGCCGTCCTCCCGGGCGCCCCACTCCCGCCAGGCCTCGGCCAGGGCCCTCAGCCCCGCCTCGTCGGTGTGTCCGCCCTCCACGGCCCGGTCCGCGTAGGCCGACGCCAGGGTGCGGTCGGCCCACAGTCCGCTCCACCACGCCCGCTCCTGCGGCGTGGCGAAGGTCCAGGTGCCGGAGCTCGCCGTGATGTCCGTGAGCCCGGCCCGCAGGGCCCAGGCCTTCAGCCGGCGTCCGGCGTCCGGTTCGCCGCCGTTGGCCCGGGCGACCCGTCGGTAGAGGTCCAGCCACGTGTCGAGTCCCTCGGACGCCGGATACCAGGTCATGGCCTCGTAGTCCGCGTCCCGCACGGCGATGAGGCCGCCCGGCTTGACGACCCGCCGCATCTCGCGCAGCGCTCGCACCGGATCGCCCACGTGCTGGAGCACCTGGTGTGCGTGGACCACGCAGAACGTGTCGTCCGGGTAGTCCAGGGCGTGCACGTCGGCGACCGCGAAGTCGATGTTGGCCAGCCCCCTCCCGGCCGCCGTGGCGCGCGCCTGCTCCAGGATCTCCGGTGCCCGGTCGACCCCGGTGACCTGTCCGTCGGGCACGAGCTCGGCCAGGTCGGCGGTGATCGTGCCCGGCCCGCAGCCGACGTCCAGGATCTTCATGTGGGGCTTGAGCGAAGGCAGCAGGTACGCGGCCGAGTTGGCGGCGGTCCGCCAGGTGTGCGAGCGCAGCACGGACTCGTGGTGCCCGTGGGTGTAGACGGCGGTCTCCCTGGGTTCCGGCATGGCGGATCCCACCCCTTCCGGTCGGGTCGGCATGAGATCACCGTACGCAGGAATGCCGCATAGTGAGACCTGCATCCTGACATGTGGACTGATGATGTGTCAGTGAGGCGCCGGAACCCTGCGGTCGGCCGGTACAGGACCCCAGACAGACCACGCCGCGCGCCGCCGCCCCGCGGCCACGGGGTGTGCGGCTTGCGCCGAGGGGGACGCGGCCGCGGACCAGAGCGCGTCGTGGTTCGGGCTGCGGCTCAGCCGGGGAGGGACGGGATCCGCCCCCGGTCGGTGCCGGGCCGCCGCGGCGTCGAAGAGCCGGCGGTCCGGCGTGAGGGCTCGGTCGCGCAGGGGACGGTGCCCGGCTTCGGAACAGTGAGCTCCACGTCGGGGAGCGTCATGCGGTGCGGGTACCCGGTGGGGCTGGACACTCCGGCGGTCCCGGGGCAGGCTCGTGGCTGATCACCATCAGCGAAGCAGGGGGAAGAGACGGATGAGCGGGCACGTGACGGCGGTCAGCAGCAACGGGGAGTACTCGTTCACCAAGCCGAACCGGGACAGCATCACGCTGCTCGCCGGGCTCGGGGTGGAGGGGGACGTGCACGCCGGGGTGACGGTCAAACACCGTTCGCGCGTCGCCCAGGACCCCACCCAGCCGAATCTGCGGCAGGTTCACCTCATGCACGAGGAGCTCTTCGCCGAGGTGGGGGAGGACGGGTTCGAGGTGGCTCCCGGCCAGCTCGGAGAGAACATCACCACGCGGGGCATCGACCTGCTGGGACTGCCCACCGGCACCCTGCTGCGCATCGGCGACGGCGCGGTCCTGGAGGTCACCGGGCTGCGCAATCCCTGCGTGCAGATCGACCACTTCCAGGACGGGCTGCTCAAGCGGGTCGTCGGACGGGACGAAGCGGGGAACATCGTGCGCAAGGCCGGGATCATGACCGTCGTGCGGGAGGGAGGCGTGGTGCGGCCCGGCGACGCCATCGAGGCGGAACTTCCCAGCGGGCCGCACCGGCCGCTGGAAAAGGTCTGACCGGCGGCCACCGGCCCGAAACCCGTTTGCCCCGGGCCCCCGCGCCCCCACAGAATCGGCCCCATGGGTCACCTCGAAGCCGCGCATCTGGAGTACTACCTGCCTGACGGAAGGGCGCTGCTCGGTGACGTCTCGTTCCGGGTGGGCGACGGTGCCGTCGTAGCACTCGTGGGGCCCAACGGCGCCGGGAAGACCACCCTGCTGCGGATGCTCGCCGGTGAGCTCAAACCGCACGGCGGGTCCGTGGTCGTCGGTGGCGGGCTCGGGGTCATGCGGCAGTTCGTGGGATCCGTACGCGACGAGACGACCGTGCGGGACCTGCTGGTGTCCGTGGCGACGCCCCGCATCCGCGAGGCGGCCCGCGCCGTGGACGCCGCCGAGCACGCCATCATGACCGTCGACGACGAGGCCGCCCAGCTGAAGTACGCGCAGGCCCTCGCCGACTGGGCCGAGGCCCGCGGCTACGAGGCCGAGACGCTGTGGGACATGTGCACGACGGCCGCGCTGGGCGTGCCCTACGACAAGGCGCAGTTCCGGGAGGTCCGCACCCTGTCCGGCGGCGAACAGAAGCGGCTCGTCCTGGAAGCGCTGCTGCGCGGCACCGACGAGGTGCTCCTCCTCGACGAGCCCGACAACTACCTCGACGTCCCCGGCAAACGCTGGCTGGAGGAACGGCTCGAGGAGACCCGCAAGACGGTCCTGTTCGTCTCCCACGACCGCGAACTCCTCGCCCGTGCCGCCGAGAAGATCGTCTCCCTGGAGCCCGGGCCCGCGGGTGCCGACGCCTGGGTGCACGGCGGCGGCTTCACCACCTTCCACGAGGCACGGCGTGAGCGCTTCGCCCGCTTCGAGGAGTTGCGCAGGCGCTGGGACGAGAAGCACGCCCAGCTGAAGAAGCTGGTGCTGAACCTGCGTCAGGCCGCGGCGGTCAGCCATGAGATGGCCTCCCGCTACGCGGCCGCGCAGACGCGCCTGCGCAAGTTCGAGGAGGCCGGACCGCCCCCGGAGCCGCCGCGCGAGCAGGACATCAGGATGCGGATCAAGGGCGGCCGCACCGGCGTCCGGGCGGTCACCTGCGCGAACCTGGAACTCACCGGTCTGATGAAGCCCTTCGACCTGGAGGTCTTCTACGGCGAGCGCGTCGCCGTGCTCGGCTCCAACGGCTCCGGCAAGTCGCACTTCCTGCGCCTGCTCGCCGGCGACGACGTGGCGCACACGGGGGAGTGGAAACTGGGCGCCCGGGTGGTGGCCGGGCACTTCGCGCAGACGCACGCCCATCCGGAGCTGGAGGGCCGCACGCTCCTCGACATCCTGTGGAAGGAGCACGCACAGGACCGCGGCGCCGCCATGTCCCGGCTGCGCCGCTACGAGCTCACCCAACAGGCGGAGCAGACGTTCGAACGCCTCTCCGGCGGCCAGCAGGCCCGCTTCCAGATCCTCCTGCTGGAGCTCCAGGGCGTGACGGCGCTGCTGCTGGACGAGCCGACCGACAACCTGGACCTGGAGTCCGCCGAGGCGCTCCAGGAGGGCCTGGAGGCCTTCGACGGGACGGTCCTCGCGGTCACCCACGACCGCTGGTTCGCCCGCTCCTTCGACCGCTTCCTGGTCTTCGGCAGCGACGGCCGGGTCCGGGAGACCCCGGACCCGGTCTGGGACGAACGCAGGGTGGAACGGGCCCGTTAGGGCCCGGGCCCGCTCCGGTTCACTTCCAGCGCAGCAGCGCCCCCAGGCCGCCCACGGGGACCTCCCGCTCCGACACCGACAGCGCGGGCGCGTCGGTGGCCACCGCGGAACGGATCAGCGCGTCGTCGGCCCGGGCCGGCCACGAGTGCTGCTCGCCGAGGATCTTCAGGTCCGTCCGGCGGACCGCGAGCTGATCGGGATCCTCCCCGATCCACACCTCGCGGTGCGCGTCCGGGCCGTCGACCCTGACCAGCAGCTCGTCGATACGGTGCTCACGGGCCGCCTCGACCAACGCGGGCACGCCCTCGACGGCCCCGGTCCGGCCCTCGTCGTCCGGGGCGCGGGCGGCGCGGAAGCGCTCCAGCTCCGCCTCCGCCTGCCGCCCGACGT
Organism: Streptomyces sp. NPDC092370; assembly: GCF_044755265.1. Lineage (NCBI taxonomy): Bacteria > Bacillati > Actinomycetota > Actinomycetes > Kitasatosporales > Streptomycetaceae > Streptomyces > Streptomyces sp. NPDC092370. The sequence continues at coordinate 358,909 of NZ_JBIVQO010000002.1, read as the reverse complement.
GCTCGGCCCGGGCCCGCTCCACATCCTCGTCGAGCAGTCGGCTGCCGGTGCCGTGCGGCGCCTCGACCACCACGTCGTGCAGCCGCTTGGGCAGCCGCTCGTGCACGGACCGCCGCTCGCGGTCGTCACCGACGAGGATCAGCAGGTCGGCCTTGGTCTCCTCCTGGCACACGGCCAGCGCGTCGGCAATCTCCGCCGCGTTGTGTTCCCAGGTGTTCTCCACCCGGAGCTGGAAATGCCGCTCGGACCAGTCCGCGGTGCTCGTCCGGTGCATCGGCCACCGGCGGCCCGTGACGCCCCCGGCGTCCTCCCGGCCCAGCGCGCTGCGCAGCTCGAAGTCCGCGCCCTTGCGGTCGACGTAGGCCACCACGCACACCGGGTCCTCGCCGGCCAGCTCCAGCAGGGGCGCGACCCGGGGCAGCGGCGCCCATTCGGCCCAGTCGCCGCCCTGCGGGGGACGCACCAGCGGCGGGTCGAGAACGACCTCACCCGCACGGGCGAACAGGGCCCTGCCGTGCGGTTCGGAGGAGTGCCGCAGATCCTCGATCGCGCTCCGCACGGCCTGGCAGGTCGCCTCGTCCGCCCCCTGCGCGGCCAGCTCCCGGGACATCGCCTGGGCCGTCAGCTCCCGCTCGTGGGGAGTGCCCTCCGTGTGACGCGAGGTGTCGACGTACACGGAGGCCCAAGGGCCGGGGTGTTCGTACAGTGGGTGCAGAAAGGCGAGATCCATGGTTCCTCCCGGATACCGCTCGGGGCAGTGCTCACTTGCTCCGGGGGCGGGTACCCGGACCACAGGGACGAACACGACGAGCGGGGCGACACGATGACCGGAGTGGACCCTGACCGGCTGGACGACCAGCAGCTGATGAAAGAGCTGGAGACCATCCACCGCACGCGCCACGACACGCTGCTGTACGGCTCGAACGACGCGTTGCGCGCCCACAACGAGCGCATGGCGCAGCTCGAGGGCGAGTACCTGCGCCGCAACCCGCGCCGCCCGGTGGCCGCGGGCCGCACACGCGAAGGGGCCCGGGAGCGGGGGAGCGGGGAGTCGGCGACCCCCACGACCCCCGGCACCTGAGCCCCTCGAAGGACCCGGCCGGAAGGAACCGGCGCCAGGACGCTTCGCCGGCCCCGGCCAGGCGCTCGTCGCGACGCCCTGGCCCACGGGCCGGCCGTGGAACGCTCCGCCCCCCGCCGGCCGCCGCTGCTTCCCGGCCGGGGTGACGATCAGGCGGCCTGCTGCGCGACGACGTCGAGGAAGGTCTCGCAGAACGCCTTCAGATCGTCCGGCTTACGGCTGGTGACCAGCTTGTTCGCCCCGTGGTCACAGACCGTGACCTGCCTGTCGACCCAGGTGCCGCCCGCGTTGCGGATGTCCGTCTGCAGGCTCGGCCACGACGTGAGCTCCCGGCCGCGGACGACGTCCGCCTCGACCAGCGTCCACGGCGCGTGGCAGATCGCGGCCACGGGACGGCCCTGCTCGAAGAAGTCCCGGACGAAGGCGACGGCCTTGTCGTCCATGCGCAGGAAGTCCGGGTTGGCGACGCCGCCCGGCAGCACGAGCGCGCCGAAGGAGTCCGGCGAGGTGTCGCCGACGACTTCGTCCACGGGGAACGTGTCCGCCTTGTCGAGGTGGTTGAAGGCCTGGATCTCCCCCTGCTGCGTCGACACCAGCACGGGCTCGTGCCCCGCGTCCTTCGCGGCCTGCCACGGATCGGTCAGCTCGACCTGCTCGACGCCCTCGGGTGCGACCAGAAACGCGATACGCATGATGTTCGGTGTCCTTTCCGGGAGTCTGCGGTGCTCCGCCGCGCCGCCTCACTCCCTGCGTCGTTCTCGTCCTCGTGCTTCTCGTTCTTCCTGCGCGTGCTCACGCACCGCCCCGGGCGTCCGGCTCGGCCCGGCTGATGTCGGCGAGCGCCGACGCGGGATCCTCCACCTCGGCCACGTCGCCCAGGCTCACGATCCCGACCGGCAGGCCGTTCTCCACCACCGGCAGCCGGCGCACCGCGTGCTCACGCATCAGTGCCACGGCGGTCGCCGTCCGGTCCTGCGGCGTCACCGTGACCGGGTTCCTCGTGCACACGGCCTGCGCGCTGACCGTCATCGGATCGGCGCCGTCGGCGACGGCCCGCACCGTGATGTCACGGTCGGTGAGCACGCCGATCACGTCCTGCCCCTCGGCCACCAGCACGTCGCCGATGTTCTGCGTGCGCATCAACCGCGCCGCCTCGACGAGCGAGGCGTCCGGACGCACGGCCACCACACCCGCTGTCATCACGTCCTTGACGTACTCGGCCACCACTCGGGCCTCCCCTTTCGTTCCCAGGCCGGCGGGGGCACCGCGGCGCACCGCGATGCCCCGGCACGGTCCTTACGCGTACTCCCGGGGCCCGGTCTCACGGGCCCGGATCAGGGCTTGGGCCAGCTCCTGGACATTGCCGTAGCGCTCCTGGCGCGGCAGCCCCTCCAGGGCCTCCACCAAGGCGTCGGGCGCCTGGTGGCCGCGCAACGCGCGGGCCAGCTCGCGCGGGCTCGCGGGGAACGCCCTACGGCCCAGGATCCGGGCCAGCTCCAGGCGCACCGACTCAAGAGACGTCGGCGCGCGGCTCGGCGTCACCGGCCCGTGGGCGACCTCGGGGTCGTCCTCGGCGGCCGGTTCCGGGTCGTGCCACTCCTCGCTGCGCGTGGGATGCCCGGACCTGAGCAGACCCTGAAGTTCGTGCTTCATCTCGTCGTCCCGATGGACGCTCAGCCGGTCGCTGCCTCGCTGCATGTCTCCCTCCAGACGTTCGGGGGCCCGCACCGCGTACCCGAACACCGGGGGCCGACACAGGGTCCGCGGCCCCGATCGCCGCCGCCCCCGCTGGTTTGCGCCAGGCCCTGCGGGAGACCCGGATCGCACCCCCCACGCACCTGTCTGGGGAAGGACACGCCATGGCGATGCTCGCTGTGCTCATCCCGCTGCTCATGCTCGGAGTGGTGCTGGTGCTGGGGCGCTACGAGGAACTGCTGCTGCCGCAGGAGGACGCCGGTCGGCGCGAGCCGGCCGACGTGCCCCCCGCGACCGCTACCGCTTCTCCCGCCCCGGCAGGAACTCCTGCACCTTCGCCCTGAAGCCCCGCTTGACCATCGATCCCCGGTCCGCGTCACCCTTCAGGATCGACGCGGCGGTCGCCTCCACCTGGTCCCAGGTGGCGTGCGGCGGGATCGGTGGGACAGCCGGATCGGTCAGGAACTCCAGCACCGCGGGGCCGTCCGCCTCCAGCGCGGTCCGCCAGGCCGCCTCCACGTCCTGCGGCTTCTCCACCCGGATGCCGGTCAGCCCCAGGGACCGCGCGAACGCGGCGTACTGCACGTCCGGAAGCTCCTGCGAGGGCAGGAACGACGGCGCGCCCTCCATGGCCCGCATCTCCCACGTGACCTGATTCAGATCGTGGTTGTTGAACACCGCGATGACCAGCCGGGGATCCTCCCACACGTGCCGGTACTTGGCCGCCGTGATCAGCTCGGCCATCCCGTTCATCTGCATCGCGCCATCCCCGACCAGCGCGATCGCCGGCCGGTCCGGGTGCGCGAACTTGGCGCCGATCACATACGGCACCCCACAGCCCATCGTCGCCAGTGTGCCGGAGAGCGAGCCGCGCATCCCCGGCTTCATGGTCAGGTGCCGCGCGTACCAGTTGGCCGTGGAACCCGAGTCGGACGTGACGATCGCGTCGTCCGGCAGCAACGGGTCCAGTGCACGCACCACGTACTCCGGGTTGATCGGATCGGCGTCGAGTCCCGCCCGGCGCTCCATCACGTCACGCCAGCGCGCGACGTTGTCGCACACGGTGTCGTACCACTCGCGCCCGCGCCCCTCCTCGATCAACGGGATCAACCGCTCCAGGGTGACCCTGGCGTCACCGACCAGGTTCACCTCGTACGGGTAGCGCATCCCGACCATGTGCGGATCGATGTCGATCTGCACGCCCCGCGCCTTGCCGAACTCCGGCAGGAACTGGGTGTACGGGAACGACGACCCGATGGTCAGCAGCGTGTCGCAGTCCCGCATCAGCTCGTACGACGGCCGGGTGCCCAGCAGGCCGATCGAGCCGGTGACGTACGGCAGTTCGTCGCTGAGGACGTCCTTGCCGAGCAGGGCCTTCGCGACCCCCGCGCCGAGCAGCTCGGCCGCTCGCTCCACCTCGGCCCGCGCGCCGGCCGCACCCTGGCCGACCAGGATCGCCACCTTGTCACCGGAGTTGAGGATCTCGGCGGCCCGACGCACCGAGTCGTCGGACGGTACGGCCGTCCACGCGCTGCGGTCCAGGCTGGAGGGCACCATCCGGAACTCGTGCGTCGGCGGCGCGTAGTCGAGCTCCTGCACATCGCCGGGGATGATGACCGCGGTCGGGCAGCGGCGCGCGTACGCGGTGCGGATCGCCCGGTCCAGCACGTTCGGCAGTTGCTCGGGCACCGTCACCGTCTCCACGAAGTCCGAGGCGACGTCCTTGTACAGCGTGTGCAGATCGACTTCCTGCTGGTAGGAGCCGCCCATCGCGGTGCGGTGCGTCTGACCGACGATCGCCAGCACCGGCACATGGTCCAGTTTGGCGTCGTACAGGCCGTTCAGCAGATGGATCGCGCCCGGCCCGGACGTCGCGGCGCACACCCCGAGACGGCCGCTGAACTTGGCATAGCCGACCGCCTGGAGCGCGGACATCTCCTCGTGCCGCGACTGCACGAAACGCGGCTCGTTCTCGGCCCTGCCCCACGCGGCGAGCAGGCCGTTGATGCCGTCGCCGGGATAGCCGAAGACCTGCTCCACTCCCCACTCGCGCAGCCTGTGCAGGACATGGTCGGCGACCTTGGTGCTCATGAACGACCTCCCGGACGTAGGGGGACAGAGCCGACGGTACGAGTCACCGTGGGCGACGGGGGAAAACCCCACGGGTTTGCGTGGGGTGGCGGGGGGCAGGCGCACCCCAGTGCTTCGGACAGGAGGCACGCCCGTGGAAGCGGCGTCGCGCGCCGCGCCCAGGGCCCGTCCGACAGCGGATGCGCTTCCACGGTGACCGTCCGACCCGGAGCACTTTCTAGGGAATGCGACGTCATGCCGACCCGAATCAGCGCGAAGCAGCACCCCCACCACGACGCCCCCGACACCGCCGAGGCCTTCCGCAGGCTCGCCTCGACGCCCGCCGGCCCGCAGCGCGACGCGCTCCGCGACGAGATCGTCGAGGCCTGGCTGCCCATGGCGGACCGCCTCGCCGGACGCTTCCGCAGCCGCGGCGAGAGCTCCGAGGACCTGCGCCAGGTCGCGGCCCTCGGCCTGGTCAAGGCCGTCGACCGGTTCGACCCCGAGCGCGGTCACGCCTTCGAGAGCTACGCCGTGCCGACCATCACGGGCGAGATCAAGCGGCACTTCCGGGACCACATGTGGACCCTGCACGTACCCCGCCGCGTCCAGGACCTGCGCAACCGCGTGCGTGTCGCCGGCCAGGACCTGTCCCAGACCATCTCTGGCCGCCGCCCCACCGTGGCCGAGATCGCCGAGCACGCGAACCTGACCGAGGAGGACGTCCGGGCCGGTCAGGAAGCGCTGGAGAGCTTCACGGCGCTGTCCCTGGACGCGGAGCTGTCCGGCAGCGAGGACGGGTACTCCCTGAGCGACGCGCTCGGGTCCTTCGACCCCGCGCTGGACACCGTCGTCGACCGCGAGTCCGTCAAGGCCCGGCTGGCGGCGCTGCCGGAGCGGGAGCGCGCGATCCTGTACATGCGGTTCTTCGACGACATGACGCAGAGCCGGATCGCCGAGGAGCTGGGGATCTCGCAGATGCACGTGTCCCGGCTGATCAGCCGGTGCTGCGGCCGGGTGCGGGAGCAGGTCATGCGGGACGTGGCCTGACGCCACGCTTCGCCGCTGTCACCCGGTCGAGTGGCACTGTCCCGCCAATGGGGCCTTGCCGCGCGCGGCCGCACAACGGCCTGGCTGTCATGGCAGAGGGGTATGACTACCGAAGGAGTCCCCTCGATGCGCCGCAGCCTGCACGCCCTGTCCGTCGCCGTCCTGGCCGGTTCGGCCCTGGTGGGCTCCGCGCCGGCGGTCTTCGCCGAACCGGCCGCCGAGGTCAGTCCCGCCACCGTCCAGCCCGGGGGCACGCTCACCGTCTCGGTCAGCTGTGATCCGACCGACGGACCGCCGCCCGACACCATCGACGCCACCTCGCAGGCCTTCGACGAGGGCATGGTGCCGCTGCGCCGGGTCACCGGCAACGACGACGCGGTGTCCGGCCCGGCCTACCGGGGCACGGCCCGCATCGCCTCCACCGAGAACTTCGAGGGCGATCCGGACGCCGAGGGCGAGGACTCCGCCTGGACCGTCGACGGCACCTGCCCGGCCCCTCCCGGCGGCGAGGGCGAGCCGTGGAGCGCGACGTTCACCGTCGCGCACGGCTCGGGGCCCCACGAGCCGTCGCACGAACCCGCACACCACCCCACCCACAGGCCCTGCCCCGAGCCCACCCACCACCGCGCACCGCACTCCACCGAGTGCGGCGCTGCGGTGATCGAACACGGGGTGCGGGCCGGGGACGGCGGCGCCTTCACCGACTCCGTGCCGGCCCTCGTCGCGGGCGGCGTGCTGATCGCGGGTGCGCTCGGAGCCGCCGTGCACCGGCTGCGCCACCGGGAGCACGACCCCTGCCGCTGACCCGCCCGGTTGTACCGCCCCGGAAGGACCCGGCTTCCCCGGCCCGGGCCCCCTCATGCTGTGATCGACACGACCCCGCCGGGCGCCCATGGGGCGGCGGCACCCTGGGTACTCGGTGGCCGAGGGCATGAGCCGCACCGTACGGGGCACCGGGCAGCGGACGGGGCACGCGCCGAAGGCGACATGACACGGCGGTACCAGGCACAGCGGAGGTACGGATGCGGCGGACGGCCCCGGAAGGTCACGGCCCTGTCCGGTTCGGGCCGCCGCTTCCCGAGGACGGACTGCCCGTCCTGCCCGAGCTGTCCGCGGTGCTCGCCGCAGCGGCGTCCCGGGGCGAGAACGAGCCGGTCGGCGGCGGCCAGGCCCTGCGTGAGGCCGCCTGCGGCTATTGGCACCGGCGCGGACTGCCCTGCCGCCCGGACCGGGTGGCCGCCGCCCCGGGCTCGCCCACGCTGCTGCTCGCACTGACCGCGGCGCTCGGCGGCGACGTCCTCGTACCGAGACCCTGCGCCGCCTGGTGGGCGCCGTACGCACGCCTGCTGGGCCGCCCCGCCTTCCAGGTGCCGACCCCGCCGGAGAGCGGCGGCGTTCCCGACCCGTACGCGCTGCTGGAGACCGTGCGCCGGGTCCGCGCCGAGGGCGGCGACCCGCGGCTGCTCGTGCTGTCCGTCGCCGACGACCCCACCGCGACCGTCGCCCCGCCCGAACTGCTCCACGAGACCGTCGAGGCCGCCCAGTCAGCGGGCCTGCACCTGGTCAGCGACGAGACCTGGCGCGACACCCTGCACGACCCGCACGACACCGTACTGCTCAGCCCCGCCGAGATGGTGCCCGACCGGGTCACCGTCCTCACCGACCTGGCCGGCGCCCTGCTCCCGCCCGGCTGGCCGGCCGCCGCGGCCCGCTTCCCGGCCGGCGAGGACGGCGACGGCCTGCACGCGCGCGTGCTCGACGTCCTCACCGCCCTCGACGCCCGCGTCGCCGCGCCCGTCGCCGCGGCGGCCGCGTACGCCCTCGGCGAACCGGAACCGGTCACCGCGCGCGTGGCGCACACCGTGCGCCTGCACGCACTCCTGGCCGCCCAGGCGCACTCCGCCGTGGTCGCCGCGGGCGCCCTCGCCCGGCCCCCACGCTCCGGCCGTCACCTGTACGTGGACCTGGCCCCGCTGAGGCCCGCGCTGAACGCGCACGCCATCGGCGACGCACAGGAACTGGAGGACTTCCTCACCGCGCGCCTCGGCATGCCCGCCCCGGGCGGGCACCGCTTCGGCGACGACCTCGAAGCCCCGCGCGTGCGGCTTTCCACCGGCGCGCTGGTGGCCGGTTCCGACACCGAACGCGCCGAATGCCTCACCTCACCCGCGCCGTTGGAACTGCCGCACGTGCACCGCGCGTTGATCCAACTGAAGTCGGTCTTCGACGATCTCCGCGACGACGCTCAGCGATGGGAGCCTCCTCGATGACGCAGCAGTCCGAGTCGACCACCAGCACGACCACCCAGGAGCCCGACGAGTCCGCGCTCCCGTCGCCCCTCGCGCCCCCCTGCCCGCCGCTGGCCGAACCCCGGCCGCTGGCCGAGCGGCGGGTGTGGCCGCGCACCTTCCACGACCGGCTGACCGCGCCGCTCCCGGGTCTGAAGGCCGTGGCCCGCTTCGCCCGCGAGGGCGCGGTGAGACCGGGCCCGGAGGGCCTCGCCGACATCCCCCGGCTGCCCTACGCCCCGGCCCCGCTGCCCCGCGTCGACGCCCGCACCGTCGCCGTCACCTGGGCGGGACACGCCAGTTGGGTGTTGCGCATCGGCGGGCTGACCGTCCTCACCGACCCCGTGTGGTCCCGCCGCATCCTCGGCACCCCGGCCCGGATCACCCCCGTCGGCGTCCCCTGGGAGGACCTGCCGCCCGTCGACGCCGTCGTCATCAGCCACAACCACTACGACCACCTGGACGCCCCCACTCTGCGCCGCCTCCCGCGCCACACCCCGGTGTTCGTCCCGGCCGGGCTCGCCCGCTGGTTCCACCGACGCCAGTTCACACGCGTGACGGAGCTCGACTGGTGGGAGGCGGCCGAACTGGACGGCGTCCGCTTCGACTTCGTCCCGTCCCACCACTGGTCCAAGCGCAGCCTCACCGACACCTGCCGCAGCCTGTGGGGCGGTTGGGTCCTCACCGACCGGGACGGCCGACGCGTCTACTTCGCGGGCGACACGGGCTACGGGCACTGGTTCTCCCGCATCGGCCGCCGCTACCCCGGCATCGACCTGGCACTGCTGCCCATCGGCGCCTACGACCCCCGCTGGTGGCTCAGGGACGTCCACTGCGATCCGGAGGAGGCGGTCCGCGCGGCCCAGGACCTGGGCGCGAGCCGGATGGCCCCCATGCACTGGGCGACGTTCGTGCTGTCGGCGGAGCCGGTGATGGAACCGCTGACGCGTGTGCGAGCGGCCTGGGAGAAGGCGGGGCTGCCCCGGGAGAACCTGTGGGACATGCCCGTGGGCGCCTCCCGCGTGCTGTCCGGGGACTGACCCTCAGGAGCGCGGAGAGCCGCGCATCCGCCGCACCACCGTCGGCACCACGCTGATCAGCACGGTCAGCGCGATCGCCGCCACCACGCCCTGCCACGGCTCGGCGAACAGGGCCCCGCCGAGAATCCCGATGAGCTGGTACGTCACGGCCCAGGCCAGACACGCCGGCAGGTTCCCCCGGGAGAACCTCCGCATCGGCCACTGCGCCAGCAGGCAGGCCAGCATCACCGGGATGCGTCCCGCCGGCACCAGCCGCGACAGCACCAGCACGGCGACACCGTGCGCGGCGAGCTTCTCCTGCGCCTGCTCGAGCCGGTCCTCCGGCGCCCGGGACCGGAGCGCCTCCAGCCACCGCGACCCGTTCTTCGACTTCAGTCCGCGCCGCCCCAGCCAGTACAGTGCCGCATCGCCCAGGAACGCCGCCAGCGACGCCGTCACGAACACCATCGCCAGGGAGAACGGCGCCGTCCGGTGCATGGCGACCACCGCCGCCGAACTCACCAGCGCCCCCGTCGGAATCACGGGCACCAGCGCCCCGGCGAGCACCAGCAGGAAGAGCGTCGGGTACCCGATCGCCTGCTGCGTGGACTCCGAAACCAGGGACGCCGGTGTGACGGCCGACGCCGCGAGCGCCCAGGGCGCGGACCAGCTCACCGCGCACCCTCCAGGCGCACGCTCTCCCCGTGCCCGAGCCGGTGCACCGCCACGGCCGGCGCGTGCCGGGCCGCCAGCCGGACGAACTCGTCCCCCGGCGCGTGGAACTCGTGGGGGCGCACGGCGTCCATGCCGATCGGCCAGTACGTGCCGTAGTGCACCGGCACCGCACTGCGCGGTGCCAGCCGTTCCAGCGCCTGCGCCGCCCGGCCCGCGTCCAGGTGCCCCTCGCCCAGGTACGGCCCCCAGCCGCCCACCGGCAGCAGCGCCACGTCGACCGGCCCGACCTCCTTGGCCATCTCGTCGAACAGGCCGGTGTCCCCCGCGAAGTACGTGCGGGCCTCGCCGGCTATGACGTAGCCGAGGGCGGGGGAGCGGTGCGGCCCGAACGGCAGCCGCCGTCCGTCGTGCAGCGCGGGCACGGCCCGTACGACGATGTCACCGACCTGGGTCTCGTCCCCGGGGGCCACTTCGCTCACCCGCAGGTGCGAGAGCCGGCGCAGTCCGGGTACCGCCCGGCGCGCGCCCCGGGGCACGAGCAGGCGCGTGCCCGGAGCGAGTCGCATCAGCGACGGCACATGCAGATGGTCGGCGTGCAGATGGGAGACCAGCGCCACGTCCGCGCGCGGGGCGCCCGGGGGTGGCAGGGCCCCGCGCCGGCGGCGCAGGTGTGCGAGCCGGCGTGCGAACAGGGGATCCGTGAGCACGCGCACGTTCGAGTCCTCGACGGTGCAAGTGGCGTGACCCCACCAGGTGATCTCCACCGGCACTCCTTTGCCTCCTTCGCGCGACTCCCCCGAAGCCTACGTGCAGGAGTAGGGTCGGCGGCGAAACCGGAGGTGAGGGGGACGCCCATGGTGCCGGTGCGGGTCACGGCGATCGCGAGTCTGACGCCGCTGGAGGAGCTGGACGACGATCCGTTCCTCGTCGACTCCCGCAGTCAGCACGAGATGTGCGCCCGCTGGGCCGCCGAGCGGGGCTACGTGGTCAGCCGGGAGTTGCTCGTCCGGGGGCTGCGGCCCGACCACGGCGCGCTGTGGGACGGCGTCCGGCCCGGCCTCGACCTGTTCGTCGCCCCCAGCCGCCGGGTACTGGAGAGCGCGCTCGCCTCCGTCGAGGAGTTCACCGCCGAGTGCGTGCGGCGGGGTGTACGCGTCGAGACCGTGGGGCATGCGGAACCGGCGTACGACGCCGCGATGAAGGCGTGCGTGCACCGGCGGCTGTCGATGCCGACGGCCGGCTACGACGGGCGCTGACGTCTCTCACCGGATGCGGCCCGGGGACGAAAAGACCCGACCGGGCGTTGGGAAACTGTCGGGGAGGGGCCGCGGCGGTCGCGGGCGAGGGACGTGAGGTGACGGGGCGTGCGGGGCGTGCGGTGGCGGCGGATCGCCAGTCAGGTGGGGCGGAGCGTCGCCGTGTGGGCGGTCTCCACCCTCACCATGCTCGTGCTCGCCGGAATCCTCCCGGACTTCCGCCTCCGTTCGGAGAACGGCGACAGCGCGACCGACATCGCCGTCACCGCGGCCCTCGGCGCCGGCGCCTTCGGTCTGCTGTCGGCCGTGGTGTGGCCGCTGCTCGTCCGGCTCCTGCTCCTCGTACCGGCGCTCGTGCTGGGACTGCTGGTGTTCTTCCTCAACGGCGCCCTGCTGCTGCTCGCCCTGCGTCTCAACCCGGCCGAGCGCGGCGCCGCCGCGCCGGAGACCGCCGTCGTCGTCGCCGCCGTGATGTCCGCCGTGGCGTCCGCGACCGGCGCCGCCCTGGCCGTGCGGGACGACGACGCCTACCGCCGCAGGCTGTACCGCCTCTCCGACCGTCGCCGCCGCCGGTCCGGACCGCCCTGCCCCGCCGACCCGGGCACGGTCTTCATCCAGCTGGACGGCGTCGGTCACGACACGCTGCTCGACGCGGTAGGCAAGGGCCTGATGCCCACCGTCGCCCGCTGGCTCGACATAGGCGACGGCGGCCGCCCCACCCACCGGCTCACCCCCTGGCGCACCGACTGGTCCAGCCAGACCGGCGCCAGCCAGCTCGGCATCCTGCACGGCAGCAACCACGACGTCCCCGCCTTCCGCTGGTACGAGAAGGACACCCGCGAGGTGGTCGTCTGCAACCGCCCCACCAGCGCTGTGGAACTGCAGCGCCGGGCCGTCGAGTACGCGGGGCACGGCGGGCTGCTCACCGTCGACGGCGCCAGCCGCGGCAACCTCTTCAGCGGCGGCGCCGACCAGCAGGCCCTCGTGCTGTCCATCGCCGCCCGCCGCCGCAGCCGCGAGAACCGCTCCCGCGACGGCTACTTCGCCTACTTCTCCGACCCGGCCAACGCCGTGCGCACCGCGCTCGGCTTCGTCGCCGAGGTGGGCCGGGAGATCGGCCAGTCCACCCGGGCGCGCCTGCGCAAGCAGCGCCCCCGCGTCGCCCGCGGCGGCCTCTACCCCCTGGTCCGGGCCTTCGCGACCGTCGTCGAGCGGGACGTCGTCGTCGCCGCGGTGACGGGTGACATGCTCGCCGGCCGCACCGCCGTCTACGCCGACCTCGTGGCCTACGACGAGGTCGCCCACCACTCCGGCCCGGCGAGCCGCGACGCGCAGAAGGTCCTCGACCGCCTCGACCGCTCCCTCGCCCTGATCGAGAACGTCGCCGAGCACGCCCCGCGCCCCTACCGGATCGTCGTGCTGTCCGACCACGGCCAGAGCCCCGGCGAGACCTTCCGCTCCCGCTACGGCCTCCCGCTCGGCGACCTGGTACGGGCCGGCTGCGGCCTGCCCGTACCGCGCAAGGCGCAGCGCACCCGTAGCGGTGCGGAGGCCCGCGCCGCCGTCCGCGCCGCGCTGCGCATCCCCGTGGAGGAGGCCGGCGAGCAGCATCGCCCCGGGCGCAGCGCGGAGCCGATCGTGCTGGCCTCCGGCAACCTCGGCCTGGTCTCCTTCCCGGACGTCACGCACCGGATGAGCAAGGAGGAGATCGACGCCCGCCACCCCGCGCTGCTGCCGACCCTCGCCAACCACCCCGGCATCGGATTCCTGCTGGTCCGCAGCGAGAAGCACGGCGGCGTCGTCCTCGGCGCGTACGGCGCCGAGATCCCGCTGGCCGACCTCGACGACAACCCGGGCCCGCTCGCCCCGTTCGGGCCGGGCGCCGCCGAAGCGGTCCGCCGTACGCACGCGTTCCCGCACACCGCCGACATCATGGTCAACTCCATCCACGACCCGGCCGACGGCGAAGTCCTGGCCTTCGAGGAGCAGATCGGTTCCCACGGCGGTCTGGGCGGCGCCCAGGGCAGACCCTTCCTGTTGTCGCCGCTCGGCCTGACCCCACCGGTCGCCGAGGGCGAGGAACTCGTGGGCGCCGAGCACGTGCACCGGGTGCTGCGGCGCTGGCTGCGCGAGTCGAACGGACCGCAGGTCCCACTGGAGGCCACCGAGGAGGAGCGCGCCGCCTGAAAATCGGCTGCGCCCACCGGGGCCGTCCGCACACACTGTTCGCACCGGACGCCGCAACCTGCGCGTCCCCTTCGAACACCCCCGAGGAGTCGCCGCCTTGCAGGCAGCCGTCACCGTCACGCCCGCCCGCGTCCCCGACCTGCTGCTCGGCCTGGCCACCGTCCGGCCGGTCTTCATCTGGGGCGCCCCCGGCATCGGGAAGTCCTCCCTGGTACGGAACTTCGCCGAGTCGCTGGGCCTGGAGTGCGTGAGCCTGCTGGGCACCCAGCTCGCCCCCGAGGACCTCATCGGCGTCCCGCAGATCCGCGACGGCCGCTCGGTGTTCTGCCCGCCGGAGACGATCGCCCGCGACGAGCCGTACTGCCTCTTCCTGGACGAGCTCAACGCGGCCACACCGGACGTGCAGAAGGCGTTCTACTCGCTGATCCTGGACCGACGGATCGGCAGCTACGAACTGCCCAAGGGCTCGATCGTCATCGGCGCCGGGAACCGGGCCACCGACAACGCGCTCGCCCGGCCCATCGCCTCCGCGCTCGTCAACCGCCTCGCGCACGTGCACCTGGAGGCCTCCGCGAAGGACTGGCTGACCTGGGCCGCGGGCAACGGCATCCACCCCTGGATCGTGGACCACCTCACCGACCGCCCCGACCACCTGTGGTCCAAGCCGCCGAAGAGCGAGGAGCCGTTCTCCACGCCCCGCTCCTGGCACATGCTCTCCGACGCCCTGCACTCCTTCGGGCGGGACCTCGACGAGGAGACCCTGAAGGTCCTGGCACACGGCACACTGACCCCGGCGCACGCCTCCGCCTTCTGCGGCTACGTCAAGATCGTCCGCAGCCGGTTCGGCATCGAGGCCGTCATCAAGGGCGACGCCCCCTGGCCGAACCGGCCGGAGGACCGTGACCTGCTCTACTACCTCGCCGAGTCCTTCCGCGGCCGTCTCATCAAGGAACTGCCCGTGAGCAAGGAGCACATGTCCGCGAACGGCCGGCAGACCGCCTACCGCGCCAAGTCTCTGCTGGTGCGGCTCGCGGAGATCTCCGTCGAGGTCGCCCAGACCGTCATCGCCTCCGACAGCGACGGCAACCCCGTACTGCCCTCCTGGTTCCTCGTCGAGGCGGCACGCGACATGCCCCGGCTGGTGGAGGCCCGCCGGTGAGCCGTGGCCGGGGCAAGGTGCGGGAGAAGAAGAAGCGGGACCTCGCCGCCGAGGCCTTCGCCGAGGGGATGCGGCTGATGAAGGCCAACCCCGCCCTCGCGGCGGTGGAGTTCGACGTCTGCCGTCACGAGGAGTGCCGCTTCGCGCCCCGTGACGGACTCGTGGCCGTCGACTCCGACGGCGATCTGCACGTCCACCCCTCGCGCCTGGCCGAACCGGCCGACTGGGCCTGGGCGCTCGCCCACGCCGTCCTGCACCTCGGCTTCGGGCACGTCCCGGCGGTCAAGGGCAAACGCGTGCAGCCCGACCGCCACGACCTCGCGGCCCGCTGCGCCGTCGTCAACCGCTTCCTGCTCGGCTTCAGCATCGGCGAGACCCCCGAGCACCTGCCCGCCTCCTACCCGGACGGCGACGAGGAGCAGCTCGCCATCCGCTGGCGCCGCGACGGACTGCCCGCCGCGTACGAGCGCCTGGGCACGGCGGGCGACGAGCCCGACCAGGTGCTGGTGCCGTGGGTGGGCTGGTCCCAGCCGCCCGACTGGCAGCTGGCCTTCGCGACCGCCCTGACCCGGACCGTGTCCGCCGCGATGGACATGGCGGGCGGCCGTCGCGACAGCCTGGACGGCGAGGCCCCCCGGCGGCGCCCCTGGGAGCAGGCGTTGGGCTGGTTCATCTCCTCCTACCCGCTGCTCGGCGGCATCGCCTCCGGCATCAAGCTGGTCGCCGACGCCGAACTCGCCCGCGCCCACGGCATCGGCGTCGCGGCGGTCGACGCCGCGGCGGCCGAGATCTACGTCAATCCGCTGCGCCGCTTCGACGACGAGGAGTGGCGGTTCGTCCTCGCCCACGAGATGCTGCACGCCGCCCTGCGGCACGGCGACCGCTGCGGCACCCGTGACCCGTACCTGTTCAACGTCGCCTGCGACTACGTCATCAACGGCTGGCTGAAGGAGATGCAGGTCGGCACGATGCCCGACGGGCTGCTGTTCGACCCGGACCTCGCGGGCCTGTCCGCCGAGGAGGTCTACGACCGCATCGCCGGCGACCTGCGCCGCACACGCCGGCTGGCCACGCTGCGCGGCAAGGGCGTCGGGGACATTCTCGGCGGCCCGCTCGGCCCGCCCCGCGACTACGTCGACCTCGACGCCTTCTACCGCCGCGGCCTCGCCCAGGGCCTCGACCTCCACCAGCGCCAGGAGCGCGGGTTCCTGCCCGGCGGCCTGGTCGAGGAGATCCGCGCGCTCAGCCATCCGCCGCTGCCCTGGGACGCCCGACTCGCCCGATGGTTCGACGAGTTCGTGCCCGCCCCCCGGCCCGTCCGGTCCTACGCCCGCCCGTCACGGCGCCAGGCGGCCACCCCCGGCATCCCGCGCGCCGGACGGTACTTCCCGCCCGAGGAGATCGCCCGCTGCACCTTCGGCGTGGTCCTGGACACCTCGGGCTCCATGAACCGCGTCCTGCTCGGCAAGGCCCTGGGCGCCATCGCCTCCTACGCCGGCGCCCGGGACGTACCGGCCGCCCGGGTCGTGTTCTGCGACGCGGCCCCGCACGACGCCGGCTATCTGCCCGTCACCGATATCGCCGGCCGGGTCCGCGTGCACGGCCGCGGCGGCACCGTCCTGCAGCCCGGCATCGACCTGCTGCACCGCGCCGACGACTTCCCGCCCGGCGCGCCCGTGCTGATCATCACCGACGGCTGGTGTGACGTGCTGCGGGTGCGGCGCGAGCACGCGTACCTGATCCCGCAGGGAGCACGGCTGCCGTTCACCGCCAGAGGGGAGGTCTTCCGCGTGAGTTGAGCCGGAGTGTGATCGGATGGGGGACACGGGGCCCGGTGACGGGCCCGCTTGCGAGTCCGCACGCGAAAGGAAGAACTCGTGGCTACCACGCGCTCCGCACACACGGTCTGGGAAGGCAACCTGCTCGAGGGCAACGGTGTCGTCACCTTCGACTCCTCCGGTGCCATCGGCGAGCAGCCGGTGACGTGGGCCTCGCGCGCTCAGGAGGCGAACGGCAAGACCAGCCCCGAGGAGCTGATCGCGGCCGCCCACTCCAGCTGCTTCTCGATGGCCTTCTCCAACATCCTCAACAAGGCCGGGACGCCGCCCACCAAGCTCATCACCTCGGCCGACGTCACCTTCCAGCCGGGTGAGGGCATCACCGGCATCCACCTCACCGTCGAGGGCACCGTCCCCGGCATCGACGAGGCGGCCTTCCAGGCCGCCGCCGACGAGGCCAAGGTCGGCTGCCCGGTCAGCCAGGCCCTCAAGGCCACCCCGATCACGCTGACCGCCAAGCTCGCCTGACCTGCCCCCTACCGCCGCGCGGGTCCGCCCCCAGGGCGGCCCGCGCGGCGTCGTCGGTTCACCACCCCGGGCCGGGGTATGCACCAGACGCCTCGAACCGCCGGGCCGGAAGGAACGTGATGCTGCCGGGAACATCCACGAACGCGACGGTGCTCGACTCCGCCACCCGTGACCGGACCCGCGTCCTGCTGCTGTTCAGTCCCTCCGGACGGCTGCGACCCCGGGACAGCGCCCGCCGCGGCTACGACCGCTTCGCCGGGCACCCCAGGGACCAGCCGGGATGTGGTCCCCGTCCCGGCTCCCGACGAACGTCCTCGACGTACGCGCCTACGGCGCCGCCTACGCGCCGGACGGGCTGCCCTTCGTCGTCCTGGTCGTGATCGGCCGGGTGCTGCTCGGACGGGTCAGCACCCGCTCCCGATCGCCGCTGCCCGCGCCCGACGACGCCTTCGCCCCCGTGCCGCCTCTCCGCTCACCCTCCGGGAACCGACGACCATGACGCCACACGCCGCCGTCTCCGCCCACCGGGGCGGCTCCGAGCGCGCCGGCCCGGCCACCTGGGAGGCGTACGAGGACGCGATCGACTCCGGTGCGGAGTTCGTCGAGTTCGACATCCGCCGCACCAGGGACGGGGTCCTCGTCGTCCACCACGACCCCCGGGTCGGCCCCGCCGGGCCGCCGCTGTCCGCGATCACGCACGCCGAGCTGTGTGAGCGGGCCGGATACGCCGTGCCCGTCGTGGACGAGGTCATGGCACTGATCGCCGGGAAGCTCGTGGCCCACCTGGACCTCAAGGAGACCGGCTACGAGCGGGAGGTGATCGACCGCGCGGTGGCCCTGCTCGGCGTGGACGGGCTCGTCGTGACGACCCTCGAGGACCGATCCGTCGCCGCTGTCACACGGCGCTACCCGGGTGTGCGCACCGCCCTGTCCCTGGGGCGTGACCGTACGGAGCTGGCCCTCGCCCGGCTGCCCGGGACACGCCTGAGCGAGCTCTTTCCCGCCCGGCGCATCCGGGCCTGCGGGGCCCACGGTGTCGCGGTGCACCAGCGGCTGGCCAGGGCCGGCGTGCTGCGCCAGGCGACCCGGCACGGCCTGTTCACCATGGTGTGGACCGTCAACGACGACACCCTCATGCAGGCCTTCCTCGCCCACCCGCGCGTCGACGTGCTCGTCACGGACCGCCCCCGGCGCGCCGTGGCGCTGCGCGGGGCGATCACCCCTTCGCGGCATTGACAACCGCGCACTCAAGTTTTGTGCTGGAGAGTGGGAAGCGCCCTGGCGGAAGGGGACAGCGATGGGACGTGCGGTCGGAATCGACCTCGGAACCACGAACTCGGTGGTCGCCGTGCTGGAAGGCGGCGAGCCCACCGTCATCGCCAACGCGGAGGGGGCCAGAACGACACCCTCGGTCGTGGCGTTCGCCAAGAACGGTGAGGTGCTGGTCGGGGAGGTGGCCAAGCGGCAGGCCGTGACGAACGTGGAGCGCACCGCCCGCTCGGTCAAGCGGTACATGGGCGACGCGCACTGGCGCTTCCCCGACGAGGGTGACGTGGACGGCACCCGGTACCGGGCGCAGGAACTGTCCGCGCGGGTGCTGCAGAAGCTGAAGCGGGACGCGGAGTCCTACCTCGGCGAGGACGTCACCGACGCGGTGGTCACCGTCCCCGCCTACTTCGACGACTCCCAGCGGCAGGCGACCAAGGAGGCCGGTGAAATCGCGGGCCTGAAGGTCCTGCGGATCATCAACGAGCCGACGGCCGCGGCCCTCGCCTACGGCCTGGACAAGGAGAACGACCAGACGGTGCTCGTCTTCGACCTCGGCGGCGGCACCTTCGACGTGTCGCTGCTGGAGATGGGCGAGGGCGTCATCGAGGTGAAGGCCACCAACGGTGACACGCACCTCGGCGGCGACGACTGGGACCAGCGGATCGTCGAGTACCTGATCAAGCGCTTCAAGGGCCAGAACGGCGTCGACCTCGCGGCCGACAAGATGGCCGTGCAGCGGCTGCGCGAGGGCGCCGAGCGGGCCAAGATCGAACTGTCCAGCTCGACCGAGACGACGATCAACCTGCCCTACATCACGGCCTCCGCCGAAGGGCCCCTGCATCTCGACGAGAAGCTGACCCGGGCCCAGTTCCAGGAGCTCACCGCCGATCTGCTCGACCGCTGCAAGGACCCGTTCCACCAGGCGGTCAAGGACGCCGGCGTGAAGCTGTCGGCGATCGACCACGTGATCCTCGTCGGCGGCTCGACCCGGATGCCCGCGGTGACCGACCTGGTCAGGGAACTCACCGGCAAGGACCCGCACAAGGGCGTCAACCCCGACGAGGTCGTGGCCGTGGGCGCCGCGCTCCAGGCGGGCGTCATCCGCGGCGACGTCAAGGACGTGCTGCTGCTCGACGTCACCCCGCTGTCCCTGGGCATCGAGACCAAGGGCGGCATCATGACGAAACTCATCGAGCGCAACACGACCATCCCGACACGGCGTTCGGAGATCTTCACGACGGCGGCGGACAACCAGCCCTCGGTCGGCATCCAGGTCTACCAGGGCGAACGGGAGATCGCCGCGTACAACAAGAAGCTCGGCGTCTTCGACCTGACCGGCCTGCCGCCGGCGCCGCGCGGTGTGCCGCAGATCGAGGTGGCCTTCGACATCGACGCCAACGGCATCATGCACGTCTCCGCGAAGGACCTGGCGACCGGCCGCGAGCAGAAGATGACCGTGACCGGCGGCTCGGCCCTGCCCAAGGACGACATCGACCGCATGATGCGCGAGGCCGAACAGTACGCCGACGAGGACCGCAAGCGCCGCGAGTCCGCCGAGACCCGCAACCAGGCCGAGCAACTCGTCTACCAGACCGAGAACTTCCTCCGCGAGAACGGCGACAGGGTCCCCGCGGACACGAAGTCAGAGGTCGAGGCGGCCGTCGCCGAGGTGAAGGAGCACCTGGAACGCCAGGCGGACACCGCGGCCGTGCGCGCCGGCGTCGAGAAACTCGCCTCCGTCAGCCAGAAGATGGGCCAGGCGATGTACGCCCAGACCCAGCAGCCCCCCACCGAGGAACCCTCGGCCACCCCGCAGGACGAGGAGGGCGTGGTCGACGCGGAGATCGTGGACGAGGACAAGGACCAAGGAGGCCGACGCGACGAGAAGCGCGGGCCCGCCCCGGACTGAACCGCTGACGGCGGGGGCTAGCGCCCCGTGGCCACCGGCGGCAGTGTCGCGCACACCGCGTCCAGGACCGTCGCGTACGGCGTGCCGAAGGCGGTGAGTCCGGTGCGGAGCTGGTCCAGGCCGTCGCGGTGCTCCGCCAGCAGCCCGGTGTTGCCGGTGCGGGCCGCGAACTCCAGGACCGCCGGCAGGAAGTCCGGCGGTTCCTCGCCGGTGGTCTCCAGGCCGTGCGCGCGGTACATCTCCTCGCAGGGGGCCGGCGCCGCCTCCCGCCAGACGCTCAGATACAGGCTGTGGTCCTGCCCGGCCTCGAACACCTCGACGTAGTGGGCGGCCAGTTCCCTCGGCGGGGTGAGGGCCGCGTGGTCGGCGAACTCCCGCAGTTGCGGGGCTGCTTCGCGCAGCAGCGGCAGCCGGGCGCGGAAGTCGTCGTCGGGGTACATCAGGCACAGCGCCGCCGCCTGGTACAGCACCTCGAATCCTGGCATCGGACCTCCTTCGCGTGGGCTCCCTTGCCTGCCCCGTCATCCCAGACGCTAGGGGCGGGCCGGGGAGCACACCTGCCGGCGGCGCCCGTACGGGTCAGAACCCGTGCCGTGACGTCACGGCGGAGACGAGGGGCTCAGTAGCGCTCGCGGTACTCCCGCAGCAGTTCCTCCGTGCGCTGCGCGGAAGCGGCCCCGGCCGTCATGTGGTCCAGCACCTCCAGATGCGTGGAGACCTCCTTGCGGGAGTCCAGGTACAGCGCACCGGTCAGATACTCGGTGAAGACCATGTCGGGCAGTTCCGGCTCGGCGAAGCGGAACAACGAGAACGGCGCGTACGTCCCCGGATGCGGGCCGTCCGCGAACTCGGCGATCTGGAGGGTGACCCGGTCGCGCCCGGCGTACTCCAGCAGCTTGTCCAGTTGGTCGCGCATCACCCGGCCGTCGACGCTCACCGGGCGCCGCAGCACCGTCTCGTCCATGATGACCCACAGGTGCGGCGCGTCCGGGCGGTCCAGGAGCCGCTGCCGCTCCATGCGCAGCGACACATGCCGCTCGATGGCCTGCGGCCCCGCGTTCGCGATGGTGCCGGCCGCCAGCACGGCCCGCGCGTACCCCTCGGTCTGCAGCAGCCCCGGCACGAAGTGCGGCTCGTACGACCGGATGATCCGGGCGGCGCCCTCCAGGCTCACGTACAGGCTGAACCACTCCGGCAGCACGTCGTGGAACCGCTGCCACCAGCCCGGCCGGTTCGCCTCCTCGGCGAGGTCGACGAACGCGCTCACCTCGTCCTCGGTCACCCCGTAGGCGGTCAGCAGGATCTGCACGTACGGGATCTTCAGCGCGACGTCGGCGGTCTCCATCCGCCGGACGGTCGCGGGGGCGACCCGCAGCACCCGGGCGGCCTCGTCACGACTGAGGCCCGCGGCCTCACGCAGCTCCTGCAACCGCTTGCCCAGGACCACCTGGCCCACCGTGGGTGCGGCCCGCCGTTCACTCACGCCACGCCTCCCCAACGTGCCAAGCCTGCGATCAGTCTGTCACGTCCGGCCGGGGGTATCACAGGGCCTCGCACCGGGAAGATCGCGCAAGCCGGGGCGAGACAGGGGCATTACCCCGCGGGTAATCGACCGGACGCCGCCCGGACGGGATCGTGAACCCACCGGGTCCCGGGCCGGCGCACTCCGGCCCGGGACCCGGCCCCAGCCGCCGCACCACGACCCGACGGAGGGTGATTCCCCATGTCCGCCATCCAGCTCGCCGCGCTCGCCCGGACCTGCGAGCCGCAGTCCGCGCTGCGCCGCTTCCTCGCCCTGGACGCCGTGGTGACCGGCGCCAACGCGCTCGCCTACCTGGCGTTCTCCGGTCCCCTCGGGCGCTTTTTCGGCGCCGACGCCACGCTGCTGCTCGGCCTCGGCGCGTTCCTCGCGCTCTACGCGGCGGGCGTGGGCCTGCTGGCCGCCCGCCGACGACCGCCGACGCTCGGCGTGCGGGCCGTCGTCGAGGGCAACCTCGCCTGGGCGGCGGTGAGCCTCGTGGCGCTGGCGCTGTGGCTCACGCCGAGCACTCCGGGCGCCGTGTGGACGGTGCTCCAGGCCCTGACCGTGGCCACGTTCGCCGTCCTCCAGCACGCGGCTCTGAGGGCCCGTCAGGACAGCAGCTGCTGAAGGTGCTTGACCGTCGCCGGGTCGGCCGGGAGCAGGGTCTCGATGGCCAGCTCGGCGACCGTCACGTCCATCGGAGTGTTGAACGTGGCGATCGAGGAGATGAACGACAGCGTCCGGCCCTCGTGCTCGATCCGCAGCGGCAGCGCGAAGTACGGCACCGGATCCGACGGCTCGTCCGCCGGATCCGCCTCGGGCGCCGGATAGGCCGCCACCTCCTCGTACAGCGCCCGCAGCGACTGCGAGCGGTGCAGCGCGATCTGCCGCTCCATCTGGTCCAGCAGATGACCCCGCCAGGCGCACAGATTGCGGATGCGCGGCGCGAGGCCTCGCGGGTGCAGGGCCAGCCGCATCGCGTTCAGCGGCGGTTCGAGCAGTGAGGGGCAGACCCCGTCGACCAGCGTCATGACCCCGCGGTTGGCGGCCACCACGTTGTACAGCGCGTCCACCACCAGCGCCGGATACGGCTCGTAGCCGCTGATCAGCCGCTCGATGCCCTCCCGCAGCGCGCCCAGCGCCGGGTCGTCCAGCGGGGTCTCCGGGTAGCGCGGGGCGTAACCGGCCGCGAGCAGCAGAGCGTTGCGCTCCCGCACGGGCACCTCCAGGTGCTCGGCCAGCCGCAGCACCATCTCCTCGCTGGGCCGGGAGCGGCCGGTCTCGACGAAGCTGATGTGCCGGGCGGAGGAGTCCGCGCGCAGGGCCAGCTCCAGCTGGCTGACCCGCCGCCGCTCCCGCCAGGCCCGCAGCAGCGGACCCACGCCCTTCTCGGCGGTGGACGCGTGAGTGGTCATGTCAGGACCGTAGTCGAGAACCGGTCGTGCCGGACAGGCACCACCTCGTGACCAGGGTCCCGGCAGCCGGGCTGTGGCAGGCTGAGGGAGCACCCCGAGGACTCCGGATCACGACAAGGAGCGCAGCCCATGCCCGTCGAACCGCTGCCGCAGAAGGAGATCGAGGACCGGCTGGCCGAGCTGCCGGGCTGGTCGCTCGACAAGGATCACCTCATCCGCTCCTACCGGCTCGGCTCGCACTTCGCGGCGACGGCGATGGTCGTGCACATCGCCCAGGTCCAGGAGGAGCTGAACCACCACTCCGACCTCACGCTCGGCTACCACACCGTCTCCCTGTCCCTGCACACGCACAGCGCGGGCGGCGCCGTCACCAAGAAGGACTTCGAGCTCGCCCGCAGGGTGGAGGACCTCGCCCCCGGTCACGGGGCACACTGACGAGGTGCTCGACTACGACAAGGAAGCGGAGCGGTACGACGCCTCGCGCGGCGGGGAGCCCCGTGCGGCGGCCGCCGCGCAGGCGGTGCTGGGCCTGCTGCCGCCGGACACACGCGCCCTGCTCGACGTCGCCTGCGGAACGGGCATCGTCACCCGCCGGTTCGCCGCCGCCCGCGACGGCATACGGGTGACCGGTGTCGACCTCGCCCCCGCGATGGCCCGGCAGGCCTCCACCCGGCTGCCCGGTGCCGTCGTACGTGCCGACAGCCGCCGGCTGCCCTTCCGGGACGGGCAGTTCGATGCCGTGTGCAGCGTGTGGCTGCTGCATCTGGCCGCCGGGCCCGCCGACGTGCGGACCATCGTCGGCGAGTGCGCCCGGGTGCTGCGGCCCGGTGGGATCTACGTCACGACGGTCGACAAGGCCGCCTCCCACAACGTGGGCAGTGACATCGATGTCGTCCTGTCCTCCCGGCCGCCCAGCCCCGTCCGGGACGCGGCGGCGGACGTCGAGTCCTGTGCCGCCGCCCATGGCCTGGTTGCGGCCGGGCAGGCCCGCTTCACCGGTCACGGCCAGGGCCGCAGCCCTCGCCGTACCATCGCCGACCTGCGCCGGGGCTGGTTCGTCACCCTGCCGCCGGGCGATCCGCTCGCCGACGGTTTCGCCGCCCGTCTCGCGCGCCTCCCCGACCAGGACCGGCCCCGCCCCGACCCGGTGTTCAGCCTGCGGTCGTTCCGGAAGACCGGATGAACTCCATGATCCAGTTGGTGAGCCAGGTCTCCCCGCCGTCGACGGAGAACGCCTGCTCCCAGCGGGCCGACGTGGGGGAGACACCCGACCAGAGGAACCGGACCCGCACCTCCTTGCCGTCGTGCGTGTCGTCGCCGTGGAACTCGCCGCGTCCGTTCTCGAACCGGCCGAAGACCGGCGGGAACAGGGTTCCCGTGAGGCTGGAGGCCCAGTTCAGCGACCACCGCTCGGTGTCCGGGTCGAAGAGGCGAAGGGTCGCGCCCTTGGCCGACAGCCGCGGCATGTCGATCTCGTCGACGTTCGCGGCCCCGTCGAACAGCGGCCGGCAGAGGCTGGTGCCCCGGAACTCGGTCCAGGCGCTGTCCGGGTCGAGGAAGTCGGTGCGGCGCCGGTGGTGGACGTCCCACGCGCCGTGGAAGAAGTCGAAGTCGTGCGGGCTGCTCATGCGCGGTCTCCTGTGGTTCCTTCGGGCAGCGAGTCGGCCACGTAGGCCTTGATGTCCGGGACTGCGGGTGTGAGCAGGTGCCGCACCCAGGCGTCCCGCTCGTGCAGGATCGGCGGCAGCTCCCATACGCAGCCGATCCACGGCAGTCCGGGAGTGATGAAGTGGGCGGGATCGCGGTCCGGGCAGCCCAGCACGGGCTGTCCCGCCGCCGCGCCCCTGAAGTGCAGGACGTTGTCCCACACCCAGCTGTACGCGTTCAGGTAGGCGCCGTCGTCACCGCCCCGGTGCAGGACGACGAAGGTCGCCGGGGGCGTGCCGTCCGGCTCCGGCAGCAGTTCCGGCAGGATCGCGTACGCCGCCTTCTCCACCTCGGGTTCGATGCCCGCGGGGTCGGCGGTGACGTGGTAGCGCTTGATGTGACGTCCGGCCACCTCGATGGGTGGGGGCACGGTCAGCAGTTTCTCGGTGAAGCCCATGCCGGGACGCTAGGGCCGCTTCACTGCCATCCTGTGTCAGTGAAGTCCAGCCGGCTCATCTCCGTCCTCCTGCTGCTCCAGACCCGCGGCCGGATGACCGCCGCCCAGCTCGCCGAGGAACTGCAGGTGTCGGTGCGCACGGTGTACCGGGACGTCGAGGCGCTGAGCGCGGCCGGTGTCCCGCTGTACGCCGACGCGGGCCACTTCGGCGGCTACCGCCTGCTGGACGGCTACCGCACCCGCCTCACCGGGCTGACCGCCGACGAGGCCGAGGCGCTCTTCCTCGCGGGTGCCCCCGGTGCCGCCGCCCAGCTGGGTCTCGGTTCCGTCCTGGCCGCCGCCCAGCTCAAGGTCCGCGCCGCGCTGCCGTCCGTACTGCGCCCGCACGCCGACCGGATCAGCGGCCGCTTCCACCTCGACGCGCCCGGCTGGTACGCCGATGCCGACGAGACGCCCCACCTCCCGGCCGTGGCCGACGCCGTCTGGAACAGCCGTGCCGTGCAGGTGCTGTACCGCCGCTGGCGTGAGCCCACCGACGTGGAGCGCCGCCTGGAGCCGTACGGCCTCGTCCTCAAGGCGGGCCGCTGGTACGTCGTCGCGGGCCCGGGCGGCCCCCGCACCTACCGGGTCGACCAGATCCTCCGACTCACCGCAACCGAGGAGGAGTTCACCTGCCCCGGCGACTTCGACCTGGCCGGGTACTGGGCGGCGTACCAGCGCGACTTCCACGACCGGCTCCGCCCGACCCGGGCCGTGGTCCGGCTGGCACCGGGTGTGCCCCTGCCCGGCCCGGCGCAGACCGACGCACACGTGGAGGAGGACGGCTGGACCCGTGTCACCGTCGCCATCGAGTCCGTCGACCGTGCCCACGCCGACTTTCTGCGCCTGGGCAGCGGCATCGAGGTGCTCGAACCCCCTGAACTGCGCGACCGGATCGCCCGGACCGCGACCGAACTGGCCAAACGGTACGGCCACCGGCCCGCCCGGTGACGACCGGCCCCGACTCCGGCGCGCGGTCCGGCCGAAGCCACCGCTGACACCGTGGGCGCCGGTTCCGCCTTGTCGTGCGACCGCGCCTTCTCGGTGATGGAGACGGTGACGGCGGGCGGGGCCGGTCCGGACACGCGGAGAGGGCGCATGCCGTTGCCGGCACACGCCCTCGGATCGCCCGGTCAGGCAAGCGTGCAGGTCTGCTCGCCCAGCTTGAACGCGACCGGTTTCGTGTTCGTGCCCGACCAGTCCGCCGTGAAGCCGAAGCCCACCGACGAGCCCGCCGCCACGTTCGCGTTCCAGCCGAGGTTCTTCGCCGTCACCGCCGCGCCCGACTGCGTCGCACCGGCGTTCCAGGCCTGGGTCAGCTTCTGGCCGTCCGCGAAGGTCCAGCCGAGGGACCAGCCGTTCCAGGCGGTGGTACCGGTGTTGGTGAGCTGGACGTCCGCCTGGAAGCCGCCCGACCACTGGCTGGTGACCTTGTACGTCACCTTGCAGGGCCCCGCCGGGCCGGGGCCGGGGCCCGGGTCCGTCGTGCCGCCGCCGGAGCTGTCGCCGTAGACGACGCCACGGCCGTTCGTGGACACGTAGACACGGCCGTACACCCGCGGGTCGCCGGTGATCGCCGCGCCCGTCCACCCCCACTGGTGGGCGTCGTCGTTGATGCGCGTCCAGCTCGCGCCCTTGTCCGTGGAGCGGAAGATGCCGCGCACGCCGCCGATCTTCGCGCTGGTGAACAGCGTCTGGTAGGACGCGCCGGGCGCCGCCTTGCCGAAGCCGATGGTGTCGGCCTGCTCGACGCCGGAGAGCTTGGTGAAGCTCGTCCCGCCGTCCGTGGAATGCCACAGCCCGTACGCGCCGTCCGTCGCGCCGCCCGCCAGCCACACGTCGCCCTTCCCGCCGGGCAGTGCCTTGAAGCGGACGCTGTCGCCGCTCGGCAGCCCGGTGGCCGGTGACTCCTTGAAGGTCGCGCCGCCGTCCGTACTGACGTAGAACTTCCCGGACTTGAAACCGTAGAAGGTCTTCGGGTCGACACGGTCCGACTCGACGATCGCCCCGGCGGGGATCCCGCCCGAGGCCTGCCATGACGTGCCGAAGCCCGTCGTGTGGTGCACGCGGGCGCCCTCGGGGCTCCACACGAACCGGCTGCCGTCGGCCGCGGACGCGACCGTGCCGCCGCCGCTCACGCCCGAGGGGTCGGTGCCGGCGGACCAGTTGGCGCCGTTGTCCGTCGAGAACGCGATGTGCGGGCCCGAGTCGAGGTTGCCCACCCGCACGACGGTGTCCGGGCTGGACTCGGCGAAGTCCAGACTCGTCGTCGTCGTGAAGTTCGGCTGAGTGAACATCATCGGCGGGACCTTCGCCAGATCCGTGTGGCGGAAGCCGCCGATGTCACCCAGCGCGCTCAGCAGCGGGGCGCCCGACGGGGGAGAGGCGAGGTCGTTGACCGCCGTCTCCTCCAGTCCCCGGACCATCGGCTTGACGGTGAACTTGCCGCCGCTGTCCCAGTTCCCGAGGTTCTCGGTGCCGTAGATCGTCGCGCCCGTCCCGTACATCATGCGGTTCGAGTCGAACGGGTCGATCTCCAGGGCCTCGGTCATCCAGCCCAGCTTCGGCGTCTGCTCGGGCGGCTGCGGGTTCGCGCCCCAGGTGAGCCACGGCGCGGACGAGACGTCCATCGTGTAGCGGTTCTCGCGGTTCGGGTACGACGTGTAGTCCCACGCCTTGGTCCAGGTCGCGCCGCTGTCCGTGGAGCGGAAGATCTGCGTGTCCGGCCACCAGGCGCTGTACGCGGTCGCCATCACCGTGCCCGGCTTCTGCCGGTCCACCGTCAGCCCGCTGAATCCGTAGAAGGTGTCGGCCTCCGCGACCGGGCTGATGTTCGTCCAGGCTCCTGTGCCCGTCGCGTACCGCCACAGTTGGCCCTTGCCGCCGTCGTACGGGCCGCCCTTGTCACTGTAGGCGAGGTAGAGGGAGCCGTTCTTCGCCTCCAGCACGCCCTTGTGGGCGAGGTAGCCGGTGGGCTGCCCGGCCAGCCGCTGCCAGGTGGCGCCCGCGTCCGTCGACCGGTACACCGCGTTGTCCTTGTCGGCGACCCCGACATAGATCGTCTTCGTCGCGTTGCCGGCCGTGCCCGTGGACTCGTCGAAGGTGACCCAGACGATGCCCTGGTTGTCGCTGGAGTAGCCCGACGTGTCACTCGGGTCCGCGACGTAGTTGCCCACGTTGGGGAAGTTCGCGACCTGCGACCAGGTCACGCCCGCATCCGTCGACCGCCACAGCCCCTTGCCGCTGGGTGCCCCCAGGTACAGCACGCTGTTCCGGTTCGGGTCGACGGCCAGCCGCTCGCCCATGCCCCGCCCCGGCATGTTGCCGCCCAGCTTGAACGGCAGATTCGTCTTCCGCCAGGTCGCGCCCCGGTCGGAGGAGCGCATGATCGCGCCGTTCTTCGGGTCCCAGCTGTTGGTGTACGTGCCCACCGCCGCGTACACCCGGTTCGGATCGACGGAGTCGGACGCGATGCCCACGACGCCCGTGTGCCCCCAGTCGTCCCAGCCGACCGAGTCCAGCAGTGGCGTCCAGGTCTTCGAGGCCTCCTGCCAGCGGTAGGCGCCGCCGATGTCCGTGCGGGCGTAGGCCAGGTTCTTCTCGGAGCGGTTGAAGACGATCCCCGGGACGAAACCACCGCCGTCGATCCGGGCGTTCTTCCAGGTGTAGGTGTCGGCTGCCGTCCTCGGCGACGGCGGGTCGGCGGCCAGGGCGGTGGGGGCGCCCGACAGCAGCCCGGCCGCCAGCGCCAGCACGGCCGTGAGAATGCGGGTTCTTCGCACGGTGGGGCTCCTTCCGCGGGAGGGGGAACGTGCGAGGGCCGGGCGACTCCCGCGCGGGGAGCCGCCCGGCCGTGGTGGCCCCGCGTCAGGTGCGGGGCCATGTACGCAGAGCATCGGACGCACCTGCTGTTTCAGGGGCGCGGGGGACTGCGCGACCAGCCACAGCCGGACCCGCAGCCGTCGTCCCCGCGCCACCCGCGGAGCGCCCGGCGGGGGCTATTCGAGAAGCTCCGCGTACGAGCCCATGGCCAAGGCGATGTCCGCCTGAGCCCAGAACCGGTGGTACGTGAACGACGGCACTGCGCCGCCGGCGAGGTAGCTCTCGATCTTCGACCAGGCCGGGTCGTCCTTGTAGAAGGACCGGATCGACTCGAACGTCGACGACGAGTTGATCGCGTCACCGTTCGGCATCGTGCCCGTCCAGCCACTGGGGACGTGCACCGGGTCGCGGAAGCGGTTGTAGTCCGCGCGGTTCTCCGGGACGGCGATCCCGAGGGCGTCCTGGTGGTTCACCCACATGCCGTCCAGCAGCTTCTTCGCCGCCGCGGCGGCCTCCGTGTCACCGGAGCGGTCCGCGTAGTACGTCAGGGTCTTGGCGTACGCGGCGGCCACACCGACGTCGTTGGTGTAGTCGGCGACGGTGACGCGCAGTCCGCTGTTGGAGCCGGGGCTGGAGGCGTTCCAGGTGTCGGGCTGGCCCGACCACTGGAGCGTCGCCGGGATGCGGAAGGTGCCGTCCGGGTTGAACGTGGTCTTGGACAGCGCCCAGTCGACCCACTTGTCGAGGACCGTCTTGGCCTTCGCGTTCCCCGTCTGCTGGTACAGCTCGGCGACCCGCTCCATGGACCACGCCTGGAAGCCGAACCACTGGTTGGACGGCGGGTCGTGGTACACGGGCTTCTCGTCGTAGTACATGCCGTAGAACGTCGACTTGCCCGAGGGCGGGGTCGCGTACCGGCCCGCCCAGCTGTTGGTCGCGCCGCCGGCGATGGCGCCCTCACTCGACTGCAGCCAGCGGTAGAACTCCAGCTGCCGGTCCATGGACTTGGCCCAGTCCGCGGCACCCGTCGCCGACTTGGGCTTCAGCGGCGCGTAGTTGCCGAGCGCGTAGGCGGCGAGGGGGTTCTGGTAGCCGCCGTGGGCGTGGCTGGAGCCGATGCGCCAGGCCCAGCCGGCGTTGGTGTCCGTGGCGCCGCCCCAGGCGTAGTACCAGGACATCAGGTAGAACGAGGCGTCCTTGCCGGTGCCCGCGGGGCAGGCCGAGGGCCCGACACAGTTGCCGACCTTCTTGAAGTACTTGTCGAACATCGAGTAGCGCAGGTAGTCGCCCATCTTGGCGGCCTTGGCGACCGTCGCGGAGACGGCGGAACCCTTGCCCTGCTCCTTCGCCCACAGATCCGCCCAGTAGGCGGCCTGCACGGCCCGCGCGTCGGCGTCCGGCGCGTTGGTGAACTTCCACTGCTTGGCGTAGGAGGCGTCAGCGGTGAACAGGTCCAGATAGCCGTTCTTGCCGCCGAACTTGAAGGCGTCGCAGGTCGGCTGCGGCACCGTCTCCCACACCGACTCCTGCGCACCGCGCTGGAAGGTGTTGATGTACGACGGGCCGGTGTCCGACGGGCCCGCCTCGCACTTGCCGGGTGAGTTGCCGTAGCCGTAGACGTTGTCGACGTCCTGGAGCCAGTGCATGCCGTAGACGTCGTCCGTGCCGTAGGCGCTCTTCAGTTCGCCCGCGATCGGGTCCGTGCCGACCGAGACGCCGGTGTCGAGCTTGGCCGGGTACTCGTTCGGCGTGTCCAGCTCGGGGGCGTAGGTGGCCGGCTTGGCGGGGTTGTAGAAGGAGTTGGTCGGCTGGTCGGCCTTGGTGGGGATCATGTACTTCTCCATGATCTCCCAGGCGCCGTTGAACTTCGACCAGTCACCCGTCACCTTGCCGTACATGGCCTGGAGCCACAGGAGGTAGCTGTACGCCTCCGAGGTGGTCTCGTGGCCGTGGTCCGGCGCCTCGACGATCAGCGTCTCGACCGAGTGGTAGGGAATGCCCTCGGGGGAGAAGTAGCCGTTCGCCGGGTTGGTGATCTTCCCGTACAGCTCCAGGAAACGGGCGTCGTACACCTTCGCCGCCGCCAGCTGGGTGACGGTGACCGAGGCCTTCGCATGGCCCGCGGCCGTCGACTCGAACACGGCGGAACCGGTACCGGAGCCCGCGGCGCTGACGGTCACCTTCTGCGCGGTGTTCCAGTTCTGCGGTGTGAAGGTCAGCGAGGCGCCGGCCGAGACCGACAGGCCCGAGTTGCCGCTCGCGCGGGCCGAGGTCACCGTCACGTTCGCGGACGGCTGCTTGGACAGCTTCACCTCGTACGTGCCCGACTTGCCCGACTGGACACCCAGTTGGAGCGGTGAGGCGACGACGGTCGGACCGGAGGCGACGGTGATGCCGACCGGCGTGGAGTCGGCGGAGGCGCCCATGCTGTCGTACGCCTTCGCCACCAGCGAATGACTGCCCACGGTCAAGTCGGAGACGGAGAGCGTGTAGGGCGCGCTCGTGTCCGTCCCCAGCAGCTTGGTGTCGTCGTAGAACTCCACCTTGCTGATCGAGGCGTTGTCCGCGGCAGCGGCGGTGGCCGCCAGAGGTACGGCCTGTCCCTGGGTGTAGACGGCGCCCGCGTTCGGGCTGGTCAGCACGGCGATCGGCGGCTGGTGCGCGCCGGTGCAGGACGTGCCGTTGACCGAGAAGGACGTCGGCGCGGTGTTGCCGCCGCTGTAGGAGAACTGGGCACCGGTGGAGACGGCGGCACCCGCGGCGACCCGCGCGTTGTGGGCGGCGTTCTTCACGGTGATGTTCTGGCCGGACTGCGACCAGGTGCCGTTCCAGCCGTTCGCCAGCTTCTGGTTGCCGGAGTAGGCGTAGGTCAGCGTCCAGCCGTCGATGGCGTCCGTGCCGCGGTTGGTGAGGGTCAGGTCCACCGTGAAACCGGAGCCCCAGTCGTTCGTCTTGTAATCGACACTGCACTGAAGTGCCGCCGCTTGCGCGGTTGTCGACCCTGAGGAGAGCATCGTCAACGGAAGCGCGAGAGCTGCGAGGGCGGCGGTCCACAACCGCCGCACCGCTCCGCGTCTCCGGGGTGGGGGATGCATGGTGCTGGTCCCTCCTTGCGGCTCGGAGAAGTCAAGGCTTGAACCAGTGGGAGCGCTCCCATAGTGCGGATCCCGTCAGGTACGGGTCAAGGTCCTTGAAGAGTCGAAAAGATTCGACGCCCCGCCTGGGGCAAAAGTCGGTGACTCCCCTGTTCTTTACCGTCACTTGGCGCTACCTTCCTTGGCACCAGTGGGAGCGATTCCATCAGTCGACGCGTCCGTCACGGCACGCCCGACCTGCAAGGAGTCGCTCATGCGACACCCCCCGCCTTCAGTGCTTTGAGCCGCCGCCGGACGCCCGCGGCGGACGGTCGCTGCCCCGCGTCGGCCGCGTACGGTGCCGCACCGGCTCCGCCCTGCCCGCGAGAAGCCTCACGCACCTGACGAACTCCCCAACGTGTCGCGGCGCAACCGCGGACATCGCAAGGAACCCCAACGGAAGAGGGACCCCCACTCATGAGCCGTACGAGAACCGCGTTACTGGCCGCCATGGCCCTGGTCGGTGGTGCGACCGGCACCGCCTTCGCCGTCGACGCGGGCGGTGCCGACGTCGCCGCCGTCCCGTGCACCGTCGACTACAAGATCCAGAACGAGTGGAGCACCGGCTTCACCGCCGCCGTGACCCTCACCAACAACAGCGCCGCCAAGTCCTCGTGGTCGCTGAAGTGGTCCTACGCAGGCAACCAGAAGGTCACCAGCGGCTGGAACGCCAAGATCAGCCAGAGCGGTGCCGCCGTGACCGCCGCCAACGAGTCCTACAACGGCCGGCTGGCGACGGGAGGTTCGGTCAGCTTCGGCTTCCAGGGCAGCTACAGCGGCAGCAACGCGATCCCGGCGACCTTCACCCTCGACGGCGTGACCTGCAACGTCGACGGCGGCCCCGGCGGCCCCACGGATCCGCCGGACCCGGGCGGCCCGTCGAACCGGGTGAACAACCCCTACGAGGGCGCGAAGGTGTACGTGAATCCGGAGTGGTCCGCGAATGCCGCCGCCGAGCCGGGCGGCAGTCGTGTTGCCAACCAGCCCACGGGTGTCTGGCTGGACCGGATCGCGGCCATCAACGGCGCGGGCGGCAAGATGGGCCTGCGTGCCCACCTCGACGAGGCACTTCGGCAGAAGGGTTCCGGCGAACTCGTCGTCCAGCTCGTGATCTACAACCTGCCCGGCCGGGACTGCGCCGCCCTCGCCTCCAACGGCGAACTCGGCCCGACGGAGATCGACAAGTACAAGACGCAGTACATCGACCCGATCAAGGCGATCCTCGCCGACTCGAAGTACGCCTCGCTGCGGATCGTCACCACGGTCGAGATCGACTCGCTGCCGAACCTCGTCACCAACACCGGCGGCCGTGCGACGGCCACCCCGCAGTGCGACGTGATGAAGGCCAACGGCAACTACCAGAAGGGCGTCGGCTACGCGCTGAACAAGCTGGGTGACGTGCCCAACGTCTACAACTACGTGGACGCCGGCCACCACGGCTGGATCGGCTGGGACGACAACTTCGGCCCCAGCGCCACCCTGTTCAAGGAGGCGGCGACCACGGAGGGCGCCACCGTCAACGACGTCCACGGGTTCATCACCAACACGGCCAACTACAGCGCCCTGAAGGAGGACAACTTCTCCATCGGCGACAACGTGGCCGGCAAGTCCGTCCGCGAGTCGAAGTGGGTCGACTGGAACCGCTACGTCGACGAGCTGTCCTTCGCCCAGGCGTTCCGCAACCACCTGGTCTCGGTGGGCTTCAACTCGAACATCGGCATGCTGATCGACACCTCCCGCAACGGTTGGGGCGGCACCGCACGACCCACCGGACCGGGTGCCACGACCAGCGTCGACACGTACGTCGACGGCGGGCGCTACGACCGCCGCATCAACCCCGGCAACTGGTGCAACCAGGCCGGAGCCGGCCTCGGCGAACGCCCGCGGGCCAACCCGGCCGCCGGAATCGACGCGTACGTGTGGATGAAGCCGCCGGGCGAGTCGGACGGGTCGAGCAAGGCCATCCCGAACGACGAGGGCAAGGGCGCCGACGGAATGTGCGACCCGGCGTACAAGGGCAACCCGCGCAACGGCAACAACCCGTCCGGTGCTCTGCCGGACGCGCCGCTGTCCGGGCACTGGTTCTCCGCCCAGTTCCGGCAGCTGATGCAGAACGCGTACCCGCCGCTGTCCTGAACCGTCTCCGTTGACCGGCCGATCCGCCGGGGCCACGAGCCCTGGCGGATTTGCCGCACCGGCAACAGCAGTGGCCTCCGATCGGTGCGTCGGCGCACGCTGACCGCATCCGAGCGAGAGGCTGACCACCATGGCGCACCAACACGGCCACGAGCACACGCACAAGCACAAGCCTGAGCCTGGCCATCACCACGACCACACGGATCTCGACTGGGCCGAGATGGGGCCGATGCTGGAGTCCTCGGCGGAACTCTTCGCGTCCCTGTACGAACGGGCACTGGGCTGGCTCGCGCAGGAGGTGACCGAACCGGGCCTGATCGTCGACGCGGGCAGTGGGCCGGGTGTCGTGTCGTGCCTGTTCGCGGAGACGTTCCCGGGCGCGCGGATCGTGGCGGTGGACGGCTCCGCGGCGCTGCTGGAACGGGCCCGGGCGCGGGCCGAGCGGCAGGGCGTCGCCGACCGCTTCGGCACGCTCGCCGGTGACCTGCCCGATGCGCTCGGCGAGCTGGACTACCCCGCCGACCTGCTCTGGGCGAGCCGCAGCCTGCACCACCTGGGCGACCAGCGGGCCGCGCTGGCCGCCTTCGCGCAGCGGCTCGCGCCGGGCGGCACGCTGGCCCTCATGGAGGGCGGTCTGCCCTTGCGGTTCCTGCCGCGTGACATCGGCATCGGCCGACCCGGTCTCCAGGCGCGGATCGACGCGGTGGAGACGGAGTGGTTCACCCGGATGCGCACCGCGCTGCCCGGACACGTGGCCGAGACGGAGCACTGGCCGGCCCTGCTGGCCGCCGCGGGCCTCAAGCACACGAGGACGCACAGTTTCCTGCTCGACCTCCCGGCGCCCGCCTCGGACCGGGCGCGTGCCTATGTCGTGGCGTCCCTGGCCCACATGCGCGACAAGCTCACCGAAGGGCTCGACGCCGAGGACCTCGCGACGGTCGACCGACTCCTCGACCCCGACGACGAGGCGAGCTTGCACCACCGCCCGGACGTGTTCGTCCTGGAGGCCCACACGGTGCACACGGCGGTCCGGCCCGCGTAGCGTCGGCGGCCCTCGGCTCCGAGAGCGCTTCAACTGACGGACCCCCGGCATCGCACGTCGTCCCACACCCCAGGGGGAACCCATGTCCGATCCTCGCCGTGCCGAGCCACGATCCGACACGCCGCCCGTCCGGGCCGTAGACGGCGGAGACACCCGTGAGGGCCGGGTGCGCCAGGGGGCGGCCGGTCCGGCGGCGCGCGGCGCGGCGAGCGATGCGTGCTGCCCGGGAGCCCAGTTGTGCTGGAAGGTGGATGTCGGCGACTGGCCGATCGGCACGTCGACGCCCTCCTGGGTGAGGTGACGGGTCATGTCAGGGGACGCCGCCTCGAGGGTCGCGCTCGTCACCGGTGGAGACGGGGCCCTGCTGCTCGAGCGAAGCCGAGAGCCTGGGGGAGGGATCGGCGCCACCGTCGCCCGGCAACCGCCGGAAGGCGACCACCGGGTCGCCGTCACCGGCCGCGGCGCGGAGCGGCCGCGCACCTCGCCGGGGAACCGGGGTGGCCCGACGGCCTGCTGACGATCGCCGGGCACACCGCCAAGCCGGGAGTGGGGGAGGGCGGCGACCGGGCTCGCAGAAAACCGCGGCGGCAGGTCACCGAGTGGGGTGTGGGCGTCACCCTGGCGGCGCCGGGCCGGTGGAAACCCCCTCCTCGGGACTCCGGCGGCAGCCTCCCACCCGGTCACCTCCTCACCGCGGGCCAGATCGCCGGCCCGGTCCTCTGCCCGATGGGCCAGCCGGAGGGTGCCGACGTCGACACGGTGGCCGTAGGGCCGGTGGGGCAGCCGGTCCGAGAGGGCGGTGAACCGGCGGCGCCCCGGACCCGGCCCGCCAGGGCTCGGGGGCCGGGGCGCCGCCGATGTGGCTCAGTCTTCGTTGAACTCCGCCGGGTGCGGGCCCAGGCGCCGGTCCTCGTCCAGGGCGCTGATCGCCGCCAGGTCCTCGTCGTCGAGGCTGAAGTCGAAGACCTCGATGTTCTCCTTGATCCGCGACGGCGTCACGGACTTCGGGATCACCACGTTGCCCCGCTGGAGGTGCCAGCGCAGCACCACCTGGGCCGGGGTGCGGTCGTGCTTGCGGGCGATGGCCACGATCGCCGGGACCTCCAGCAGGCCCTTGCCCTGGCCGAGCGGCGACCAGGCCTCCGTGGCGATGCCCCGCTGCGCGTGGTAGGCACGGGTGGCCTCCTGCTGGAGGTGGGGGTGCAGCTCGATCTGGTTCACCGCCGGGACGACCGAGGTCTCGCCGATCAGGTTCTCCAGGTGCTCGGGAAGGAAGTTGGAGACGCCGATGGCCCGGATCCGGCCGTCGGCGTGCAGCTTCTCGAACGCCTTGTAGCTGTCGACGTACAGACCCCGCTCCGGCGTCGGCCAGTGGATCAGGTACAGGTCGACGTAGTCCAGGCCGAGGTTTTCCAACGACGTGTCGAAGGCGCGCAGCGTGGAGTCGTACCCCTGGTCGGCGTTCCAGAGCTTCGTCGTGACGAAGAGCTCCTGACGAGGCAGACCGGCGGCGGCGATGGCCTTGCCGGTGCCCTGCTCGTTGCCGTAGATCGCCGCGGTGTCGATGCTGCGGTACCCGGCCTCCAGCGCCGCCGCGACGGCCGTCTCGGCCTCGTCGTCCGGCACCTGCCAGACGCCGAAACCCAGCTGGGGCATCTCGACGCCGTTGTTCAGGATGATCGGGGGGACCTTGCTCACGAGCTCTCGATCCTTCGGTAAGTGGTCAGATGCGCTCCCATCGTGAACGATCACGGGCGGTGATGCATTCCTGACGGGAGGATTCCGAAGCCACACCTGCCCCGCCGGGGCGGAGGTCACGCTCGGTAGAGCGCCTCGACCTCGTTCTCGTACGCCTTCTCGATCGCCTTGCGCTTCAGCTTCAGGGACGGGGTCAGCAACCCGTGCTCCTCCGTGAACGGCTGAGCCAGGATGCGGAAGGTGCGGATCGACTCGGCCTGGGAGACCAGGGTGTTGGCGGCGACCACGGCGCGCCGCACCTCCGTCTCCAGGTCCGCGTCGCGCACCAGCTCCGCCGGGGACATCCGCGGCTTGGCCCGCATGGCCAGCCAGTGCTCCACGGCCTCCTGGTCGAGGGTGATCAGGGCGGCGATGTACGGACGGTCGTTGCCGACGAGGATGCACTGGTTGACCAGCGGATGGTCCCGGACGCGTTCCTCCAGGACACCGGGCGAGACACTCTTGCCGCCGGATGTGACCAGGATCTCCTTCTTGCGGCCGGTGATGGTGAGGAAGCCGTCCTCGTCGAGTGCGCCGAGGTCGCCGGTGGCGAGCCAGCCGTCGTGCAGGGCCTCGTCGGTGGCCTTGGGGTTGTTGAGGTAGCCCTGGAAGACGTTCTCGCCGCGCAGCCAGATCTCGCCGTCGTCCGCGATGTGCACGGTCATGCCGGGGATGGGCTGCCCGACGGTGCCGAACCGGGTGCGGCCGGGCGGGTTGGCGGTCGCGGCGGCGGTCGACTCCGTCAGGCCGTAGCCCTCGTAGATGTGCACGCCCGCGCCGGCGAAGAACAGCCCGAGCCGGCGGTCCATCGCCGAGCCGCCGGACATGGCGTGCTTGATGCGGCCGCCCATCGCGGCGCGGATCCTGGCATAGACCAGCTTGTCGAACAGCTGGTGCTGCATGCGCAGGCCCGCCGACGGGCCGGGGCCGGTGCCCCAGGCCTTGGCCTCCATCGCGTCGGCGTACTTGATGGCGATGTCGACGGCCTTGTCGAAGGGGCCGGAGCGGCCCTCCTTCTCGGCCTTGCGGCGGGCCGCGTTGAACACCTTCTCGAAGATGTACGGCACGGCCAGGAAGAACGTCGGCTTGAACGCGGCCAGGTCCGGCAGCAGGGCCGCCGCGTTCAGCTGCGGCTGGTGGCCGAACTTCACCCTGCCGCGGATCCCGGCCACCTGGACCATCCGCCCGAAGACGTGCGCGAGCGGCAGGAACAGCAGGGTCGCCGCCTCGTCGCCGCGCTTGGAGTGGAACACCGGCTCCCAGCGCTCGATGACGGTGTCCGCCTCGTACATGAAGTTGCCGTGCGTGATGACACAGCCCTTGGGGCGGCCGGTGGTGCCCGAGGTGTAGATGATCGTGGCGACCGAGTCGGGTGTGACGGCCTGCCGATGGCGGTGCACCACCTCGTCGTCGAGGTGCGCGCCCGCGTCGTACAGCTCGTGCACGGCACCGGAGTCGAGCTGCCACAGCCGGCGC
Organism: Streptomyces sp. NPDC092370; assembly: GCF_044755265.1. Lineage (NCBI taxonomy): Bacteria > Bacillati > Actinomycetota > Actinomycetes > Kitasatosporales > Streptomycetaceae > Streptomyces > Streptomyces sp. NPDC092370. The sequence continues at coordinate 320,518 of NZ_JBIVQO010000002.1, read as the reverse complement.
AGCTGGGGCAGCCGGTCGATGACGGTGGCGATGGTCATCGCGTGGTCCTCGTGTTCCACGACCGCTGCCGTCACCTCGGCGTCGTACAGCATCCAGAAGCACTGCTCGGCGGAGGACGTGGGGTAGACCGGGACGACCTGGGCGCCGATGGTCCACAAGGCGTAGTCGAACAGGGTCCACTCGTAGCGCGTGCGGGACATGATCGCGACCCGGTCGCCGAACCGGATGCCGCTCGCCAGCAGGCCCTTGGCCAGGGCGAGCACCTCGTCGCGGAACTCGGCGCTGGTGACGTCCCGCCACTGGCCGGAGTCGTCCTTGCGGCCGAGGGCGATGTGCAGCGGGTCCTGCTGGGCATGCTCGAAGACCACGTCGGCCAGACCGCCCACCGGAGGTGCCAACGCCAACGGAGGGTTGGTGAACTCGCGCAAACCCCGCTCCTCAGCGCTCCTGTCGAGTGACGCCCCGCACAGCGCCGTGAAAGCTACCCCACCCGGGCAGGGGGCGGGAGGGGGTGCGAAGGTGAGCACCGCTCCGGTCTGCGAGGGTCAGCGCGGGAAAAAGCGCTCACATGGGGAGGGGTCGGACGCATTCCTGACGGTTGAGTAAGTTTCGGTGCCGTAATCTCCACCGAATCTGTACGAGTCCCGGTGTCGTCCCGATGCGCCTTCGAACGGTGTCTCTTCTGTCAGCGGGGCGACGGCGGATTCTGTTACTCCCGCTTGTCACAGCCCCTTGCGCTCGCTGCGGTGCAGCCGGTCGCCGCCCGCCAGGACCGCCGCCGCCAGGGCGTCCGCCGCGCCTTGGGCGGAGGGCCGGCGCCGGCCGTGGACCAGGACGAAGTCGACCTGCCCCAGTTCCGGCAGCCCCGCCCGGTCCGGGACCCGGACCAGTCCCGGCGGGATGAGGCCGCGCGAGTGGGCCATCACGCCGAGACCGGCCCGGGCCGCCGCGACCAGGCCGTTGAGGCTGCCGCTGGTGCACACCACGCGCCACTGGCGGCCCTGCCGCTCCAGGGCTTCCAGGGCGAGCGCGCGGGTGATGCCCGGCGGCGGGTAGACGATGAGCGGCACCGGGCGGTCCGGATCGAGCCGGAGGCGTTCCGTGCCGATCCACACCAGCCGGTCGTGCCGGACCAGCTCACCCCGCGGGTCCTCGGGCCGCCGCTTGGCCAGGACCAGATCCAGCTTTCCCGCGGCGAGCTGCTCGTGCAGCGTTCCCGACAGTTCCACCGTCAGCTCCAGGTCGACCTCCGGATGCTCGTGCCGGAAGCCTTCGAGGATCTCGGGCAGCCGCGTCAGCACGAAGTCCTCCGAGGCGCCGAAGCGCAGCCGGCCGCGCAGCCGGGTGCCCGTGAAGAACGCCGCGGCCTGCTCGTGCACCTCCAGGATCCGGCGGGCGAAACCGAGCATGGCCTCGCCGTCCTCCGTCAGCTCCACCGAGTGCGTGTCCCGGGTGAACAGCGTCCGCCCGGCGGCCTCCTCCAGCCGCCGCACGTGCTGACTGACCGTGGACTGCCGCAGTCCGAGCCGTCGCGCGGCCTGCGTGAAGCTCAGCGTCTGCGCCACCGACAGGAACGTGCGCAGATGCGCGGGGTCGTACATGGCTGCCAGGTTATCGCGAAACGCGATGGCAGTGAGAGCGGTGTACGGGATTCCCGATCGCCGGACGGTGGAGCAGGATGGAAGGGGCCGACACGGCCCCGGACCGACGGACGCGTACCAAGCAAGTGGAGCACCGTGAAACGCCTGCAGTGGCCGCAGTGGATGCCGATCGACCCCTACATCCTGCTCCTCCTCGCGACGGTGGGCCTGGCCGCACTGTTCCCGGCGCGCGGAGCGGCCGCCGGCATCGCCTCCGGTGCCTCCACCGCCGCGGTCGCCCTCCTCTTCTTCCTGTACGGCGCCAGGCTGTCCACCCGCGAGGCGCTCGACGGGCTGCGGCACTGGCGGCTCCACATCACGGTCCTGGCCTGCACCTTCGTCGTCTTCCCGCTGCTCGGGCTCGCCGCCCGCGGGCTGGTGCCGGTGATCCTGACGCACCCGCTCTACCAGGGTCTGCTCTTCCTCACGCTCGTCCCGTCCACCGTGCAGTCGTCGATCGCCTTCACCTCGATGGCCCGCGGCAACGTGCCCGCGGCGATCTGCGCGGGCTCCTTCTCCTCCCTCGTCGGCATCATCACCACCCCGCTGCTCGCGGCCTCGCTGCTCGGCGGCGACGGCGGCGGGTTCTCCGCCGACTCGCTGCTGAAGATCGTGCTGCACCTGCTGGTGCCGTTCGTCGCCGGGCAGCTGCTGCGCCGCTGGATCGGCGGCTTCGTCACCCGCCGCAAGCGGGTCCTCGCCCTGGTGGACCGCGGCTCGATCCTGCTGGTCGTCTACACCGCGTTCAGCGTGGGTGTGGTCCAGGGCATATGGCACCAGGTCAGTCCCGCGCGGCTCGGCGGCCTGGTCGTCGTCGAGGCGGCGATCCTCGCCGTGATGCTGCTGCTCACCTGGTACGGCGGCAGGGCGCTGCGCTTCGGCCGGGCGGACCGGATCGCGATCCAGTTCGCCGGCTCGAAGAAGTCCCTGGCCGCCGGGCTGCCCATGGCGAGCGTCCTGTTCGGCGCGCAGGCGGCGCTCGCCGTGCTGCCGCTGATGCTCTTCCACCAGATGCAGCTGATCGTGTGCGCGGTGATCGCCAAGCGGCGCGCGCGGGAAGCGCCGGGTGAGGTCACCGCGCCGCAGCCAGGCGCAGCGTCACAAAGCGTGGCCGATACAGGGACACGTTCCGGCTGAGCCGGTCGGCGGCGCTCGTCGTCTCCAGCCAGTTGACGTCGTAGCTCAGGACGAGCCGTCCCGAGCCGCTCAGCACCGGATGCGCCTGGGGGTTGTAGGCGGCCACCTGCCCCTGCGGCAGCGAGGGGCTGAACTCCTTCGCCGGACCGTGCCACGGTCCGGCCGGGGAGCAGGCCCAGTAGGACGCCACGGTGGTCAGGCCCTTCGGGCCGGCGGCCATCGTGAACAGCACGTAGGTGCCGCCGTCCCGGACGACCGTGAACGCGCTGCCCACGCCCGTGCGCCGCCCGTCGCCGAGCACCGGCCGGGGGCGGGCGCCGGGCACCCAGGCCGAGCCGCTCCAGTACTGCCAGGCGTCCGGATCCGCGAGCCCGCCCTCCGGCACCCGGGCCGCGTACGCGTGCGAGGCGGGGCGGGAGGCGGCCCGGCCGTCGTCGCCACCGAACACGTACGTCCAGCCGTCCTCCTCGACCAGCGTCGTGCCGAACAGCACGCGGCGGGACGGGTCGCGGACCGAACGCTGGTCGAGGACCTCGACGATCGACTCCAGGCGCAGCGCGGGCAGCGACAGGGTGGCGACCTCGGTGGCGGTGGGCACGCCGTAGATCCAGGGAGCCTGCCCCGCCGTACGCACCCACAGCAGGACCCGCACGACCTGCTCCGGGGAACCGGGGGAGCGGGGTTCGACGCGGGCGGCGACCGGCCAGCGCCACCGGCCCGGCGCCGGATCGGCGAACAGCGGGGCGGGCAGGGTGGATTCGAGCCGGCCGTCACGCATCAGCACGGCCGAGTTGCGCACCAGCGGCGCGGTGGTGTCCCGCCAGGCGTAGGACTCGCCGTGCGGGTTGGGCGGTCCGTACACCTGACCCAGATAGGTGTCCGAGAACAGCCACAGCACCCGGCCGTCCGGCAGCCGCACCGAGTGGGTGCCGTCGCCGCCGGTCCAGTCGTCGGTGCGGCTCGCGTCGTCGCCGTAGCGGGCGAACTCGGCGGTGAGGCCGTCGTCAGCCTCCCAGGATCCGACCGTGAGCGCCCGGCAGGCGCCGTCGCCGGAACCGTCGTCGTCCGGCAGGGCGATGAGCAGCGCGGCGCCGAGAACCAGGACCAGCAGAAGGCCGATCCCGGTTCCCGTGCGCTGTCGTGCTCGTGCTGCTCCTGAGTCGTCGGGCACGGTACGTGACGTTAGTTGCTGCCGCCCACCCGGTCCATGGGCAGCCACAGCACCGTGCCCCGCGGGGCCGCGCCCGAGCTGCCGGAGGCCAGCTCCTTGTCGCTCAGGGCCCGGTTCCACACGCGGAGGTCGTCGATGGCCCCGGTGAGGAACGCCCGGCTGTCCATGCGCTGGCCGATGTGCACCCCGAAGGGGGAGTTGCGGCTCACCGAGCCCGGCACGTCCGCGGTGCTGAGCGCCTCGCCGTCGAGGAAGAGCGTCAGATTCCCCCCGCCGCGGCGCAGCGCCAGGTGGTGCCAGCGGCCGTCGTTGTGGGCGCCGTCGGTCGACACCGAGGCCGACCTGACGGTCGCCGCGCCCGACCGGGTGGTGATCAGCCCTCGCACCCGGTTGCCCGCCGGCTCCCCGCGCAGCCAGATCTGCGGCTGTGTGGTGCCGATGCCGCCCATCCACAGAAAGGGCTGCTCGCCGGTCGTGGCGGTGTAGCGGAAGTGCAGCGAGACCGTGAAGTCCCCCTCGCCGAGCGGCAGCCGGGACCGGTAGGGCAGTCGTACGGCGTCGTCGGCGCCGTCGAAGGACAGCGCGCCGCCGCGGGCCCCGGCCGTCGGCCCGGCGCCGCCGAGCACGGCCGCGGGCCGGGCACCCGGCGCCGCGTCGGGGGTGGTCGGGTCGGCGCCCCGGCGAGGCTTCAGCCAGTCCTCGGTGAAGCGGGCGAAGCGGATCTCGTCGCGCGCGTCGACCGCCCCGCCCTCGTACAGCAGGCCCACCGTCGCGCGGTCGACGGCCGCCATGTCGGAGTAGCCGGACCAGTCCGTGGTGACGACCGTGCCCCGGTCCACGCTCTCCCAGGTGCGTCCGCCGTCGTAGGAGGAGCGGACCATCATCGTGCGGCGGCGGTCGGGGTCGGCCGGAGCGGACAGCAGCATCCGGTCACCGAGGCGCAGGGTCGCGCCCTGGACCTGCGGGGTGTACAGGTCCGGCAGGGCGCGGAACGGGGTGGCGAAGCTGTCGCCGCCGTCCGGGCTGAGGGTCTGGGAGCGGTGGCCCAGGTCGGTGCCGTCCTGTTCCCGGCCGCTGACGAGCAGGGCGCCGTCGGCGCGCTCGGTGAGCGTCACCTCGGACGGCTTCTGCCGGAACGTGCCGTCCTGCCCTATGGGCCAGGTGTCCGTGGCGCCGACCCGCCAGGAGTCACCGCCGTCGTCGCTGACGACGAGCGCGGCGTGGTTGGCGGAGACCCGGCTGCCGTTCCACGTCTCGGTGTTGACGCCGAACACGAGCCGCCCCGCGTGCTTGCCGCGGGTCAGCTGGATTCCGTGCACGGGGCCGGTCGCGTACCAGGAGTTCCAGTGCCCGGGCAGGATCTCGCCGCTCAGATCGCGCGGCTCGGACCAGGTGCGGCCGTCGTCGTCGCTGTACTGCAGATGGGGGGTGCGGTCGCAGGGGACGGTGCAGTTGCCGGCGTCCGTACGGCCGGTGTTGAACGTCTCGGCCAGCAGGATCCGGCCGGTCCGGCGGTCCACGACCGGCGCCGGGTTGCCGTGTGTGTCGCCCGCGCCCTCGGTGACGACCTGGAGCGGCCCCCAGGTGCGGCCCCCGTCGGTGGAGCGTTTGACGACGATGTCGATGTCGGCCGCGTCACCGCAGTTGAGGACGCGGCCCTCGGCGAACGCCAGGAGGGTGCCGCTGGTGGTGCGCACGATCGCCGGGATCCGGAAGCAGGCGTAACCGGAGTCCTGGGAGGCCTTGAAGAGAACCTGCTGCTCGAACTCCGTTGCCGGTGCGGCGGGTTGGCTGTGCGCCGGGACGGTGGGCGCGAGCAGCGCCCCGGCGGCGGCCGTGGCGGTCAGGGTGGATCTCAGACGTGCGCGAAGACTTGACGGCATGGTGCGACCTGCCCTTCATGCGTCTGTCGGCCGGACCACCGGGGGATAGGAACAGACATCCGGTCATCCGGACATTCCACGTCCAATGTGTGGGCCACAGACGGTACTTGGCTTCTCGGACCCCCCACAAGAATCCTGCGTCAGGGGATCAGGACGACCTTGCCCAGATTGGCCCGGGCCTCGATCTCCGCGTGCGCTTTGGCCGCGTCCTCCAGGGCGAACTCCCCGTGGACGACGGGCTTGAGCTCTCCCGCCGCGAACAGCCGCCACACTTCCTCACGCCACCGCTCGTACAGCTCCGGTTTCCCGCGGGCGATACGGGCCATCTGGAACCCGATCACCGACTTCGCGCCCACGAGCAGGTCGTACGCCTGGATGGTGCCGCCGCCCGAGCCGTACGCCACCAGCCGTCCCTCCGGGGCGAGTGCCGCGAGGGCCGGGGTGAGCAGCTCACCGCCGACCGCGTCCAGGGCGTAGTCGACCGGGGTGCCCCAGCTGCCGTCGGTGTACGTGACGACGTGGTCGGCACCGAGACCGCGGACGAAGCCGGCCTTGGCCGGGTCGGAGACGGCTCCCACGACCCGTCCGGCGCCGCGCGTCCTGGCCAGCTGCACGGCCAAGTGGCCGACGCCGCCGGCGGCCGCGGTGACCAGGGCCGCCTCGCCCGGCTGAGGGCGGGCCGCCTCCAGGGCGCCGAGGGCGACCAGGCCGCCGCGGACCAGGGCGACCGCGTCCACGGCGCCGGCGCCCCCCGGAACCGGGGAGGCCATGGCCTCGTGCAGGAGCGCGGCGTCGGCATACCCGTGGCCGGGGCAGAGCCCGGTCACCCGGTCGCCGGTGCCGAAGCGGGTGACGCCCTCGCCGACGGCCAGGACCTGCCCGGCGATCTCACCGCCGAGCGGGGCGGGTTCGGCCGCCTCGGTGACCTTGCGTACCGCCGGGAGCGTGACGCCGATCGCCTCCGCGCGCACGAGCAGCTCTCCGGGGCCGGGCTCGGGGAGCGGGGCCTCCTCCACGAAGAGGGGGCCACCTCGGGATTCGTAGCGGACGCGGCGCATCGCACCTCCGGGGTGGTCGTGCCTTCCGACGAAGTCGTTGGGGGGCCCAACGGTATAGGAGGATCATAGGAACACCCAACGATTTGCTGGTTAGGCTGCGGCCATGTCGGAAACCCCCCTCCCCGCGATCCGCTCCCTGCCCAGCTGGCTGCTCGGCCGCGCTGCCGCCCGCGGCCGGGCCCTGGTGGCCGAGGCGCTGGCCGAGGAGGACATGCGGATGTGGCACCACGTGGTGCTGTCCGCCGTCCGCGACCTCGGTCCCGTCGCGCAGGCCGACCTCGGCCGCGGGGTGGTGCTGGACCCCAAGGACCTGGTCGGCGTCCTCAACGACCTCCAGTCGGCGGGCCTGGTGGTGCGCGAGCCGGACCCGGTGGACCGCCGCAAGAACGCGGTGTCCCTCACGGAGTGCGGAGCACGGCTGCTGAAGCGCTGCGAGAAGGCGGCCCGCGCGGCCAACGACGAACTGCTCGCACCGCTGTCGGCGGCCGAGCGGGAGCAGTTCACGGGGATGCTGCTGCGGATATCGGGCACGGCGGACTGACGGCACCCCCGCGTCTTCGCGAAGGCGGGCCGAGACGGGGCCCTGCGGCGCAGGGGGGCGCCCCCGCAGGTCGGGGCCCCGCCGCCGTGTCGCGGAGGAACCGGTTCAGCCCTGGGCGGCCGCGGCCCGCAGGGTGATCCGGTCCTCACCCGCGTACACGTTCATGGAGCTGCCCCGCAGGAAGCCCACCAGCGTCAGGCCCGTCTCGGCGGCGAGGTCCACCGCCAGCGAGGACGGGGCCGACACGGCCGCCAGCACGGGGATGCCGGCCATCACGGCCTTCTGCGCCAGCTCGAAGGAGGCCCGGCCCGACACGAGCAGGATCACCCGCGACAGCGGCAGGTCCCCGTTCTGCAGGGCGCGGCCGACCAGCTTGTCGACCGCGTTGTGCCGGCCCACGTCCTCCCGGACGTCCAGCAGCTCGCCCTCCGCGGAGAACAGGGCCGCCGCGTGCAGGCCACCGGTCCGGTCGAAGACCCGCTGGGCCGCGCGCAACCGGTCGGGGAGGCTCGCGAGCAGCTCGGGGGTGATCCGGACCGGGGGAGTGTCGGCGATGGGCCACCGGGCCGTGGTGCGCACCGCGTCCAGCGACGCCTTGCCGCACAGGCCGCAGGAGGACGTGGTGTAGACGTTGCGCTCCAGCGTGATGTCGGGGACCACCACGCCGGGGGCCGTCTTCACGTCGACCACGTTGTACGTGTTCGACCCGTCGGCCGTCGCCCCGGCACAGTAGACGATGTTCGCCAGGTCCCGCTGCCCGGCCAGCACCCCCTCGCTCACCAGGAAGCCCGCCGCCAGCGCGAAGTCGTCCCCCGGGGTGCGCATGGTGATCGCCAGGGGCTTGCCGTTCAGCCGGATCTCCAGGGGTTCCTCGGCGACGAGCGTGTCGGGGCGGCTGGAGACCGCCCCGTCCCGGATGCGGAGAACCTTGCGTCGTTCCGTGACTCGTCCCATGTCCTGATCAGTCCCGGTTCTGTACGTGCTGGTAGCCGAAGCGGCCCTTGATGCAGAGGTTGCCGTGGGTCACCGGGTTGTCGTGCGGCGAGGTGACCTTCACGATCTCATTGTCCTGCACGTGCAGCGTCAGGTTGCAGCCCACGCCGCAGTACGCGCACACCGTGGTCGTCTCCGTCTGCCGCGACGCGTCCCACGTACCCGCCGCCCGCATGTCGAACTCGGACTTGAAGGACAGCGCGCCCGTGGGGCACACCTCGATGCAGTTCCCGCAGTACACGCACGCCGAGTCGGTCAGCGGCGCGTCGTGCTCCACGGCGATCCGGGCGTCGAAACCGCGGCCCGCGACCGAGATCGCGAAGGAGTTCTGCCACTGGTCGCCGCAGGCGTCGATGAACTTGTAGCAGAGGATGCACGTGTCGTAGTCGCGCACGTACAGGTCGTTGTCGATCCTCGGCTCCTCGTTCAGCCGCGCCGCGTCCGGGCCGAAGCGGTCCGGCTTCGCCTGGTACTCCTTGAGCCACCCGGCGACCCTCGGCGTCGTCGACAGGTCGACCGAGGACGCGAGCAGTTCCAGGACGGCCTTGCGGCTGTGCCGGGCGCGCTCGGTGTCCGCGTGCGCACCTCCATTCCCGGCTCGGCCTTGCGGGAGCAGGCCGGGACGAGCGTCCTGGCCCCCTCGACCTCGACGACACAGACCCGGCAGGCGTTCTTCGGCCGCAGGGTGTCGCCCTCGCACAGGGGAAATATTGTCCACAGTATGGAGGTTGGGGCGGCAAGGGTTCGCGCGCCGACCGTTCGGCGCATGCGGGATACCGCTCATCGCATACGGTCGACGTGCCGCCTTCTCAACTCCCGCGCGGATGTCTACCGTCCGGGGTTCATGAGTCCCCCAGTCGCGCCCCCGGGCTGGAGCCGCTGGCTCGTCCCGCCCGCCGCTCTCTCGGTACATCTCTCCATCGGCCAGGCCTACGCCTGGAGCGTGTTCAAGCCACCCCTGGAGTCCGCGCTCGGACTCAGCGGCACACAGAGCGCGCTGCCTTTCCAGCTGGGCATCGTCATGCTGGGCCTGTCCGCCGCGTTCGGCGGCACGCTCGTGGAGCGCAACGGCCCCCGCTGGGCCATGACCGTCGCCCTGGTCTGCTTCTCCTGCGGCTTCCTGCTCTCCGCGCTGGGCGCGTCGTTGGAGCAGTACTGGCTGATCGTCCTCGGCTACGGCTTCGTCGGCGGCATCGGCCTCGGCATCGGTTACATCTCACCCGTCTCCACGCTGATCAAGTGGTTCCCGGACCGGCCCGGCATGGCCACCGGCATCGCCATCATGGGGTTCGGCGGCGGCGCGCTCATCGCCTCGCCGTGGTCGGCACAGATGCTGGAGTCGTTCGGCAGCGACAGCTCCGGCATCGCGCTCGCCTTCCTCGTGCACGGGCTGTCCTACGCCGTCTTCATGCTGCTGGGTGTGCTGCTGGTCCGGGTGCCTCGCGCCGAGAAGCCCGCGCAGAGCGGGCCGAGTGTCCCCGCCGGCCCGCAGGTCTGTGCGAACCAGGCCGTCCGCACCCCGCAGTTCTGGCTGCTGTGGCTCGTGCTCTGCATGAACGTCACCGCCGGCATCGGCATCCTGGAGAAGGCCGCGCCGATGATCACGGACTTCTTCGCGGACACCTCCACCCCGGTGTCGGTGACGGCCGCCGCCGGTTTCGTCGCGCTGCTGTCGGCGGCGAACATGGCGGGCCGCATCGGCTGGTCGTCGACGTCCGACCTCATCGGCCGCAAGAACATCTACCGCGTCTACCTGGGTGCCGGCGCCCTGATGTACGCGCTCATCGCCCTGTTCGGCGACTCCTCCAAGCCGCTGTTCATCCTGTGCGCGCTGGTCATCCTCTCCTTCTACGGTGGTGGTTTCGCTACGATTCCCGCCTATTTGAAGGATTTGTTCGGTACGTACCAGGTCGGCGCCATCCACGGGCGGCTGCTCACCGCCTGGTCCACGGCCGGGGTCCTCGGGCCGCTGATCGTGAACTGGATCGCCGACCGGCAGGAGGAGGCGGGCCGGCACGGCGCGTCCCTGTACGGGCTGTCCTTCGTCATCATGATCGGACTGCTCGTCGTCGGCTTCGTCGCCAACGAACTGGTACGGCCCGTCGATGCCCGCCACCACGTCCCCGACCCGCAGGAGGCCGCCCATGTCCGGCGAGAGCAGTCAGAGTCCGCCTAGCCCGGACCGGCGGTGGCTGATCGCCTTCGCCTGGGTGTGGGTGGGGGTCCCGCTCGCCTACGGGGTGTACGAGCTCGCCCGCAAGGCGACGCAGCTGTTCACCGGGTAGGTGCCGGGCGGGACGGGCGCCGGTGCGCCGGGCGGGCCGCGGGGGAGCGGGATGGGCGTTCGACAGGTGTCCGGGCGTCAGAACTGCTGACCGAAGCTGACAACCCCGGCGCTCGATTCCTGTCGTCTTGGCTGGCGTCGTACCCGTGAGTCACTGATCAGACTGGTGGATCCGCTACCCAAGGCAACGAGGGGGACCCACCCAATGAACGGCTCGCGCATCGCCGCCGTCGGCCACTACCAGCCCGCCAAGGTGCTCACCAACGAGGACCTGGCGGCGCTGGTGGACACCAGTGACGAGTGGATCAGGAGCCGGGTGGGCATCCGAACCCGCCACATCGCCGGCCCCGACGAGCCGGTCGACGAACTGGCCGGCCACGCCGCCGCCAAGGCCCTGGCGGCGGCCGGGCTGACCCCGGCGGACATCGATCTGGTGCTGGTCGCCACCTCCACCGCCGTCGACCGCTCGCCCAACATGGCGGCCCGGGTCGCGGCCCGCCTGGGCATCCCGCAGGCCGCCACCATGGACCTCAACGTCGTGTGCGCCGGCTTCACCCACGCCCTGGCCACCGCCGACCACGCCGTCCGTGCGGGGGGCGCGAGCCGGGCGCTGGTCATCGGGGCCGACAAGATGTCCGAGGTGGCCGACTGGAGCGATCGCAGCACGTGCGTGCTCGTCGGCGACGGTGCCGGGGCCGCGGTGGTGGAGGCCGCCGACGAGCCGGACATCGGCCCGGTGCTGTGGGGCTCGGTGCCCGAGATGGGCAACGCGGTGCGCATCGAGGGCAACCCGCCGCGCTTCGCCCAGGAGGGGCAGAGCGTCTACCGCTGGGCCACCACGCAGCTCCCGCCCATCGCGCGCCGGGCCTGCGCGCGGGCCGGGGTGGAGCCGGCCGACCTCGCCGCGGTCGTGCTGCACCAGGCGAACCTGCGCATCATCGAACCCCTCGCGGAGAAGATCGGCGCCGTCAACGCGGTCGTCGCGCGCGATGTCACCGAGTCCGGCAACACCTCCGCCGCGAGCATCCCGCTGGCGTTCTCGAAGCTGGTCGAGCAGGGCGCCGTCGCCTCCGGCGACCCGGTGCTGCTGTTCGGCTTCGGCGGGAACCTCTCGTACGCGGGGCAGGTCGTGCGCTGCCCCTGAGCGTGCGCCGCCCCCGGCTGAGGGGTGGTGTGACGCGGTCAACTCCCCGAAACCCTGGCTCTTGTGCGCCGTAGACTGCAGACGAAAGACAATCAGTACCGACTCTGCGGCGATACCGGCTCGCGCCGCGCTGTGCACGGCCCTGCCGAGGAGGGGGACCGCGATGCTGTCGACAGGCCTGCCCCAGGGGGCGGTACCCAAGCTGGAACGCCCGGGTCCGCTGCGTGACCGTGTCTACGAGGCACTGCTCGAACTCATCACCACCCGTGCGCTCCAGCCCGGCCAGCATCTCGTCGAGAGCGAACTCGCCGGGCATCTCGGGGTCTCCCGGCAGCCCGTGCGCGAGGCGTTGCAGCGGCTCAACACCGAGGGGTGGGTCGATCTGCGGCCCGCACAGGGCGCGTTCGTGCACGAGCCGACGGAGGAGGAGGCCGATCAGCTCCTCACGGTCCGTACGCTCCTGGAGGCCGAGGCGGCCCGGCTCGCGGCGGCCAACGCCGACAGCGCGGGCATCGCCGCCCTGGAAGCGCTGTGCGCGGAGGGCGAGAAGGCCGTCGAGGCCGACGACGTGGACGGGGCCGTCGCCGTGAACGCCCGCTTCCACGCCAAGATCATGGAACTCGCCGGCAACGCGGTCCTCGCGGAACTGGCCGCCCAGGTCGACCGGCGCGTGCGCTGGTACTACACGCCGGTGGCCCGCCGGCGCGGCCACCAGTCCTGGATCGAACACCGCGAACTGATCGTCGCGGTCTCCGACCGGGACGAGCAGCGCGCCACCCAGCTGATGCGCGCCCACACGGAGCACACGCGACGGTCGTACCACGCGCGGGCGCGCTCCTAGGCGCCGGACCGTCCGGGGCGCCGGGCTGTCGGTGCCGCCGGATTCGTTTCGCCCGGCCCGCCGGTTGCCGGCGGGAAGGCGCGGGAGACGGCGGCCCCTGGACAGGGGCCGCCCTGCCCTCGCCTTTGTCCTGTGAGTGGAAGAAGTAGAGGGCAATTCCTGCGCGACTTCTTCCCACCCTCGGCAGCCGCTGCTACGTTCCCTCCGAAAGCAAGCCACCGAGGTAGCGGAAAACCGGCGCGCACAGGCCGATTGGGGCGGGGAGGGGCTCGTGAGACGCATGACCGCACGACCCGCGAACGCCCATCAGGCCCGACTGCTCAAGCTGTTGCGCGACGGCGGACCCAACTCCCGTGCCCAGCTCGGCGACCAGGTCGACCTCTCGCGGTCCAAGCTGGCCGTGGAGGTGGACCGGCTGCTGGAGACGGGGCTGGTCGTGGCGGACGGACTCGCCGCCTCGCGCGGCGGCCGCCGCTCCCACAACGTCCGGCTCAACCCCGAGCTGCGCTTCCTCGGCGTCGACATCGGCGCGACCTCGATCGACGTCGCCGTCACCAACGCCGAACTGGAGACCCTCGGGCACCTCAACCAGCCCATGGAGGTGCGCGAGGGCCCGGTCGCGGTCTTCGAGCAGGTCCTGGCACTGGCCGCGAAACTGAGGGCCTCCGGGCTCGCGGAGGGGTTCGACGGCGCCGGCATCGGCGTCCCGGGCCCGGTCCGCTTCCCCGAGGGCATCCCGGTGGCACCGCCGATCATGCCGGGCTGGGACGGCTTCCCCGTGCGGGAGGCGCTCAGCCAGGAGCTGGGCTGCCCGGTCATGGTCGACAACGACGTGAACCTCATGGCGATGGGGGAGCAGCACGCGGGTGTCGCCCGCAGCGTCGGTGACTTCCTCTGCGTCAAGATCGGCACCGGCATCGGCTGCGGCATCGTCGTCGGCGGTGAGGTCTACCGCGGTACGACGGGCAGCGCCGGCGACATCGGGCACATCCAGGCCGTGCCCGACGGACGCCCGTGCGCCTGCGGCAACCGGGGCTGCCTGGAGGCCCACTTCAGCGGCGCCGCGCTGGCCCGCGACGCCATGGAGGCCGCCCAGCAGGGGCTTTCGGCCGAACTGGCCTCGCGGCTGGACACCAACGGCCAACTCACCGCTGTCGACGTCGCCGCCGCGGCCTCCGCCGGTGACGCCACCGCCCTCGATCTGATCCGCGAGGGCGGCAACCGCACCGGCCAGGTCATCGCCGGCCTGGTCAGCTTCTTCAACCCGGGCCTGGTGGTGATCGGCGGCGGGGTGACCGGCCTCGGCCACACCCTGCTCGCCGCGATCCGCACCCAGGTCTACCGCCAGTCGCTGCCTCTGGCGACCGGCAACCTGCCCATCGTCCTGGGCGAGCTCGGTCCCAGCGCCGGAGTCATCGGCGCCGCCCGGCTCATCAGCGACCACCTGTTCTCACCCGCGTAGTCCCTTCACAGCACGGCTCACCAGCACAGCGCCCTGCTCTGCCCTGCCCTGCCCTGAAACACGCCTGCTCGACAAGCGCCCTGACACCGGCCCGTCCGCCAAGGGGAATCCGCATGGCACCAGAACCACCGCTGCTCAGCATGTCCGGCATCACCAAGTCGTTCCCCGGAGTCCGGGCCCTCGACGGCGTCGACCTCGACGTCCAGGCCGGTGAGGTGCACTGCCTGCTCGGCCAGAACGGAGCCGGCAAATCGACTCTCATCAAAGTCCTGGCCGGCGCCCACCAGCCCGACACCGGCCGTCTGCGCTGGCGCGGCGAGGAGGTCGCGCTCCGCTCGCCCATTGCGGCCATGCGCCTCGGCATCGCCACCATCTACCAGGAACTCGACCTGGTGGAGCACCTGTCCGTCGCCGAGAACGTCCATCTCGGGCATGAGCCGACCGCCGCGGGATTCGTCGTGCGCGGGAAGGTGGCCAGGGCGTCAACCGCCTCTCTGCTCAAGCGGCTTGGACATGCCGAGATCGACCCGGCCCGGCTCGTCGGGGAGCTTTCGGCGGCGCAGCAGCAGATCGTGTCCATGGCCCGGGCGCTCTCCCACGACGTACGGCTCATCGTGATGGACGAGCCGTCCGCCGCCCTCGACCCGGACGAGGTCGACAACCTCTTCCGCATCGTCGGCGACCTCACCGCCGCCGGAGTCGCCGTCGTCTACATCTCGCACCGCCTGGAGGAGATCCGCCGCATCGGCGACCGGGTGACGGTGCTCAAGGACGGCCGGGCCGTCGCGAACGGACTCCCGGCGAAGTCGACCCCGACCCGCGAGGTCGTCGCGCTGATGACGGGCCGCAACGTCGAGTACGTCTTCCCGGACCGGCGCGTCACACCGCCGCCCGCCGAACCCGTCCTGACGGTCCGAGGGCTCTCCAGACAAGGGGAGTTCGAACCGTTCGACCTGGAGGTGCGGCCGGGTGAGATCGTCGGCCTGGCCGGACTCGTCGGCTCGGGCCGCTCCGAGATCCTGGAGACCGTCTACGGCGCCCGCAGACCGACGACCGGTCAGGTGCTGATCGGCGGCAAGGCCCTGAAGCCGGGCAGCGTACGGGCCGCCGTCCGGGCCGGACTCGGGCTCGCTCCCGAGGAACGCAAGGCGCAGGCCCTGCTGATGCTGGAGTCCGTCACCCGCAATGTGTCGGTCTCGTCCATGTCCCGCTTCTCGCGCGGCGGCTGGATCGACCGGGGCGCCGAACTCGGCGCCGCCCGGGCCGCGACACGCGAACTGTCGCTCCGGCCCGACAACCCGTCCGTGCCCGTGCGCACCCTGTCGGGCGGCAACCAGCAGAAGGCCGTCCTCGCCCGCTGGCTGTTGCGCGGCTGCAAGGTGCTGCTGCTCGACGAACCCACCCGCGGCGTCGACGTCGGCGCCCGCGCCGAGCTCTACGCCGTCATCCGCCGGCTGGCCGACGAGGGTCTCGCCGTGCTGCTGGTCTCCAGCGAGGTGCCCGAGGTGCTCGGCCTCGCCGACCGCGTCCTGGTGCTGCGTGAGGGCCGTGTCGTCCACACGGCACCCGCGCGCGAACTCGACGAACACCGCGTACTCGACCTGGTCATGGAAGGAAGCCCGGCGTCATGACGCAGCCCGTCTCCCCGCCACGGGACAGCACGACCGACAAGGTGCCCCAGGCCCGGCCCCCCGCCTGGCACGGCGTGATCGCCCGCGCCGACGTCCGCACCCTCTCGCTGGTCGGTGTGCTCGCCGCGCTGATCCTCATCGGCGGCATCACCAAGCCCGACGAGTTCCTCGACACCCGCAATCTGCAACTCGTCCTCACCCAGGCGTCGGTGATCGGTGTCGTCACCGTCGGCATGACCTTCGTCATCGTCTCCGGCGGCATCGACCTGTCGGTCGGCGCGATCGTCGCCCTCGCCTCCGTATGGGCGACCACCGTGGCCACCCAGGAGTACGGCTTCGCCGGCATCCTCTTCACGGCGATCGTCGTCGGAGTCGGCTGCGGCCTGGTCAACGGGGTGCTCATCGCCTACGGCGCGATGGTGCCGTTCATCGCCACCCTCGCCATGCTGGCCTCCGCCCGTGGCCTCGCCCTGCAGATCACCGACGGCAAGACCCAGATCGTCACCGTGCCGTCCGTCCTGGACCTGGGCGAGCGCGACGCCTACGTCCTCGGTGTCCCGCCCCTGGTCATGGTGTTCGCCGTCGTCACCGTCATCGGCTGGCTGGTCCTCAACCGCACCACCTTCGGACGCCGCACGGTCGCCGTCGGCGGCAACCCGGAGGCCGCCCGGCTCGCCGGCATCGACGTCCGCCGCCAGCGCCTCTACCTCTACCTGCTGTCGGGGCTGTGCTGCGGCATCGCCGCGTTCCTGCTGATCGTCCTGGCCGGCTCCGGCCAGAACACCAACGGCAACCTCTACGAGCTCGACGCCATCGCCGCCGCGATCATCGGCGGCACCCTGCTCACCGGCGGCCGGGGCACCATCACCGGCTCCGTCCTCGGCGTCCTGATCTTCACCACGATCACCAACATCTTCGCCCTGAACAACCTGCAGAGCGACGTCCAGCAGATCGCCAAGGGCGCGATCATCGTCGCCGCCGTGCTGGTCCAGCGCCGTACCGCGAGCACGACCTGAGGAAAGGGTTCCCCGCCATGCCAGAGATCACGAGCCGCAGAGGGCTGCTCTTCGGAGCCGCCGCCGTCTCCGCCGGTGCCCTCCTCACGGGGTGCACCAGCAACGAGCCGTCCGACCCCGAGGACGAGCCGGCGGGCAACAACCAGCCGGCCGCCGACGACAAGCCCGGCAAGCCGGTCACCATCGGCTTCGCCGGCCCGCAGGCCGACCACGGCTGGCTCAACGCCATCAACGACAACGCCAAGAGCCGCGCCGAGAAGTACCCCGACGTCACCCTGGAGATCACCGAGGGCTCCAACGACACCGCCCAGCAGATCGGCCAGATCGAGACCCTCATCAACAAGAAGGTCGACGTCCTGGTCGTGCTGCCCGCCGACGGCAAGGCCCTCACCCAGGTCGGCCTCAAGGCGATGCGCGCCGGCATCCCGGTGATCAACCTCGACCGCATCTTCAACAGCCCGCAGGCGTACCGCTGCTGGATCGGCGGCGACAACTACGGCATGGGCCTCAACGCCGGGCACTACATCGGCGAGAAGCTGAAGGGCACGTCGGGCGCCCGCGTCATCGAACTGGCCGGCCTGGACAACCTGGAGCTCACCAAGCAGCGCACCCAGGGCTTCGACGACGCCCTGAAGAACTACCCCAACATCAAGAAGGTCGCCCGGCAGGCCGCCGAGTTCACCGTCGAGTCGGGGCAGGCCAAGATGGCCCAACTGCTCCAGGCGCAGTCGACGTTCGACGCGCTGTGGAACCACGACGACGACCAGGGCGTGGGCGCGCTGCGCGCCATCGAGCAGGCCGGGCGCGACGACTTCCTGATGGTCGGCGGCGCCGGCGCGCTCTCCGCCTTCCAGGCCATCAAGCAGGACGACGGGGTGCTCAAGGCGACGGTGCTCTACCCGCCGACCATGGCGGCCTCCGCGATCGACCTCGCCCGGGCCCTCGGCCAGAGCAAGGGCATCGGGGGCCTCGCCGAGTTCGAGATCCCGTCGTCGCTCACGCTCTACTCGGCCGTCGTCGACAAGACCAACGTCGACCAGTACATGTCCACCGGATTCAAGTGAGCCACCCCGCACCCCCCACGTGCGCCACCCCCACCAGGACGAGGAGGACATCCGTATGGGACAGCCGCAGCAGCCGTCGGAAGGGCCCGAGAAGGGCAAGCCACCCCTGCGCGTGGGAATGGTGGGCTACGCCTTCATGGGCGCCGCCCACTCCCAGGGCTGGCGCACCGCGGGCCGCGTCTTCGACCTGCCGCTGAACCCCGTGCAGGCCGTGATCTGCGGCCGGGACGCCGCCGCCGTCCGCGCGGCGGCCGACCGGCACGGCTGGGCCTCCACCGAGACCGACTGGCGGGCCCTCGTGGAACGGGACGACGTCGACCTCGTCGACATCTGCACCCCGGGCGACTCTCACGCCGAGATCGCCCTGGCCGCCCTGGCCGCGGGCAAGCACGTCCTGTGCGAGAAACCCCTCGCCAACACCGTCGAGGAAGCCACCTTGATGGCGCTGGCGGCGGAAGAGGCCCACACGCGGGGCCAGGTGGCGATGGTCGGGTTCAACTACCGCCGGGTGCCCGCCACCGCCCAGGCCCGCCGCATGGTCGCCGAGGGCCGCCTGGGCAGGCTGCGGCACGTGCGCGTGACATACCTCCAGGACTGGCTGGTCGACCCCGCGTTCCCGCTGACCTGGCGGCTGCGCAGGGAGCAGGCCGGCTCGGGCTCGCTGGGCGATCTGGGGGCGCACATCGTCGACCTCGCGCAGTACCTGGTGGGGGAGCCGCTGGCGGGTGTCTCGGCGCTGACCGAGACCTTCGTCAGGGAACGGCCCCTGCCCACCGGCGCGACCAGCGGGTTGTCCGCCGTCACATCCGCCGGCACCGGCCAGGTCACCGTCGACGACGCCGCGCTGTTCACGGCCCGCTTCCTCTCCGGTGCCCTCGCCACCTTCGAGGCCACCCGCTACGCCACCGGCCGCAAGAACGCCCTGCGCATCGAACTCAACGGGGAGCGCGGCTCGCTCGCCTTCGACCTGGAGCGGCTCAACGAGCTGTCCTTCCACGACGGCACCGAGCCGGGCGCCGAGGCCGGCTTCCGCCGGATCCTCGTCACCGAACCCGACCACCCCTACCTGGAGGCCTGGTGGCCGCCGGGCCACGGCCTCGGCTACGAGCACACCTTCGTCCACCAGGCGCGCGACCTCGTCCACGCGATCGCCGAGGGCCGCCGCCCCGAACCCTCCTTCGCCGACGGGCTGCAGGTGCAGCGCGTGCTCGCGGCGGTCGAGGAGAGCGCCGAGAAGAACTCCGTCTACACGCCGATCGCGGTCTGAGGAGGCCCCGAATATGCCGCGCACCTTCACCCTGTTCACCGGCCAGTGGGCGGACCTGCCCCTGGAGGAGGTCTGCCGCCTGGCCCGCGACTTCGGCTACGACGGCCTCGAACTCGCCTGCTGGGGCGACCACTTCGAAGTCGACAAGGCGCTGAGTGACCCCTCCTACGTGGGGTCGAGGCGACAGCTCCTCGACAAGTACGGCCTGAAGTGCTGGGCGATCTCCAACCACCTGGCCGGCCAGGCCGTCTGCGACGCCATCATCGACGAACGCCACCAGGCGATCGTGCCGGGAGCGGTGTGGGGCGACGGCGATCCGGAAGGGGTCCGGCAGCGGGCCGCGGAGCGCATGAAGGACACCGCCCGGGCCGCGGCCGCCTTCGGCGTCAACACGGTCATCGGCTTCACCGGCTCCGCCATCTGGCACCTGGTCGCCATGTTCCCGCCCGCCTCCGACGCGATGATCGAACGCGGCTACCAGGACTTCGCCGACCGCTGGAACCCGATCCTGGACGTCTTCGACGCCGAGGGCGTGCGGTTCGCGCACGAGGTGCACCCCAGCGAGATCGCCTACGACTACTGGACGACCCGGTGCGCCCTGGAGGCCGTCGGGAACCGCCCCGCGTTCGGCCTGAACTTCGACCCTTCGCACTTCGTGTGGCAGGACCTCGACCCGGTCGGCTTCCTCTGGGACTTCCGCGACCGGATCTACCACGTCGACTGCAAGGAGGCCCGCAAGCGCCTCGACGGACGCAACGGCCGGCTCGGTTCCCATCTGCCCTGGGGCGACCCGCGGCGCGGCTGGGACTTCGTCTCCGCCGGGCACGGGGACGTCCCGTGGGAGGACGTCTTCCGGATGCTGCGCTCCATCGACTATCAGGGCCCCGTCTCGGTGGAGTGGGAGGACGCCGGCATGGACCGGCTCCAAGGAGCTCCCGAGGCCCTGACCCGCCTCAAGGCGTTCGACTTCGATCCGCCCAGCGCGTCCTTCGACGCCGCGTTCAACAGCTGAACAGCGCGCCCGGCGCTGGTCGGGAGCGGGGACCGGCAGCATCGCCGATCCCCCCTCCGGCCTGCCCGGATCCCGCTTTGTCCTGGCACGGGAGGAAGTTCGGCCGAGTCGGTCGCAAGGGGTGTTCGCCCCGGACGGACGCGGTTACCGTCCTTGATGTGTTCAGGACACACACACCTCCGGGGTGACGGCGCACCCCGGCGCCCGCACCGCACGCCCACGCACCCACCCCGTACGGCCCACCCCGTTCCCGGAGGGATTTCGTGCACAGAACCGGACTCAGAAACACCCGCACTCCCAGGCGGCCCGGACTTCGCACCACCGTCGCCCTGTTCACCGGCCTGCTCCTCGCCGTGGGCACCCCGGCCGGCGTCGCCGGCGCCCACCCCGGACACCCCGAACACGACGAACCGGCAGCTGCCGAGGGCCAGTTCCAGCAGGTGCCGCTCGCCAAAGGCGAGCCCGAGACGGGCGAGCCGATGTCGCTCGCCGTGCTCCCGGACCGCAGCGTCCTGCACACCTCGCGCGACGGTACGCTGCGCCTCACCGACCAGGGCGGCGTCACCAAGGTCGCCGGCAAGATCCCCGTCTACAGCCACGACGAGGAGGGGCTCCAGGGCGTCGGCATCGACCCGGACTTCAAGAACAACCGGGCGATCTACCTCTACTACGCCCCGCCGCTGGACACCCCCGTGGGCGACGCCCCCGAGACCGGCACCGCAGAGGACTTCAAGAAGTTCGACGGCGTCAACCGCCTGTCCCGCTTCGTCCTCAACGCCAACGGCACGCTCAACATGTCCAGCGAGAAGAAGGTGCTGGACGTCGCGGCCTCCCGCGGCATCTGCTGCCACGTCGGCGGCGACATCGACTTCGACGCGGACGGCAACCTGTACCTGTCGACCGGCGACGACACCAATCCCTTCGCCTCCGACGGCTACACCCCGATCGACGACCGGCCGGGCCGCAACCCGGCCTTCGACGCCCGCCGCAGCTCGGCCAACACCAACGACCTGCGCGGCAAGATCCTTCGCATCAAGGTCGCCGAGGACGGCTCCTACACGATCCCGGAGGGCAACCTCTTCGCCCCGGGCACCGACAAGACCCGTCCCGAGATCTACGCGATGGGCTTGCGCAACCCGTTCCGGATGAGCGTCGACGACAAGACCGGCATCATCTACGTCGGCGACTACGGTCCCGACGCGGGCGCCGCCGACCCCAAGCGCGGCCCGGCGGGACAGGTCGAGTTCGCCAAGGTGACCAAGCCCGCCAACTTCGGCTGGCCCTTCTGCACCGGCGACAACGACCCCTACGTCGACTACGACTTCGCCACCAAGCAGTCCGGCGAGACGTTCGACTGCAACGCCCCGAAGAACACCTCGCCGTACAACACGGGCCTGGTCGACCTGCCGCCCGCGCAGGCCGCCTGGATCCCGTACGACGACGGCTCCGTGCCCGAGTTCGGCAGCGGCTCCGAGTCCCCGATGGCCGGCCCCGTCTACCGCTACGACCCCGAGCTCGACTCCGGCGTGAAGTTCCCCGAGGCCTACGACGGCGACTTCTTCGCCGGTGAGTTCGGCCGCCGCTGGATCAAGCGGATCGAGCAGACCTCCGACGGACCCGACGGGTCCGTCGCGAAGATCAACGACTTCCCGTGGACCGGCACCCAGATCATGGACATGGAGTTCGGCCCCGACGGCGCGCTCTACGTCCTCGACTACGGCGTCTCCTGGTTCCAGGGCGACGAGAACTCCGCGCTGTACCGGATCGAGAACGCCGAGGACGGCTTCTCGCCGATCGCCGAGGTGAGCGCCGACAAGACGTCCGGCGCGGCCGGCCTGAAGGTCACCTTCACCGGATCCGCCAAGGACGCCGACTCCCCGGTTCTCACCTACAGCTGGGACTTCGGCGACGGCACCAAGGGCGAGGGCCTCAACCCCACCCACCGGTACAAGAAGGCCGGCACCTACAGCGCCACCTTCACCGCCAAGGACCCCGAGGGCAACACCGGCAACGCCAGCGTCCGGATCGTGGTCGGCAACACCGAGCCCAAGGTGACGATCGAGACGCCGGCCAACGGCAGCCTGGCCGCCTTCGGCCGGCCCGTCCCGTTCAAGGTGAAGGTCACCGACCCCGAGGAGACGATCGACTGCTCCAAGGTCAAGGTCACCTACAGCCTGGGCCACGACTCCCACGCCCACGAACTGACCAGCGAGATGGGCTGCGAAGGCACCCTGAAGCCACCGCCCGGTGACGGCGGACACGACCCCAACGCCGACATCTACGGCGTGGTCGGCGCCAGCTACACCGACGGCGGCGCGAACGGCCAAGAGGAGCTGACCGGCACCGCCCGCACCGTCCTGCAGCCGCTGCACCGCCAGGGCGAGCACTTCACCACCCAGTCGGGCGTATCCGTCATCGACAAGACCGGAGCCAACGGCGGCAAGACCGTCGGCGACATCGACGACGGCGACTGGATCTCCTTCTCCCCCTACCGGTTCGACGGGCAGAAGAAGATGACCGTACGGGCCTCCTCCGGTGGCGCGGGCGGCTTCCTCGAACTGCGCACCGGCTCGCCCGAGGGACCGCTGCACGGCTCGGCGTACATCCCGCCGACCGGCGGCTGGGAGACCTTCCAGAACGTCGACGTGCCGCTGCGGTCGCTGCCGAGGAAGACCACCGACATCTACCTGGTCTTCAAGGGCGGCGAGGGCGCGCTGTTCGACGTGGACGACTTCGAGTTCTCCAAGGAGCCGTTCAAGGGCGGCAAGAAGGTCCTGGTCTTCTCCAAGACCGCCGGCTTCCGCCACGACTCCATCCCGGCCGGCATCACCGCGCTGAAGGAACTCGGCGGTCCCGCCGGCATCACCGTCGACGCCACCGAGGAGGCCAAGCAGTTCACCACGGCCAACCTCGCCAAGTACGACGCGGTCGCCTTCCTGTCCACCACGGGCGACGTCCTCAACGCCGACCAGCAGCAGGCGTTCGAGAACTACGTGAAGAACGGGGGCGGCTACATGGGCGTCCACGCCGCCGCCGACACCGAGTACGACTGGGAGTTCTACGGCGGCCTCGTCGGCGCCTACTTCCACTCGCATCCGGCCATCCAGAAAGCCACCGTCCGCGTCGAGGACCACGACCACCCGTCCACCGCGCACCTGGGCGAGACCTGGGAGCGCACCGACGAGTGGTACAACTACCGCACCAACCCGCGTGAGCAGGCCAAGGTCCTCGCCACCCTGGACGAGACCACCTACCAGGGCGGCACCATGAAGGGCGACCACCCGATCGCCTGGTGCCAGAGCTACGGCGGCGGCCGGTCCTTCTACACCGGCGGCGGCCACACCAAGGAGTCCTACGCCGACGAGGCCTTCCGCGCACACCTGCTCGGCGGCCTCCAGTACGCCACCGGCCAGGTCAAGGCGGACTGCAAGCCGAGCAAGGACTACCGGACGATCTTCAACGGCCGGACCCTGGACGGCTGGAAGCAGGCCGGCCCCGGCACGTTCGTCGTCAAGGACGGCGTGATGGAGTCCGAGGGCGGCATGGGCCTGCTCTGGTACCAGGCCAAGGAGCTGAAGTCGTACTCGCTCAAGCTCGACTGGAAGATGCGGGGCGACGACAACTCCGGGATCTTCGTGGGCTTCCCCGCCTCCGACGACCCCTGGTCCGCGGTGGACAAGGGCTACGAGATCCAGATCGACGCCACGGACGCACCCGAGCGCACCACGGGCTCCGTCTACTCCTTCAAGTCGGCCGACATCAAGGCCCGTGACCAGGTTCTGCGGCCGCCCGGCCAGTGGAACTCCTACGAGATCAAAGTCCGGGGCGAACGCCTCCAGGGGTTCCTCAACGGAGTCAAGATCAACGACTTCACCAACAAGGACCCCCGGCGGAGCCTGACCGACGGCTACATCGGCCTGCAGAACCACGGCGCCGACGACCAGGTCTCCTTCCGCAACATCCAGCTCAGGGAACTGCCCGTCCAGGGCCACTGAACGGCGGCGGGCGGGGGACGCCGGATCCCCGCCCGCCGTCTCCCTCCCTCTCACCCCGGGTTCGCGTACGACCAGGAGGCTGCCCATGTCCGCGTCCCTCTCCCGCCCGCGTGTGGGGGTGTGGCTGATCGGAGCCCGAGGCTCCGTCGCCACCACCGTCGTCACGGGGTGCGCCGCCGTCGCCGCGGGACTGCACCCGCCCACCGGCATGGTGACCGAAACACCGGCATTCACCGGCAGCGGCCTGCCCGCCCTGTCCGACCTCGTCTTCGGCGGCCACGACACCCTCGACTGCCCCCTGCCCAAACGCGCCGAGACCCTCACCGCCGGCGGCGTCCTCCCACCCGGCGTCGCCACCGCCGTCGCCGCGGAACTCGCCGCCGCCGACCGGGAGATCAGGCCCGGCGGCCCCACCCCGGGCGACACCAGGAGCGAGGCCGACCTGATCACGGCCTTCACCCACGACATCCGCGACTTCCTGCACCGCCACGCACTGGAACGGGCCGTCGTGGTGAACGTCGCCTCCACCGAACCCGCCTCCCACGGCCCCGAAGCCCCGCTGCCGGCCAGCACCCTGTACGCGTTGGCCGCCCTGCGCGCGGGCTGCCCCTATGTCAACTTCACCCCCTCCGAGGGCATCCACCACCCCGTCGCCGCACGCGAGGCCGAAGAAAGCGGCCTGCCCTTCGCCGGCCGGGACGGCAAGACCGGACAGACACTGCTGCGGGCCGTGCTGGGGCCGATGTTCACGCAACGGGCGCTCGAGGTCCGGGCCTGGTCCGGCACGAACCTGCTCGGCGGCGGCGACGGGGCGGCCCTCGCCGACCCGGCCGCCGCGGCGGCGAAGAACGCCGGCAAGGAACGCGTCCTCGCCGACACCCTCGGCACCGTCCCCGAGGGCGAGGTCCACATCGACGACGTCCCCGCCCTCGGCGACTGGAAGACCGCCTGGGACCACATCGCCTTCGACGGCTTCCTCGGCACCCGCATGATCCTCCAGACCATCTGGCAGGGCTGCGACTCGGCCCTCGCGGCGCCCCTGGTGCTGGACCTGGCCCGGCTGACCGCCCGCGCCCACGAGACGGGGCTGTCCGGCCCGCTCGACGCCCTCGGCTTCTACTTCAAGGACCCGGTGGGGGACGGGCCCCCGGGGCTGCCGGAGCAGTACGAGGCGCTGGTCCGGTTCGGGCGAAGCCTCGCGCAGTCCGGTGGAAAGGATCGTGGCACGCGGCCGGTGAAGGGCTCCGAGGAGACAGGGGAAGCCCCGTGACGCTGCGCGAGAGCCTGTGCGGGTGGCCCGGCGGTGCGCCCGGCATCGGCCCGGAAACCGGTGGCGGCGCCCAGGCCCCCCGCCCATGCACCGACCGCTCCCACCGGAACCGCGCCTGGGCGGAACTCCTGCGCCTGCCCGCCCTGTTCAGTGTCCCCGGGGACGCCCTGGCCGGTACGGCCGCCACCGGCTCGGCGCCCAACTCCCGCACGGTGCTCGCCGTCGCCTCCTCCCTGTGCCTGTACGAGGCCGGCATGGCCCTCAACGACTGGGCCGACCGCGACGTGGACGCCGTCGAACGCCCGCACCGCCCCCTGCCCTCCGGCCGCATCAGGCCGGCTGCCGCCCTCACCGCGGCCTGCGCCCTCACCGGAGCCGGACTGGCCCTGGCCGCCCGCGCGGGCCGCCCGGCCCTGGCCGTCGCCGCACCCCTGGCGGCGACCGTCTGGGCGTACGACCTCGGCCTGAAGCACACGCCCGCCGGACCCGTGGCCATGGGTGCGGCCCGCGGCCTCGACCTGCTCCTGGGAGCCGCGGCCACCACCGGCCGTACCCGCGAGGCCCTGCCCTCCGCCGCCCTCCTCGGCACCCACACCCTGGCCGTCACGACGGTCTCCCGCCAGGAGGCACAGGGCGGCTCACCCCTGCCACCCCTGGCGGCCCTCGCGACGACCGCTCTGCTCACCCGGCTGCTGACACGGCCCTCCGCAGCCCAGCCGAGACGCCCCCGGCAGGCCACCGTCACCGGGATGACCGGACCCCGGGCCGCCCGGCGCCCGGGGCAGGACCGGGCAGCGCCGCTCGCCACCGCCCTCGGGGCCGCCTACGCCACGACGACCGCCCGCCCCTACGTCCACGCCACCCTCAACCCCTCGCCTCCTCTCACCCAACACGCCGTCGGCGCCGGCATCCGCGCCACCATCCCCCTCCAGGCCACTCTCTGCGCGCGCTCCGGGGGCACGGTGTCCGCCCTCCTCATCGCGGTCCTCGCCCCCCTCGGAGCCCGGTTCGGGAAGAGGGTGAGCGTCACATGAGTCGTGATGCCCGCAGCTTCGAGAGCGGTGCCGGCTCCTCACGGGCATCCGGCGCCCAGACCGCCGCCTCGCCCCGTACCGCCCTCGCCCCACCCGGCACCCTCACCTCCCTCCGCTTCGGCTACGGCACCAACGGTCTCGCCGACCTCCGGCTCGACGACGCGCTCGCCCTCCTCGCCGACCTCGGCTACGACGGCGTCGGACTGACGCTCGACCACATGCACCTCGACCCGCTCGCACCCGGCCTCGCCGCCCGCACAAGCCGGGTGGCGCACCGGCTGGCCGCGCTCGGACTGGGCGTCACCATCGAGACGGGCGCCCGCTATGTGCTCGACCCGCGCCGCAAGCACGGCCCGTCCCTGCTGGACCCGGACCCCGCGGACCGGGCCCGCCGCGTCGACCTCCTCCTCCGGGCCGTCCGGGTCGCCGCCGACCTCGGCGCCCACGCGGTTCACTGCTTCAGCGGTGTCGTCCCCGACGGCACCGGCACGGACTCCGCGTGGAAGCGCCTCGCCGAGACCCTGACTCCTGTCCTGGACGCCGCCGCCTCCGTGGGCATTCCGCTCGCCGTGGAACCCGAGCCGGGCCATCTCCTCGGCACGCTCGCCGACTTCCACCACCTCCGCAGCGCCCTCGGCGACCCCGAACCCCTCGGCCTCACTCTGGACATCGGCCACTGCCAGTGCCTAGAACCCCTTCCACCGGCCGACTGCGTACGCGCCGCCGCGCCCTGGCTGCGGCACGTCCAGATCGAGGACATGCGGCGCGGCGTCCACGAGCACCTTCCCTTCGGGGACGGGGAGATCGACTTCCCGCCGGTCCTGGCGGCCCTCGCCGCCACCGGCTACCAGGGCCTGACCGTTGTCGAGCTGCCCCGCCACTCCCACGCGGGTCCCCACTTCGCCGCACACTCCCTCCCGTTCCTCCGCCACGCCGAGCGGACCGCGGCCACCACGCCGCCCGTCCCCGCCTTCCAGCAGACCGCGCCACCCCACGGCGCTCCCTCCGCCACCCATGAGGGGAGCAGCACCGGATGACCCGTCCCCGCACCACACCAGCGTCGAGAACCGAGCAGACCGAGAGCACCCAGGGCGCCCAGGACACCGCCCGGACCGCCGACGGCCCGGACGGCACCCCCCACCTCCCCAGCCGGGACACCGCCCCCGCCCTCGCCGACCTCCGCCGCCACCTCGCCACCCACCTCGACCCGGCCGCCGAGGCCTGGCTCGACCACGCCCTCGACGAGGCCGCCGCCCACCCCGGTCTCCACGGGCCCATCTCCGCATGGGAACTGCGCCTCGCCGAAGCCGGCCGGCGCTGCGGCCCGGCCTACGCAGACGCCGCGCGCGTCCTCATCCTCGACGCCGCCCGCGCCGACACCGACGCCCTGACCCGCGTCTACTTCCAGGGCACCGCCGACGAGCGCCGCGCCGTACTGCACGCCTTGCCCCACCTCGTCTCCGGCCCGGACGCCCTGCCGCTGACCGAGGACGCCCTGCGCGCCAACGACACCCGACTCCTCAGCGCCGCCCTCGGCCCCTACGCCGCCCGGCACCTGACCGCCCACCAGTGGCGGCACGCCGTGCTGAAGTGCCTGTTCACCGGCGTCCCCGTAGACCACGTCGCGGACCTGCCCCGGCGTGCCGCCGGTGACGGCGAACTCGCCCGGATGCTCGGCGACTACGCCGCCGAACGCGCCGCCGCCGGCCGAGCCGTCCCCGAGGACCTGTACCGCGTCCTGGACCTGACCGAGTCCGGCACCCCGGCCCCCGGCACGGGCCACCCCCACGGCAAGGAGTCCTGATGCGCATCTTCGACCCCCACATCCACATGACGTCCCGGACCACCGACGACTACGAGGCCATGTACGCCGCGGGTGTCCGTGCCGTCGTCGAGCCGTCCTTCTGGCTGGGGCAGCCGCGCACCTCGCCCGCCTCCTTCCGTGACTACTTCGACGCCCTTCTCGGCTGGGAGCCCTTCCGCGCCGCCCAGTACGGCATCGCCCACCACTGCACGATCGCCCTCAACCCCAAGGAGGCGAACGACCCGCGCTGCGCACCCGTCCTCGACGAACTGCCGCGGTATCTCGTCAAGGACAACGTGGTGGCGGTCGGGGAGATCGGCTACGACTCCATGACACCCGCCGAGGACACCGCCCTCGCCGCGCAGCTCCAGCTCGCCGCCGACCACGGGCTGCCCGCCCTCGTGCACACCCCGCACCGCGACAAGCTCGCCGGTCTGCGCCGCACCCTCGACGTCGTCCGGGAGTCCGCGCTGACCCCGGACCGCGTCCTGGTCGACCACCTCAACGAGACCACCGTCAAGGAGGCCAGGGACAGCGGCTGCTGGCTGGGCTTCTCCGTCTATCCGGACACCAAGATGGACGAGGAGCGGATGGTCGCGATCCTGCGCGCCCACGGTACCGGGCAGGTCCTGGTGAACTCCGCCGCCGACTGGGGCAAGAGCGACCCCCTCAAGACCCGAAAGGTCGGCGACCTGATGCTGGCGGAGGGCTTCGACGAGGACGACGTCGACCAGGTGCTGTGGCGCAACCCCGTCGCCTTCTACGGGCTCAGCGGCCGCCTGAACCTCGACGTCACCGCGACGGACGCCACCCACGAGGGCAACTCCGTCCTCCGCGGCGCGCCGAAGGACCCGCACGAGCCGGACAACGGCCCCGGCAGGCCGGCCGGCGTCCCCAACGCGGGGGCGTGAGCCATGCGCTTCCGCCACCCCGACGGTTCCACCGTCCACCTCGCCTACTGCACCAACGTCCACCCCGCCGAAACCCTCGACGGCGTCCTCGCCCAGCTGCGTGACCACTGCGAACCCGTCCGGCGCCGCCTGGGCCGCGACCGGCTCGGTATCGGACTGTGGCTCGCCAGGGACGCCGCCCACGCCCTCGTCACCGACCCGGCCGCACTGCGCAAGCTGCGCGCCGAGCTGGACCGGCGCGGCCTCGAGGTCGTCACCCTCAACGGTTTCCCCTATGAGGGCTTCGGCGCCGACGAAGTCAAGTACCGCGTCTACAAACCGGACTGGGCCGACCCGGAACGCCTCGACCACACCACCGCCCTCGCCCGCGTCCTCGCCGGGCTGCTCCCCGACGACGTCACCGACGGGACCATCTCCACCCTTCCCCTCGCCTGGCGCACCGCGTACGACGACGGCCGTGCGGAGATCGCCCGCACCGCGCTGCGCACCCTCGCCGAGCGCCTCGACGCCCTGGAGGAGCTGACCGGCCGCTCCATCCGGGTCGGCCTGGAACCGGAACCCGGCTGCGTCGTCGAGACGACCCACGACGCCATCGCCCCGCTCACCGCGATCGGCCACGACCGCATCGGCATCTGCGTCGACACCTGCCACCTCGCCACCTCCTTCGAAGATCCGCGCACCGCCCTGGACGCGCTCGCCGCAGCCCGCGTCCCCGTCGTCAAATCCCAGCTCTCCGCCGCCCTGCACGCCGAACACCCCCATCTCTGCGAGGTACGCGAGGCCCTCGCCGCCTTCGCCGAGCCCCGCTTCCTGCACCAGACCCGCAACGCCACGGCCGCCGGCCTGCGCGCCACCGACGACCTCGACGAGGCCCTCGCCGGTGCCCTGCCGGACGACTCACCCTGGCGCGCCCACTTCCACGTCCCCCTGCACGCGGCCCCCGCCGCCCCTCTCACCTCCACCCTGCCGGTCCTGGAATCCGCACTGACCCGGCTTGTCGGCGGCCCGGCCCCGCTCACCCGCCATCTGGAGGTCGAGACCTACACCTGGCAGGCCCTTCCGCCCGAGCTGCGCCCCAAGGGCCGCACCCAGCTGGCCGAGGGCATAGCCGCCGAACTGGCCCTCGCCCGCGACCTGCTGACGGACCTCGGCCTGAAGGAGCTGCCATGAGCAACGGCATCCATGAGCACCCCGGCCCGGCCACCACGGACCGCCCAACCCCCCTCCTGGTCCTCGACGTCGTCGGCCTCACCCCCCGTCTGCTCGACCACATGCCGCACCTCAAGGCGCTCGGCCTGTCCGGCTCCCGCGCCCCGCTGGGCACCGTCCTGCCCGCCGTGACCTGCGCCGCCCAGTCCACCTTCCTCACCGGCACCATGCCCTCGGAGCACGGCATCGTCGGCAACGGGTGG
The DNA here is from genome assembly GCF_044755265.1 of Streptomyces sp. NPDC092370. NCBI lineage: Bacteria > Bacillati > Actinomycetota > Actinomycetes > Kitasatosporales > Streptomycetaceae > Streptomyces > Streptomyces sp. NPDC092370. The sequence continues at coordinate 289,948 of NZ_JBIVQO010000002.1, read as the reverse complement.
TACTTCCGCGAACTCGGCGACGTCCTCCTGTGGCGTCAGCACAACGGGCTCGTGGCCGGCGACAAGCTCTGGGACGCCGCCCGCCGCGCCCACCCCGGCTACACCGTCGCGAACATCTGCTGGTGGTACGCCATGGGCGCCGACACCGACATCACCGTCACCCCCCGCCCCGTCTACTACGCCGACGGCCGCAAGGAACCCGACTGCTACACCCGGCCTGCCGCGCTGCACGACGAACTCACCGCCGAACTCGGTACGTTCCCCCTCTTTCACTTCTGGGGCCCCGGAGCGGACCTCGTCTCCAGCCGGTGGATCATCGACGCGACCCGCCACATCATCCGCACCCGGCACCCCGACCTGACGCTCTGCTACCTCCCGCATCTCGACTACGACCTGCAGCGCTTCGGCCCCGACGACCCGCGCTCCCTGAAAGCGGCCACCGACCTGGACGCCGCCCTCGCCCCGCTGCTGGACGACGCCCGCGCCGAGGGCCGTACCGTCGTCGCCCTGTCCGAGTACGGCATCACCCGTGTGGACCGGCATGTCGACATCAACCGCGCCCTGCGCCGGGCCGGCCTGCTGGAGGTGCACACACAGGACGGCATGGAGTACCTCGACCCGATGGCGTCCCGCGCCTTCGCGGTCGCCGACCACCAGATCGCCCATGTCTATGTGCGCCGCCCCGAGGACCTGGACGCCACCCGGGCCGCCCTCGACGGTCTGCCCGGCGTCGAGCAACTCCTCGACGATCAGGGCAAGACGGCCCACCATCTCGACCATCCGCGCGCCGGCGAACTCGTCGCCGTGGCCGAACCCGACGCCTGGTTCACGTACTACTACTGGCTCGACGACGACCGCGCGCCCGACTTCGCGCAACTGGTCGAGATCCACCGCAAACCCGGCTACGACCCGGTCGAACTCTTCATGGATCCCCTCGACCCCTACGTCAAGGTCAAGGCGGCCACCGCACTGGCGCGCAAGAAGCTCGGCATGCGCTACCGCATGGCGGTCGTGCCCCTGGACCCCTCACCTATTCGCGGCAGCCACGGCCGCCTTCCGGCGAGCGACGACGACGGTCCGCTCCTCATCTGCTCCACCCCCCGCGCTGTCGGCGACCGCGTCGCGGCCACCGATGTGAAGTCACTGCTGCTCCGACTCGCCGGCCTCACCTGAGGTCATGACCCGCAGTGTCCGACTGGTCACAAGTGAAGCACTCACCACTGACAACGCCCCGCGATCACGAGGAGTTCCCCGCATGAGCCGCTTCTCCCAGCCCGACCCCGAGCTCGGTCACCGTCTCAGCAGACGAGGCATGCTCGGCGTGGCCGCCGGTGCCACCGCCGCCGCCCTGCTCGGCGCCGCGGCCCCCGCGACCGCCGACACGGCCGCCACCGCGTCCGGCGCCAAGGGCCGCGGCCGCCCCGTCCTGCCGCCCGGCCGGCTCGGCATCCAGCTCTACAGCCTGCGCGACAAGGTCTCCTCCCTCGGCTTCGGCCCCGTCTTCGCCGAACTGGAGCGGTACGGCTACGACGAGGTCGAGTTCGCCGGCTACACCCAGGGCTCGGCCGGTCCCATCACCCTCGCCCAGCTCAAGCGGCTGGCCCGCGACCACGGCCTGAACCCGATCGGCAGCCACGTCGGCTACTACTCCGACGACCCCGGCGCCTACACCTTCGCCCAGAACCTCACCAAGGTCCTCGACGACGCCCAGGCCCTCGGCCTCAAGCACATCGGCACCGCCTCCGGCCCGTTCCGCTACGGCTCGACCGTCGACGCCTTCAAGCGCGCCGCCGAGGACTTCAACACCTACGGTGCGGCGGCCAGGGCCCGCGGCATGAAGTTCTACCAGCACAACCACTCCGAGGAGTTCTCCTTCGCCACCGACAATCCCAGGGTCCGCCTCTACGACATCCTGCTCAAGGAGACCGACCCCGACCTCGTCCACCTGGAGATGGACATCTACTGGGCGTACGTCGGCCAGTTCCGCTTCTCCAAGCGGCCCGACGGCACGCCCGCGCCGTTCGACCCGCTGAACTACGTCCTGCGGCGGCCCGACCGCTACCCGCTCTTCCACGTGAAGGACGGCGAGAGCGACCCGTCGAACCCCTACGGCTACAAGATGACCGACGTCGGCGACGGGGACATCGACTACCAGCGGTTCATCTCGGCCGTGACCCGGCTGCGGGGCCACCGCATGGCCCACCACTGGCAGGCCGAGCACGACAACCCGGCCGAGTCCTTCACGTTCGCCCGCCGCTCCAGTGCCCACCTGCACTCCCTGAGGGAGAAGTGCTGACCGGCGTACGGACATGAGGAGACCATTCCCGGACGGGGGAGGGGCCTCCTCATGGGTGGAGCGGGCGTCAGCCCACGGTCTGTGGCCGCCGGCACGGTCGGGCGCCGGGCCGGCCTGCCGTGGTGATTCGGCCGGCTGCGGCGGCATGCCTCTCTTCGGCCCGGCCGCCCAGGGGCGTGTCCCGAGCAGGCCCGGGACAGGCTCAGCCGATGCCCTGCCGGTCCGGGCGCAGGGCGAACTCCCGGTCCGACGGGGTCGGGGCGGCCAGCCCGACGGCCTGCCGGAGCAGTTCGCGATGGCGCAGCAGCGGCTCGCGGCGTTCCGGCGGCGCGAGCAGGAGCAGATCGTCCAGGCCGGCCAGCATGCGCCGGGAGACCTGTGGGTTCCCGGGGGCGCAGGCCCGCACCTCGGTGAACCCGAGATCGACCAGCTCGGTCCACCCGGGCACGGGCTGCACCAGCCGCACCGCACCGGCCCGGTCCCGGTGCAGGGCGGCGTCCAGCGGCCGTCGGCTCAGCACGGCCAGGAACTGGACGATCCGGTCCAGCGCCTGCACGGCGGTCGTCGGATCGTTGATCGCGGACGACAGGGCGCGCAACGCGATGTCGGACAACTGCCGCAGCCCGAAACCGAGATCCTGGTGATAGGTCCGCTCCACCCCTACCGAGATCGCGTGACGCAGCACCCGGTGCGGCGGGACCGGCCCGCCGTGCACGGCCAGCAGGGGCATCCCGGGCACCACGAAGTCCCCGATCCGCGGGATCAGCCGCAGCACGACCCCGTACTGGCGCGCCACTCGCGCCAACCGCGCGATGTGCACGTCCCGCACCACCCCCGCCCGGCCCTCGTGCGGCACCCACGCGGTCTCGGGGCCGAGGACGGGAGCGTCCTGTCCGCCCACCGGCACCGGCATCGAGGCGGCCACCCGGAACGACTCCGAGGCGATCCGCGCGATCACATGGCTGATCCGCATCAGCCGCAGGGTGGTGTTCACGTACAGCACGAAAAGCAGCAGGCTCAGTCCGACCATGCAGAGGGTGAGGGCCGACTGCACCAGAGGTACCGACGTGACGGCCCGGGGGTCGTCGACACTGTCGAAGCTCGTCAGGACCAGCAGGGCCAGTACGAAGGTCGCCAGGAACACCGCGAAGGTCGCCTTGGTGATCCGGCTCCGGACGAAGAGCCGCACCACGCGGGGGGTGAACTGGCCACTCGCCATCTGCACGGCGACCAGCGAGATGCTGAAGACGACACCGATGAAGGTCATCATCGCCGAGCCGACCGCGCTCACCACGGCCTTCGCGTCGTCCGCGAACCGCAGCAGCTCGTCGAGCGTCCGGAAGTCCCGCTCCTCCCGGAGCGCGTCGACGAGGGCCGTGTCGAGCAGCTCCGCCCCCGCCCAGACCACGAAGATCCCCACCATCGCCGCGGTGGGGGCGAACCAGAACGTGTCCCGCAAGTGCTCCCGTAGCGGCGACAGGGCACGCGGGCGACGCCTCACCGAGGGGCTCTGCGTCACCATCCAGTCACTCATGGTGTGACCCTAGAGGTATCGGGGCGCGAGGTCCCGGACCCCCGCCAGGCGGACGGAAACGCAGGTGAAAGGCACTCCGAAAGCTTGGTATTGTTGTCCGTGTCGCCGCGGGGAACACCCCTGGCACGGCGACGGACACCTGGTCCGGGTGGCGGAATGGCAGACGCGCTAGCTTGAGGTGCTAGTGCCCTTTATCGGGCGTGGGGGTTCAAGTCCCCCCTCGGACACAGATCAGCTCGGGCGGGTCGAGATCTTCTCGACCCGCCCGAGCTGTCGTGCGTCGTTCCCGTGCCAGGCGTCGTTTCCGCGCACCGAGCCGTTCTGCGGCTCAGCGCCGGTACTCCCGCAGCTTGCGGTACAGCGTCGCCCGGCCGATCCCCAGCGCCGCCGCCGTGCGGGCCTTGTTGCCGCCGTGACGGCCCAGCGCCTCCAGGATCGCGGCGCGTTCGGCGTGCTCCATCGGGCTGAGCGGGCGCGCGGACGGTCCCTCCCGGACGGTGTCCGGCAGCTCTGCCCGGCGCACCGGACCGGCCATCCGCCGGTGCTCCGCCAGGGCCCGGACGACATGGGCCAGCTCGGTGACGTTGCCCGGCCACGGGTACAGCTCCAGGGCCCGCAGGGCGTCCAGAGTCCAGGTCAGCGGCGGCTGCCCGGGCGCGGGGCGCGGCGCGAGGGCCGGCAGCAGTTCCCGTACGTCCTCGGCGCGTTCCCGCAGCGGCGGCAGGGTCACCGAGCGGGCGGACAGCTTGTCCAGCAGGCGCTGGAGGCAGGGGCCGGCCGGCGCACCGGGCGTGTAGGTGACCAGCAGCCGGGCGTCCGGGTGCTGGTCCAGCAGGGAGTTGAGCGCGGCCACGCCGGGTTGCGCGAGGCGCTCGGCATGCCGGAGCAGGAGCGGCCGATCGGGCTGCCACGCGTGCAGGGCCCGGTCGAGTCCGGCGTCCTGCGCCGCGTCGGCGGCCTGGGCGGTGTCCGGTCCCCACAGCTCCCGCGCCAGTGCGGACTTGCCGGTTCCGCGTTCGCCGGTCAGCAGCAGCGGCCCCCGGGAGCGGGCCAGCTCCATGGCCCGCCCGACGGCGTGCCGCCAGGGGACCGAGGAGCCGGTCAGAGTGGCCGGCCGGCCGGGTGAGGCGGCCGCCGGGGGTGCCGGATCGTCGAGCGGTTCCAGGACGGCCACGACCCCGATGGCCGTGCCGTCCAGCCGTACCGGAGTGACGCGCGCGGTGCACCCTGCTCCCTCCGGCAACTCCGCCGGGCCCGTGACGTCGGCGCCCCGCGCGCCGGCCGCCGTACGCTCCAGCACGCCGAGCACCTCGGGCGTGAGCAACCGCTGCGCGGCGTCGCTGACCAGCCGGTTGCGGCCGTCGAGGGCCGCCACGGCCCGATCCCGCCCGCGCGCCGCACGCATGTAGGCGTCCAGCAGCACCCGCTCGGCCCGTCCCGCCCGCGTCCGCAGCTCCGTCTCGACCGCCGCGACCGTGGCCTCGGCGAACGCGGCCTGGGGGTGCGGCGGACCCGCGGCGCACAGCCGCGACGCGACCGTCACCGTGCCCAGCACCTGCCCGCTCTCCGGTGCGAGCACCGGGACGCTGACCGCGGACACCTCCTGCCACCGGTCGAGGAAGTGCTCGGGCCCGTGCACTTCGGCACGGCCCCGGGTGCGCAGGGCGAGGGCCGCGCTGTTGTTGCCGACCTCCTGCTCCGACAGGACGGTGCACGCCTCCAAGCCGGGCACGTTCCCCGCCGTCCACAGCACGCGCAGCCGCTCGTCGGTCAGGACCAGCAGCGACCGGCCCGCACCCAGGGCGGGCACGATCCGGTCGAGCACCGGCCGGGCGGCACCGAGCAGCTCCGACGCGCGGGGGCGCGACGGGCACGCCGGCGGCTCCTCCAAGTCGTGACGCACCCCGAAGAACCGGGCCCGCCGCCACGCCGCGACCACCTCCTGCGGCACACCCGCGGGCAGCGGACGGCCCGACAGGAACCGCTCGCGTGCGACACGGAGCGAGGGACGGACGGTGGCTGCGGAGGAGGGGTCTGTGGTGGTCACGGCACAGCCCACCGTAGCGGGTTCGGTTGAACGAAAAACAACTGTGGGTCCCGGTGCCCGCATTCACCGGCCCACGGTGTCTCTGCCGAACTCGGCCTCGCCAAGGCGCCGACGTGACACCGGCGGCGGCCCGGGCGGCGGGCGAGCCGTCCGCCAACCCGCGGGAGGTGACGGCGGAGGGGGGGGCGGGGCGTGCTGCTCGCGGCGTACGAGGGAGGACCGCCCTCGACGGCAAAGGTGCCGCCCTTCAGTCGGCACGCCCGCACCTTCCGTGACCGCGATCTCACGGCCCGTGCCTGATGTGTCGTCAGCGTGCCGCCGGAACCTGGCGCCCGTGGCTCCCAAAGGACCAGATCCGCAGGGACCCACGGGCATCGTGGACGCGGTCCGACCGGAGGCGTCGGCACGGACGGCCGTGCGGTTGCAGCGCCCGTGACCGGGGCGGAGGATGAAGGCAGGCCCTCCGGCCGCCATCACCGCCTCCCACCGCCTTGCGCAGGGCCGCACGCACGCGCACCGGGAGTCCCCATGGACCGAGCCGACCTCTCAGCGGTGTTCTACGGGGATGGCCCCGTCCCCGTCCTGTGGGCCACCCACTGCCCCGTGCACTTCGACGTGTGGCTGGCGTTCGCCCAGCCGCCGTCCTCGCGGGGGGACGCCCACGGTTCGGGGGCCGTGGCCCGGGCGGGAGAGCGGGGACGGCAGGACCTGATTCTCGCGATCCGTGAGGAGTACGGCGTCGAGCGGGTGCTGGAGCGTTTCCAGAACCGCGGGCTGATGGAGAAGTGCCGTCCCATCGCCGCCGGCAGTTTCGTGGCCGCACAGCTGACCCTGAAGGAGCTCGTCGGCGACGTCCTGCCGCTGACCAGTCTGGCCGGTGCGGTGCGTGTCGCCCACGAACTCGCTCGCTACGGCGGGACCGAAGGCATCGAAGCAGCCCTCGCCGGACACGTCAGGACCCCGGCCACCAGCGAGATCCACGACAGCATGGAACGCCGGCAGGAGCGCGGCCGCCACGTCACCTGGCTGTTGAGGCTGCTGCACCGCATCGTGCGCCACGCGAGGCCCGACCTGGGCGGGGGTGAGACGCGGGAACAGGCGGTGACCGGCGTGCTCGTCGACATGCTGGACGCCGTCGTCGTGGACACCGGCCCCGCGCACCGGCCGCACGCACCCGCCGGGCGGGTGGCCGACCGGAGACAGAAGTATCCGGTCGTCTCCGTGACGACGAACCGGCCCGCGACCGGAGCGGTCGTACGGTCCCGCCGGACCATCAAAGCCGACGCGGCGGAGCAGGTCTTCTCGGTCGACACCGCCTCCATCGGCTGGGCCGTCGTCGACAGCGGCATCGATCCACGGCACCCCGCCTTCCACGACTGGGACACCACCGGCCCGGCGCCGCAGCGACTCGAGACGCGTATCGCCCGTTCCTTCGACTTCACCGGCGTACGGGAGAGACTCTCCGCCGACGTGCTCGTGGGCGGTCTCGTCAACTGGGCGGCCGCCCTGCCGTCCGTCGAGACCACCCCGTCCCAGGAGCAGCCCGCACGGCCGCCGCCCGGCGACCAGCACGGCACCCACATCGCCGGCATCATCGGCGGCTGGTGGCCGGAGCTCGACTTCCGCGGCATCTGCCCGCGCATCCGGCTCTACGACTTCCGCGTCCTCGACGACGAGGGAGGGGGCGACGAGTTCTCCATCGTCACCGCGCTGCAGGCGATCCGTCACATCAACGAGCAGGCAGGGCGGTTCATCGTCGCCGGGGTCAACATCAGCCTGTCGGTCCCGCACGACGTCGCCAGTCACTCCACCGGGTGGACACCCGTGTGCGTCGAGTGCGACCGCCTGACACGGTCGGGCGTCGTGGTCGTCACCGCGGCGGGCAACGCGGGGTTCGCCGACACCGCGCGGACGGTGGGCGCCGACTACCGGGCCATCAGCATCTCCGACCCCGGAAACGCGGAGTCCGTCATCACCGTCGGCTCCACCCACCGCAGCAATCCGCACCGCCACGGCGTCAGCTACTTCTCCGGCCGGGGGCCCACCGGCGACGGGCGGCCCAAGCCCGACCTGGTGGCGCCGGGGGAGGACATCGACGGTCCCATCCCCGGCGAGGGCATCGCCGCCATGCACGGCACCAGCCAGGCTGCGGCCCATGTCAGCGGGGCCGCAGCCATGCTGCTGGCCCGCAACCGGGAGTTGCTCGGCCGCCCGGAACGGGTGAAGGAGATCCTGTGCGCCACGGCGACGGACCTGGCCCGTGAGCGCCACTTCCAGGGCCACGGGCTCGTCGACGTGCTGCGTGCCATTCAGTCCGTCTGACGGAACCGCCCACCAGCCAGGAGAGGACATGCTCACCTTCGATTTCCTCGACGCGCGCCACGGCGACTGCTTCCTCGTCCACTGGGGCACGCCCCACGAGCGGGTCATGCTCGTCGACGGCGGTCCCGGTGGCGTCTACCGGGCCACACTCCGCGGCCGGCTGCGGGAGCTCGGCGGACCGGACGGCGGTGACCGGCCGCACCTCGACGTCGTGTGCCTGTCCCACGTCGACGACGACCACGCCGGCGGGCTCGTCCGGCTCTTCCGCGACATGAGACAAGCCCAGCAGGACGGGGAAGACCCGCCGTACGCGGTGGACGCCCTGTGGTTCAACTCCGTGGAGGAACTCGTCGACCGGCGCGCCCCAGGGCTGAGCGCCTCCGTCCGGCCGCTCCTCGAACGCGCCGCCGCCGACGCGGCGGTCGGGGCGAGCTACAACCAGGGCCGCGACATCCGCACCGCGGCGACCGCGCTGCGCCTGGACGGCAACGCCCCGTTCGGCGGACCGCTCACCGAGGGCGCCGAGGCCGTCCTCGACGACCTGGACGTCACGGTCGTCGCACCGGACCAGGAAGCGCTGGTGGAGCTGGAGGAGCGGTGGCGCAAAGCGAAAGAGCGCGGCGATCCCGACGTCATCACCGCGGGCTACACCGACGGGTCGGTGCCGAACCTCTCCAGCATCGTCCTGCTGCTGCGCCACGAGGGCCGCACCGCCCTGCTCACCGGTGACGCCCGCGGCGACCGCGTCCTGACGGGGCTGCGCGAACTGGGCCTGCTCGACGACTCGGACCCCCTCCACGTCGACCTGCTCAAACTGCCGCACCACGGCAGCGACCGCAACGTGGAGGCGGGCTTCTTCGAGCAGGTGCGAGCCGACCACTACGTCATATCCGCCGACGGCGTCCGCCACCACCACCCCAGCGAGGACACCTTGCGCTGGCTCGTCGAGTCCCGGGCACCGGACGACGAGTACGTCATCCATCTCACCAACCACATCCCGTTCGCCGAGGAGGAACTGAGGCGACTGGGCGAGGGCCGCGCCTTCGGCGTCGACGTCCGGGCGCCCGCCGACCAAGCGCTCCTCATCACGATCGGAGACCGGCCATGACCACCTCCCGGCAGGCCCCCGCCCCTCCCGCGCCCCCGGGCGGCGCCGTACCGGACGCCGGGCCGCAGTGGGCCGTGGACTCGCCCGCCGCCGGCACCGGCCTCACGGCGCGTCCCTGCGGTGACGCCCTGCGCCCCGCAGAACCACCGGCCACCGCGCACCCGGTCGCGCTCGCCCTGTCCGGCGGCGGGTTCCGCGCCACCCTCGCCGCCCTGGGCTTCGTGCGGCTGCTGGCCGACACCGGGCTGCTCTCCCGGCTGCGGTACTCCTCGTCCGTGTCCGGCGGTTCGATAGCCAACGGCTGCCTGGCCACCGCCTGGCCGGCGCTGCGCCGGGAGAACTTCACCGCCCGCGCCGTCGACGAGCTGGTCATCGCGCCGGTCGTCGACCGCGTCTCCTCCCGCTCCCTCAAGCGCGCCCTCGTCCGCGGCCTGTGGCGAACCCTCGGCCCCTCGACCCGTACGGACCTCCTGGCCGGGCGTCTGGACGAGTGGTTCCTGCGGGAGACCGAACTGGAGCGCCTGGACCCGGAGGTGCGCTGGATCGTCAACGCCGCCAACCTGACCACCGGTGCCCGCTTCACCTTCGAACGCGACGTGTACGGCGACTACACCATCGGCCTGGCCCCCACAGCCGGCACGCGGCTGCGGCTGAGCCGGGCCGTGTCGGCCTCCGCCGCGGTCCCCGGCGCGTTCCCGCCCGTCGTTCTCGACCAGGCACCTTTCCCGTGTGCCGCCCAGCCGCCCGCCCTGCTCGACGGCGGCACGTACGACAACACCGGCCTGGAGGCCATCGACTCGGACCGCTACCGGCACACCTTCCTGTGCGTCCTCAACGCCGGAGGGCTGCTGCGCCCCGGAGTGTACGGCCGCGTGCCGGTGGTCCGGGACCTGGCCCGGGCGAACTCGCTGCTGTACCGGCAGAGCACCACGCTGCGGACACGTGCCGCCGTCGAACGCTTCGAGCACGCGAGGGCCTCGGGTCCGGACGGTGCGCTGCCACGCGGGGCCCGCCGCGGCATCCTCGTCCAGCTCTCCACCGACTTCCCGGTGAGCGGCCCGGACGCCCTGCGCCGCTGGCGCGCGGCCTTCCCCGAGAATCCGGCCTTCGACGGCCGCCATCTCGCCCTCGTCCCGACCGTGTTCGACCGCCTCGAACCCGGCCTCTGCCGTGCCCTGGTCCACCGTGGCTGGTGGCTGGGCGGCGCGGCTCTGGCGGCGTACCACCCCGAGCTGCTTCCGGACGACCTGACGGCGCTGCGCCCGCCGCAGTGATGACAGCCCTGCCGACGACCGCAAGCGCAGACCCGACCCGTCCGGTTTCGCGGACAGAAGGTGACCGCAAGCCTTCCTAGGGTCGTGACATGACTCAGACCCAGAGGATTCTTGTCACCGGCGCCACCGGAACCGTCGGCCGTCAGGTCGTCGCCGAACTGCTCCAGCGCGGGCACGAGGTTCGGGCCTTGACGCGCGACGCGGCGAGGGCCGCCCTCCCGGCCGGTGTCGACGTCATCGAGGGCGACCTGACCGAGCCCGGGAGCCTGGCCCCGGCCCTCGAGGGCGTCACCGGCCTCCATCTGATCACTTTCGGCGGTGCCGCCTTCAGCCCGCTGGAGACCGGCCCCCGGATCCTGGAGCTCGCCCGCTCGGCCGGTGTCCGACGCGTCACCGTGCTGCACGGCGGCGGGCCCACTCCCCTCGAGGACACGGTACGTGCCGAGGACGGCGTGGACTGGACCGTGCTGATGCCGGTGGAGTTCATGGCCAACGCCCTGGAGTGGGCGGACGGGATCGTCGCCTCGGGCGAGGTGCGGGAGCCGTTCGTGGACCGGCTCAGCGCCATGGTCCACGAGGGGGACATCGGCGCCGTCGCGGCCGTGGCGCTCACCCAGGAGGGGCACGGCGGCCAGGAGTACGTGATCACCGGCCCCGACGTGCTCACCGTCGGGGACAAGGTGAAAACGATCGCCGCCGCCGTCGGCCGGGATATCACCCTGGTCGAACTGACCGAGGAACAGGCCCTCGCGCAGTGGCGGGCGGCGGGCCTGCCCGAGGACGTCATCGGCTTCCTGAGGGAGACGTACGGGAACACGCCGGAGGTGGGCCGCACGGTCTCCGGCACCGTCGAGCGGGTCACCGGCCGCCCGGCACGCACCTTCGCCCAGTGGGCCGCGGAGCACACGGACGCCTTCCAGGGGCGGCCCTGACTGTCTCGTATTGAGACACCCGGACCGCAGCGAGATCCGTCAAGATCGGCAAGGGGGTGTGACCGCAGCAAGGTGCGGCCGTCGGCATGCGCGAAATCGGCGCCCGTACGGCCGCACACCCGAAGAAAGGTGACCACCATGGCCCTCGCACTGCTCCGGCGCCGGTGGCTCAAGAACACTCCCGCCGCAGCGGAGGGCCTCGCCCTCCCCTCCGGCGCGGGTGCCGTCGCCCGCGAGGTCGTCGACCCGATGGGCTCGCCCCTGGCCGCCGCGGACGTCACCGTCACCGCGCTGGACACCCACCGCGTCGCCGTCCGCGGCACGACCGACCCGTACGGCTACTTCCTCGCGGCACTGCCGCCCGGCCGGTACAGCCTGCTCATCTCGGCGGAGGGCCTGCGGCCGCACCGCGAGACGATCGAGACGGGCCCGGGCACCCCGACGACCACCGAGCGCGTCTGGCTGCAACCCGCCGAGGCGCTCCAGCTCCCGACGGCGGGGACCTGGCTCTTCGACCCGCCGCACACCGCCATCCGGTTCATCGCCAAGCATGTCGGCATGGCCCATGTGCACGGCCGCTTCGAACGCTTCGAGGGCGGCATCCGGATAGCCCCGGACATGACCGACTCCCGCGTGCACGTCCGCATCGACGCCTCCAGCATCACCACCGGCAACACCACCCGCGACAACCATCTGCGGTCCGCCGACTTCCTCGACGTCGAGCGCTTCCCCCACATAGACTTCACGAGCGCGCGCTTCGCCTACCGGGGCGGCAGCAAGTGGACGCTGCAGGGTTCCCTCACGATGCACGGCGTCAGCCGCTCGGTGGCCCTGGACACGACGTACCTCGGCACGGTCAACGGCGGCTACGGGCAGGAGCTGCGCTGCGCGGCCCTCGCCACGGCGGAACTCCACCGCGAGGACTACACGCTCAATTGGCGTTCCATGCTGGCCCGGGGCATCGCCGTGGTCGGCCCGACCGTCCAGCTGGAGCTGGACGTCCAGGCGATGTACCGCACCCACGACACCCCGACCCCGCCGGAGTAGGGGTCCGGCGTGGCCCTGCCGGGAGGCCCGGGCCGGACGGACGGGCCGAGCCTACCCGGCGTCCGGCCACACCTCCCGCGGCCGGGGCTGTTCCGGGTCGGACCGCCGCTCCGCCGCCCGGGCGTTCTCTCCCCGCAGGGCGGTCAGCCAGGGCCACAGATCGGGCAACGGCTGCCGCGCGCAGGCCAGTCGGTGCTCGATCCGGCAGCGCTGTGCTCCGTCCGGCGGGCACACGCCGTACACCGTGACCCGGCCGTCCGACAGAGTGATCCACCGGTGTTCCGCGGGCACGAGATGCGCCGGCACCTCCACCCCCGGCTCCAGCAGCACCCAGTCCTGATCCAGGGTCGCCACGTGATCCTGCGGCAACCGGCAGTGTGGACACGCGTACTGGCCGACCTGCAATCGGCGCGGCCCCTCTTCGACAGCCCCCATGCGGCCAGGGTCCGCAGCCGACGGCACGGTGAGTAGGGCGCGAACCGGACGAGGCGCCCGAATCGCACGGAGACCAGAGGGAAACAACGAGGCTCGACAGGTTCAGCCGGCAACCACCGCCCGGACGCCCGCGGCTGGAACGCGACGACGGCCCCGACGTCCCGCACCTCCACATGCGCCGGCCGGCTCCGTGTGACCTTCCCGCACTCACGCACATACCCGCCCAACACCGAGCGCCGGGCGTCCCCACGACGAGCGAAGGGAGAGGGCCGCGGAGGCCGGAACCGTACGCAGAAGGATCCTGTGCGGTGAGGACGTCGTCGAGGTGGCGGACCAGGTGATTCCCGGCTTCTAGGCCTGAACGGCGGCCGTCGTGGGCTCTGTCTCCGCCCCGAAGCCCGGCACGGGCCCCGCGAGGACCGGATCGCCGAACTCCGTGCGCAGCGCCTGGAAGGCGGTCACCTTGTCCGCGCCGAAGCGGCGAACGTGAGCGGCGTAGGCGTCGGGGGAGAGGAACGCCGACGGCCGGGACTTGGTGTGGAACTTGTCCGCGTACATCACCAGCCTCTCCTCCTCCGTCACCGCCATGTAGTCGGCGGGAGGCAGGGGCAGTTGCCGGCTCACGATGTCGTGCCGCGTGAGTCCCACTCCGGTGTGGTGGGAGCAGAAGCGGCAAAGGGTTTCGGGGAAGCCCTCCGCTTCGAGGATCTCGTGGCCGAGCAGGCCGTGCCTGATGTAGTTCTGGTGGTCCAGGCGTCCGGCGCCGTCGTAGAGGCGGTAGACGCCGATGTCGTGGAGGAGGCAGCCGGCGCGGACCAGATCGGCGTCGAGGTGCGAGAGGTGGGGCGCCGACAGGAGCTGCTCGGCGATCGTCCAGACGATCTCGCAGTGCGTGTGGACGAGGGTGAACGCCTCGGTGGTGGGCGCGTACTTCTCATGCAGCGCTCGGATTTGTGCGGGGCCCGGAATGCTCACCGCAGGAGCGTAACAACCGCCGATCCCGCCCGGTCCGACAGTTCCCGCGCCGCCGGTTTTCACGCGATGGGGTGGTGCTGCGGACGAGCGGGCACGGGCCGGCTGCGCGGGCCGTTCGAGCGGGTGACGGGGACTCCCGTCCGTGATCACCACTTCATCGGAGCACTCCATGGTCCTGCACTTCCACCGCAACCCCGACGGCACGACGACCGGGCGCAACGAGGCCAACGGCTTCACGGTGACGCACGTCGAAGAAGAAGAGGTGAAGCGGCAGTTGTACGAGGACGCCGGGTGGGAGTACTCGCCTCCACCGCCTCCGGTTCCACCCGGGGTCCACCGGTTCTCCCTGGTTCACGACGAGTTCCGGGCCGCCGGGTTCGGGGACGAGGGGTACGCGGGGGTGCGGGCGCGTCCGCCGGAGGGGTGTGTGCCGGTCGACCGGGGGTGCTTCGCCCTGGAGTGTGTGCGGCCCGGCAAGACGCTGCTGGACGCGGTCGCCGGTACCGTCGCCGAGGTCCGACGAGAGCACGGGCTGGTGATGAACAGTCTGGGCGTCGAGAAACCCCACGAAGGGTTCGGCGCGGACGACAAGAACGGGTACGCGGCGAAGAGCGTCGCGCACTTGGTGCTGATGGCCGCCGACCGCGCCCGACTGCTCGGGTACGGGCGCAAGGAATTGGTCCGGCTGCTCGATGCCACGGGGATCGAGTAGGGGGCGGAGGCGGCTGACGCCCGGCCGAAATCCCGTTGCCCAGGACACCACCTGCTGACAAGGTCGCGCCCATGCCCACCTTCTCCGCTCCCAACGGCACCAGTACACCGGGTTGTTCCCGCGGGCGGAGCTGGTCGTGCGGAGCGCGGCTGGGCACTTTCCGTGGCGGGACGGGGCGGGGGCGTTCGTGACGGCCCTGGCGGCCTTCCTCGGTCAGGCGTCCGCCCCGCTGCCCGGGACGTAGTCCGGGTCCACCTGCGCCGCCAGGTCCTCGCCCGTGCGGGCGTCCGCCCAGGCGTGGACGTTGCGCAGATGGAACTCGACCGCGTGGCGGTGGAGCCGGTCCCAGTCGCGCGGGTGGGAATCGACCGTCTCGCGCAGCACCCTGAGGGCGTGGCGGTTGTGCGGCTCCAGCGACGCCAGCGCGTCCGGGCCGGGCTCCGTGCGGCCCTGCTCGGCCGCGCGGACCCAGGGGGACTGCACCAGGTGGGTCAGCAGGTCGTCGCCCACCTGTTCCTTGAGGAAGAGCAGGTCGTCCTCACTGGTGACCTTGTTGCCGACGACCGCGATGCGGATGCCGAACTGTTCCGCGTGGTCGCGGTACTGGCGGTAGACGGAGACGCCCTTGCGGGTGGGCTCCGCCACCAGGAACGTGATGTCGAAGCGGGTGAACAGACCCGAGGCGAAGGCGTCCGCGCCCGCCGTCATGTCGACCACGACGTACTCGCCCGGGCCGTCCAGCAGGTGCCCGAGGTAGAGCTCGACCGCGCCGAGCTTGGAGTGGTAGCAGGCCACACCCAGGTCCGACTCGTCGAACTCGCCCGTGACCATCAGCGGGACACCGCCCGCCCGGCCGACGTGCCGGGCGTGCAGTTCGTCCTCGCCCAGCGGGCGCAGCAGGCGGGAGCCGCGGCCCGGCGGGGTCGTCTTGATCATCGCCTCGGGTGAGGTGATGCGCGCATTCGTGCCCCGCAGGTACCTCTTGATGTCGGGCAGGTGCGCGCCCAGAGGAGGCGCGGGCTTCTCCTCGCCGCCGAGCGCCTCGGCCAGGTGCTGGTTGATGTCGCCGTCGATGGCGAGGACCGGGGCGCCGGAGCGCGCCAGGTGGCGGGAGAAGAGCGCGGACAGCGTGGTCTTGCCGCTGCCGCCCTTGCCGACGAACGCGATCCTCACGACCGCCCCACCTTTTTGAAAATGGATGTCATGTGGTCAGGTTTAGGGAGTGATCCACGCCGGTGTCAAATCGGCTGCTCCGTACGGGATGTGGCGATGACCTGGCGTGGATCACCCGGTTGACCGGCGTGTTCCGCTTGATGAGGCACCTGTGCAGGTGAGTTTTCAGAGCATCAAGAGCCACCTCCGGTTCCTCACCGCCCTGGTCCTCGCGCCGTGTCTCACCGGCTGTCTGGTCGCTCCCGGTGGCAAGTCCTCACCGGAGGGCGGACCGTCGGGCGCCCGCCCCGACGTCCGGGGCGTGCTGCTCGACCCGTACGAGCGGACCCTGGTGGGCGCGGGAACGCGTCGCCGACCGGTCCGTTCAGGCGGGCAGCTTGGTGTCGACCACGCAGCTGACCTCGATGAGCTGACCGGGAAAGGTCAGTTCGGTGACGCCCAGGGCCGTGCTGACCGGGCGGTGGGCGCCGAAGTACGCCCGGTTGCCCCTCGCCACCACCTCGGCGTGGGCCACCAGTTCCACCACGTACAGCGTCTGGGACACGACCTGGTTGCGGGTGGCGCCGTAGTGGGCCAGGACCTTGTCGAGGTTGACGTAGGTCTGCTCCAACTGCGCGGCGATGTCGTCCTCGGGGTGGAAGGCACCCGACTCGTCGAACGAGAGCTGCCCGGAGACGTGGATCAGATCACCGGACCTGATCGCCTGCGCGTAGCCGAAGTGGTTCTCGGCCGGGATGCCGTGGTCGTAGACGTCGATGGTGGTCACCGTGGATGTCCTTCCGTCGTGCGCGAACCCGCGCTCTCTTGCGGTTACTCGGAAACCGTAGGAGAGTGGCGGCCGGCCTGGAAGAACGCACTTTTCCGTGACTGGGGAACCCGATGGTGACCAAGCAGTTGAGAGACCTGCCGGAGAACGCGGACCTGCGCAGGGCGGACTCCCTGGCGCGGGAGATCTTCTCGGACGTCGCCAACAAGTGGGCGCTGCTGATCATCGAGGCCCTCGGGGAACACACCCTGCGCTTCAGCGCGTTGCGCGACGAGGTCGAAGGAGTCAGCCACAAGATGCTGACCCAGAACCTGCGGATGCTGGAGCGCAACGGCCTGGTCTCCCGCAAGGTGCACCCCACCGTGCCGCCCAAGGTCGAGTACACGCTCACCGAACCGGGCCGGGCCCTGCGCGCCACGGTCGACGCGATCTGCGGCTGGACCCATGAGTACCTCGGTCAGATCGAGGCGGCGCGCGGCCGGTTCGACGCCTGACCGCCCCCGTCCCCGCCGTCAGCCCGCGA
The DNA here is from genome assembly GCF_044755265.1 of Streptomyces sp. NPDC092370. NCBI lineage: Bacteria > Bacillati > Actinomycetota > Actinomycetes > Kitasatosporales > Streptomycetaceae > Streptomyces > Streptomyces sp. NPDC092370. Next base: position 272,804 of record NZ_JBIVQO010000002.1, on the reverse strand, counting down.
CCAGTTCCCGCACCTGCCGCGGGGCCACCGGCTCCTCGACGCGCGAGGTCCGGTACAGCCACAGCACATCCCGCCCGAACGACCACACCAGCAGGCCCAGTGCCAGAGCCGCGACCCCGAAGTTGGCCGCGTGGGGCAGCAGACCGGCGCCCGCCAGCAGCAGGAGCACACCCTGGAGCGCGGCGACGGTCTTGCGGGCGGTGCTCGGCGGGAGTGCGGCGGTCAGCCAGGGCCACACCTTGGCCGCGGCGACGAAGACGTAGCGCATACCGCCGATCAGCAGCACCCACGGGCCCAGTTGCATGGACACGTACACGCTCAGCACCAGGATCAGGAACGCGTCGACCTCCATGTCGAAACGCGCGCCCAGCGGGGTCGAGGTGCCGGTGCGGCGGGCGACCTTGCCGTCCACGCCGTCGAGGATCAGCGCCACCGCCGTCAGACCGACGAACAGCGACACGGGCGGCGAACTCTGGAAGGAGTCGGCGACCAGGGCGGTGACCCCGCCGACGAGGGTGGCCCGGCCGAGGGTGACCCGGTTGGCGGCGCCGAACGAGCGCAGCCGCGAGCGGTACAAGGCCCGCGAGAGCACCGCCCAGGTGGCGATCGCGAACGCGAGGCCCGTCAGCCAGCCCGCCGGCCCCATCCCGATCGCCGTGCCGATCAGGGCCAGCAACAGGACCTGCACACCCGCCCCCAGGGCGGTCTCCTGCTGTACGAGCCTCGCGTCGTAAGTGTTGTTCAGGGCCACCGAACGTCCTCCGGCCGTGTGACAGAGTCGATCAACGCCGCTACGTTGTGCGCGGCCTGTGCACCCCTCGGTACGCAAGCAGCTTCCCGATCGTTCAGGAGGACTTCGATGAAGCACACCGGACGGGCGTTCTGGATCGACTCGCCTGGGCGAGGCGCGATCCGGGACGTCACCCTGCCCGCGCCCGGCGAGCACGAGGTGCTGGTCCGCACGCTGTTCTCCGGCGTGAGCCGCGGCACCGAGACGCTCGTCTTCCGCGGTGGCGTGCCCGTCAGCCAGCACACGGCCATGCGCGCACCGTTCCAGGAGGGCGACTTCCCGGGCCCGGTGAAGTACGGCTATCTCAACGTCGGGGTGGTGGAGGAGGGGCCCGAGGAGCTCACCGGACGTACGGTGTTCTGCCTCTATCCGCACCAGACGCGCTACGTCGTGCCGGCCACCGCGGTCACCCCCGTCCCGGACACCGTCCCCGCCGAACGGGCCGTGCTCGCCGGGACCGTGGAGACCGCCGTCAACGCCCTGTGGGACGCCGCGCCCCTGGTCGGCGACCGGATCGCCGTGGTCGGCGGTGGCATGGTCGGCTGCTCGGTGGCCGCCCTCCTGGCCCGGTTTCCCGGCGCCCGCGTCCAGTTGGTCGACGCCGACCCGTCCCGCGCGAAGATCGCCGAGGCGCTCGGCGTCGGCTTCGCCACCCCGCAGGACGCCGACGGTGAGCGCGACCTGGTCGTGCACGCCAGTGCCACGGAACAGGGCCTCGCCAGGTCGCTCGAGCTGCTCACCGCCGAGGGGACCGTCCTCGAACTCAGCTGGTACGGCGACCGGCAGGTCAGTCTCCCGCTCGGCGAGGCCTTCCACTCACGGCGGCTCGTCATCCGCAGCAGCCAGGTCGGCACCGTCTCCCCGGCCCGCGCGAACCGTACCTACGCCGACCGGCTCGCCGTCGCCCTGGACCTGCTCGCCGACCCCGCGCTCGACGCCCTGATCACCGGTGAATCCGCCTTCGAGGACCTGCCCGAGGTGCTGCCCCGACTGGTCTCCGGCGAGGTCCCCGCGCTGTGCCACCGTGTCCGTTACGACGAGAACGATGGGCGCGTCGGCTGACGATTCGTTCCCTCCGGTACGACTTCGCCACGCCAAGAGCGCCTGACCTGAGAAAAGACGTACCGAAGGCTGAACAAGGGAAGGCAAGGAGCCGTACTACTCGGCATCCCCGGCACCCGGAGCGGGGAGCAGACGCGCCGCACCTGGAGGGTCGTCCGTTGTTCAGCATCACCGTCCGCGATCACATCATGATCGCTCACAGCTTCCGTGGCGACGTCTTCGGACCGGCCCAGCGCCTCCACGGCGCCACGTTCCTCGTGGACGCCACGTTCCGGCGCGAACAGCTGGACGAGGACAACATCGTCGTCGACATCGGGCTGGCCACCCAGGAACTGGGCGCGGTCGTCAGCGAGCTGAACTACCGCAACCTCGACAACGAGCCCGACTTCGCCGGAGTCAACACCTCCACGGAGTTCCTCGCCAAGGTCATCGCCGACCGGCTCGCCGAGCGCATCCGCAAGGGGGCGCTGGGCGAGGGCGCCAAGGGCATCGCGGGCCTCACGGTCACACTGCACGAGTCGCACATCGCCTGGGCGAGTTACGAGCGTGCGTTGTGACCGACACGACGATCGAACGGCCCGGGCAGCCCGGACCGGCACCGGCGCGGCTGAATTATGTTCCCGTGCAGCACGCCTCCCTGAAGAACGCCGAGATCATCCCCATGTCCCTGCGCACCGTGCACTTCGTGCTCCCGGGAGGCGTCGACGACCCGGCGGCACCCAGCGGCGGCAACGCCTACGACCGGCGCGTGTGCCTGGATCTGCCCGGCTTCGGCTGGCAGGTCACCCAGCACGCCGTGGCCGGTGACTGGCCCCGGCCGGGGGCCGACGCCCGCACGGAGCTCGCCCGCACCCTGAGCGGACTGCCCGACGGGGCCGTGGTCCTGCTCGACGGGCTCGTGGCCTGCGGCGTGCCGGAGGTCGTCGTGCCCGAGACGGAACGGTTGCGCATGGCCGTCCTCGTCCACCTCCCGCTCGGCGACGAAACCGGGCTCGACGCGGCCGTGGCCGCCGAACTGGACGCCAAGGAGCGGACGGTGCTGCGGGCGGTGCCCGCGGTGATCGCCACCAGCGACTGGGCGGTCCGCCGCCTGGTCGCCCACCACGGCCTCCCTCCCGAGCGGGTCCATGTCGCGGCCCCCGGCGCCGACATCGCACCGCTCGCGCCCGGCACCGACGGTGTCTCGCGCCTGCTGTGCGTGGCCGCCGTGACCCCGCGCAAGGGCCAGCACCGGCTGGTCGAGGCGCTGGCCACGGTGACCGACCTGCCGTGGAGCTGCGTGTGCGTCGGCGGTCTGACCCAGGACCCGGAGTACGTCGCCCATCTGCGGTCCCTCATCCGCAAGCACGGGCTGGAGGACCGGCTGGAGCTGGCGGGGCCGAAGTCCGGTGCCGCGCTGGACGCCAGTTACGCCACCGCCGACCTGATGGTCCTCACCTCCTACGCCGAGACGTACGGCATGGCGGTGACCGAGGCCCTGGCCCGGGGCATCCCGGTGCTGGCCACGGACGTCGGCGGGCTGCCGGAGGCGGTCGGCCGCGCACCCGACGGCGGGGTGCCCGGCATCCTCGTCCCGCCGGAGAACCCCGCCGCCATCGCCGCCGAACTGCGCGGCTGGTTCGGTGAGGTGGACGTACGACGCCGGCTGAAGGCCGCCGCCCGCAGCCGCCGCGCCGCCCTCGGCGGCTGGGCGACGACCGCACAGAGCCTGGCGGCCGTCTTGCGCCGGCTTCCGACCGGACCCCGGAGGGCCGCATGACGAACCCGGTGACGACCCAGCAGAGCGGCACGATCCCGGTCCAGCCCGGCCCGAGGGAGGTCACGGTGACGGACGACGTGACTCCCGGCACGGGGCCGGGAGTCACGCCCGGGTCCGGGCAGGCCGGGAACACCGTGCCCCCGGGCGGGAAGCCCGGGCCGGGGACGGCCGGTGAGGCCGTGCGGCCCGGGCCGGGCTCCAGTGTCGCGTCCGGTCCCGGGCAGGCACCCGGTGCCGTCATCCCCGGCGCCGGTCCCAGCGGCAAGCCCGGCTCCCGGCCGACCGTGAAGCTGCGGGAGGCCGACCCCGACGACCCGCCCCGCTACGCACCCGAGTGGCTGGAGTTGCGGGAGCCGGCCGATGCCGCCGCGCGGGCGCACGACCTGATCGACCCGCTGCGGATCCGGCTCGCCAACCTGCCGGGCAAGTCGGGCGGCGTCGTCATCCACGACCTGGGCTGCGGCACCGGTTCGATGGGCCGCTGGCTCGCGCCCCGCCTCGACGGCGCCCAGCACTGGGTGCTGCACGACCGCGACCCCTACCTGCTGCACTTCGCCGCCGTCGCCTCCCCGCGCTCGGCCGCCGACGGCAGCCGGGTCTCCGTGGAGACGCGGCGCGGTGACATCGCCCGCCTCACCCCGGACGCCCTGCGCGGCGCGTCCCTGGTCACGGCGTCCGCCTTGCTGGACGTCCTCACCCGCGAGGAGATCGACACCTTCGCCGCCGCGTGCGCCGGAGCCGGCTGCCCCGCCCTGCTGACGCTGTCCGTCGCCGGACGCGTGGAACTGACCCCGTCCCACCCGCTGGACGCGGAGATCGCCCAGGCGTTCAACGACCACCAGCGCCGCGACGGCCTGCTCGGCCCCGACGCGGTCACGGCGGCGGCCGAGGCGTTCTCCGAGCACGGCGCGACCGTACGGCTGCACCCGAGCCCCTGGCGGCTCGGCCCCGAGCAGGCCGCGCTCACCGAACAGTGGCTGCGCGGCTGGGTCGGCGCCGCCGTGGAGGAGCGCCCCGAGCTGAGGGCCGAGGCCGACGTCTACCTGGCCAACCGGCTGGCGGCCTGTGCCGCGGGCGAGTTGCGCGTGACGGTCCACCACATCGACCTGCTGGCCCTGTCGCGCCCGGTGGGCGGAGCGTCATGAGTCCCCAGGCGACGGGAACGCGTCCGCGTGCCACGCCCACCGCCACCCGGCCGTCCGCGACCGGCAGCGGTAGCCGTGCGCCCGAGCTGTCCGGTGCGGCGGGTACGGTCCGGGCCGAGGTGGTCGTGCCGCGCCCGGCCGCGGACGACGAGAGCGAGCCCGTCGCCTCGCACCCGGCCGGACCCGGCCGGACGACGCGCGGAGCCCCGTCGCCCGGCCCCCTCCGCTCCGCCCTGGCACGCCTCGGCTCCTCTAGCGTCCGCACACACCTCGGCACCCTCGCCGGAATCGCCATCCTGGGCGTCCTGTTCTGGCGGCTCGGTACCGGTGTCTTCCTGGACGGGCTGCGGCGCATCGACGGTGTGTCGCTGCTGCTGGCGCTCGGCATCGGGATCGTCACCACCGTGTTCAGCGCGTGGCGATGGGCGATCGTGGCCAGAGGGCTCAGGATCCGGCTGCCGTTCGGCCCGGCCGTCGCCGACTACTACCGCGCGCTGTTCCTGAACGCGGCCCTGCCCGGCGGCGTCCTCGGTGATGTGCACCGGGCCGTGCGGCACGGACAGAGCGAGGGGGACCTGCGGCGGGGCGTGAAGGCCGTCGTCCTCGAACGGGCCGCCGGGCAGATCGCGTTGTTCGCCGTGGGGGCCGTCGTCCTGCTGACGATGCCGTCCCCGGTGCTCTCCGAGGCCCGGCACATCGCCCTGCTCACAGGCCTCGCCGCCCTGGGCGCGGCCGCCGTCGTCCTCGCCCTGCGCATGAACCGTTCGGCGCCCTCCCGCCGGGGCCGCGCGCTGCGCGCCGCCCTCGTCGAAGCCCGCGAGGGGCTGCTGTCGCGGCGGAACGGGCCCGGAGTGGTTGTCTCCTCCGTGGTGGTGCTGGCAGGTTACGTCGCGATGTTCGTACTCGCCGCCCGCGTCGCGGGGACCGCCGCCTCCGTGGCCGTCCTGCTGCCCCTCGCGGTCCTCGCTCTGCTGGCAATGGGCCTGCCGCTGAACGTCGGCGGCTGGGGACCGCGCGAGGGCGTCACCGCCTGGGCGTTCGGCGCCGCCGGCCTGGGTGCCGGACGAGGGCTCACCGTCGCGGTCGTCTACGGGGTGCTCAGCCTCGTGGCGAGCCTGCCCGGCGTGATCGTGCTCGTCGCCCGCTGGTACGCGGGCCTGAGGGCCGGGTCCCGGGCCGTCCCCGGGGCCCCGGCGCCACAGGGTGACTACGCCTCGGAGGTCAGCATCGAGAAATACGCCCCGAAGGAATCCGCGAGGCTCGCCAGGAGTTCCTTCCCCTTTTCCGCCGAACCCAGTGAAGGACGGCCGATGACACCCGAATCGGTATAGCCCGACATGCCGAGGGTGAGCAGATGACGCCGGTCGTCAGCGACGAAATCGGAAGTCTCATAACCGGGTCGGAGCATTTCGGGATGAGCGTGCAGAAGGACGGAGGTCTCTATTTCCCCCGCATGCATGTCGGTGAGCAGCGAGGTGACCACACCCGCCCGTTCGCGCGCCGCCTCCCAGTCCTCCGGGGCGGGGAAGAGCGCCATCCGCTCGCCGCGGGCGGAGGATTCCTGAACCACGTTGCCCAGCACGTAGTTGCCGCCGTGCCCGTTGACCACCACCAGGGCGTCGACCCCGGACCGGCGCAGCGAAGCCGCAATGTCCCGTACCACCGCATGAAGGGTCACCGAGGAGATGCTCACGGTCCCCGGCCAGGCCGCGTGCTCGTGCGAACACGAGATCGTCACCGGAGGAAGGAGGTGCACCGGGTACGCGCCGGCTATCTCCCGCGCGACGGCACAGGCGACGAGCGTGTCGGTCGCCAGCGGGAGGTACGGACCGTGCTGCTCGAAGCTCCCCACGGGAAGCACCGCGACCTGCCGTGAGACACCGGCGCCCCGCGTCCGTACGTCTTCCGTGGTGTCCGCCGGCACCAGATCACTCATAACGTCACGGCCTTTCGTCTCTGCTTAGGAACTCGAGAATCATGACAGAAAAAATTGGCGTACTCGGCAAGAAGTCGACGCAGCGGACCGGCGTGGAACGCGTCGTGAATGCGCCCTTGCCCACCGTGTACGGGAAATTCCAGGCGGTCGGCTACCTGGACCACGACCGCGGTGACGAACAGGTGGCGCTGGTCTACGGAGAGATCGGCACGGACGACGTCCTCATCCGGCTGCACTCGGAGTGCCTGACCGGTGACGCCTTCGGCTCCCAGCACTGCGAGTGCGGTGACCAGCTGGACGCCGCCCTGCGCGCGGTCGTCGCCGAGGGCGCGGGCATCGTCGTCTACCTCAGAGGGCATGAAGGCCGCGGCATAGGCCTGCTCGCCAAGCTGCGCGCGATGGCCCTGCAGGCGGAGGGTCTGGACACCGTCGAGGCCAACCTCGCCCTCGGCCTGCCGGTCGACGCCCGTGACTACGGTGTCGCCGCCCGGATCCTGGACGACCTGGGCGTGCGGTCGGTGCGCCTGATGTCCAACAACCCGCGCAAGCGCGAGGCACTGGTGGACCACGGCATCACGGTCGCCGAGCAGGTCCCGCTGCTGATCCCGCCGTGCGAGAACAACATCACCTATCTGCGCACCAAGCGGGAACGCCTCGACCACCACCTGCCCCACCTGGACGCGGTGGTCAGCTCCTCCTGACGCGTACGCTTCGTGGACGTCCGCCCCTTGAGCGCCGGCCCTCAGCGGCCGGCGCCTCACCCGGAGGCCCACCTGGTATGACCGAGCTCCATCTGTGGCTGCGCCACGAGGACCGCACGACCGAGCGACGCACTCCGATCGTGCCCGACGACGCCCGGCGGCTCGTCGGGCACGGAGTGCGACTGACCGTGGAGGAGTCCCCGCAGCGGGTCTTCCCGATCGAGGAGTACGAGGCGGCCGGCTGCCGTGTCGCGCCCGCCGGCTCCTGGGTGACGGCGCCCAGGGACGCCGTCGTGCTCGGCTTGAAGGAACTTCCCGACCGCCCGGCCGAGCTGACGCACCGACACATCTTCTTCGGCCACGCGTACAAGGGCCAGCCGGGAGCGGCGGACCTGCTGGGCCGGTTCGCCGCCGGGGGCGGGGCGCTGTTCGACCTGGAGTACCTGGTGGACGACACCGGACGGCGCCTCGCCGCCTTCGGTTTCTGGGCCGGCTACCTGGGTGCGGCGTTGGCGGTGCTCCGGCACCGGGGCCGGCTGCGGTCACCGCTGACGCCGACCACCAAGGACGACCTGGACGAGACGCTGCGGCCCGCCGCCGGGGACCGCGAGTTCACCGGCCTCGTCATCGGCGCCCTGGGCCGCAGCGGCCGCGGTGCCCGCGCGGCCTTCACCGCCGCCGGCGTCGATCCGACCTGCTGGGACCTCGCCGAGACCCGGGACCTGGACCGCCCCGCTCTGCTGCGGCACGACGTGATGGTCAACGCGGTGCTCGCCACCACCCCCGTCCCGCCCTTCCTCCGCGAGCGTGACCTCGACACCCCCGGCCGCCGGCTGCGCACCCTGTGCGACGTGACCTGCGACGTCGGCTCCCCGCTCAACGTCCTCCCGGTGTACGACGACACCACCGACTGGGACGAGCCCGTACGGCGGCTGCGCGACGACCCCCCGCTCGACCTGATCGCCATCGACAACCTGCCCTCCCTGCTGCCCCTGGAGTCCAGCGCCGACTTCTCGGCCGCCCTGCTGCCCCAGTTGCTCGACTTCGGCGTCTTCGGGCCATGGGGACGCTGCCTGGAGCGGTTCCGTGAGGCCTCCCGGGCCCACGGCCTGGACAAGGGGGAGCCCTTTGACCACTGAACCGCGGCGAGCGGCACCGTCCACGGATCGAGGAGAGCGCGATGGCCCGCTGCGTCTCGCGGACCCTCGCGCTGGGCGTCCGGCACATCCTGGACGGCTCCCCGCCGCCCGGCCTGAACCGCGCCGCCGGGACGGCCGCCCGGTCCGAGGGGTGGCCGCGTGAACCGGCCCGTGACGGGGTCGGGTTCACGTTCCGCGTCGACCGGTAGCCGGCGTCAGTCCGACAGGGCCTCGTGCACCATCCGCTTGAGGTCCTTGAAGACCGTGTGGGAGGTCTTGGGCCGCACCTGCGTCATGAACTGCACCGTCAGGTCGCGGCCCGGGTCCACCCAGAACGTCGTCGTGGCCACGCCGCTCCAGCTGAAGGCGCCGAGCCCGGACGGCACCAGGGTGCGGGACGGGTCGATCACCACGGAGCAGTTGAGGCCGAACCCGAGACCGTCGTTGCCGGGTTCGTCGTGGGCGGGGCGGCTGCCGAAAGCCCGCAGATCGGCACCGCCGGGCAGGTGGTTGCGGGTCATCAGATCCACCGTCTGCGGCGTGAGCAGCCGCACGCCCTCGAGTTCGCCCCGGCGGCGCAGCATCTCCATGAAGCGGTGGTAGTCGTGGGCCGAGCACACCATGCCGCCGCTGCCCGACAGAAACCGCGGACGGCCGCGCAACGGGAGCCCCGGGATCGGCTCGATGCCGCCGCCCTCCTTCTCCCCGTACATCTCGGACAACCGGGCCGCCTGCGCGTCCGTCACATGGAAACCCGCGTCCGTCATGCCGAGCGGCCCGAAGATCCGCTCGGCGCAGAACGCGTCGAGCGGCTGCCCGGACACGACCTCGATGATCCGGCCCAGGACGTTGCTCGCCACCGAGTAGTTCCACTCGGTGCCCGGCTCGAACTGCAGCGGCAGGCTTGCGTACACCTCGATCGTCTCGGCCAGGTCCGCGCCCGGCGGCACCGACGACTCCAGACGGGCCTCGCGGTACAGGGCGTCGACGGGGTGGGCGTGGTAGAAGCCGAAGGTCAGGCCCGAGGTGTGGGTCATCAGATGCCGGACGAGTACGGGGCCGTCGGCCGGGCGGGTCTCGACGTCGGCCCCGGAGCCGCTGACGTAGACCCGCGGGTCGGCGAAGGCGGGCAGATGGTCGGCGACCGGGTCGTCCAGCGACAGCCGGCCCTCCTCCACCAGCAGCAGCGCGGCGACGGCGGTGACCGGCTTCGTCATGGAGTAGACCCGCCACAGTGTGTCGGGCTCGACCGGGAGCCCGGCCGCGATGTCGCGCAGCCCGTGCGTCGTGAGGTGGGCGACGCGCCCGGCCCGGGCTATGGAGACGAGGAAGCCCGGAAGGCGCCCGTCGTCGACCAGCCGGGCGAAGTGCCTGTCCAGGCGGCCCAGCACCTGCGGATCCAGCCCGGCCTCATCCGGATCGACCTCTTGTCGCAGCTGTGCCATGGCTCTTCTCCCGTCGCGCTCGTCGAGGTGAGATCCGGCATACCCCGCCCGGACCGCCTCAGACCCCATCGTGGTGCAGGAACGGTTCATGATCGCGCAGGACCACGTGAGCGACGGCCCTGGGGCCGGGGCGCAGGACCGAGTGCCGTTCCTCCAGTGTCCAGCGAGACACGGGACGGGCAGCGGGGGGCGGGTGCGCCGGAGTCAGGGGGTTCCGTCCCGGGCGTTCAGTGCGCCGTCCGCTCCGACGTCAGGTACGCGATCACCATGTCGCCCAGCATGGCGCGGTGGTGCGCGCGCTGCGCCCGGTCGAGCAGGTCGCGACCGAACAGCGCGCCGAAGGTGTGCCGGTTGGAGACCCGGAAGAAGCAGAACGAGGAGATCATCGCGTGCAGGTCGACGGCGTCGACGTCGGCTGTGAACAGGCCCGACTCGCGACCCGACGCCAGGATCCGGCGGATCACGTCCAGGGCGGGGGAGCCGATCTTCCCGAGCTTCTCGGAGCCGGCGATGTGGTGCGCCTCGTGGATGTTCTCGATGCTGACCAGGCGAATGAAGTCGGGGTGCTGTTCGTGGTGGTCGAAGGTCACCTCGACGAGCCGCCGGATGGCCGCGACCGGGTCCGAATGGTCGACGTCGAGGTGCTGCTCGGCTTCCCGGATCACGCCGTACGCCCGCTCCAGTACGGCCGTGAACAGCTGTTCCTTGCCGCCGAAGTAGTAGTAGATCATCCGCTTCGTGGTGGAGGTGCGGGCGGCGATCTCGTCCACCCGGGCCCCGTCGAAGCCGGCCCGCGCGAACTCCCGGGTGGCGACGTCGAGGATCTCGGCCCGGGTGCGGGCGGCGTCACGGATGCGTTCGCCAGGTCGTGCCGGTTCTTCGACGCTGGTCATCAGGTTCCTTCGGGCAGGGGCCGGTGCCGGTGATTCCAGAAGCACGGGGGGCCTCCGGTGGGTCTTCCTGGGCCCGTGCTCGGCCGGCATGACCAACGTACTGGTTCGTACATGAGTCTCGAGGGCGGCCGGGCCGTCGGCCACACCACGGACGTCACCGGTGTCGCCGCGCCCTTCGTGCGGGCTGCCCGACGCGCCGCTGGAGCGGGTCGGGCAGCTGGACGCCGGAGCCCACGCCGTGCTCACCCCTCGGCGCCGGGAGGGCCACCGTCGTCGACGCCCTGCCCGAGCGGGCCGCAGTCCTGGCCGGAGCACGGAACCGGATGTCCGGGGCGGGTCGTGCGCTCGCCGCCTCGCCGGACCGGCGGGCCGAGCCGTTCGCGCACGCCGACGGCATCGTCCACGCCACACCCACCGGCATGGCAGCCCATCCGGGCCTGCCTCTGCCCGCCGTCCTGGTCCACTGCGGGCTGTGGGTGTCCAGGAGAGCGTCACCGTTGCCGACCCCTACGGACCGACGCGCAGCCGCGCCGTCACCACCCCGACGGCAAAGTCCGGATCCGCCCTCACCGTCGGCGCCGCGCCCACCGACGTCCCCGTCCACGCTCAGCACATCGCCCTGGCAACCGACGCCGTGGGGTCGCCGCCGCGCGCCGCTTCCGGACCGCGGGCGGCAGCCTGCTGCCCGCGTCCCGGCGAACTACCACGACGACCTCGCCGCGGTGGGCTGGAGACCTACCGCGCCCTCGGCATTCTCCGAGACCGCGACGTCCACGGCGTCTTCCGCCACCGCTGCACCCGCACCGTCGGCCGGGTCCTGCCCGAGCCGGCTCAGCGCGACGGCGGTTACCGGGGCTACGGCGCCGCCGACGCCCCGGTGCGGCCGGCCGCGCGGCACGCGGTGCGGGCGCTCACTGGCGGCTGACGGTCCGGGTGATGCCGGTGACGACGGTGGTGGCGAGGATCCAGCCCGTGAGCACGAGGGCGTAGGAGAGCCACTGGTACCAGCCGGTGGGGGCGAACGCGGCCTCCTGGCCGAACGAGATCACCGGCAGCAGCAGGTCGAGGGTGTAGAAGACCGGGTTGAACCGGGGGGCCTCGTCCGCCTTGAGCGGCTCGGGATGGTGCAGGGCGTAGGCGAGGGAGCCGATCACCAGCAGCGACACCAGCCAGCCCGCGGCCCGCAGGGGGCGGAAGCCGTAGCCGACGGTGGCGTCCTGCACATGGCCCCACAGCCGGCCGTACCAGGCCAGGGTGCCGCGCCGGCGGCGCTGCTTGGCGAGCTGGACGAGGCGGGCGGCGGGATCGTCGCCGATCCTGCGGTAGGCGGCGGTCAACTGCTCGTAGGCGTGCGGGACATAGCCCTCGCCGTCCCGCTCCAGCATCACCAGGCGCCGCTCGGCGGGCTCGTGCGGGGTGAGGGAGGTGTAGACGAGACTGTTGAGCAGGACCTCCTCCGGGACGACCTCCGGCTCCAGGAAGAGCACGTCCAGCTGGGCACGGCGCAGGTTGAGGGTGCCGGCCATGGGAGGGCTCTTGCGCAGCCAGAGTTCCCCTATGGCGCAGCTGCTGGCCCGCAGCGCCGCGTCACCGGGGTTCGCCAGGCGGGCGTGCGACAGGTCGAGCCGGCCCGCGATCCGGGCGCCGCGCAGTCCGATCCAGCCCAGGACGTCCGCGTCGCGCAGCAGGGCGTCGCCGTCCACCGTGAGCGTCTCCGCGTCGAGGGCGACCTCTCCGGCACCCGCCTCCAGCCGCGCGCCGTTGAGGTCGACGGTGCCGGCGACCGACGCGCCCGTCAGCCGCACCTCACCGCGCGTCCGCAGACCCGGCGCCGACAGGCCGTCCCCGACGGTCACGTGGTTGAGCTGGAGCGCGGGCTGGCCGGAGGGCGGTTCGTCGATGGCGGCACCGTCCATGAACAGCGCGCCGGAGATCTGCGCGCCGCCGAGCCGCACGGGCCCCTCGAACAGGCAGCCGGACATGCGCAGCACGCCCTCCACGCGCAGGGTGGCGGCGTCCAGGCCGGGCAGGGCGGAGCCGCGCAGGTTCAGCTGGCGCAGCCGCGCCGCGTACAGGACGGGCACGTCCTCGAAGAAACAGTCGCTGAGGCGCACGGCGTGGTCGACGTCGGCGTACTGGAGGTTCAGCGCCCCGGTGATCCGCGCGCCGGCCAGTCTGAGGGCGGCCGTCTCCCCGTCCTCCTGCGGGGCGCTGAGCAGCAGGGCCCGCACCACGGTCGCCCGCAGGGTCCGTTCGGGGCCCCAGTCGGCGCCGCGCGCGGGATCCTCGTCCGCCGGTCCCCGTAAGTCGACGTCCTCCCCGCGCGCGAAGGCGCGCCACACCCGCTCCTCGGCGGGCGTCATGTTGTCGATCTCCATCAGCGGGGACTCTGGCGCCCCCGGCCGGAGGCTGTCAACCCGCCTCCGGCCGGGGCCTGTTACGCCCTGGTGTTCCACTCCGCGATCACGGGCCGGCCGTGTTCGGTCGACAGCCGGCAGACCGTGCCGGTCTCCAGCCGGAACAGCCGCCCCTCCGCCGGGGACAGACCCAGCCGGCGGGCCGTCACGACGCGGAGGAAGTGGCCGTGGGCCATCAGCATCACGTCGCCCTCGGGCAGCGCCTTCGCCGCCCGGGCCAGGACCCGGTCGGCCCGCTCGCCGACCTCCTCGGGGGATTCGCCCGGTTCGCCGTCGGGGCCGGGCGGGCCTCCGTCGGTCCACAGGTCCCAGTCGGGGCGGGTGCGGTGTATCTCCTCGGTGGTGACGCCTTCGTAGGCGCCGTAGTACCACTCGTGCAGGTCCGCCTCCCGCACGGCCCCCGTCAGGCCGGCGAGTTCGGCGGTGCGCACCGCGCGGGCGAGCGGGCTGGTGAGGACCAGCGCGAAGGAGCGGTCCGCGAGGAGCGGGGCGAGCGACTTGGCCTGTTCCTCACCGTTCGGGGTGAGGGGCAGGTCCGTGAAGCTGGTGTGCTGTCCGCTCCGGCTCCACTCCGTCTCGCCGTGGCGGACCAGCAGCAGATCACCCACGTCCTACGCCTTCTTCGCGGACTCGACGGCGTGGCCGCCGAACTGGTTGCGCAGCGCCGCGATCATCTTCATCTGCGGCGAGTCGTCCTGCCGGGAGGCGAACCGGGAGTAGAGGGAGGCGGTGATCGCGGGCAGCGGCACGGAGTTGTCGATCGCGGCCTCCACCGTCCAGCGTCCCTCGCCGGAGTCCTGTGCGTAGCCCCGGAGCTCCTCCAGGTGCTCGTCCTCGTCGAGGGCGTCCACCGCCAGGTCCAGCAGCCAGGAGCGGATGACGGTGCCGTCCTGCCAGGAGCGGAACACCTCGCGGACGTTGTCCACCGAGTCCACGGCCTCCAGCAGTTCCCAGCCCTCGGCGTAGGCCTGCATCATCGCGTACTCGATGCCGTTGTGGACCATCTTGGCGAAGTGCCCGGCGCCGACCTTGCCGGCGTGGACGAAGCCGTACGGGCCCTCCGGCTTGAGCGCCTCGAAGATCGGCAGCAGCCGGTCGACGTACTCCTTCTCGCCGCCGACCATCAGGGCGTAACCGTTCTTCAGGCCCCACACGCCGCCGGAGACACCCGCGTCGACGAAGCCGATGCCGCGCTTGCTCAGCTCCTCGGCGTGCTTCTCGTCGTCCGTCCAGCGGGAGTTGCCGCCGTCGACCACCGTGTCGTACGGCTTCAACAGGCCCGCGAGCTGGTCGATGACGTGCTGGGTGGGCTCGCCGGCCGGGACCATGACCCAGACCGTGCGGGGTGCGTCCAGCTGGTTGACGAGGTCGGCCAGACTGTTGGCGTCGGACTTCTCGGGGTTGGTGTCGTATCCGATGACGGTGTGGCCGGCGTTGCGCAGGCGCTCGCGCATGTTGCCGCCCATCTTGCCGAGACCCACAAGACCGATCTGCATGTCAGTTCACTTCCCGGAGATTGCGGTAGGTGGCCACCAGCGCGGCCGTGGACGGGTCGAGACCGGGGACGTCCGCGCCCTCGGTCAGAGCGGGCTCGACGCGTTTGGCGAGGACCTTGCCCAGCTCCACGCCCCACTGGTCGAAGGAGTCGATGTTCCAGACGGCGCCCTGCACGAACACCTTGTGCTCGTAGAGGGCGACGAGCTGGCCGAGGACCGACGGGGTCAGTTCGGTGGCCAGGATCGTCGTGGTGGGGTGGTTGCCCCGGAAGGTGCGGTGCGGAACCTGTTCCTCGGGCACGCCCTCCGCACGCACCTCCTCGGCGGTCTTGCCGAAGGCGAGCGCCTGCCCCTGCGCGAACAGGTTGGCCATCAGCAGGTCGTGCTGCGCCTTCAGCTCGTCGCTCAGCTCGGCGACGGGCCGGGCGAAGCCGATCAGGTCCGCCGGGATGAGCTTGGTGCCCTGGTGGATCAACTGGTAGTAGGCGTGCTGCCCGTTGGTGCCCGGCGTGCCCCACACCACCGGCCCGGTCTGCCACTGGACGGGGTGGCCGTCGCGGTCCACCGACTTGCCGTTGGACTCCATGTCGAGCTGCTGGAGATAGGCGGTGAACTTCGACAGGTAGTGGCTGTAGGGCAGCACCGCGTGCGACTGGGCGTCGTGGAAGTTGCCGTACCAGATGCCCAGCAGGCCCATGATCAGCGGGGCGTTGGCCTCCGCGGGGGCGTTGCGGAAGTGCTCGTCGACGATCCGGAAGCCGTCGAGCATCTCCCGGAAGCGGTCCGGGCCGATCGCGATCATCAGGGACAGCCCGATCGCGGAGTCGTACGAGTAGCGGCCGCCGACCCAGTCCCAGAACTCGAACATGTTGTCGACGTCGATGCCGAAGCCGGCGACCTTCTCGGCGTTCGTCGACAGCGCGACGAAGTGCTTGGCCACCGCCTTCTCATCACCCCCGAGGCCCTCCAGCAGCCAGGAGCGCGCCGAGGTGGCGTTGGTGATCGTCTCGATCGTGGTGAAGGTCTTGGAGGCGACGATGAACAGCGTCTGTGCCGGATCCAGGTCGCGGGTGGCCTCGTGCAGGTCGGAGCCGTCCACGTTCGACACGAAGCGGAACGTCAGTTCCCGATCGGTGAACGGCCGCAGCGCCTCGTAGGCCATCGCCGGGCCGAGGTCCGAGCCGCCGATGCCGATGTTGACGACGTTGCGGATGGGCTTGCCGGTGTGTCCGGTCCATTCACCCGAGCGCACCCGGTCCGCGAAGGCGGCCATCTTGTCCAGCACGGCGTGCACGCCCGGGACGACGTTCTCGCCGTCGACCTCGATGACGGCGTCCCGCGGGGTGCGCAGCGCGGTGTGCAGCACGGCCCGGTTCTCGGTGACGTTGATCCGCTCACCGCGGAACATGGCGTCGCGCAGCCCGAACACGTCGGTCGCGGCGGCCAGCTCCTGGAGCAGGGCGAGCGTCTCGTCGGTGATCAGGTGCTTGGAGTAGTCGATGCGCAGGTCGCCCACGCGCACGACGTAGCGCTCGGCGCGCCCGGGGTCCGCGGCGAACAGTTCCCGCAGGTCCGGCTGGGACAGGGCGTCCGTGCGGTGGTTCTCCAGGGCGGCCCACTCGGGGCGCCGGGTGAGCCTCGGGGAACCGGAGGGGGAGTCAGACATGAGCAGGGATCTCCTCGGTCGCCTCGCCGTTCAGGGCGATGGCGTACATCTCGTCCGCGTCGAGGCGCCGCAGCTCCTCGGCGATCAGTTCGGAGGTGGCACGGACCTTGAGCGCGAGGGTGCGCGACGGCTGGCCCGGCAGGGTCAGCGTGGCCAGCGGCCCCTCGGGGCGGTCGATGACGATCTCGCCGTTCTCCGTGCCCAGGCGCACGGCCGTGACGACCGGACCGGCGGTGACCACACGGTCGACCCGGACGTGCAGCCGTGCCTCCAGCCAGCGGGCCAGCAGCTCGGCGGCCGGGTTCTCGGCCTCGGCCTCCACGGCCGCCGAGGTGATCTGCGCCCGGGCCTGGTCCAGCGCCGCCGCCAGCATCGAACGCCAGGGCGTCAGCCGGGTCCAGGCGAGATCGGTGTCACCGGGCGCGTAGGAGCGGACCCGGCTCTCCAGCATCCCCAGGGGGTTGGCGACGGCGTACAGGTCGGTGATCCGGCGCTGGGCCAGTGCTCCGAGCGGGTCCTTCGAGGGCACCTCCGGGGAATCCATCGGCCACCACACCACCACCGGCGCGTCCGGCAGCAGCAGCGGCAGCACCACCGAGTCGGCGTGGTCGGACACCTCGCCGTAGGTCCGCAGGATCACCGTCTCGCCGGTACCCGCGTCGGCGCCCACCCGGACCTCGGCGTCCAGGCGGGAGGCCTGACGGTCGCGCGGGGTACGGGCGTGCCGCTTGATGACGACCAGGGTGCGCGAGGGGTGCTCGTGCGAGGCCTCCTCGGCCGCCTTGATCGCGTCGTAGGCGTTCTCCTCGTCCGTGACGATCACCATCGTCAGGACCATGCCCACGGCAGGCGTGCCGATGGCGCGGCGCCCCTGCACCAGCGCCTTGTTGATCTTGCTTGCCGTGGTATCGGTCAGGTCGATCTTCATGGCCTGCGCCAGCTCCGTCCGTCTCGTGCGAGCATCTCGTCGGCTTCCTCGGGTCCCCAGCTGCCCGAGGCGTACTGCGCGGGCCGGCCGTGCGTGGCCCAGTACTGCTCGATCGGGTCGAGGATCTTCCAGGACTCTTCCACTTCCTGGTGACGGGGGAACAGGTTGGCGTCGCCCAGGAGGACGTCGAGGATCAGCCGTTCGTACGCCTCGGGGCTCGACTCGGTGAAGGACTCGCCGTAGGCGAAGTCCATCGTCACGTCCCGGATCTCCATCGACGTGCCCGGCACCTTCGAGCCGAAGCGGACCGTCATGCCCTCGTCCGGCTGGACGCGGATGACGATCGCGTTGGATCCCAGCTCCTCGGTCGCGGTGGAGTCGAAGGGGGAGTGCGGGGCCCGCTGGAACACCACGGCGATCTCCGTCACCCGGCGGCCGAGCCGCTTGCCGGTGCGCAGGTAGAACGGGACGCCCGCCCAGCGGCGGTTGTCCACCTGGAGCCTGACCGCGGCGTAGGTGTCGGTCGTGGAGGACTGGTCGATGCCGTCCTCCTCCAGGTAGCCCCGCACCTTCGTGCCGCCCTGCCAGGCCGCCGCGTACTGCCCGCGCACGGTGCCCTGCCCGAGGTCCTGCGGCAGCCGCACGGCCTTGAGGACCTTCAGCTTCTCGGTGAGCAGCGAGGCGGCGTCGAAGGCGGCCGGCTCCTCCATGGCGGTGAGCGCCATGAGCTGGAGCAGATGGTTCTGGATGACGTCACGGGCGGCGCCGATGCCGTCGTAGTAGCCGGCCCGGCCGCCGATGCCGATGTCCTCGGCCATGGTGATCTGCACGTGGTCGACGTACGACCGGTTCCAGATCGGTTCGAACATCTGGTTGGCGAAGCGCAGGGCCAGGAGGTTCTGGACGGTCTCCTTGCCGAGGTAGTGGTCGATGCGGAAGACCTGCTCCGGGTCGAACACATCGTGCACGATGCGGTTCAGCTCTTCGGCCGACCTCAGGTCGTGCCCGAAGGGCTTCTCGATGACCGCGCGGCGCCAGGCGCCCTCGGGGGCGCTCGCCAGCTTGTGCTTCTTCAGCTGTTGGACGACCTTGGGGAAGAACTTCGGCGGCACCGAGAGGTAGAAGGCGTAGTTGCCGCTGGTGCCCCGGGAGGCGTCCAGCTCCTCGACGGCGGCGCGCAGCTGCTTGAACGCCGTGTCGTCGTCGAAGTCGCCGGGGATGAACCGCATGCCCTCGGCGAGCTGCTGCCAGACCTCCTCGCGGAACGGGGTGCGCGCGTGCTCGCGGACCGCGTCGTGCACCACCTGCGCGAAGTCCTGGTCCTCCCAGTCCCGGCGGGCGAAGCCCACCAGGGAGAAGCCCGGCGGCAGCAGGCCGCGGTTGGCCAGGTCGTACACGGCCGGCATCAGCTTCTTGCGGGACAGGTCGCCGGTGACGCCGAAGATGACCAGCCCGGAGGGCCCCGCGATCCTGGGCAGACGGCGGTCGCGCGGGTCGCGCAGCGGGTTGCTGAAGTCGGGGTCCGCGTGGTCGGTGCGCGGGGCGGGCGGTGCCTCGCCGCTCACCCCGGTCTGCTCGACCCCGGCGGCCTCCTGGGCCACCCGGGCCTCCTTGTCCTCCTTGGTCCCCTTGGTCTCCTGTTCGGCCGTCTGGGGGATGCCCTCGCTCATTCCGCGTCAACTCCCTTGTCGTTCAAGGACTTGGTGACCGCGTCCAGCAGGTCCTGCCAGGCCACCTCGAACTTGGCCACGCCCTCGTCCTCCAGTTGCCGCATCACCTCGTCGTATGCAATGCCGAGCCGTTCGACGTCCGCCAGGTCCGCTCGGGCCCGGTCGTAACCGCCGGTGACGGTGTCGCCCCGGACGTCGCCGTGGTCGGCGGCGGCGTTCAGCGTGGCTTCCGGCATGGTGTCGACCGTGCCGGGGGCGACCAGTTCGTCCACGTACAGGGTGTCCTCGTAGACGGGGTCCTTCACACCGGTGGAGGCCCAAAGGGGGCGCTGCCGGTTCCCGCGGGCATCCGCCAGGGCCTGCCGGCGCGGCCCGGCGATGACCTGTTCGTACGCCTGGTGGGCGAGCCGCGCGTGGGCCGGGGCCGCCCCGCCCTTCAGGGCGAGCGCCTCGTCACAGCCCAGCACCGCCAGCCGCTTGTCGATCTCGGCGTCCACGCGGGAGACGAAGAACGACGCGACCGAGTGAATCCCCGACAGGTCGAGGCCGGCCGCCCGCGCCCGCTCCAGACCGGCGAGGCAGGCGTCCATCACCTCGCGGTAGCGCTCCAGCGAGAAGATCAGCGTCACATTGACACTGATACCCGCTCCGATCACGTCCGTGATCGCCGGCAGGCCCGCCTTCGTCGCCGGAATTTCGATCATCACATGGGGGCGGTCCACCAGCCAGGCCGGCTGCCGGGCCTCGGCGACGGTCGCCATCGTGTCGTGGGCCAGCCGGGGGTCGACCTCGATGGAGACCCGGCCGTCCCGGCCGCCGGTGGCCTCGTACACCGGCCGCAGGACGTCGGCGGCGGCCCGGACGTCGGCGGTCGTCATCATCCTGACCGCCTCGTCGACGGTCACGCCGCGCACCGCCGGGTCGGCGAGCTGCTCCTCGTAGCCGACGCCGGAGCCGATGGCGGCCCGGAAGACGGAGGGGCTGGTGGTGACGCCGACGACGTTCCTGTCGGCGACGAGCTCGGCCAGGTTGCCGGACTCGATCCGTCGGCGCGACAGGTCGTCCAGCCGGAGCGGCACGCCCTCGTGGGACAGGCGCTCCAATGCTCCCGCGTTCGCGGTCGCTTCGGTCACGGTGATCATCTTCTTTCGGGCGGTCGGTCAGTCGCGAGCCGCGGACAGGGATTCCCGCGCGGCGGCGACGACGTTCTCGGCGGTGAAGCCGTACTCGGCGAAGAGGGTCCCGGCGTCGGCGGATGCACCGAAGTGCTCCAGGGAGACGATGCGCCCCGCGTCCCCGACGAACCGGTACCATGTCAGGCCGATGCCGGCCTCGACGGCGACCCGGGCCTTCACGGACGGCGGAAGCACGCGGTCGCGGTACGAGCGCGGCTGCTCCTCGAACCACTCCACGGACGGCATCGACACGACGCGAGTGGGCACGCCCGCCTCCTGGAGACGCTCGCGCGCCTCGGCGGCGACGTGGACCTCGGAACCGGTGGCGATCAGGATGACCTGCGGCTCGCCGCCCTCCGCCTCGAACCGCACGTAGCCGCCGCGTGCCGCCTGCGGGTCCGGCTCGTAGGCCGGCACGCCCTGGCGGGTGAGCGCGAGGCCGTGCGGGGCCGGGGCGGTGGAGTGCCGCTTGAGGATCTCGGCCCAGACGATGGCGGTCTCGTTGGCGTCGGCGGGGCGTACGACATTCAGGCCCGGTATCGCCCGCAGTGACGCCAGGTGCTCGACCGGCTGGTGGGTCGGGCCGTCCTCGCCCAGGCCGATGGAGTCGTGCGTCCACACGTAGGTCACCGGCAGCTGCATCAGAGCCGACATCCGCACCGCGTTGCGCATGTAGTCGGAGAACACCAGGAAGGTGCCGCCGTAGATCCGGGTGTTGCCGTGCAGCGCGATGCCGTTCATCTCGGCGGCCATGGAGAACTCGCGGATGCCGAAGTGGACGGTGCGGCCGTACGGGTCGGCCTCCGGGAGCGGGTTGCCCGCCGGGAGGAACGAGCTGGTCTTGTCGATGGTGGTGTTGTTGGAGCCGGCCAGGTCGGCCGAGCCGCCCCACAGCTCCGGGACGACCGGGCCGAGCGCCTGGAGGACCTTGCCGGAGGCCGCACGGGTGGCGACCGTCTTGCCCGGCTCGAACACCGGCAGGGCGTCCTCCCAGCCCTCGGGCAGCTCGCCCTTGCTGACGCGGTCGAACGTGGCGGCCCGCTCCGGGTTCTCGCCCCGCCAGGCGGCCACCCGCTTGTCCCAGGCGCTGTGCGCCTCGGCGCCCCGGTCCAGGGCCCGGCGGGCATGGGCCAGCACCTCGTCCGCGACCTCGAAGGACCGCTCCGGGTCGAAGCCGAGGAGGCGCTTGGTGGCAGCGATCTCGTCCTCGCCGAGCGCCGAGCCGTGGGAGGCCTCGGTGTTCCGGGCGTTCGGGGCGGGCCAGGCGATGATCGTGCGCATCGCGATGATCGAGGGGCGCCCGGTCTCGGCCTGAGCCGCCCGCAGCGCCGCGTACAGCGCGTGCACGTCGACGTCGCCGTCCTCCCGCGGCTCGATCCGCTGCACGTGCCAGCCGTAGGCCTCGTAGCGCTTCAGCACGTCCTCGGAGAACGCGGTCGCGGTGTCGCCCTCGATGGAGATGTGATTGTCGTCGTAGAGGAAGACCAGGTTGCCGAGCTTCTGGTGGCCGGCGAGCGAGGAGGCCTCGGCGGAGACGCCCTCCTGGAGGTCGCCGTCGGAGACGATCGCCCAGATCGTGTGGTCGAAGGGGGAGTCGCCCTCGGGGGCGTCCGGGTCGAACAGACCGCGCTCGTAGCGGGCTGCCATCGCCATGCCGACGGCGTTCGCGACGCCCTGGCCGAGCGGGCCGGTGGTGGTCTCCACGCCCGCCGTGTGCCCGTACTCGGGATGACCGGGTGTCTTGGAGCCGTGCGTGCGGAACGCCTCCAGGTCGTCGAGCTCCAGCTCGTAACCCGCGAGGTAGAGCTGCGTGTAGAGGGTCAGCGAGGTGTGGCCGGGGGACAGGACGAAGCGGTCACGACCGGCCCACTCGGGATCGGCGGGATCGTGCCGCATCACCTTCTGAAAGATCGTGTAGGCGGCCGGCGCCAGGCTCATCGCGGTACCGGGATGGCCGTTGCCGACCCGCTGGACGGCATCCGCCGCCAGAAGACGGGCGGTGTCGACGGCACGCCGGTCGAGTTCGGTCCATTCGAAGCGGTCCGGTGTCTGCGTGCTCATCTTCAAGAAATCCTCGATAGGAGCGAAGCTGCTGGTCTGACGTGTTCAAAACTAAAAGTCTGACTTATTCGACGGAAGGTCGTCGTGTGCCAGCCTGTGGTGAAAGTGGGACACCCGCGGGCAGCGGGGCACGCGAGCGGGCGGTACGAGGCGGACATGGCGGACAGAAGCATCCAAGGCGGCGACGGGATCGATACGTTCCCCTTCCCGGTCGAGCTCAGTGTCGGCGGCGTCGGCATGCAGGTCGGCCCGATGGGCACCGGCCGTACCTGGCACGTCGACGCGCCGCTGGAGCGTGTGCACCGCATCGACTTCCACGTCGTCCTGCTGTTCGGCGCGGGCCCGGTCCGGCACATGGTCGACTTCACCGAATACGAGGCCACGGCCGGGGACCTGCTGTGGATCCGCCCCGGGCAGGTCCACCGCTTCTCGCGTACCAGCGAGTACCGCGGAACCGTGCTGATCATGCAACCCGGCTTCCTGCCCCGCTCGACCGTGGAGGCCACCGGCCTCTACCGCTACGACCTGCCGCCGCTGCTGCGCCCGGACCCGGCCCAACTCGACGGTCTGCGGGCCGCCCTGGCCCAACTGCGGCGCGAGTACGAGGACACGGCGACACTCCCGCTCACCCTGCACACCGCCGTCCTGCGCCACTCGCTGACGGCGTTCCTGCTGCGGCTCGCCCACCTCGCGGCGAGTTCGGCTCAGGCCCTGCGGCAGCGGTCCGACTCCACCTTCACCCTCTTCCGGGACGCCGTGGAGCGGGACTTCGCCACCAACCACAGCGTCAGCGCCTATGCCGACGCGCTCGGCTACTCCCGCCGCACCCTGGTCCGGGCGGTGCGCGCGGCGACCGGTGACACGCCCAAGGCCTTCATCGACAAGCGCGTGGTCCTGGAGGCCAAACGGCTGCTCGCCCACACCGAGTTGCCGATCGGCAGGGTCGGCGTGGCGGTCGGCTTCCCGGACGCCGCGAACTTCTCCAAGTTCTTCCACCAGCACACGGAGCAGACTCCGGCGGCGTTCCGGGCCGAGTTGCGCTGACGGCGGTCCGGCGCAGCGAAAAGGGGCCCCACGCACGTGGAGCCCCCCGCCGTGAGCGCTCAGTGCCCGAAGGTGAACCAGTTGACGTTCACGAAGTCCGCCGGCTGTCCGCTGGTGAAGGTCAGATACACGTCGTGCGTGCCCGTCACGGCGCCGATGTTCGCCGGGACGGTCCGCCAGGCCTGCCAGCCCCCGGTGTTGCCCACCGAGAAACTCCCGACGGGCGCGTTGCTCCGGCTGTCCAGCCGCACCTCGACCAGCCCGCTGACACCGCCCGCCGCGCCGCTCGCGACCCGGGCGCTGAACTGCCGGGCCGCCGAGGAGCCGAATTCGACGCCCTTGAAGTGCAGCCAGTCGCCGTTGGCCAGGGCGCCGACGTTCCGGCCGCCGCCGGAGTCGGACGTCGTCTCGGTGATCACACCGGACTGGCCGTCGTAGGACTCGGCCTGGATGGTGCCGTAGGCGTCACGGCCGCCGGTCGGGGGAGGCGTGGTGCCACCGCCGGACGACAGCACCTGCACGTAGTCGACGACCATCGCGTGGCCGGGCTGCGTCCCGGCGTCCGGGCCGCCGCCGAACGCGTCGGGGAAACCGCCGCCCATCGCGACGTTCAGGATGATGAAGAAGCCGTGGTCGGTGGCGTTCTTCCAGGTCGTCGCGTCGACCTGGTTGGCGCGCACCGTGTGGTAGTTGACGCCGTCGAGGTAGAAGCGGATCTCCTCGACGCTCGTCGAGCGGTCCCACTCCATCCGGTACGTGTGGAAGCCGGCCTGGCATGAGGTGCCCTGGCAGGTCGTCGAACCGCCGATGCCGCTGGTCTCGTTGCAGGGGCCGCCCGGCGAGGTGCCGCAGTGCATCGTGGCGAACACCGTGTTCATGCCCTGGGTGTTCTCCATGATGTCCAGCTCGCCGACCGCCGGCCAGTTCCAGTAGTCGCCGCGGTAGGGGGACCCCAGCATCCAGAACGCGGGCCAGTAGCCCTTGGCGGCGGCGCCGGTGACGTTCGGCACCTGGATGCGCGACTCGACGCGGAGCGTGCCGCCGGCCGGGGGCTCGAAGTCGGTGCGGTGGGTCTCGATCCGGCCGGAGGTCCAGTTGCCGGCGGCGTCCCGCCGGGGCGTGATGCGCAGGTTGCCGTTGCCGTCGAGCGAGACGTTCTCCGTGCTGTTCGTCATCGTCTCGATCTCGCCGGTGCCCCAGTTGGCGGGACCGCCCGGGTAGCCCTTGCCGGTCGCGTACTGCCAGTTGGAGGTGTCGACGCCGGAGCCCGCGGCGCCGTTGAAGTCGTCCGCGAACACCTGCGTCCAGCCCGGCGGGGGCGGTGGCGCGGAGGCCTCGGCCGAGTCAGTGGCGACCGTGGCGGCGGCCGCCGTGAGGCCGAGTGTGCCGACGACGGCGACGAACGCCCGCCGGAAGGGACGGGGTCCGCGGGGGGTGCTTGAGGTTCCGCTCATGTGGGGGCCTCTCGGGAAGGGGATTGAGAGCGCTCTCAAAGTGCCGCCAATGTGCTCCACCGCACCCGGGCCGTCAAGGGATGAAGCCAAGAAAAGTGGGCGGGCTCGGCCGGCTGCAGAGCCTGAAGGAAAGGGACCGGGAGCCGGCCGGAAGCCCCTTCGCCGGCGGACCACCGCATCACGTACCGGGCCACCGTGTGGTCCGAGGCCAGGATGAGCACGATGCCGATCCCCGTCGTCCACTCGGGAAGCCCGGTGAAGAACCCGGTGAAGACGAGGGTGCCCACGGCCCTCGAGGCGACGGCCATCGGCAGCCACCGCGGCCCGGTCCGCCGCCAGCGGTGCGCCGCCGGCCACCGTGCCTCACCACCGTGCCCCGTCCGACGGTGCCGTCCCCGGTTCCCGCCGCTGAGCACCTCGCAGGGTTCGACCCCCTCGGGCCGCGGCGGTCGCCCCGAGCGCCGCCCTGTGCGCTCGCGCACCGGGCTGTTGAACCGGGCCTGGCGGGGCACTCGGGGGCGGAGAACCCGTTCGAGCCAGCAGGAGGCATCCGTGGCCGTACGCCATCACCTGATCCGAGTCCCGCCGAGCACCGTGTGGGACGTCCTCGCCGACGGCCACCGCTACGCCGAGTGGGTGGTGGGAACCTCCGAGTCCCACCCCGTACGCGGACAGTGGCCGCGCACCGGCGCGGCGATCCGCTACGAGGTCCGGCTCGGGCCGGTGTGCCTGAACAACGAGACGGTCGTCCGCCACTGTGAGGAAGGCACCCGGCTGGAGCTGGAGGCGCAGGCCGGTGCGCTGGGCTCGGCACGCATCGCGATCGAGCTGCGGCCCTGGGGCGAGCACTGCCTGGTGATCGTGGACGAGCATCCGCTGCGCGGCGCGGGCGGCCGGCTGCACAACGTCGGATTCGAGGCACTGATCCAGTTGCGCCACCGCGCCATGCTGGCCCGGCTGGCCCGGCTGTGCGAGGCCGAGGCAGGGCAGGCGGAAGACACCCGGCGGCCCCTGGGCCAGGTGACCGTGGCGTCCGACGCCGACGGAGCCCGCGATGCCTGACGCCGTGGTGATCGGCGCGGGCCCCAACGGGCTGGTCGCCGCCAACGTCCTCGCGAGCGCCGGGTGGAGCGTCGAGGTGCTGGAGGAGCAGCCCGAACCGGGGGGCGCGGTGCGCCACGACCGGGGCGTCGACGCCGCCTTCGTCAACGACCTGTTCAGCTCCTTCTACCCCCTCGCGGCCGCCTCGCCCGTCCTGGCGGCGCTGCGCCCCGAGGAGCACGGACTGCGCTGGAGCCACGCGCCCAGCGTCCTGGCCCACCCCCTCACCGACGGCAGCTGCGCCCTCCTGGACCGGGACATCGACACCACCGCCGCGTCCCTGGACACCTTCGAGCAGGGCGACGGAGCGGCCTGGCGGCGGCTGCACGATGTGTGGGAGGGCCTGCGCCCCGGGCTCCTGGACGCCCTGTTCACCCCCTTCCCACCCGTTCGCGCGACGGCACGGATGGCGCTGCGGTTGCGGGCGGCGGGCGGACTGCGCATGGCCCGCTCCCTGGTGCTGCCGGTGCGGCGCCTGGGAGAGGAGGAGTTCCGCGGCCAGGGCGGGCGTCTGCTGCTGGCCGGCAACGCCCTGCACGCCGACCTCGCCCCCGAGTCGGCGGGCAGCGGAGGCTTCGGCTGGCTGATGGCCATGCTGGGCCAGACCTACGGCTTCCCCGTCCCGGCCGGTGGCTCCGGTGCGCTGACCTCGGCCCTGGTCCGGCGTCTGGAGAGTCTGGGCGGGCGGGTCCGCTGCGGGCAGCGCGTCGAGCAGGTCGTCGTCCGCGGCGGGCGGGCCGTCGGTGTACGGACGGCCACCGGTGACGCGGTGCGGGCCCGGCGGGCGGTGCTGGCGGACGTGTCGGTGCCCGCCCTGTACGGCGAGCTGGTCGCCCCCGCGCACCTGCCCGCCCAGGTCCTCGACGACCTGCGCCGTTTCCAGTGGGACTTCGCCACGTTCAAGGTCGACTGGGCGCTCGACGGCCCGGTGCCCTGGCAGGCCGAGCAGGCCGCCCGGGCCGGTACGGTGCACCTCGCCGACGGCATGGACGAGCTGACCCGTTTCGCCGCCCAGATCGCCATGCGGCAGGTCCCGGACCGCCCGTTCCTGATCTTCGGGCAGATGACCACCTCCGACGCCACCCGCTCGCCGCAGGGCACCGAATCGGCCTGGGCCTACACCCACATCCCCCACGAGATCCGCGCCGACGCCGCGGACGAGGGGATCACCGGCAGCTGGGACACCAAGGACCAGGAGCTCATGGCCGACCGGGTCGAGCGCCAGGTGGAGCGCTTCGCGCCCGGCTTCCGCTCCCTGATCCGCGGCCGCCGCATCCTCGCGCCGCCGACCCTGGAGGCGCTCGACGGCAATCTCACCGGCGGCGCCATCAACGGCGGCACCACCGCGATGCACCAGCAGCTCGTCTTCCGCCCCCTGCCCGGCACCGGCCGCCCCGAGACCCCGGTGCCCGGCCTGTACCTCGCCTCCTCCGGAGCCCACCCGGGCGGTGGCGTGCACGGAGCGCCGGGAGCCAATGCCGCGCGGGCCGCCCTGCGCCGCAACCGGCCCCCCGGCCTGGCCCGCGCCCAGCGGCTCCTCGCCCACCGCGACCGCACCGGAGCCAGGCGCTGAGCCGGTCCTGCGGGAAGGTGTCCGGCACCGGAAGGAAGGGCAGCCCATGAGCAGCAGCCCGCTCGCCGAGCGCACCGTCGTCATCACCGGAGCCGCCCGCGGCGTGGGCGCCGCCCTGGCCGGCGAAGCCGCCCGGCGCGGCGCCCGGGTGGGCCTCGTCGGCCACGAGAAGAGCGTTCTGGACGAGGTGACGGCCTCCCTGCCGGGCCCCGCCCTCGCCGTGGAGGCCGACGTCACCGACCTCTCCGGGCTGGAAGCCGCCGCGGACACCGTGCGGGCCCGACTCGGCCGTCCCTCGGCCGTCGTGGCGAACGCCGGCATCGCCGAGGGCGGCGCCCTCCTCGACTCCGACCCGGCCACCTGGCGCCGGGTGATCGACGTCAACCTCACCGGCAGCGCCCACACCGCCCGGGCGTTCCTGCCGGACCTGCTCGACACGGCGGGCTACTTCCTCCAGGTCGCCTCGCTGGCGTCGATCGGCGCCGCCCCGCTGATGAGCGCGTACTGCGCATCCAAGGCCGGGGTCGAGGCCTTCGCGCACTCCCTGCGCGCGGAGGTGGCACACCGCGGGGTCGGCGTGGGCATCGCCTACCTGAACTGGACGGACACCGACATGATCCGCGACGCCGAGCGGTACGACGTCCTGCGGGAACTGCGTCTGCACATGCCCCCGCCGGCCCGCCGCGTGTACCCCGTGGACACGGTCGCCGCCCGCATGGTCAACGGCATGGAGCGCCGCCGTACGGCCGTGTACGCACCGGCCTGGCTGCGGCTGGCCCAGCCGATACGCCCGGCCATGCCCCCGGTGGTTCTGCGCGTGGCGCGCCGCGCCCTGCCCCGCCTGGAGGCCTCGGGTTCGCTCCGCCCCACCGGGCCGCTCGGCGCCGGCGGCCTGGCCGACCGCGCGGCGACCGGGCCGGGGACCTGACGGGGCCGGGCGTCAGGTCCGGACGGCACGGTCATGCCGGACACTGGGCAGCAGAGGAAGGGAGGCCGACCGTGCTGACCGGAGTCCGTGAACAGCTGGGCCAGGCCCTGTTCCGCCGCGTCGCGGGCCCGGGCGGACCCGAGACCCGTGCCCGCATCCACCACACCCCCGGCCCGCGCTGGTTCGGGCCGGACCGGCCGATCCGCGCGGTCCACGGTGACGCCTCGATGTTCATCGGCGGGCTGACCGCTCTGCTCCTGCAGTCGCTGCATCCGCTCGCGATGGCGGCCGTCGCCGGGCACTCCGGCTTCCGCGGCGACCCGTGGGGCCGGTTGCAGCGCACCAGCACCTTCCTGGCCGTGACGACCTACGGCACCGCCGCGGACGCCCGGCAGGCCGTCGACCGGGTGCGCGGCATCCACGAACGGATCCGCGGCACGAGCGCCGAGGGTGTGCCGTACCACGCGGCCGATCCTCATCTGCTGGGCTGGGTGCACGCCGCCGAGACGGACAGCTTCCTGCGCGCCCACGAGCGCTACGGGGCCCGGCCGCTGGACGCCGCCGGCTACGACGCCTACGTCGCCGACACCGCGCGCGTCGCCGAGGCGCTGGGAGTGGCCGACCCGCCGCGGGACCGGCGTGAACTGGCCGAACGCCTGACCGCCTACCGGCCCGAGCTGCGGCCCACGCCCGAGGCGCGGGCCGCCGCCCGCTTCCTGCTGTTCCAGCCTCCGCTGCCCCTCGCCGTCCGGCCCTTCTACGGCGGGCTGGCCGCGAACGCCGTCACCCTGCTCCCGCCCTGGGCACGCGGCATGCTGTGGCTGCCCCGGGTGCCGGTCGTCGAGGACCTCGCCGTCCGTCCCGCCGGCCTGGTCCTGACCCGGACCATCCGCTGGGCGATGACCCCGGCCCAAGAAGCCTGACGGCCCTCAGGCCCTTCCCGGCCCGAGCCGGTTGCGACAAGGGACAGCGGACGTGGATCCACGTCGCGGGCGTCAGCGCCCGGCGCACCCCGGCAGCGCTCAGGGCTGCCACCCCAGCGCCCGCGAGATGCCACGCGCCGCCATCCGCACCGCCGGGCCCAGCACCGGGACCTGGGCGTCCGCGTGGGGCACCACGATCGACACGGCGGCGGTGACCGTGCCGTCCGCGCCGCGGACCGGCGCGGCCACGGACAGTGCGTCCTGTGTGACCTGACGGTCGCTCACCGCCACCCCCGACCTGCGCACTTCGGCGAGCGCCCGCCGCAGGCGCTCCGGTTCGGTAATCGTGTACGGGGTGAAGGACGCGAGGTCGCCCGCGCAGTACTCCTTCTGGAACACCGGGTCGCCGTGGGCCAGCAGCGCGAGGCCGACGCCGGTGGCGTGCAGCGGCCAGCGGGCGCCGACGCGGATGTGCACGCCGACGGCGGACCGGCCCGACAGCCATTCGATGTACACGACGTCCCGGCCGTCCCGGACGGCCAGCTGCACGTTCTCGTGCGTCGCCTCGTACAGGTCCTCCAGATACGGCAGCGCGATCTGCCGCAGGGCGAGGCCGCGCGGGGCCAGTGCGGCGAGCTCCCACAGCCGCAGCCCGACGTGGTAGACGCCGGACTCGTCCCGCTCCAGGGCGCCCCATCCGGTGAGCGCGCCCACCAGGCGGTGCGTGGTGGTCAGACTCAGCCCGGCCCGTCGGCTGATGTCCGTCAGGCACAGCCCCGGATGCTCGTGGTCGAAGGCCGCGAGTACGGACAGCAGTCGGTCGGGCGCGGTGGAGGCGGTCATGGCCGGGCGTCTTTCGGGTGGGCGAGGTCGTAGGGGCGCGGGTAGGCGGTCGGGCGGTACGGAACGTAGCGGGGCCCGGCCGTCGGCTCCACCGCCTTCGCACGGGAGTTGAGGGCACGGGGCGAGGCGTCCCAGCGGCCGGTGTCCAGGCGCTTCTCCACGGTGTGCAGGGCGGCCAGTGTCTCGCCCGGGGTGAAGGTGCAGTGGCCCGGGGCGTCGACGTACGCCTGGCGGAGGAGCCCGGCGGAGCCCGCCGCCGTGGCGGCCCGCCGGTAGGCGCTCTCCGACTGCACCGGTATCAGGGCGTCGCCGGTGGTGTGGATGTTCAGCTGGGGGTCGGTGAGCCGGCCGGAGAGCACGCTGGTGCCGCGCATCCACCGCACCGCCGAGGGGTCGGCGGAGATCCTGGGGGCCCGGGCCAGGGCCGAGAGGTCGGTGCGCAAGGACAGTCCCGCCTCCTTGTAGAGCTCCGTCACCTCTTTGTACAGCGGGGACCGCACGAGCATCGAGCGATAGTCGACACCCGTGTTCCAGGACGGGTTGCCGCCCGCCCGGCCCTCGGCCTCCTGCCGCCAGCTGAAGGCGGGCAGCTGGAGAAGTCCCCGGACGGCGGAGTACTGGTTGGACTGCGCGGTCTTCCAGTCGGTGGGGCCGGGCTCGGGCTGAGAGGCGTCGTTGTGGCCGGGGATGTCGTGCAGGGCCGCGGCGAGGGCGATCCGGGCCCGGCCCCCGGGGGTCTGCTGGGCCGCGTCGACCTTCGAGGTGAGCGCGTTGCCTGCGGCGACCGCCTCGGCCTGGTCCGCGAACCCCGCGAGCTTGATGCCGGAGTCCGGGGCGAGCAGCGTGCGCAGCGCGAACACCGGGTCCAAGGTGCTGTTCCAGTTGGCGACACCGCCCTGCACCAGCCCGCACATCGACAGCGACCCGTCGAAGCGGCCGGGGTGCCGCTCGGCGAGCATGCTGGTGACGAAGCCGCCGTAGGAGGTGCCCCAGGCGAGCGTGCGCCGCGCCGAGCCGAACGTCTGCGTGAACAGGTCCAGCGTGGCGAGCTGGTCGGGCACCGCCTCGGTGATCGCCCAGCCGTTCGTCGCGTAGGAGGAGCCGATCAGGGCGTAGCCCTCGGCCAGCAGCTTGTCGCGGGCGGCCGGGCCGGGCGAGTTCTGGGCCGGGTTGGGGGCTCCGGCCGGGGTGTAGCCGTGGCTGTACAGCAGCACCGTGCCGTTCCACGACGCGGGTACGTCCATCACGTACGCGGCGCCGGAAGGGAGCTCGCCCTCCAGATGGGCGCCGGTGGCGTCGACGGCCTGCGCGGGCAGCGCGGTCGCCACGGACAGGCAGGCGGTCAGGAGGACGAGGCGGATCCTCACCGCGGGGTCCCTTCCAGGGCGGGGGCGGCGGCGGGGGTGTCCAGCGCGTCCGTGTGGGTCTCGCGCAGCCGCCACACGGTGACCGCGGTGATCGCCGCGCCCGCGCACAGCAACAGCGACACCGGAGTGCTGCCGCCGCCGAAGGAGGCCAGGAGGCTGCCGGCGATCAGCGGGGAGAACCCGGCGCCGATCAGGGTCGCCCCCTGGTAGCCGAGGGAGGCGCCGGTGTAGCGGACGCGGGTGCCGAACATCTCGGTGAGCAGGGCGCCCAGCGGCCCGTACATCGTGGACTGGGCGACGCCGTGGCCGAGCGCCAGGGCGAGGATCAGCAGGCCGGGGGAGCCGGAGTCGACCAGGGCCAGCACCGGGAAGGAGAGCGCCGCCGCGGCGACGGCACCGGCGAGGACGACGGGCCGGCGCCCGACCCGGTCCGACAGCGTGGACGCGGCCGGCAGGACGACGAGGGCCACGCAGGAGGCGATGGTGACCGCCGTCAGTACCTGCGGGCGGGTGTATCCCTCGTCGACGGCGTAGGAGATCATGAAGCTCGTCAGCAGGGACTGCGCGGTGAACGCGCCGATGCCGACACCGGCGGCCAGCAGCACCGGCTTCGGGCGGCGCAGCACCTCCACGATCGGAGGCCGGTCCACCGGCTCCCTCCTGGCCTGTGCGAACAGCGGGCTTTCCGCCACCTTCAGCCGCACGAACAGGCCCACGCCCAGCAGCACGATGCTCAGCAGGAACGGCACCCGCCAGCCCCAGGAGCGGAACTCCTCGTCCGGCAGGGCGGCGACGAGGGTGACCACACCGGCCGACAGCACGGAACCGAGCGGCGCGCCGAGCTGGGTGAAGCTGGACCACAGGCCACGCCGGGACCCCTGCGTGTGCTCGGCGTGCTCGACGACCATCAGCATCGCGCCGCCCCACTCGCCGCCGATCGCGATGCCCTGCACCACGCGCAGGGCGACCAGCAGCACCGGCGCCCAGACGCCGATGGTGTCGTACGTCGGCAGAAGGCCGATGAGGAAGCTGCCGGACCCCATCAGGACCATGGTCAGCAGCATCATCGACTTGCGGCCCAGCCGGTCGCCGAAGTGCCCGAA
Organism: Streptomyces sp. NPDC092370; assembly: GCF_044755265.1. NCBI lineage: Bacteria > Bacillati > Actinomycetota > Actinomycetes > Kitasatosporales > Streptomycetaceae > Streptomyces > Streptomyces sp. NPDC092370. Next base: position 240,185 of record NZ_JBIVQO010000002.1, on the reverse strand, counting down.
GAGGATGCCGCCGAGCGGCCGGGCGAGATAGCCCGCGGCGAAGGTGCCGAACGCCGCGACGGTGCCGACCGCCGGGTCGGCCCGTGGGAAGAACAGCTCGCCGAACACGAGCGCGGCGACGGTGCCGTAGACGAGGAAGTCGTAGAACTCGACGGTCGTGCCGAGTAGGCCGGACACGGCGACGCGGCGCAACTGGCGTGAATCGGGGGAGGGTTGGGCGGCTGACGGGGCAGGCTGCACGGTGGGCTCCCTGAGGACGGGGCGCGGTTGGTCCGTGAAGTTATGCATCCATCGTGCAGCCGTCAATCATTCGCACAACATCAGTTCAGGCCGTCCTCCGCGATCCGCAGCAGCAGCGCGTGCAGGGTCTCCCGCTCGGCCGGGTCCAGCGGGCCGAGCAGTTCGCCGGTCACCCGCAGGCCGGCCTCGTCGGTGTCGCGGAGGAAACCGCGGCCGCTCTCGGTCAGGGCGACGATCCGGCTGCGGCGGTCGTCGGGGGAGGGGCGGCGCTCGGCGAAGCCCAGCTTCTCCAGGTCGTCGACCAGGCCGACGATCGCACTCGGGTCGTACCCGAGCCGTGCGCTCAGTTCCCGTTGCAGCGCGCCGTCGGTGGTGGCGAGGAAGCGCAGCACCGCGTAGTGGCGCAGGCGCAGGCCCGACTCCTGCAGGCAGGCGTTGAACAGCTGCCCCGAGCGCAGGCCCAGGCGGTACAGCAGGTAGCCCGTGTCGGCGTGCAGTCCGCGCATCCACGGCTCGTGGGCGTCGATGGGCTTCGCGGAGACGTTCTGGCGTGTGATGGCGGACTCCCTGTGCTCGGTGCTGCGTCCTGGTGATTCCAGCATCCCGCACCCGAAGGTCGCCAACAACTATTGACGACAACAATTATTGCTCTTAGCTTCGATCTCGCAGTCGACCCCGTGCGAAGGGACCCACCCGTGCCCAGCATCGATCTCTCCGGCAAGGCCGCCGTCGTCACCGGCAGCGGCCGGGGCCTCGGCCTCGCCTACGCCCACGCCCTGGCCGCCCACGGCGCGTCCGTGGTGGTCAACGACGTCGACGAGGCGGTGGCCGAGGCGGCCGTGAAGTCCATCGCGGAAGCGGGCGGCAAGGCCGTCGCCGAAGTCGTCCCCGTCGGCACCTCCGAGGCCGCCGAGCGGCTGGTCAACCGTGCGGTCGAGGAGTTCGGGAGGCTGGACGTCCTCGTCACCAACGCGGGCATCCTGCGCGACAAAGTCCTGTGGAAGATGACCGACGAGGACTTCGACGCGGTCCTCACCACCCACCTCAAGGGCACCTTCACCTGTGCCCGCGCCGCCGCCGTGCGGATGCGCGAGCAGGGCGAGGGCGGCTCGCTGATCCTGGTCGGCTCCCCGGCCGGACAGCGCGGCAACTTCGGTCAGACGAACTACGCCGCCGCCAAGGCCGGCATCGCGGCGATGGCCCGCACCTGGTCGATGGAGCTGGGCCGCGCGAACATCACGGTCAACGCGATCGTGCCGGTCGCCGCCACCGCGATGACCGAGACCATCCCGGCCTTCGCCCCGTACGTCGACGCCATGAAGAACGGCGAGCCGCTGCCGGACTTCCTGCGCAAGGGCGAGGGCTTCGGCACCCCCGAGGACTGCGCGGCCCTGGTCCCCTTCCTGGCGTCGGAGGCCGCCCGGGGCGTCACCGGCCAGTGCGTCGGCATCGGCGGTGACAAGGTGGCACTCTGGTCGCATCCGCAGGAGATCAGGACGGCCTACGCCGACGGCGGCTGGACCCCGGACACGCTGGCCGGCGCCTGGCCCACCTCGGTCGGTGCCGAGCTCCAGTCGGTCGGCATCCCGGCGCCGAAGTTCCCGGAGGCGTGATGGACCCCGTGATGGACCTGGAGTCACTGGTCGCGATCGACGTCCACACCCACGCCGAGGTGTCCTCCAAGGGGCACTCCTCCCTGGACGACGACCTGCACGACGCCTCCTCGGCCTACTTCAAGGTCGAGGGCAAGCGGAAACCGACCCTGGAGGAGACCGCCGCGTACTACCGCGAGCGGAACATGGCCGCGGTGATCTTCACGGTCGACGCCGAGTCCGCCACCGGCACGGCGCCCGTCCCCAACGAGGAGGTCGCCGAGGCCGCCGCCGCCAACGCCGACGTCCTCATCCCCTTCGCCTCCGTCGACCCCTTCCGGGGCAGGGCGGGCGTCAAGCGGGCCCGGCGCCTGGTCGAGGAGTACGGGGTGAAGGGCTTCAAGTTCCACCCCAGCATCCAGGGCTTCTTCCCCAACGACCGCGCGGTGGCGTACGACCTGTACGAGGTGATCGAGGAGACCGGCGCGATCGCCCTGTTCCACACCGGTCAGACGGGCATCGGCGCCGGCGTCCCCGGCGGGGGCGGGATCAGGCTGAAGTACTCCAACCCCCTCCACGTGGACGACGTCGCGGCCGACTTCCCGCACCTGAAGATCATCCTGGCGCACCCGTCCTTCCCCTGGCAGGACGAGGCCCTGGCCGTCGCCACACACAAGCCGGGCGTGCACATCGACCTGTCCGGCTGGTCGCCGAAGTACTTCCCGCCGCAGCTCGTGCAGTACGCGAACACCCTGCTGAAGGACAAGGTCCTCTTCGGCTCCGACTTCCCCGTCCTCACCCCCGACCGCTGGCTCGCCGACTTCGGCAAGCTGACGATCAAGGACGAGGTCCGGCCGAAGATCCTCAAGGAGAACGCGGCCCGCCTGCTCGGGCTGACGAAACCGTAAGGGGCGTGACATGCGCAACGAGGGACTGGGGTCATGGCCCGCACGCCGGGCCCGCAAGACCCCGCACCGCACCGCCCTGATCCACGGCGGGTCCGCCACCGACTACGGCACGCTCCACGCCCGCACCACCCGACTGGCCCACGCCCTGCGCGCCCGGGGCGTGCGCCGCGGCGACCGCATCGCCTACCTCGGCCCGAACCACCCCTCCTACCTGGAGACCCTGTTCGCGGCCGGCACCCTCGGCGCGGTCTTCGTCCCGCTCAACATCCGCCTCGCCGGACCGGAGATCGCCTACCAGCTCGCCGACTCCGGAGCCCGGGCCCTCGTCTACGGCCCGTCCTACGCCGGTCTGGTCGCGGGCCTGCCCGGCAGCACGGACGTCCGCGTCTACCTGGAGGCCGGCGCCGAGTACGAGGCGGCCGTAGCCGAGGCACCCGGGGAGCCGATCGACGAACCGGTCGGTGCCGACGACACCTGCATCATCATGTACACCTCGGGCACGACCGGCCGCCCCAAAGGCGCCATGCTCACCCACGGCAACCTCACCTGGAACGCGATCAACGTCCTCATCGACCATGACCTGGTCGCCGACGAACGAGCTCTGGTCTCCGCCCCGCTGTTCCACACCGCCGGCCTGAACATGCTGACGCTCCCCGTCCTGCTGAAGGGCGGCACCTGCGTCCTGGTCGAGGCCTTCGACCCGGACGCCACCTTCGACCTCATCGAACGGCACCGCATCACCTTCATGTTCGGCGTGCCCACGATGTTCGACCAGGTGGCCCGCCACCCGCGCTGGCCGGACGCGGACCTGTCCTCGCTGCGCATCCTCACCTGCGGCGGCTCTCCGGTGCCCACCCATCTGATCGCGGCGTACCAGGAGCGCGGTCTGACCTTCCTCCAGGGCTACGGCATGACCGAGGCCGCTCCCGGCACGCTCTTCCTCGACGCAGAACACGCCCTCGCCAAGGCGGGTTCCGCGGGCGTGCCGCACTTCTTCAGCGACGTCCGCGTCGTCCGGCCCGACCTGACCCCGGTCGACGCCGGCGAGGTGGGCGAGATCGTGGTGCGCGGCCCGCACGTCATGCCCGGCTACTGGGGACTGCCCGAGGAGACGGCCGCCTCCTTCACGGACGGCTGGTTCCGCAGCGGGGACGCCGCCCGGGTCGACGAGGACGGCTACGTCCACATCGTCGACCGCATCAAGGACATGATCATCTCGGGTGGGGAGAACATCTACCCCGCCGAGATCGAGGACCGGCTCCTCGCCCACCCGGACATCGTCGAGTGCGCGGTGATCGGCGTGCCGGACGACAAGTGGGGCGAGGTCCCGCGCGCCGTCGTCGTGCCCCGCGAGGGCTCCGCCCTCGACCCCGACGAGGTGCTCGCCTCCCTCGCCGGCCACCTCGCCAAGTACAAGATCCCCAAGTCGGTGGTCCTCGCGGACGCACTTCCGCGCACCGCCTCCGGAAAACTCCTCAAGTCCCGTGTCCGTACCCGATACGGCAAGCAGTAAGGAACCGCATGAGCCTCACGGTCAACGGCCTCGACGAACTCAAGAAGCTCGCCGGCGGCGACCTCGGCACCAGCGAGTGGATCGAGGTCACTCAGGAGCGCATCGACACCTTCGCCGACGCAACGGGCGACCACCAGTGGATCCACGTGGACCCCGAGCGTGCCAAGGAGGGCCCCTTCGGCGCCCCCATCGCGCACGGCTACCTCACGCTCTCCCTCTTCATCCCCCTGTTCACCGAGCTGCTGGACGTCCAGGGTGTGACGACGAAGGTCAACTACGGCCTCAACAAGGTGCGTTTCCCGGCACCGGTGAAGGCCGGCTCCCGCATCCGGCTGGTGGCCAGGCTCGCCGAGGTCGAGGACGTGCCGGGCGGTGCGCAGATCACCGTCGAGGGCACCATCGAGATCGAGGGCGGCACCAAGCCGGCCGCGGTGCTGCAGAGCCTGTCCCGGTTCTACGCCTGAGGCCGCACGGGCACCAGGTCCAGCAGGCGTTCCGAGGCGTCGCGGGCGAGTGGCGAAAGCCGCTCGTGCACGGCCCGGAACGTCTTCTCGGCCTGCTCCGCCGGCCAGTCGTCCGGCAGATGCCCGACGGGCAGCCGCGGGTCGCGCCGAACGATCCGGAGCCACTCCGTCTGCAGGCGCAGACGCAGCACGAGGGCGTCGTCGGCGTCCGGCAGGTCGTCCTCCCAGGGCTGCCAGCGCCGCACGAACCCCTCGTAGCGCCCGGCCAGGTCGGCCAGCTCCCAGGTCTCCTCGATCATCTGGCCGATGTCCGTGCCCGTGTCCGCGTGCGCCCGGAAGACCTTGACGTGCGCGGACAGGCCGAGCTCGGCGACCAGGGCCGACACGTCGGCCTCGCCGGGGGCGATCCACAGGCCGTTGAAGAGCGGACCGAAGCCGCTCCAGGTCAGCTGGGAGCGCAGGTCGTGGCGCTGGCGCTGCCAGGACTCCGGAAGGGAGAAGCCGAGCAGGGTCCAGGTGCCGTCCCACTGCCGGTTGACGGCCCCCGTCCGCCAGATGCGCTGCTCGCCGTCGCGCAGCACCGCCTCCGAGCGTTCGGTCAGCCCGAAGTACATACGGCGGCCCTCGCGCTGGCGGCGCAGCAGGTCACGGCCCGCCATGCGGCTCAGCGTGGAGCGGGTGGCCTGCTCGCCGATCCCGGCACGGGCGAACACGTCGATGACGCTGCCCGAGTACACGCACACGTCACGGCCGAGCACCTGGTCGCCCAGGAACGTCAGCATCAGGGACTGGGGCCGCAGCGGCTCTTCACCGGTCACGCGGCCCACCGTACCTCCGCTCGATCAGTCCGTGACCTGCTGGTACACGAGGGTCACGAACCCTGGACGTCGACGAACACGGGGTTCGAGCAGAACCACGTGTCCGCCCACGGATCACCGTTCCCGGGCGGGTGCGGGACCGGCCCGTGCGGGTCGGCCGAGGCGCCGGGACAGCCCGGGCCGTCGGGATCTCAGTGATTCATGAAGGAGGTGACGGGCAGCGCCCGGGCGACGATCCGGACGTCGCCCAGCCGGCCGTGGAGGATCTGGTCGATCTTGCCGCCGTACTCGTAGCCGCCGAGCAGCCACGGCAGGCCGACGGAGGTGATGCCGACGGAGGGCGCCTTGGGGTTGCGGACCACCGGGCAGCCCTCGACGTACAGCGTGGTGTGCCGCCCGTCGTTGACGACCGCGAGGTGCCACCAGGTCTCCAACGGCGTCTCCTGGCCCCAGTTGGTGGCGATGCCCTGCTGGTTGAGCGGGCGCATCGCCCACTGCGGCTCACGGTCGTTGGACAGCGACAGCGTGGCCAGCGGCTCGTCCGGGTCGTCGGCGGTCTTCCCGGCGGCGCCGCCCGTGCCCGTGCGGGAGACCAGGCCCGACCAGGCGTGGTGACCCGGGTCCCAGTCGGCGGGCAGGCGGTAGAACGCCTCGATGGTGTAACCGTCCTCCAGGGTGGCCCTGTTGAGCGGGGCGCCGTCGACCGTGCGCAGGTAGGCGCCCTTCAGCGGCGATTTGCTGCCCTGGAACTCCAGGCTGCCGTGGCCCGGCTGGTCGGGGTGGTGGTCCGCCGACCAGCCCAGGGCGCCGCCGCCGACCGTGACGAGGGACAGGTCGTTGCCCCGCCCCGACAGGTCACGGACCGTGCCGGCCGTGCCGTCGACGGGCTTGTCGAAGCGCCAGTACGCCATCGTGCCCGGGACGAGCAGCTTCGAGGCGGGTCTGGCCGGACGGGCGGGCACGGGCGCGAAACCGGAGAAGCGCCGGTCGAAGTCGATCTCGACGGAGAACCGGTCGGCGTCGCCGCTCAGCTCCATCTCCTGCCGCTCCAGCGCGTTGACGCCCTCCCCGGCCCGGCCGAGGATCCAGGGGGAGACCGTCTCCACGTCGATGACCTCGCGGTCCAGGTCGAAACGGTAGAGGCGGATCATCCCCGCACCGCCGAAATAACGGTTCTGGTAGTTCGTCAGATGCAGATGGACATCATGTCCGGCGGCGTTCTTCCGGGTCGCGCGGGCCGCGGGCCAGTAGTGGCCGTTGAGGGTGAGGAAGATCTGGTCGTGGTCCTCGATCAGCCGGTCCCACAGGTGCTGCCCGTAGTCCGACAACGTGTCGTCCTCGGCGACCAGTTCGTGTGTCGTGAGGATCACCGGTGTCCTCGGGTGCTGCGCCAGGACGCCCTTGGCCCACGCGCAGCCCTGCGGCGACAGCCGCCAGTCCAGCGCCAGCACGAGCCACGGCCGGCCGCCCGCCGTGAACAGGTGGAAGGAGTTGTAGCCGTCCGGGGACGCCCCGCCGAACGTCCGCTGCCCCCTGAACCGCCGCGGCCCGAACGCGTCCAGGTACGGGGTGGTGCCGCGCTGGTCGGTCGTCGACGACTTCACGTCGTGGTTGCCGGCCAGGACGCTGTAGCCGACACCCCGCCGGTCCAGCAGCCCGAACGCCTCACCGATCGCGGCGAACTCCTCCTTCGCGCCGTTCTGCGTGAGGTCACCCAGGTGGGAGAGGAAGACGATGTTGTCCTGTCCGCCGCGCTCCAGCAGATAGCGCAACGAGGCCTCGACCGGCGCCTTGTCGATGCTCGGGCCGTCGAAGAGGTACTGGGTGTCCGGCATCACGGCGAGCGTGAACCGGCGGCTGTCGGGGTCGGGGCGCCACGCCGAGGCCGCCGCCTCGGCGGCGGCCGGCAACGCGGTCACCGCCGCCGCGCTCGCGCCGAGCAACGCCGTCGCACGCAGGAAACCGCGTCGTCCGGCACCGGCCTGGGGCGCCTCGCCCAGGTCGTGGTCATGCGAAATGCACACGGGTGCTCCATGAGGTGACTTGAGTGGGAGGGAAGTCAGAGAACGCGCAGCGTCCAGCTCCAGCGATGGACACCCGCCGCGACGAGGCAGGAGGCGAAGGTGTCGGGCCCGCACGAGGCCGTGCCGAGCCCGCGGTGCGCCGCGTCGATGTGCACCACGCAGCCGGCCCGCGGCACCAGTTCGTCATGATGGGCGACGGCGGCGAGATCGGCCGCGCGATGCCGCGTCACACAGACCTGGCGGGCCCGGTCCAGCCGCACCGCGAGGCCGGTGGCGTCCGGCGCGGACAGGGTGAACCGCCGTACGCCGTGCCGTCCGCCGCTCTCCTGAGGCCGCAGGTAGGGCGTGAACAGCTCGTCCACCGGCAGGCAGTGGTGACCGACGGGCGCGCCCGCGGCCCGGTCCGGATACGACTCCCAGGGGCCCCGGCCGAACCACTCCAGCAGATTCAGCCCGGCGACCGTCTCGAACACGGTTCCCACCCGGGCCACGTCGTACAGCGTCTCGGGCAGCTCGGCGCTCTCCTCGACGAGCAGCCCGCCCTCCACGGCCGTCAGCACCTGTTCGTGCCGGACGGTTCCGCCGGTGCAGAGGTAGTCGGACACCACGGTGACCCGGCCAGGGTCGCGCCGCGTGGAAACGACGGTGCGCAGGGGTGCCTCCAGCCCCCACTCGCGCCAGCGTGCCGCCATGCCGCCCAGTTCGTCGTTGTCGGTCGGCGCCCGCCACAGGGACAGTGTGGGCGCGGCCGTCAGCAGGGGATGGACCAGCAGGCCGTCCTCGTCGACCTCGACCGAGCCGTCCGGGACCCGGGTGTGCACCGGCGGGAGCGCCGCCCGCAGCCGCACCTGCGGCAGGCACACGACCGTGCCGCGCGGCGCCCACGGCTCGTCACGGGCCGTCGTGACCCGCAGGGTCAGCCACGCCTCACCACCGTCCTCGGGCAGCGTGAAGGGCAGCGGCACCGCGGCCGTCTCACCCGGCCGCAGGGCGGGCAGCTCGGCGGGGGCCGTCAGGGTGATGCCGTCGGCGAGGGACAGCTCCCACTCGCCGCACAGCCAGTCCAGGCTCCGGAAGTGCTGGTGGTTGCCCATGACGACGCCCTCGTGCCGGAAGGACTCGAGCCGCACCGGCGCGGCGATCTCCCGGTGCTCGAACATCACGGGCTTGGGGGTGCGGTCGGGGAAGACGACCCCGTCGGCGATGAAGGCGCCGTCGTGGTCCGTCTCGCCGAAGTCGCCGCCGTACGCCCAGCGGTGTCCGGGCGCGGCGACACCGTTGTCATAGAGCCCGGCGCCCCCACGCCCGGCCGGTCTGCCGTCGTTCACACGCTGGAGGATGCCGTGGTCCCGGAACTCCCAGATGAACCCGCCCTGAAGACCCGGGGTGGCCTCGATGGCCGCCCAATGGTCCGCCAGCGTGCCGTTGCTGTTGCCCATGGCGTGCGAGTACTCGCACTGGATGAGCGGCTTGGTCTGGGCGCCGGACAGGGCGTGCGCCAGGCACTCCTCCAGCGGGGCGTACATCGGGCAGGCGATGTCGGAGGCCAGGTCAGGATCCGCCCAGCCGCGCTTGGCCGCACCCTCGTACTGCACGATCCCGGTGGGCCGCCCGTCCACGTGCACCAGCAGCACGCTCTCGGCGGCCCCCACCCGCAGCACGATCCGCAGCCCGGTCCACTCGGCCGGCACGTCCACGGCACGCTCGTACACCCCGGTCGGATTCGCGGCGGGCACGTGCGGCGGGAACTCGGCGAACGGCATGCGGACGTTGAGGTACCGGGGGAGATCGTCCGTGCCCTGCATGGTCCACACGCCGGGGACGTACGACGACGACCAGACCTCCCCGACCGGGGAGTCCGGCGCGGGCAGCAGCTGGAAGCGCCAGTCGCCGTCCAGGCAGACGGCTCCGGCACGCCGGTCGACGGCGTTCATCGGCAGCCGCCCCCAGGAGGTCACCTCGGGTGACTCCCAGGGGCGCAGGGCGAGCAGGGGATCGGGAGGCGCGTCGGTCATGACCGTTCCGAGGTTCGTGGGGTGGGCCGGGGCAGGACGCGCCCCTGCAGGCCCCAGGCGGGGTCCACGGGGATGCCGAGACGGTCCAGGACGGTGGGGGCGATGTCGATGAGCCGGGGTGTGTCGAGCCGGGTGCCTGCGGGCCCGCCCGGTTCGGACAGGACGACGAAGATCTCCCGCTCGGCGCGCGAGTCGCCGCCGTGGCCACCGGAGTCGAGGTGACCGTGGTCCGTCGTGACCAGCACGGTCCACCGCTCCCGCGCGCGGCCCGGATCCGCGCGCCGGGCGTCGATCGCCTCCAGCAGCCGCCCGAGGTGGGCGTCCTGGGCGAGGAGGGCCCGGTCGTAGGCGGGCGACAGGGGGCCCGTGGCGTGGCCGGCCTCGTCGGTGGCGCCGAAGTACACGAACAGGACGTCCGGGTCGGACGTGGCGAGCCAGCGCAGGGCGGTGCGGGCGACGCGGTGGTCTGCGGTTTCGTAGCCTCTGGATTCGCCGTTGTGGCGCACACGCCGGCCGATGGCCCGGCCGAGGGTGCCGCGGCGGACCAGGGCGGGCCAGGACACCGCGGCCGCCGTGCGCAGACCCGGCCGGGCGGTGGCCGCGCGGGTCAGGAAGTCGGGGTAGCGGGCGTAGTCGGCGCCTTTGAAGTCGTTGCCGGTGACCCCGTGCCGGTCGGGCCACACCCCGGTCAGCACACTCGACCAGCCGGGTCCGGAGTCGGTGTAGGCCCTGCCGTCCGAAGGCCCGTCGTCGGCTCGGCCGTAGGGCAGCAGGCTCGTGCCGTGGGCCCCCGTGGCCATCAGGCCGTGCAGCACGGGCGCGGTGGAGGGGGACCGGGCCAGCCGGTCGAAGCGCAGGCCGTCCATGCCGACGACCAGTACCTTGGCGCGTCGGCCCCCGGGGTTGACGTCCGTCACTGGGGTGCCCTCCTTGTGTGACTCCTGCGAGTTCGAGACCGTCAGCCGGCTCTGGGCCGCGCGTGCGCCGTGGCCGGCCGCGCAGCAGCGTGCCCCTTCCGGGCACTCCCGGTCAGCTGCCCTGCACGGCTCCTTCGGTGGCCCCCGCGATGAACCCGCGGGCGAAGATCGTGAAGACCACGACCAGCGGCACGGACGCCATGAGCACACCGGCCATGACCATGCTGTAGTCGGTGGTGTGGCCGACGTGGAGCTGGGCCAGCGCCACCTGGAGAGTGAGGTGGGTGGGGTCGTTGAGCACGACGAGCGGCCAGATGTAGTCGTTCCAGGCGCCGACGAAGGCGTAGATGGCGAGGAAGGACAGGGCAGGCCTGATCATCGGCAGCACGATGTTCCAGTACTGCCGGAAGAAGCCCGCGCCGTCGATGCGCGCGGCGTCGAGCAGTTCGTCCGGCACGCCGTTCTCGATGTACTGGCGCAGCCAGAAGATGCCGAAGGCGTTGGCGAGGGCCGGCAGGATGAGCGCCTTGAGGGTGCCGACCCAGCCGATGTCGGACATGAGGATGAACTGCGGGAGCACGGCCAGCTGGAGCGGGAGCATCATGAACCCCACCAGCAGGGCGAACAGCACCTTGCGGCCGGGGAAGTCGAACTTGGCGAAGGCGAACGCGGCCAGGGAGTCGACGAACAGCACCAGCACGGTGGTGACGGACGCGACGACGACCGTGTTCGTCATCGACCCGAAGAAGTCGATGGTGTCCAGCACGTGCCGGATGTTCTCCAGCAGGTGCGAACCGAAGGTGAGCTTCGGCGGGCTCTTGTAGATGTCCTCGGTGGTGTTGGTCGCCATGACGATCGTCCACACGAACGGGAAGACCGAGACCAGGACGGCCAGGACGAGGACGATGTGCGCGGTCAGGCCCTTGGGACGCCGTGACCGCCTCGGGACCACTGCGGTCATGACTTCCTCCCGCGCTGGACGACACGCCAGTTGACGACGACCAGCACCATGATCAGTACGAAGAAGGCCCACACGATGGCCGCGCCGTAGCCGTAGTCGTTGTTGACGAAGGCCGACTGGTAGAAGTACAGCAGCGTGGTCAGGCCCGCCTGGCCGGGACCGCCGAGATTCGGGTTGGCCGCGTTGCTGCCGAACAGGACCTGGGGCTCGCTGAAGCTCTGCAGGCCGTTGATGGTCGAGATGATGACCGTGAACAGGATGATGGGCCGCATGATCGGCATGGTGATCTGGAAGAACGTACGGATCGGCCCGGCACCGTCCAGCTTGGCCGCCTCGTAGACCTGGGCCGGGATGGCCTGGAGGCCGGCCAGATAGATGATCATGTTGTAGCCGGTCCACATCCAGGTCATCAGCAGCGCGATGACCAGTTTGATCAGCCACGGATTGCTCAGCCACGGCACGGGCGGGACGCCGACCGTGCCCAGGATCGCGTTGACCAGACCGAAGTTGTTGCTGAACACCGCGCCGAAGAAGATCGAGACGGCGACGATCGAGGTGACGTTCGGTACGTAGAGCGCGATGCGGTAGAAGCCCTTGAAGCGGCGCACCGAATGCAGCAGCGTCGCCAGCACCAGGGCGCCGAAGAGCGTGGGGACGGTGGACAGGACCCAGATCACCAGGGTGTTGCGGATCGACAGCCAGAAGACCGGGTCGTCCCAGAGGAACCGGAACTGCTGAAGTCCCACGAACTGGATGGTGCCCATGCCGTCCCAACGCTGGAAGGCGAGGTACAGCGAGTAGAAGACCGGGAGGAACGAGAAGGCGCCGAAGATCAGGAAGAAGGGCGAGATCGCCAGGTACTGCCGCCAGTGGGACAGCACCCCGCGACGCCTCGGCCGCACGGCGCCCGGGGGCGGCGTGCGCCGCGGGCGGAAGCGGGCCGGGCCGGTTCCCCCGTGGTGCCGGGGCACCGCGGGGGAACCGGTGACCGGAGGGGACGACACCTCAGTTCACCCCCTGCCGCCGGGCGATCTGCCTGGCCTGCGCGACCGCGTCCTTCCAGGCCGCCTCCGGCTTCTTGCCCTTGGCCTCGATGCTGCTCAGCTCGGTGAAGTAGGGGGCCATGACGGCGGCGTCGGCGGGCGCCTCGTAACTGGCCGGGATGGCCTTCGCGGCGGGGCCGAACACCTCGATGACCTTCTGCCCGCCGAAGAAGGGGTCGCCGCCCGTCATGGCCGGCATGGTGTACGCCTCCGGCGCGGCCGGGAAGATGGCGGCGTCGGTGAAGCCGCGGGCGTCGTTCTCCGGGCTGAGGATCCAGCTGATGATCTTGAATGCCTCTTCGGGGTTGCGGCACTGCTTGGGCAGGGCCAGGTAGGAGCCGCCCTGGTTGGCCGGCCCGCCGGGCGTGGCGCAGACGCGCCACTTGCCCTTGGTCTTCGGGGCGGCCTGCTCGATGTCCAGGGCGTGCCAGGCCGCGCCGAGTTCGGTGGTCAGGGTCTTGCCGATGGCGGCGTTCCAGGTGTTGTCGTTGATCTTGGCGTCGAGGCCCAGGGTGTAGGGGCGTATCGCCGTGTCCCACGCCGTGCGGATGTGGTCCTGGTCGCCGATGAAGTGGTTGTCCTTGTCGATGAACCGCTGGGTGCCCTGCCCGACCGCGATGGTGAAGACCGAGCCGATGTTGTTGACGAGGTAGGTGCCGGGCACCTTCTCGCGCAGCTCGGTGCCGAGTGCGAAGTACTCCTCCCAGGTCCCGGTCCGGGCGGCGACCTTGTCGGGGTCGGTGGGCAGTCCGGCCCTGTCCAACAGGTCCGCGCGGTAGAAGAGCGCGGTGGGCCCGATGTCGATCGGGAAGCCGATCTGCCTGCCGTCCTCGGTCCGGGCCAGCTTGGTCTTCCAGGCCAGGTACCGGGACGCGATCTTCTCGAAGCCGAGGTCGTTCAGATCGAGGAAGCGGTTCGCGTTGGGCAGGAAGGACGCCATGTCCTCGCCCTTGATGCCGGTGATGTCGGGCACGGAGGCGCCCGCCGCGAGGGTGGTCGTCAGCTTCTGCTTGAAGTCGCCGCCGATGGAGGCGGCGGTCAGCTTCACCCGGCCGCTGAAGTGCGTCTTCGCCTCGGCGACCACCTTGTCGCTGAGCGCGCCTCCCCAGTACCACAAGGTGAGGTTCTTTCCGTTCTTGCTGCCGGCCGATCCCGAGCCGCCGCCGCATGCGACGGTCAGACCGGAGGCGGCCGCGGTCAGCGCGGCGGCCTGGAGGAAGCCTCTACGAGAAAGGTCCACGGGTCACTCCTGTTGTTCCTGTTCGACATGCGGAGGGGTGGGGAGTCGGTGCCGCCTTTCTCAGGCGCGCGGACCGACGGGGGTGTGAGGGCTCGGCGGGGTGACGGGGGCGTGGCACACGGGCGGGCCGGGGTCGGCGGGGAGGCGGTCGGCCAGGAAGCCGTAGGCGCGTCGCAGTGCGGGGTCGGTCTGTGAGCGCCACCAGCGTGCGATGCCGTACCAGCCGGGCGCCGCCAGGGCACCGCCGTGGTGGCGCACGGACAGCCCGGCCGCGAGCACCGCGAACCGCAGCCGCTCCGCCAGCGGCCAGCCGCCGAGCGAGGCCGCGACGAAACTCGCACCGAAGACGTCCCCGGCGCCTGTCGCGTCCAGGACGTCGGTGTCCAGGGCCGGGACGTCGGCGTACTCACCGGTGATCTGGTCGACGGCGAGGGCGCCGTCCCCGCCCCGGGTCACCACGGCGACCGGCACCAGCTCGCAGAGCGTGCCGAGCGCGGCCACCGCGCTGTCGGTGCGGGTGTAGGCCATCGCCTCGGTCTCGTTCGGCAGGAAGGCGTGGCACAGGGCCAGCTGGTCCAGCAGGGCCGTCGGCCACTCCTGGGTGGGGTCCCAGCCGACGTCGGCGTAGATCTGCGTGCCGTTCGCGGCGGCCTTGGCGAGCCACTCGCGCGGCTCGGCCTCGAGGTGCACCAGGGCGGTCCGCGCGTCGGGCGGGTCACCCATCAGCACGTCCTGCGAGTACGGCGGCACCTGGCCGTGGGTGAGCAGGGCCCGGTCGTGGCCGTAGGCGACGGAAACGGTGACCGGGGTCGGCCAGCTGTCCGCCGTACGGCAGAGCGAGAGGTCGACGCCTTCCTGGTTGCCCAGGACATCCCGGCAGTACGCGCCGTAGAAGTCGTCGCCGAACACCGTGGCGAGGGAGGTTCTCAGACCGAAGCGGGAGGCAGCCACGGCGAGGTTGGCGATGCCGCCCGGGCCGCAGCCCATGCCCTGGGTCCAGATCTCCTCGCCCGGGGTGGGCGGCCTGCCGAGCCCCGTGAGCACGAGGTCGTAGAAGAGCAGCCCCGTCAGCAGGACATCGGGCCGGTCATCGTCCACGGATGTGTCCTCTCGCTCACGGATTCGACGGAGATCGTCAGAAGTCTTCATTCGATGACCGGAATCGTGCGCCGTGCCAGAGAGATTGGTCAATACCCGAGCAGAACTGAGCATAGAAATGATTGAAGATGACGAGTAGTGTTCCCGCCGTGCTGGCAGAACGACGACACCAACTCATCCTGCGGGCCCTGCGCGCCGGCGGGCCCGCGGCCGTGACCGACCTCTCGGAGCAACTGGGAGTGAGTCCCGCCACCATCAGGCGTGACCTGGTCAAACTGGAAGAAGACGGACTGCTCACACGCGTGCACGGCGGCGCCGTCGTGGAGGAGGGCGATCAGCCCTTCGCCGAGGTCGCAGAGGTGCGCGTGTCCGAGAAGGACGCCATAGCCGAACGCGCCGCCGCGATGATCGAGGACGGCCAGTCGGTGCTGCTGGACATCGGGACGACGGCCTACCGTCTGGCCCGGCAGCTGCACGGACGGCGGCTCACCGTGATCACCAGCAATCTGGTGGTCTACGAGGAACTCGTCGACGACGAGGGCATCGAGCTGGTCCTGCTCGGCGGCATGGTCCGCCGCGAGTACCGCTCCCTGGTCGGCTTCCTCACCGAGGACAACCTGCGCCAGCTGCACGCCGACTGGCTCTTCCTCGGCACCAGCGGGGTGCGGCCCGGCGGGCAGGTCATGGACACGACGGTCGTGGAGGTGCCGGTCAAGCGCGCCATGATCAAGGCCGGCGAGAAGGTGGTCCTCCTCGCCGACGCGGCGAAGTTCCCGGGACACGGGATGGCGAAGGTCTGCGGTCCCGAGGACCTGGACGCGGTGGTGACGAACGAGCCGGTCGACGCGGCGACGCGGACCTCCTTCCAGGAGGCGGGCGTCGAGGTCGTCGTGGCGGGAAGGGAGCAGACGTGAAGCTGACGATTCTCGGCGGCGGGGGATTCCGCGTGCCGCTGGTGTACGGAGCGCTCCTCCAGGACCACGCCGAGGGCCGGGTGACGCACGTCGTCCTGCACGACCTGGACGCCGGACGGCTGTCGGCGGTGACACGCGTCCTCGCCGAGCAGGCGGCCGGAGTCCCGGACGCGCCCGGGGTGAGCGCCACCACCGACCTCGACGAGGCCCTGCGCGGCGCCGACTTCGTGTTCTCCGCGATCCGCGTCGGCGGCCTGGAGGGGCGCGCGAACGACGAACGGGTGGCCCTGGCCGAGGGCGTGCTGGGCCAGGAGACGGTCGGCGCGGGCGGCATCGCCTACGGCCTGCGCACGGTCCCGGTCGCCGTCGACATCGCCCGGCGGGTGGCCCGGCTCGCCCCCGACGCCTGGGTCATCAACTTCACCAACCCGGCCGGCCTGGTCACCGAGGCCATGTCCCGCCACCTCGGCGACCGCGTCATCGGCATCTGCGACTCACCGGTCGGCCTCGGCCGCCGCATCGCCCGGGTACTCGGAGTGAAGAACCCGGGGGAGGCATGGATCGACTACGTCGGCCTCAACCACCTCGGCTGGGTACGCGGCCTGCGCGTCGCCGGCCGGGACGAGCTCCCGCGCCTGCTCGCCGACCCCGACCTGCTCGGCTCCTTCGAGGAGGGCAAACTCTTCGGCGCCGACTGGCTGCGGTCCCTTGGCGCGATCCCGAACGAGTACCTGCACTACTACTACTTCAACCGCGAGGCCGTCCGCGCCTACCAGCGGGCCGAGAAGACCCGCGGCGCGTTCCTGCACGACCAGCAGGCCCGCTTCTACGCCGAGATGAGGAACCCGGACGCCC
Source organism: Streptomyces sp. NPDC092370 (assembly GCF_044755265.1). Classification (NCBI taxonomy): domain Bacteria; kingdom Bacillati; phylum Actinomycetota; class Actinomycetes; order Kitasatosporales; family Streptomycetaceae; genus Streptomyces; species Streptomyces sp. NPDC092370. The sequence continues at coordinate 223,583 of NZ_JBIVQO010000002.1, read as the reverse complement.
CCGCCCTCACGGTGTGGGACCGCACCCGCGCCGAGCGCGAGGCCACTTACATGGCCGAGAACCGCGAGACCGCGGGCGCCGGCGAACGCGACGAGGACGACCTGTCCGGCGGCTACGAGAAGGTCGCCCTCGCGTTGATGCGGGCGATCGCCCGGGACGAGCGCACCACCCTCATCCTCAACGTCCGCAACCGGCACACGCTGTCGGTCCTGGACGCGGAGGCCGTCATCGAGGTCCCCTGCCTCGTCGACGCCAACGGCGCCCACCCCGTCACCGTGGACCCGCTGCCCGGCCACGCCACCGGCCTGGTCTGCGCCGTCAAGGCCGTCGAGCGCGAGGTGCTGGCCGCCGCCGGCTCCGGCTCCCGCGCGACGGCCGTGAAGGCCTTCGCCCTGCACCCGCTCGTGGACTCCGTCCATGTGGCCCGCAGGCTGGTCGAGGGCTACACCGAGGTCCATCCCGGGTTGGCGTACCTTAGGTGAACGCCGCCTGGTAAGCGCTTTCCCCCACCGCTTGCCGCCTGCTCGCTCTTCCCGCTTCCTGGAGACATTCCATGCACGACGAAAGCCGCCGCATCGAGGAGCGCGTGCAGCGCCTTCACGACCAGCGCATCAAGACCGCGGTCTACGCGGCCACCGTCCCCTTCGAGGTGGAGGCCTGGCAGGCCCCGGGGGAGCCGGTCCCCTTCGACGAGGCCGCCGCCGCCTCCTACGAGCCCTTCGCGATGGGTACCCCGTGGGGCCCGCCCTGGGGCACCACCTGGTTCCGCATGCGCGGACAGGTGCCGAAGGAATGGGCGGGCCGCCGCGTCGAAGCCGTCATCGACCTCGGCTTCGTCGGCGACTGGCCCGGCAACCAGGCCGAGGCCCTCGTCCACCTGACGGACGGCACCCCGCTGAAGGCCGTCAACCCGCTCAACCAGTACGTGGCGATCGCCAACCCCGCGCAGGGCGGCGAAACGGTCGACTACCTGGTCGAGGCCGCCTCCAACCCGGACATCCTCGCGGACAACTTCTCCAGGCCCACGCCCCTCGGCGACAAGCTGACCGCGGGCGACAAGCCGCTCTACACCTTCCGCGCCGCCGACATCGCCGTCCTCGACGAGGAGGTCTTCCACCTCGACCTCGACGTGCAGGTGCTGCGCGAGCTGATGCTGGAGCTCGGCGAGCACGACCCGCGCCGCCACGAGATCGCGCACGCCCTGGACCGGGCCATGGACCTGCTCGACCTGGACGACGTCTCCGGCTCGGCCGCCGCGGTGCGCGAGGCGCTGAAGCCGGTGCTGTCCAAGCCCGCACACGCCAGCGCGCACACGATCTCCGGCGTCGGCCACGCCCACATCGACTCCGCCTGGCTCTGGCCGATCCGCGAGACCAAGCGCAAGACGTCCCGCACCTTCTCGAACGTCACCTCGCTCGCCGACGAGTACGACGACTTCATCTTCGCCTGCTCCCAGGCCCAGCAGTACGAGTGGGTGCGCGACAACTACCCCAAGGTGTGGGCCCGCATCCAGGAATGCGTCAAGAACGGCCAGTGGGCGCCGGTCGGCGGCATGTGGGTCGAGTCCGACGGCAACCTGCCCGGCGGCGAGGCCGTCGCCCGCCAGTTCGTCCACGGCAAGCGGTTCTTCATGGACCACTTCGGCATCGAGACCAAGGGCGTGTGGCTGCCGGACTCCTTCGGCTACAACGCGGCCTACCCGCAGATCGCCAAGCTCGCCGGGAACGACTGGTTCCTCACCCAGAAGATCTCCTGGAACCAGACCAACAGGTTCCCCCACCACACCTTCTGGTGGGAGGGCATCGACGGCACCCGCATCTTCACGCACTTCCCGCCGGTCGACACCTACAACGCCCGCTTCAGCGGCGAGGAGATGTCCCGCGCGGTCCGCAACTACCGGGAGAAGGGCGGCGCCTCCCGGTCCCTGGCCCCCTTCGGCTGGGGCGACGGCGGTGGCGGCCCCACCCGCGAGATCATGGAACGGGCCCGTCGGCTGGCCGACCTGGAGGGCTCCCCGAAGGTCGTCGTCGAACACCCCGACGAGTTCTTCGCCAAGGCCCGCGAGGAGTACCCGGACGCACCCGTGTGGGTCGGCGAGCTCTACCTGGAGCTGCACCGCGCCACCTACACCTCCCAGGCCCGCACCAAGCAGGGCAACCGCCGCTCCGAGCACCTCCTGCGCGAGGCGGAACTGTGGGCGACCACGGCCGCGCTGCACGCGCCGGGCTACAGCTACCCCTACGAGAAGCTGGACCGGCTCTGGAAGACGGTGCTCCTGCACCAGTTCCACGACATCCTGCCCGGCTCCTCCATCGCCTGGGTGCACCGCGAGGCCGAGGCCGAGTACGCCCGTGTCGCACGGGAACTGCACGCGCTGACCGCCGAGGCGGTGGCCGCGCTGGGCACCGGCGCACCCCGCGTCTTCAACACCAGTCCCTACGCCCGCGCCGAAGTGATCCGCACCGCCGACGGAGCACCCGCGTACGTACAGGTGCCCGCGAGTGGCTCCGCTCCCCTCGCCGACACCGCGCCCCCGCAGCCCGTGACGGTGACCGGCCGGACCCTCGACAACGGACTGGTCCGGGTGGAGGTGGCCGAGGACGGCACCCTGTCCTCCGTCCGCGACCTGCGCGCCGGCCGTGAGGTCCTGGCCGAGCCGGGCAACCTGCTCCGCCTGCACACCGACCTGCCCAACTACTGGGACGCCTGGGACATCGACAAGCACTACAGGAACCGCTACACCGACCTCCTCGACGCCACCTGCGTCGCGGTCGTCGAGCAGGACCCGCTGATCGGCGCCGTCCGCGTCGAGCGGGCCTTCGGCAAGGGCTCCACCATCACCCAGACGATCACCGTCCGCGCCGGCAGCCCCCGGATCGACATCGAGACGGACATCGACTGGCACGAGACCGAGAAGATCCTCAAGGCGGCCTTCCCGGTCGACATCCGCGCCCCGCACTCCAGCGCCGAGATCCAGTTCGGCCACATCCAGCGCCCCACCCACACCAACACCACCTGGGAGGCGGCCCGCTTCGAGGTCTCCGGCCACCGCTGGGTGCACCTCGGCGAGCCGGGCTACGGAGTCGCCGTCATCAACGACTCGACGTACGGCCACGACGTCTCCCGCACGGTCCGCGAGGACGGCGGCACCACGACCACCGTCCGCCTCAGCCTCGTCCGCGCCCCGCGCATCCCGGACCCCGAGGCCGACCAGGGCCGCCACCGCTTCACCTACGCGCTGCTGCCGGGCGCGACCATCGAGGACGCCGTGGCCGAGGGCTACTCGCTCAATCTCCCGCTCCGGGTGGCGGAGTCGGCCGGGGCCCCCGAGCCGGTCGTCTCCGCCGAGGGCGAGGGCGTCACCGTGGAGGCGGTCAAGCTCGCCGACGACGCCTCCGGCGATGTCGTCGTACGGCTCTACGAGTCCCGCGGCGGTCGCGCCACCGGCACCCTGCGCACCGGGTTCCCGCTCGCCGGTGCCCAGGTCACCGACCTGCTGGAACGACCGCTTCAGGACGCGGAGATCACCGACGGCGCCGTCGCCGTCGCCCTGCGGCCCTTCCAGATCCTCACCCTCCGGCTGCGCAGGGGCTGACCTCGTGGCCATGCAGCCGTGGTTCGAGGACGCCGAACTCGCCGATCTTCGTCCACTGGGGCGTCGACGCCGTCGACGGCGTCCCAGGAGTCCTGGTCGTTCCACGACGGCGTCGCCCGCACGAGCTGGAGGTGTCCCGGCTCCACCGGTTCACGGCCGCCCGCTACGACCCGCGCGACCGGGCGAGGCTCTTCGCGCGGGCCGCGCCGGGTACGCGGTCCTGACCAGCCGTCACCACGACGGGTCGCCCCGTGGGACACCGCGTACGGCGACCTGCACGTGGGCCGCGACCTGATCGGCGGCTGTGCCCGGTCCCGGTCCTGGGCAACGGCACGGAACCGGCCCCACGTCACCGGCGGCCTGCACGAGACGCGCGGGATCCTCTGGATCGCTCCCCCACGGCGGTGGACCTCGATCCGCACGCGACGGTGCCGGCGTCGAACGGGAAGGAGAACGGGCGCTGTACCGGGGCGAGGGCCGCTTCTGGCCGCCGAATTGACCCACGATTTCGGCACCGGAATGCCCCCGGCGGTGGGTCGCCCGGCTCCCTAGAGTCATCATCATGACGATGAAGCAGAACGAGACGGAACACGCCGGCGACGTTGGGCCGGTCCTCACCCGCGCCGCCGAGGCCGAGACGACGCGCGACCCCAGCAGCGTGATGACCCTCCTCGCCGACTCCCGGGACACCGGCGGGCGGCTCACCAGCTACCGGTCGACATTCGCCGAGGGCGCGGTCGGCGCGCCCGCCCACCTGCACACCAAGGCGTCCGAGCTGTTCTACGTGATCGACGGAGCGCTCCAGGTCCTGGTGGGCGAGGAGATCACCGTGCTCCGGGCCGGCGACTTCCTGCTGGTCCCGCCCCACACCCCGCACGCCTTCGCCGCCGCGCCCGCGGCGACAGCCGACGTGCTGTTCGTCTTCACCCCGGGCGCGGGTCGCTTCGACTACCTGCGGCTGCTGGGCCGGGTGATGCGCGGCGAGGCCGACCCGCAGGAGATCAAGGACTCCTCGGAACGCTTCGACAACCACTATGTCGACAGCCCCGTGTGGCGCGAGGCTCTCGCCGCCAGGCGCTAGAGGGGCAGCGCCTGAGCCGCCGCCCCGAGGGGGCCGACCGGTTCTGCCGACGGGGGCGCGGGCACCCCCGGCAGCGGCTCCGTCGTCTCCGGCCGCTGCTGCGTCGGCGACACCGGCCGCAGCGGACGCAGCCCCGACACCACCGTGTAGTCCTGGCCCAGGAACGGCAGGACCATCTCGCCCGGGTCCTCGCCGAGGGCCAGCTGCACCGCGGCCCAGGGGGCGTTGACGCCGCACAGGGACAGCTGGTGCAGTCCGCCGGCCGGGCGGGTGTTGACGTCCATGAGGACCGGCCGGTCGCCGAACATCCGGAACTGGATGTTGGACAGGTAGTGCAGACCGAAACCCTCGGCGATCCGCCGGGCCGGGTCCAGCCACTGCTCGTGCAGGGTGAAGCCCCGGCGGCGGCCGTTCTTGGTGCGGCCCACCGCCAGCCGGACCAGGTCGTCCGGGCCGGTGAGGCAGTCCACCGAGACCTCGGGCTGCTCGAGTCGCGGCATCACCAGCCAGTCCACCGGCTCCTCGGCACTCCGCAGCGCCTCCAGCACCAGATCGAGCGGCACGTACGGGCTGGGGAACCCGCTCAGCTGCATCAGCGAGAAGGGCGTACGCGTGATCACGCGAAAACCCACCCCGCCGGCCCCGGACGCCGGCTTGAAGCACGCCTTGTGCCCGTCGGCCTCCAACTCATCGACAGCTGCGACGAGTTCGTCCTCCGAGCGGACCCGGTACCACGGCGGCACCGGTACCCCGATCGCCTGGACCGCCTCGTAGGCGATCACCTTGTCGTGGAAGACGGCCACGGCCTCGGGCGGCGGCGCCAGCAGGGCCGTGCCGGCCGCCTCGAACTCGGCGCGGTGCGCCACGATCGCCGCCTGGTGCAGCCGGGGCACGAACACGTCGATGCCACGTCGCGCGCACTGGTCCAGCGCGTACTCGACGTACCCGGCGGGGGAGAGGTTCTCGGGTTCCAGCTCGGCGGTGTCGGCGGCGGCCAGCACGGGCGAGTCGGGGTCGCCGTGGGTGGCATGGATCTCGACGGCCCGGTCGCTGGGATTTCTCCGCAGCTGGTCCATGAAGAACACGTTCTCCGCGTACGTGCGGTTGAGCCAGACCCGTACGCGAGAGACCATGCAGGCCGCCTTTCACGGTTCGCGGGCAGGGCTGAGCAGCCCGTGCCCGGGCAGAAGAATGGAGGGACACCAAACCGCCCCTGTGAAAGGGAAGTTCCAAGCGGTGGTGTTGGGCCAGATCATACGGCTTCGGCGGGCCCCGCCGTGCACTGCGCGTGTGAAGGATTTCTCCGGCCACGGCTCTCGGACCGCCCTTGTCCCGGTCGCACGGATGTGATCTCTTGGTGGCGTCCGGGTGCGCGGAGGGGGCGAAGAGTGATGGCGACGGCCGGTGGAGCCGCACAACTGCTGGCCGTCAGCGATCTGCACATCGGGTACCCGGAGAACCGCGCCCTGGTCGAGGGCATGCGGCCCGGGACGGACGACGACTGGCTGCTCGTGGCCGGTGACGTCGCGGAGACCGTGGCGGACATCCGCTGGGCCCTCCGGACGCTCTCGGGCCGCTTCAGCAAGGTCGTCTGGGTGCCCGGCAATCACGAGTTGTGGACCCATCCGAGCGACTGCGTGACCCTGCGCGGTGCCGCCCGCTACGCGTACCTGGTCGAACTGTGCCGCGAACTCGGAGTGACGACACCCGAGGATCCCTACCCCGTCTGGGAAGGCCCCGGCGGCCCGGTGGTCGTCGCCCCGCTCTTCGTGCTGTACGACTACTCCTTCCTGCCGGCCGGCTGCGCCACCAAGGAGCAGGGACTGGAGTACGCGCAGGGCACCGGGATCGTCTGTACCGACGAGTATCTGCTGCACCCCGACCCCTACCCGAGCCGGGAGGCCTGGTGCCGGGCCCGGGCCGCGGAGACCGAACGCAGACTCGCCGAACTGCCGGGCGACCTGCCGGTGATCCCCGTCAACCACTACCCGCTGCACCGGCACCCGATGGACGTCCTGCGGCACCCCGAGTTCGCCATGTGGTGCGGCACGGACCTGACCGCCGACTGGCACCGCAGGTTCCGCGTCCGGACGATGGTCTACGGCCATCTGCACATCCCCCGCACCACCTGGCACGAGGGCGTGCGCTTCGAGGAGGTGTCGGTGGGCTACCCGCGCGAGTGGCGCAAGCGGCCCGGGCCGCCCGGGCGGCTGCGGACGATCCTGCCGGGAGAGGGCGAGGAGCGGTGATCGAGGAACTGCTGCCGAAAGCCGCGGTCACCGTGGAGGCGTACGGCCACGAGGACGCGGCCACGCCGCTCTACCCCGAGGAGGCGGCGCTCGTGGCGCGGGCGGTCGCCGAGCGGCGCAGGGAGTTCGCCGTCGTGCGCTCCTGCGCCCGCAGCGCCATGGAGAAGCTCGGGGTGCCGCCGCGGCCGATCCTGCCGGGGGAGCGCGGCGCCCCCCGCTGGCCGGAAGGGCTGGCCGGCAGCATGACCCACTGCGACGGCTACTGCGCCGCCGCGCTGGTGCGCGCCACCGATCTGGCCTCCCTCGGCATCGACGCCGAGACCCACGGCCCGCTACCGGAGGGCGTCCTGTCGGCTGTCTCCCTGCCGGCCGAGGCCGGCCGGCTGCGGCGGCTCGCGGCCGAACGCCCCGGCATCCACTGGGACCGGTTGCTGTTCAGCGCGAAGGAATCCGTCTACAAGGCGTGGTTCCCCCTCACCGGGAAGTGGCTGGACTTCATGGAGGCCGACATCGAGCTCACCGCGGACGGCACCTTCCGTGCGGCACTGCTCGTCCCCGGCCCGCGCCTGGGAGCCCGCCGCCTCACCCACTTCGACGGCCGCTGGACAACGGCGCGGGGCCTGATCGCGACGGCGATCGCGGTACCGCACGCCTGACCCCGCGCCGCGGCATCCGGTCCGCGTCACCGTGGCTCAGGGGCCCGGCTGCGGACACCAGTTCCCCAGGAGGCGGAAGAACGCCTCCTCGTTGCCGGTCAGCCCGGCGCGCTCCAGGGCCTGCTCCGCCTCGGCGAGCACCGCGGGCGGGACGAGCGGCGGGCCGCCCTCCAGATCGAATGCGGCCCGGACGGTGTACAGCAGTCGCAGATAGGCCTGGACGGCGGTGCGTTCACGATCGGTCAGAACGGCGGTGGGCATCGGTCGGCTCTCCCCGTGTCGGCGTCGTCGGTCAAGCGCCCTGGCGGCGCGCGCGCCCCGCACAGCGGTGGCGTACCTCCAGCTTGCCGCCCACCACTGACAATCCGGTCCCGCCGCCCTCCGGTTCGCCCGCTCGGCGGAGGCGGACGCACCGGTATCCGCCGGGGACGGCCCGTCAGCCCTGCGGTCCGCGGTACCCCAGCGAGGCCTCGATCCGCCCCGCGAGATGGTCCCGCTGCACCGGCCCCCGCGACGACGAACCGGCCAGCCAGGCCCGGCACTTGCTGGCGAGCAGCAGGCCGAAGCTCTCGGCCTCCTTCTCGTCGTCGAGGTCGAAGCGGGTGCGCGCGGCGACCTTCAGCACGGTCGCCTGGAGGTCGGCTCCGTCGTCCAGCAGCCGGGCCGCGACGGCGGCGCCCTCGACGTGGTGGGAACAGTGCCCGGCCTTCATGTGCCACAGCTCGTGGCCGAGAATCACCAACTGGTGTTCGGGAGCGGTGCGTTCCTCGATCACGACGAGGTCCTGCTCGGCCATGTCCAGCCAGAGCCCGCTGGCGGTCCCGGCCGGGAAGGCGGCCGTACGGAAGAGGACGGGGCGACCGCGGCGTCTGCTCATGCCGTCGCACAGGGCCGCGTACAGCTCGTCGGGCCGAGCCGGCGCGGGGAGGGTCAGCTCCGCGACCAGCTCACCGCACAGGCGGCGCATTTCCCTACCGATGCCCACAGTTCTCCCCACGGTCACGACTCGGGCCGCTTGACGCTCTCCAGGAGCATGTCCAGCCACTCCGCGACCTTGTCGCGGTGCTGGTCGGTGGGCAGTTGCGCGGCCCGCCAGGCGATGCCGCGCACGCCGTGGTCCTGCAACAGCCGCTCCAGCGGGTCGTCCGCCGCCGCGGCCGCCTCCCGCTCGCGGTCGGCGAGCTTCTGCAGCAGCTCCTGCTCGGTGTGCTGGAGGGCGCTCACCAGCGCCTCGGGGTCCTCGGCCGTCAGGAACCCGGCGTGCACCCGGAAGAACCGCTGGAGGGCGTCGCAGTGCTCCATGGTCGGCCGCCGGTCGCCGTTGATGAGAGCGCCGGCCTGCTGGCGGGACATGCCCGCGCCGTCGGCGATCTCCTGCTGGGTGTACTTTCGGCCGTTGGGCTTGAGCCGGGTCCGGCGCAACAGGTCCAGGCGCTGCAGGAACCGGGCCTGCACATCGGGCTCACCCGCGGGCCGGCCGCTGAGCAGGGCCTTGACCACCGGCTCCGGGACCCCGGAGGCGACGGACAGCCGGCCGGTGTCGAAGACCTCGGCGTGCGGCACGCCGAGCCGGTCGGCGAGCGCGGTGACACGGGAGACGACGGCCGTTAGCACGGCCGTACGCGTGGCGCCCGGACCCTCGACGAAGCCACCCGTCACCGACAGATCTCCTACGTATCTCACAGGCTTCTCACAAGTGGATGCCGTGACCTACCCCGGCGTGAACTTCCCGGAGCGTAGCCGGTGCTTCGAACTCACATCCAGGTCTCGCCACAACTGTGGCCAATTTCAGCCGTCAACAGGCACGGAATGCCACGATAGTTGACACGCCTCAGCTCGGGGCAGCAGGATCGGGGCGCCGCGTCAAGGCCGCACAGGCAAGAGGGGTGACCTCCCGATGGCATATCAGGCAGGAGGGCAGCGGCCGGCACCGCGGCCCGTCCCCGAGACTCCGGAGACCCAGGCCTACCTGGAGGACTACGCCGGGCTTCTCGACGGTGTCCCCTTCCCGTCGATCGTCGTCGACCACTGCTGGGACGTGCTGCTGACCAACGGCGCCTTCCGGTCACTTTTCCGCGAGGTCGGCCCCCACCCGACGGCCATGCCGGACGACAACTTCCTCAGGTTCGTGCTGTTCCACCCCGACGCCCCCGCGGTGCTCGGCGAGCACGAGGCGAGCTGGTGCCTGCCGATGCTCGCGCACTTCGCACGGACCGTGGAGAGCCACGGCCCCGACCACGGTCTGCAGGCCATCCGCCGCGACATCGCCCAGGACCCGATCATGGAGGCCGCCTACCGGCACGGCCTGCCGCACTGGATCCGCGCGGTCGGCGAGGGCGCCGTCGAGCAGGACGGTGCCGTACGGCCGCTGCTGCACCCGGATCCGCGCCGTGGTGCCACCGCATGCCGGGTCGTGGTCGAGACGTCCAGGACGCTCCAGGAACTGGGCTGTGCCCGGGTCACGTTCGTCCTGCGCGAGGCCCGCCGGGCTCCGGCCCGGGAGCGCCGCACCCGCCGTAGCGCCTCTCACCTCAGGGTCGTCCCCGCGACCGACTGACCGTTCCCGTACGCCCGCCCGCGCCCGCGGCACCCTTCCCCGATTCTGTGGTGTGTGACATAGTACTGGCGTGAGCGAGTCGCTGACCTGCGATGTCGTGGTGGTCGGAGCCGGTGTGGTCGGTGCCGCCGCCGCGCTGTACGCGGCCCGGGCAGGCCTGGACACCGTCGTGGTGGACCGGGGCCCGGTGGCCGGCGGGACGACCGGAGCGGGGGAGGGAAACCTCCTCGTCTCCGACAAGGAACCCGGACCGGAACTCGAACTGGCCCTGCTCTCCGCCCGGCTGTGGGCCGATCTGGCCCGGGAAGGGCTCGGAGAGGTCGTCGAGTACGAGGCCAAGGGCGGAGTGGTCGTCGCCGCGACCGAGCGCGCACGGGCCGGTCTGGAGGAACTCGCCGCCGCCCAGCGCGCGGCCGGGGTCGAGGCGGTCCCGGTGCCGCCCGACCGGCTCACCGACCTGGAGCCGTACCTCACCCCCGGCCTCGCGGGCGGCGTGCACTACCCGCAGGACGCTCAGGTGATGCCCGCCCTCGCGGCGGCGCACCTGCTGCGCGCCTCGAAGGCCCGGGTGCTCACCGGCTGGGAGGTCACCGGCATCCTGCGCGGCCCGGGCGGTGCGGTGCGCGGCGTGCGGACCGGCCGGGGCGACCTCCACGCGCCCGCGGTCGTCAACGCGGCCGGCACCTGGGGCGGCGAGGTGGCGGCCCGCGCCGGGGTGACCCTGCCGGTGCTGCCCCGGCGGGGTTTCGTCCTGGTCACCGAGCCGCTGCCGCCCCGCATCCGGCACAAGGTGTACGCCGCCGACTACGTGGCCGACGTCGCCAGCGACTCGGCGGCGCTGCAGACCTCCCCGGTGGTGGAGGGCACCCCGGCCGGGCCGGTCCTCATCGGCGCCAGCCGCGAACGGGTCGGCTTCGACCGGTCGCCTTCCCTCCCGGCGCTGCGCGCGCTGGCGGCGGGGGCGACAGGGCTCTTCCCGTTCCTCGCCGGAGTCCGGGCCCTGCGGACGTACGCCGGCTTCCGGCCGTATCTGCCGGACCACCTGCCCGCGATCGGTGCCGACCCGAGGGCGCCCGGGCTCTTCCACGCCTGCGGGCACGAAGGCGCGGGCATCGGCCTCGCCACCGGCACCGGGCACCTCCTCGCGCAGGTGCTGACCGGACGGACACCCGACCTGGACCTCGGCCCGTTCCGGGCCGACCGCTTCACCGAGGAGGCCGAGTGAATCCGCTGGAGCTGGCGAGGGCCAGGCCCGGCCCCGCCTTCACGGTCACCTTCGACGGGCGGCCGGTCGAGGCGCTGCCCGGGCAGACGGTCGCCGCCGTGCTGTGGACGGCGGGCGTCACCTCCTGGCGCGCCACCAGAGGCGAGGGCCGTCCGCGCGGGGTGTTCTGCGGGATCGGCGTCTGCTTCGACTGCCTGGTGACCGTCAACGGCCGCCCCAATCAGCGGGCCTGCCTGGTGCCGGTGCGGCCCGGGGACCTGATCGGCACGCAGGACGCAACGGGGCACGAGGAGGGGGCACATGCCAACTGACCTCGCCGTGATCGGCGCCGGACCGGCCGGGCTCGCCGCCGCCCTGGCGGCCTCCGCGCGCGGCGTACGGGTCACGCTCGTCGACGCCGCGACGCAGACCGGCGGACAGTTCTACCGGCAGCCCGCAGCCGGACTCGGCGCCGGGCGGCCCCAGGCACTGCACCACCGGTGGCGGACCTGGGAGCGGTTGCGGGACGGGCTCGCCGCCAGTGCCGTACGCGTGCTGACGGATCACCACGTCTGGAGCGTGGAGCGCACCCCGGACGGCTTCACCGTGCACGCGCTGCTCGGACCGGAGCAGGAGGAGCCCGCCGAGGTGCCCGCCCGCGCCGTGCTCCTGGCCACCGGCGGCTACGAGCAGGTGCTGCCCTTCCCCGGCTGGACCCTCCCCGGCGTCGTCACGGCCGGGGGTGCCCAGGCCATGCTCAAGGGCGGGCTCGTGGTGCCGGGGCGCCGGGCGGTCGTGGCCGGGACCGGGCCGCTGCTGCTGCCCGTGGCGACCGGACTCGCGGCCGCCGGAGCCGAGGTCGCCGCCCTCGTCGAGTCGGCCGGCCCCGGACGCCTCGCCCGCCACGGCCGGGCCCTGGCCGGCAAACTCCCGGAAGGCGCCGGGTACGCCGCCCGGTTGCTGCGCCACCGCGTGCCGGTCCTCACCCGCCACACCGTCGTCCGCGCCCACGGCGACGACCGGCTGACCGGTGTCATCGTCGCCGCCCTCGACGCCGACGGGCGCGTCCGGCCCGGCACCGAGCGGCATCTGCCCTGCGACACCCTGGCCGCCGGCCACGGCATGCTCCCGCACACCGACCTCGCCGAGAGTCTGGGCTGCCGCCTCGACGGGTTCGCCGTGGCCGTCGACACCGAGCAGCGCACGGACGTACCCGGAGTGTGGGCGGCCGGGGAGGCCACCGGCATCGGCGGCGCCGCCCTCGCCCTCGCCGAGGGCCACATCGCCGGCCGCTCCGCCGCCGCGTACCTGCGGGACACCGCCCCCGACCCCGCTCCCGCCGCCCTCATCTCCCGCGCACGGCTCAGACGCTCCGCCGCCGCCCTCGACTCCGCCTACACGCCGCCCGCGCACTGGGCCGAGCAGATCACCGGCGACACCGTGATCTGCCGCTGCGAGGAGGTCACGGCCGGGGCCGTGCGCGAGGCGGTGGATCTCGGAGCGGGGGACGAACGCACCGTGAAGCTCCTGACCCGGGCCGGAATGGGCTGGTGCCAGGGCCGGATGTGCGGCACCGCCGTCGCCGGTCTCGCCGGCTGTGCCCCCACCCCGGCCAGGCGTCCGTTCGCCCGTCCCGTACCGCTCGGCGTCCTCGCGCGCCCACACCCCCAGGAGGGACTGTCATGACCGATCACCGCCCCTGGCGCGGCGTCCTCGTCGCCACCGCGCTCCCGTTGGACGACGACCTCCGCGTCGACTACGACCGGTACGCCGAGCACTGCGCCTGGCTGGTCGACAACGGCTGCGACGGTGTCGTACCGAACGGCTCCCTCGGCGAGTACCAGGTGCTCACACCCGAGGAGCGGGCCCGGGTCGTCGAGACGGCCGTCTCCGCGATCGGCGGGGAACGCGTGATGCCCGGCGTCGCCGCGTACGGGTCCGCCGAGTCCCGCCGCTGGGCCGAGCAGGCCGGCGAGGCGGGCTGTCACGCGGTGATGCTGCTGCCCCCGAACGCCTACCGCGCCGACGAACGCTCCGTCGTCGCCCACTACGCCGAGGTCGCCGGGTCGGGCCTGCCGGTCGTGGCGTACAACAACCCGATCGACACCAAGGTCGACCTCGTGCCCGAGCTGCTCGCCCGGCTGCACGGCGAGGGGCACATCCAGGGTGTGAAGGAGTTCTCCGGCGATGTCCGCCGGGCCTACCGGATCGCCGAACTCGCCCCCGAGCTCGACCTGCTGGTCGGGGCGGACGACGTCCTGCTGGAGCTGGCCGTCGCGGGCGCCAAGGGCTGGGTGGCGGGTTACCCCAACGCGCTGCCCCGCGCCTGCGTCGAGCTGTACCGCGCCGCCGTCGGCGGCGACCTGGACACCGCGTCGGCGCTGTACCGGCAGCTGCACCCGCTGCTGCGCTGGGACTCACGGGTGGAGTTCGTCCAGGCCATCAAGCTGTCGATGGACCTCGTCGGCCGCCACGGCGGGCCCTGCCGCCCGCCCCGCACGGCGCTGCTGCCCGAGCAGGAGGCGGCGGTGCGCGCCGCCACGGAGAAGGCCGTCGCGGCCGGATTGAGCTGAGGACCATGCGCAGCGGACTCGTCCTGCACGCCGTCGACTCGCACACCGAGGGCATGCCGACCCGCGTGATCACCGGCGGCATCGGCACCATCCCCGGCGCCACCATGAACGAGCGGCGGCTGTGGTTTCGCGAACACCGCGACGACATCAAGCAGTTGCTGATGAACGAGCCGCGGGGCCACTCCGCCATGAGCGGTGCCCTCCTCCAGCCGCCGACCCGGCCCGACTGCGACTGGGGCGTCGTCTACATCGAGGTCTCCGGCTATCTGCCGATGTGCGGGCACGGCACCATCGGCGTGGCCACCGTGCTGGTCGAGACCGGCATGGTCGAGGTCGTCGAGCCGGTCACCACCATCCGGCTCGACACCCCCGCGGGACCGGTCGTCGCCGAGGTGGCCGTCGAGGACGGCGCCGCCAAGGCGGTCACCCTCCGGAACGTGCCCTCCTTCGCCGTCGGCCTCGACCGCACGGCCACCCTCGCCGACGGCCGGACGGTGACCTACGACCTGGCCTTCGGCGGCAACTTCTACGCCATCCTGCCGCTGGAGCGGTTCGGCCTGCCCTTCGACCGGTCCCGCAAGGACGAGATCCTCGCCGCGGGCCTGTCCCTCATGGCCGCCGTCAACGCCGAGGACCCGCCCGTCCACCCGGAGGACCCGTCCATCCACGGCCTCCACCACGTCTACCTGGCCGCCCCCGGCTCGACCGCCCGCCACTCCCGGCACGCCATGGCCATCCACCCCGGCTGGTTCGACCGCTCGCCCTGCGGCACCGGCACCAGCGCCCGCATGGCACAACTGCACGCACGGGGCGAACTCCCGCTGCACACCGAGTTCGTGAACGAGTCCTTCATCGGCACCCGCTTCACCGGCAGACTGCTCGGCACGACCGAGGTCGCCGGCCGCCCGGCCGTCCTGCCCAGCTTCACCGGCCGCGCCTGGATCACCGGCACCGCCCAGTACCTGCTCGACCCCGACGACCCGTTCCCGGCGGGGTTCGTCCTGTAGACCGGCCCGCGCACCCCGACCACGAGAGGAACCCCGACCGTCATGGCCCCGCAGCACACCCCCGCCCTGCCCGTGCTGGGCAGCAGGAAGCCCAGCCACCGGGAGCGGGTCGCGGACGCGCTGCGGGCCGCCCTGATCGCCGGCGAGCTGCGGCCCGGCGAGATCTACTCGGCCCCCGGTCTCGCCGCCCGCTTCGGCGTCTCCGCCACACCCGTGCGCGAGGCCATGCTCGACCTGGCCAAGGAGGGCCTGGTCGACACCGTGCCCAACAAGGGCTTCCGCGTCACCGCCGTCTCCGAGCGGCAGCTCGACGACTACACCCACATCCGGGCGCTGATCGAGATCCCCACCACGGCCGAACTGGCCCGCACGGCCGACCCGGTGGCCCTGGAGGCGCTCCGCCCCGTCGCCCGGGAGATCGTCACCTCCGCCGCGGCCGGCGATCTCATCGCCTATGTGGAGGCCGACCTGCGCTTCCACCTCGGGCTGCTGGCGCTCGCGGGCAACGGCCATCTCGTCGACGTCGTACGCGACCTCAGACGCCGCTCCCGGCTCTACGGGCTGACGGCGCTGGTGGAACAGGGGCGGCTGGAGGCGTCGGCCGAGGAACACCTGGAGATCCTGGACGCGCTGCTCGCCCGCGACGAGGAGGCCGTCCGGGCCGTGATGGGCCGGCACCTCGGACATGTCCGGGGTCTGTGGGCCGCACCTTGACCACTCCGCGCCAGGCCTGAAGACGGAAAGATGTACCTGTCCTGACCGCACCGGGCCGATCGCCGTCCGGGTACTTCCGCGGACCGGGCCCGGGACGGCGGACCGGGCGGCCGGTTCACAGGTCCAGCACGAGCCGCTTCCCACGGCAGCGGGACACGCAGATGAGCATGGTCTCGCCCGCCGCGCGTTCGTCCTGCGTCAATACGGAGTCGCGGTGGTCCGGCTCGCCGTCGAGCACATCGGTCTCGCACGTGCCGCAGGTCCCCTCCGTGCAGGAGTACAGGACCTCCACCCCGGCGGCGCGCACGGCGTCGAGCACGGACACGTCCGGCGTGACGGTGAGCGTCCTGCCGCTGCGCGCCAGCTCCACCTCGAACGCGCTGTCGCCGCCGGTCTCCTGCTCCTTCGGCCGGAACCGCTCGACGCGCAGCGCCCCGGACGGGCACCGTGCCTCGACCGCGTCCAGCAGCGGACCCGGCCCGCAGCAGTACACGAGCGTGTCCTCGGGCAGGTCGTCCAGTACGGAGGGCAGGTCCAGCAGGCCCGTCTCGTCCTCGGGCGCGATCGTCACCCGGTCCCCGTAGCGCGCCAATTCCCCGGCGAACGCCATGGACCGGCGGGTGCGACCGCCGTACAGCAGGGTCCACTCGGCGCCGGCCGCCTGAGCCGCCGCCAGCATCGGCAGGACCGGGGTGATGCCGATGCCGCCCGCGACGAAGCGGTACCGGCGAGCGGGCTCCAGGCGGAAGTTGTTCCGGGGCCCGCGCACCCGCACCTCGGCGCCCTCGCCCAACCGCTCGTGCACATGGGCCGAGCCGCCCCGACCGGCGCTCTCGCGCAGCACCGCGATCCGCCAGGCCGACCGGTCCGCCGGGTCGCCGCACAGCGAGTACTGCCGTTCCAGACCCGGCTCCAGCAGGACGTCGACGTGGGCGCCCGGCTCCCAGGGCGGCAGCGGCTCATCCAGCGGATGGCGCAGGGTGAGGGAGAGCACGCCGTCGGCGGCGACCTCCCTGCGTGTGACGACCAGTTCGGTCTCGTGGACGGTCATGAGCTGTTTCCTCCCGGCTCCTCGACACGGTGCCCCTGCGGATGCGCGAGCATCCACTCCCACATCTCGACCGGGTCCTGCGCGGTGTGCTCACGGCCGCAGTGGCACGTGCCGTGCAGGGTGTCGGTGCCTGGCAGCCAGGCGATGCGGTAGATCTCGCCGGTGGGAGCCGTCACCGGACCTTCTCCACGGGCTTCTCGCCCTGCTCCACCAGCCGGGCGAGGATACGGCGGGCGGCCAGGCCTCCGGTGTCGATGTTGATGCTCAGCTCCTGGTAGCCGGTGCGTTCGCCGCCGAGCGTCCTCTGCAGCAGGTTGAGCGCGGTGACGTCCTGCATCACCACGGTGTGGTTGTTGCCCCGCAGGAACTCGGTGACCTCGGCGTCATCCGTCGCCCAGTCCCGGGAAACCGCCCAGAAGTCGTACACCGTGCCGTCACCGGAAGGGGTGATCGCGTAGGTGATCTCGGTGTGGAAGCCGTGGGGGTCGCTGCCGTCCGCCTCCGGCACCACACCGACCGGGGCGATACGGCTGTGCAGCAGATACAGACAGGGGGCGTGGTACTCGATGTCCTGCCAGCGGGTGATCCGGCCCTCGATGCCGGTGGACCTGGCGTAGAAGGGCGGGCACTCGGCGTCGTCCATGTGCCGGCTCACCCGGACGATCCCGGCGCCCTCGTCGACCTCCGTGGTGATCGGCGTCTCGGCGACCTCGGGGGTGCCGATGTAACCGCCGTGCAGGTACGTCTCGTGGGAGAGGTCGAGGAGGTTGTCGACGAGCAGGCCGTAGTCGCAGTCGATGGGCTCCATGCCGCGCACGGTGACCCAGCCGGGGGAGTCGAGGTGCCGGGCCCGGGGAACGGCCTGCGGGTCGGCGAGCGCGGGGTCGCCGATCCACACCCAGATCAGCGAGTCCTGCTCGACGACGGGGTAGCTGGCGATCCGGGCGGTGCGCGGCACCCGTTTCTGCCCCGGCACGTACACGCACGTACCGGACGTGTCGTAGGTGAACCCGTGGTAGCCGCACACGATCCGGTCCCCGTCCAGCCGCGTCGGCGCCTCCGACAGCGGGTAGCGGCGGTGCACACACCGGTCGTGCAGGACGACCGGGGTGCCGTCCTCCTCGGTCCGGTACAGCACCAGCGTCTCACCGAGGATCGTCCGGCCGAGCAGCTCCCGCCCGACCTCGTGACTGTAGGCGGCGACGTACCACTGGTTCCTGGCGAAGGCGGTCATGTGAGGCATGGGGTTTCCCGTCCCTGTCGGCGGGGCGCCGTCGCCCCGCGTGCCGTGGTTGGGATCAGGGTCCTGACAGCTGTGGTTGCCGCGCAAGACGACTTCTGCCAGGCGGAAGTGTCTCTGCGAAAGAGCTGGTCAGGGACGTGCCATGCGTTTGCCTTGTCATTGGCAGGGGGCGGTGCTGCCGGGATTGTCCAGAAGCCGAACTCGTGTTGGTGAACGGGCCGATTTCTTGCCCACCCGGCTGCCAGTCGAGTCCTTGCACTGGCCCACGGGGCATGTTCGGCGGAGCGGTAGTGCTTGCGATCCGTCGCTCAGCCGGTGACCCGCAGGCCTCGCCCGCGCAGCACCCGCCGCTCCAGCGGGCTGAAGATCAGCAGGTCGATGGCAATGCCGACGAGCAGGATGAGGAAGATGGCCAGGAACACCTGCGAGATGCTGGCGTTGTTGCGGCCGTTCTCCAGCAGCTGGCCGAGGCCGACGCCGAGATCGGGTGAGGAGGCGATGATCTCGGCGGCCATCAGGGAGCGCCAGGAGAATGCCCAGCCCTGCTTCAAGCCGGCGATATAGCCGGGGAGCGCGCCCGGCATCACGATGTGCCAGGCGCCGCGCAGGCCGGTCGCGCCCAGGGTGCGTTCTCCCGTCTCCCGCCAGATGCGCGTCAGCTCGTCGTCCAGCACGTCACGGGTGATCGCGTCCAGCGCCGCGAACGGCTCGTCCATCAGCAGTAGGCCGCTGTCCTGGGCGAGCGCCCGGGCCAGTGCCACGCGCTGGCGCATACCGCCTGACAGCTCGTGCACCCGCTTGCCGTGCGCGCCCTGCAGCCGCATGAGTTCCAGCAGCCGTTCCACCTCGGCGCGGCGCTCCGATTTGGCGACGCCGCGCAGCTTCAGCGCGAGTTCGATGTTCTTGCCCGCGGTCAGCCATGGGAACAGGGCGTGTTCCTGGAACATCAGGGCGAGCCGGCCGTCCGTGCCGATGGAGCCGGCGGACGGCAGGTCAAGGCCCGCGACCAGGTTGAGCAGGGTGGACTTGCCGCAGCCGGAGGCCCCCAGGGGGTGACGAACTCGCCGGGTGCGACATCGAGCGTGATGTCACACAGCACGAGCTGCTGCCCGCCGGGCATGCCCGGCGCGGGGAATGACTTCGAGACATGCTCGATACGGGCGGCGTGCGTCACCGCCGGGGCGTCCTGACAGCCCTGGCGACCGTGGTGGCCATGGTCGTCACCTCACGGGTACTCATCGGGCCGGTTGTCGCTTGTCAGCTGTTCGGCTACTCGGCGCCGAGACCGGCGTCGTACCTCGTCCTTGCCTTCGGCCTTGAGGACCTTGTGCGGGGTGAGGTCGTAGATGCCCTTCAGGTCGGGCTCCTTCAGCAGACCGGCCTTCACCGCGTGCTCCGCCTCGGTGTCGAGGGGGGCGGCCGGCGGATCGTCGAGCAAGGTGATCGACTTCCAGGCCGGGTCGATGACCTCGGCGGGCAGGGCCTTGCCCGACTCCGCCTTCAGCACCTCGTTTGCGGAGGCCTTCGCCTTCTCCGGGCTGGCGTTGATCCACTCGTTGGTCTTCACCGAGCCGCGCAGCACGGCCTCGACGACGTCCGGGTACTCCTTGAGGAACGCCTGTCGGACGATGATGTTCGTGATCGCGAACTTCTTGTCGGGCCACAGGTCGGCCTCGTCGAGGAGCACCTTCGCGCCCTCGGTGACCAGCTTGGACGCGGTCGCTCCGGCCCAGGCGCCGTCGATGGAATCGGACGTGCAGGCGTCCGGGGTGATCTTGTTGTCCGTGCGGACGACGGAGACATCGCCCTTGCCGCTCTCCGCGTCGACCTTCCAGCCCTTCTCCGCGATCCAGTGGAGGAACGTGACGTCCTGGGTGTTTTGCGGCGTGGTGATCTTCTCGCCCTTGACGTCGTCCAGGGACTTGATCTTGGCAGGGTGTGCGGAACGGGCAGGCGCGCGGGGCGCTGCCGACCGAAGGATGTTCTGGCGGCAGGCCTCAGGCGGGTCGTCGACAGATGGCGCTGGACGTGCGGCCGAGGTCGATGTGGCGGCGCGAGGTCAGCAGGGGGAGGGGCAGGTCTGCGCGGTCACGCGTTCTCATGGCCCCCACAGTTCCCTAGTTTTCTACCGGGCTGATAGGGGTCGTGGCAGAAGGTGGCGTGCACCCCAAGGGGGCGTTCATATGATGGACGCGGCCATCTCGCTCTTTGGGAGACTTGGTTGATTGCCCAGCCTGTCAGGGGTTGACCCAGGCTTGCGGGGCGTCGGTCAGCGCGGCTACGTCGGAGGGCAGTTGGGCCGATGCGACGTCCGCGAGCGACACGCCCTCGAGGATCTCGCGCACGTTGGACCGCAGAGCGATCCACAGGGGGAGCAGTGACTCGGCAGGGCCGGTGTAGGACAGCTCGGGCGGGCGGACCCCGCGTACCGAGACCAGGGGGCCCTCCACGACGCGGATGACGTCGGCGATGCTGATCGACTCGGCGGGTTTGGCCAGCCGGTAGCCGCCGTTGCCACCGCGCTGGCTGAGCACGAGGCCGCCCCGGCGCATGTCGTTCAGGATGTTTTCGAGGAACTTGTGTGGGATGTCCTGGGCCTCGGCGATGGCCTCGGCTTTCAGTGGCCCGTCATCCCGTGACGCGGCGAGCTGCAGCGCGGCACGTACCGCGTAGTCCGCTCTGGCTGAGATCCGCATGCGTCCATTATTCCGTAGGGCCTCGGCCGGTATCCACTACCGGCGGGCCGCCGGGCGGGAGCGGAGCTCCCTGCCCGGCGGCCACGCGTGGCGGGCGCGGTGCTCAGGCTGCCGCCCGGGTGTAGTGGGCGGCGTCGTCGCCCTCGATGACGTGGCTGAGAGTGCCGTCGACACCGGCCGGGACGTCGCCCGCGACAGTCACCCGGTGCAGCAGGCGCGGCAGGTCGCCGTAGTCGTCGGGGGCGTAGTGCTGGGTGATGCGGTTGTCGAACAGGACGAGGTCGCCGGGCGTCCAGGCCACGCGCACGATGTTCTCGGGACGCGTGATGTACGACTGGAAGATGCGCAGCAGGTCACGGGAGTCGGACGGGCCGAGGCCCACGATGCTCCGGGCGAAGCCGCCGATGAACAGCCCGCGCTCCTCGGTCTCGGGGTGGACGCGGACGACCGGGTGGGCGGTGCGGTACTTCCGGGAGACGAACCGCCGGCGGTGCTCGGCCGCCTTCTCGTTCTTCGGGGCGGCGTAGTCGTAGTCGTTGGTGTGCACCGCCCACAGCGTGTCGGCCAGCTCGCGCAAGGGCTTGGGCAGGTCCTGGTAGGCGGCGGCCGAGTTGGCGATGAGGGTGTTGCCGCCGTAGGGCGGGACCACGATGCTGCGCAGCGTGGACGCCTTCGGGGGTGTCCGGACGAAGGTGACGTCCGTGTGCCACTGGTTGGCGCGGATCCCCTCGTCACCGTCGACCGGCAGGATGTTCGGCTGGCCATCGACGGAGGGGACTGTCGGGTGTGCGGTGGTGAGCTCGCCGAAGAGGGAGGCGAAGCGGAGCTGGCCCGCGTCGTCCAGGTCCTGGTCGCGGAAGACGAGCGCCTTGTGTTCCAGGAGTGCGGAGTTGATCTCGGTGACGACGGCGGGGTCGAGGCCGGTGGAAAGATCCAAGCCGAGGATTTCGGCGCCGATACGGCCGCTGATCTTGCGGATGCCGAAGTCGGTGCTCGTGGTCATGCGCGGGTGTCCTTTCGAGGGTGATCAGTCGGGAGGAACGCGGTGGCGCCGCTGGTGCCGCAGTAGCCCTTGCCGGCGAGGACGACGTCCGCCCCGTCCTGGGCCGCCTTGAGCGCGGCACAGGTGGCGGCGGGGCCGCCGCCGACCACCAGGACGTCCGTGGTGAGGTCGAAACCGGTCATACGGCCACTTCTTCCTCTGTGGCTGTGGCTGTGGCTGTGGCTGTGGCGGTGAGCCGGTTGGCGGGGCGGGCCAGGCCGTAGTTCTCGCGCAAGGTCCGGCCGGTGTACTCGGTACGGAACAGCCCGCGCCGCTGCAGGATCGGTACGACGTGGTCGACGAAGTCCTCCAGGCCGCCGGGCAGGTGGGGCGGCATGATGTTGAATCCGTCGGCGGCGCCCTCGGTGAACCACTCCTCGATCTCGTCGGCTATCTGCTCGGGAGTACCGGCGAAGACGCGGTGGCCGCGTCCGGCGCCGAGGCGGGCGATGAGCTCACGCAGGGTGAGGCCGTCGCGGTGGGCGAGTTCGACGACGAGCGTGAAGCGGCTCTTGTTGCCGTTGATGTCCCGCTCCTCCGGAAGCTCGGGCAGCGGCCCGTCCAGCGGCAGCCCGGTCAGATCGGTCCCGAGCATGCCGGACAGCTGGGCCAGCCCGTACTCGGGGACCTGGAGTTCCGTCAGCTCCTGTTCCAGCGTCCGGGCTTCCGCTTCGGTCGAGCCGATGACGGGGGCGATGCCGGGAAGCACCAGCAGCTGGCCCCTGGTACGGCCGTATCGGGCCAGCCGGGACTTGAGGTCCTTGTAGAAGGCCTGGCCGTCGGCGAGGGTCTGCTGAGCGGTGAACACGGCCTCGGCGTACTGGGCGGCGAACTCCTTGCCGTCCTCCGACGAGCCGGCCTGCACCAGCAGCGGGTAGCCCTGCGGGGTGCGCGGTACGTTCAGGGGGCCCCGCACCCCGAAGTACTCCCCGCGGTGGTTGATCTCCCGCACCTTGTCGGTGTCGGCGTAGACGCCGCGCTCACGGTCGAGCAGGATCGCGTCGTCCTCCCAGCTGTCCCACAGCTTGGTGGCGACCTCGACGAACTCCCGTGCCCGCTGGTAGCGCAGCGCGTGCTCCAGGTGCTCGTCCTGCCCGAAGTTGAGGGCCTCGTTCACGGTGCCGGAGGTGACGATGTTCCAGCCGGCCCGGCCGCCGCTGATGTGGTCCAGGGAGGCGAACTTGCGGGCGGTGTGGAAGGGCTCGTTGAAGGTGGTCGAGACGGTGGCGATCAGGCCCACGTGTTCGGTGACCGCTGCCAGGGCCGACAGCAGGGTGAGCGGTTCGAAGCCGCCGAGGGCGTTGTGGCGGACCTTCCCCCACAGGGCGAGGCCGTCGGCGAGGAAGACGGAGTCGAGCAGACCTCGCTCGGCGGTGCGCGCGAGGTGCTGGAAGTAGCGCAGGTCGGTGACACGTTCGGGCTGGGTGAGCGGATGCCGCCAAGCGGCGTCGTGGTGGCCCGCGTTCATCAGGAAGGCGTTGAGATGCAGCTGACGGGGTCGGGGTGCGGTCATGGGGTTCCTCGGATCGGGGGGCAGAGAAAGGAGCGGGTTGGCGGAGGGAGAGGGGGAGGGGCGGAGAGGGCAGGGGCGATGCCGGGCAGGTCAGCCGCCCGCGGGTACGCGCCAGGAGCTGAGCCGTCGCTCTACGATCACCAGGAACTGGTTGAAGACCACGCCGATGACGGAGATCGTGATGATGCCCGCGTACATCTGAGGGATCGCGAAGTTGTACTGCGAGGCATTGATCAGATAGCCGAGGCCCGCCTTGGCACCGATCATCTCGGCGGCGACCAGCACCAGGATCGACACCGCTCCGGCCAGCCGGATGCCGGTGAACATCACCGGCACCGAGGCCGGCAGGATGATTTTCTGGAACAGCCGGGGCGCGGGCAGGTCCATCGACTTCGCCAGCTTCAGCAGGGTCGGATCGACGTGGCGGACCGCGCTGATGGTGTTGAGCAGGATCGGCCAGGTGCACGCGTACACCACGATGGAGATCTTCGAGGTCTCGCCGATGCCAAGCAGCAGTACGAACACCGGCAGCAGGGCCAGGGCGGCGGTGTTGCGGAACACCTCGAGCAGCGGTCCGAGGAGGTCGGCGACCGGCCGGTACCAGCCGATCAGCAGCCCGAGCGGTACGGCGACGGTTAGGGCGATACCGAATCCGCTGAACGAACGCGCCAGGCTGGCGCGCGCGTTGTCGGCGAGCTGACCGTCTGTGGCGAGCCCCCACCAGGCGTCGGCGACCTCGCTGAACGGCGGCAGGAAGGTCCGGTCCACCAGGCCGGCCCGTGGCGCGATCTCCCACAGCAGGAGCAGGGCCACGATGGCCGCGGACTTGGTCGCCCCCTTCAGCAGCAGGTACGGCAGTCGGCGGACGGTCCGCAGCGCCGTCCGGCGGACAGGGGCCGTGAGGGAGGGAGCCCGGCGCGCGACCGGGGGGGATGAGGTGCCGGGCGCGGTGGATGTGCCGGTCTCAGGGGACGTGGCGGACTCGGCGGACTTGGTGAGGGAAGGTGCCTGGACGGATTCTGTCGTGTTCGCCGCGTCGGTCGTGGTGGTCGCCTGGGTCGCGTCGGTCTTCTCCGCGGTCGTGCCGGTCGTGGAGCTCATGCCGAGGCCCTCTCTTTCTCCAACTGCTGAGCCCTGGCCACCTCGTCGTGCAGCAGCGACCAGATCTCGTGCCGGTGGCGTGCGAACTCGGGACTGGAGCGGAGGTCGTCCGTCTCCGTACGGGACTCGAAGGCGACCGGCACGATCTGCTTGATCCGGCCCGGTCTGGACGTCATGACGGCGACTCGCTGCCCGAGGTAGACCGCCTCGTCGATGCCGTGGGTGATGAAGACGACGGTCTTGTGGGTGTGTTGCCAGATGCGCAGCAGTTCGTCCTGCAGTGACTCCCTGGCCTGGGCGTCCAGCGCGGCGAACGGCTCATCCATCAGCAGGACATCGGGGTCGTAGGCGAGGCTGCGGGCGATCGCCACCCGCTGCCGCATTCCGCCGGACAGCTCGTGCGGATGGTGGTCCTCGAACCCGATCAGACCGACCAGGTCCAGGAACTCCCGGGCCCGTGCGGCTCGTTGGCGTCGCGGGACGCCGGTGGCCTCCAGGCCGAACTCGACGTTCCCCTGCGCCGTGCGCCACGGCAGCAGCGCGTACTGCTGGAACACGATGCCCCGGTCCAGGCCCGGGCCGGTGACGGGTTCGCCGTCCAACAGGATCCGCCCGCCAGTGGGGTGGGCGAGGCCGCCGAGCAGATCCAGCAGCGTCGACTTTCCACAGCCGCTGGGACCGACCAGGACGACGAACTCGCCGTCCGCTATCTCCAGGTCGATACCGTCGAGGGCAGTGAACCGGGTGGTCTGCCCGGTCCCCGTCCGGCCCCTGACGGTGAATTCCTTCCGTACGTCCTCGAACACGATCTTGGGCGTCGTGAAAGGCGTGGTGGAATCCGGCATGGGATCAGCTCCCGCTCTTCGCGGCGGAGGACTTCTTGTCGTCGTTGAACTCATTCGTGTAGAGGTCCGACAGCGTGACCTGGCCCTTCTTGATGTCGCCCCGTTCGGCCAGCCAGTCGACCCACAACTGGAGTTCCTCGCCGGTGATCCGGCCCGCCGTCTCGGCGACGCCGTAGGACCGCCAGAACTTCAGCGGTGCCGTGTCCTCGTTGCGGCCGCGCTTCTTCACGATCTCCGTCATCCGGTCGACGACTTCCTCGTGCGGAGTGGAACGCGACCACTCGATGGCCCGCCCCACGGCGGTGACGAAGGTCCGGGCCGTGTCGGGGTTCTGCTTCAGGAAGCGGTCCGTCATCACGTACGTGCCGGCGCTGAACGCGCCGAGCAGCTGGTAGTCCGTGAACAGCGGGCGGACGCCGCCGTTCTCCAAGGCCTTGTCGCGCAGGATGCCGCCGAGTACTGCCACTTCGATCTGCTTTTGGCGCAGGGCCTGCTCGGTGTTGACCGGGGGCACCACGAGCGGCTCGACCTTGTCGATGTCCGCCTGGGACAGACCACCCCGCTGAAGGTAGATGTCGAGCATGGCCTCGGAGTGGGCTCCGAGGGTGTTCATCCCGACCTTCTTGCCGATCAGGTCCCGGGCCGAGCGGATCGGGCTGTCCTTGAGGACGTAGAAGCCGTTGTAGGCGTACTTGTCGGCGCCGTAGTAACTGATGACGGCCTTGATGGGAGCGTTGTTGGCGGCCAGCTTGACGACCGCGCCGTTGAACGCGCCGCCGAAGTCGACCTGGCCCGTGGCCGCGGACTGGATGTCCTGCGGCCCGCTGATCGTGTTGCCGACCCACTTCAGCGTCACGTCCTCCAGATAGCCGAGATCCTCGGCCAGTTCGGGCAATGTGACCTGACCTGCCCAGCCCTGGTATCTCAGCGTCCTGGTCTGGTCCTTTGCGGCAGGTACTCCGGACGCGGACGTGCCGCAGCTCACCGACACCGCCGAAAGACCGAGCAGGGTGAGGAAGTGGCGTCGGGTCGATGCCGTCGTGGCCATGGAAAGGTCCTGTTCAGGAAACGGGGCAAGGAAAGGCAGACGTCGAACGGCGGAGAAGAGACTTCAGCGGAAACGGCTATGAGGAGGGCGACGTCTGTTGAATACAGCGGCTCGCGCAGAAGCCGACTGTGAAATGGAGCGAAGGGGGAGAGCTATGCCTGTCAGCGGGTTCGGCGACCGATGGCACAGATGGCGCTGGCCTGACGTCGCAGATCGACGTGCAGTCGCGCGGCGAGGATCTCGGACTTGCTCACAGCCAAGAGAGTCGCAGCGAAATCCAGCCGGGTCAATGTCGCTTGCGTATACGTCTCATGTTCTCAATAGTCCGCCATGCGAATGAAGCGCGGTGTTCACAATTCTCCGGAAGGACGGTGGTGTGGTGACTGCCGGGTGCGCCGCCATCGCCGTCAGCGCAGTGAGTGCGCGGCGTAGCGGGCACCCAAGACGGTGGCCAGGGGGCCGAGCAGGTTTCGGGCAGACGAGGTTGCAGGTGTGGCCCGAGGTGGCCGCCGATCAGTCCGCCGAGGCCGCAGGCCAGACCGAGGTACCGGTCAGGGGCGATGTCACCGGAGTCCGTCAGGGACAGCAGCGCGAAGACCGCGGCCCGGTCACGGAGGTGGCGAACGTGGAGGCGAGAGCGTCCGGTGCCACGCGGGCGACGGGCGTGCCCCGGCCGACCAGTATGGGGCCGAGGAAGATTTTCCGCTGATCCCGTGGATGCTGCCGACGGTCCCGACGACCAGGGCCAGTCCGGTGATGCAGCCCGGTTGACCATGTCACGGCAGGCCTCTGATGCGAATGTCCGGCCTGTATCGCCGCCGTCCTCCCCGCTGCCGGCCCACAGGGCTGCTGAGCACCCCGACAGCGAGGGATCCTGGCAGCGGATCAGTCGGCTCAGGCACGGGCGGGACCGCGGAATCGATCTCCGGAATCGGTCTCTTCGAACGTCCCCGCCTCCCGATCAGGCGGGCAGGACGAACGGAGGGTGGGCGCCGGTGAGGAAGTACTCCCCGACATCGCGGAGTCGGTGGGTCACGGGCTCGTACAGGGTGTGGGTTCGGGCATTGCGCCAGAACCGGTCGAAGCCCAGCCGCGTGGAGATGGAGCGGGCGCCGACGATATCGAGGGCGCGGGTGGTGGACTCCTGCGCTGCCCCGGCCGCGGCGGTTTCGGCCATGGCCACGAGAGCGGAGATGTCCGCGGACTCGTCATAGGTGAGGTCTTCGCCGCGCTCAAGGCCGCCCCGCACGGCTTCCAGTGCCTGATCGGTGAGTGCCGACGCGGAGCGGGTGAGGACGGTGAGTTCCCCGTAGGCGGTCTGCACGTGCGGGTCGTGCGGGGTAGCGGCCGGCCATGCGGGGTGCCAGGCTACGTGGCCCGTCCTGCTGTACTCACGGGCTTCAGCGAGCACTCCCTCGGCCATGCCGAGAAGGACTTGGGCGGAGAAGAGACGCCCGACCGGAGACGCCAGCGCGGCCCAGGGCGACAGCAAGTCCTCGTCCGCGGACAGGGAGCCGAGTACGTCCTCCGTGTCCACCAGTACGTAGTCGAACTCCACGCTGCCGCCGGCCGCGAGCCGCTGGCCGAAAGTGTCGGCGTCACCGTCGATCGCCACACCGCGACGGGCGGGATCCACCACGACGGCGAGTGGTTCGCCTGTGTCCTCCCGCACGGCGCGCACGGCGAGACGATCCGCGACCAGGACGCCGGTGGAGTAGCTCTGCCGACCGTCGAGCACCAGTCCCTTGGAGGTCCTGGCCAGCTTCAGAGGCGGCTCCTGACACGCGAAACCGCCGCCCCAGCACCACTGTTCGGCTGCGGACCGCTCGTCCATCTGCGCGGCGAGGGCGGGCCCGGCGAAGAACCGGGCGCTCCCCGACAGGAAGTAGTGACAGCCGAGCAGTTGACCGATCGCGCCGTCGGCCGCGGCGATCTCCCGGACGACGGCGTAGGCCGTGGGCCAGTCCGCGCCGCCCCCCTTGGCCTCGGCCGGCGTCAGGAGCGTCAGCAGTCCCGCCTCGCGCAGCCGGGACACCTCGTCGATCGGGGCCTTGCCCGCCTGCTCCCTGGCAACGGTGTCCGTGGCCAGGTCGTCCGCCGCCTCGCGGGCCACGTGCAGCCAGTGCGCATGGCCGGGCCCGGTCCGGTCGCACGGCGAGACGGCGCGGGACGGCGCGGAGGCAGGGCCCATGGAAGTCGTCTCCTCAAGATCGGCGGAAGTGTGCGGAATGGGGGCTCTCCTGCTGCGCGGGCACGTACTTGTAGCCCACGCGCCGGACGGTGACGATCCGGTGCCGGTGATTCTTGCCCAGCTTGCGGCGCAGACGGGCGATGTGGACATCCACGGTGCGGCCGTCGCCGATGTGGTCGTAGCCCCAGACGGCGGCCACCAGCCGATCACGCGTCTGCACGTGGTAGGGATACTGAACGAGATGCGCCAGCAGCTCGAACTCCAAGTAAGTGAGGTTGAGTTCACGTCCATCGACCTCGGCGACATGTCGCGCCGGATCGATGCGGACGGCGTCGTCTGCCGTCCGCCGGACGGGGGCCGAGCCTGCGGCGGCGACCGGTCGGATCTCGGGCCGAGGCCTGTCCTTGGCGAAGAGCTCGGGGGGATCGGTGCCCTCGGGGACGAGCACGAGGTAGCCCACGAGCGGCGCGGAAGTATGTCCCTGGGTGTCTCTCCGAGCGTTATCGCCCACGAGGCGAAGATGGGGTGTGTCGGAGAGGAGCGGATCAGGTGGGGTGGCCTGGGCTGGAAGCGCCGTGGTCATGGCGGTTGTCCCTCAGAAGTGTGTGGGGCCATCAGGCGCAATGGGTGAATTCGCCTGATCGCCCGGGAAGGGGGGAGCGGAGCGGCACGGGCAAAGGTGCGATTCGCGTGCCTTACGCGCGGCAGCAGGCGGCACTGACGACGTGACCAAAGTCGACATGCCGACGACGAACGAGTCGTTGCTGCTTACGGGACATGTCCATCATCCTGTGCGCCCGCGGCGGACACAGTCAAGGCTTCCCTAGTAATTCCGTAGGAAAAGCAGGGAAGGTCTCACGCCTTGAGAGGTCGGCCGTCGATCGGAGACGTTGTCGTCTGGGCCTCGGTGGCCCTCGGGAGGGCAGGAGCGCGCGGGCGGCCGCGTCGTTCTGGCGGAGGGCCGGCGTGTTGGTGCGGGGCGGGCGAAAGCGGCGGCGGCCCGGCTGTTGGTGGGGGCGCCGAGGGCGATGCGGCGGGGATGAGGGCCGGCGCAGGGCGGGTCGATGACGTGGCCGTCTGTGGGGGAGACCGCGAGCAGGCCGGAGCGGTGGGTGTGTGTGGGGGGCGATGCCGCAGGCGCTGCGGGTCTCCGGCGAAACTCGCGGACGGGATCATGTCCCTGCTCGCCGGACCGCGTGCCCTGGCCGAGCACATCGTCCCGGGCGTCACGGCCGCTGCGGAGGCGGCGGGCCGTCCGGCACCGCGCATCGTGGCGTTCGTCCTCGCAGTGGTCACCGCGGATGTCGAAGCCGTGCGGGAGACTGCGACCGAGACGCTCGCGTTTTTCCGCGAGCAGTTCCCCTCCTGCCGGCATGGTTCAAGGGAAACCCTGTCACAACCTCGTGAATACCGACTCTCAGGATGTGGAATCACGGCCCGGAATTCTTGACCGGCAGGACTCCCCGCTGGTTGTATCGGCGACATGAAGCGACAGGACCTCACGCGTCGACGCCACGTCGACCTCGCGCGTGTCTTGAGCTCCTGCTGTCGCTGTCGCGTCTGAGCGCGCCCGAGGAACCCCCCCCACCGCTCCGTCTGCGATCTCCTTCTGTGAATTCCGATCCAGGCCGATTTCTGTCGCTCGCTCGCGCTGTCGCCCCGTTGCGATGACGACTTTCCCGGGAACGCCGCTCCATCGTGCCTGAATTCCCCAGGAGCTCATCGGCCCTGCCCGCAGCAGTATTTCCCGTCTGAAGCGAAAGGTCCTTACATGGCCACCATCCTCTCCGTTTCCGGCAGCCCCTCCGCCACCTCCCGCACCGCACGTCTGCTGCGCCACTTGGACGACCGCCTCACGTCCCACGGGCACGACGTGATCCCGCTGGACGTGCGTACGCTCCCCGCCGAGGCCCTGCTGCACGCCGACTTCGGTCACCCGGCGATCGCCCGGGCCACCGCCCTGTTCGAGCAGGCGGATGGCGTCGTGATCGGCACTCCCGTGTACAAGGCGGCCTACTCCGGCCTGCTGAAGTCGCTGCTCGATCTCCTGCCGCAGTACGCGCTGACGGGCAAGACCGTCCTCCCGCTGGCGACCGGCGGCTCCACCGCGCACGTCCTGGCCATCGACTACGCCCTGCGCCCCGTCCTTGCCTCCATGGGCCCCGCTCACATCACCCCGGGCTGGTTCACGCTGGACAAGGACATCACGGCTGGCGACGACGGCACGCTGACCGTCGCACCGGGCTCGGCCGAAGCCCTCGCGCAGGTCACGGACCAGTTCTCCGCCGCGCTGGGCGGCCGTACCACGGTGCTGGCGGCGGCCGGATGAGCGCCGAGACCGTCATCGCCGACGACACCGAGGCTCTCGCCGTCGCCGCCGAACTCGCCGCGGTGCCGCAAAGACCGTGCTGTCGGCGCTGTTGGGGCCGCGTACCGCCCCGTTCGGCCTGACCAGCCCCACCGCGCCCGGGGTGACCAGGACGTACACCACGGGGGAGCGGCTCTCGGACGAGGACGTGGACGCCCGGGTCTTCTCCGGTACCCCCCCGGTCGGCCGACGAGGCGGGGAGCAGGCTCGGCACGAACGTGGCGCGGTACGCCCTGCGGAACGCGGGACGTCTCCTCGCCTCACGGTAGGACGCGGTCACAGCGCCCGCGCCGCATAGGCCCTGACGTCCGCGTCCGAGTCCGTCGTCGCGGCGGCCAGGGCCGCTCGGGCGTCCTCGGTGGCACGGTGGCGGGTCAGGGCCAGTGCGGCGGCCTTGCGGACGTCGGCGTTGGCGTCGGCGAGGGCCTTGGCGAGTGCGGGGACCGCGACGTCGGCAATCGTGGCGGACAGGGCGGTGGCGGCGCCGGCGCGCACCTGCCAGGCCGGGTCGGCCAGGGCCGCCTCGGCGCGGACGGCCAGGGCGGCCGGGCAGCCGACCGTGCCCAGTGCCTCGTAGGCGGCCCCACGGACCAAGGCGTCGGGATCGTCCACGAGTTCCGCGAGGGCCGAGTGGGTCAAGGCCGGGTCCGGGCCCGCGGTGGCCAGGGCCTTGGCGATGGTGACGCGGACCTCGCGTGACGGCTCGACGGCAGCCGCGCGCGCCAGCTCTCCGGCGGCGTCGACCGACACGAGCGCTCGCACGGCCGCGATGCGGACAGCGATGTCGGAGTCCGACAACAAGTCCGCGAACAGCTCCACATCGCCCAGGCGCAGGGCGCGCAGCACATCCAGTGCGGTGGCACGGACAACGGGGTCGGCCTCGGACAGGGCGGCGGCGAGGCCGTCGCGCAGGGCCGGTTCGGGGGACAGTGTCTCGACGAGTTCCCGCAGCGAGGCGGCCGCGGCGGCGCGGACGCCGGCGTCGGTGTCCGTCAGCGCGGCGGCCAGTGCCGGTCCGGTGCCTGGTGGCACGGTCTCCGTCAGGACCGTGACGGCCGTACGGCGCACTGTCGGCTCTGGGTCGGTCAAGTAGGGCGTGAGAGCGGACAGCTCGGGCTCGCCTTCCGTGAGGGAGAGGAGGTCGAGCAGGCGAGGCGTGGCCGGCGTGTCGGCGTCGGCGCCGGCGTGGGCGGGTGTGGCGGTCGCGGTGGGATCCTGCCGCAACGCCACCGGCGCCGCTTCCCGGGCCCCCGCGGTCGCCACCTGTTCTGGGTGGACCTCGCCGAGATGACGGGAGGGGCCGCCGACGGGGGCGAAACCGTCGACCGGGACCAGGAAGGGGGCCACGGGGCGGGCCGTGAACTCCATCGCGCCCGTGGGGGACTTGCGCAGATCGAGGTGGTGGAACCAGGACGCGTCGTCGCGCTGTGGGTGGTCGAGGCGGTCGTGGTAGAGGCCCCAGCGGGACTCCGTGCGGGCCAGCGAGGCGCGCGCGGCCATCTCCGCGCAGTCACGGATGAAGGTGACCTCGGCGCAGCGCATCAGCTCGTGCGGGGTGCGGGCGCCCATCGCGGCGGTGTCGGCGCGCATCCGCTCGAACGCCTCCAGGGCCAGGGAGAGGCGGGCGCCCGACTTCGGCGGGGTCACGTAGTCGTTCACGAAGCGGCGCAGCTTGTACTCGACCTGGGGCTGCGGCGGGCCGTCGGGGTTGCGCAGGGGACGGTAGATCAGCTCGTGCGCTTCGCGGAGCTGGTCCAGGGGCAACTCTCCGTCATATCGCGTGTACTGGGCCGCGTCCGCGCCGGCCAGGTCCCCGAAGACGAAAGCGCCGATCATGTAGTTGTGCGGCACGCAGGCCAGGTCCCCGGCGGCGTACAGGCGAGGAACGGTCGTACGAGCATGGTCGTCGACCCGTACACCCGAGGCCGAATGGCCACCGCACAGCCCGATCTCCGAGATGTGCATTTCCACGTCATGGGTGCGGTAGTCGTGGCCACGGCCGGCGTGGAAGGTGCCGCGCGTGGGGCGCTCCGTCGAATGCAGGATCGACTCCAGCGCCGCGACCGACTCCTCCGGGAGGTGGCTCAGCTTCAGGTACACGGGGCCGCGGTCGCTCGCCACCTCCGCCGCGAACTCGGCCATCATCTGGCCCGACCAGTAGTCGGAGTCGACGAAGCGTTCGCCGCGCCGGTTGACCTGGTAGCCGCCGAAGGGGTTGGCGACGTAGGCGCAGGCGGGGCCGTTGTAGTCCTTGATCAGCGGGTTGATCTGGAAGCACTCGATGCCGGTGAGCTCCGCGCCCGCGTGGTAGGCCATCGCATAGCCGTCGCCCGCGTTGGTGGGGTTCTCGTACGTGCCGTACAGGTAGCCGGAGGCAGGCAGGCCGAGACGGCCGCAGGCACCGGTTGCCAGGATCACCGCGCCCGCGCGGACGGTGACGAACGCGCCGGTGCGTGTGTGGAAGCCGACCGCGCCCACGGCACGCCCCCCGGCGGTCAGCACGCGCACCGGCATCACCCGGTTCTCGATCCGGATCCGCTCCCGCATCTCGCGCCGCCGCAGCTGCCGATACAGGACCTTCTTGACGTCCTTGCCCTCCGGCATCGGCAGCACGTAGGAGCCGGAGCGGTGGACCTGGCGGACGGCGTACTCGCCGTGCTCGTCCTTCTCGAACTTCACGCCGTACGACTCCAGGCGCTGCACCATGGCGAAGCCACGGGTGGCGGTCTGGCGGACTGTGGACTGGTCGACGATGCCGTCGTTGGCGCGGGTGATCTCGGCGACGTAGTCGTCGGGCTCGGCGCGGCCGGGGATGACCGCGTTGTTGACGCCGTCCATGCCCATGGCGAGCGCACCGGAGTGGCGGACGTGCGCCTTTTCCAGCAGCAGGACGCTCGCACCGTGCTCGGCGGCGGTCAGGGCGGCCATGGTGCCGGCGGTGCCGCCGCCGATGACGAGGACGTCGCAGGTCAGTTCCTCGGCGTCGCTGAGGGCGGGGATCTCCAGGGAGGTGTGCACGGGGTCACCAGGGCCTTTCAGGTACCGAGCGAGGTGAGGACGTCGCGACGCAGGGCTACGCGCACCGGGTCGTCGTGGGCGGCGCGCTCGCGCGGGCGGGGCACGTCCCGTACGGCGAGCAGCCGGCCCGCGCCGAGCAGGGCGACGCGGTCGCCGAGGAACAGGGCCTCGTCGACGTCGTGGGTGACGAAGACGACGGTCGCGCCCGTGCCGTGCAGCACCTCCACCAGCAGGTCCTGCATGCCGGCGCGGGTCTGGGCGTCGAGGGCACCGAAGGGTTCGTCCATGAGGACGGCGCGCGGGCGTCCGGCGAGGGCGCGGGCCAGCTGGGCGCGCTGGCGCTGCCCGCCGGAGACGCGGTGCGGCAACTGACGTTCCTGGTCGGCGAGTCCGACCCGCTCCAGCCAGGCCTCGGCCTGTTCCCTGCGCAGCGTGCGCGGCATTCCCTGGATGGCCAGGGGCAGTTCTACGTTGGCACGCAGGGTGCGCCAGGGCAGCAGGGCGTCCTCCTGGAAGACCAGCGCCCGTTCCGCCCCTGGGCCGGTTACCGGCCGGCCGTCCTGTTCCACCGCACCGTCCAGCGTGGGCAGCAGCCCGGCGAGGGTGCGCAGCAGGGTCGACTTGCCGCAGCCGGAGGGGCCGACGACGGTGAGGATCTCGCCAGCGGCGACGTCCAGGTCGATGTCGGCCACCGCCGGGGCGTCCGGTCGGCCGAGCGTGGCGCTGCGGAGGGTGAGGCGGGTGCCGCGCGGGCCCGCCGGCGCGGTCGGCGCCTCGGCCGGCCTGGTCTCAGACGAGGTGCTCATCGCGTGCCTCCTCGGCCTTGCTGGGTTCGATGGTGGAGGCCTGGGTTCGTGCGGGCCGGGGGCGAGCGCTGGGGACGTACGACGTGCGCGGCAGCCAGCGGGTCAGACGGCGGCCGACCAGCTCCACGGCGGTGGAGGTCAGCCAGCCGAGCAGGCCGATGGTGACCATGCCGACGAAGACGCCTGGGTAGTTGACGATCGTGTAGTCCTGCCAGGTGCGGTAGCCGACGCCGTACTGGCCGGAGATCATCTCGGCGGAGATCACGCAGATCCAGGACACACCGATGCCGACCGACAGGCCGCCGAAGATGCCGGGCAGCGCGCCCGGCAGGATGACCGAGCCGAGGATCCGCCACCGGCCGCCGCCCATGGTGCGCACTGCCTCCTCCCACACGGGGATCAGGGCGCGAACCGCGTGCCGGGTGGAGACCAGCACCGGGAAGAAGGCGGCGGTGAAGGTGATGAAGACGATGCCTTGTTCGTTGGAGGGGAACAGGAGGATCGCGACGGGGACCATGGCGATGGCCGGGATAGGCCGCACGATTTCCAGGACCGGGCCGAGCAGGTCCTCAGCGAGCCGCGAGCGGGCCACGAGCACGCCGGTGGCCACGCCCAGGACGGCGGCGAGCAGGAAGCCGGTCACGATCCTTGTGAGGCTGTCGATGAGGTCGGTCCAGTAGTCGGGGCCGGCGAGCCGGTC
Source organism: Streptomyces sp. NPDC092370 (assembly GCF_044755265.1). Classification (NCBI taxonomy): domain Bacteria; kingdom Bacillati; phylum Actinomycetota; class Actinomycetes; order Kitasatosporales; family Streptomycetaceae; genus Streptomyces; species Streptomyces sp. NPDC092370. The sequence goes on along the minus strand of NZ_JBIVQO010000002.1, from coordinate 188,325 downwards.
GGCGAAGGCCCGGGCCACGTCGGTCACCGTCGGGAACTGCGAGAAGCGCATCCACAGGTTCACGTCGAGGGTGGTCAGCAGTTGCCAGAGGCCGAGGGCGGCGGCCAGTGAGCCGGCCCGCAGCGCGAGGCGGCCCGTTTGCCGGGGGTGACGGCTCACGAGGCCCGTCCCAGGGCGTCCGCGTATGTGATGACCCGGGCGCCACTGTGCCCGGCCACGTAGGCCCGCGCGGTGGCCGGAGCGACGAAGGGCAGCAGCTGCTTGCCGTCCGCCACCCAGACGGCCTTGTCGGCGAACCAGAGGGTGCCGGTGGTGGCGTCGGGTACGTAGGCGGCGCGGATGTCGTCCTTGTGCTCTGCGACATGGGCGAGGACCTGGGCGGGGGAGGTGAAGCGCCGGGTCTTCGTGGCGGCCTTGGGCCAGACCTCGCTCGCGGCGGCGGGCGGGGTGGCGGCGAGCCGCTGCGCGTAGCCGGCGCCGAGGGCCTTCTTGACGTACTGGTCGTCGACGAAGGAGTCCACGTCGATGTCGCCGGTGAGCTTGGCCGCCTTCAGGACCGCCACGTCCTGCTCGAGTGCGGAGACGAGCTGCGGCTTGACGGCCGGGTCGAAGGTGGCGATGCCGTGGGCGCCGTTGTAGAGGTAGACGACCTCCGCCGGCAGGCCGGTGGCCTTCGCGACCCTCTCGGCGGCCTGAACCGGATGGGCGTTGAGGTAGTCGGTCGCCTCTGCCTGGGCCTTCAGAAACGCCTCCAGCACGGCCGGGCGCTGCTGGGCGAAGTCCTCGGGGGTGGTGACGCCGTGGAAGGTGGGCAGATCCAGCTGGGCGCCGTCGTAGAGCGCCTTCGCCTTGCCCTGGTAGGCGAGCAGGCCGGGCCATGCGACGAACTGCGAGAGCGCGTCCGCGCTGCCCGCCGCCAGGGCCGAGGCGCCCACCGCGGGCTGCTGGTTCAGCTTCTCGATGCCTTCGTCCGGATCGATGCCGACGCGCTGCAGTGCCCGTACGAGGGTGCCGTCGGCGGCGGAGCCGACGCTCGTGGAGACCTTCTTGCCCTTGAGGTCCTTCAGGGAGCTGAGCTTGGACTCCGGTGGGACGACGACCGTGTTCAGGCCGCCCTTGAGGTTGTAGCCGGTGACCGAGACCAGGTGGGTGGGCTTGCCCAGCTGCTTGCCGCGGGCGGCGTTGATGAGCAACGGGAAGTCGCCCATCGAGCCGATGTCGATCTTCCCCGCGGTCATCTGGGCGGTGATGGGGGCGCCGGTGGCGTAGTCCTGCCAGTCGACCTTGTACGTCTTCCCGTCCTGGAGGGCGTTCAACTGCTTCTCGAAGTAGCCGAGGGAGCGCAGCAGGGTGCCGGCCGTGACCGTGTTGATGGTCTTGGACTGGTATCCGACGGTGACGGTCACCGTGGAGCCGCTGCCCGCCTCGGCGCTGCCGCCGCAAGCGGACAGGGGGAACAGCAGAGCGGATGCGGCGAGTGCGGCTGCCGTGCGATTCATGGGAGTTCGGGCCTCTCAGCGGAGCAGATAGGGCATGTTGACCGTGACGGCTCCGGTGGGACAGCGGGCCGCGCACGGGCCGCAGTACCAGCACTCGTCGACGTGCATGTACGCCTTGCCGCTGCTGTCGTCGATGGCGAGGGAGTCCAACGGGCACATGTCCACGCAGAGCGTGCAGCCGTCGATGCACTTGGACTCGTCGATGGTCACGGGCACGTCGGCCCGCTGGGGCGCCAAGGGCATGGCTGTCTCCAGGAAGGTCGTGCTGAGGGGAGCGGGTGGTGTCTACAGGGAGCGGTGCAGCAGGCCGCTCATCGTGATGCGGTCGCCGCGGAAGCGGATGAACTCCAGGTCGACCGGGCGGCCGTCCGCGAGGTGGGTGAGCCGTTCCAGCATCAGGACGGCCGCGCCGCGGGGGGCTTCCAGGACGGTGGCCGAGTGGGCGTCCGCGTTCACCGCCTCCAGGGTGATCTCGGCGTGGCCGAGCCGCCGGCCGGTGGTGCTTTCCAGGAGGCGGAATACGTCGGTGTTCTCCAGATCGGCGCCGAGCAGGGAGGTGCCGATGTCGAGGGGAATGTAGGTGAGGTCGAGGGAGAGGGGAAGGCCGTTCAGGCGGCGCAGGCGTTCGACGTAGAGGACGTCGGCGCCGGGTGGGATGTGGAGGCGTTCGGCAACGGGGGCGGGTGCGGGGGCGGGGCCCAAGGTGCGGACCTCGTTGGTGACGTAACCGTGTTCGCGCAGGGTTTCCGCGAGTCCCATCAGGCGGTCGAGTCCGTGGGGGTACTTCTGGGCGACGACCACCGTGCCGACGCCGGGGAGGCGTTCCACCAGGCCCTCGGCGCGCAGGAGGTCGAGGGCCTGGCGGACGGTGTTGCGCGAAGCCCGGTAGTCGGTGGCCAGGGTCGACTCGTGCGGGAGCGTGCCGGCAGGGAAGCCCCCGGTGAGGAGCTGGTGGCGTAGCAGGTCGGCGAGCTGGCGTGCCCGGTCCGCGCGCAGCCGACGCCGCGTGCGCTGGGCGGCGACGGTGGGCGCGCCCTGGCCGGCGTGGTCTCGGATGCGGTCGGTGGGCGGCATGGCCGGAACCATACCTTTCCGGTAGGGATAGTGGTGTTGCGAAAGTGTTGCGCCACTTGACGCATCGCCGGATGCGCGCTGACCTCGGCTTTTCGGCAGGTGGAAGGAAGATCCGCCAGGACCCGTCGGCACAGGGCGGATGCCGGGCAGAGGCCCGGCCGGAGCGGCCCCGGGGAAACCTGCACCTGTCCTGTCCGCTGTGCCAGGCGGTCGCGCAGCCGCCTCAGCCGATCGCGATCGCGGATCGATTGCCGCAGGCCGGCGTTTCGACCACGCCGAAAGCCAGGGAGACCGCGTCGGCGCGGGCACAGCGCCGTTGCGGATCGTCTACCACGAGCTGGACCGGTGGCGATGTCGCGCCGGTCCTGGACGGGGTGAGGCCGAGGGCCAGGAGGTCACGGATGGCGCGGACGTGTGCCACCTCGTGCGTTCCGTACCGGCGTTGGCCGGTGGCCGTGCGCGGGGAGGCCGCGCTCTTCGTGGAACCGCAGCGCCCGCGGGATGGTTCGGCTGCCGCCGCCGCGTCTCCGATCCGCGTGCGGACCTCACCTCGTTTCGTTTCGCGCGCCGACCCGTGAAGCGCGGCGGCGATCTGTCACTGGTGCGGCAATTCCACGACGACGGTGCGGACGTGCCGCCCCTCGAACAGTTCTGCGTTCTTGAGATTCCCGTTCGATGCCCGGGATCCTTCTACGAACCGCGTCTGAGCGTCGACTGACTCGTGCCGTTCGTGGGCAGGCGGTCCAGTGAGTCGGATCATCCATGTGCCCCTTGGTGCACTCGCGCACGGTTCCAACACCGGTGACGTCGTTGAGTGATTGAGCTGTGACCTCCACTAATGTTCGCTGCGGACAGGCCGACCGCCGAGATCCTGCGGGTCGAGGTCACTGACACCCTGGCCTTCTGGACGGTTCTTGCCGGGCCCACCTTGAGGGTCGTCGATGACGTGGACGGCTTCCTCTGCCACCTGCGCTTCGGCCGGACCCGCGCGGAATCGACCACAAAGGCGTACCACGAAGCCGGACGGCCCCGATCCACCCGCATGGTGCTGTTCCCACCCCGCGCCGCTCCCGCGCCCACGCGCTCGGCGAGCGGCCCTACGACAGCAGCACGATCGGCTACTGGCTTCAGACCTGGCTCGACCAGTTCGCCGTGGCCGACGAACACGGCAAGCCCTTCGACCCGGCACGGGTGTTCCCCTACGCCTTCCGGCACACCTACGCCCAGCTTTGACCTGTAGCAGCACCCCGACGGATGTTCCAGAACGTCGACCCCGATCACCACCTGCGCGGCACCGTCGCCTACCTGCTGGAACAGCGTCACGCCCGCCCGGTCCCGCCGGGAGGGCGCGGTGACCACGCTCGGGCGTCCCGTCCGGGCGCGACTACGCCCGGACAAGGGCAACCAGGCGGCCCCGCTCGCCCGGGTCCACGCAGCTCTGACACCCGCCGTCCCCGAAGCGGAGGAGCACGTCCAAACCGAGCGTTCCCACGGTCGGATCATCCGCTCGTCGGTCTGGACCGCCCCGCTACCTGATCAACTGACTTTGACGCCACCCTAGGGGCACATGGCCGAATTCCGCGATTCGGCAATTCATTCGGGACGGCGGGATGGCGAAGTGGAGCGGGCAGCGGGCTCGGTCGTCTTCGAATGCGCTGACCGAATCGATTCTCCGAACGGCCCTTCGATTAGATGTCCGCTTTCGGCGGCCCGTAAAATATCCTAAATTCCCTCACGTAAAAGAACGTTTGGCGGGAAAGAGGTGGCCATTTCCAGGTTCCTGGCCGGTGTTTTCCAGACGTATTGGCCGTATGGCTGTGCCACCCGCACGCTCCGTATTGATGTTTCCGTGACCCTCGCCTATTTTATTTCCGTAATGGCACATAACGGCACAGGGGCCCCGCATTTCCGCGGGCGCCTCACCAAACCGTGTCTACAGGCGGGGGTCACCCATGGCGCTGACGGTCGACGAACTGGTTGCACTGTTCCCGGCGGAGGGTGCCGGTACGTTCGAACTCGACACCGGGCGGCTCGGGCTGAGCGGCGAGTCCGAGTCCCTGGAGCACCTGCCCAGCGGCATTCTGACCCTCACTGAGGCGACTGCCGACAGCGCCGCTCTGACAGTGACCGGCAAAGTCACTTTGGCCGGTGAGGAGATGCCGGCCAGTGCCCGGTTCTTCGCCACCGGCACGGCGGTCGACGCGCTGCTCTTCGAGGCGAGCCCGGCGACCTGGCTGCTCCAGACCGCCGTCGCCCGCGTCGACTTGTCCGGACTGTCCGGCGGCCGGTCACTGCGGGTCCTGCTGGCCGCCGGGCAGGCCGCGGCCGCGGCAGGACGGTGCCCCGGCACCGGGCCCTGGGTGGGCTTCCAGCTCGGCGGGGCGGTCGCTGACCCGCTGGAGTTCCGCGCCGAACTGCGCAAGGAGTCCATCGGCACGGCCCAGCCCCTCGACGGACCGCCGCTGCTGATCACCCCGCTGCTCGAAGCCCTCGGCGAGTACGGGGTAGAACTGCCCGGACCGCTGGTCGACTGGCTGGAGCGGGTGCAGCTGCACCAGCATCCGATGGGCAAGAGGGACAACCTGATGGTCACCGCCGAAGCGCCGGTGGACCACGGCACCGGCGCGAACCCGGTGGAACTGCTGGTGCTGCGGACCACGGTGCTCGGCCGCACCGGCCAGGACGGCAAACCCAAGGCCACCACCGTCGCCATGGTCCGGGCCCGCACGGACTGGGACGGTTCCGGGCTGCCGGTGGTCGGACCGATGATCGGCAACGGGCTGCTGTCCCTGCCCGCGCTCCAGATCATGTACGTCTCCGAGAACCTCAGCGCCGAAGACGTCATCAAGATCAATCGGGTCGTCACGGAGTACAACCTCGGCCCGCTCCAGCAGTTGCCGGTGGTGAACGCGGCAGCTGGGGTCCCGCTGGGCAAGAAGGTGAGTGCGGCGGTCTACCTGGCGGTCATGGGCAAGCCGACTCCGGCGCTGGTGATCACCGTCCCGCCGAAGTTCGGACCGGATCCGGAGAGCCCGGAGAAGCCGAAGCTCGCATACGAGTTTGTGATCGGCAAGCAGTTCGGGCCGGTCTACCTCTCGTCGATCGTATTCCGCTACGACTTCAAAAAGGGCCTGCTGATCGAGCTCCAGGGCCAGGTCACGATCGGTTCTCTCACCTGGCAGGTCGCCGGACTCGGCTTCTACGTCGGCATGAGCGGCGGCTTCCCGCTGCTGCCTTTCCTGCACGGCATGAACATCGAAGCCACCGCCGCCGACGGGCTCATCGGCTTCAAGGGCGGACTGCTCAACAAGACACCTGACGACCCCACCCTCGGCTTCGAACTCGCCGGACTGGTCCTGGTTCAGGCGACGGCGGTCGAACTCGGCGCCCAGGCCGTGTGGGCACGCAGCGTCGAAGGCTGGCACTCAGTCTTCATCTACGGTGAGATCTCCCTCCTCGGTGGCGCCTCGGTCTTCGGTCCGCCGCCCTTCACCGTCACCGGTTTCTCCGCCGGATTCGGGATCAACAGCTCGTTCAAGAAGGTCCCCACCGGCGCCGAGATCGCCGAATTCCCTCTGGTGGCACGGCTGGACGCGGCCCAGGCCCTGCCCGGCATGCCGGCCCCGACGCCGTACACCCCCGAGGACGCGCTCAAGGCCCTCACCGGACCCACCGGCTGGATCCGCCCCACCGAGGGCCAGTACTGGGTCGCCGCCGGGGTGAAGTTCACCAGTTTCGGCTTCATCGAGACCAAGGCCCTCGCCGTCATCGAATTCGGCGACTCCGTCAAGGCCATGCTGCTCGGCCGCACCTCCGTCAGCCTGCCGCGCACCCTCAACCCGAGCGCCCGGGCCATCGCCAGGGTGAACATCGGTCTGAGCCTCGGCTTCAGCTCCGCCGAGCACTGCCTGTCCATGGACGTGGCTCTGCTGCCCGGCAGCCATGTGCTCGATCCGTCGATCGAACTCACCGGTGGCATTGCCGTCTACGTCTGGACCGGCGGAGGCCACGCCGGGGACTTCGCCATCAGCCTCGGCGGCTACCACCCCGACTACAACATCCCCACGCACTATCCCCGGCCCAAGCGACTCGGGTTCGTGTGGTCCCCGGCCAGCGACATCACCGTGCGGGCCGAGGCCTACGCCGCGATCACCCCCGCCGCGCTCATGTTCGGCGGGCGCCTGGCCGCCGTCTACGACAAGGGCATCTTCTCCGCGTGGTTCACCGCACACCTCGACGTGCTGGTCCAGTGGAAACCCTTCTACCTCGATGTCCGGCTCGGCATCAGCATCGGTGTCGCGGCCACCATCAAGGTCTGGTTCGTCCGGGTCCGCATCTCCGTCGAGGTCGGCATCGACCTCCACCTGTGGCTGCCGCCCTTCGGGGGCCGGGCCACCGTCAAACTCTGGTTCATCTCCTTCAGCTTCGGCTTCGGCTCCTCCCGCGACAACACCCCCACCGTGGACTGGCCCGAGTTCCGCACCCAGATCCCCGCACCCGCCCGGGTCATCCCCAACGAGGGCCTGCTCGCCGACGCCGACCAAGGCGAGATCGCCCGGCGCGAGGCCACCAAGAAACCGACCCTCGTCTCCTCGGCCGGATTCACCTTCACCACCGAATCCGGCATCCCCGCCTCGCACCTGTACATCAATGAACGGCTGATCAAGCAGTCCGACGAGGGGAGCATCGACATCCGCCCCATGCGGAAGACCGGTGTCACCTCCGCCCACCGGGTCACCATCACCAAGGACGGCAGGACCTTCCACCCCACCGACCATCACTGGGTGGTCAAGCCGGTCACCGGCACGGTCGCCCCCGGCCTGTGGGGCAAGCCCCTGGCCAAACCCGGTGATGCGCTCGACGGCGACCAGCTGCTCGAAAACCGCCTCACCGGACTGAGGATCACCCTCCCCGAGCCGGACTACGGCACCGATACCGGGGCCGTCACCTCGAAGGCGCTCTCGTACGAAGGACTCCCGGACGGTCGCATGCCCCTGCGCGTGTCCGACCCCGCCGGGCCCGAGCCGCGGGCCGACGACCAGAGCGTCCGGATCATCGTCGACACCGTCGCCGCCCCCACCGTCAAGGCCCGCCGTACCGCCGTGCTCAGCACCCTCGCCCGGCTCGGCGCGGGACCCGGCGCCGACACCGACAGTCCGCTCACCGGCTACGCCGCACTCGCCGGCCGCAGCCTGACCACCCCGCCCCTGACCACCACCGTGACGAGGTGACCGGCCGTGACCGCTGAACCGGATCTGCGCATCCACTTCCTCGACCACCTGATTCCACGTGCCACCCCCGGCGACTACCGGGTCGTGGTCAAGAACACCCTCAGCGACCCCGGCGGCGAACTGGACGCCCAGGACAAGCTGCTCCCGTCCGAGGAGACCTTCGAGATCAAGGCCGTCCGCTTCGTGCTCAGCGAAGCGTCCGTCCACGCCTACTACCCGCCGCGCGAGAGCACCGGCGCCTACACCAGGACCCTGCCGCACATCACCCTCAGCCGGTCGATCCTGCCCTGGGAACGCAACCTCGCCGGAACCCGCGCCGAGCAGCCCCCGGCCCGCCCGCCCTGGCTCGCCCTGCTCGTCTTCGGCGAGAACGAACTGCCCGACGACCCCGCCGCGTCCGGGGACACCGTGCTGCGCACCGTCGAGGAGCTCCGCAACCCTGCCGAGGCGGGGGTCAAGGGCCCGAACCTGCCGTCCGGCGGCGTCGACGAGGCTGAGGCTCGGACCAAGTGCCAAACCATCGACGTCCCGGCGGACCTCTTCAACGCGGTCGCCCCGCGCGACGACGAGATGTACTACCTCGCCCACGTCCGCAAAGTCGTCGACGCGAACAAGACCCGGGCCGACGGCGAAGTCCTCGAAGAAGGGGAGTACGCGGTCGTCAACGCCAACCGCTTCCCCCACAACCCCGGCAACTACGCCGTCCACCTCGTCTCCCTCGAAGGCTTCGAGGGCCGCCTGTCCGGCACCCTGCCCGGCGGCACCACGGCCGTCCGCCTGTGCTCGCTGCACAGCTGGAGCTTCACCAGCAGCGAAGGGCCCGCCGCCGACCCCGGAGCGCTGCTGGAGAACCTCGTCGCCCCCGGCGCCGAGGAGCCCGAGGAACTCGCCCTGCGGCTGCCGGTGACCGCACCGGTCACCGACGACCCCGAGGACGACTATGTCCGCGACCGCCTTGCACTCGGCTACACCGCCGTCCCGCAGCTGACCCTCTCCGGCGAACGCACCTTCGCCTGGTACCGCGGCCCGGCCACGCCGGTCACCGCCTTTGACGTGCCCACCGAGCACAGCCCCGGCCCGCACACCACCTCCGACCATGCGCTCATCTACGAGCCCGAGCACGGGATCTTCGACGTCAGCTATGCCGTCGCCTGGACTCTCGGTCGCACCATCGGCCTGGCCGACCCCGAATACACCACCGCCGTCAGCCGGGCCCGCCGCGAACTCGCCAACCGGGCGACGACGCTGATGGCGCTGGCCGGAGATCCGGCGCGCGCCTCGGTCGACCCGGATGCCCCGCCCGCCCTCGGCGCGCTGCGTGAACTCGCCTCCGCACGCTTCCGCGAGCGGCTCAGCACCGGGCTCACGTGCCCCCAGCTCCCGGACGACGCCGGACGCAGGGCACCGCAGCCGAGAGTGACACGTGCACAGTCAAGGTCCGTGCTCGCGGAAGAACGCGCCGTCTCCCTGCTGCGGACCACCGCGGAACGCAACGCCGAGGCCATCGCCGCCTGGCAGGCCCGCCTCGGCCTGCTCCAGGGCGTGCCGTTCCACCACCTCGTGCCCGACCCGCGCATGCTGCCCCTGGAATCCCTGCGGATGTTCCGCCTCGACCAGGGCTGGCTGGACGCGCTCGTCGCCGGAGCCGCCGACGTCGGCGTGCACACCTCCGTCGACAGCCGCCTCGCCACCGTACTCAACCGAGCCACCGCCCGGTCGGGCAGCACGAAGCGAGCCGCCGGCGGACTGCTCATCCACTCCGAACTCATCCCCGCCTGGCCGGACATCAAGGTCAACGCCTACCTCAGGGACGGCACCGTCCTCACCGAACTGCGCCGCGCCAAACCAGACAAGAGGATCATGCTCATCCTGTGGGACGGCGTTCCCGACAAGGTCGTCATCCGCGAACCGGGACAGGGCATCCACTACGGCATCGACGCCGGGAACCGCCTCGGCCTGCGCAGCCTGGCCACCGACCCGCCGATCGGCACCCCGCTGGAGACCTACTACCCCGCCACCGGCAGCCTCTTCGACCTCCACCTGCGCTCCGACCCGGACACCGGACCCGCGGTGCTTCAGATGTTCGGCACCGGCGGCCTGGTGCCCGCCCTGGCCCGGGAGTTCGGACTCACCGACCTGGACCCCGGCCAACTGGCCCTGGAACTCGTCAACGCCCCGCTGGAACAGGAAATCCTCAGCCCCACCGGCACCGCTGCCCGGACGGAGACCGCCTGATGAGCGCCACGGACCTGATCGTCCCCGTCAAGGTGAACGCCCTTGTCGTCAACCGGCTGACCCGCACCGCCGAGACGTTCAACCGGTGGACACCGAACTTCGACGCCATGATCGAGGAGGGCGCGAGCGCGGAACCGCCCCCCGGCGTCGGCACCGAGACCATGGGCCCGGATAGCGAAGGCGTCTACGTCCACTGGCAGCTGCCCGAGGCGCTGGCCAACGGGCACTACGACCAGACGACGGGGGAGACGACCTTCCCCTTCGTCCCCAACCGCTGGCTGGTCGTGCGCTACAGCACCACAGCGGCGGCGGCGGACCGCAAAGCCGTCGGGTGGATCGTGCAGAGCGACTACCTGGAGAGCCGCCCGGTCCAGGACGCCGACGGCAACGACATCTACGGCACCACCAAGCACCCGAACCCCGATACGCCGGAGGGCGCTCCGCTGGAGCTGACCTTCCTCGGCCGCCGCCACGACCTCACCCAGGCGCCGTGGACCGAACCACCCGCCCAGAAGCCACACCTGACCGCGGCCGGGCCCGGACTGCCCGGCTTCGCGGCCTACCAGCCGTACAACAAAGACGTGTTCTCCCTCCACGACACCCTTGAGGACCTCAAAGGCGACCTGGACAATTACCCGCCCGACGCGACGCTGAGCTACTTCGTCGTCGGCTGGTACAGCGACGACGCCCTCGACTACCTCAACCGCGCCGCGTCCGTGCCCGGCCTGCTCCCGCCGGACGCGGACGGGACGGCCGACCTCCTCGAAGCCCTCGGCTGGAACATCCCCGAAGGCACCGCCGCCGACGCCCTGGACCGCACCCTCTACAGCGGCTCGGCGCTGGGAGTCGACTGGCAGCGCGAAGGCGCCACCCACGAGTCCGACAAACCGAGCAACATCGAGCTCAGCAAGATCCTCACGCTGGGCAGCAGCAGCGCCGAAGCCCTCGGCCGGCTGGCCGCCCGCCAGACCCGGTCCGCGCGCACCGGGGACCTCGTACGCTCCCTCTTCCACGGCACCCTCGAAACACTCGACACCGCCGACGGCGAAGAGGACCTCGACACCCTCACCCATCACTCCTGGTTCTCCGGCTCCGACGGCGGCCATGTGTGGAGGGTGACCGCGCGCCCCGTCGAGGGCGACGACGAGCTGCCGCCCCCGCCGCCGGAACCCGGGTGGCTGACCGAACTCAACGATGCACAACGGCAGTACGACGACCTCATGCCCAGGCTCCGCCGCTCCCAGCAGCGCCTGTGGAACATCTGGTGGCTGCGCAACAAGCCGGTTCCCCCGTTCACCCCTGAGCACCCCGCAGGGTTCGACGCCGCAGCTGATGTCCAGCTCGACGAGAGCGATGCGACGAGTCTGGCCGGGCGGACCAAGGCTTTGCTCGACGAGCGGTTCGTGCTGTCGAGGCAACTGCCCACCGGCGGTACCCCGGAGGAACTCGCGGCCGACATCGCGAAGTACGCGACCGAACGCGGACTCGACCCGCGCTACCAGTTGGAGCGCACCGCCCGCGAGTCCTACTACCGCCCCGCCGACCCGGTCGTGCTCATCAAGGACACCGGTGCCAAGGAACCCCTCACCCGGGACACCCCGCTGCCCTGCCGCTTTCCCGAGGCCCTGATCACCCGGATCACCGTCGGCGGCGCGACCTACGACCGGCCCACCACTCCGCCCAGCCCGGGACTGGCCGGACTCCCCGACGCCTGCACCCCGCTGCTCGCCGAGTTCGCCCTCCTGGACCAGGTGGCCCGGGTCCCCGGCGCTCTCGACGCGGCGCTCAAGGACCCCGCCGCCGTCGCCGGGCCCGTCCCCGAGCACACCGCGCCGTGGCAGCAGCCCTGGCTGCCCATGCACCTCGAATACGAACTGAAGTACTGCCCCACGCCCTTCCAGGCCGGTGACACCACCTACTGGACCTTCAACGGCAGCCGCTACGAATGGTCCGGCCGGGGAGCCCAGCCCGGCGGCGGCGAAGCCAACCTGCGCTGGCTCACCTTCAAGAACCGGGCGTTCCTCACCCCGAGCGTGCCGTGGGTCCTGCAGAAGCAGATCGACCGCTACCTCGACACCTACTCCGGCGCTCCCGCCGAAGGCCTGCTCGCCCTGCGCGAGGAACTCGGCCACCCAGGAATGCTCTCCCAGCGCCTCGACGGCTTCCACGACTGGCTCGTCCAGCAGGACTCCACCGCCAGGACCACCGTGCACGTCCCCGAGGCCATCGCCAGGCTCGTCGGCGACATCCAGAGCGTCCCGGAAGGCGGCCCGCTCGAACCGCCCGCCGACGACCCAGGAACACCGTTCCAGCCGGTCCGCGCCGGCCAATTCACCTTCCACGACCTGCGCATCGTCGACCGCTTCGGGCGCACCTACGACATCGTCAACAGCGGCAACTACGAACAGGTCCCCCTCACCCTCGCGGAGAGCGTTACCCCCGACAGCGTCCTGCACGAGGACCTCATCGGCACGGCCCGCTTCGTCCAGCTCGGGCCGCGCCTTCTCCAGGGCGCCCGACTGCGGCTGGAGACCGTACGCGCCGTGGACGGACAGCGGCTCTCGCCGATGGCCCGCGCGGCCACGACGGAAAACCCCCTGGCCGGCTGGCTGCTGCTCAACCATCTCGACCAGACCCTCGTCGTCCACGGACCCGACGGCGTCTCCCTCGGCGAACTCCGCGTCGTCAAGGACATCGACGGCGCGGACGACAGCGTGTGGCTACCGCTCCCCGGCTCGCCCCATCCCGACGTCGAAGCCCAGGAGTTCGAGGACGCCATGCCGCACCTGGCCCGGTTCGTCCGCACCCTGAAGGACAAACCCGCCGCCGCACTCACCGGTCTGCTCGACACCATCGACCAGACCCTCGACACCGTCCTCGACGACGCGGCCCAGGAGGACGGCTCTCCGCTGCGGCTGATCGGCCGCCCGCTCGCGCTGGTGCGCGCCGATCTGGGCGTCGAGCTCGAAGGGCCGCTGCTGAGCAACCCGAGCTGGGACCAGGTCCTTGGAGAGTCGGAGGAGGAGTACGACGGCTACCACTGGCCGGTCCGGCTCGGCAACGAGAAACGGCTCGGCGACGGCCTCATCGGATACTTCGCCGGGGCGACCGGGCCCGACCAGGAGACCTCGTACGAGCTCTTCCACGCGGTCATGCCGCAGGGCGGCGGGGGCTACCTGACCCCGATCGACAAAGGCCACGGCCTGGCCGTGCCCGCGCGCACCCCGGACCAGCCGGTGACGCACCACCTGACGCTGCTGATGGATCCGTACGCGGCGGTGCATGCCACCACGGACATCCTCCCGGTGACCAAGGTCCGGCTGCCCGACGACCTGGTGTCCGAGGCGATGCGGCGGATCCGGGCGTCCTTCCGGCTCGGCCCACTGCTCGCGGCCGAGCGGGTCGACAAGGCCGAGGAAGCCCGGCGGGCGCGGGCGGGAGAGGAACCGACGGAGGCAGGCGTGGTGCTGCCGCAGCCCGCGTCGTGGCACGGAACGTGGAGTTGGGCTGAGCCGCGCGGATCGGAGACCGAGTGGGTGGAGCTGCCGATCGTTCCGGCTGATTCCGCGGCGCACTTCGGGGATCCGCAGGCGGAGACCCGGTATGGATACCTGCTGCTCGACGCGACCGAAACGTCCTGAACCTCCGTTGACAGAAAGGCCGTTGCATGAGCGTTGTCATGGTGAACGCCACCAACCTGCTGCCGTACGAACCGTCGACCGACCCGAAGCCGTTGCGGGTGAGCTCCGCCGAGGAAACCGAATACGGCTCCGTCAACATCAATGTCGGCGGCGGGATCACCACGTCGGCCTGGTGCAACAAAATCACCGTCCGGGTGCCGGTCGGCGCGGGGGCCGAGCACCTCACCACCGAAGGCGCCGACATCAAGACCGGTGCCAGCACCGGCTGGACGCCGTCCGCTCCCGCCGTCTCCGGCGGCTTCGCGGTCATCACCTTCACCCCGGCCCGCGCGGTGCAGTTCACCGGGCAGATCGTCACCCTCACTCTGTCCAACATCGCAGTCAACCGCACGGCGGGTCAGGTCTCCATCGCGATCATCGAGAGTTCGTCAAGGACGAACGGGAGCTTCACCAACAAGGATGCTGCGGTCGAGGTGGACAAGTTCCCGGCCGGGTTCGTGTTCCGGAATTTCGCGCCAGAGAAGATCATGGTGGAGAACGGTGAGGTCGCCGTGCTCCGCTGGGAGGGCTCGGACGCGAAGTACACGATGCACTGGGGCGACACCCCCGCCGGAGTCTCCGTCGACAAGGTACGTGTCTGGTCCACCCCGCGCGGCCTGACCACCGTCACCGGCTTCATGCTCCGCGCCGAAGTCACAACCGGTGGCGTCACCCTCACCCACACCCTGACCACGGCGGTCACCGTACGCATTCCTGACCTCGTCGTCAGGAACCTCACCGTCCAAGGCCCGGCCACATTCGCCGACAGCGTCAGCCTCACCAACACCGCCAAGGACCTGACGGTGGCCGGATCGGTGCGCGGCGCGGGCAGCAACCCGCTGCGGGTCAGCCAGAACGCGGGCCTGAAGGTCGACGCGGCCCTGAACGTCAACGGGGCGAGCACCTTCAGCAACAGCATCACGACCATCGGCGCCGTCACCGTCGGTGGCACGCTCACCGCCAACGGCAACCTCAACGCCGTCGGGAATGGGATCGTCCGAATCGCCGACCTCCGCGGCCCGTACGGCGAACCGCTCAAAATCGACAGCCACGTCAACGTCTTGCCCGGCAACAACGTCACCGTCGGTGGCACGCTCACCGCCAACGGCAACCTCAACGCCGTCGGGAATGGGATCGTCCGAATCGCCGAACTCCGCGGCCCGTACGGCGAACCGCTCGAAATCAACAGCCACGTCAACGTCTTGCCCGGCAACAACGTCACCATCACTGACAATCTCACCGTCGGCGGCAAGCGGGCTATCCGCGTCGGTGACCGCATCCAGCTGGAGGTCAACAGCCACAACAAGGAGCTGTATCTCTACTGTGAGACCGGTAACAGGGACAACGTCTACGGGGGAAGGCGCTCCGACGGCAGTACCTACTACCTCAACGCCATCTGGCGAGTTCATTACTTCGACTCCCGCAGCCGCGTGAACGATGCTTCGGACGGCCAAGGAACCATCGCTGGACCCAACGGAGGCGACATCCGCTCGGCGGATGACTGAGCAGCCGTCTCCCAACCGACCTTGGATCGTGCAAGCCGAACGAAGTTCCTGGGCGGGTGATCTTCCGCCGATACGTGCATGAAGGCAGGGCCTCCTGTAGCTCGGGGGTGCGACCCCATCCCGAGCGGTTCCGGAAGGCCCTGTTGTCGTTGTCGTACGCGCCCGAGCCAGTTGACTTCAATTCGCCTGCTGTTCGTGCGATTGCCTCACGCACGTGTACGGCAACGCAGCCGATCATCCCGCGGGCCGCCTCACGCGGCTCCGCCACTTCGGGGTGGTCGGTGCCGCTGTAGCCGAGCAGCGTGATCCCCTGGGTGATGACGAGGAACGTGTCGATGCCGACCGGTGCGCTGCCACCGCCCCTCGTGGGGGACACCTGCCGGACAGCGCACCGTCCAGCGCGAAGCGGGCACCGCGGCGCGCTGCCGTGAGGGCAGCGGTCAGTTGCTCTCCGCCCACCGTGTCCACCGCACACCTGGCGTACCGGCGGCTTTCACACGAGGGTCATGCATCCCTTCCTTGTCGTTCGGTGTCCCTGAAACACTCCTTGCGCGCAGATTCCGACACGTTCCGGCCATCCCGCAGCTCAGGATGAGAGGTCTGTCCTTCATGTCCGAAGTCAACCGGCGCCGCTTCCTCCAACTCGCGGGTGCGACCACGGCGTTCAGTGCGCTGTCCGCCAGCATCCAGCGCGCCGCCGCCCTTCCGGCGAACCACCGCACCGGGTCGATCCGGGACGTCGAGCACATCGTCGTCCTCATGCAGGAGAACCGTTCGTTCGACCACTACTTCGGCACCCTGAGAGGCGTCCGCGGCTTCGGCGACCCGCGTCCGGTCACCCTCGACAACGGCAAGCCGATCTGGCACCAGGAGAAGGACGGCAAGGAGATCCTGCCGTTCCACCCGGACGCCGACGATCTGGGCATGCAGTTCCTGGAGGGCCTGCCGCACTCCTGGCCCGACGGCCAGCAGGCCTACAACGGCGGCACGTACGACCGGTGGGTGCCCGCCAAGGGCACCACGACCATGGCGTACCTGACCCGCGAGGACATCCCCTTCCACTACGCCCTCGCCGACGCCTTCACCGTCTGCGACGCCTACCACTGCTCGTTCATCGGCTCCACCGATCCCAACCGCTACTACATGTGGTCCGGGTGCACCGGCAACGACGGCACCGGCGGCGGCCCGGTCCTGGACAACGCCGAGCTCGGCTACGGCTGGACCACCTACCCCGAGCGCCTGGAGCAGGCCGGCGTCTCCTGGAAGATCTACCAGGACATCGGTGACGGCCTCGACGCCCGGGGCTCCTGGGGATGGATCCAGGACGCCTACCGCGGCAACTACGGCGACAACTCGCTGCTGTACTTCAACACGTACCGCAACGCCCGGCCCGGCGACCCGTGGTACGACAAGGCCCGTACCGGCACGAACGTCAAGGCCGGAGAGGGCTACTTCGATCTGCTGCGCGCCGACGTCAAGACCGGCAAGCTGCCCCAGATCTCCTGGATCGCCGCCCCCGAGGCCTTCTCCGAGCACTCCAACTGGCCCTCGAACTACGGCGCCTGGTACATCGCCCAAGTCCTGGACGCCCTCACCTCCAACCCGGAGGTCTGGTCGAAGACGGCCCTGTTCATCACCTACGACGAGAACGACGGCTTCTTCGACCACGTGGTGCCGCCGCTGCCGCCGAAGGACGCCTCCCGCGGCCTGTCCACGGTGGACGTCTCCCTCGACCTCTTCCCGGGGGACGGCAAGAACACGGCCGGCCCGTACGGCCTCGGCCCGCGGGTGCCGATGCTGGTCGTCTCGCCGTGGAGCAAGGGCGGCTACGTCTGCTCCGAGACACTCGACCACACCTCGATCCTGCGGTTCATGGAACGCCGCTTCGGTGTGCGCGAGCCCAACATCTCGCCCTGGCGCCGCGCCGTCTGCGGTGACCTGACGGCCGCCTTCGACTTCTCCCGCAAGGACCCCCGCCCGGCCCCGCTGCCCGGTACCGACGACTACGAGCCGCAGGACCGCGAACGTCACCCCGACTACCGGCCGATCCCGCCCGCCGACCCGCGCATGCCCCGGCAGGAACGCGGTCTGCGCCGCGCCCGGCCCCTCAAGTACGCCCCGCACGTGGATGCCTCGGTCGACGCGGCCGCCGGGAAGCTCACCCTCACCTTCGCCTCCGGCGCGAAGGCCGGCGCCGCCTTCCACATCACGTCCGGCAACCGCACCGACGGCCCCTGGACGTACACCACCGAGGCCGGCAAGACGCTCTCCGACACCTGGAACTCGGCGTACTCCGCGGGCTCCTACGACCTGACCGTGCACGGCCCGAACGGCTTCGTGCGCGTCTTCAAGGGCTCGAACAGGACGGCCGGCTGCGAGGTCACCGCCCGCCACACCGGCGACGACATCGAACTGACCTTCACCAACAAGGGCTCCGGCCCGGCCCGTCTGAAGCTCTCCAGCGGCTACGGCGGCCGGCCCTCCACCGTCACCCTCCGCCCGGGCGCGAAGGCGCGCCGGACGGTGGATCTCGCCGCCAGCCGCCGCTGGTACGACCTGACCGTCACCGCCGAGGGCGACAAGGCGTTCCTGCGGCGGTTCGCGGGCCACGTCGAGAACGGGCAGCCGGGGGTGAGCGACCCGGCGATCATCACCGCGTAGCCGCGGTGAGGTGCCCCTGTGAGCGGCAGGGGCACCCCCAACGGCCGCTCGGTGTCCGCGGGCGCCGGCCGTCAGACGTCCTGGCCGTTGCCACCGCCCAACGACACCTTGATGCCCTTGGTGATCTCGTCGAGCACGGTCTCCTTCTGGTCGGCGTCGACGCCGACCCGCACGACGACCATCCGCTTCGGGTTCGCGGGGGAGGGGAACGCGAGCGACTCCACGATGCCGTCGGCGCCCTTGCTCGTCACCGCCTTCCAGCGGACCAGGTAACCCTTCTGCCCGGCCACGGTCACGGCCTTGGAGTCCAGCACGTCGTGGGAGGTGATCCCGCCGTAGGACTTGCCCCCGTAGGACTCCTCGGCGTTCGCCGCGATGTCCGCCTTCGCGATCTCCTCGGCGGTCTCGCCCCTGGTGCCGAGGGCCAGGGCCGGTGCCGAGTAGGCCCCGCCCTTCGTGCAGGTCGAGGAGGTGTCGCCGGGGCACTTGTAGGAGTCGTCGGACGTCACCTGCGCACCGGCCTTGGCCTGCCGGCCGTACCAGCCCTTCGGTATCGGCAGGCTGATCCCGCTGAGCGCGTCGGTCACCGACCCGCTGCGGATCTTCGGCGGCTCGGACCGCTCGGGCTGCGGACTCTGCCCGCCGGAGCCGCCGTCACCATCGGGGCCCCCGGACCCGCCGGAACCTCCGGATCCGCCCGGCCCCCCGGGTGCGCCCGGCCCGCCCGGTCCCTGCGAGGTGGGCGAACCGCTCCCGCCGCCGTTGTCCGTCAGCGCGTACACGCCCACACCTATGCAGGCGAGGACGACCACGGCCGCGGTGACGGCGGCACCCGTGCGCAGCCGCCGCCCCTTTCCGCCGGGAGGTGAGGCGGGGTAGGCGGGATAGGCGGGATACCCGGCAGCCCCCGGGTACGCGCCACCGCTCGCCGGCCCACCGGCCCCAGGCTGCCCGACCGCACCCGATGCCCCGGCGGCTCCAAAGCCCCAGACGCCTGCCGGCTGCCCGGCTCCGCCCTGCCCGTGCCCGTTCGGCTGCCCGGCGATACCCGGGTCCCAGGTGCCTGCGGGCTGCCCGGCGGCGCCCAGGCCTCCGGCGCCCGCCGTCTGCCCGGCTCCGCCCTGCCCGTGCCCGCTCGGCTGCCCGGCGTCGATCGTCTGCCCGCCCGCGGCAGCACCCCCGGCGCTCGTCGGGTGCCCGGCCCCCTGCTCCGCGGCGCCGGTCGGACCGGCTCCCCGTGTCTTGGCGGCTCCCGGCGTCCTGGTGTCGGTCGGACCGGCTCCCGGCGTCCTGGCGTCGGTCGGTCCGCCTCCCGGCCCGTCGGCGGCAGCCGGACGCTCAGCCGGTGCCGGGTCCGCCGAGGGCGCCGTGGCGTCCGGTGCCGTCGGTGCCCCGCCAGGGGAGGTCCGATCCGTCGGTGCCGTCCCGGCGGATGCCGGGCCCGTCGGGGGACCCCAGGTCGCGGGCGGCTGAGCCGGACGGATGCGGTCCGTCCAGGCCTTGCCGTCCCACCAGCGCTCGGTGGCGGGCCCGTCACTTGTCTGTCCGGGGTCTGCGTACCACCCGGGAGGAGTCTCCTGCGTCATGCCCCCACCGTATGAGGCGTCGGTGAAAGAGGCATGAGAGGAGTCGGAACCGGTTATTCCAGGAGCAGCCGCGTGGGCTGCCGAGCCGCGGGCGGCGGAAGCCGCGGTCCGTCCCGGCCCGGTGTCACCGACCCCAGCACACTGGGACGCCGGGCCCCGTGCTCGCCGGTTCCGTGCCCGGCAGCCCGTGCGGGGTCGGAAAACCCCAGCACCGCGAAGGCGTACGCCTCCTTTGCGTCCGACGGCAGCCCCAGCTCGTCCGACGTGCGCACCGGCACCCCGCGCAGCGACTCCCCGAGCATCGCCATCAGCACCGGGTTGCGCGTCCCGCCTCCCGAAGTGACCTTGGAGCACCCGCAGAGCGTGAGCAGCCAGGGCGCCGGCCCACTCGCCTGCGCGTACGTGGGCAGTACACCGACGAGTGCCGTCGCGACCGTCATCAGCATGATCACCGGGACCAGCACCGGACGCCGCCCGGCCCGGTCGCCCGGTCGGCCGAAAAACGCCGCCCCCGACGGGCCGGAAGGAGAACGCGAGCGCGACGGACGCGTACGTCCTCACCAGGGTCCCGGCCTGGCCGCCGCCCTCCGGCGTGCAGAAGCGCGCCGCGCTGATCGTCGCGAAGCAGCCGTAGACGCCGACTCGTACCACTCGATGAGATCGCCCACCGATCGCACGATCAGCGCCCGGCTGCCGCCCCGTGTGTCCCGTCGTCACTGAATGAGCGTCACCTCCCTTGCCACCAAAGGCCGTTGACTCGAAGGCGGCTGGTGGTGGGCCGAGTGCGTCGCCGGGTCGCTCCCGGTGTCACCCGTCACGGCAAGAGGTGCCCCGACCATCCTCCACTCAGGCAATCGGACGGCTACGCTCGACGTCTGTACGTCGTTCGGGCGACTTGAGGAGGTAGCGGGATGACGGAGGTACGGCCGGCGGCCGCGGCCTCGGCTTCCCTGTGGGAGCGTGACGAGGAGGTCGCCGCCGTCACGCGGGCGGTCGACGCGCTGTGCGCGGACCGCGCCTCGTCCGGCGGACTGCTGGTCTTCCGCGGCGAGGCCGGTCTCGGTAAGACCGCGCTGCTGGCCGAAACCCGCCGCATCGCGGAGGCCCGCAGGTGCACGGTCTGGTCGGCGCGCGGCGGCGAGACCCTCAGGTCGGTCCCCTTCAACGTGGTACGGCAGTTGCTGCAGCCGGCGCTGGTGTCGATGCTGCCGGAGGAGGCCCGCGAGTACCTCGGCGACTGGTACGACATCGCCGGCCCCGCCCTCGGCATAGCGGACCCCAAAGACCGGCAGGCCGACCCGCAGGGCGTGTGCGACGGCCTGGTCGCGGCCGTGCGCCGGCTCGCCCGCCGGGACTGGCCGCTGGTGCTGCTGATCGACGACGCCCACTGGGCCGACCAGGAGACCCTGCACTGGCTCGCGGGGCTCGCCGAACGCCTCGACGAGATGTCCGTCCTGATCGTCGTCACCCGCCGTCCCGGGGACGTCTCCGGCGCGAGCGCCCGCCACCTCGACACCGTCGCCGCCGCCGCCGACGGCCCCGTCACCACCCTGAGCGCCCTCACCCGGACGCCACGGCCGGGCTCACCCGCGCCACCCTGGGCAAGCACGCCGACGCCGCGTTCTGCCGCGAGGTCTGGGCCGTCACCGCCGGAAACCCCTTTGAGACCGTCGAACTCCTCGCCAAGGTGCGGGAGAGCGAACTCGAACCGATCGAGGCCCGGGCCGGCGAACTGCGTGAACTGAACCGCTCGGCCCGCGGCGGCGGTCTCGTCGCCCGGCTGGAGGAACTCGGCATCGACGCCACCAGGTTCGCCTGGGCCGCCGCCATCCTCGGCACCAACATCTCCGTCGGCCTGGTCGCCAAGCTCGCCACCCTGCGCCCGGACGATGCCCGGCGTTGCGCCGAACTGCTGCGCACCGCACGCATCCTCACCGAACCCGACCCCGCGACCGGCCGCAGCGCCGACGGCGACCTGGAGTTCGTCCACCCGCTGATCGCCACCGACGTCTACAACTCCATCCCCGATGCCCTGCGGACCGCCATGCACGGCATCGCCGCCCGCATCGTCACCGACGAGGGGCACGGCGCCGCGGCCGCCGCCCGCCACCTCCTCGAAGTCCACCCGGACGACGACGAGGAACTCGTCGCGCAACTGCGCGAGGCCGCCCGCGAGCACCTCGCCGTCGGCGCCCCCGACGCCGCCCGCCGCTGCCTCGAACGGGCCCTCAAGGAGCCACCCCGGCCCGAGTCCCACCCCCACGTGCTCTACGAGCTGGCCGGGGCGACTTTCCTCACCGCGCCCGCCCGCACCATCGGCCATCTGCGGGCCGCGCTCGCCATGCCGGGTCTCGACGGCGATCAGCGGGTGGACGCCGTCTTCCGGCTCTCCCAGGCGCTGCTCCACAACGACCAGCTCGAGGAGGCCGTACGCACCGTCGAGGCGGAGGCCGCCCGGCTGCAACCCGGGCCGGCCCGGATGCGGCTGCAGGCCGCGCACTTCATGTGGGAGGGCCTGCACGCCGGTGAGGCCACCTCACCCGGCCGCTCCCAGCGGCTCGCCGACCTCGCGAGCAGCTGCACCGGCCGGGACAACGCCGAACGCGCCCTGCTCATCCTGCGCGGCTTCGACGCCCTGATGCACGGCGAGAACGCGGAGGAGGTCGCAGAGCTGTGCGACCGCGCCCTGGTGAACGGCCGGCTGGCCCCCGGACTCGGCTGGACCGACACCGAGTGGGGCATCGAACTGCTGCTGATGCTGGCCAACGCGTACGGCTTCACCGACCGCCTCGACCGCGCCGAGACCCTCTACAACGAGGCGCTGCGCGCCTACGAGACGGCCGGCTGGAGCGGCGGCCACCTCGCCCTGGCCCACGCCTACGTGGGGATAGGCCACCGCAGGCGGGGCCGGCTGAAGGAGGCGGAGGCGTCCCTGCGCGAGTCGCTGCGCCTCGCCGAGCGCGTCGGCCGCGGCCTGCCGCTGTACTGGTCCGCGACCTGCAGCCTCGTCGACACCCTGCTGGCGCGCGGCCATGTCGAGCAGGCTTGGGAGGTCGCCGAACGCCACGGTTTCGCCCCGCCCTACCCGTCCACCATCGTCCTGCCCGACCCGCGCTCGGTGCGCGGCCGGCTGCTTCTGGCCGTCGGACGCACCAAGGACGGCATCAACGAACTGGAGGCCGCCGAGAAGGCGGCGGCAGCCCGCGGCCACCACAATCCGGTGCTCGTCCCCTGGGCGACCGACCTCGCCCGCGCCCTCAGCACCGAGGACCCGGACCGGGCCGCCCGGCTCGCCGTCGACGTCCGCCGCCAGGCCGAGCGCTTCGGCACGGACACGGCCATAGGAGAGGCCTTGCGCTGCGCCGCCGACCTGGAGACCGGCCAGCGGGCGGTCCGGCTCTACGCCCAGGCCGTGACGTACCTGGAGGCCTCGCCCTGCCAGTACGAGCACGCGGCGGCACGCGTCGAGTACGGCATCGCCGCCCGCTCGGCGGCCGACCTGCGGCGCGGCCTAAACCTGGCGGTCTCGTGCGGGGCCGACGGACTGGCGGAGCGGGCCCGGGCAGCGCTCAGGGGCGGTGTCGGCACGGCGTAGTTCACGCGCGCGGCAACTGGCCGGTCACCGTCGTGAGGCGCCCCCGCGCTCCGAGGTCGTAGGCCGCCTCGTCCGCCCGTGCGGCTTCGCGCCCGACCTGGGTATGGGCCGCGACTTCGACGACCACCGCCGTGTCCATGTGGGTCGCGGGGCGCGGCACGTTCACCGCGACGCCGCTGCCCCGGAGCTCCCCGGCGAGGGCGAAGGTGTGCGCGGCGAGCGAACTCGCTGTGGCAGTGCGCGGACAGGCCGCTGCGGCGGCGGGTGAGCTCCGGGTCGGCGAAGTCGAGCGGTTCCTGTCCGGCCGAGCCGACGTCGACGATCCGGGCGGGCGCGTCCGCGCGCAGCACCGGCGGCAGGGCGCGGGCCGGCGCGACCGGCGCCAGGGAGTCGACCGTCAGCCGCAGCTCGTGTCCGTCGGCGCTCAGCTCACGCCCGGCCCCGCGCGCAGGACTGGACATGCCCCCACCGTGGGCACGCGAGGAAGGCGGGTGCGAGACCCGGCCGGGCCTACGACCGGCGCAGTCACCCTTCGGTGCTAGGCGCCGTCCTCTTCCGCCAGCACCCGCTGGGCCGTCGAGAACGCCGAGTTGGCCGCCGGTACCCCGCAGTACACCGCCGTCTGCAGCAGCACCGCGCCGATCTCCTCCGGGGTGAGCCCGTTGCGGCGCGCGGCGCGGACGTGCAGGGCCAGCTCGTCGTAGTGGCCGTGCGCGACCAGCGCGGTGAGGGTGATCATGCTGCGTTCGCGGCGCGACAAGGTCGGGTCGGTCCAGATCTCGCCCCAGGCGTAGCGCGAGATGAAGTCCTGGAAGCGGGCGGTGAAGGGGGTCTGCCGGTTCTGCGCCCGGTCGACGTGCGCGTCGCCGAGCACCTCGCGCCGTACGGCCATGCCCCGCGGGGCCTCCTGACCGAAGTGGGCGCGCAGCGCGGTCAGCACCGCCTGTGGGCACTGCGCGGGTGCCAGGTGCGAGGCGCCGGGCAGCTCCACGAGCGTCGCGCCCGGCACCGCGTCGGCGATCTCCCGCAGATGCGCGGGTGGTGTCGCCGGGTCCTCGCGGCCGGCGACCAGCAGGGTCGGCACGGTGATGCCGTCCAGCCGGTCGCGCAGGTCGAACGCGGCGAGCGCGTCACAGCAGGCGGCGTACGCCTCCGGGTCGGCGTTCCGGTGGTCCCGGACCAGGCGGGGCACGGTGAAGCCGCCGGTGAACCAGCGCGCGTCGGCGTTGTCCGCCAGCCGGGCCAGGCCCTCCCGTCGCACCAGCGCGGCCCGCTCCTCCCACGGCCCGGCACCGTTGAAGTGCGCCGACGAGCAGATCACGGCCAGGGACGACAGCCGCTGCGGATGGTGCACCGCGAGGTGCAGCCCCACGGCCCCGCCCAGCGACACACCCGCGTACGCGAACCGCTCGATGCCGAGCGAGTCGGCGAGCGCCAGCACCAGCCCGGCGAGGTCACCGACCGTCGCGCCCGCCCCGATGAGACGGGCCGCCGAACCGCCGTGCCCCGGCAGATCCCAGCGCACGACCCGGTGGGTGATCGACAGCTCGGGCGCGATCTCGTCCCACAGGGCGTACGACGTGCCGAGTGAGGGACCGAGCAGCAGAGGGGGAGCGGTGCCGGGACCTTCGATGTGGTGGTTCAGGAGGGTCAACGTCGCTCCAGAGCACGGTCGGTGAGGGTCCCGGCGGAACCCGTGTAGTGGGTGGGATCGAGGTCGGAGTCCGCCAACTCCGGTGCTTCGGCGATCGGTTGTCCCTCGGCGGCGAGCCGGGTGAGGAGTTCCTTGGCGCGGGCGCGGCCCAGCACCGGGGTCAGTTCGGCGGAGAGCCGCTCGGACACGATCAACCCATGGGTGAGGTCCAGGTGTTCGCGCATGGCCTCGGGCCTGACCCGCAGCCCCTCCGCCAGTTCTGCGGCGTCCCGGGCGGCTCCGCCGACCAGCCGCAGCAGATCCCGCAGCGGCTCCCATTCGGCGTGCCAGGCCCCGGCCGGACGCTCGTCCTCCGCGGTCATCGCGCCGTAGAGGGTGGCCGCGAGCTGGGGTGCCCGCCGCGCGGCCGACGCGATCAGGGTGGACCGTACGGGGTTGGACTTGTGCGGCATGGCGGACGAACCGCCGCCATTGCCCTCCACGACCTCGGCGATCTCGGTGCGCGACAGGGTGAGGACGTCCACGGCGAGTTTGCCGAGCGCACCCGCCGTGAAGGCCAGGCACCCGGCGAGATCGCCGATCGGCGTCCGCAGGGTGTGCCACGGCAGGGCGGGCGCACGCAGACCGAGCTCGCGGGCGTACGCCTCCGGCAGCCCGGCGGGATCGCTCGCGCCGTACGCCCCGAAGGCCGCCAGCGTGCCCGCCGCGCCGCCGAGTTGGACGGGCAGTGATTCCCGTACGGCCCGCAACCGGTCCCGGGCGTCCAGCGTCAGCGACCGCCACCCGGCCGCCTTCAGCCCGAACGTGGTCGGCACGGCGTGCTGGGTGAGGGTCCGCCCCGGCATCGCGGTGTCGCGGTGCTCGGCGGCCAGCCGGGACAGCGCCTGCTCGGTACGGCCGAGGTCGGAGAGGACCGGGCCGAGGGTCCGCGCGGCGACCAGCATCGTCGCCGTGTCCATGATGTCCTGGCTGGTCGCGCCCCGGTGCACGTAGGGGCCGTACGCCCCGCCCACGGCCCTCGTCAGATCCGCGACCAGGGGGATGACGGGATTGCCGCCCGCGCGGGCCCGTTCGGAGAGGGACCGCACGTCGAAGGCACCGGTCCGGGCGGCCTCGGTCACCGCCGTCGCCGCCTCGGCCGGGGCGAGCCCCGTCGCGGCCTGGGCGCGGGTCAGCGCGGCCTCCGCGTCGAGCAGCGCCCGCAGATAGGCGTGGTCGCCGGTGGCGGCCGCGGCAGCCGATTCGGCCCACCCGGGGGCGAGCAGCCCGGTGTCGCCGGAGGGAGCTGTCACTGGAACTCCAGGAAGACCGTCTCGCCTTCGCCCTGAAGGCGGATGTCGAAACGGTACGTGCCGTTCCCCTCCCGCGCGGCGATCAGCGTGTCGCGGCGGGCGTCCTCAAGCCCGGACAGCAGCGGATCGGCGGCGAGCGCCGCCGTGTCGCCCGGCAGGTAGATCCGGGTGTACAGGTGCACGAGCAGCCCGCGCGCGAAGACGCACACGCTGATGTACGGGGCGCTCCGCCCGCGAGCGCCGGGCCGCAGGGTGCGCGCGTACCAGTGGCCGTTCGCGTCGGTCTGGATGCGCCCCCAGCCGGTGAACTCCACGCCGTTGCGCCCGAGGAAGCCGCCCGAGGCCGGGTCGCGCCGCATGGAGCCGTCCACCTTCGGCAGGTTGCCGTCGGGGTCAGGACCCCACAGTTCGATCAGGGCGTCCGGCAGCGGCCCGCCCTCGCCGTCGGTGACGTGGCCGTGCACGGTGACCGTGTCGGGGTGGCCGAGGGGTGCGATGTCCTCGCCGCCGCGGAACGGCAGGGCGTGGCCGTAGAACGGGCCGACGGTGTGCGAGGGGGTGGGCAGCACGCTCTCCGGCCGGCTGGGGTCGATCTTCGTCATGGCTGGTCAGCGTCCTTCTTCGATCCAGGTGGCGTGCGGGCCGTCCAGCACGATGTCCCAGTGGTAGCCCATCGAGAACTCCGGCACCGACAGGCTGTGGTCGTACGTGGCGACCAGTCGCTGCCGGGCCGCGTCGTCCGTCACGGACTGGATGATCGGGTCGTAGGGGAACAGCGGGTCGCTCGGGAAGTACATCTGCGTCACGAGCCGCTGGGTGAACGCCGTGCCGAAGAGGGAGAAGTGGATGTGCGCCGGCCGCCAGGCGTTGAGGTGCTGGCGCCACGGGTACGGGCCCGGCTGGATGGTGGTGAACCGGTAGCGGCCCTCGTCGTCGGTGAGGGTGCGGCCCACGCCGGTGAAGTTCGGGTCCAGCGGGGCGTCGTGCTGCTCGCGCTGGTGGGCGTACCGGCCCGCCGAGTTGGCCTGCCAGACCTCCACGAGCTGGCCGCGCACCGGGCGGCCGTCGCGGTCCAGCAGCCGCCCGGAGACGGTGATGCGCTCACCGATCGGTTCGCCGTCGTGCTGCCGGGTGAGGTCGTTGTCGGTCTCGGTGATGTCCCGTTCCCCGAAGGCGGGGGAGGACAGCTCCACCAGCTCCGGGTCCCTGCCGACGTCGATGGTGACCGGCGGCTGCTTGGGGTGCCGGAGCACGGAGGACCGGTACGGCGCGTAGTCGCGCCGCGGCTGATGCTCGACGGGCCCGCCGTCGGCGAGCCGCTTCCCGTACGCGGCGTGCTCGGCCGCGATCTCCTGATCGATGTCGTGCTGAGTGAGAGTCATGGGGTCCCCTGAAAGGTTCTTTCGGATCGCGCCCCAAGGGGCGCGGGGAACTGCGCGACCAGCCACGGAAGGGCTGCGGTCGCGCGGCTCGCCTAGCGTTCCAGGACGAGGGCGAGTCCTTGGCCCACCCCGATACACAGCGTGGCAACACCCACGCCGCCGCCGAGCCGGGCCAGCTGATGGGCCACCGTGCCGGCAAGCCGAGCCCCGGACGCGCCGAGCGGATGCCCCAGCGCGATCGCGCCGCCCTGCGGATTGAGGATCGCGGGATCGAACTCGGGCCACTCGGCCAGGCACCCCAGCACCTGCGCGGCGAACGCCTCGTTCAGCTCCAGCACGGACAGGTCGGCGAATCCCCTGCCCGCCTTGGCCAGCGCCCGGTTGACCGCTTCGACGGGCGCCAGCCCGAAGTAGTGCGGGTCGGTCGCGGAGACCCCCGTCGCGCGGACGCGGGCCAGCGGCTCGCGGCCCGTGGCCTTCAACCCCTCGCCGTCGACGAGGAGCAGGGCCGCCGCACCGTCGTTGAGCGGAGAGGCGTTGCCGGCCGTCACCGTGCCGCCCTCCTTGCGGAACGACGGCTTCAGCCCGGCCATCGCGGCCAGGGAGGCATCCGGCCGGACGCACTCGTCGGCGGCGAGGACCACCGGCTCGCCCTTGCGCTGCGCAACGGCCACGGGCGCCAGCTCACCGTCGAACAGGCCCTCGGTCCGCGCCCGCGCTGCCTTCTCGTGGCTGCGCAGGGCGAACTCGTCCTGCTGTTCCCGGCCGATCCTGTGCTTGTCGGCGATGAGTTCGGCCGACTCGCCCAGCGGGATCGTCCACTGCGGCTCCATGCGCGGGTTGACCATCCGCCAGCCGAGGGTCGTCGAGTACAGCTCGGTGTGCCCGGCCGGGAAGGGCTTGTCGCTCTTCGGCAGGACGTACGGCGCCCGGGTCATGGACTCGACACCACCGGCCAGTACGACGGACGCGTCGCCGAGCGCGACGGCGCGTGCCGCCTGGATCACCGCCTCCAGACCGGACGCGCACAGCCGGTTGACCGTCACCCCCGGCACGGACGTGGGCAGGCCGGCGAGCAGCGCGGCCATCCGGCCCACGTTGCGGTTCTCCTCGCCGGCCCCGTTGGCGTTGCCGAAGTACACGTCGTCGATCCGCGCCGGGTCCAACTCCGGGACACGACCGAGGAGTTCGCGGACGGCATGCGCGGCCAGGTCGTCCGGGCGCACGCTCGCGAGGCCCCCGTTGTAGCGGCCGATCGGCGTGCGGACCGCGTCGACGATGTAGACGTCCTTCACTGCGGGCCCTCCGGAACGGTCAGATCGGCGCCGGTCCGGGCGACGATCTCGTCGGCGGTCACACCCGGCGCGGTCTCGACCAGCACGAGACCGCCCTCGGCGACGTCGAGGACGCCGAGGTCGGTGATGATCCGGTTCACGCACCCCTTG
This sequence comes from Streptomyces sp. NPDC092370, assembly GCF_044755265.1. Classification (NCBI taxonomy): domain Bacteria; kingdom Bacillati; phylum Actinomycetota; class Actinomycetes; order Kitasatosporales; family Streptomycetaceae; genus Streptomyces; species Streptomyces sp. NPDC092370. The sequence goes on along the minus strand of NZ_JBIVQO010000002.1, from coordinate 159,486 downwards.
CCGGTCAGCGGCAGGGCGCACTCGGTGAGGATCTTCGGCGAGCCGTCCTTGGCGGTGTGTGTCATGACGACCACGACCGTACGGGCGCCGTGCACCAGGTCCATCGCCCCGCCGATGCCGGTGACCAGCTTGCCGGGTACGGCCCAGTTGGCCAGGTCGCCCCGCTCGGACACCTGCATGGCGCCGAGCACGGCGACGTCGATGTGGCCGCCCCGGATCATCGAGAAGGACAGCGCCGAGTCGAAGAAGGAGGCGCCCGGCAGGACCGTCACCGTCTCCTTCCCGGCGTTGATCAGGTCCGGGTCCACGGCGTCCTCGGTGGGGTAGGGGCCGGTGCCCAGGATGCCGTTCTCCGATTCGAGGACGACCTCGACGCCCTCGGGGAGGTGGTTCGGGATGAGGGTCGGCAGGCCGATGCCGAGATTGACGTACTGGCCGTCCCTCAGCTCCCGTGCCGCCCGCGCGGCCATCTCCTGGCGTGTCCAGGCCATCAGGACCTCACCGTCCGCTGCTCGATCTTCTTGTCCGCCGCCTGCTCCGGGGTGAGCACGAGCACTCGCTGCACGAAGATGCCCGGCAGGTGCACCGCGTCCGGGTCGATTCCGCCGGGCTCCACCAGCTCCTCCACCTCGGCGATCGTGACCCGCCCGGCCATCGCGGCCAGCGGGTTGAAGTTGCGGGAGGACTTGGTGAAGACCAGGTTGCCGTGCCGGTCGCCCTTGCGGGCCCGCACCAGGGCGAAGTCGGTGCGGATGCCCCGCTCCAGCACGTACTCGGTGCCGTCGAACTCCCGGACCTCCTTCGGCGGCGAGGCCAGTGCGACCCCGCCCTCACCGTCGTAGCGCCAGGGCAGTCCGCCGTCGGCGACCTGTGTGCCCACGCCGGCCGGGGTGTAGAAGGCGGGGATCCCGGCGCCGCCGGCCCGCAACCGCTCGGCCAGCGTGCCCTGCGGGATCAGCTCGACCTCCAGCTCACCGGCCAGGTACTGCCGGGCGAACTCCTTGTTGGCGCCGATGTAGGAGCCCGTGACCCTGGCGATCCGGCCGGCGGCCAGCAGCACCGCCAGACCCGACTCCATCGCCCCGCAGTTGTTGGAGACCACCGACAGCCCGGTCACGCCGCGCTCGTGCAGCGTCTCGATCAGCGTGTTCGGCACACCGCTCAGCCCGAAACCGCCCACCGCGAGCGACGCGCCGTCCGGCACGTCGGCCACCGCCTCCAGGGCTGTGGCGACCACCTTGTCCATCCGAGAAGCCCCATCTCTTCCGAGCGGCCCGACCGAATTAATCAGGGCACTGAGTATTTCTGCGAGCTGCCCTTCACGCTGCCATCGGCGCACCGGGGCGTCAAGGCCTGTGCATAACCGCCCGTGATCCTTGGCATGGACGGCAGACAGCGCCCGACGTGTTGAGTATCGTTCAGTGCACCGATGAAAACGACCGAGGGGTGCACATGACGGCCGCGGACCTCACCACCCACCCCGGGCACCTGGCCCGGCGCCTCCAGCAGGCGCACTACCTGCTCTGGAACGCGATGGTCTCCGAGGAGATCACCTCGCCCCAGTTCGCGGTCCTCAACACGCTCGTCGCCGAACCGGGCCTGGATCAGCGCACGGTGGGGGAGCGGGTGGGGCTCGACCGCTCCACCATCGCCGAGGTGATCAGCCGGCTCAGCCGGCGCGGACTGCTCGACAAGGTCCGCGACCCCCGGGACGGCCGCCGTTCCCTGCTGCACCTCACGGACGAGGGGGCGCGCACACATCGCAGGCTGACCGTGCGCACCGCCCGGATGAACCAGGTGTTCCTCGCCCCGCTGACCGCCGACGAGCGGACGGTGTTCTTCGACCTCATCCGCCGGGTCGCGGACGCGGCCGAGGGGCTCCGCAATCCCGAGGAGCCCCTGGTGGCGCCCCGCTGAGGGCCGCGGCCCGGGCGGGCCGGTCAGGACGCCTCGGCGAACACCACCCACACCTGACCCGTCGCGAAGTTCACCGGCGCGCCGTCACCGGTGGTGAACGAGGTACCGTCCGCAGCCTTCTCCCGCTCCCAGTTCACGTCCCAGGCCCGCCCCCCGCGCAACACCTCCGCCTTCCCCGAACCGACCGTCTCCGTGTACGGCGTGTTGTTGCCGAGGAAGTCCTGGAAGGCGGACTCGCGCACCTTCACGTACTGCACCACGACCGTCGCGGCCGTCATCCGCTCTCCGTCGGCCGTCGTCGCGGGCGTGCCGTCCATGCCGACCAGCCAGCGGTCGCGGGCGCCCGACCAGGTGAAGGTGAAACGGGCCGCCGCGTAGCGCACCGTCCGGGAGTCCGTCGCGGTGCCGCCCGCGGGTGCCGAGCCGTAGCGGAAGCCGGTGGTCAGGGCCGCCTTGCCCGGGGCCTCGGGCACGATCCGCTCGGGCCGCAGGTAGAGGTTGTGCGGGGCGGGTCTGCCGGAACCGCGGAAGTAGGCGTCGGCGGCGTTGTCCGGGGTCTCCGCCCGCAGCGGTGCCTTGTCGATCAGCGGCAGGAGCTTCTTCTGCGCGCCGGAGAAGGCGAGCGTGGGCCGGCCGAACTGGCGCAGCAGCTCCAGGTCCGACTCGCGTGCGCTGCGCACCGGCCCGACGGTCTCCGGCAGCCGCGTCGCGTACACGGCCATCAGTCGGCTCAGTCCGCCCTCGACCTGCTCGGCGTAGACCACGTCCGCGGCGTCGATCCCCGTGTGCGGGCGCGCCCGGACGGCGTTGTCGATCTTGACGGCGAGGGCCGAGGGGCCCGCCTGCGAGGAGGACTCCTGCCGCGACTCCTTCGCTGATCCCCGTCCGTCGTCGCCCGGTCCGCCCCCGCCCGTGCAGCCCGCGGCCAGGGCGGCTGTGACCGTCGCGGCCAGCAGCGCCGTCGTCGTGGCGCGCCGTCCGCGCGCCCCTCGTCCAGTGCCCACCGTCGCCACCGCGCCTCATGTCATCGATGTGTCTTGATTGTGCGCTTATCTGAACATCGTTAGCCATGGTCGCTCGTTTCAGGGCGAGGGGGCGTCTCCGTCGGGTCCGTCGATCGGCTCAAGGTTCAGCGCGGCGTGGCCCGGGTACCCGGCCCACGCCGTACGACCGACGCGCACGCCGACGGAGGGAGCGCGAGGCGATGAGGGCAGTGACCTGGCAGGGCAAGCGGGACGTGCGGGTGGAGAACGTGCCCGATCCGACGATCCAGGAGCCGACGGACGCGGTTATCCGCATCACCTCCACCGGACTGTGCGGGTCCGACCTGCACCTCTACGAAGTGCTCACACCGTTCATGACCCCCGGTGACATCCTCGGCCACGAGCCCATGGGCATCGTCGAGGAGGTCGGCGCCGGCGTCCCGGACCTTCAGGTGGGGGACCGTGTGGTGGTGCCCTTCCAGATCGCCTGCGGCAACTGCTGGATGTGCCTCACCGGCCTGCCCACGCAGTGCGAGACCACCCAGGTACAGGGTGAGGGCATGGGCGCCGCGCTGTTCGGCTACACCCGCCTGTACGGCTCGGTGCCGGGCGCCCAGGCCGAGTACCTGCGCGTCCCGCAGGCCCAGTTCGGCCCGATCAAGGTTCCCCAGGGACCTCCCGACGACCGTTTCGTCTACCTCTCCGACGTCCTGCCCACCGCCTGGCAGGCGGTCGCCTACGCCGGCGTCCCGCAGGGCGGCAGCGTGGCCGTGCTGGGACTCGGCCCCATCGGCGACATGGCCTGCCGCGTCGCCCAGGTACAGGGCGCCGGCCGGGTGTTCGGCGTGGACCTGGTCCCGGAGCGGCTGCGCCGGGCGAAGGAACGGGGCGTGGAGACCTTCGACCTCAGGTCCTTCGACGACGAGAAGGAACTCGTCGCCGCGATCCGCGACCAGACCGACGGCCGTGGCCCGGACGCCGTGATCGACGCCGTCGGCACCGAGGCCCACGGCAGCGCGGCCGCGCGCCTGGTGCAGAACACCGCGGCGATCCTGCCCCGCAAGCTGGGCGCCCCGATCGCCGAGCGCTTCAGCGTCGACCGTCTCGCCGCGCTCTACACCGCCATCGACCTGGTGCGCCGCGGCGGCACCATCTCGCTGTCCGGTGTCTACGGCGGCATGGCGGACCCGCTGCCGCTGCTCACCCTGTTCGACAAGCAGATCCAGATGCGGATGGGCCAGGCCAACGTCCGCCGCTGGAGCGACGAGATCATGCCGTACCTGACCGACGAGGATCCCCTCGGCGTGGACGACTTCGCCACCCACCGGGTGGCGCTGTCGGAGGCCCCGCACGCCTATGAGATGTTCCAGCGCAAGCAGGACGGCGCGGTCAAGGTCCTGATGCAGCCCTGAGCACCGCCGGAACCTGGACGCCTAGACACCGAGGATCTCCGCCAGGTCGTAGCGCACCGGCTCCTCCAGCTGGGCGTAGGTGCAGCTCTCGGGGGTCCGGTCCGGGCGCCAGCGACGGAAACGGGCAGTGTGCCGGAAGCGCTGCCCGTTCTCCATGTGGTCGTACGCCACCTCGGCCACGCGGTCCGGCCGGAGCGGCACCCACGACAGGTCCTTGCGGCCCGACCAGCGGCTCGGCGCCCCCGGCAGCCGGGCCTTCTCATGGGCGGTCTCCTCGGACCAGGCCGCCCACGGATGCCCCGACACCTCGTCCATGCGCAGCGGCTCCAGCTCCTCCACCAGCTCGGCACGCCGCTTCATGGTGAACGCGGCGGACACCCCCACGTGCTGGAGTGTGCCTCCCTCGTCATACAGGCCGAGCAGCAGCGATCCCACGACCGGGCCGCTTTTGTGCAGGCGGTACCCGGCGACCACGACGTCCGCCGTCCGCTCGTGCTTGATCTTGAACATGGCGCGCGCGTCCGGCCGGTAGCGCACCGTCAGCGGTTTGGCGACGACCCCGTCGAGACCGGCCCCCTCGTACTGTTCGAACCACTGCCGCGCCACCTCGATGTCGGTGGTCGCGGGCGCCAGGTGCACCGGCGCCGCCACCCCGGACAGCTCCGCGGCCAGCCGCTCCCGCCGCTCGGTCAGCGGCACGTCCATCACCGACTCGTCACCCAGCGCGAGCGCATCGAACACGACCAGCGAGGCCGGCGTCCGCTCGGCCAGCATCCGCACCCGCGAGTCAGCCGGATGGATCCGCTCGGTCAGCGCGTCGAAGTCCAGATGCCCCTCCCGCGCGATCACGATCTCCCCGTCCACCACACACCGCTCGGGCAACCGCTCCCGCACGGCCGTCACCAGCTCGGGAAAGTACCTGGTCAGTGGCTTACCTGTGCGGCTGCCCAGCTCGACCTCGTCGCCGTCGCGGAACACGATCGCCCGGAACCCGTCCCACTTCGCCTCGTACTGCATGCCCGCGGGGATCGCCGCCACCGACTTGGCGAGCATCGGCAGGACAGGGGGCATCACCGGCAGATCCATGGATCGATTCTGCGCCGACATGCCGATGAATGCCCGATGTGCGAGGTATGCGGGCGACGCCTACCGTGGCGAGCATGGGTGACGCGGTGGAACTGGAGGTCGGCGGCCGGACCGTACGGCTGTCCAGCCCGGACAGGATCTTCTTCCCGGAGCGTGGCTTCACCAAGCTGGACCTCGCCCGCTACTACATCGCCGTCGGCCCCGGCATCCTGCGCGCCCTGCGCGACCGGCCGACCACCCTGGAACGCTACCCCGAGGGCATGAACGGCGAGAACTTCTTCCAGAAGCGGGCTCCGAAGAACATGCCCGACTGGATCCCGACCGCGCACATCACCTTCCCCAGCGGCCGCAGCGCCGACGAGATGTGCCCGACCGAGGTGGGAGCGGTGGTGTGGGCCGCCCAGTTCGGCACGCTCACCTTCCACCCCTGGCCGGTACGCCGCGACGACGTCGACCACCCGGACGAGCTGCGCATCGACCTCGACCCGCAGCCCGGCACCGACTACGACGACGCCGCCCGAGCCGCCCACGAACTGCGGGCGGTGCTCGACGAGTTCGGCGGGCTGCGCGGCTTCCCCAAGACCTCCGGCGGCCGGGGCCTGCACGTCTTCGTGCCCATCGAGCCGCGCTGGACCTTCACCCAGGTCCGCCGCGCCGCCATCGCGGTCGGCCGGGAGATGGAACGGCGCATGCCCGAACGCGTGACCATCAAGTGGTGGAAGGAGGAGCGGGGCGAGCGGATCTTCATCGACTACAACCAGACGGCACGCGACCGCACGATCGCCTCCGCCTACTCGGTACGCCCCCGCCCGCACGCCCCCGTCTCCGCGCCCCTGCGCTGGGACGAGGTGGGCATCGCCCACCCCCAGGACTTCGACCTCGCGACCATGCCCGCGCGCTTCGCCGAACTCGGCGACGTGCACGCGGACATGGACGAGCACCGCCACTCCCTGGAAGCCCTGCTCGACCTCGCCCGCCGCGACGAACACGACCACGGGCTGGGCGACCTGCCGTACCCGCCCGAGTATCCGAAGATGCCGGGGGAGCCCAGACGGGTACAGCCGAGCAGGGCCCGCAAGGAGAAGCAGCCTCCTACAGCTCCTTGATCCGGATGTCCCGGAACGAGACCACATCCGTCGTGCCGTGCACCTGGAGCCCGATGTAGCCGGAGGCGAAGCGCCGCCCGTCCGTGCCCGGGTCGTCCGAGCGGGGCGGGGTGAACTGCTGGCCGCCGGTGTTGTCGAACTCGTTGATCAGCACACCGTTGCGGAACACCGAGTAGTGCTGGCCCTCCACGCGGATCTCGTAGTCGTTCCAGGTGCCCTTCTGCGTCACGCCCGCACCGGCCAGGCCCACGCGGTCGAAGCCGTAGACCGAGCCGGTCTTGTACATGTCGCCGTCGGGCCGGTCGAGCACCTGCACCTCGTGCCCGTACTTGATGGCGACCCACTCCGGGCGGGACTCCTCCGGGTGGTCGTGGACCCACGGGAAGCGCACGAAGACACCGGAGTTGGCGTTGCCCGTGCCCGGGGCGTCGTCACGCCACTGGAGCTTCAGCGAGAAGTCGCCGTACGTGCGCTGCGGGAACCACAGCATGCCCATCCCGGGCGTCGTGGTGCCGGAGGTGATCGTCCCGTCCGGGTTCAGCCCGAACGAACCGCCGCCCACCTGCTGCCACTTGGCGAGGGACTCCGCGGTGCCGTCGAAGAGCGCACGGTATCCCTCGGTCTGCCCCGGCGTGCCGATGCCCGACTGCCGGGCGGCCTTGCGGATCGCCTTGGACTCCCGCTGGTCGATGACCCCTTCCTTCAGCAGCGCGTCCAAGACCGCGTTCACGTGCTTGAGGAACAGCGCCTGGGACGTCCACTCCTTCTCGTCCTCGATCATCTCGCCGATCCGGCACCGGTTGTCGGTGACCCGGTTGCGCACGCCGGAGTCGACCGTGCCGACGATCACCGTCGACCGCTCGTCGTACTCGGGGCAGTTCGGCGCGGGGACCTGCCCGGAGACGACCGTGAAGGCCACGGTGCGGGCCGCCGCCGTGTTGCCGGCCTTGTCCGTCGCCCGGTACGCGACGGTGTGGGCGCCCGCCCGGTCGACCACCACCGGGGCCGTGTACGCGAGGTAGGGCCCGCCGTCGAGCGAGTACTCGATCCTCTCGACGCCCGAGCCGTGCGCGTCGGTCGCCGTGACGGTCACCCGGGCGCTGTTGACGTACGCACCCGCGGAGTTCTTCGTGCCCTCCACACTCACGCCCGTCACCGGCGCAGTGGTGTCCTCGGGCGGCGCCGCGACGACCGTGAACCGCACGTTCTTCTCGGCCGCCGTGTTGCCCGCCTTGTCGGCGGCCCGGTAGCGGACGGTGTGCGTGCCCACCTGATGCACCATCACGGGCGCCGTGTACGGCTGCCAGGCGCCCGAGCCGATCGCGTACTCGATCGTGTTGACGCCGGATCCGCTGTCGGAGGCCGAGACGGTGACCGTCGCCATGTCGATGTACGCACCGTCGGCGTCGCGCTCACCGCTCACCGTCGCCGAGGTCTCCGGCGCGGTGGTGTCGTCCGACTGCGGCGCCACGACCGTGAACTCGGCGCTCTTCTCGGGGGAGACGTTCCCCGCCTTGTCGAACGCCCGGTAGCGGACCTTGTGGCCGCCGACCTGGTCGACGACGACCGGCGTGGTGTACGGCTGCCAGGCGCCCGCGTCGCCGATCGCGTACTCGATCCTCTCGACGCCGGAGCCGCCCTCGTCGGTGGCGTGCAGCGCCACGCTCGCCGAACCGACGTACGCGCCCTGCGTGTTCTGCGTGCCGCTGACGTGCGCCGACACCTCGGGCGCCGTGGTGTCCTCGCCGGTGCCCCCGGTCACCGTGAGGATGCCCTGCATCTGGCCGTGGCCGGGGATCGTGCAGTGGTAGAAGTACCGGCCGGGCGTGAGCGTGACCCGCGCGGTGTACCTGCCGCCCTGGGCGTCGTTCGGGTTGGCCAGGATGTTGAGCTGCACGTCGCTGTTGAACTCGGGATCACTGGTCACGAACGTCAGCGTGTGCGGCATGCCCGTGGTGTTGCCGGTGGCCGCGCTGTTCTCGAAGACGATCGTGGCCGTCCCGGCGACCGCGGTCTTCGGTGCCGAGAGGTACTTGTCGATGTCGTTGCCGGCCGTCCAGGTGAGCACCTGGTCGGCGGCCGCCTCCTCGGGCTGCCCGGCGGCGGGCAGCGCCTGCACGCCGAGCATCATCAGCAGAGCGGCCAGCAGTGCGGCCCAGACTCTTCGTCGACGGATCACTCGCTCCCCCTCGCCAGCCGGCCGGCGGCCGGAGTCGGCCCGCCGCCCTTGTAGGTGACCCGCCACAGGGCCGACTTGGAGTCCGAGGTGAAGAAGCCGCGCCCGTAGTCGAGGACGTACAGCGCGCCGTCCGGACCGAACGTCCAGTCCATCAGGTTCTTGATGCCGTCGTTGCCGATCGGCACGATCTTCTTCAGCGACTCCGCGTGCACCGGCAGACCGCCCTCACCCTGCGTCTTCGGGTCCATCAGCACCGCGTGGCGCGGCTGGTCGGCGTCGTAGAAGTCGCCGACGAACCACTTGCCGTCCCAGTAGGCCGGCCACTTGACGGTGCTGTCGGCCGCGGCCGTGCCGTACCGGTAGACCGGCCCGTTCATCGCGGCCTGCCCGCCGCCCTTCAGCCAGGGCAGCCGGTACGTGGCCTCCGACGGCTTGTACGACGGGACACCGTTCGCGTCCCGCGGGTAGTCCGGAGCCCCGCCCGAGGGCGAGTACCAGATGTTGTTGCCGGTCACCGGCGGCAGGTTGACCAGGCCGTCGTTGTTCGGCGACTCGTTCTTCGGGTGGTCGCAGTCGTACCAGCCCAGCGGCTTGGACGGGTCGGGCAGATTGCGGTCCCGGTAGGGCTGCTTGTTGCCCATGCAGTACGGCCAGCCGCGGTTGCCCGCCTCGGTGATGGCGGCGAACGTGTCGTACTTGGCCGGGCCCCAGGTCGTCGAGGGCGCGCTCGCGTCCGGGCCGACCCAACCCGCGTACAGCACGTCGGTCGACGTGTCGACGGAGATGCGCGCCGGGTTGCGCACGCCCATCACATAGATCTCGCCGCGGGTCTTGCCGCCGCCCTCGTCGGTCTCCTTCCCGGTGAAGAGGTTGCCCTCGGGCAGTGTGTACGTCCCGTCCGGCTCCGGGTGGATGCGCAGGATCTTGCCGTTGAGGTTGTTGGTGTTGCCCGCGGTGCGGCGTGCGTCCGCGAAGGAGACGCCCTTGTAGTTCGGTTGCGGGTTGTTGCCCGAGTAGCCGGCGCTGAAGCCGCTGGAGTTGTTGTCACCGGTGGCGATGTACAGGTTGCCCTTGGAGTCCCAGGCCATCCCGCCGCCCGCGTGACAGCAACTGTGGATCTGCACCGGCCACTTCAGCAGCACCTTCTCACTGGACAGGTCCAGCTTGTTCGTGGCCTGGTCGAGCGTGAACCGGGAGACCCGTCGCTGCGCCATCCGCGTATCGCGGTTGATCTGCTCGTGCGGTGTGTAGTGCAGGTACACCCAGCCGTTCTGCGCGAACCTCGGGTCCAGCTCGATGCCGAGCAGCCCTTCCTCGACCTTGACCAGCTCGTCGCCGCCGCCCTTGTTGCCGAAGACGGTGAGGGCGCCGGCCAGGGTGACCTGCTTGGTCTTCGGGTCGTAGACGTGGATCTCGCCCCTGCCCTTGCCGATGTCGGGGTTGTTCCAGTCCGTGATCACGGGCTGTGAGGAGTCGGCGCCGCCCCGGCCGATGTAGAACACCCGGCCGTCGGGCGCGGTGACCATGCCGTGCGGCTCGCCGATCTGGTCGTTCTGCCCGGGCTGGTTGGGCTTGGTCAGCCGCTCCACCGCGTAGTTGGCGTTGATGGCCGCCTTGCAGTCGGCTTGTTCCAGGCGGGTCGTCCACATCAGCGCACCCCGCAGATGATCACGGAAGTCGGTCTCGTCGTACGACGACACCGTCCCGCCCATCCCGGTGTAGAAGGACCGGCCGCCGTCGTAGTCACGGCACCAGCTGACCGGGTGGTCCCAGCCGTTGGCGCCCGTGCCCGGCTGGTACGTCGACTCGCGGACCCGGGCGACCGTGTGCACCTCGCCCGAGGGGTTCTTCACCCAGTTGAACCACCGGTCCGGGCGTTTCCACTGCACCGGCAGGTCCTTGGTGGCGGGGTGTCTGCGGTCTCCGACCTCCACCGTGGCGCGCTGGACGGCCGTCGGGCCGGACGCGGCCGGACGGGCACCCACCAACCCGGTGAACCAGTGCGAGTACGGCTCCGCGCGCGCCGCGTCATGGAGGCCGACGAACCCGCCGCCGGCCTCCATGTAGGCCTCCAGGCCCGCCTCCTGCTCCGCGTCGAGGACATCGCCCCCACCGGTCAGGAACACGATCGCGTTGAAGCGGCCGAGTCGTGTCTCGTCGGTGAAGACCGAGGCGTCGCCGGTGGCCTGGACCTTGAAGCGGCGGTTCTCCGGGCCCGTCAGACCGATGTCCTCGATGGCCTCGATCCCGGCGTTCACGACCGGCGACTCCTCCCCGGCCGCCGCCGAACCGTGGAAGATCAGCACCCGTACGTTCGCGCCGCCTGGCGGCGACTTGATCGACATCGTTGTCAGCGGGGGTTCGGGGTAAGGGCGCGCACTCGCCGCCGGGCCGGACAGCAGCCCGGCGGTCACGACCCCGGCGGCGGCGGACACCGCCCAGACGCGTCTTGATTTGCTCAACCCTCGTAAGTGCATGGGCACCTCCTCGGTCACAGCGACACCGCCAAGGAAGCTAAACCCCTTTGCGTGTCTCGCCAATACTTATGACCGGGGCGGCACCAACTTTGTCTTGAGTGTGGATAAACGGGAGGGTGGCCGGTACCGTCGCACAGGTTCATCACAGGTACGCCTCCGTACATGCCATACCAGGGTGGGGAGTTCCGCATGGACAGGCGCAGCTTCAACCGGCGGGTCCTGCTGGGCGGCGCGGCCGTCGCGACATCGTTGTCCGTGGCGCCGGAGGCCGTGAGCGCCGCCGGACCGGCGAAGACGGCGCCCGCCGGGGGCGAGGTGAAGCGCATCACGCTGTATGCCGAGAAACTGCCCGACGGTCAGATGGGCTACGGGCTGGAGAAGGGCAAGGCGAGCATCCCGGGGCCGCTGATCGAACTCAACGAGGGCGACACGCTGCACGTCGAGTTCCAGAACACCATGGACGTGGACGTGAGCCTGCACGTCCACGGTCTGGACTACGAGATCACCAGCGACGGCACGAAACTGAACCGCAGTCATGTGGAGCCGGGCGGAACCCGCACCTACACCTGGCGCACCCACGCCCCCGGCCGCCGCAAGGACGGCACCTGGCGCTCGGGCAGCGCGGGCTACTGGCACTACCACGACCACGTCGTGGGCACGGAACACGGAACGCAGGGGCTGCAGAAGGGCCTGTTCGGCCCGGTCGTCGTCCGCCGCAAGGGCGACGTCCTGCCGGACCGGACCCACACGGTCGTCTTCAACGACATGCGCATCAACAACAAGCCGCCGCACTCCGGGCCGGACTTCGAGGCCACGGTGGGTGATCGCGTCGAGTTCATCGTGATCACGCACGGCGAGTTCTACCACACGTTCCACATGCACGGTCATCGCTGGGCGGACAACCGCACCGGCATGCTGACCGGCCCCGAGGACCCCAGCCAGGTCGTCGACAACAAGATCACGGGCCCGGCCGACTCGTTCGGCTTCCAGGTGATCGCGGGGGAGGGGGTCGGCGCCGGGGCGTGGATGTACCACTGCCACGTCCAGAGTCACTCCGACATGGGGATGGTGGGGCTGTTCCTGGTGAAGAAGCCGGACGGGACGATTCCGGGGTATGAGCCGCACGAGCACGGGCAGGAGCCGCCGGGGGGCGGGCACGAGCACTGACGGGCCGCTGCCGCCCGCGACCTGCGAGAGCGCTCTCACCTCGCTGTGCCCCCGGGGCTATCCTGATCCGCAGCCGCAGGTGAGGAGCCCCGAAGTGACCGACACAGCGCCGCGTCCCACCCTGGAGGCCGTGGCCGCCCGGGCGGGTGTCTCGCGGGCCACCGTGTCTCGCGTGGTCAACGGTGGCGACGGGGTGCGGGACACCCTCGTGGAGAGGGTCCTCAAGGCCGTGGACGAGCTCGGCTACGTGCCCAACCAGGCCGCCCGCTCGCTGGTGACCCGGCGGCACGACGCGGTCGCGGTCGTCGTCGCCGAACCGGAGACCCGGGTGTTCGCCGACCCGTTCTTCGCGCTCCAGCTGCGCGGCATCAGCAAGGAGCTCACCGCCCACGACAACCAGCTCGTGCTGCTGCTGACCGAGGGCCGGGACGACCACGCCCGGGTCGGCCGGTACCTCGCCGGCGGGCATGTCGACGGGGCCCTCGTCTTCTCCCTGCATCTCGACGACCCGCTGCCGGAGCTGATCCAGCGGGCCGGTGTCCCCACCGTCTTCGGCGGCCGGCCCGGCTGGAGCGGTGACCGGCGGGACGTGGTCTACGTCGACAGCGACAACCGCGGTGGCGCCCGCGACGCCGTCCGCCACCTGGCGGGCCTCGGCCGTACCCGGATCGCGCACATCACCGGCGCCCTCGACCAGACCTCCGCCGCGGACCGACTCGACGGCTACCGGGACGTCATGGTGGACGCGGACCCGCGGCTGATCGCCGAGGCCGACTTCACGCCCGCCGGCGGTGAACGGGCGATGCGCGAGCTCCTGGAGCGCTGCCCGGACGTCGACGGGGTGTTCGCCGCCAACGACCTCATGGCCTCCGGGGCCCTGCGCGTCCTGCGCGAGTCCGGCCGCCGGATCCCCGACGACGTCGCCGTGATCGGCTTCGACGACATGCGGCCCGTGGCCGAACAGACCGACCCACCGCTCACCACGGTTCGTCAGGACATCGAGGAGATGGGCCGCCTGATGGCCCGCCTGCTGCTGCGCGGCCTCGACCGGGGCGCCCCGAAGGAGGGCGTCGGGGCGACGCCGTCGAGCGTGGTGCTGCCGACGACACTGGTACGGCGCGGGTCCGCGTAGGGCCGCTCGCGGCCCGGCCCTTCCCGCGGCGCGCCCCGGGGCGGCCCCAGTCCTGCCGGGGCTCGCCGCGGATCACCGCGAAGCGGGCGCCGTACGGGTCGGTGAACTCGGCCAGGCGGCCGACGGCGGGGAACGTCCGTGGCGGGCAGGCGGACCGTGCCGCCCGGCTCCCGGGCCCCGGCGACGGTGGCGTCCGTGTCGGTGACCTCGAAGTGCGGCGGCCGGTATGCCTCCTGGGCCGGTTTCCGGAGTTTCCGCGCGCCGCCGTGCGCAGGCCCCTCCGGCGGGCGACCATCGAAGTGGCCGGGGGCCCGTGAACGCCGTGTTGATCCCGCGTTGATCGGATGTTTTTCGCCGCCCGCGACGCTTCCGGGCATGCACATCGACACGATCACCTCGCCCGAACTCACCTGGCAGCAGGAGGCGTTGTGCGCGCAGACGGGAGCGGACTTCTTCTTCCCCGAGCCGGGCAGTTCGGTGCGGGAGGCGAAGCGGATCTGCGGTATGTGCCCGATCCGCACGGCCTGCCTCGAGTACGCGCTGGACAACGACGAGCGCTTCGGCGTCTGGGGCGGCCTGTCGGAGAAGGAACGGCTGGAACTGCGACGCATGTCCCGGTAGCCAGGGCGCCCCGGAACAGGCCTGTCCCGGCCGGATTCGCCCCTCGCGCCGAAGACCGCCCGGCAGCGCACAGTGCCCCGGCCGCTCGTGGCGGCCGGGGCACTGTGGCCGTGGGTGCGGGGCGGCGTCAGGCGCCGGCGCGGGCCGCCATACGTGCCTTGCGGGCGGCCAGCTTCTCGTCGAACTTCGACGCCTCGGAGTCCAGACCGCCCATGAACAGGCCGAGCTCCTCCTGCGCCTTGCGGCCCTCCGGGCCCAGGCCGTCGATCTCCATGATCTTCAGGAAGCGCAGCACGGGCTGGAGCACGTCGTCGTGGTGGATGCGCATGTTGTAGATCTCGCCGATCGCCATCTGCGCGGCGGCCCGCTCGAAGCCGGGCATGCCGTGGCCGGGCATCCGGAAATTCACGATGACGTCGCGCACCGCCTGCATCGTCAGGTCGGGCGCCAGCTCGAACGCCGCCTTCAGCAGGTTCCGGTAGAAGATCATGTGCAGGTTCTCGTCGGTGGCGATGCGGGCCAGCATGCGGTCGCAGACGGGGTCCCCGGACTGGTGGCCGGTGTTGCGGTGCGAGACGCGGGTCGCGAGCTCCTGGAAGGCCACGTAGGCGACCGAGTGCAGCATCGAGTGCCGGTTGTCCGACTCGAAGCCCTCGCTCATGTGGGACATCCGGAACTGCTCCAGCTTGTCCGGGTCCACCGCGCGCGAGGTGAGCAGGTAGTCGCGCATCACGATGCCGTGCCGGCCCTCCTCGGCGGTCCAGCGGTGCACCCAGGTGCCCCAGGCGCCGTCGCGGCCGAACAGCGAGGCGATCTCGTGGTGGTAGCTGGGGAGGTTGTCCTCGGTCAGGAGGTTGACGACGAGCGCGATGCGCCCGATCTCGGTGACCTTGGACTGCTCCTTCTCCCAGGCCTCGCCGTCCTCGAAGAGCCCGGGGAAGTTGCGCCCGTCGCTCCACGGAACGTACTCGTGTGGCATCCAGTCCTTGGCGACCTTCAGATGCCGGTTGAGCTCCTGCTCGACCACTTCCTCCAGGGCGTGCAGCAGCTGAGCGTCGGTCCAGGCGCCGGCGGGGCTGCCGAGGTGGGGAGTGGTGATCGTCATGGACTCTCCAGGGGGACAAGCGTACGAGCGGTGATCATTGAACCTACGGCATCGTAGGCTACGTATGCGTAGGTTACGATGCCGTAGGTTGAGAGGGCTGTAAAGCCGACCGATCAGCGGGGTCGCCCGTTCGCGCGCCCACGCCCCGGAGGCGCAGGTCGAGGCGCTGCGCGATGAGGTGGCGCGACCGGTCAGGCGTACAGCTCCCGCAGCCGCACCGAGAGACACGTCACACAACCCTCGAGCTTCTCGAACTCGCTGATGTCCACCACGACCGGTTCGTACCCGAGGTCGGCGAACAGCTCGGCGGTCTTCGGCGCACTCGCGGCCATCAGCAGCTTCGCGCCGCCGAGCAGCACGACATGGGCCCCGGCTTCCTCGGGGACCGGCAGGAAGCGCGCGAACAGCGACGGCGCGTCCATCTTCGGGATGTGCCCGATGACCGTACCGTCCGGCAGCGCCGTGACGGCCGACTTCAGGTGCAGCACCTTGCTCACCGGTACGGCGACGACCCGTGCGCCGAGCGGCTCGAACGCGGCGCGCACCTGCTGGACGCCGGCCGCGTTGGTGCGGCCGCCCCGGCCCACGTAGACCGTGTCGCCGATCTTCAGGACGTCTCCGCCCTCCAGTGTGCCCGGCTCCCAGATCCAGTTCACCGAGCAGCCCAGACCGGCCACGGCCTCCTCGACCCCGGCGGTCTCCGCACGGCGTGAGTCGGCGCCCGGGCGGGCGATCAGCGCCACGTTGCGGTACATCACGACCGTGTCCTCGACGAACACCGAGTCCGGGCAGTCGTCGGCCGGGTCCACCTCGATGGTCTCCCAGCCGTGCGCGCGCAGAGCCTCCACGTACGCCTCCCACTGCTCGACGGCGAGGTCGGCATCGACCTGCTTCCGCTCGATGTGCGTCACCAGCCCTTCCGCGAGACGCGGGCTGGGGCGGCGGACGAGGGCCTTCTTGCTGGGCACGAGCGTGACTCCGTATCGGGTGGGACGTGTCGGGGCCGCACCGACGGGAGCTTCCGGGGTCGGCCGGAACCCATCGGGCGTCGGCCGACCATCATGCAGGGCGAGTCGAGGAGAGGACAGCTCTGGGGGAGGGGCGGAAGGGGCGGAGGGGAGGAGGCGCAGTGAGGGAGCCGCCCGTGGGACGGTCGGGGCCGGCGGCTCCCTGGGGCGGGCGGGGCGGCTCCTGCCCCGCCGGTGGCCCGTCGCAGAGGCGGGGACGTCACGGCCGCCCCGGCCGAGGGCCCGCGTCGAGGAGCGCGTCCTTTTCGGGCTCAGGAGCGCGTCCTCCTCGGGCTCACCCCGGTGGCCCGGCCTCCTCCGGACCTGCCGCTGCGCCGGTGTCGTCGTGGCCGGGTGCCCTCGGGTGCGTCCGGGCGCAGGCATGCGGGCTCACCCCGGTGGCCCGGCCTCCTCCGGACCTGCCGCTGCGCCGGTGTCGTCGTGGCCGGGTGCCCTCGGGTGCGTCCGGGCGCAGGCACGCGGGCTCACCCCGGTGGCCCGGCCTCCTCCGGACCTGCCGCTGCGCCGGTGTCGTCGTGGCCGGGTGCCCTCGGGTGCGTCCGGGCGCAGGCACGCG
>NZ_JBIVQO010000002.1:0-142621 GCF_044755265.1 Streptomyces sp. NPDC092370 | reverse complement strand
CGCGGTCCGGTGGTCGCCGGTGCCGGTGCCAGTGCCGGGGTCCCGGGTCACCCCGTGGGTCTCACCGCCGAAGCCGGGGAAGCGGCGGGCGAAGGGCTCCAGGGCTCCAGGGGCGCTGAGGCGGCGCCGGAGGGGGCCGTCCGGCGCTCCCCGCACGCGCGACCGGCCTGCGGGCGGCCAGACCGCCCCCGATCCACGGCGCGGTCCGCTCCTCGACGTGTCAACGCCCGCGTGGTCGGCATCCCATCGGAGGACCTGATCAACCGTCTTGCGGATGATTCACCGCGCCGGGCCCGTGTCGATCTTCCGGCCCGTCGTTATGCGTAGTGCTCCCGGCCCGGACGGCCGGGACCGACCCGATGGAAGGAAACCCAGAGAGATGTACGGTGCGCGGCGAATCGCGGTAGTGGCCTCGATCGCGGGGATGCTCATGGCTGTTCCGGCCGGCATGGCCACGGCCCAGGCCGGAGACGGCGACGCGGGGGCGGGCGGGGTGCTGTCCAACCTCTCCGGCAGGAACTCCTCCGGCCACGCCAACCTCTGCGGGACGGGCAAGGTGGCGCTCTTCAAGGAGCGCACCTGTGTGACCGAGGACGACGGCAGGGGCGGCGGCGACCAGGCGGGCCCCAGCGGAGGCGTCCTGTCCAACCTGCTCTTCGCCCGGAACGCCTCGGGCCACAGCAACAACTGCGGCAACGAGACGGTGGCGGTGTTCAGCAGGACCACCTGCGTCACCGCGGACCGCTCCGGCCACTGAGCAGCCACCCGGTACAGCCCGGAGAGGGGCCGTCATGTCGTCATCTTCCCTGTGCGTGGGCGTGGTAGCGCCTCTGACGGGTCGACTGGCCCCTCTCGGGTCACCGTTGTCGTACGTGCTGCGCAGGCTCGCGCCCCGTCTCGCGCACGTCCGCAACGGCGCGCGCCGTCACGACGTGACCGTCGTGGTGCGCGACAGCCGCTCGGAGCCCGACGCGGCCCGGCGGGCCGTGCGGGACCTGGCCGGAGCCGACGGCGCGCACATCGTGGTCACGATGGCCGGGACGCGGGTCCTGCCCGCCGTCACCGCGGCCTGCGAGCAAATCCGGGTCCCCTGTGTGTCGACCACGTTCCCCTGGCAGGCGTACGTCCACACGCGCGGCGCCGGACCCGGGCACCGCTTCCGGTGGACGTACCACTTCGCGTGGGGGCTGGACGACATCGCCACCGTCTTCGCGGACCTGTGGGAGCTGGCCGGCGGGGGCGCCGTCGGGTGTCTCTGGAACGACGACCTGCAGGGCGATCTGCTGCGTCACGACCGCTACGGCTTCGCCCCGGTGACGTCCCCGCGCGGGCACACCCTGGTCGACCTCGGCGCCTACCGTGAGCCGGCCGACGGCTTCCAGGCGCAGGTCAGGCGGATGCGGGAGCGCGGCGCCGACCTGGTCACCAGCGCCGCCACCGCCGCCGACCTCGCCCTCTTCCACCGCCAGGCCCGCGAGGCAGGGCTGCGTCCGCGGCTGATCACCTGCTCGCGCTGGCTGACCTACCCGCACACCCACACCACCCGTGCCCCCGGCGTACACGGCGAACTGGCCGACGCCCGCGTGGCCACCCTGGTCTACTGGAGCCCCGGTCACCCCTACCGCTCCGGCCTGGACGGCACCACGTGCGCGGAACTCGCCCGCGCCTACCGGCGAGACACCGGCGCCGCGTGGCTCCAGCCGCTGGGTCTGGCCCACGCCCTCCTGGAGACGGCCCACCATGCCCTCGCCGTCGCGGACGACCCCACCGACCGGGCGTCCGTGGCGCGGGCCCTCGCCGGCACCCGGCTCGACACCGTCGCCGGGCGCCTCGACTGGACCCGGGGGCCGGCGCCCAACATCGCCCTCCTTCCGCTGGTCGGCGGGCAGTGGCACCACGGTCCCCAAGGCCCCCGCCTCGCCGTCGTCAGCAACAGCGCTCACCCCGGCGTGCCGCTCACCGGGGAGCTCAGGCCGGCGCGATGACGTCCGCCCGGACCGCCCGCCGCAGATGCTCGCCGGTGAATGACCCCTCCGCCTCCAGAAGCCGGCGTGGTGTTCCCTCGAAGACGATCTCGCCGCCGTCCCGGCCGCCGTCCGGGCCGAGGTCGATCACCCAGTCGGCCCGGGCGACCACGTCGAGGTTGTGTTCGACGACCACGACCGTGTTGCCCGCGTCGACCAGCCGGTCCAACAGGGCGACGAGGCCCTCCACGTCCGCCATGTGCAGACCGGTCGTCGGTTCGTCGAGCACATAGACCGCGCCCGTGCGGTGCAGGCGCGTGGCCAGCTTGATGCGCTGCCGCTCACCGCCCGAGAGCGTGGAGAGCGGCTGGCCGAGCGTCAGATAGGTGAGGCCGACGTCCCGCAGGGCGCGCAGCCGGCGCCGTACGCTCGTGTCGTCGAAGAAGCCCAGTGCCTGCTCGGCCGTCATCTCCAGGACGTCGGCGACGGAGCTGCCCTTCACCGTCAGCCGCAGCACCTCCTCCTTGAAGCGCCGCCCCTCGCAGTCGTGGCAGGTCGTCGTCACCGGGTCCATGAAGGCGAGGTCGGTGTAGATGATGCCCCGCCCCCCGCAGGTGCCGCAGGCCCCGGCGGAGTTGAAGCTGAACTGACCCGCCTCGGCCCCCGTCTCACGGGCGAAGATCTTCCGGACGGTGTCCATGATCCCCAGGTACGTCGCCGGGGTGGAGCGGCCCGAGATGCCGATCGCCGACTGGTCGACGACCACGGCCTCCTCGTGCGCGGCGGTGAACTCCCCGGCCAGGGTGCTCTTGCCGGACCCGGCGACCCCGGTCACCGCCGTGAGTACACCGGCCGGGAACCGTACGGTCAGATCCCGCAGGTTGTGCCGGTCGGCGCCCTTGACCCACAACTCGCCGGTCGGCTGCCGCACCTCGTCCTTGACCGCCGTGCGGGTGCGCAGGCAGCGCCCGGTGAGCGTGCCGGACGCGGCCAGCTCCCGCGGCGTTCCCTCGAACACCACCGTGCCGCCCCCGGTGCCGGCTCCCGGCCCCATGTCGACGACGTGGTCGGCCAGCGCGATCACGTCCGGGTCGTGCTCGACGACCAGCACGGTGTTGCCCTTGTCGCGCAGCCGCAGCAGCAGCTCTCCGAGGCGGCCCACGTCGCGCGGATGCAGTCCGACGCTCGGCTCGTCGAAGATGTACGTCATCCCGGTCAGGCTGGAGCCGAGGTGCCGCACCGTCTTCAGCCGCTGCCCCTCCCCGCCGCTGAGCGTGGCCGTCTCCCGGTCGAGGCTGAGGTAGCCGAGCCCGATCGCCTCGATGCGCTCCAGCGCCGCGACGGCGGCCGAGGCGATCGGCGCGGCGACCGGGTCGTCGATCTCCTTGAGCACGGCGATCAGGTCCGTGACCTGCATGCGGGTGCAGTCGGCGATCGACCGGCCGTTGATCCGGGTCGCGAGCGCCGCCGCGTTCAGACGTGCTCCGCGGCAGACCGGGCAGGTGCCCTCCACCAGGAACGCGCGGACGAGGTCCCTGGTCCTCTGGCTCATGGCCGACAGGTCCCGCTTCAGGTACAGCCGCTCGAAGCGGACGGCCAGCCCCTCGTACTCGGTGGTCCAGGTGCCGCCGGTGCCGTTGACGGTGACCTTGCTGCCGGGCCGTCCGCGCATCAGGAACTCGCGCTCGGCGGGGGTGAACCGGCCCACGGGCTTGTGCGGGTCGAGGTCGTCGCTGTTCGTGTACGCCTGTCCCTGCCAGGTCCCGGCGGCGAACGGCGGGAAGCGGACCGCGCCGTCCGCGAGGGAGCGGTCCGGGTCGAGGATGCGGTCCCAGTCAGGGCGTACCGTGCGGCCGAGGCCGTCGCACTCGGGGCACATGCCCGCAGGGTCGTTGAACGAGTACGCCGTCGCGGGTCCGGCGCTCGGGGTGCCGTGCCGGGAGAACAGCACCCGGATCACCGAGTAGACGTCCGTCATGGTGCCGACGGTCGACCGGGAGTGGCCGCCGACCTGCCGTTGGTCCACGACGATCGCGGGCGTGAGGTGCTCCAGGCCGTCCGCGTGCGGCCGCTCGAACTTGGGCAGCCGGTTGCGGACGAACCACGGGTACGTCTCGTTCAGCTGGCGCTGCGACTCCACAGCGATCGTGTCGAAGACCACGGACGACTTCCCCGACCCCGAAACGCCGGTGAACACGGTCAGCCGGCCTTTCGGGATGCGCAGGGTGACGTCCTTCAGGTTGTTCTCACGTGCTCCGGTCAGGGTGATGGCATCGTGCGTGGCGTCGGTCATGCCACCGACGCTAGGAGGAAATCCCGACAGCCTCTGGCGTGATTTCCCTCAGTTCGCCCTCCTCCAGCAGCAGCCAGCGCGTGATGCCGATCGACTCCAGGAAGGGCAGGTCGTGACTGGCCACGAGCAGCGCCCCCTCGTACGACTCCAGAGCCGTGGTGAGCTGCCGGACGCTCGCCATGTCGAGGTTGTTGGTCGGCTCGTCCAGCATGAGCAGCTGCGGTGCGGGCTCGGCCAGCATCAGCGCCGCCAGCGCTGCCCGGAAGCGCTCACCGCCGGACAGCGTCGCCGCCTTCTGATCGGCACGGGCGCCCCGGAACAGGAACCGCGCCAGCCGCGCCCTGATCCGGTTGTTGGTGGCACCCGGCGCGAACCGGGCCACGTTCTCGGCGACGGTCCGCTCCCCGTCGAGGACGTCGAGCCGCTGCGGCAGGAACCGCAGCGGAACGTGCGCCCGCACCTCGCCCGACTCCGGGGCCAGCTCACCGGTGATCGTGCGCAGCAGGGTCGTCTTGCCCGCGCCGTTGCGCCCGATCAACGCCACCCGCTCCGGCCCGCGCAGCTCGAAGCCGCCCCGCACCCGGGCGCCGTACCGGAGCCCGAGATCCTGGAGGGTGAGGACCGTACGCCCCGGTGGCACGGCCGTGTACGGCAGGTCGACGCGGATCTCGTCGTCGTCCCGTACGGCCTCCACCGCCTCGTCGAGCCGCTCCCTGGCCTCGGCGAGCTTCTCCTCGTGCATGATCCGGTGCTTGCCCGCGGATTCCTGCGCCGCGCGCTTGCGCGCCCCCATAACGATCTTGGGCTCGCGCTTGCTGTCCCACATCTTCTGCCCGTACCGTTTCCGGCGGGCCAGCTTGACCTGGGCGTCGGCCAGTTCGCGCTTCTGCTTGCGGAAGTCGGACTCGGCGACGCGCACCATGCGTTCGGCCGCCTCCTGTTCGATCTCCAGAGCCTCCTCGTAGTCGGAGTAGTTGCCGCCGTACCAGGTGATCTCCCCGGAGCGCAGATCGGCGATCTGGTCGACCAAGTCCAGCAGTTCACGGTCGTGGCTGACGACGATCATCACGCCCGGCCAGGACCGGACGGCCGCGTACAGCCGTCTGCGGGCGTGCAGGTCGAGGTTGTTGGTCGGTTCGTCCAGCAGCAGCACGTCGGGGCGGCGCAGGAGGAGTGCGGCCAGGCGCAGCAGGACGGATTCGCCGCCCGACACCTCACCGATGGTGCGGTCCAGATGGACGTGCCCCAGGCCGAGTTCGCCGAGGGTGGCGAGGGCGCGCTCCTCGACGTCCCAGTCGTCGCCGACGGTCTCGAAGTGCGCCTCGCAGACGTCACCCGCCTCGATGGCGTGCAGCGCGGCGCGCCGGCCGGCGATGCCGAGCGCCTCGTCGACGCGCAGGGTGGTGTCGAGCGTGACGTTCTGCGGGAGGTATCCGACCTCGCCGGCCACCCGGACGGTGCCGTCGGCTGGTGCGAGTTCACCGGCGATCAGTCTCAACAGGGTTGATTTTCCAGACCCGTTGACGCCGACCAGGCCGGTGCGGCCGGGGCCGAACGTGACGTCCAGCCCTTCGAAGACGGGGCTGCCGTCGGGCCAGGTGAACGAGAGGGACGTGACGGTGATGGAAGCAGACATGGTGGCCTCACTCGCGGTTGCTCGAAGCGGTCAGGGGCAAACGCGTGTCGAGACACCTGCGACCAGGGGAGGAGGAGGCTCCATGGCACATCCCGGGCATGAAAAACGCCCTGCACCCAAGGACGGCTCGAACGCCGAGGTCGCACGCAGCGCACACCAGTGAGGTGTGACGCGGTGTCTCAGGACCTCAGACGAGCAACGTCCTTCTCCAATCGGCGGCGACAGGGACGCTTCACACCGTAGGAGGGCGCTTTGAGCCTGTCAACGGATTAACGTGCGACTCGATCTTCCCGCTCCCAAGGAGGCCCCGTGCCCAACGGCCCGCTCACGCTGCCGGCCCGGCTCTGTCTGCTGGCCTGGGACGCCGCGCGGCCTGCGGCCGGCGGCACCGCACACCGGCCGGACCTGGTGCGGGCGGGCGCCCTCGTCGAGCTGGCCCAGCGCGGTCTGCTCACCGACGAGGACGGCATCGCCACACCGGTCGACCTGGACGCGAGCACGGGTGACGCGGTCCTCGACGGGCTGCTGGACCTCGTTCGCGAGTCGTGCCCGCACCCCTGGCGGACCTGGGTGACGCTGCGGGCGCGGGTGACCTTCGACGCCGTGCGCGAACAACTGGTGGCGGAGGGGTACTTGCGGGCGGAGAAGCGCCGGGTGCTCGGCATGTTCCCCTCCGTGGAGTACGCGCTGGAGCGGCTCGCGGTCGTGGAGGCGCTGCGGGAGGAGGTGCGGGACGTCCTGCGGGGCGAGGGCGCCGAGGTCTCCGGGCGGGACGCGGCGGTCGTCGCGCTCGCCGCCGCGGCGGGGCTGCTGCCGGAGCGCGAGGTGCGCGTCCACGAGCGGCGGCTCGAGGCCCTGCTCGAACGCGCCGGTGCGGCGGGGCCCGGGCCGCGGAGGGCGGTTTGCGAGGCGAGTACGGCGGTGACCACGACGACCAGGTCCGCCCCCGCACCGACGGCAGGCGGCTGAGCGCGCGGACCGGCAGCCGTCCACGCCTGTGCCGGGCCCACGGCCCGGTTCCGGTTCACCGTCGCGTGGGTCTTGTGCCCGGGGCTTGCTTGACCGTCGCGTGGGTCCTGCGGCCGGAGTCCGCTTCACCGGCACGCCGATCCCGCGGTCCGACGCCCGCCCCACCATCCACGTCGGATTTCTGCCGGACGTCCCGGCCCGCCCGCTGGTTCAGTTGCCCCATGACCCAGCGGAGCGACCTCGCCTCGGCCTTCCGGGCCCTTCACATCCCCGGGACCCCGCTGGTCCTGCCCAACGCCTGGGACGCCGTGAGCGCCCGGCTCGTCGAGGAGGCGGGGGCCGCCGCCGTGGCGACGACTAGCGCCGGGCTGGTCTGGGCACTCGGCGCGGCGGACGGCGAGCGGGTGGGCCGGGACGCGGCCCTCGCCGCCGTCGCCAGGATCGCGAACACCGTGAGCGTCCCCGTGACCGCGGACATCGAGAGCGGATACGCCGAGGACGCGGAGGGCGTCGCCGACACGGTCCGGGCCGTCCTCGACGCGGGAGCGGTCGGGGTGAACATCGAGGACGCCCGGTACGGCGCCGGGGCCGACGGCCCGCTGCGGGACGTCGCCGAGCAGGCCGAGCGGATCACCGCCGTCCGCGAGGCGGCCGACGCGGCGGGAGTGCCGCTGTTCGTCAACGCCCGCATCGACACCTTCCTCTGCGGCGACGGGGGAGTGGACCCCACCCTGGAGCGGGCGGCCGCCTACCGCGCCGCCGGCGCCGACGGGATCCTCGTCCCCGGGGCCGTCGACCCGGGGACCGTGAAAGAACTGGTGACCGGCGTCGACGGGCCGCTGAACGTGATGGCCGGCCCCGGCGCACCCCCGGTCGCCGAACTGGCCGCCCTGGGCGTCGCCCGGATCAGCGTCGGCTCGGGCATCGCCCAGGCCGCCCACGCCGTGGTCCGCCGGGCAGCGCGGGAGCTGCTGGACCGGGGGACCTATGGGGGACTGGCCGACGCGCTGGGCTACGGCGAGGTCAACACCCTCCTGACCCGGGTCCGTTGACTCAGCACGCGTCGCGCATCAGCTCGGCGAGACCATGGTCCAGGTCCAGTTGGAGGTGCTCCAGGCCGACGGGCACGAGTTCGCTCGTGGCTTCCAGGAACCGGCGGATCTCGCTCGAGCGGACGTGGACCACGGCGGTGCCCTCGGGGGCGTGGAACTCCAGCACCGTGCGGTCGTAGCCATAGGGCCGCACCCGTACGTCGCCGTGCCCCTCGGCGTTCGTCTGGCCCGCGGCCAGCAGCTCACGGGAGAAGGTCCAGCAGACCTCGACGCCCTCCAGCGTGGCCGGGGCGGGGAAGGTCATGCGGACGGCGAAAGGATCACGCCGGTCGTAGTGCAGCGTCGCGGGAATGCTCGGCATACGCGGCGCGGCGGCGACGAGGCGGGCCTCCACGGGCTGCTCGATGACGATGGACAACGCCTTGCTCCCTTGTGACGGCTGAACGGACACGTCCGGGCGGATGAGGCCGGGCATGGGAAGAGACGACGGAATCAGCCAATCCGTGCACACGAAGTGCGAGTGACCTCTGTCACCGCGTTCATGCGCCGGAGTGACGTGGCTCTCCTCCTGTGCCCGGAAGGGCACTCGTGGCACCCGCCGCACCACCCGGAACGTCCGCGAGGCCATCTGGACGGCACCCGGGCGGTGGGCTAGCTTCCCCGGCCATGAGGCGCATGGGGAGCACGCGACGCACGGGACGAACTCGGGGCAGGGCGACCGCGATGGCGGCCTGCGCGGCGGCACTGGCCGCCCTGACCGCCGTACCGGCGCAGGCGCAGGGGCCGGAGCGCCGGGCGCCGCACTGGGAACTCAAGGACACCGGCGCCGTGGAGGCACGCTTCCGGGGCCTCGCGGCGGTCAGCCGGAACACCGCGTGGGTCGCCGGGACCGGGGGCACCGTGCTGCGCACCACCGACGGCGGGGCGACCTGGCGGAACGTCTCGCCGCCCGGGACGGGGGAGTTGCAGTTCCGGGACGTCGAGGCGTTCGACGCGCGCCGGGCCGTGGTCCTGGCCATCGGCGAGGGCGAGGCGTCCCGCGTCTACCGCACCGACGACGGCGGAGCGACCTGGACGGAGTCCTTCCGCAACACCGACCCGAAGGCCTTCTACGACTGCGTCGCCTTCTTCGACCACCGCCACGGCCTCGCGATGAGCGACCCGGTGAACGGCAAGTTCCGCATCCTGTCGACCGGCGACGGCGGCCGGACCTGGAAGGTGCTGCCGGACCAGGGCATGCCGCCCGCGCAGGAGGGCGAGGCCGGATTCGCGGCGAGCGGCCAGTGCCTGGTGACGTCCGGGCCGAAGGACGTCTGGCTCGCCACCGGCGGGGCGGCGCGCGCGCGTGTGCTGCACTCCGCCGACCGGGGACGCACCTGGACGGCCGCCGACACCCCCCTCCCGGCGGGCGACCCGGCCCGCGGCGTCTTCGCGCTCGCCTACCGCGACCGCGCCCGCGGTCTCGCCGTCGGCGGCGACTTCCGCCCCGACCAGACCTCACCGAGCGCCGCCGCGCGCACCTTTGACGGCGGCCGCACCTGGCGCCCGGCCGCCACCTCCCCGCCCGCCTACCGCTCCGGCGTCGCCTGGCTCCCGCACAGCCGCACCGCCGCCCTCGCCGTCGGCCCCACGGGTACCGACCTCACCACGGATGCCGGACGTACCTGGCGGACCGTCGACACGGGCTCCTACGACACCGTCGACTGCACCCCGGACCACGGGTGCTGGGCCGCGGGCGAGAAGGGCCGGGTTGCCCGCCTGGAGCACTGAGCGTGCGGGGTGCTCTGATCGTTGGCAGTGTGGGTACTCGTTCACTGATCGTGAAAGGAAGTGAGCGAGAATGCCACGCGGTTCGAGCTCCAAGCGGGAGCGCCAGTACGAGCACATCAAGGAAAGCGCGAAGGACCGGGGCGAAAGCACCGGCCGTGCCAAGGAGATCGCCGCTCGGACGGTGAACAAGGAACGCGCCCGCTCCGGCGAGTCGAAGACGGCCAGCCGCACCTCCACCCAGGACATGTCCTCCGGCAAGCGGGGCGGTCAGCGGTCGGGGCAGGGCTCCCAGGGGCCCACCTACGACCAGCTGTACCAGGAGGCCAAGCGCCGTGGTGTCGAGGGCCGTTCCAGCATGAACAAGAGCCAGCTGCAGCGCGCGCTGGGCAAGTGAGGCCGATGCCTCAGAGGGTCTCCCGGTAGGCCTCCAGCGCGGGTGCCGTCTTCGTCGCCGTGAACTCGGTGACGCGGTAGGCGCACAAGCCCGCGGTGACGAACGGGTCTTTCGCGGTGATCTCCTCGATTAGCGCGCGATCCCCCGCGACGGCGATGATCACCCCGCCGTCGCGGGGGTTCTTGCGCCCGGACGCGAGGAAGACCCCCTGCCGGTACTGCTCGTCGAGCCAGACCACATGCTCCTCCAGCACGGCGTCGACGGCTTCCAGCGGGGCGGTGTACGTCAGCTCCAGCACGAACATGAGCGGGAGCCTACCCCCGGGCACCCGTCCGGCCGCCGGGGAGCCCGTAGGCTCGGGGCACCATGACGACCGTACGCATCCCCGAGGACTGGCCCGCCACCGAGGAACAGGCCCGCGCCGTCCAGGACGAACTGCGCGAGCGCGTGATCCTCGGCGAATCCGGGCCGCCGCCCGGGACGGGCAGGTTGACGGGGGTCGACGTCGCCTACGACGACGAGCGGGACGTCGTCGCGGCCGCGGCGGTCGTGCTGGACGCGTCGAGTCTGGAGGTCGTCGCGCAGGCCACGGCCGTGGGGCGGGTCTCCTTCCCCTACGTGCCGGGGTTGCTCGCCTTCCGCGAGATCCCCACGGTCCTCGCCGCCCTCGACGCCCTGCCCTGTCCGCCCGGCCTGGTG
Organism: Streptomyces sp. NPDC092370; assembly: GCF_044755265.1. Lineage (NCBI taxonomy): Bacteria > Bacillati > Actinomycetota > Actinomycetes > Kitasatosporales > Streptomycetaceae > Streptomyces > Streptomyces sp. NPDC092370. Next base: position 131,844 of record NZ_JBIVQO010000002.1, on the reverse strand, counting down.
GTCTGCGACGGCTACGGACTCGCCCACCCCCGCCGCTTCGGCCTCGCCAGCCACCTCGGCGTCCTGACCGGCCTGCCCACGATCGGTGTCGCCAAGAACCCGTTCACCTTCACCTACGACGACCCGGACACCCCGCGCGGGAGCACCTCGCCGCTGCTCGCCGGGTCCGAGGAGGTCGGCCGCGCCCTGCGCACCCGGGACGCCGTCAAGCCCGTCTTCGTCTCCGTCGGCCACCGGGTGACGCTGGACGACGCCTGCGCGCACACCCTCGCGCTGACGCCCGCCTACCGCCTCCCGGAGACCACCCGCAGGGCGGACGCGCTGTGCCGCAAGGCGCTGCGGGAGACCGGGCCCGCCTGACGGACCGCACGCCCCCGGCGGTGAGGCGAGCGGCACGATCTGAGTACCGGGGCTGAGTATCCGTACGGATGCCCGGCCGCCGCCCCGGCGGCACGCTGGGGCGCATGACAACGCACCGCGCCCCCAAGCCCGTCGCCGGCCCGACCCAGAGCGTCGAGCGGGCCGTCACCGCAGGTCTGATCCTCGCCGTGCTGGCGGGGCTCGGCTGGATCGCCGGGATGATCTACACCATCGCCGAGTGGCCGCTGTAGGACCTCAGCGGGCCGCCGCGACACGGAAGCGGATGCCCGCCGCTCGCAGCCGGTCGATCAGCGCGTTGCCCATCGCCACGGCCGTGGTCACCTGGCCCGCCGTGCTCGGAAGGTCGTCCAGGGCCAGGCACAGGGCCGACTCGGCGAGCATCTTGGCGGTCTCGTCGTAACCGGGATCGCCGCCCGAGACCTCCGTGTACACCCGCTTGCCGCCGCCTTCGCCCACGAAACGCACGGAGAACCAGCTCTTCGCCCGCTTCTCGGCGCTCGGTCCGTCGCCGGGCTTGAGCCGGGCCGACAGCCGGCGTCGCGCGGGCGGCACCTGGGCCGCCGCGACCAGGGCGCCGACGGCCGCGACCCCGCCCACCGCGACGGGCAGGTGCCGCACGGCCGCGTACTGCCGATAGCGGAAGTCGGGCCCGTACCGGTCCAGGGCCGCCGCCGAACGCCGCACGATCTGCGGGTCGATGGTCGGCATCGGCAGCGCCCACGCGCCGACCTCCTTGGCGAACCGGGGCGCGCCGAGCGGTGCCGACACCCGCCGGCCCACCAGCCGCGGCTCGTGCCGCCGCCGGTCCCGTACGGCCGCCGCCATCTCTTTCTGCCGCGCGAACTGGTTGAGGGCCGAGGCGAAGGTCCCGCCGGAGAACGCCGCGTCGGCGGTCACGAAGCCCTCGATGTCCAGCGGCACGTCCGTCGGCAGTTGCTGCACGGTGAAGTACACGCCCAAGTCGTGCGGGACCGAGTCGAACCCGGCGGCGTGCACCAGCCGCGCCCCGGTCTCCCGCGCGCGTGCGTCGTGCCGGACGTACATCAGGTCCACGAACTCGGGTTCGCCGCACAGGTCGGGGTAGTCGGTCCCGGTGCCGGCGCAGGCGGCGACGAGTTCCTCGCCGTACGTCACGTACGGGCCGACCGTCGTGGCCACCACACGCGCGCGCTCCGCGAGGGCGCGCAGCGAGGCCGGGTCGCAGACGTCCGCCCGCTCCACCCCCACCTCGGCGTCGGCGGGCAGCCGTTCCCGCAGCCGCTCCAGTTTCTCGGCGTTGCGGCCCGCGATCGCCCAGCGCAGTCCCTCGGGCGCGTGCGCGGCCAGGTACTCCGCGGTGAGCGCCCCGGCGAAACTGGTCGCTCCGAAGAGCACGATGTCGTACGGACGGTCCGTCCTGCTTTGCCTGCTCATGACACCCCTCGGTCGTGCAGCCCGTGCCGCTGTCGGTGGCCGAGGCTAGCGTGAGGGGTGCGGAGCCCGACGACGAGCCCGGAGGACGACGATGGCCGTGCCCAGGAATGCCCTGAAGAAGTGGGAGAAAGCGCGCGCGTTCGCGCTGGGGCTGCCGGATGCCGTCGAGGAGTTCCCCTGGGGCGAGTCCGTCGCGAAGGTCAACAAGAAGGTGTTCGTCTTCCTTGGGGTCCAGGACGGCAGTTACCCCCTGGGGGTGACGGTGAAGCTCAAGGACGAGACGGCGCACGCGCACGCGCTGGCCTGTCCCGGCGCCGAGCCCGCCGGCTACGGCCTGGGCAAGGCGGGCTGGGTGAGCATCCCCCTGGAGCCGCAGGGCGCCCCGACCGCGGAGGTGCTGTGCGACTGGGTGGAGGAGAGCTACCGGGTGATCGCCCCGAAGCGGCTGATAGTCGAGCTGGACGCGGGCTGACCTCGTCCGGCAGATTGCTAAGCGCTTGCTCGTTCAGGTCTTGTGCCGAGTGGAACACGTTCTTAGCATCACTGGTGTTACATCAGATGTGTCACAGCACTGGGGGCCGGATGACCACGGCAAGGACGCCAGGACACGGCCCGCTCACCGGCGTGCGCGTGGTCGAGCTGGCGGGTATCGGGCCCGGCCCGTTCGCCGCCATGCTCCTGGCCGACCTCGGGGCCGACGTGGTGCGCGTGGACCGCCCAGGCGGCCCCGTGCTCGCGATCGACCCGGCGTACGACGTCACCAACCGCAACAAGCGCTCGGTGGTCGTCGATCTGAAGGCACCGGACGGCCCGGACCAGGTGCTCGGCCTCGCCGCCCGCGCCGACATCCTTCTCGAGGGCTACCGGCCCGGCGTCGCCGAACGCCTCGGCGTCGGACCCGAGGCCTGCCTCGCCCGCAACCGGCGCCTCGTCTACGGCCGGATGACCGGCTGGGGCCAGGACGGCCCGCTCGCCCAGCGCGCCGGGCACGACATCGCGTACATCGCCCCCACCGGCACCCTCGGCATGATCGGCCGTCCGGACGAGCCGCCGGCCGCCCCCGCCAACCTCCTCGGCGACTACGCGGGCGGCTCGCTGTACCTGGTCGTCGGCGTTCTCGCCGCCCTCCACCACGCGCGTGCGAGCGGCACCGGCCAGGTCGTGGACGCCGCGATCGTCGACGGCACCGCCCATCTCGCGACGATGATCCACGGCATGCTCGCCGCCGGTGGCTGGCAGGACCGCCGCGGCGCCAACCTCCTGGACGGCGGCTGCCCCTACTACGGCACCTACGAGACCGCAGACGGGCGGTACATGGCCGTCGGTGCCCTGGAGCCGCAGTTCTACGCGGAGTTCCTCGCCCTCCTCGGCATCGGCGACCGCGCCGGGGCCCGCAAGGACGTCGGCCGCTGGGACGAACTGCGCGAAGAAGTCGCCGCCCGCTTCAAGAGCCGGACCAGGGACGAGTGGACGGCCCTCTTCGACGGCACCGACGCGTGCGTGGCGCCCGTGCTGTCGCTGCGCGAGGCCCCGCACCACCCGCACCTGGCCGCCCGCGGCACCTTCACCGACCACGGCGGCATCACCCAGCCCGCCCCGGCCCCCCGCTTCTCCGCGACCCCGACCTCCGTCCGCACCGGCCCGGCCCGGCCGGGCGCCGACACCGCGGACGTCGCCCGGGACTGGGACGTCCCCGGGCTGCTCCCGTCGTCCCGAAACCCTCAGTGAAAGGCCTCCTCGTGAGCACCGAAGCGTACGTGTACGACGCGATCCGCACCCCGCGCGGGCGCGGCAAGGCAGGCGGCGCCCTGCACGGCACCAAGCCCATCGACCTGGTCGTCGGACTCATCCACGAGATCCGCGCCCGCTTCCCGGACCTCGACCCGGCCGCCGTCGACGACATCGTCCTCGGCGTCGTCGGCCCGGTCGGCGACCAGGGCTCCGACATCGCGCGGATCGCGGCGATCGCGGCCGGGCTGCCCGACACGGTGGCCGGAGTGCAGGAGAACCGCTTCTGTGCCTCGGGCCTGGAGGCCGTCAACCTGGCCGCGGCGAAGGTCCGTTCCGGCTGGGAGGACCTCGTCCTGGCGGGCGGCGTCGAGTCGATGTCCCGGGTGCCGATGGCCTCCGACGGCGGCGCCTGGTTCAACGACCCGATGACCAACCTCCAGGTCAACTTCGTGCCGCAGGGCATCGGCGCCGACCTCATCGCCACCATCGAGGGCTTCTCCCGGCGCGACGTCGACGAGTACGCCGCCCTCTCCCAGGAGCGGGCCGCCACCGCCATGAAGGACGGCCGCTTCGACAGGTCCGTCGTCCCGGTGAAGGACCGCAGCGGTCTGGTCGTCCTCGACCACGACGAGTTCCCGCGCCCCGGCACCACCGCCGACTCCCTCGCCAAGCTGAAGCCGTCCTTCGCGGACATCGGCGAACTCGGCGGATTCGACGCGGTGGCCCTCCAGCAGTACCACTGGGTGGAGAAGATCGACCACGTCCACCACGCGGGCAACTCATCGGGCATCGTGGACGGCGCCTCGCTCGTCGCGATCGGCTCCAGGGAGGTCGGCGAGCGCTACGGCCTCACGCCGCGCGCGCGGATCGTCTCCGCCGCCGTCTCCGGCTCCGAGCCCACCATCATGCTCACCGGTCCCGCCCCCGCCACCCGCAAGGCCCTCGCCAAGGCCGGACTGACCATCGACGACATCGACCTCGTCGAGATCAACGAGGCGTTCGCGGCGGTCGTGCTGCGCTTCGTACGGGACATGGGCCTGTCCCTGGACAAGGTCAACGTCAACGGCGGCGCGATCGCGCTCGGCCACCCCCTCGGCGCCACCGGCGCGATGATCCTCGGCACCCTCGTCGACGAACTCGAGCGCCAGGACAAGCGCTACGGCCTCGCCACGCTGTGCGTCGGCGGCGGCATGGGCGTCGCCACCATCGTCGAGCGCATCTGACCCCCTCCCGACGGATCACACGGAGCACCTCCACATGAGCACTGAGCCCACCACCATCCGCTGGGAACAGGACCGCACCGGCCTCGTCACCCTCGTCATCGACGACCCGAACCAGTCCGCGAACACCATGAACCAGGCGTTCCGCGACTCGCTCGCCGCCGTCACCGACCGCCTGGAGGCCGAGAAGGACTCCCTCCGGGGCGTCATCATCACCTCCGCGAAGAAGACCTTCTTCGCGGGCGGCGACCTGCGCGACCTCATCCGCGTCACGCCCGAGACGGCCAAGGAGCTGTTCGACGGCGGCATGGCGATCAAGCGGAACCTGCGCCGCATCGAGACCCTCGGCAAGCCGGTCGTCGCCGCCCTCAACGGCGCGGCTCTCGGCGGCGGTTACGAGATCGCCCTGGCCTGCCACCACCGCGTCGCCCTCGACGCGCCCGACTCCAAGATCGGCTGCCCCGAGGTCACCCTCGGCCTGCTCCCCGGAGGCGGCGGTGTCGTCCGCACCGTCCGCATGCTGGGAATCGCCGACGCCCTGCTGAAGGTCCTCCTCCAGGGCACCCAGTACAGCCCGCGCCGCGCCCTGGACAACGGCCTCGTCGACGAGGTCGCCGACACGCACGAGGAACTGCTCGCCAAGGCCCGCGCCTTCATCGACGCCAACCCCGAGTCCCAGCAGCCCTGGGACAAGCCCGGATACCGCATCCCGGGCGGCACACCGGCCAACCCCAAGTTCGCCGCCAACCTGCCCGCCTTCCCGGCCGGCCTGCGCAAGCAGACGGGCGGCGCCCCCTACCCGGCGCCGCGCAACATCCTCGCCGCCGCCGTCGAAGGCTCCCAGGTCGACTTCGAGACCGCCCAGGTCATCGAGGCCCGCTACTTCGTGGACCTCGCGGCCGGCCAGACCTCGAAGAACATGATCCAGGCCTTCTTCTTCGACCTCCAGGCCGTCAACTCCGGCGCCAACCGTCCCAAGGGCGTCGCACCGCGCCAGGCCCGCAAGGTCGCCGTCCTCGGCGCCGGCATGATGGGCGCCGGCATCGCCTACTCCTGCGCCCGTGCCGGCATCGACGTCGTCCTGAAGGACGTCTCCCTGGAGGCGGCCCTCAAGGGCAAGGGCTACTCCGAGAAGCTGTGCGCCAAGGCGGTCGCCAAGGGCCGCACGACCCAGGAGAAGGCCGACGCGCTGCTCGGCCGCATCACGCCCACCGCCGAGGTCCAGGACCTGGCCGGCTGCGACGCCGTCATCGAGGCCGTCTTCGAGGACACGTCCCTCAAGCACAAGGTGTTCCAGGAGATCCAGCACGTCGTCGAGCCCGACGCGCTGCTGTGCTCCAACACCTCCACCCTGCCCATCACGGCGCTCGCCGAGGGCGTGGAGCGCCAAGGCGACTTCATCGGCCTGCACTTCTTCTCGCCGGTCGACAAGATGCCGCTCGTCGAGATCATCAAGGGCGAGCGCACCGGCGAGGAGGCACTGGCCCGCGCCTTCGACCTGGTCCGGCAGATCAACAAGACGCCGATCGTCGTCAACGACTCGCGCGGTTTCTTCACCTCCCGGGTCATCGGCCACTTCATCAACGAGGGCGTCGCCATGGTCGGCGAGGGCATCGAACCCGCCTCGGTCGAACAGGCCGCCGCCCAGGCCGGCTACCCGGCCAAGGTGCTGTCGCTGATGGACGAGCTGACGCTGACGCTGCCCCGCAAGATCCGGGCCGAGTCGAAGCGGGCGGTCGAGGAGGCGGGCGGCACCTGGACGGCCCACCCGGCCGAGGCCGTGATCGACCGCATGGTCGACGAGTTCGGCCGCACGGGCCGCAGCGGCGGCGCCGGCTTCTACGACTACGGCGACGACGGCAAGCGCACCAACATCTGGCCCGGACTGCGCGAGCACTTCACCAAGCCGGGGCACCGGATCCCGTTCCGGGACATGCAGGAACGCATGCTGTTCTCCGAGGCGCTGGACACCGTCCGGCTGCTGGAGGAGGGCGTGCTGACCTCGGTCGCCGACGCCAACATCGGCTCCATCTTCGGCATCGGCTTCCCGGGCTGGACCGGCGGCGTGCTCCAGTACATCAACGGCTACGAGGGCGGCCTGCCCGGATTCGTGGCACGCGCGCGTGAACTCGCCGAGCAGTACGGGGAGCGCTTCGCCCCGCCCGCGCTGCTGGTGGAGAAGGCGGAGAAGGGGGAGCGGTTCGGCGACTCAGCCCGCGTCTGAGCCGCCGGAGCCCGAAGGTCCGGTGAGCCACTGGCCCAGCTCCTCCTTCAGTGACCGCTGGAAGGCGGTGAGGAGCGCCTGCACCACCAGAGGGTGCATGTGCGCCGACAGGGACCGCACGTCCCGCGCGTCACGCTCCGCCACCTCACCGCGGAAGAGCTGGGACAGCTCCCGGGCCGCGGCGCGCGCGTGTTCGATGAGAACCGTGCGCGCCGCGAAGATCGCATCCTGGGAGAGCGGCACGTCCAGCAGCCCGGCGCCGAGCCGGAGCAGACCGAGGTCGGCCTCGTAGCCGCCGTCCGCGGGCCGGACCACACCCATGGCGACGAGCCGCTCGACGTCGTCGTCGCCCAGCGGCCGTCCGGCGCGCCGCCCCAGCTCCGCGCGCGTGACCGACTCGACGGGCTCCGGGGCCCAGGAGGCCACGACCGCCCGGTGGATGGCGAGGTCGTGTGCGCTCAGATCCGGCGGCAGTTGCCGCAGGTAGCGCTCGATGCCGGCCAGCGTCATGCCCTGCTGCTGCAACTCCTCGATGAGAGCCAGCCGGGCCAGGTGCTCGCGCCCGTACCGCCCCACCCGCCGTGGACCGAGCACCGGCGGGGGCAGCAGCCCCTTCGTGCCGTAGAAGCGGACCGTGCGCACCGTGACACCGGCCCGTGCGGCCAATTCGTCGATCGTGAGGGTCGGCTCCTCGGTGTCGGTCGTCATGTGCAGCAGTATCGCTGTCTCACCAGTGCTGTGAAACCTCCGGTGCCCAAGGTGACGGCAGGGTGGAAGTGGCGGGCTGTGACGTGTGCCATCGCGTGAGCCGCGCAGGGCGGGGGAAGGTGGCCCCTTGGTCTGTGCCCTGACAGAGGGCGCAGGCCTTACGCATGTCCGGAAGCCGAGCGTGACCCGCTCGGGCGCACCAGAGAGTGGATCCACCGTGAGCAAGGACGCCGTATACACGGCTGCGGCCACGCCGCGTACCGAGGCGGCCGCGGTGCCCGCGGACGCGGGCGACGCCGGCTACAGCAAGGACCTCAAGGCCCGCCACGTCAACATGATCGCCATCGGGGGCGCGATCGGCACCGGACTCTTCCTGGGCGCGGGCGGCCGCCTCCACAACGCGGGCCCGGCCCTGGCGATCGCCTATCTGGTCTGCGGCGTCTTCGCCTTCTTCGTGGTCCGTGCCCTCGGTGAGCTCGTGCTCTACCGCCCCTCGTCGGGCTCCTTCGTGTCGTACGCGCGCGAGTTCCTCGGCGAGAAGGGCGCGTACGTCGCCGGCTGGATGTACTTCCTGAACTGGTCGACCACCGGCATCGCGGACATCACCGCGATCGCGCTCTACACGCACTACTGGAGTCTGTTCACCGACATCCCGCAGTGGGTGCTCGCGCTGGTCGCCCTCGCCGTGGTGCTGGCCGTGAACCTGATCTCGGTGAAGTACTTCGGTGAGATGGAGTTCTGGTTCGCGATCATCAAGGTCGCGACGCTCGTCGGCTTCATGTTCGTCGGCATCTTCCTGCTGGCGACGCAGCACGAGGTGGGCGGCCAGACGCCCGGCCCGAGCGTCATCACCGACAACGGCGGCGTCTTCCCGCACGGGATGATGCCCGCGGTCCTGGTCATGCAGGGCGTGATCTTCGCGTACGCCGCGCTGGAGCTCGTCGGTGTCGCCGCGGGCGAGACCGCCGAGCCCGAGAAGGTCGTCCCGCGCGCGGTGAACTCGATCATGTGGCGCGTCGGCCTCTTCTATGTCGGCTCGGTCGTCCTGCTGGCCCTGCTCCTGCCGGGTTCGCTCTACTCGGCCGACCAGAGCCCCTTCGTCACGGTGCTGTCGAAGATCGGCGTCCCGGCCGCGGGAGACGTGATGAACCTCGTCGTCCTGACGGCCGCCATGTCCTCCCTGAACTCCGGCCTGTACTCCACGGGCCGCATCCTGCGCTCCATGGCGATGGCGGGCTCCGCCCCCAGGTTCACCGCCCGGATGAACCGCAGCCAGGTCCCCTACGGCGGCATCCTGCTGACCTGCGGGGTGTGCGTGCTGGGCGTCGGCCTGAACTTCCTCGTGCCCGCCCAGGCCTTCGAGATCGTGCTGAACGTGGCCTCCCTCGGCATCATCAGCACCTGGGTGATCATCATGATCTGCCACCTGGTCTTCGTCCGCCGCGCCAAGGCCGGTCAGGTCACCCGCCCCTCCTTCCGCCTCCCCGCCAGCCCGGTCACGGAGATCGCCACGGTCGTCTTCCTGCTGGCCTGCCTGGGCATGATGTGGAAGGACCCCGAGGTCGGCCGCAAGACCCTCCTGCTCATCCCGCTGATCGCGGCCATGCTGGTCGCGGGCTGGTACGGCGTCCGCCGCCGGGTCTCGCAGACGGCGGACCAGGAGCTGTCGCAGCTGACGAAGTAGCGGGCCGGGGCCACTGTCAGTGGCAGGGCCCACGGTGGCGTCATGCCGGGGAGCACGTATGCCCGTGTGACGCCACCGTTTCGCCGGTGAAGGACGTCAAGGCCATCGCCCATGTATGCAACGACCCCGGGGGCTGGGGCTAGGGCTTCGTCCTTCGTCCTGGCGTTGTCGCGCCGCCGTCCCGAGCCGGAGGCGGCGTACCGGGCCTGGCACCGAGGTCGCGCGACGAACGACTTCGGACTCGGCGCGGTGGTGCGGTTCGTCCAGGTCGAGCCGTGCGTCCGGGTGGCCGACATGATCGGCCGGCGCGGCACCAGGACCGGCAGCAAGGGCGCCCCCGTCCGCTACGAGGCGATCGACACCGCGGTGGATACGGTGGCCGAGAGGGCCGGCGAAGTGGACGCGGCCGTCCGCATGCCCCGCATCGGCCGCGGTCTCGCCGACGGCAAGTGGTCCCGGGTCGAGGCGCTGGTCGAGGAGCGCCTGATACGGCGGGGGACACAGGTGACGGTGTACACCACGGGGTCTGACCGGCCCCGGCTCAGCCCTGGCCGTCCCTGTCGAACGCCCGCACCAGACAGTCACTGAGGCGCTGCGCGATCTTCCCGCCGGGATCCAGGCGGGGGTTGAAGATCGCCACGGTGAGACCGACGGCATCGCCGCCGGACAGTGCCGTGCGCAGGACGGTCTCCAGCTCCTGCCATGTCAGACCGTCCGGGAGCCGGTAGTCGACGGCGGGCATGACCGCGTCGTCCAGCACGTCGACGTCGAGATGGACCCAGTACCCGGCGCCCGCCCGGCCCCCGTCCAGCAGCCGGACGGCGCGACGGGCCGCCTCGCCCGCCCCCAGGGCGCGCACGGTGTCCAGCTCCATCGCGTGCAGCGCCGACGGCAGCGGCTGCATACCGTTCGCCGCGGACTCCTCCGCGTCCCGGAACCCCAGCGCGACGACGTCCTCGTCCCGTACGAGCGGGCCCAGGCCCTCCAGGTCGGCCAGCACGCGCGGGCCGCGCCCGGTGGCCAGGGCGAGTTCCATGGAGGCCGCCTCGCCGGCCGGTTCCACCGAGGGCTGGTAGAAGTCGGTGTGCCCGTCGAGGAAGAGCAGCCCGTGCCGGCCCCGGCGGCGCAGCGCGAGCAGGGCGCCGAGCAGCACACTGCAGTCGCCGCCGAGCACGACGGGGAACCGCCCCTGGCCGAGGACCTCGCCCACGGCATCGGCCAGCGCGGTGGAGTACGCGGCGATGCCACCGGGGTTCAGGATTCCGGTCGCGGGATCCCGCTCCGGGTCGTACACGGGCGGCTCGACGCGGCCCGCCCGGACCGCTCCGAGGGCCTCGGTCATCCCGGTTTCGAACAACGCCCCCGGGAGATCCTCGACGCCGGTCGGCCGCAGCCCCAGCACGGACGGTGCCTCGAGGATCGCCACGTTCCGCACGTCCGGCTCCTTCGTCAGCAGCCTTGTTCATGCCGCCGGGCCGATGCGGCCCGTGCGTATGTGCCCAACCGTAGGCCGAGGGGCGGCGTTCAGCACGCCAGGTGTGAGCGCGACCGGGCGGGCGTTGCCCAGCCCGTTGCGAGGGGGTGCCGCTGCGCCCACCCTCCCCCCTGCTCGGCTTCGCTCGAGCAGGGGGACCCCATCACCCCAAGCGGCACCGCCCGCAGCCATGCGGAACCAGGCACCTCAGCGCGCGTGCTCCCCGTGCCCGGCACCCGCGTGCCCGTGCGCCCCGTTCGTCGCCGCGATCCTCTTCCACGACCTGGGCTGGGCGACGCCCTTCGCCGCCTTGGCGACCGCCGCGGCGCGAGCCGCCGGCGCACCCGGCTTCGACGGCTGGAACAGCCAGGTGTCGAAGAGCGCGGCCAAGGGCTTGCCCGAGACCTCCTCCGCGTACCGCCGGAAGTCCGCCACCGAGGCGTTGCCGTGCGCGTACTTCGAGGGCCAGCCCTTCAGGATGGCGAAGAAGTCCTCGTCGCCGACGGCGTTGCGCAGTGCCTGGACGGCCAGCGCGCCCCGGTCGTAGACAGCGGTGTGGAACTGGTTGTCCGGGCCGGGATCCCCGGGCTTCACCGTCCAGAACGGGTCGTCGGCGGGGTGCGAGGCGTACACGTAGTCGGCGAGTTCCTGCGCCGTGCCCTCGCCCTCGTGCTCGGACCACAGCCACTGCGCGTAGCGGGCGAACCCCTCGTTGATCCAGATGTCCTTCCAGCCCTTGAGCGACACCTCGTCGCCGTACCACTGGTGGGCCAGCTCATGGACGACCAGGGACACGTTCGACCCGTTCGCGAACTGCCGGGGGCTGTAGAACGGCCGGGTCTGGGTCTCCAGCGCGTACCCGGTGTTCGTGTTCGGCACGTACCCGCCGAGCGCGTTGTAGGGGTACGGCCCGAAGTACCCGGCCAGCCACTCCGCGATCTCCCCGGTCCGTTCGATGCTCGCCCGCGCCGCGCCGGCGTGCTCGCCCAGGTCCTTGCTGTAGGCGTTGAGGACGGGGATGCCGCTCTCGGTCGTGCCGGTCGTGATGTCGAACTTCCCGACGGCCAGCGTGGCGAGGTACGTGGTCTGCGGTTTGCTGGACCGCCAGTTCCACCGGGTCCAGCCCAGGCGTGAACTCGTGGATTGCAGCGTGCCGTTGGAGATGGCCTGGGTGCCGTCCGGGACCAGCACGGACACGTCGTAGGTCGCCTTGTCGAGGGGGTGGTCGTTGCTCGGGAACCACCACGCCGCCGCCTCGGGCTCGTTCGCCGCGACGCCCCCGTCAGGCGTGCGGTGCCAGCTGGTGAAACCGTAGGCCTGTTTCGACGAGGGCACCCCGCGGTAGCGCACGACGACCGTGACGGACGTGCCCTTGGCCAGCGGGCGCTTCGGCGTGATCACCAGCTCGTGCTCGCCCGAGGGACGGAACGACGCCGTCGCGCCGTTGACGCGCACCTCGTCGACGTCCAGCAGGAAGTCCAGATCGAAACTCGACAGGTCCTGCGTGGTGCGGGCCACAAGGGTCGCCGTGCCCTCCAGTTCGTCCGTGGCCGGCTGGTACTTCAGCCGGAGGTCGTAGTGGGAGACGTCGTATCCGCCGTTGCCGTGGGCCGGGTAGTAGGGGTCGCCGATACCCGGCGCGCCGGGGGAGTGGGGGGCCGCCGATGCCGGGATCGCCAGCAGGAGAACGGCCGCTGCCAGGGCTCCCGGCGCGATGATTCTGCGGTGCACGCAAGGCTCCAAGTCGTAGGGTCCCGAGGTGTTCCGGTGTCAGTGAGGAGCCTATTGACTCCCTGTGCCCCTGATCATGTCCATGGCCCCTGCTGTCACACGATCGCCATTCGGCCGACATGAGACACCCGCCCCGAAGGCTCGTCCCGGACACGCCGGACCGTCAGTTGCCCTCTTCTGAACAGGAGTTCACCGATGTAGCGTCCGGCGCATGCCGAAACGCACGCGCTTCACGACCTGGAGACCGCTCGCGACGGCGGCCACCGCCGCCCTCTTGGCCACCCTGCTCACTCCGATGGCCGCACAGGCCACCCCCCGGGGGAGCGAACCCGTGTACTCGTACGGGAACGCCATCCGCGAGGCCGTCTGGGTGGACACCGGACTCGACGGCGACCGGGACGGAAAGACCGACCGGGTCGCCGTCGACATCGTCCGCCCCCGCGAAACCGCCCGGCAGGGCCGCAAGGTCCCCGTCATCATGGACGCCAGCCCGTACTACTCCTGCTGCGGGCGGGGCAACGAGAGCCAGAAGAAGACGTACGACGCGCAGGGCCGTGTCGCACAGATGCCGCTGTACTACGACAACTACTTCGTCCCGCGCGGCTACGCCTTCGTCGGCGTGGACCTGGCCGGGACCAATCGCTCCGACGGCTGCGTCGACGTCGGAGGCCGCTCCGACATCCATTCCGCCAAAGCGGTCGTCGACTGGCTGAACGGCCGTGCCAAGGCCTACACGAGCCGCACCGGCACCACCCGCGCCCATGCGGGCTGGACCAACGGCCGCACCGGCATGATCGGCAAGAGCTGGGACGGCACCATCGCCAACGGCGTCGCCGCGACCGGCGTCAAGGGCCTGAAGACCATCGTCCCGATCAGCGCCATCTCCTCCTGGTACGACTACTACTTCCAGCAGGGCGCCCCTCTCTACGACTCCGGCCCCGACTGGCTGTCGAACTACGTCGACAGCCCCGACGCCCGCGCCAAGTGCGGTGCCGTCCAGCACAAGCTCGCCGACGGGGCCCCGCGCACCGGCGACTGGACCCCGCTGTGGAGCGAGCGCGACTACGTGAAGGCCGCGCGCAAGGTGAAGGCCAGCGTCTTCCTGGTCCACGGCATGCAGGACCTCAACGTCCGCATGAAGCACGTCGGCCAGTGGTGGGACGCCCTCGCCAAGAACGGCGTCGACCGGAAGATCTGGCTGTCGCAGACCGGCCACGTCGACCCCTTCGACTTCCGGCGCGCGGAGTGGGTCGAGACGCTGCACCGCTGGTTCGACCACGAACTCATGGGTTACGACAACGGCATCGACCGCGAGCCCATGGCCGACATCGAGCGCGCCCCCGACCAGTGGGCGACCTCCGCGCTCTGGCCGCCGAGCGGCACCCGGGCCACCACCCTGCGCCCCGACCGGGGCACCCGGCCCGGCGTCGGCACCCTCGGCCTGCGCCGCGGCCACGGCAGCGAGGGCTTCACCGACGACCCGACGCGGAGCGAGGCCGACTGGGCCGCGCAGATCGACCGGCCGACCCCGGAGAAGGCCGGGTTCGTCACCCGGCCGCTCACCCGCGCCCTGCGCCTGTCCGGCTCCTCCGAGGTCACCGTCACCGCCACGCCCTCCACCCCGACGGCCCACCTCTCCGCCGTCCTCGTGGACATCGGCCCCGCCACCATCCGCGACTACGCCCACGCCGGCGAGGGCATCACCACCCTCACGGACCGCACCTGCTGGGGCGCGAGCACCGCCGGTGACAGCTCCTGCTTCAAGGAGACCAAGGCGAAGACCGCCGACGTGGACTACACGGTCGTCAGCCGCGGCTGGGCCGACCTCGGCAACCACGCCTCCGACCACAAGGGCTCCCCGCTCACCCCGGGCACGCGGTACACGATCACCCTCGACCTCGCGGCGACCGACCGTGTCGTCCCGAAGGGCCACCGCCTGGCGCTGATCGTCGCGGGCACCGACAAGGACCTCATCGACCCTCCCGCGGACACGCCCAAGCTGACCCTCGACCTGTCCCGCACCTCGGCGCGCGTCCCCTTCGTCGGCGGAGCCACCGCCTTCGCCCGCGCCACCACGGGCGCCGCGCCCGCCACCCCCGACGCCACCGTCCTGGACGGCGTACGGGAGCCGCGCGCCGCGCACCGCGTCCCGGAGGCGAGCCGGTGACCCGACACACCACCCGCGTCCGCGCCCTGGTCCTGACCACCGCGGCCCTCACGGCCTCCCTGGTCGCCGCACCGGCCCACGCGGCCCCCGGCTCCCCGCCGCGCACCGGCTTCGAACAGTCGAACGGCGCCCGCTGGACCACCCAGCCCGAGGAGCAGGACTTCCTCAGGGCCGTCGACCGGTCCAGCGGCCGCGTCTCCATGACCCGCATCGGAACGACGAAGCAGGACCGCCCGCTCCACCTGCTGCGGATCGGCAACCGCCCGAGCCCCAGCAAGGTGCTGCTCGTCTGCAGCCAGCACGGCGACGAACCCTCCGGCCGCGAGGCCTGTCTGACCACCGTCCGCGACCTCGCGCACGCCCGCGACAGCCGCACCCGGCGCTTCCTGGACCGCACCACCGTCCTGGTCGTGCCCACCGCCAACCCCGACGGCCGGGCGGCCGGCACCCGCGGCAACAGCGACGGCGTCGACGTCAACCGCGACCACCTCGCCCTGAAGACCCCCGAGGCCCGCGCCCTGGCCGCCGTCATCCGCGACCAGCGCCCCGACATCGTTTACGACCTGCACGAGTACGGCGCCACACCCCGGTTCTACGACAAGGACCTCTTCGACCTGTGGCCGCGCAACCTCAACACCCACGAGGCGGTCCACGACGAGGCGCGCACCCTCTCCGAGGCGTACGTCCGCCCCGCCGCCCGGCGGGCCGGCCACTCCACGGGCACCTACGGCATCTGGACCGACCCGCAGACCGGTGAGCCGGTCAAACAGGTCGCCGGGGACGGACAGGAGCGCATCCTGCGCAACATGTCCGGGGTGAAGCACTCCGTCGGGCTGCTCATCGAGAGCCGCGTGGACCCGCTCACCGCGGCGGAGAAGGCGGACGAAGCCCTGAACAACCGCCGCCGGGTCACCTCCCAACTGGACGCACTCAAGGGCCTGTTCGGCTACACCGACCAGCGCCGCGGCCGCCTCGAGAGGGCGACGGTCAGGGCCCGGCTCGCGGGCTACGCCGTCACCGGCCCGGTCTACGTCGGCGGCGCCGACAACGACCCGCCCGAGGCGGCCGACATCATCGAGAACCCGCCCTGCGGCTACCGCCTCACCGCCACCCAGTACGCCGAGGTGGGCGACGAACTCGCACTGCACGGGGTGCGCGTACGCCGGGACGCCGAGGGCGTGCTCGTCCCCCTGCGCCAGCCCCTGCGGGCACTGGTGCCGCTGCTGCTCGACGACCGGGCCGAGTACCACCTGACCGGAGGTTCATCCGAAACCGCATGCTGAGAGGGGTGAAATTCCGCCACACGTGGTAGCAGCGTTTACGGAGGGCCTGCGTCCTCCTCAGCTGTCCCGATGAAAGGTGCCGCCTGTGACGCAAGAACGACCAAGCGACAAGGACTCCCCGGAGGGAGCCGCGCTGCCGGGGTCCGAAGCGGGCCTGCCCGGTCAGGACCGGCCGCAGACCGACCGCATCGTCTTCGGCGTCACGGCGGTGCTCACCCTCGCCTTCGTGGTCTGGGGCGCGGCGGCGACCGACTCGCTCGAAGACGTCTCCACCAGCATGCTCGGCGGGCTGCTCCACAACGGCGGCTGGGCGTTCATGCTCGCGGCCTCCGGCTTCGTGGTCTTCGCCCTCTGGCTCGCCATCAGCCGCTACGGCCGTATCCACCTGGGAGCCGAGGGCGAGGAGCCCGAGTTCCGCACGGTGTCCTGGGTCGCGATGATGTTCAGCGCGGGCATGGGCATCGGCCTGATGTTCTACGGCGTGAGCGAGCCGTTGTCGCACTACGGCGCGCCCCCGCCGGGCACGAACCCGGCCGACTCCGGCGAACGCATGGAGACGGCCATGGCCACCACCCTGTTCCACTGGACGCTCCACCCCTGGGCGATCTACGCCGTGGTGGGACTCGCCATCGCCTACAGCACCTTCCGTCGGCGGCGCCGGCAGACCATCAGCGCCGTCTTCACCCCGCTGATCGGCAAGAAGAACGCCAACGGCGGCGTCGGGCGGGCCATCGACATCCTCGCGATCATCGCGACCGTCTTCGGTTCGGCCGCCTCCCTGGGACTCGGCGCGCTCCAGATCGGCTCCGGTGTGCAGGAGCTGAAGTGGATGGACAAGGTGAGCACCGGGCTGCTCGTCACGATCATCGCGGTGCTGACCCTGGCCTTCGTCGCGTCGGCGATCTCCGGTGTGGAGAAGGGCATCCAGTGGCTGTCCAACACCAACATGGTGCTGGCGCTGGTGCTCGCCCTGTTCGTGTTCGTGGCCGGCCCGACCATCATCGTCCTGGACCTGTTGCCCACCTCCGTCTTCGCCTACCTCGGCGACCTGCCCCAGCTGGCCGGCCGGACCGAGGCGAGCGGTGGCGAGGGCGTCGCCGACTGGCTGGGCAGCTGGACGGTCTTCTACTGGGCCTGGTGGATCTCCTGGACGCCGTTCGTCGGCATGTTCATCGCCCGTATCAGCCGGGGCCGCACGATCCGCCAGTTCGTCGGTGGTGTCATCCTCGTGCCCAGCACGGTCAGCCTGATCTGGTTCGCGGTCTTCGGTGGCTCGGCGATGAAGATGCAGGAGCAGGGGCAGCTCGGCAAGGAGGCGACCCCGGAGGGCCAGCTCTTCGGCGTGCTCCAGCAGTTCCCCGTCGCCACGGTCACGAGCCTGCTCGTGATGGTCCTCGTCGGCATCTTCTTCGTCTCGGGCGCCGACGCGGCCTCCATCGTCATGGGCACCCTGTCCCAGAAGGGCGCGCTCGAGCCGGGCCGGTTCGTGGTGGTGTTCTGGGGCGTGGTCACCGGTGCGGTGGCCGCGATCATGCTCCTGGTCGGCAGCGGCCAGGGCGACGCGCTGACCGGTCTGCAGAACCTCACGATCCTCGCGGCGGCGCCGTTCGTCATCGTGATGATCTTCATGTGCGTCGCGCTCATGCGCGACCTTCGCCGCGATCCGGTGATCGTGCGGGAGCAGATGGGCTCGGAGGCCGTCGAGATGGCCGTCATGGAAGGGCACAAGAAGTACGACGGCGAGTTCGAGTTCCGGGTCGGCCCGGGCCGCGGTCCGGACATCGAGGGAGACCCGATCGGCAAGCACTGATCCGTACGGCGGGGGCGGCCCGGGTTCCGCGGTCCGGGCCGCCCCCGCCCTCGACTTCCGCGGGCCCGGGCCGTTCTCGCGGTTCGGACGGGCAGGCGCGCGCCGTCAGCCGGAGACCAGCCGGGCCGCCTCCTGCGCACACCCCCAGGCCACGGTGACGCCCGCGCCGCCGTGGCCGTAGTTGTGCACCAGGAGCCGGCCGTCCGGCAGGGCCTCGCGCTCCAGGCGGACCGCCGGCCGGGTGGGCCGCAGCCCGACCCGGTGCCCCAGCACACGGGCCCCCGTGATCTCCGGCCGCAGGGCCGCACAGCGGCGGACGATCGCCTCGGCCGTCGCGGGGTCGGGCTCCAGCGACCACGCGTCCTCCTCGGACGTACCGCCGAGGACGAGCCCGTCCGGCTGCGGGAACAGGTACGTGTGCTCCCCGGCCGCGTCGGTGGAGACCAGCCAGGTGTCGATCCCCGGGTTCTCCACGACGACCAGTTGCCCGCGCACAGGCCGTACGGAGGGGTCCGGCACGAGCTCCCGCGCGGCGAGTCCCGTGCAGTTGACCACGACCGGCGCGTCCACCTCCGCGAAGGTGGACACCGTGCGCGACTCGACCACCCCGCCCGCCGCCACGAACCGCTCCCGCAGCCACGGCAGATGAGCCGGCATGTCGATCAGCGGCAGCCGAGCCCGGACACCCGTGCCCGCGTACTCCCGGGGCGTGGCCGCCCGCAGCCCCGGCACCCGGCCCGCCAGCCATCCCTCGGCCTCGTCGAGACGGGTCTCGCCCTGTACTCCTTCGACCATGCGTACGCCGGTGTGCTCGGGCCGCGCCGCCAGTTCCTCGTACACCTCCAGCGACCGCAGCGCCCACACGCGCGCCGTCGCGACCGGCTCGATCCGGTACGGCCACCACAGCGCGCCCGCGACGGCTGAGGTGGTCGTCTCGACGGCGTCCCGCGTCCACACCCGTACCCGTCGGCCCTGCTCCGCGAGAACCAGCGCGGTCGTCAGCCCCGCCACCCCGCCGCCGACCACCACGATCTCGCCACTCGCCTCGCTCCGCATGCCCGGACCGTAACGGAAATCCGGCACGCCGTGCTCACCTCACCCGCAGTGTGGGGATACTCACCGTATGTGCGCCGAGTACGCGACCTTCGGGCTGGCACCCGCGACGCGGGCCGGGGGAGTCCTCAACGACGGTGGTCATCAGGTTCACCGGGACTTCGTGGACTTCATCGTCGACGGACGCCCCCTGCTGTTCCAGCTCTCCGACCTCGACGCGGTCTCCCCGCTCGCCTCCGACGTCCCACCCGCGATCTTCACCGCACAGGTCCGCAGCCTGCTCCTGGAGAGCGCGGCCCCGTTACCGGGCGGCCGGTACGTCGTCTACGGCTGCCCCGAATGCGAGGACCTGGCCTGCGGGGCCGTCACCGCGCTCATCCGGAGCGACGGCGAGGACTTCGTCTGGCAGGACTTCGCCTGGCAGACCGACGAACACGCCGACCTGGAGCGCAACGGCTACCACGGCATCGGCCCGTTCCGCTTCCGCGGCGCCGAGTACCGGACGGCGCTCGGCGCCCTGCTCAACGGCTCCGGGCCCGGCCCCCGGCGCCGCGTCCTGCTGATCGGCACCCGCGTCGCCGCCCTCGCCAAGCTCGCCGCGGCCCTGCGCACCATCGGCGTCGGCGCCGACATCGCCCATGACGCCCACCGTGTGTCCCCCGACGAACTGCGCGGCTACGGCGCCGTCGCCTTCGGCCACGCGGCGGGCGAGCAGGAACGTGCCGCCGTCCGGCGCGCCTTCGAGAACGCCGGGGCCACGGTCGCCTACGTCGACGCTCTCGCCCCGATCGTCCCGCTCCTCGTCGCCCAGATCGAACACGCCCTGGACCGCAGCCCCGTCGCACAGCGCCGCCTCACCGGCCTCACCGCCACCGACACCGGGGCCGATCTGGAGATCACCTCCGCCTGCCGCGTCACCCTGACCGTCTACCGCCTGGACCGGCTCTCCCGCACGCGCACCCACGAGATCTTCGACGGCGTCCTCCCCGCGGGCCGCCACCGCGTCGCCCTCGACGCCAAAGCGGTCCGGGGCCAGGCGTTCGTCGTGGCGCGCACCAACGGAAGCGTCCTGGTGACGGCCGTGAACCACTGAGCGGCCCGGCCGTTAGGATCGGCGCTCTGATGACTGCCACTCTCGTCGCCAAGAACCTCGCCGCCGGCCACGGCGACCGCTCCCTGTTCACCGGCCTCGACCTCGTCGTCGCGCCCGGCGATGTGATCGGCCTGGTCGGGGCCAACGGCGCGGGCAAGTCCACGCTGCTCAGGATGCTCGCCGGACTCACCGCACCCGAGCAGGGCGACCTGCGCCTGTCCCCGCCGGCGGCCACCGTCGGACACCTCCCGCAGGAGCCCGACCGCCGGCCCGGCGAGACCGTAAGGGCCTTCCTCGCCCGCCGCACCGGCGTCGCCGAGGCCCAGCGGACCATGGACGAGGCGACCCAGGCCCTGGTCGACGGGGCACCCGGCGCCGACGACGCCTACGCCACGAGCCTGGAGCGCTGGCTCGGCCTGGGCGGCGCCGACCTCGACGAACGCGCCGAGGAGGTCGCCGACTCCCTCGGTCTCGCGGTCGACCTGGACCAGCCGATGACGTCCCTGTCCGGCGGTCAGGCGGCTCGCGCCGGCCTCGCCTCCCTGCTGCTGTCCCGCTACGACGTCTTCCTCCTCGACGAGCCGACCAACGACCTCGACCTGGACGGCCTGGAGCGCCTGGAACGCTTCGTCGGCGGCCTGCGCGCCGGGACGGTGGTCGTCAGCCACGACCGCGAGTTCCTCGCCCGCACCGTCACCAAGGTCCTCGAACTCGACCTCGCCCAACAGCAGATCAACCTCTTCGGCGGTGGCTACGAGGCCTACCTGGAGGAGCGGGAGGTCTCCCGCCGGCACGCCCGCGACGAGTTCGAGGAGTACGCGGACAAGAAGGCGGCCCTCCAGGACCGCGCTCAGACGCAGCGCTCCTGGATGGACAAGGGCGTGAAGAACGCGCGCCGCAAGGCGGGCAACGACAACGACAAGATCGGCCGCAAGTTCCGCAGCGAGGCCAGCGAGAAGCAGGCCGCGAAGGCCCGCCAGACCCAGCGGATGATCGAGCGCCTGGAGGTCGTCGAGGAGCCCCGCAAGGAGTGGGAGCTGCGGATGGAGATCGCGTCGGCCCCGCGTTCGGGCGCCGTCGTCGCGACCCTGCGGGACGCCGAGGTGCGCCGCGGCGGTTTCGTCCTCGGCCCCGTCTCCCTGCAGATCGACTGGGCGGACCGGGTGGCGGTGACGGGCGCGAACGGCGCCGGCAAGTCCACGCTGCTCGCCGCCCTCCTCGGCCGGGTCCCGCTGGACGCCGGGCACGCCGCGCTGGGCTCGGGCGTCCTGCTCGGCGAGGTCGACCAGGCCCGCAAGCTGTTCCACGGCGAGGAGGCCCTGCTCGACGCCTTCCGCACGGCCGTCCCCGACACCGAACCGGTCGAGATCCGCACGCTGCTGGCCAAGTTCGGCCTGAAGAAGGACCATGTCCTGCGGCCCGCGGGAAGCCTCTCCCCGGGCGAGCGCACCCGGGCAGCCCTGGCGCTGCTCCAGGGCCGGGGCGTCAATCTCCTGGTCCTCGACGAGCCGACCAACCACCTCGACCTGCCGGCCATCGAGCAGCTGGAGTCCGCCCTCGACGCCTATGAGGGAACCCTCCTGCTGGTCACCCACGACCGCCGCATGCTGGACGCCGTGCACGTCACCCGCCGCCTGGACGTGGCGGACGGCAAGGTGACCGAGCGCTAACGGGCCGTCAGGCGCCCGGCCGGTCGCGGATAGTCGACGACGAACCCGTCCTCGTCGAACTCCAGGTCGCTGTGGAAGCCGCCGCAGGAGTAGTGGACGCGCCCGGCTCCAGATGCGTGTACGTCTGCCGTGAGGGCCGCACGGTCAGGTCCGGCACCGATACCCAGGCCATCAGGAAGTCCCGCTCGCCGGGCGTCCGGCGGAGCCCGTGCCGGAGCACCGGCACGGTGTTGGTGAGCGGGCACAGCCCGAGATCGCAGTCGAGGGCTCCGGTCGACGTCCGGGAGCGGCTCGCCGTTCGCGGTCCAGCAGCCCTCGCCGTCGTGGAGCGGGTCGAGCGTGCGGAACCCGTCGGCGGACTCGGCGGTCACCCGCACCCGGCGGGTCACGAAGCGGTCGGCCGTGTCGAGTTCGTACGTGACCCAGCAGGGCTCGGGAGCGGTCCCGACGGCGCGCCCCCGCGCCCGCAGCACGCCTTCCCCCAGTTCGGGCCAGGCGGTCTCGCCTCCCCCCGCTCGCGCACACTTCCCGGGTGATGGCGGACATGCCCTCACTCCAGGTCCCTGAAGGGGGAGCGACGCTCCCCCTTCAGGGACCTGGAGAACCGCGCGCCGCCCACGACGGACCCGCAGCTCCCCACGGCCACCCCGGCGCAGCCGTCAGCGGCGCCCGTTCTTCGGATCGGCCAGACCCGCCCGGCGCAACGCGTCGGCCATCGCGCTGTTGGCCGGCGGCGGAGCCTGCCGCTGCTGACCGCCGCGACCGCCGCCTTGGCCCCCACGGCCACCGCCCTGCCGCTGCTGCGGCGGACGCCCGCCGCGCTGCCGGCGCTCGCCGGGACCGGCGCCCTGCCCCTGCGGGGCCGCCTCGTCGTCCAGCCGCAGCGTCAGCGAGATCCGCTTGCGCGGGATGTCGACGTCGAGGACCTTCACCTTCACGATGTCGCCGGGCTTGACCACGTCGCGGGGGTCCTTCACGAACGTCTTCGACATCGCGGACACGTGCACCAGACCGTCCTGGTGGACACCGATGTCCACGAACGCCCCGAACGCGGCGACGTTCGTCACGACGCCCTCCAGGATCATCCCGGACGACAGGTCGGAGATCTTCTCCACACCGTCCTTGAAGGCGGCGGTCTTGAAGGCCGGGCGCGGGTCGCGGCCGGGCTTCTCCAGCTCCTTCAGGATGTCGGTGACCGTCGGCAGGCCGAATGTCTCGTCCACGAAGTCCTGCGGCTTCAGCGAGCGCAGCACCCCGGTGTTGCCGATGAGCGAGGCGACCTCCTGCCCGGCGGTCTTCACCATGCGCCGGACCACCGGATACGCCTCCGGGTGCACGCTCGACGCGTCCAGCGGATCGTCACCGCCGCGGATCCGCAGGAAGCCCGCGCACTGCTCGTACGCCTTCGGGCCGAGCCGCGCCACCTTCTTCAGCTCACCGCGGGCCTTGAACGGCCCGTTCTGGTCGCGGTGCGCCACGATGTTCTCGGCGAGCCCGGAGGTGATGCCGGAGACCCGGGCGAGCAGTGGGGCCGAGGCCGTGTTGACGTCCACGCCCACACCGTTCACACAGTCCTCCACCACCGCGTCCAGCGAACGCGACAGCTTCACCTCGGACAGGTCGTGCTGGTACTGGCCGACGCCGATCGACTTCGGGTCGATCTTCACCAGCTCGGCCAGCGGGTCCTGGAGCCGGCGGGCGATCGACACGGCGCCGCGCAGCGACACGTCCATGTCGGGCAGCTCCTGCGAGGCGAAGGCGGACGCCGAGTACACGGACGCGCCGGCCTCCGACACCATCACCTTCGTGAGGTTCAACTCCGGGTGCTTGGCGATCAGTTCACCGGCGAGCTTGTCGGTCTCGCGGGACGCGGTGCCGTTGCCGATCGCGATCAGCTCGACCGCGTGATCCTTCGCGAGCCGGGCCAGCTTCGCGATGGCCTCGTCCCACCGGTTGGCCGGGACGTGCGGGTGGATGACGTCCGTGGCGACGACCTTGCCGGTCGCGTCGACCACGGCGACCTTCACACCCGTGCGGAAGCCGGGGTCGAGGCCGAGTGTCGCGCGGGTGCCCGCCGGGGCGGCGAGCAGCAGGTCGCGCAGGTTCGCGGCGAAGACCCGCACCGCCTCGTCCTCGGCGGCCGTGCGCAGCCGCAGCCGCAGGTCGATGCCGAGATGGACGAGGACGCGGGTGCGCCAGGCCCAGCGGACCGTGTCCTTCAGCCACTTGTCGCCGGCGCGGCCCCGGTCGGCGATCCCGAACTTGTGCGCGATGATCCCCTCGTACGAGGAGGGGCCGTCCGTGGCTTCCTCGGGCTCCAGGACGAGGTCGAGGACCTCCTCCTTCTCGCCGCGCAGCATCGCGAGGACCCGGTGCGAGGGCAACTCCGTGAACGGCTCGGCGAAGTCGAAGTAGTCGGCGAACTTCGCGCCCGCCTCCTCCTTGCCCTCCCGGACCTTGGCGACGAGCCGCCCACGCACCCACATGCGTTCGCGCAGTTCGCCGATCAGGTCGGCGTCCTCCGAGAACCGCTCGGTGAGGATGGCCCGGGCGCCGTCCAGGGCGGCCTGCGGATCGGCCACGCCCTTGCCGGCGTCGACGAACGCGGCGGCCGCGGCGAGGGGCTCGACGGAAGGATCGCCGAGCAGCCCGTCCGCCAGCGGCTCCAGTCCGGCCTCGCGGGCGATCTGCGCCTTGGTGCGCCGCTTGGGCTTGTACGGGAGGTAGATGTCCTCCAGGCGCGCCTTCGTCTCGGCGCCCCGGATGCTCGCCTGGAGCTCCTCGGTGAGCTTGCCCTGCTCGCGCACCGACTCCAGGATCGCCGTCCGCCGTTCCTCCAGCTCCCGCAGATAGCGCAGTCGCTCCTCGAGGGTGCGCAGCTGCGCATCGTCGAGCATCTCGGTCGCTTCCTTGCGGTAGCGGGCGATGAAGGGCACCGTCGAACCGCCGTCGAGCAGTTCCACGGCGGCCCTGACCTGCCGCTCCCGTACGCCGAGTTCCTCGGCGATCCTGCCTTCGATGGACCCTACGCTGATGGACCCGTTGGACCCGGGTGTCGTCACGATCCCGTACCGCCTTCTCCACTGAGGTTGCGCGGCAATTGTGGCAGGTGGCACGGACACGCGGGGATCAGGGCGGCACCCGGCAGGCCGGGGTCCCGGTCAGGCCCTGCGGCTGCGGGTGGAGGACGAGGCTCCGCCGAAGAGCCGGGCAAGCGCCCGGAAGGGCAGCGTCACGACGGTGGCGATGGCCCCGCCGATCTGGCGCAGCACGTCTGCGATAGCACGGAACACGGAATTCCCCTTTCTCAGGCCCGGCCGCGGCGGCCGGTGGAGAGTGGGTACCTCACCATCGCGTCACTATGCGTCACCCTTGCCGATCAGATCCGCCGGGAACGCCCCCGCCACGAGCGCCGCGTGTGCGAACGTCCCGCCCAGTTCGGTCAGCCGGGCCACTCCCTCCGGGCCCAGGTGCTCGTACGGGGCACGGTCCAGGCGGTCCGTCTCGTGCTCGATCTCCCGGCGCAGGGCGACACCCTGTTCGGTGAGGTCGCCGGAGGCCTCCAGCAGCCCGCGCTCCCGCAGCCGGTCCGTCGCGGCGTCCCACTCCTGCCGGTTCCAGCCCCGAGTGGAGAAGACCCACTTCGGGGTCATGCCCTTGCCCGTCGCCGTGTGGGTCACCATTGCCTCCAGCCCGTCCAGGCCCGCGGACATCAGGACCGCCAGGTGCCCGTCCCCCCGGTGTTCGCGCAGCAGGGTGGCCGCGTGCCAGTAGGCGAGGTGCGGCTCTTCGGGGACGGGCAGGTCGGCGTGCGCGGAGTACAGCGGCCGCGCCTCGCGCGAGCAGGCCTCGGCGGCGCGCAGGGCGAGCCGCGCCGCCTCGGACATCTCCGCCGACGCGAGGGCCTCCTCACCGAGCAGGCGGCGCAGCGTCGCGTCGACCGCACGCGCGCGTGCCGCCAGCACCTGCCCGGGTGCGGCGGTCTCCCACACCGCCGGCACATGCCGGGCCACGAGCGCGTACTTGTAGGTGTAGAAGGTGGCCGTCACGGCCCCGGCCCCGACCGGCCCGAGGGCGGCGGACCGCACGGCGAAGTTCACGGCCCGCGGATGGGTGACCCCCACGGCGCCCAGCTCGCGCCCGAGGTCGGGCGAGAAGTAGTGCGTCGAGTGGAGGGAGTTGAGCATGTTGTGGCAGCGTCGGCCGGCGCGCGGCTCCAGGGCGGCAGTCGTCATGCCCGGCAGGTTACCAACCGCTTGGTATGTCCTACACGGCCGATCTCGCAGGGCAGGAAAGGTGGGGTACTCGTCATTGCGGCCACCCTCCGCCCCCGCGAACAATCGACGGCATGACCCAGCGCACGGTTCTCGTCGTCCTCTTCGACGGCCTGCAGAGTCTCGACGTCACCGGGCCCGTGGAAGTCTTCGCGGGCGCGGAGCTGCTCTCCCCGGGTGCCTACCGGATCCGCACGGCGTCCCTGGACGGCGCGCCCGTGCGGACCACCAGCGGCCTGACCCTCGTCCCCGACGAGTCCCTGGCCACCGCGCCCGACCCGGACATCCTCCTGGTCCCCGGCGGAACGGGCAGCCTGCGGCCCGACCCGCGTCTGGTGGCCTGGGTACGCGTACGAGGCCCGCGCGCCGCACGCCTGGTCTCCGTGTGCACCGGCGCCACCGTGCTCGCCGAAGCCGGCCTCCTGGACGGCCGCCGCGCCACGACGCACTGGGCGCACTGCGACCGGCTGGCCCGCGAGCACCCGGCCGTCGAGATCGACCCCGACCCCGTCTACGTACGCGACGGGAACATCGCCACCTCGGCCGGTGTCACCGCCGGCATCGACCTCGCCCTCGCCTTGGTCGAGGAGGACCTGGGCCGGGACGCAGCCCTCACCATCGCCCGCCACCTGGTGGTGTTCCTGCGCCGCCCGGGGAACCAGGCCCAGTTCAGCGCCCAGCTCGCGGCCCAGACCGCACGCCGCGAGCCGCTGCGGGACGTCCAGCGGTGGATCACCGACCATCCCGACGCGGACCTCTGCGTCGAGACCCTCGCCGCCCGGGCCCGCCTCTCGCCCCGCCACTTCGCCCGCGCCTTCCGCGCCGAGACGGGCATGACACCGGGCCGCTACGTGGACCGCGTCCGCCTCGAACACGCCCGGCGCCTCCTGGAGGACACCGCCGGCGGCGTCGAGGAGATCGCCCGCACCAGCGGCTACGGCACGCCCGAGGCCATGCGCCGGGCCTTCGTCAGGACCCTGGGCACGCCCCCGGCCGAGTACCGCCGCCGTTTCCGTCCCGCGAGCACACCTTGAACCCAGCGACATCAGCCGACCGAAGGGACCCCATGCAGATCGCCATCGTCCTCTACGACCGCTTCACCGCCCTCGACGCCGTCGGCCCCTACGAAACCCTCGGCCGGCTCCCGGACGCGGAGACCGTCTTCGTCGCCGAGGAAGCCGGCCCCGTACGCAACGACTCGGGGAACCTCGCGCTCACCGCCGACAGGACCCTGGCCGACGTACCGCACCCCGACATCATCGTGGTCCCCGGCGGCCCGGGTCCCCTCCCGCTGGCGGCGGACGGCCCCCTCCTCACCTGGCTGCGCACCGCCGACGAGACCAGCACCTGGACGACGTCCGTGTGCACCGGCTCCCTGCTGCTCGCCGCCGCCGGACTCCTCCGGGGCCGCCGCGCCACGTCCCACTGGCTGGCCCTGGAGGAGCTGAGGCGCCATGGCGCCGAGCCGACGGGGGAGCGGGTCGTCACCGACGGCAAGTACGTCACCGCGGCCGGTGTCTCCTCCGGCATCGACATGGGACTGACCCTGCTCGGCCGGATCGCGGGCGACGACCACGCGCAGATCGTCCAGCTCGCCACCGAGTACGACCCGCAGCCGCCTTACGACGCCGGATCACCCGAGAAGGCGCCCACGCACCTCGTCGAACTGCTCCGGTCCCACGCCGACGTCACCCTGACGTAGGCACACTCCAGCCGAACCGCGGCTGCCGGCGCTCCAGGAACGCGGCGACACCCTCCGCGGTGTCGCCGCTCGCGCGCGCCTGCCCCGCCCAGTGCGCGTCCCGGTCGGCACGCCCGTCCGCGAACTCCTTGGCCGCCGCCTGCGTCAGCTGCGAACGCGACACCAGGATCCGGGTGAACTCGGCCACCCGCTTGACGAGTTCGCCCTCGGGCAGCACCTCGTCCACCAGTCCGGTCCGCAGGGCCCGCGGCGCGTCGATCAGCTCCCCCGAGAACAGCAGGTACTTGGCGGTGGCCGGCCCCACCAGGGACACCAGCCGCCGGGTCGAGGACGCCGGGTACACGATGCCGAGCTTCGCGGGCGTCACACCGAACAACGCCCCTTCCTCGGCGAACCGCAGATCACAGGCCGCCGCCAACTGCGCCCCGCCGCCCACGCAGTGACCCCGGATCGCGGCCAGCGTCGGTTTCGGGAACGCGGCCAGCGCCTCCTCGGCCCGCACGGCCAGCCCCTGCGCCTCCTCGGGCGAGCTCCGCAGCGTCGAGATGTCGGCCCCGGCGCAGAACGTCCCGCCCTCGCCGGTCAGCACCAGCGCACGCACGGCCGGATCACCGGCAGGCTCCTCCAGCAGCGGGGGCAGGGAGCGCCACATCGCGGCCGTCATGGCGTTGCGCTTCTCGGGATGACGGATGACGACCGTCGCGACCGAGTCGGTCACGCGGTACTCCAGCTGCGGCTCCATGCGCCGGATGCTATCCGGATGCCAAACCCGTACAACCCGAATAGTTCGCCGAGACGGCACAACAGGGACAGGACCAGTCCCACAACTGACCGTGTCATACGCCAACGGTCAGAAGTGCTCGATAGTTGCTGACTTCTGTTCAGTCCCGGAGTGTGAGGCGCATCCTTACCAACACTCGACGTGTGGCGACAATCGAGCGCGAGGGTGGCGACCGGACGATGGACGACGACGGGCGAGGGTTCGGCCCCCGCCCAGAGGACGGCGCGGCGCCCCTCGGCCCCGCGCCCGCGGATCCGCTTCCGTACGAAGGGGTCTGGAGGTTCACCGCGTCGGCGGTCGAGGCCTCGGTCCCCCGGGCACGGCACGCCGTACGGGACCTGCTGCTGCGACAGGGGGTGCCGGTCTCGGACGATCTGGCCCAAGGGCTGCTGCTGATCGTCTCGGAGCTGGTGACGAACGCCGTCAAGCACGCGGCGGTGCTGTCCCCGACGATCGCCGTCGAACTGGCCGTCGGCGCCGACTGGCTCCGCGTGTCCGTGGAGGACAACCATCCGTACCGGCCCACCGCCCTGGAGACGGACCACGCCCGCACCGGTGGGCGCGGGCTGCTCCTGGTGCGCGAGATCACCCGGGAGGCCGGCGGGGTGTGCGAGGTGGACCACACGGCGAGCGGCGGCAAGGTGATCTGGGCCGCCCTGCCGCTCAAGCCCGCGCGCTTTTCCTGAACCCGGCCGCCGGGGCCGGACTCACCAGCCCGCGGACGGCCCCGTCAGCTCCCTGATCGCCGGCCGGGCCGCGTCCAGGACGGTCATGAACCAGGCCGAGAAGGTGTCCTTGGCGTGCCGCTCCGCGAGCTCCGGCGGGGTCACGAAGACCGTCGACGCCACCTCCTGCGGGTCCGGCCGCACCACGGCCTGCACCATGCCGACGAAGAGGTGGTTGTACTCCTGCTCCACCAGACCCGACTCCGGGTCCGGGTGGTTGTAGCGGACCGTGCCCGCCTCGGCCAGCAGGGACGGGGAGGCGCCGAGCTCCTCGAACGTGCGCCGTGCCGCCGCCGCGAAGGGCGCCTCGCCGGGGTAGGGGTGGCCGCAGCAGGTGTTGGACCACACACCGGGGGAGTGGTACTTGCCCAGCGCGCGCTGCTGGAGCAGCAGCCGGCCGTACTCGTCGAAGAGGAACACCGAGAACGCGCGGTGCAGTTGCCCGGGCGGCTGGTGGGCGGCGAGCTTCTCCGCGGTGCCGATCGTCACGCCGTCCTCGTCGACCAGTTCCAGCAAAATCGCGTCTGCGGTGCCGTTCGACGGGTTGTGCGTCGCGGTGGCAGGTGTGATCGGCATACCCATCCTTCACATCGGTCTTCGCGCCCCAAGTCTGCCGTACGAATCCGGCACTCCCGGCACTTCGCGGCACGCCCGCATGTCCCGCGCGCTGGCGCGGACCGCGGCCGGCGCCGGTCGGACGCCGGGGAAAGGGACCCGGTAGATGATCGTGCCCGGGCGGGCAGGCGGAAAATCGTCCCCACCGGAGCTGTGGGGCTCAGGACGCGGGCGCGCGCGGCGGAGGGTTGCGTTCCCCGGCGCACTCGCAGTGGAGTGCGCCCCCTCAGTGGCAGAGCCGCGCCTCGTGCTCCGCGTGACCGATCGGTTCCAGCTGGAAGGTGCAGTGCTCCACGTCGAAGTGGTCGCCGAGACAGCCCTGGAGCTCGTGGAGCATCTTCTCGTGGCCTATCGCGTTCAGGGCCTCCGAGCTCACGACCACGTGTGCCGACAGCACCGGCATGCCGGAGGTGATCGTCCAGGCGTGCAGGTCGTGCACGTCCTCCACACCGTCCGTGGCGAGGATGTGCGAACGCACCTCCGCCATGTCGACGCCCTTGGGGGCGGCCTCCAGCAGCACGGCGAGCGTCTCGCTCAGCAGCTTCCACGTCCGGGGCGCGATCATCAGCGCGATGACGAGCGAGGCGATCGGATCGGCGGCCTGCCAGCCCGTGAGCATGATCACCGAAGACGACACGATCACCGTGACCGAACCCAGGGCGTCCGCCGCCACCTCCAGGAAGGCGCCCCGCACGTTCAGGCTCTCCTTCTGCCCGCGCATCAGCAGCGACAGCGACACCAGGTTCGCCACCAGGCCGATCACGCCGAACAGCAGCGCCAGCCGGCCCTCGGTCTGAGCCGGCGCGATGAAGCGCTGGACCGACTCGTACACGACGTACCCGCCCGCACCGAGCAGCAGCAGGCAGTTGGCCAGGGCGGCGAGGATCTCGGCCCGGGCGTAACCGAAGGTGGCCCGCTCGCTCGGCGGCCGGTTCGCGAAGTGGATCGCGAGCAGCGCCATCCCGAGACCCAGGGCGTCCGTCGCCATGTGGGCCGAGTCCGCGACGAGGGCGAGCGAGTCGGCGAGGGCACCACCGACGATCTGCACGACCACGATGCCCAGCGTGATCGCCAGCGCCATGCGCAGCCTGCCGCGGTACGCCGAGGTCGCCGTACCGCCGGCCGCCGCGCCGTGCGCGTGCCCGTGATCGTGCCCAGCCCCCATGAGAAGTCAGCCTCCGTGTGTCCGCCTGATCGCGCTCGGGCACCCCAGTGAACTACGGGGAGGGGGTATGCGCAACGCGGCACTGAACACCGTTGTCATCTGCCCTGACCTGCGTAAACGATGGGCAGGTCAGGACGCCCTCAGGGGGTCAGGAGCCGTGGTGCAGCCGCCAGCCCCGCCAGGCCGACTCGGTCATCTCGCGCACCCCGCGCCGGGCCGTCCAGCCGAGTTCCACGGCGGCCCGGGCGGCCGACGCCACCGCCCGTGGGGCGTCACCGGGACGCCGGTCCTCGACGAGCGGGGGCCGGCGGTCACCGGTGACCTCGCCGATGACCGTGATGAGCTCGCGGACCGAGACGCCCTCGCCGCGGCCGATGTTGACCGTCAGGTCACCCGCGAGGCCGCCCTCGGCCAGCCGCCGGGCCGCCGCCAGATGGGCCTCGGCCAGGTCGGCCACGTGGATGTAGTCACGGACACAGGTGCCGTCCGGGGTCGGGTAGTCGTCGCCGAAGATCCTGGGCGCCTCGTCGCGCGTCAGCCGGTCGAAGACCATCGGAACGATGTTGAAGACACCCGTGTCCGCCAGTTCGGGTGCGGCCGCGCCCGCCACGTTGAAATACCGCAGGCACACGGTGGAGATCCCGTGCGCTTCTCCCGCCGCCCGCACCAGCCACTCCCCGGCGAGCTTGGTCTCGCCGTACGGGTTCACCGGCGCGCACGGGGTGTCCTCCGTGATGAGGTCCACACCCGGGTCGCCGTAGACGGCAGCCGACGAGGAGAACACGAAACGCTCGATCCCGGCTTCGGCCACCGCGTCCAGCAGCGTCACCAGGCCGCCGACGTTCTCCCGGTAGTAGCGCGTGGGCTGTGCCACGGACTCGGCGACCTGCTTGCGGGCCGCGAGATGCACCACACCCGTCACACCGTGCTCGGCGAAGATCCGCTTCAGCAGCTCCCCGTCCAGTGACGAGCCCCGCACGAGCGGCACATCGGCCGGGAGCCGGGCGGGCACCCCGGCCGAGAGGTCGTCCAAGGCGAGGACACGCTCCCCGGCCTCGGTCATGGCCCTGGCCACATGGGCTCCGATATAGCCGGCACCGCCGGTGATCAGCCACGTCATGGTCGCCCACCCTATGCGGCCACGGCGACCGCCCCCGCAATGTCCCCGATGTCCGCTTAGGGGACGCGGTTTGTGGGGCGGGCCCCGGATCCCCGATGATGATCGCGGCAAAGGCTTGTGCGAACCACGTCGATCCAGCCGCCGAACGGCCGGTGAACGTGGCCTTCCCGGTATCCGATAGCCTCTGCCGACATGCCGCCCGGGAGCCACCGGAGAGGGCGCCCCCATCATGTACGTCACCGGCGCGGACGCGTCGGTACCCAGGGAGTGAATTCGGTTGTCGACCGCCATCCTCACCGGCCAGCCGGTCCCCGGATCGTCGATCGAGGCCGACCTGCGGTCCCTCGGGTTCGACCTCCGGACCGCGATCGACGCCGCCGAGGCCGAGACCCTCCTCGCCGAGGTGCCGGGCGACGAACGGGTCGCACTGGTCGACGCCCGGTTCGTGGGGCACGTCCACGCGCTGCGCCTCGGCCTCACCGACCCCCGCTTCCCGCTCGCCGCGATCCCCGGAGCCGTCACCGCCCAGCCCGCCGGCCGTCAGGCGCTGACCCGGGCGATGGCCCGCGAGAACTCGGCCGGCGGCGGCACCACCCTGGTCGACAGCCTCGCCGACCGCATCCTGACCGCCCTCGATGCCGACGGCACCGACGTGCACCGCCCCGAGCTGGGCACCCTGGTCGCCGCCGTCCCCGCCGACCCGCAGGCCCGCAACGAGGCACGGCAGGCGGTCACGGACGTCGACGACGAGGCCGTACGCCTGAAGTCGGCCGTGAAGGCCCGCGACGGCTTCTTCACCACCTTCTGCATCAGCCCGTACTCCCGCTACCTCGCCCGCTGGTGCGCCCGCCGGGGCCTCACCCCGAACCAGGTCACCACCGCCTCGCTGCTCACCGCCCTCATAGCGGCGGCCTGCGC
The DNA here is from genome assembly GCF_044755265.1 of Streptomyces sp. NPDC092370. NCBI lineage: Bacteria > Bacillati > Actinomycetota > Actinomycetes > Kitasatosporales > Streptomycetaceae > Streptomyces > Streptomyces sp. NPDC092370. The sequence continues at coordinate 98,902 of NZ_JBIVQO010000002.1, read as the reverse complement.
GGCCACCGGCACCCGCGGCGGCTTCGTCGCGGCCGGCGTCCTGCTGATCGCGTCCTTCGTGCTGGACTGCACCGACGGCCAGCTCGCCCGCTACTCGCTGCAGTACTCCACCCTCGGCGCCTGGCTGGACGCCACCTTCGACCGGGCCAAGGAGTACGCCTACTACGCCGGCCTCGCCCTCGGCGCGGCCCGCGGCGGCGACGACGTCTGGGCCCTGGCCCTCGGGGCGATGGTCCTGCAGACCTGCCGGCACGTCGTGGACTTCTCCTTCAACGAGGCCAACCACGACGCCACCGCGCTCGGTACATTGTCGCTGGCCAGCCCCACCGCCGCCCTCTCCGACAAGCTCGACAGCGTCGGCTGGACGGTCTGGGTCCGGCGGATGATCGTGCTGCCCATCGGTGAGCGCTGGGCGATGATCGCGGTCCTGACGGCGGCCACGACTCCCCGCATCACCTTCTACGTGCTCCTCGTCGGCTGCGCCTTCGCCGCGACCTACACCACGGCCGGACGGGTGCTGCGGTCGCTGACGCGCAAGGCCAAGCGGACCGACCGCGCGGCCGTCGCCCTGGCCGACCTCGCCGACAGCGGCCCGCTCGCGCAGGGCTTCGCCGAGGCGTTCAAGAAGGCCGCCCGCAGGCTGCCGGGCTTCACCGCCCCCACCGCCGCCCTGCTGGGCGGTCTCGCCGTGGTCCTCACCGCGGCGCTGACGGACTTCGGCGGCCCCTGGCCGATCGTCGCGGCCCTCGGCTACGCCCTGACCTCCGGCCTCGCCGTCGCCCGCCCCCTCAAGGGCGCCCTCGACTGGCTCGTCCCCCCGTTCCTGCGCGCCGCCGAGTACGGCACCGTCCTCGTCCTGGCGGCCGAGGCGGACGTGAAGGGGGCCCTGCCCGCGGCTTTCGGGCTGGTGGCCGCGGTCGCCTACCATCACTACGACACGGTCTACCGCATCCGCGGCGACGCCGGAGCGCCCCCGGCCTGGCTGGTGCGCTCCATCGGGGGGCACGAAGGGCGGACGCTGCTCGTCACCGTCCTCGCCGCAGTGCTCACCGCCTCGCAGTTCAAGGTCGCGCTCACGGCACTGGCCGTGGCCGTCGCCCTGGTGGTGCTCGTCGAGAGCATCCGCTTCTGGGTCGCCGCCCACCGTGGTGGCGCACCCGCCGTACACGATGAAGGAGAACCCGCATGATCGGCCTCGTGCTCGCGGCCGGCGCCGGACGGCGTCTGCGCCCCTACACCGACAGCCTTCCCAAGGCACTGGTGCCGGTGGGCCCCGCGGGCATAGAAGGCGAACCCACGGTTCTGGACCTGACCCTCGGCAACTTCGCCGAGATCGGTCTCACCGAGGTCGCGGTCATCGTCGGCTACCGCAAGGAGGCCGTGTACGCGCGCAAGGAGGCCCTTGAGCGGAAGTACGGCCTCAAGCTCACCCTCATCGACAACGACAAGGCCGAGGAGTGGAACAACGCCTACTCCCTGTGGTGCGGGCGTGACGCCCTCAAGGACGGCGTGATCCTCGCCAACGGTGACACCGTCCACCCGGTCTCCGTCGAGAAGACGCTGCTCGCCGCCCGCGGCGACGGCAAGAAGATCATCCTCGCTCTGGACACGGTCAAGGACCTGGCCGACGAGGAGATGAAGGTCGTCGTCGACCCCGTCGAGGGCATGACGAAGATCACCAAGCTCATGGACCCCGCCGAGGCCACCGGCGAGTACATCGGCGTCACGCTGATCGAGGGCGACGCCGCCCCCGAGCTGGCCGACGCGCTCAAGACCGTGTGGGAGACCGACCCGCAGCAGTTCTACGAGCACGGCTACCAGGAACTGGTCAACCGCGGCTTCCGTATCGACGTGGCACCGATCGGCGACGTCAAGTGGGTGGAGATCGACAACCACGACGATCTCGCCCGCGGACGGGAGATCGCGTGCCGGTACTGACCCGCCTCATCCCCTCGCCGCTCGTCGTCGACATCCGCCCGGGTGCCCTCGACGACCTGGCGTGCGTCCTCGCCGACGAGCGCATCTCGCACTCCGGCCGCCTCGCCGTCGCCGTCAGCGGCGGCTCGGGGGCCAAGCTGCGCGAGCGCATCTCGCCGAGCATGCCCGGCGCCACCTGGTACGAGGTCGGCGGCGGGACCCTGGACGACGCGGTCCGGCTGGCGAGCGACATAAAGGCCGGCCACTTCGACGCGGTCGTCGGCCTCGGCGGCGGCAAGATCATCGACTGCGCCAAGTTCGCCGCGGCACGTGTCGGCCTGCCCCTGGTCGCCGTGCCGACGAACCTCGCGCACGACGGCCTGTGCTCGCCGGTCGCCACCCTCGACAACGACGCGGGCCGCGGCTCCTACGGTGTGCCGAACCCGATCGCGGTCGTCATCGACCTGGACGTCATCCGCGAGGCCCCGGTCCGTTACGTCCGCGCCGGCATCGGCGACGCCGTCTCCAACATCTCCGCGATCGCCGACTGGGAGCTGGCGAACCGTGTCAAGGGCGAGCGGATCGACGGCCTCGCCGCGGCCATGGCCCGCCAGGCCGGCGAAGCCGTACTGCGGCACCCGGGCGGCATCGGGGACAACGACTTCCTCCAGGTGCTGGCCGAGGCGCTGGTCCTCAGCGGCATCGCCATGTCGGTGTCGGGCGACTCGCGGCCTTCCTCCGGGGCGTGCCACGAGATCAACCACGCCTTCGACCTGCTCTACCCCAAGCGCGCCGCCGCCCACGGCGAGCAGTGCGGTCTCGGCGCGGCCTTCGCGATGTGGCTGCGCGGGGCGCACGAGGAATCGGCGTACATGGCCGAGGTGCTGCGCCGGCACGGCCTGCCCGTGCTGCCGGACGAGATCGGCTTCACGACGGACGAGTTCGTCAAGGCCGTCGAGTTCGCCCCGGAGACCCGGCCCGGCCGCTACACCATCCTCGAACACCTCGACCTGAACACCGAACAGATCAAGGACACCTACGCCCACTATGTCAAGGCCATCGGTAGCTGAACTCCGCCCCGTCGTTCACCCCCCAGGGGTGAAGGACAGGCGCAGCGGTGAGCACTGGATGGGACGCCTCTACATGCGCGAGGTGTCCCTGCGGGTCGACCGCTACCTGGTCAACACCAGGATCACGCCCAACCAGCTCACGTACCTGATGACCGTCTTCGGTGTGCTCGCGGCCCCGGCACTGCTCGTGCCGGGGATCGCGGGTGCCGTTCTCGGTGTGGTGTGCGTCCAGATGTACCTCTTGCTGGACTGCGTCGACGGCGAGATAGCGCGCTGGAAGAAGCAGTACTCGCTGGGCGGCGTCTACCTGGACCGCGTCGGCGCCTACCTCACCGACGCCGCGGTGCTCACCGGCTTCGGCCTGCGCGCCGCCGACCCGTGGGGCAGTGGCCGCATCGACTGGCTGTGGGCCTTCCTCGGCACCCTGGCCGCGCTCGGCGCCATCCTGATCAAGGCCGAGACCGACCTCGTCGGCGTCGCCCGGCACCAGGCCGGCAAGCCGCCGGTCGAGGAAGCCGCCGCCGAGATGCGCTCCTCCGGCATGGCGCTGGCCCGCAAGGCGGCCGCCGCCCTGAAGTTCCACCGGCTGATCCTCGGCATCGAGGCCTCCCTGCTGATCCTCGTGCTGGCGATCGTCGACCAGGCCCGCGGAGACCTGTTCTTCACGCGCCTCGGCGTGGCGGTGCTGGCCGGCATCGCGCTGGTGCAGACCCTGCTGCACCTCGTGTCCATCCTCGCCTCGAGCAGGCTGAAGTGAGCGGCATGAAGGTCGGCGCCGTCATCATCACGATGGGAAACCGGCCCGAGGAACTGCGCGCCCTCCTCGACTCCGTCGCCAAGCAGGACGGCGACCCGGTCGAGGTGGTCGTCGTCGGCAACGGCTCGCCCGTGCCGGACGTCCCCGAAGGCGTCCGCACGATCGAACTGCCCGAGAACCTCGGCATCCCCGGGGGCCGCAACGTCGGCATCGAGGCCTTCGGCCCGGCCGGCCGGGACGTCGACATCCTGCTCTTCCTGGACGACGACGGGCTGCTCGCGGGCCACGACACCGCCGAGCTGTGCCGCATGGCGTTCGAGGCCGACCCGAAGCTCGGCATCGTGAGTTTCCGCATAGCCGACCCCGACACCGGCGTCACCCAGCGCCGCCACGTCCCCCGGCTGCGCGCCGCCGACCCGATGCGCTCCTCCCGGGTCACCACCTTCCTCGGCGGCGCCAACGCCGTCCGCACCCGGGTCTTCGCCGACGTCGGCGGACTTCCGGACGAGTTCTTCTACGCCCACGAGGAAACCGACCTGGCATGGCGGGCCCTCGACGCGGGCTGGATGATCGACTACCGGTCCGACATGGTGCTGTACCACCCGACGACCGCTCCCTCACGGCACGCGGTCTACCACCGCATGGTCGCCCGCAACCGCGTCTGGCTGGCCCGCCGCAACCTTCCCGCGCCGCTCGTCCCGGTCTACCTCGGCGTGTGGCTGCTGCTCACTCTCCTGCGCCGTCCCTCCCGCAGTGCGCTGCGGGCCTGGTTCGGCGGATTCCGCGAGGGCTGGACCAACTCGTGCGGGCCCCGCCGGCCCATGAAGTGGCGTACGGTGTGGCGGCTGACCCGGCTGGGCCGGCCTCCCGTCATCTGACAAGCTCGTATCCGGGAACACCCGGGAGCCCCCGGGCCGTACCCCGGCCCGGTTCATGCCAGGCCGGCACAGGCCGAGCATCTCGAAGACGAAAGTTTCCACTAGTGAGTGAGACAACGCACGACGCCACGGTCGCGGTGGACGCGCCCGCGGCGCCCGACGAGGGCCTCACGGCGAGGGAACTCGCCGCCAAGCACGGGCTGACCGTGAGCGGCGCCCGTCCGTCCCTCATCGAGTACGTCCGTCAGCTCTGGGACCGGCGGCACTTCATCCTCGCCTTCTCCCGGGCGAAGCTGACCGCGCAGTACAGCCAGGCCAAGCTCGGCCAGCTGTGGCAGGTGGCCACGCCGCTGCTGAACGCGGCCGTGTACTTCTTCATCTTCGGCCTGCTGCTGGAGGCCGACCGGGGCATGTCCCGTGAGGTGTACATCCCGTTCCTGGTCACGGGCGTGTTCGTGTTCACCTTCACGCAGAGCTCGGTGATGGCGGGCGTGCGCGCGATCTCCGGCAACCTCGGCCTGGTCCGGGCCCTGCACTTCCCGCGGGCCTCGCTGCCGATCTCCTTCGCGTTGCAGCAGCTCCAGCAGCTGCTGTTCTCGATGGTCGTGCTGTTCGCCATCGCGGTCGGCTTCGGTCACTACCCGGATCTGTCCTGGCTGCTGATCGTGCCGGTGCTGGTTCTTCAGTTCTGCTTCAACACCGGTCTCGCGTTGATCATGGCCCGGGCCGGGGCCAAGACCCCCGACCTCGCGCAGCTGATGCCGTTCGTGATGCGGACGTGGATGTACGCGTCCGGGGTGATGTTCTCCATCCCGATCTTCCTCGCTGACAAGCCGGGGTGGATCGCGAACGTGCTGCAGTGGAACCCGGCCGCGATCTACATGGACCTGATGCGCTTCGCGCTGATCGACGACTACGGCTCCCAATACCTGCCCGACCACGTGTGGGCGGCCGCGGGCGGCTGGGCCGTGCTGTTCGCCCTCGGCGGTTTCGTGTACTTCTGGAAGGCGGAGGAGAGGTACGGCCGTGGCTGAGCAGAACCAGGACGCGCGGATCCCCACCGTCATCGCGGACGACCTGCACATCGTCTACCGCGTCAACGGCGCCAAGTCCGGCAAGGGCAGCGCCACGGCCGCCCTCAGCCGCATACTCAAGAGGGGCTCCGACGACGCGGAGCGCGGCGTGCGCAAGGTGCACGCCGTGCGCGGCGTCTCCTTCGTCGCCTACCGCGGCGAGGCCGTCGGCCTGATCGGCTCCAACGGTTCCGGCAAGTCGACTCTGCTGCGGGCCATCGCCGGACTGCTCCCCGCCGAGCAGGGCAAGGTCTACACCGACGGCCAGCCCTCGCTGCTCGGCGTCAACGCGGCCCTGATGAACGACCTCACCGGCGAACGGAACGTCATACTGGGCGGGCTCGCCATGGGCATGTCCCGTGAGGAGATCAAGGAGCGCTACCAGGACATCGTCGACTTCTCCGGCATCAACGAGAAGGGCGACTTCATCACCCTGCCCATGCGCACCTACTCCTCCGGCATGGCGGCCCGGCTCCGCTTCTCCATCGCCGCGGCCAAGGACCACGACGTCCTGATGATCGACGAGGCCCTGGCGACCGGTGACCGGAAGTTCCAGAAGCGCTCGGAGGACCGCATCCGGGAGTTGCGCAAGGAAGCCGGCACGGTGTTTCTGGTCAGCCACAACAACAAGTCCATCCGCGACACCTGCAACCGCGTCCTGTGGCTGGAGCGCGGCGAGCTGCGCATGGACGGCCCCACGGACGAGGTGCTCAAGGAGTACGAGAAGTTCACGGGCAAGTAGCCGGGCTCGGTCAGGGCCCCGCCGGAACTGCTCCGGCGGGGCTCCGCGTCTGCGAAGGAAACGTCAACTCCGGCCCGTCTCAGGAATCTTGGGGCCAATCGGTGTGTTCTCGTGATGCGCAGGACACCCTGACGAACCGTGTCGCGTTGTACAACGTAAGCTGTACCGGCCCCGAAACACGGCAATCAGGGCAATAATGCGCGACACCGCCCCTCGGACCACCGCGCGGGCCGGTGGGCGGCGTGTCCGAAATAGTGTGTATTGGGTCGGCAGTGTAGAACGGGAGATGTGACGGCGATGGCTACGGAAACTCCCCAGCTCCACGCAGCACGTGCCGTCCCCGCGCCGGGCAGCCGGCGGTGACGGGAACCGGCACGGTGCGCGCCCTCGATCCGGAGCGCGGCACACTCGACAAGGCCGCCGGTGAGAACTTCCCGGTGGCCCCCTTCTTCCTGCCCCGGGCCTGGCGCACCGACCTCATGGCCGTCTACGGCTTCGCCCGTCTGGTCGACGACATCGGCGACGGCGATCTGGCCCCCGGCGGCGCCGACGCCCGCCTGCTCGGCGTCTCCCCCGAGGAGGCCGAGGACCGGCTGGTCCTGCTGGACGCCTTCGAGGCCGACCTGCGCAGGGTCTTCGACTCGACTCCCCGTCACCCCCTGCTGCGCCGACTCCAGCCGACGGTGCGCCGCTGCTCGCTGACCCCCGGGCCGTTCCTCGGCCTGATCGCCGCCAACCGTCAGGACCAGCTGGTCAGCCGCTACGAGACCTACGACGACCTGCTCGCCTACTGCGAGCTGTCCGCCAATCCCGTCGGCCGTCTCGTCCTCGCCGTCACCGGCACCTCGACACCCGAGCGGATCCGCCGCTCCGACATGATCTGCACGGCTCTCCAGGTCGTCGAGCACCTCCAGGACGTGGCGGAGGACCTCGCCCGCGACCGCGTCTACCTGCCGGCGGCCGACATGAAACGCTTCCACGTCCAGGAAGCGGACCTCGCCACGAGATCCGCCGGAGCGTCGGTGCGTGCCCTGATCGCATACGAAGCGCAAAGGGCCCGGGATCTGCTGAATGAAGGCGCCCCCCTGGTGGGTAGCGTCCACGGCAGGCTGAAGCTGCTGCTCGCGGGGTTCGTTGCGGGGGGAAGGGCGGCCGTCCACGCGATCGCCGCCGCCGGATTCGACGTTCTTCCCGGCCCGCCCAAGCCCGGCAAGGTCCGGTTGCTGCGTGAGGTGGGCGTGACTCTGCGAGGAGAGGGGTGATCCGGACCGTGGAGTCGGAACCACACGCGTCACCACCGGTACTCGCCGCCTACAGCTACTGCGAGGCCGTCACCGGGCGGCAGGCCCGTAACTTCGCCTACGGCATCCGGCTGCTGCCGGCGCCCCAGCGCCGTGCGATGTCGGCGCTGTACGCGTTCTCGCGGCGGGTCGACGACATCGGCGACGGCGCGCTCGCCGACGACGTCAAGGTGGCCAGGCTGGAGGAGACCCGGGCGCTGCTCACCCGGATCCGCGAGGACGAGGTCGACGAGGACGACACCGACCCGGTCGCCGTCGCCCTCGCCCACGCAGCCGGCCGGTTCCCGATCCCGCTCGGCGGCCTGGACGAACTCATCGACGGTGTCCAGATGGACGTCCGCGGTGAGACGTACGAGACCTGGGACGACCTGAAGGTCTACTGCCGCTGTGTGGCGGGCGCGATCGGGCGTCTGTCGCTCGGCGTGTTCGGCACGGAACCGGGGACACGCGGAGTGGACCGCGCGCCGGAGTATGCCGACACGCTCGGGCTCGCTCTTCAGCTCACCAACATCCTCAGAGACGTCCGCGAGGACGCGGTCGACGGGCGGACCTACCTTCCCGCCGACGATCTCGCCAAGTTCGGCTGCTCGGCCGGCTTCAGCGGGCCGAGGCCGCCGGAGGGCTCCGACTTCGCGGGCCTCGTGCAGTTCGAAGTGCGACGGGCACGCGCTCTGTTCGCCGAGGGCTACCGGCTGCTCCCCCTGCTCGACCGGCGCAGCGGCGCCTGTGTCGCCGCCATGGCCGGCATCTACCGCCGCCTCCTCGACCGCATCCAGCGCGACCCGGAGGCCGTGCTGCGCGGCCGGGTCTCGCTGCCGGGCCGCGAGAAGGCCTACGTCGCCGTGCGCGGCCTGTCCGGCCTGGACGCCCGGCACGTGACCCGGCGGACCGTCAGGAGGCGTGCGTGACGGATACCGATGCCGCCGTCGGCGCGCAGCGGCGGGCAACCCTCCGGCCTGGGACCGCGTCCCTGACAAAGACGGCCGGCCGTGCACCGTTCGAGCAGCACGCCCGGGCCGCAGGGGAGGGTGCGCGATGACCCGTGGCACACGGCCCGCGGGACCGGTGGCACAAGGCAGGCACGCCGTCGTGGTCGGCGGCGGGCTCGCCGGTGTCACCACCGCCCTCGCGCTCGCCGACGCCGGAGTGCCCGTCACCCTGCTGGAGGGCAGGCCGCGGCTCGGCGGTCTGGCCTTCTCCTTCCGGCGCGGCGACCTCACCGTCGACAACGGCCAGCACGTCTACCTGCGTTGCTGCACCGCCTACCGCTGGTTCCTCGACCGCGTCGAGGGCGCGGCGCTGGCCCCGCTGCAGGACCGGCTCGACGTCCCCGTCCTCGACCTCGCCCGTCCCGAGGGGCGGCGGCTCGGCCGGCTGCGGCGGGACGCCCTGCCCGTGCCGCTGCACCTGGGACGCAGCCTCGCCACCTATCCGCACCTGTCGCTCGCCGACCGCGCCAGGGTGGGCCGCGCCGCGCTCGCGCTCAAGGGACTCGACCTCGCCGATCCGGCGCTGGACACGCAGGACTTCGGCAGCTGGCTGGCCGCCCACGGCCAGTCGGCACGGGCCGTCGAGGCCTTGTGGGACCTGGTCGGAGTCGCCACCCTCAACGCGGTCGCCTCCGACGCCTCCCTGGCACTCGCCGCGATGGTGTTCAAGACCGGTCTGCTGTCCGACCCGGGCGCGGCCGACATCGGCTGGGCGCGGGTCCCGCTGGGCGATCTGCACGACCGGCTGGCCCGCAAGGCGCTGGAGTCCGCGGGAGTGCGCACCGAGGTCCGTACGCGCGTCACCTCCGTCTCCTCGGACGGGGCCGGGCGGTGGAGCGTGCAAGTCCCCGGCGAGACGCTGGAGGCCGACGCGGTGGTCCTCGCCGTACCGCAGCGCGAGGCGCACGACCTGTTGCCGACGGGCGCCCTCGACGCGCCCGAACGGCTCCTGGAGATCGGCACCGCGCCGATTCTCAACGTCCATGTGGTGTACGACCGGAAGGTCCTCGGCCGGCCGTTCTTCGCCGCCCTCGGCAGCCCGGTGCAGTGGGTCTTCGACCGGACCGAGGCGTCCGGGCTGCGCGAGGGCCAGTACCTCGCCCTGTCGCAGTCGGTCGCCCAGGACGAGATCGACGAGCCCGTGGCCGTGCTGCGCGAGCGGTACCTGCCCGAGCTGGAGCGGCTGCTGCCCCCGGCCCGCGGCGCCGCGGTGAGGGACTTCTTCGTCACCCGGGAGCGCACCGCGACATTCGCTCCCACCCCCGGCGTCGGCCGCCTCAGGCCCGGCGCCCCCACCAAGGCACCCGGCCTCTACCTGGCCGGAGCGTGGACCGCCACCGGGTGGCCCGCGACCATGGAGAGTGCGGTCCGCAGTGGTGTGAGCGCGGCGGACGCCGTGCTGGGCGCCCTGGGCCGGCCCCGCCCGCAGCACCTCTTCACGTTCGAGGAGGCGGCATGATGCCGGCCCAGGCCGGAGCGGCAGGCGGCCCCCGCACCCCCGGTACCGCGACAAGAGGAGAGACTGTGCCCACTGTGCCCCCGGCCTCGAATACTGCCGAGGCGGTGGACGTGACCGCGCTGCTGGAGCGCGGCCGAACCCTGGCCACACCGGTACTGCGGGCGGCCGTCGACCGCCTGGCACCTCCCATGGACACTGTTGCCGCCTACCACTTCGGCTGGATCGACGCCCAGGGCAGGCCCGCGGAGGGGGACGGCGGCAAGGCCGTGCGCCCCGCCCTCGCGGTGCTGTCCGCCGAGGTCGTGTCGGCCGCGCCCGAGACCGGCATCCCCGGCGCCGTCGCCGTGGAACTCGTCCACAACTTCTCCCTCCTCCACGACGACCTCATGGACGGCGACGAGCAGCGCCGTCACCGCGACACGGTCTGGAAGGTGCACGGCCCCGCCCAGGCCATCCTGGTCGGCGACGCCCTGTTCGCCCTCGCCAACGAGGTGCTCCTCGAACTCGGCACCGTCGAGGCGGGCCGCGCCACCCGCCGCCTGACCACCGCCACCCGCGCCCTCATCGACGGCCAGGCCCAGGACATCTCCTACGAGCACCGCGACCGCGTCAGCGTCGAGGAGTGCCTGGAGATGGAGGGCAACAAGACCGGCGCCCTGCTCGCCTGTGCCAGCTCCATCGGCGCGGTGCTCGGCGGCGCCGACGACCACACCGCCGACACCCTGGAGAAGTACGGCTACCACCTGGGCCTCGCCTTCCAGGCCGTCGACGACCTGCTCGGCATCTGGGGCGACCCGGTCTCCACCGGCAAGCAGACCTGGAGCGACCTGCGCCAGCGCAAGAAGTCCCTGCCGGTCGTGGCCGCCCTCGCGGCGGGCGGCTCCGCCTCCGAGCGGCTCGGCGAGATCCTCGCCGCCGACGCCAAGAGCAGCGACGTCGAGAACTTCTCCGAGGAGGAGTTCGCGGCCCGTGCCGCTCTGATCGAGGAGGCCGGCGGCCGCGAGTGGACCGCCGACGAGGCACGCCGCCAGCACACCATCGCCATCGAGGCCCTCGACGCCGTGGACATGCCCGACCGGGTGCGGGAACAGTTCACGGCCCTCGCGGACTTCGTCGTCGTACGGAAGAGATGATCACTATCGGCCGAATAACCCTCGCGTAGTCGCCGGCCGGTGCCGCGAGTCATCACGGAGCACCGGCCGACGGCGGACCCACAGCAGCTGCACACCTTGCACCACTGCACGAAGGGGAAGCCATGACAGCGACGACCGACGGAAGCACCGGGGCCCTGCCGCCCCGCGCCGCCGCGGCCAGCGACACCGACCCGGACATCCCCGCGGCGGCCGGGGTTCCGGAAGCCGCCGCACGCGCCGCCCGGCGTGCCACCGACTTCCTGCTTGCCCGGCAGGACCCCCAGGGCTGGTGGAAGGGCGACCTCGAGACCAACGTCACGATGGACGCCGAGGACCTGTTGCTCCGTCAGTTCCTCGGCATCCGCGACGAGAAGACCACCCGGGCCGCCGCCCTGTTCATCCGCGGCGAGCAGGGCGAGGACGGCACCTGGGCCACCTTCTACGGCGGGCCGGGCGACCTGTCCGCCACCGTCGAGGCATACGTCGCCCTCCGCCTGGCCGGTGACGCGCCCGACGCACCGCACATGGCGAAGGCCTCCGCCTGGATCCGCGCGCAGGGCGGCATCGCCGCGGCCCGGGTCTTCACCCGGATCTGGCTGGCCCTGTTCGGCTGGTGGAGGTGGGAGGACCTGCCCGAACTCCCGCCGGAGCTCATCTTCTTCCCCAAGTGGGTGCCGCTCAACATCTACGACTTCGGCTGCTGGGCGCGCCAGACCATCGTCCCGCTGACGATCGTCTCCGCCCAGCGGCCGGTACGCCCCGCGCCCTTCCCGCTCGACGAGCTGCACACCGACCCGGACCGGCCCAACCCGTCCAAGCCCCTGGCACCGGCGTTCAGTTGGGACGGGGCCTTCCAGCGGATGGACAAGGGCCTGCACGCCCTGCGGAAGGTCGCCCCGCGCGGACTGCGCAGAGCCGCCATGAACAGCGCCGCCCGCTGGATCATCGAACGGCAGGAGAACGACGGCTGCTGGGGCGGCATCCAGCCCCCGGCCGTGTACTCGATCATCGCCCTGCATCTGCTCGGGTACGACCTCGAACACCCCGTGATGCGCGAGGGGTTGGCCTCCCTGGACCGGTTCGCCGTGTGGCGCGAGGACGGGGCCCGCATGATCGAGGCCTGCCAGTCGCCGGTGTGGGACACCTGCCTGGCCGCCATCGCGCTGGTGGACGCCGGACTGCCCGCCGATCACCCGCAGTTGGTCAAGGCGGCCGACTGGATGCTGGGCGAGGAGATCGTCCGGCCCGGTGACTGGTCGGTGAAGCGGCCCGGACTGCCGCTCGGGGGCTGGGCGTTCGAGTTCCACAACGACAACTACCCCGACATCGACGACACCGCCGAAGTCGTCCTCGCGCTGCGGCGGATCACCCACCACGATCCGGAGCGGCTCGAGGGGGCCATCGCACGCGGTATGCGCTGGACGCTCGGCATGCAGTCGAGGAACGGCGCCTGGGCCGCCTTCGACGTCGACAACACCAGCCCCTTCCCGAACCGGCTGCCGTTCTGCGACTTCGGCGAGGTCATCGACCCGCCCTCCGCCGACGTCACCGCGCACGTCGTCGAGATGCTCGCGGTGGAGGGACTCTCCCACGACCCGCGCACCCGGCGCGGCATCGAGTGGCTGCTGGCCGAACAAGAGCCGGACGGCTCGTGGTTCGGGCGCTGGGGCGTCAACTACCTCTACGGCACCGGGTCCGTCGTGCCCGCCCTGACCGCCGCCGGCATCCCCGCCGCCCACCCCGCGATCCGGCGGGCCGTGGCCTGGCTGGAATCGGTCCAGAACGACGACGGTGGCTGGGGCGAGGATGTGCGCTCCTACAAGTACGTCAAGGAGTGGAGCGGCAGGGGCGCCTCGACCGCCTCGCAGACGGCGTGGGCGCTGATGGCCCTGCTCGCGGCGGGGGAGCGGGACTCCAAGGCCGTCGAACGCGGTGTCGAGTGGCTCGCCGCCACGCAGCGGGAGGACGGCTCCTGGGACGAGCCGTACTTCACGGGGACGGGCTTCCCGTGGGACTTCTCGATCAACTACCACCTCTACCGGCAGGTCTTCCCGCTCACCGCGCTCGGCCGCTACCTGCACGGAGAGCCCTTCGCCGAGAAGCTGCGGGGGAGCGGGGAGGCAGGGGAGCTCGGGGGGAGCCGGGCCGGGATGCCGCTCGCCGAGGCCAAGGGGAACGGATGAGCGCACAGCCCGCCGCGGCCCCGCTGCTGATCGCCTGCGCGCTCGGCATCGAGCAGTTCGCCCTGCGCGCGGGCGGCCGCGGAGGGGCCGGCGGGCCGGTCACGGTGCTGCGGACGGGCATGGGACCGGTGGCCGCCGAACGGGCCGTCATCCGCGTGCTGGCCGACCCGGCCCTGCGCGGTGCCGCCGTGCTGGCCACCGGCTTCTGCGCCGGGCTCGCGCCGGGCATGCACCCCGGCGATCTGGTCGTCGCCGAGGAGACCCGCGGTCCACGCGGCACGACCCCCTGCGTCGGGACCGGCCTGCTGGTCGAGGAGCTGGCCCGCGCGCTGCCCGGGCGGACCGTGCACACCGGCCCGCTCACCGGCTCCGACCATGTCGTACGCGGCCCCGAACGGACCGCCCTGCGCGCCACCGGCGCGATCGCGGTCGACATGGAGTCCGCCGTCACGCTCCTGAGCGCCGTGCGCGTGGGCGAGCGCCCGGTTGCGGCCGTCCGGGTGGTCGTGGACGCTCCTGAACATGAACTCGTCCGGATCGGCACGGTGCGCGGTGGAATATCAGCTTTCCGTGTTCTTCGCTCCGTTCTTCCCGCTTTTTTCGAATGGCACCGTTCCTTGCTGCTCCCCAGGAGGTGAGCCAGATGGCCATGCCGCTCCGACAGTCCATCAAGGTCGCTACGTACTTGGCTGAACAGAAGATCCGCCGACGGGACAAGTTTCCGCTGATCGTCGAGCTGGAGCCGCTGTACGCCTGCAATCTGAAATGCGAGGGATGCGGCAAGATCCAGCATCCGGCCGGGGTGCTCAAGCAGCGGATGCCGGTCGCCCAGGCCGTGGGGGCGGTCATGGAGTCCGGCGCCCCGATGGTGTCCATCGCGGGCGGCGAGCCGCTGATGCACCCGCAGATCGACGAGATCGTCCGTCAGCTGGTGGCCAAGCGGAAGTACGTCTTCCTCTGCACCAACGCGATGCTGCTGCGCAAGAAGATGGACAACTTCACGCCGTCGCCCTACTTCGCCTTCGCGGTGCACATCGACGGGCTGCGCGAGCGGCACGACGAGTCGGTCGCCAAGGAGGGCGTGTTCGACGAGGCCGTGGAGGCGATCAAGGAAGCCAAGCGGCGCGGCTTCCGGGTCACCACCAACTCGACCTTCTTCAACACCGACACCCCGCAGACCATCATCGAGGTGCTGAACTTCCTCAACGACGACCTGCAGGTCGACGAGATGATGATCTCTCCGGCCTATGCCTACGAGAAGGCTCCAGACCAGGAGCACTTCCTCGGCGTGGAGCAGACGCGCGAGCTGTTCAAGAAGGCCTTCTCGGGCGGCAACCGGCGGCGCTGGCGGCTCAACCACTCCCCGCTCTTCCTGGACTTCCTGGAGGGCAAGGTCGACTTCCCGTGCACGGCGTGGGCGATCCCCAACTACTCGCTCTTCGGCTGGCAGCGCCCCTGCTACCTGATGAGCGACGGGTACGTGCCGACGTACCGGGAGCTCGTCGAGGACACCGACTGGGACAAGTACGGCCGCGGCAAGGACCCGCGCTGCGCCAACTGCATGGCGCACTGCGGCTACGAGCCCACCGCCGTCCTCGCCACCATGGGATCGCTGAAGGAGTCCCTGCGCGCCCTGCGCGAGACGGTCTCCGGGAACCGGGAGTGATGTCATGACCGCCGTTTCGCTGGGTGTCCCCGAGGTACCGGTCCGGCCGGTCGCGCAGCGGCGCGCCTCGCGCCGGATCCAGGTCGGTCCGGTGGCGGTCGGGGGCGGGGCCCCGGTGTCGGTGCAGTCGATGACGACGACCCGTACGTCGGACATCGGCGCCACCCTGCAGCAGATCGCGGAGCTGACCGCGTCCGGCTGCCAGATCGTCCGAGTCGCCTGCCCCACCCAGGACGACGCCGACGCGCTGGCGACCATCGCCCGCAAGTCGCAGATCCCGGTCATCGCGGACATCCACTTCCAGCCCAAATACGTCTTCGCGGCCATCGAGGCGGGCTGCGCGGCCGTACGCGTCAACCCCGGCAACATCAAGCAGTTCGACGACCGGGTCAAGGAGATCGCCCAGGCGGCGAAGGACCACGGCACTCCGATCCGGATCGGCGTGAACGCCGGGTCGCTGGACCGGCGCCTGCTCCAGAAGTACGGCAGGGCCACCCCGGAGGCGCTCGTGGAGAGCGCGCTGTGGGAGGCGTCCCTGTTCGAGGAGCACGGCATGCGGGACATCAAGATCTCCGTCAAGCACAACGACCCGGTCGTCATGATCGAGGCCTACCGGCAACTGGCCGAGCAGTGCGACTACCCGCTGCACCTGGGCGTGACCGAGGCGGGGCCCGCCTTCCAGGGCACGATCAAGTCGGCGGTGGCTTTCGGCGCGCTGCTGTCCCGGGGTATCGGCGACACGATCCGGGTGTCGCTGTCCGCGCCGCCGGCCGAGGAGGTCAAGGTCGGCATCCAGATCCTGCAGTCCCTCGGGCTCAAGGAGCGCCGACTGGAGATCGTCTCGTGCCCGTCCTGCGGGCGCGCCCAGGTCGACGTCTACAAGCTGGCCGAGGAGGTCACGGCGGGACTCGACGGGATGGAGGTGCCGCTGCGGGTCGCCGTCATGGGGTGTGTGGTCAACGGGCCCGGTGAGGCGCGGGAGGCCGATCTGGGGGTCGCCTCCGGCAACGGCAAGGGGCAGATCTTCGTCAGGGGCGAGGTCGTCAAGACCGTCCCCGAGTCCAAGATCGTCGAGACGCTGATCGAAGAGGCGATGAAGATCGCCGAGCAGATGGAGCAGGACGGCGTGGGGCCGGGGGAGCCGGCCGTCACCGTGAGCTGAGCAGCACGGAATGCGAAGGGGGCCCGAGCGTGACGATTCCGGAGTGCATCCGGGGACCACACGACCTGAAGGCGCTGTCCGAGGCGGACCTGGGGGAATTGTCGCAAGAGATCCGGGAGTTCCCGGTGCACGCGGTGGCCAGAACCGGCGACCGTCTCGGACCCGGCCTGGGCGTGGTGGAACTGACCGTCGCCCTGCACCGGGTCTTCGAGTCGCCGGTCGACCGCACCCTGGGGGACACCGGCCACCAGAGCCATGTCCACAAACCGCTGACCGCACGCCAGGACTTCTCCAAGCTGCGCGGCAAGGGCGGCCTGTCCGGCCACCCCTCGCGTGAGGAGTCCGAGCACGACGTCATCGGGAACAGCGACGCCTCCACCGCCCTCGGCCGGGCGGACGGGCTCGCCAAGGCACGCCAGGTGCGGGGTGAGAAGGGCCAAACCGTCGCGCTCATCGGCGACGGTGCCCTCACCGGCGGCGTGGCCGGGGAGGCGCTGAACAACAACGCGATCCCGGCCGTGGACCGGGTGGGCGGACTGGACGTGCTGCACCGGTCGTCTGAACCGCAGGTCCTCCTGGTGGCCGTCGGCGTGATGGCGCCGGTCTGCCTCCAGGCCGCCGATCTGCTCCAAGCGCGCGGAATCGGCTGCACCGTCGTCGACCCCCGCTGGGGCAAGCCCGTCGACCCGGCGCTGTCGGTCCTGGCCGCCGAGCACCGACTGGTCGCCGTCGTCGAGGACAACGGCCGCGCGGCCGGGGCCGGCTCGGCCGTGGCGCCGGCCCTGGGCGACGCCGAGGTCGACGTACCGGTACGGCGGTTCGGCATCCCCGAGCAGTTCCTCCCGCACGCCAAGCGCGGTGAGGTGCTCGCCGACATCGGCCTGACACCCGTCGAGGTCGCCGGACGGATCAGCGCGAGCCTGACCGTCAAGGAAGAGCTGTCCAAGGAGCCACAGGAATGACAACCGCCGAGTCCGCGTCGGAGTCGTCGCAGGCCGGGGAGTTCGACCTCGGCACACTGCTCGCCGAACGCGGAGCCGAGCGCTACGAGCTGCACACCCGGTACCTCAACCACCAGCTCCCGCGCATGCTGCACACCATCGGCTTCGACCAGGTCTACGAGCGCGCCGAGGGTGCCTACTTCTACGACGCGGACGGCAACGACTACCTGGACATGCTCGCCGGTTTCGGGGTGATGGGCCTCGGCCGCCATCACCCCGTCGTGCGCAAGGCGCTGCACGACGTGCTGGACGCCTCTCTCGCCGACCTCACCCGGTTCGACTGCCAGCCGCTGCCCGGTCTGCTGGCCGAGAAACTGCTCGCGCACAGCCCGCACCTGGACCGGGTGTTCTTCGGCAACAGCGGCACCGAGGCCGTCGAAGGAGCCCTGAAGTTCGCCCGGTCCGTCACCGGCAGGCCCAGGATCCTGTACTGCGCGCACGCCTTCCACGGCCTGACCACCGGCTCCCTCTCGGTGAACGGCGAATCCGCCTTCCGGGACGGCTTCGCCCCGCTGCTGCCGGACACGGCCGTACCGCTCGGCGATCTCGACGCGCTGGAGAGGGAGCTGAAGAAGGGCGACGTCGCCGCGCTGATCGTCGAGCCGATCCAGGGCAAGGGCGTCCTGGAGGGCCCGCCCGGCTGGCTCCGGGCCGCCCAGGAACTGCTGCACCGGCACAAGGCGCTGCTCATCGCCGACGAGGTGCAGACCGGCCTCGGCCGGACCGGCGACTTCTACGGCTACCAGCACGCGGACGGGGTGGAACCCGACCTGGTGTGCGTGGCCAAGGCGCTCTCCGGCGGTTATGTGCCGGTCGGCGCCACGATCGGCAAGGACTGGATCTTCAAGAAGGTCTACTCGTCGATGGACCGGGTGCTCGTCCACTCGGCGAGCTTCGGATCGAACGCGCAGGCCATGGCGGCGGGCCTCGCGGTGCTGTCGGTGATGGAGAACGAGCAGATCGTCGCGAATGTCCGGGCCACCGGGGAGCAGCTCAGATCCCGGCTCTCGGCGCTCACCGAGAAGTACGAGATGCTCGCCGAGGTCCGCGGCCGCGGCCTGATGATCGGCATCGAGTTCGGCCGGCCGAAGTCGCTGAAGCTCCGCAGCCGCTGGACCATGCTCCAGGCCGCGCGCAAGGGGCTCTTCGCCCAGATGGTCGTCGTGCCGCTGCTGCGGAAGCACCGCATCCTCACCCAGGTCTCCGGCGATCACATGGAGGTCATCAAGCTGATTCCGCCGCTGATCATCGGCGAGCGGGAGGTGGACCGGTTCGTCGACGCCTTCACGGCCGTGATGGACGACGCGCACAACGGCGGACTGGTGTGGGACTTCGGCAGGACGCTCGTCCAGCAGGCGATCGCCAACCGCTGAGCCACCGCTCCTTTTGCCTGTAAGGCAAGAAATTTGCCGCTGAGGCAAAGGTTCGGCTGAATGGAGGCATGAGCTCCTCCGAGACCGAGCGGCCCCACGGGGCCGACTCGCCGGGCGAACCGGCGGCCGGTGCGCTGCCCGCCGTCGCGCCCCGGCTACGGGCACTGAGACGGCAGGCCTCCCTGACGCTGGAGGCCGCGGCCCGCTCCGCCGGGCTGTCGCCCGCCCACCTCTCCCGCCTGGAGACCGGGCAGCGCCAGCCCTCGCTGCCGATGCTGCTCGCACTCGCCCGGGTCTACGGTACGACGGTCGCCGAGCTGCTCGGCGAGACGGTCGCCGGCCGGGACGCCGTCATCCCCGCGGCCGGTAGGGAACCGACCGAGGCGGGCGGCTGGACGTACTGGCAGGCCGGTGCCCCCGGCCGCGGGATGCAGGCCCTTCGCGTCCACGTCCCCTACGGCTCCCAGGGCGACGTCGTGCGCGTCCATCCCGGCGAGGAGTGGCTCCACGTGCTGCGCGGCCGGCTGCGGCTGCGCCTCGGTGACACCACCCACCGGCTGGCGGCCGGCGACAGCGCCCACTTCGACTCGCTCACCCCGCACCGGATCGCCGCCGAGGACCACGACGGCGTCGAGCTGCTCTTCGTCCACACCCTGCTGCAGAGCCCCACGGCCGCCCTGTGCCTGGGCCCCACCCCCAAAGAGGTGTCATGAGCGACATGGAGGAGAAGTTTCCCCGCGCCCTGTGGGTGAGGCTGTTCGTCTACCTCATCGCCGGCCACATCTTCGCCGCGTTCGTGTACCTGCTGTTCGAGGTCGGGGCGAAGTAGCCCCTGCCCGGGCGGCGCCTCAGTCGAGGAGCCGCTCGCGCAGCCGCTCCCGGGTCTCCGCACTGAGCCGCAGCCCCTTCTCCAGATAGGCGTCGACCCCGCCCCAGGTCTCCTCGATGGTGCCCAAGGCCGCCTCCAGGTATTCGGCGCGCGCGTCGAAGAGGGGACTGAGCAGCTCCATGACCTCGGGGGAGTAGGCCGAGGCGGCGGAGCTGGAGCGGTGCACCTTGTAGCGGCGGTGCTTGGCGTTCGACTTCAGGTAGTCCTCGACGATGGCCTCGCGCTCCACGCCCACCGCGAGCAGCGTCACCGCGATGGACAGACCCGCGCGGTCCTTGCCCGCCGCGCAGTGCATCAGCGCGGGGACGCTGTCCTGCGCGAGCGCGTGCAGCACCCGGGAGTGCTCGCCCGTGCGCTCCTTCACGATCATGCGGTAGGAGGCGATCATCCGGTCCGCGCCCTTGCCGTCCGCGAGGATCGCGCGCAGCTGGTCCAGGTCGCCGTCACGGACCATCTTCCAGAACTCGGCGCCGTCGGCGGGGTCGCTCAGCGGCAGGTTCACATTGCGCACGCCGGGCAGCTCGACGTCCGGCCCCTCGAGCTTCTGGTCGGCCGCGTTGCGGAAGTCGAAGATCGTGTGCAGGCCCAGGGTGGTCAGGAAGGCGGCGTCCTCCCCGGTCGCGTGGGCGAGATGGCCGCTGCGGAACAGCACTCCGTGCCGCACCCGCCGGCCGTCCACGGTCGGAAGTCCGCCCACATCACGGAAGTTGCGCACTCCGGCCAGCTCGGGCTCGGTCGACGGGACCTGCTGTGTCACGAGGGCTCCTCCCCTTCGGCGCCGCCGGCGCGGCTCGTCGACGGGCGTCACTCGACGATACGACATGCCTGCCTGGGGCAATGAGTTGTCCACAGGCGTTGCCCGGAGCCCCCGCGGCCCTCGATGATGTTGCCGCCTGGTCGGACCTGGTCGGGCTTGTTCGAATCTGTGAGGGCATGATGCTGGACATTTCCGAAGACGGTCGTACGTGGGTGCTCTCCGGGCCGGCCAGCAGCTACGCCGTCCATGTCACCGACCGGGACGAGCTGCTGCACCTGCACTGGGGCCCCCGAATCGGCCTCGCCGATGCCGAGGCGCTCGCGGTGCGGCCGCTGCCGGACTACCGGCCCTTCGAGTCCCCGCTCGACGGGCGCGAGGAGTACCCCGTCGAGGGGGGTCCGCGTTTCGTCCGACCCGCCTTGTCCGTGCGCACGGCCGAGCGGCGCGGCACCGAGTGGGTCTTCGAGGGGCACGACACGCAGGACGACGAGCTGCGGCTCCGGTTCCGCGACGGTGACCTGGCCGTCACGCTGCACTACCGGGTGCGCTCCGGGGCGGACGTCGTCGAGCGCTGGGTGACCGTGGACAACCGGGGACCGGCCGTCGAGCTGCTGCGCGCCGACTCCGCGACCTGGACCCTGCCCGACCGGGAGGCCTGGCGGCTGTCGCAGCTGCACGGCCGCTGGGGTGCCGAGTCCCGGCTGACGCGCTCTCGCCTGACTCACGGGGAGAAGGTCATCGGCAGCCGCCGCGGCCACACCTCCCACCAGCACCTGCCCTGGGTCGCCCTCGACACCGACGCCACCGAGGAGCACGGCGAGGTCTACGGCTGCGCCCTCGGCTGGTCCGGCTCCTGGCGCATCACCGTGGCCCAGCTCCCCGACGCCCGCGTGCAGATCACCGGCGGGGCCGGCCACGACGACTCCGGCCTGCTGATGCTCGGCACGGGGGAGTCGTACACGACCCCTGTCTTCGCCGGGCTCTGGAGCGACGGTGGCTTCGGCGGGGCGAGCCGCGCCTGGCACGCCTATCAGCGGGCGCATGTGATCCCGGACGCCGAGCAGGACCGGCCGGTGCTGTTCAATTCCTGGGAGGCCACCGAGTTCGACATCTCCGAGGAGCAGCAGCGGGCGCTCGCCGAGCGGGCCGCCGCCCTGGGCGTCGAGCTGTTCGTGGTCGACGACGGCTGGTTCGGGGCGCGCACCAGCGACCGGGCCGGGCTCGGCGACTGGACCCCCAACCCCGACCGCTTCCCGGGCGGGCTGAAGCCGCTCGCCGACCACGTGCACGGCCTCGGCATGCGGTTCGGCATCTGGGTCGAGCCCGAGATGGTCAACCCGGACAGCGAGCTGTACCGGGCGCACCCCGAGTGGGTGCAGTACCAACCAGGACGGAAGCGGACGGAGTTCCGCAATCAGCTCGTCCTCAATCTGGCTCGCGAGGACGTCCGGGAGTACCTGTGGGAGCAGCTCGACGGGCTCCTCTCCGGCGCGCCGGTCGACTACGTGAAGTGGGACTTCAACCGCTGCTTCACCGACGCAGGGTGGCCGGGCGACCCCTACCCGCAGCGGCTGTGGGTCGACCACGTGCACGGCCTGTACGCCCTGCTGGACCGGCTGCGGGCCGCCCACCCCGGCGTGGCCTTCGAGTCCTGCTCTGGCGGCGGTGGCCGGATCGACCTCGGCGTGCTGAGCCGTACGGACCAGGTGTGGACCTCCGACAACACCGACCCCCTCGACCGGCTCGCCATCCAGCACGGCTTCAGTCAGCTCCATCCGGCCCGGGTCATGGCCGCCTGGGTCACCGACAGTCCGAACGCCATGCTCAACCACCGGGCCAGTTCCCTGCGGTTCCGGTTCGTCAGCGCCATGGCCGGGGTGCTCGGGGTCGGCGGCGACCTCACGAAGTGGACACCGGAGGAGCTCGCCGAGGCGGGGCGGTGGGTGGGGCTCTACAAGGAGATCCGGCCCGTGGTGCAGCGCGGCGACCTGTACCGGCTGCGGCCCCCGGAGGGCGGGCTGAGCGCCGTGCAGTACGTCCTCGGTGAGGAGACCGTCGTCCTCGCCTGGCTCCAGGCGCAGCACTACGGTGAGCCGGTACCGGCGCTGCGGCTGCGTGGCCTCGACCCGACAGCAGTGTACGAATGCCTCGAAACGGGCGAAGTTTACCGAGGGGCCGTACTGCTGCATCACGGACTGCGGGTCGGCCTGAGCGGAGATTTCGACGCCACTGTCGTCCGCCTTGAGCGCAAGTAGACGTTCTGTCCGGATAGAGAGTTCCGTCCGCTAAGGGGTAACGTGCCCCGATCGTAAAGGGGATGAGGTCGGGGTGCGTGACCATCGTCATATTCGTGACGATGTGTTGTCGCCATGTTCACGTAATTCCCACAACAGCAAGGGCCATTGAGGAAAGCGGGAGATCGGTAATCCACGCTCGGTGACGGCACTTGCGTCAGCGCGTCGAGACAAACACCGTCACGGGCAACCGCAAGCTTGTCCCATTGCGTCTTGGTCGCTTACGTTCCACACCCATCCGGACGGACGCCTAATCCTGCCGCCGCCCGGAGCCCCACACACTGACCCGACGTACGGCAGGAGCGGGGGACCCACAGGTAAGACGCCTGTTCCGGTTCCCGGAACGGCTTGGGGTTAAGTCGCACCTCGGCGCGACCGGGCATCTCCAGCCCGCACCCGACAGCTCACCTCGCAGGCGACGGAGAGGAATTCGTCATGCCCGCGAAGGGTAAGCACCGCCGTCCCAAGACCCAGCGTTTCACCCGCTCCATCGCCGTCGCCGGAACGGGCGGGGCCGCTCTCGCCCTGCCGCTCATGGGGGCCGCCGGCGCCCACGCCGCCACCCCGCAGTCGGCTCCGGAAAAGGCCGTCCAGTCGGCTCCGGCCGCCGACAAGAAGGCCGCCGAAAAGGCCACCGGTGCCCGCACGTACACCGTGAGGGCCGGCGACTACCTCGCGAAGATCGCCGACGATCAGAACGTCAGCGGCGGCTGGAAGAAGCTCTACGCGGACAACCGTGACGCCGTCGGCTCCGACCCGTCGCTGATCCACCCGGGCCTGAAGCTGTCGATCGGCAAGAAGGCGGCGAGTGCGCCGAAGGTCTCGGCCCCGTCCGCGCCGAAGGCCTCGGCCCCCAAGCCGTCCGCCGCCGAGTCGGCCCCGAAGGCGGAGACCGCCGCGAAGCCGGCCGCCGCCAAGCCCGCCGCCGCCAAGCCCGCCGCCGAGAGCAACTCCAGTGGCTTCACCCTCCCGGTGGCCGGTGCCACCGTCAGCACCCCGTACCGCATGTCCGGCAGCATGTGGTCCAGCGGCTACCACACCGGTGTCGACTTCGTCGTCCCGACCGGCACCTCCCTCAAGGCCGTCGGCGCGGGCACCGTCGTCTCCGCCGGCTGGGGCGGCGCCTACGGCAACCAGGTCGTCATCAAGCTCGCCGACGGCTACTACGCCCAGTACGCCCACCTGTCCCAGCTCTCCGTCTCGGCCGGCCAGACCGTGACCGCCGGGCAGCAGGTCGGCCTGTCGGGCGCCACCGGCAACGTGACCGGACCGCACCTGCACTTCGAGATCCGCACCACGCCGGACTACGGCTCGGACGTGGACCCGGTCGCCTTCCTGCGCTCGCACGGCGTCTCCGTCGGCTGACCGGCCGCACGACCACCTGCCTGACACGCGACCGAAGGCCGGACCCCGATCCCCGGGTCCGGCCTTCGGCGTATGCGCTCGCCGACCACCCCCGAGGGGCGACAAGGGATCGACAGGCGACGGGAGTTGGGGCAGAGTGATCCCGTCCGGTGTGCAAGCGCTTTCCCCGGTCTTCCCGGTGGATCCCCAGGAGCTGTGTCCCGTGTCGACCACCCGCAGAGCGTTCGGAGCCCTGGCCGCCGGAGCCGCCCTGGCGGCCCTCGCCCCGACGGCCGGCGCGCGGGCCGCGTCCCGTCGTCGCCGCCTCGTCGCCCGCGACGACTTCTGTCACGGTCTCGGGCAGTGGGTGACCGAACTCCAGGACGGCGGCACCGTCTTCGCCTCCCGCGGCACCCTGGAGATCGACGTGCCGAGCGGCGCGACTGTGTGGTTCAGACAGCGGCTCGAAGGGCCGTACGTGCTCGAATACACCGCGACCCCGGTCTCCGCGGGCGGGGTGAACGACCGGGTCTCGGACCTCAACAACTTCTGGAACGCGACCGACGTCCGCTCCCCGGACGATCTCTTCGCGACACCGCGCGCCGGGGCTCTCGACGAGTACGACCACCTGACGACGTACTACGCGGGCTACGGCGCCAACCACAACACCACGACCCGGCTGCGCCGTTACGTCGGTCAACCCGGTGTCCGCCCCCTGGTCTTCGACTACACGGAGCCGCTGCTGGTGCCGGGCGAGCCGAACCGGGTCCGGATCGTCTCCGATGGCTCCACGGTCCAATGGTGGAACAACGGACGACCCGTCTTCGGTTACACCGACCCGCAGCCGTACACGAGCGGGCACTTCGCCTTCCGGACCGTCTGGAGCCATTTCCGTATCAGCGGATTCCGGGTCTGGCGGCTCACCCCGAAACATCCCTGACAAGCAGTGTATTCCGGAGTTGGCGAACCCTTGAGGAGTGGCTTATCTCACCGCCAGTCAACTCTTTCCTACGGTCGCGTAGGTCACATTCGAAGGTGAATCATGGACTGCTGTGGCAGACGATTCGAAGAGTGACAGCAGAGCAGTGATCGGGTCGTACGTAGCGGTGGGGGACAGCTTCACCGAGGGCGTGGGTGATCCCGGCCCCGACGGGGCGTTCGTCGGCTGGGCCGATCGGTTCGCCGTCCTGCTCGCCGACCGCAGGCCCGAAGGCGACTTCCAGTACACCAATCTCGCCGTACGCGGAAAGCTCCTCGACCAGATCGTGGCGGACCAGGTTCCGCGGGCCATCGCCATGGCCCCGGACCTCGTCTCGTTCTGCGCCGGGGGCAACGACATCATCCGGCCCGGCACCGACCCCGACGAGGTCGCCGAGCGCTTCGAGCGGGCCCTGGTCCAGCTCACCGCGGTGTCCGGCACGGTCATGGTGACGACCGGGTTCGACACCCGTGGCGTGCCCGTGCTCAAGCACCTGCGCGGCAAGATCGCCACCTACAACGGACACGTCCGGGCCATCGCCGACCGGTACGGCTGCCCGGTGCTCGACCTGTGGTCCCTGCGCAGTGTGCAGGACCGCAGGGCCTGGGACGCCGACCGGCTGCACCTGTCGCCCGAGGGGCACACGCGCGTGGCGCTCCGTGCGGGCCAGGTGCTCGGCCTCGACGTGCCGGCCGACCCCGAGCAGGCGTGGCCTCCGCTGCCCCCGCGCGGCGTTCTCGACGTGCGGCGGGACAACGTCGCCTGGGCGCGCGATTTCCTGGTGCCGTGGATCGGGCGCCGGTTGCGCGGGGAGTCGTCGGGCGACCATGTGACGGCCAAGGGGGCGCTGTCGCCGGACGACATCAGGACGCGGATCGCGGCGGTGGCGTAGGAGCGGTTCACCGCGCGTGCGGGCCGTGCCGGGTGGAACACCGGCGCGGCCCGCACGCGCGAAGGCACCGGCTACGAGGGCGTCAGCCGTTCGTCCTCCACCAGCCCCAACTCGCGGGCCAGTGCCTCCTGCACCCACTCCTGGGCCCGTGCTCGCGGTACCGCGCCGGCATAGGACGTCAGTTGCACGGCGAGGCCGTCGAGGAGAGCGGTGAGGCGGAGGGCCGTGCCCTGCGGGTCCGGGCAGCGGAACTCGCCGGCGGCGACACCCTCCGCGATGACCTCGGAGAGGGCCGCCTTCCACTGCCGGTCGAGGTCCTGGGCGACCTCCCGCAGCACGGGGTCGCGCAGCGCCGCCGCCCAGCCCTCGATCCACAGCCGCCAGCCCTTGGCCTGCCCGGTCGGGGCGTACCACCGTACGGCCGACCGCAGCCGGCGCAGCGCCGGCGAACGGCGGCCGAGCAGCTTGCGCAGATGCGCGAGGTCGCCCTCCGCCGCGTGCCGGAACGCGGCGGCGACCAACTGCTCCTTCGTGGAGAAGTGATAGAGGACCAGCGCGTTGCTCACGCCGAGCGCGGAGGCCACGTCGGCGATCCTGACCGCCGCCACACCCCTCGCCTCGATCTGCTCGATGGCGGCCCGCAGCAGATCCCCGCGCCGCTGAGCCACACTCAACCGGACTCTGGTCACGCGGTCACCCTACCCATGCGCGTGCGGCCCCTCGGCGGGGCGTTTCGGCCTGTCCGGCCCAGGCCCGCGGCGGTCACCGCGAGCACGACGGCGTCCTCACCGGTACCAGCCGAACCGTTCCGCGATCAGCGGCAGCCGGTCCGCCGCGATCGCGTGGGCCGCGGCCCACGGTGTCGTCCCGTCGGCCCGGGCGCGGGCCAGCATCCGCTCGACCAGGGCCTGCATCGACCGGCGGGTGTACGCGAACGCCTCCTCGGCGTCGGCGCCGATGTCCCCGAACAGCGTCCACCACCACCAGGCGTTCGTCCCCGAGTTGACCACGACGTCCGGCAGCACGGTCACCCCACGCGCGGCCAGCAGGAGCTCCGCCTCCGGCCGCACGGGCATGTTGGCCGCCTCCACGACCCAGCGGGCCGTGATGCGCTCCTGGTTCCCGGCGTCGATGGCATATGACACGGCGGCCGGCACCAGCACGTCCACGTCCGCCGACAGCCATGCGTCCCCCGGCAGTTCACGGTCACCGGGCCGCAGCGCCGAACGGTCCACCGTGCCGTGGGCGTCCCTCGCGGCGAGCAGCGCCTCGACGTCGAGACCTGCCGGGTTGGCGACCGTGCCCTTGAGGTCTGCCACGGCCACGACCGTGAGCCCCGCGCGCGTGAGGAAGCGCGCGGTGGCCCCGCCCATGGTGCCCAGCCCCTGGAGGGCGACCCGTGTCCCCGTGTACGGCACACCGGCCCGGTCCAGGGCGGCCAGGGCGGCCTCGGCCACACCGCAACCGCCGGCCAGCTCGTCCAGCCCGATGCCGTCGACCTCGACCGCGAACGCGTCCCGGAGCCGCCGCCGCGCCTCGGCCTCGTCGTCCAGCAGCGGATACACGGCCTGGATCGAGGAGACCAGCCCCGCCTCCGCGGCGGCCCGGTCCACCAGATCCTGGGTGAGTCCCAGGTCCTCGCCCGTGGTCCAGCAGCTCTCTATGTACGGCCGCATCGCACGCAGATAGCGCACCAGCAGCGGGTACGCCTCCGGGTCCCGGGGGTCGCAGTCGATGCCGCCCTTGGCGCCGCCGAGCGGGACGTAGCGGCTCGCGGGGTCGTAGTGCAGTGCCTCCTTCACGGTCATGCCGCGGGCCAGGCCGGTGACCTCCTCGAGGGTGCAGCCCGCGCGCATCCGCAGACCGCCGCTGGCGACCCCGCGCACCAGCCGGTCGACGACCAGGAAGCCCCGCCGTCCCGTGAGGTGATCGGTCCAGGTCAGGGACAGCAGGGGCATGGCCATTCGGTCTCCTTCGCCGTCGGATTACTGAATCTTCGGTCAGTATCCCCTTCGGTGGGACCCCTGTGGCCCGGTGATGTCGGAGGGGCCGACCATAATGGAAGGCCTGACCGACTTCACCTGGAGGTACCGTGGCCGGTTTCCGTACCCCGAGTTCCGGGCTCCGCGCGCTGCGGCCCGGGGCGTTCGGCGCGGACCCTGACGGTGAGCGCATGGCGCGCATCCGCAGATCGCCCCACTTCAAGGACGGGGTCTTCCAGAACCCCGGCGGCCCCGCCCGGACCCGGCCCTCGGGCTCGACCCTGGACTTCGCGAAGGTCTTCTTCGACAAGGACACCCGGCCCCGCCGCACCCCGAAGGGCACCGTTCCGGTGCACTCCACCACCCTCGCCGACATCGCCCGGCCCCCGGTTACCGGGCTGCGGCTGACCTGGATGGGGCACTCCAGCGTGCTCGCCGAGATCGACGGCCGGCGCGTCCTGTTCGACCCGGTGTGGGGCGAGCGCTGCTCCCCCTTCTCCTTCGCCGGGCCCAAGCGGCTGCACCCCGTGCCCGTGCCACTGGCCGCGCTCGGCCCGGTCGACGTCGTGGTCATCTCGCACGACCACTACGACCATCTGGACATGCCCACGGTCAAGGCGCTCGCGGGCACGGACACGCTCTTCGCCGTGCCCCTCGGCGTCGGCGCGCACCTGGAGCACTGGGGCGTGTCCGCCGATCGGCTGCGCGAGCTGGACTGGCACGAGGCCACCAGGATCGGCGGCCTCACCCTGACCGCCGCCCCGGCCCGGCACTTCTGCGGCCGCGGGCTGCGCAACACCCAGCACACGCTCTGGGCGTCCTGGGTCGTCGCCGGTGAGGAGCACCGGATCTACCACAGCGGCGACACCGGCTATTTCGACGGCTTCAAGGAGATCGGCGCCGAGCACGGGCCGTTCGACGCCACGATGATCCAGATCGGCGCGTACTCCGACTTCTGGCCCGACATCCACATGACCCCGGAAGAGGGCATGCGTGCCCACCTCGATCTCCAGGGTGGACCGGAGCACGGCCCGATGCTGCCGATCCACTGGGCCACCTTCAACCTGGCGACGCACCCGTGGGCGGACCCCGGCGAGGGGACGCTCGCGGCCGCCCGTGCGGTGGGCGCCGGTGTAGCCCTGCCCCGGCCCGGTGAGCCCTTCGAGCCCACGGCGGAGACCGTCCCGTCGGAGCCGTGGTGGCGTGGTGTGGCGCTCACCCCGAAGGGCGGCCGTCCGGTGACGGAGGCCCTCGCCGGAGCTGGCATCAAGACCGCGTCGGACGCGGCAGCCGTGGCCCAGGCCGACACGGTGAGTGACGGTTTCGGTCGGCTCGACAAGAACACCGAGGACCCCGAAACGCTCCCGGCGGGCTGACCCGGGGCGCACGGCAGGCGGACGGCGAGGGCCGGGGAGCGAAAGGCTCCCCGGCCCTCGCCGTCTTCATGTGATCGCTCCTGACCAGGTTGGATCAACACCTTTCGTTCATGGTCGTATGTGCGGACGTGTTATCGGTCTGTCGTGCGAGACCTCATACCAGAGCGGGACGCTCACCGTATGAGTTTGTCAACTGCCCACCGCACATGATGCGGTGGTGACTACTGTCAGTGGCCGTCGGGAAACAGGACGGATCAGGAGCGGGGGCCGACACGTGCAGGCGCAGGGCGGACGAGGGAGTCGACGCGACGGGGATCCCCGCTGCCCACGTACCACCGACGCCGGCACGGGTGCGGTCAGCGAGGTGGGTGCCGGCGCCGGCGACACGGTGGCCGCCGTCGACGGTGGTGCCGGTGCGGGTGCCGCCGAGGCCTCCGGCCCGGGCCGGCACCCGGGTCGCGGTGGGGCCGGGGCCGTGCGGAAGCGGGGGGAGCTCGGGCGCGCGGCCCGGGGGGCGCGCAAGCGGCCACGCGAACCCGGTCGCACCGCCGCGAGCGCCCCCGGCACCCAGTCCCGACGGACCAGTACGAGGACACCGATGTCTCACCTCCGCGCCCCGGCCGCTCGCGCAGACCGCCGTGAGGGCGGACGGCACGGGCGGCCTGCCGTCCGCACCGCACCCGCGTTGCCCGAGACCCATATACGGCTCCAGCTGCTGCGCCTCGCGGTGCTGCCGCCCGTCGCCGTCGCCCTCAGCGGCTGCGCGGCCGTCCTCTTCACCGTCCGGTCCACCGGCACGCGGACCGGCCCCACCCTGTGGGCCGTACTCGGCGGCGCGGTCTTCGTGGCCCTCGTCGGCATCGCGGTCGCCGCGGTCGCCGCCAACCGGGCCGCCCGGTCCGTGCACGACCGCATCGGCGTGCTGCGCCGGAGCACCGCGCGGCGCGAGGCCGACCTGCGCACCCTCGTCGAGACACTGCGCCGCGGCGACGGCCCGCCGCAGCTCGCACCGCAGAGTCGGCACGGGGAAGCCACCGAGGACGCCGACGACTTCGACCTCCTCACCGCCGACCTGTCCCGCCTGCACGACGGGGCCGTCACCGCCGTCGTGCAGGCTTCCCAGCTCTCCAGCCAGGCCGGCAGCGAACAGAAGCTCGAGGTGTTCGTCAACCTCGCCCGGCGCCTGCAGTCACTGGTGCACCGCGAGATCTCCATCCTCGACGAGCTGGAGAAGGAGATGGAGGACCCCGACCTGCTCAAAGGGCTCTTCCACGTCGACCACCTCGCCACCCGCATCCGCCGCCACGCCGAGAACCTCGCCGTGCTGGGCGGGGCCGTGTCCCGCCGCCAGTGGAGCAATCCGGTCTCCATGACCGAGGTGCTGCGCTCGGCCATCGCCGAGGTCGAGCAGTACTCGCGGGTCAAGCTCGTGCCGCCCATCGACGGACAGCTGCGCGGCCACGCGGTCGCCGACGTCATCCACCTGCTGGCCGAACTCGTGGAGAACGCCACGGTGTTCTCCGCCCCGCACACCCAGGTGCTGCTGCGTGCCAACCTCGTCACCTCCGGGCTCGCCGTGGAGGTCGAGGACCGCGGACTCGGCATGCCCCTGGAGGAGCAGACGCGGATGAACGCGCTGCTCGCCGATCCCGACCAGGTGAACGTCGCCCGCCTCCTCGCGGACGGCCGGATCGGGTTGTTCGTCGTCTCCCAGCTCGCCCGCCGGCACGGCATCACCGTCCGCCTCCAGACCAACATCTACGGCGGAGTACAGGCCGTACTCGTCGTGCCGCAGGCGCTCCTGGGAGCGGAACCGGGGGCAGGGGCACCCGGGGGCACGGGGCAGCCGGAGGGCGCAGCGACGGCCGGTACGGCACGTCCGGCTGTGCCGGGGCGACAGGACGGGCAGGCCGGCCGGACCGGGCCGGGCGGGCAGTCCGGGCGTCATCGACATGGACAGAACGGGCAGGCCGGTGCCGGTGCCGGAGTCGGCGGTGTGAGCGGGGGGAGTTCCCCGGCCGGGGACGGCGCCTGCGGGGTCTCCTCCGTGCCGCTGCCCGCGTCCGGATCAGGGCCGTCGGCCCCGCTCGCCGCACCCGCCGTGCCCCAACGGCCCGAGTCCGTGCCTCAACGGCCCGAGTCCGTGCCTCAACGGCACGAGTCCCTGCCCCAACGGCACGAGGCCCTGCCCCAACGACACGAGTCCGCACATCAAGGGCACGGGTCCGCGCCCCAACGGCACGAGGCCGCACATCAAGGGCCCGAGTCCGTGCCTCAACGGCACGAGGTCCTGAGACAGGGTCACGATGTCCTGCATCAGGGGCACGGGACCCTGCCTCAGGGATACGAGCAGGAAGCCCGACAGGGCTTGGACGAGACCCCGCAGGGCGGCCGGCCCGCGCCTCTGCCCGTGCGCGGGGCCCGGCGCAAGCGGCCCACCCCGGCCGAGGCACCACCCGGCGTCACACCCGACGACCGGCGCGTCCTGGCCGTGAACGGGACCGCGCCGCCCACCCCCCGCAAGGGCGCCGTGCGCGGCACCATGGGCAAGCCCCATCTGCCCCGTCGCCGCGCGCAGGAGCACATCGCACCCCAGCTGCGCGACGGCCCGACGCCCCGCCGGGACCCCGAACACCTCGTGGGCCACGACCCGGGTCTCATGGCGGCCTTCCAGCGCGGCATCAGCCTCGCAGAGGCCCAACAGCACATGGAGGCCGGCACCACGGAGTGGTCCGACGTGGAGGGGACTCACATGGAGTCTCCCCACATGGAGTCCCCCCACATGGACTCCGCCCACACAGACCCGGCACCCAACGAGTCCGCCACCCCCAAGGACCCGATGCCCGTTCGGCCGGTTCACCTCGAGGCGCTCCCCTCGGAGCTGTCCCCCTCGAGCAGGCCGGCCCCCGGGGTCCGTTCCGACCACCGCACGACCACCACCCGGCAGGACGGGAGCGCACCCGCCGGATGACCACCCCCCCCGGTTCCATCCCCGCACCCAGCGCTCCCGCAGACCTTCGTAACCCCAAGGAGTCGATCCACCATGGCGAGCGATGCGCCGACCGCCCATGTTTCCGACCTCGACTGGCTGATGAGCGGCCTCGTGCAGCGCGTGCCGCACACGACCGCCGCCGTGCTGCTGTCCTGCGACGGGCTCGTTAAGTCCGTTCACGGCCTCGACCCGGACAGCGCCGACCACATGGCAGCCCTGGCCTCCGGCCTGTACTCCCTCGGCCGCAGCGCCGGTGTCCGCTTCGGCGACGGCGGCGACGTGCGGCAGGTCGTCGTCGAACTCGCCTCGACCCTGCTGTTCGTCACCACCGCGGGCTCCGGCACCTGCCTGGCCGTGCTCGCCGGCCGCGAGGCCGACGCGGCCGTGCTGGGCTACGAGATGGCGATGCTCGTCAAGAGCGTCCGTCCCTACCTGGTGACCGCTCCCCGGCAGTCCGTCGAATCCCCGGCGATGAGGCCTTGAGCGTGACGGCGGCCGGTGACGGGCCCTGGCTCGACGACGCGGCCGGGCGGCTGGTGCGGCCGTTCACGGTCAGCAACGGCCGCACCCGTCCCACCGTCGCGCTCGACCTCGTGTCGCAGGTGATGGCCACCGGGGCGACCCCCCTCGGCTATCTCGGCCCCGAACACGCGCAGGCGCTCGAACGGTGCCGGGTACCCGTCGCCGTCGCCGAGGTCGCCGCCCATCTCACACTGCCGGTGGCCGTCACCAAGGTGCTGCTGGCGGACCTCGTCGACTGCGGGGCGCTGACCACCAAGCCCCCCGCGTTCCACCACAACCCGACGGACCGGGCCCTTCTGGAGGCAGTGCTCGATGGACTACGACGACAGCTCTGACTACACCGACGGACCGGCCCACGGCGCCGACCCGTTCCCCACCGCGCTGAAAATCCTGGTGGCGGGCGGGTTCGGCGTGGGCAAGACGACCTTCGTCGGCGCGGTCAGCGAGATCGCGCCGCTCAGCACGGAGGAACTGCTCACCACCGTCAGTGCCGCGACCGACAATCTCGACGGCATCGAGAACAAGGTCGAGACGACCGTGGCCATGGACTTCGGCCGCATCACCCTCGACCCGAAACACGTGCTGTACCTGTTCGGCACCCCCGGACAGGAGAGGTTCTGGTTCATGTGGGACGAGTTGTGCGAGGGCGCGCTCGGCGCGGTCATCCTCGCCGACACCCGCAGGCTCCAGGAGTGCTTCGCGGCCGTCGACTTCTTCGAACAGCGCGGCCTCGGCTTCATCGTCGCGGTCAACGAGTTCGACGGCGCCTACCGCTACGACCCCGAGGAAGTGCGAGGTGCCCTCGACCTGTCCGAGGACGTGCCCGTGGTGCGCTGCGACGCGCGGATCTCCAGCTCCGGGGTCCAGACCCTGCTGGCCCTGGTGCGTCATCTCATCGCCCACATGCCGGCCCCCGCGACGGGGTACGGCGCCCACATGTGACCCCCTCACACCGCCAGGGAGCCCCTCTATGACGCACGTCCACAGCCCAGGAGCACGCCCATGACCTACGACCCGCCGCGCCCGGCCGGTCGTCTGCTGCTCACACCCGAGGACAAGGAGGCCCCCGCCCGCACCCGCCGACTGCGCCGACTGGGCCTGGGGGAGCGCCCCGAACCCGCACTCGACGCCTTCGCGCACCGCCTCGCCGAGTTCACCGGGACGCCGTACGCCATGGTCAACCTTCCCGACGAACACGGCCAGTTCTACGCCGGCCTGTACGTGCCGACCGTCGCACCGGTGGTGCGCAGCGACGGCACCACCCCGCGCCTGGGGCGTGTCCTGCCCCGCGACCACGGCTTCTGCCCCCATGTGGTGGCGCGCCGCAAGGCCCTCGCCCTGGAGGACGTGGGCGACTTCCCGCGGTTCGCCGGCAACCCCGTGGTGGACGAATTCGGCATCCGCTCCTATCTGGGAGCTCCGCTCGTCGACGGCACGGGACTGGTGCTGGGCACGGTCAGTGTCGCGGACGTCGGGCCGAGGCCGTGGGGGAAGCCGGGCCTGTCGGCGATCAAGGAATACGCCGCGCAGCTCGTCATCGAGCTGGAGGCCCGGGACGGCCTGCCGCCCTACTGAAACCCGCGGGCCTGGCGGGACCCCCGAGGGCGTGAAGGAAAGCTGAGGCGCCGCTTAAGAAAACCTCGATGGACCGGCGTGCCGCCGTACGGCAGATTGCTGTGCGATCCCACTCCTCTCCCGGTCCAGGGGTTCCTTCGGCATACCCGGAGCCGGGACTCATCCTCAGGAGCCGTAGCGGTGAAGGCGCTGGTCAAGCAGAAGGCGGAGCCCGGGCTGTGGCTCGCGGACGTCCCCGAGCCCACCGTCGGGCCCCACGACGTACTCATCAAGGTGCTGCGCACCGGAATCTGCGGCACCGACCTGCACATCCGGGCGTGGGACGGCTGGGCGCAGCAGACGATCAGCACCCCGCTCGTGGTCGGGCACGAGTTCGTCGGCGAGGTGGTCGAGACCGGGCGGGACGTCACCGACATCGCCATCGGCGACCGGGTCAGTGGCGAGGGCCATCTGGTGTGCGGCAAGTGCCGCAACTGTCTGGCCGGACGCCGGCACCTGTGCCGGGCCACCGTGGGGCTCGGGGTGGGACGGGACGGGGCGTTCGCCGAGTATGTCGCGCTGCCCGCCGCCAACGTCTGGGTGCACCGGGTCCCCGTCGACCTCGACGTGGCCGCGATCTTCGACCCGTTCGGCAACGCCGTGCACACGGCGCTGTCGTTCCCGCTGGTCGGCGAGGACGTCCTGATCACCGGCGCGGGTCCGATCGGCCTGATGGCCGCCGCCGTGGCCCAGCACGCCGGCGCCCGCAACGTCGTGATCACCGACGTCAGCGAGGAGCGGCTGGAGCTGGCCCGCAAGATCGGTGTCAGCCTCGCGCTGGATGTCTCCGGCTCCACCATCGCCGACGGCCAGCGCGCCCTCGGACTGCGCGAGGGCTTCGACATCGGTCTGGAGATGTCCGGCCGCCCCGAGGCCCTGCGCGACATGATCGCCAACATGACGCACGGTGGCCGGATCGCGATGCTCGGCCTGCCCGCGCAGGAGTTCCCCGTCGACTGGGCCCGCGTCGTCACCTCGATGATCACCATCAAGGGCATCTACGGCCGCGAGATGTTCGAGACCTGGTACGCCATGTCGGTCCTGCTGGAGGCCGGCCTGGACCTGGCGCCCGTCATCACCGGCCGCTACGGCCACCGTGACTACGAGGCGGCGTTCGAGGACGCGGCGAGCGGCCGCGGCGGCAAGGTCATCCTCGACTGGACCGCGTGACCCCCTTTCACCGCAAGCACCTCAGGAGCTTCCCGATGTTCGACTCCGTGCGCGACGACCTGCGCGCCACCCTCGACGAGATCCGCGCCGCCGGCCTGCACAAGCCCGAGCGCGTGATCGGCACCCCGCAGTCCGCCACCGTGAACGTCACCGCGGGCGGCCGCCCCGGCGAGGTCCTCAACTTCTGCGCCAACAACTACCTCGGACTCGCCGACCACCCCGAGGTCGTCGCCGCCGCCCACGAGGCACTGGACCGCTGGGGCTACGGCATGGCGTCCGTCCGCTTCATCTGCGGCACCCAGGAGGTGCACAAGGAACTCGAGGCACGGCTCTCGGCGTTCCTCGGCCAGGAGGACACGATCCTGTACTCCTCCTGCTTCGACGCCAACGGCGGTGTGTTCGAGACGCTGCTCGGCCCGCAGGACGCGGTCGTCTCCGACGCGCTGAACCACGCCTCCATCATCGACGGCATCCGCCTGTCCAAGGCCCGCCGCCTCAGGTACGCCAACCGTGACATGGCCGAACTGGAGGCCCGTCTGAAGGAGGCCTCCGACGCGCGCCGCCGCCTGATCGTCACCGACGGCGTCTTCTCCATGGACGGCTACGTGGCCCCGCTGCGCGAGATCTGCGACCTCGCCGACCGCTACGACGCGATGGTCATGGTCGACGACTCCCACGCGGTCGGCTTCGTCGGCCCCGGCGGCCGCGGCACGCCCGAGCTGCACGGCGTCATGGACCGCGTCGACATCATCACCGGCACCCTCGGCAAGGCCCTCGGCGGCGCGTCCGGCGGCTATGTGGCGGCCCGCGCCGAGATCGTCGCCCTGCTGCGCCAGCGCTCCCGGCCCTACCTGTTCTCCAACACCCTCGCCCCGGTGATCGCCGCGGCCTCGCTGAAGGTGCTCGACCTGCTGGAGTCGGCGGACGACCTGCGCGTCCGGCTGGCCGAGAACACGGCCCTCTTCCGCAGCCGTATGACCGAAGAGGGCTTCGACGTCCTCCCCGGCGACCACGCCATCGCTCCGGTGATGATCGGCGACGCGGCGGTCGCCGGCCGCATGGCCGAGCTGCTGCTGGAGCGCGGCGTCTACGTCATCGGCTTCTCGTACCCGGTGGTGCCGCAGGGCCAGGCCAGGATCCGCGTCCAGCTGTCGGCCGCGCACTCCACGGACGACGTCAACCGCGCGGTCGACGCGTTCGTGGCGGCCCGCGCCGAGCTGGAGGGCTGACCGGGAGCACGGGGCGAATTTGAGACAATCGATCGCATGATCGAAGCGCGGCGGCTGCACATCCTCCGGGCGGTGGCCGACCACCGTACGGTGACGGCGGCTGCCGCCGCGCTGTACCTCACCCCGTCGGCCGTCTCCCAGCAGCTCGCCGCCCTGGAGCAGGAGACCGGCCACCGGCTCGTCGAGCGCGGCGCCAAGGGTGTACGGCTCACCCCGGCCGGCGAGATCCTGCTCAACCACACCAACGCCGTCCTCGCCCAGCTGGAGCGGGCGGAGGCCGAGCTCGCCGCGTACAGCTCGGGCGCGGCCGGCACCGTCACGGTCGCCTCCTTCGCGACCGGCATCGCCCTGGTCGTCGCGCCCGCCGTGGCCTCTCTCGCCCGGTCGGCGCCCGGGATCCGCATCCGTGTCCAGGACGCCGAGGGCGACGCCAGCCTGCCGATGCTGCTGGACCGGCAGGTCGATGTGGCCGTCGCCGTCGAGTACCGCGGCGCCCCGCCCGCCGACGACCCGCGACTGGCGCACCTGCCGCTGTACGCCGAGCCCTTCGACGCCGTCGTCCCGGTCACCCACCGCCTGGCCGACGCGGCCGAGGTGCCGCTCGCCGAACTGGCCAAGGACCCCTGGATCGGCCCGTACCCCGGCAACCCCTGCCACGACGTGGTGGTGCTGGCCTGCGAGAGCGCCGGTTTCCAGCCCCGCATGGAGCACTCCTCGGACGATTTCCGCGCGGTCGTCGCGCTCGCCTCGGCCGACGCGGGTGTCGCCCTGGTGCCGCGCTCGGCGCTGCGCGGGATGGACCTCGCCGGAGTGGTGGTCCGCCCCGTCGACGGAACGGTCCCCACCCGCCGGGTCTTCGCCGCCGTACGCCGGGGGGCCGAGGAGCACCCCCTCATCCGCCCGGTGCTGGACGCCCTCGGCGCGGCGGCCCAGGAGTGAGGAGTCCGTAACCTCGCTGTCTCACATCCGGGATAGCGTCCCGAATATGAGAAGTGACGAGGCGGAGCCCCTCGACGCCCGGCTGGGCATGCGCCTGGCCGAACTGCGAGCCGAACACGGGTGGTCCCTGGGCGAGCTGGCCGAGCGCAGCGGGGTGAGCCGGTCCACCCTGTCCCGGGCCGAGCGGGCGGAGATCAGCCCCACCGCCGCACTCCTGAACCGCCTGTGCGCCGTCTACGAGCGCACCATGTCCCAGCTCCTCAGCGAGGTCGAGGCCGAACCGCAGGCCGTCGTCCGCTCCACAGGCCAGCCCGTCTGGCAGGACCGGGCCTCCGGCTTCGTACGACGGTCCGTGTCGCCGCCGCACCCCGCCCTGCGCGGCGAACTCGTCGAGGCCCGCCTCTCACCCGGCGCCGACCTCGCCTACGACCGCCCGCCCGTGACCGGCCTGGAGCAGCACATCTGGGTCCTGGAGGGCGCCCTGGAGGTGACCACGCAGGCCACCGAACACCGCCTGGACGCCGGTGACTGCCTGCGGATGCGGGTGTGGGGCCCCACTCGGTTCCGGTGCACGAGCCCCGAGGGCGTCCGCTATCTGCTGGCGGTGGTGCGGCCGTGATCCGCCTGGACGCACCCCGACTGCTCGCCTGTTCGGCGCAGTTGGCGGATCTGCTGACCGCCACCGTGAACGGGGGCGCCTCGGTCGGCTTCCTCGCCCCGCTCGGCCACGCGGAGGCCCGTGACTGGTGGGAGGAGCGGGCCGTTGAGGTCGCCGCGGGCCGGCTCGCCGTGTGGGCGGCGTGCGACGGGGAACGGGTGCTCGGCACCGTGAGCCTGGCCTTCCCCGGCAAGGCCAACAGCCGGCACCGCGCCGAGCTCGTGAAGCTGATGGTGCACCCGGACGCCCGTGGACGCGGCCTCGCCCGTGGGCTCCTGGCCGTGGCCGAGACCACCGCCGCGGCGGCCGGTGTCACCCTCCTGCACCTGGACACCGAGACCGGCAGCCCCGCGGAACGTCTGTACCGATCCGCCGGCTGGACCCCGGTCGGAGCGATCCCCGACTACGCGGCGAGCCCCGACGGGGTGCTGAGGCCGACGACGATCTACTACAAGCACCTACCGGCAACCGCTCTCACCAGGTGATTGTCAGTGAGGGCCGATACGGTGCCTGCCATGCCGGATGCCGAAGACGTACGACGGATCGCCCTGTCCCTGCCGGACACGACGGAGAAGATCGCCTGGAGCATGCCCACGTTCCGGGTCGCGGGAAAGATGTTCGCCACACTGCCGGAGGAGGAGACCTCCATCGCCGTGCGCTGCCCCAAGGAGGAGCGCGACGAACTGGTGCTCGCCGAGCCGGGGAAATTCTGGATCGCCGACCACGAGTCCCAGTTCGCCTGGGTGCGGGCCCGGCTCGACGCCATCGAGGACGAGGGCGAACTGCGCGACATCCTCGCCGATTCGTGGCGTCAGGCGGCCCCGCCCCGGCTCCTGGAGGCCCACCCCCGGCTCGGCCTGCCGGCGGTGTGACGCCTCGCGGTCTCACTCCCGGACGGCCGCCCCGACGAAGCTCCCGAGGCGCTCCCGCAGCGACCGGGCGTCGAGTCCGTGGGCGGCGGCGTGCTCCGCGGGCTGCCCGTAACGCCGCAGTTCGCGACGTCCCACGCCCAGCCCGAGGACCCGGTGCCGTACGTCCGACAGCGCGTCGTTCGCGGCGGCCGTCGACGTCCCCGCCAGGTAGGGCTCGACGAGGACGACGTCCGTCCCGGCCGCCTCGGTGGCCCGGCGCAGGGCGGCCGTGTCGAAGGGACGGACGGTGGTGGCGTACAGGACGGTCACGTCCAGCCCTTCGGAGGCGGCGAGCACCGCGTCGAGCATCGGCCCCAGGTCAAGCGGTGCGGCCGGGAAACGGATGCGCGATCACCGGCGCGAGTGCGGTATTGTTTCCCTGCGCGTTCAGCCGGGGGAATCCCCAGGTCAGACGGGCAACGGGACGTGGCGCAGCTTGGTAGCGCACTTGACTGGGGGTCAAGGGGTCGCAGGTTCAAATCCTGTCGTCCCGACAGAGTCGACCAGCGGGTCTGCCGATATCGGCAGACCCGCTGGTCGCGTTCGGGGCAGTCGCCGGGCCGGGTCGGCCGCCGCCGTCAAGTCGTCCCGTCGGCGGGAAACCTCCGGCTCGTGGCCGTCGAGCAGCATCTCGTACAGCTTGCCGCGGGCGTTCTCGAGGGGCCGGTGGAGGATCATCGTCGGGTCGTGTCGTCGGCGACGACGAACGGGTCGTGCAGCGGCATGTCGACAAGCCGCGTCGGCGAGTGTCCTCTCCGGTTCTCCGCCGGCCTCCCGGCGGTCAGATCACGCAGCCCGCATGCGCCAGCGCCTGCTTCAGCAGCACTCCGTGCCCACCCGGCATCTCGCTCTGCACCGCCTCCGAGACGGCCTCCTGCGGGCTGAACCACACCAGGTCGAGCGCGTCCTGCCGGGGCCGGCAGTCGCCCGTCACCGGCACGATGTAGGCGAGGGACACCGCGTGCTGGCGGGGGTCGTGGTACGCCGTGACGCCCTGCGTCGGGAAGTACTCCGCGACCGTGAACGGCTGGAGCGACGCCGGAACGCGGGGCAGCGCGACCGGGCCGAGGTCCTTCTCCAAGTGGCGCAGGAGGGCGTCGCGGACGCGTTCGTGGTGCAGCACGCGGCCGGAGACCAGCGTCCGGCTGACCGTGCCGTCGGGTCCGATGCGCAGCAGCAGACCGACGCTGGTGACTTCGCCGCTGTCGTCGACGCGGACCGGGACGGCCTCGACGTACAGGATCGGCATGCGGGCGCGTGTCATCTCCAGTTCGTCGGAGGACAGCCAGCCGGGCGTGGTTTCGGTCATGTCAGACATTGCTTGATCATACTTTCAGCCGTTCGGACTTCCTGGGTAGCCGCTCCAGGAGAACTGTGACCGGCCACACGCCCGTTCAATCGTCCTCCTGCCCCCGGCCTTGAGGACGTCGTCCCGCCCGGGCTCTCCTGGTTGCCGCTACGGCACCGCCGCGTGTCAGGGTTTCACGGCCACCGCGCCGTACTGCGGCACCAGCACGGCCGAGCCGGGCTCGGCACGCCACTGCCCGCACGACACCATGCCCGGCTCCAGCAGCTCCAGCCCCTCGAAGAACGCGGCGATGTCCGCGCCGGCGCGGGCGGTGATCGGGGGAGTGGCGTTCTCGTTCCAGAACTTCATGGCCGGGATCTGGCCCGCGCCGCCCAGCTCGTCGTCGAAGGTCGGGTGGGTGAGGACCAGGAAGCTGCCGGACGGCACCGCGGCCATCACCCGGCGCACGATGTCCCGGGCCTTGTCGGCCTCCAGGACGAAGTTGAGGATGCCCAGCATCATCACGGCGACGGGCTGTGTGAAGTCGAGGGTCTGCCCGGCCCGTTCGAGGATGGCGTCCGGGTCGTGCACATCGGCGTCGACGTAGGAGGTGACGCCGTCGTGGGTGCCGGTCAGCAGTGTGCGGGCGTGCACCAGCACGATCGGGTCGTTGTCGACGTAGACGATGCGCGCGTCGGGCGCGAGGCGCTGGGCGATCTCGTGGGTGTTGTCCGCCGTCGGCAGTCCCGTGCCGATGTCGAGGAACTGCCGCACACCGCGCTCACCGGCGAGGAACGACACGGCCCGGCCGAGGAAGTCGCGGTCGGCGCGGGCGATGTCCCGGATGATCGGGAACATGCCGGCGACCTGCTCGCCGACCCGCTGGTCGACCTCGTAGTTGTCCTTGCCGCCGATCCAGTAGTTCCACACGCGCGCGTTGTGCGCCACACCGGTGTTCAGCCTCGCCGACCCGCCTGAAGGGGTGTGGCCATCACTCACGACTCGTCCTCTCCTCGCACTCGCACGAACGACCGAAACCGGTCATCGGCGCCATTGTGCCGCTCCGGTGATCACGCTGTCCCGGAAATCGGTGGAGCGACGACGGAGTTCGGGGCGGGGCAGGCCCGCGGGAGGAGGCGCTTGCCGTGCCGGCCGCTCTAGTCGGGGCTCGCGGCGGGCGACTTCCCGGCCAGGACGTCCTTCAGCCGCTGGGTGCCCTGTTGCACCGCCTGCCGGACGGAGTCGTTCTCGTCCCCGTCGAGCCCGCCCGCCGTCACGGTGATCGCGTCGTCACCGAC
Source organism: Streptomyces sp. NPDC092370 (assembly GCF_044755265.1). Classification (NCBI taxonomy): domain Bacteria; kingdom Bacillati; phylum Actinomycetota; class Actinomycetes; order Kitasatosporales; family Streptomycetaceae; genus Streptomyces; species Streptomyces sp. NPDC092370. The sequence goes on along the minus strand of NZ_JBIVQO010000002.1, from coordinate 57,064 downwards.
GCGGACGGCGGCGACGTCCAGGGTCAGCGTGGCCTCGTCGCCGCCGGTCGGGCCCTGCACCGTCACGCGCAGGCCCTGACGGGCGTCGCCGGCCTTGGGCAGCGGGATCTCGATGACCTGGACGGTGCGCTTGTCCTTGCCGTCGGTCACGGTGAACTGATCGCACTTCTCCGGCAGCGTCGCCATCCACTTCAGCAAGTCCTGCGGGTCGGTGCGGTCGTAGGAGGCGACCTGGTACAGCAGGCGGGAATCGCCCTGCCGGAAGCCGCGCAGTTCGGACGCGTCCGACGGCCTGCCCAGCAGATCGTCGTCGTAGAGCGAGTCGAGGAGCCGCTGGCAGTCGGACGCCTGGGCCTTGGCGGTGAGGAAGTCGGAGACGTCGACCGTGCCGATGAGCAGGCTGTCGTGCCAGCTCTTCGCCTCCGCGTCCTTCACCTGCGTCCAGTCGTCCTCGATGTCCGCCTCGGTGATCAGCGCGTTCCGGGCGCCGTCCGTGGGAAGCGTCGCGGTGGGGGAGGGGGTCTGCCGCTGCGCGGCGGCCTGGGAAGCGGTGACGCCCGGGACGCGCGCGCCGTCCGTGCCGCCGCCGTCCGAGCAGGCTGCGGTGGTGAGCAGCGTGCCCGCCGCCAGGGCGGGGGAGAGGACGCGGACGAGGCGGGACGGACGACGGGTCATCGGGAGTGCCTCCTGGGAACGTGACGCCTGCCCTCAGCGCACCACCGCCCCCCCACGGCCCACCACCGGCGCCGGACCGTTCGGGTGAGGTCCGCGAGGCAGGGAGACTCCGACTTCTGGCGTCAGGGCTCGCACGCGCTGTTCAATGAAGCTGCACACGCTGTCCGAGCAGAGGAGCCGCCCGTGTCATCCGCCGTCGTGCCGCCCGTCGGCGCGCGCATCCGGCAGGCGCGCCTGGAGCGCGGCACGACCCTGCGTGCGCTGGCCCGGGAGATCGGTGTGTCGGCGAGTCTGGTCTCGCAGATCGAGACCGGGAAGAGCCAGCCGTCCGTCAGCACGCTGTACGCGATCACCATGGCGCTGGGGATCTCCGTGGAGTCCCTCTTCGACGCGGGGAAGGGAACCGGGGAGGGGGATCGGGAGCCGGTTGGGACGGGCCTCGGAGCGGGCCCCCTCGTCCCCGTCCCCGTCCCCGCCACCGTGCCGCACGCGCTCGCCACCTTCGCGGCTGCTCCGGGGCGGCGGATCGGGCCCCTGGTCGGTGCGGGCGGGCGGGAGACGCTGGAGCTGGACTCGGGGGTCGTGTGGGAGCGTCTCGGGCGGGTCCCCGGCGTGGAGGCCGACTTCCTGCTGGTGACGTACCGGCCCGGTGGCTCCTCCTCCGGCTCCGGCGCGCTGATGCGGCACCCGGGAGCCGAATACGGCTATCTGACCTCCGGCGAGCTGATCCTCACTCTCGGTTTCGAGGAGTACACCGTGCGGCCGGGCGACTCCGTCTGCTTCGAGTCGACGACCCCCCACCGCTACCGCAACGATGGAGAGGTACCGGCTGTGGGCGTCTGGTTCGTCTCCGGCGAGGCCGGGTGACCGCCTTGTTCAGTGACACTTGACACCCACCGCACTCGGGCGTTCACTCCGAAGTGGGGGTGGTCGCCATGGCGATCCACACAAACGCCGTCGACTGGGAAGAGCGCATCGACCTGGACCGGCTGGGCGGACAGCGGCCGGCCCGGCTGCACGAGTGGCCGAACCGCTCCGAGCTCGGCGCGGTGCTCAGCTTCGACTTCGCCGACACCCGCTACACGACGGCCACTCACATCGGCACCCGGACGATGGACAAGCTGATCCGCTTCGCCCTGTTGGTGCGCGACGGCGAACGGGTCGTCCGGGACTTCGGCTCCGCCGCGCGCCACCACCAGCTGTACAACCCCTGGTTCGACTACAGCGACGGCAAGGGCGGCCCGTCCACCGGTGCCCGCGCCGGCATCTCCACCCTGCGCGGCGCCTTCCACCCGGACGCCGGGATCGCCGAGGACGTGGCCGCGAAGATCGCCGCCGAGCTGCGCGACCACGGGCTCGCCGGGCGAACCCCTCGCTTTCGGCAGCGCGGGCAGAGGCCGCTGCGCCGGCTGGAGACACAGGCGCCGCAACCGCCGTCACGGCACTCGTACCGGATCACGCGGGACTGGGACCACCTGCGTGCGGCACTGGAGGAGAAGTCATGAGCAGTGTGCTCGTCGTCGGCGGAACGTCCGGGATCGGGCTCGAATTCGCCCGGGCGCGGGCCGGGCAGGGCGACGACGTCGTTCTCACCAGCCGCGACACCCAGCGGGCCGAAGTGGTCGCGAAGGAGGTCGGCGCCCATGGACTGGCCGTGGATTTGGCCCGGCCGATGGAGATCGCGGCGGCCCTGGCCGGCATGGGCCGCGTCGACCACCTGGTGATCGCGAGCGTCTCCCGGGACGACAACAAGGTGACCGAGTACGACATCGACGCGGCCCTGCGCCTGGTGACCCTCAAGCTCGTCGGTTACACGGAGGTCGTGCACACGCTGGGCGGCCGGCTGCACGACGACAGCGCCATCGTGCTGTTCGGCGGCCAGGCCAAGGAACGCCCGTACCCGGGAGCGACGACGGTGGCGACGGTCAACGCCGGGGTGCGGGGCCTGATGAACTCCCTCGCCGTCGAGCTCGCCCCCGTCCGGGTGAACGCGGTGCATCCCGGAGTCGTGGGCGACAGCCCGTACTGGCAGGCCAAACCGGAGAAGGTGCTCGCCGCGCTGCGCACCGAGACACCCACGGGGCGGCTCGCCGCGATGGCGGACGTGGTCGACGCGGTGGACTTCCTGCTGCGCAACCGGTCCGTCAACGCGGTGGAACTGACCGTGGACGGGGGCTGGCTGCTCGGCTGAGGGGGTGCCGGTCACCGGGCGCGGCTGAGCGTGTCCTCGGCGACCTCCTTGTCCACCGCCGCCCGCACCAGCGCGGCGGCGAGGACGGCCGGGTCGGTGTCTCCGGCCAGTGCGACGAGGCGCTTCGGCTCCTTCGGCAGGTTCAGCCGTTCGGCGCCCTGGAGGGCCTTGGCGTCCAGGTAGGGGGCCACCTCCGGCCAGACGCCCTGCGCCTCGCGCAGGAAGATGCCGGCCCCGGCCGGGCCTATGCCCGGGAACTCCTGGAGGAGGCGGCGCAGTTCGGATACCTCGCCGCCCGCATCCCCGCGAAGCCGCCGCAGATCGCCGCCCCACCGGTCGTTCAGCAGCTCTGCCGCGTCGCCGAGCTGGGTGGACGTGCGTTCGTCGTAGCGCCGGTAGCCGCCCCGGCCCAGCGCGTCGACCCGCTCCTGCCAGGCGGCCTGCGCCATACGCCGCGGATCGCGCAGCCCCGCCTCGTGCAGGGCACGGGCGGTGGCCAGCGCGATCGAGCCGCGGATGCGGGCACTGAGCAGATGGGACAGCACCAGCAGCCGGTAGAGCGGCTGCGGGGTGTCCTTCAGCCCGATGCCCGCCTCCTCGGCGTACGTCCGGCCGTGCGCGCCGACCAGTTCCCGTACGACGCGCTCCTGGCTGCCCACGGTCTACCCCTTCAGCGGGTCGTGCCCGATCGTCATCAGCCGGTGCCGGCGGCGGGTGTCCTCGGCCGTCACCTCGGGCTCGGGCTCGTTCTCCGGGTCCACCTGCTCGGTGACCGTGTCCACGACCTTCCGCATTACGCGCAGGTCGTCCTCGGTCAGGTCGGTGCGCCGCTTCTGGAGGATGGCCAGGACGTGCTGCCCGGTGGGCGAACCCGCCTGGTCCGGCAGCGGTTCGGTGGCCTCGTCCGCGTCGCGGACCCGCAGCCAGGCCGCGAGTTCCTGCGAGGTCATGTTCACCACGCGGTGGAAGTCCTCCCACAGCGCGTCGAGTTCGAGGGCGTCGGTCATCGCCTGCCCCTTCCGTACGTACGTCGGATGCTCTGTGCCGTCCTGCCGCGATCAGCGGGGGAAGTTCTCGGCGTCGAACATCCACCGCTGCTTCTCCAGCTCCGCGGTGATGCCGATCAGCAGGTCCTGGGTGACCGGGTCCGCCTTCTCGGTCGTGTCGATGCGCTCGCGCAGGCGGCCCACCGCTTCCCGCAGTGCGTCCACCATCACCTGCACCGCGTCCGAGTCACGTACCCAGCCCTCCGCCGGGGCGGGCAGCGTGAACGCCTTGGCGACGGTCTCCGGGCGGCCGTCCGGCGGGACGCCCAGCGCGGCGGAGCGCTCCGCCACGGTGTCGGCGAAGTCCCGCGCCGCCGTGACCACCTCGTCCAGCTGGAGGTGGATGGACCGGAACCGCGGTCCGACGACGTTCCAGTGCGCCTGCTTTCCGACCAGCGAGAGCCCGAGCAGATCCACCAGCGTGTCCTGGAGTGCCTCGCAGGAGACCTTGCGGGCGTCGTCGGGCAGTGTGCTCCTCACAGCCGTCATAGGGCACTTCTCCTTCTCGCGTCGTTCCCGGTCGTCCGGAGCAGCGCGTCGCGCTCCTCCTCGCCGGTGCCGCCCCAGACGCCCGAGGCCTGACCGCTGCCCAGCGCGAAGCTCAGGCACTGGTCGGTCACCGGGCAGCGCGCGCAGATCCGCTTCGCGGCGCTCGTGTCGCGCAGGGCGGGGCCGGCGGTACCGACGGGAAAGAACAACTCGGGGTCCTCGTCCACGCAGGCGGCGCTCCGCAACCACTCCATGACGGCGCGGGTGCCCCGGGTGCACTGGTGCAAACGTGACGCATGAGGGGCGTCCGGCCTGCGATATGACCTAAAGGGAACCCCGCGAGGCGCAGAATCTTCACAGCGGGCGAGGTGAAGGTCTATAGTCCGAAACTAGCAGTGCTAATTAATGCGCGGTGTGAGGAGCCTCTCGTGCGTCCCGTCCACTTCGCGGCCGCCCGCCGCACCCCCATCGGCAAACTGCGGGGATCCCTCTCCTCGGTACGGCCCGACGACCTCGCCGCGACCGTCGTCCGCGCCCTGGTCGCCGGCGCGCCCGCGCTGGACCCGGCCCGGATCGACGACGTCTACTGGGGCGCCGCCAACCAGGCCGGCGAGGACAACCGCAACGTCGCCCGCATGGCCGCCCTGCTCGCCGGCCTTCCGGACTCCGTGCCCGGCGCCACCGTCAACCGCCTGTGCGCCTCGGGCCTGGAGGCCGTGACCACAGCGGCCCGCACCATCGCCGCCGGCGAGGCCGACATCGTGATCGCGGGCGGTTCCGAGTCGATGAGCCGCGCCCCCTTCGTGCTGCCCCGCCCCGACGAGGCCCTGCCGCACCGCATGGAAACCGTCGACACCCGCCTCGGCTGGCGCCTGGTCAACCCGGCGATGCGCGAACTGCACGGCCTGCTGGCCATGGGCGAGACGGCCGAGGAGGTCGCCACGCGGTACGGCATCCCGCGCGAACGCCAGGACGACTTCGCGCTGCGCAGCCATCAACGGGCAGCCCTGGCCCGCAAGAACGGTCACTTCGACGACGAACTCCTGCCCGTCGAACGCCCCGACGGCGTGACCGTCGACACCGACGAATGCGTCCGGGAGGACACCTCCTACGAGAAGCTGTCCCGGCTGAAGCCCGTCTTCCGCGACGGCGGCACGGTCACCGCGGGCAATGCCTCGCCGATGAACGACGGCGCAGCCGGTCTCCTCCTGGTCAGCGAGGACGCCCTGAACGAGCTGGGTCTGGAGTCCCTGGGCCGCTACGTCGCCGGCGCCGCCGCCGGAGTCCACCCCGACGTCATGGGCATCGGCCCCGTCCCCGCCACCCGCAAGGCCCTGACCCGCGCCGGCTGGAGCGTCGGCGACCTGGAGGAGGCCGAGTTCAACGAGGCCTTCGCCGCCCAGGCCCTGGCCTGCGTGGACCAGCTCGGCATCGACCCCGACCTGGTCAACCCCAGCGGCGGCGCCATCGCCCTCGGCCATCCCCTGGGCTGCTCCGGCGCCCGCATCCTGACGACGCTGCTCCACCGGATGCGGCGCACGGGAGCGGGACGAGGCCTGGCCACGATGTGCGTCGGGGTGGGACAGGGCAGCGCGGTCCTCGTCGAGCGGTCCTAGCGGCAGCCGGACGGTCCCGGCGGCCTCAGCGGGCCCACCAGACGAGACAGCGCTTACGGGCATCTGTTCGTTGCACATAGCATCAGTGCTCGCATGAACACCATGACCCTCTGGCACATCACCGGCTGGGAGTTCGCCGCCCTCGCCTTCGCGGCGCTGCTCGTCGGCTTCTCGAAGACCGCCGTGAGCGGGGCCAACACGGTCAGCCTCGCCCTCTTCGCGGCGGTGCTGCCCGCTCGCGCCTCCACCGGCGTACTGCTGCCCATCCTGATCGCCGGAGACCTCCTGGCCGTCGCCACCTACCGGCGGCACGCCCACTGGCCCACCCTGTGGCGGCTGTTCCCGGCGGTCGCCGCGGGCGTCGTCGTCGGCACGGTGTTCCTGATCTGGGCGGACGACGCGATCGTACGGACCTCGATCGGCGCGATCCTGCTGCTGATGGCGGCCGTGACGGTGTGGCGGCGGCGCACGGCCGACGCGGGGGAGGAGCCGGAGTCGGTCACCACCCGCTCGGGCCGGATCAAGGCCCGCTCCTACGGCGTCCTCGGCGGCTTCACCACCATGGTCGCCAACGCGGGCGGCCCCGTGATGTCGATGTACCTGCTCTCCGCGGGCTTCCGCAAGCTCGGCTTCCTCGGCACATCGGCCTTCTTCTTCCTGATCGTCAACGTCTCCAAGCTGCCCTTCAGCGCGGGCCTCGGCCTGATCGACGGCCGCTCGCTCCTGCTCGACCTGGCGCTCGTGGCGTTCGTCGTGCCCGGCGCGCTGTTCGGCACATGGGCCGTGCACCGGATCAACCAGCGGCTGTTCGAGCAGCTCGTCATCGCGGCGACCGTCGTGGGCGGCCTGCAACTACTGCTGCGCTGACTCCCGCAGCAGCGCGGGAAGGTCCGCGAAGGAGTCGATCACGTGGTCGGGTGTGCCGTCGGCGGCCCGCAGCGTCTCCGGCTGGAACTTCCCGGTCCGCACGAGCACCCCGGTGATCCCGGCCCGCTGCGCCGCCAGCACGTCGGACTCGACGTCGTCCCCGACCATCACCGTCTCGTCCGGGCCGACGCCCAGCCGGGCGAGCGCCGACGCGAAGAACGCCCGCGCCGGTTTGCCGGTGATCTCCGCCTCCACCCGCGCGGCCCGCTCCAGCCCGGCCAGGAACGCCCCGGAGTCCAGCCGCAGCCCCTCGGACGTACGCCAGTACAGGTTGCGGTGCATCGCCACCAGCCGGGCTCCCCGCTGCAGATGGCCGAACGCCCGGTCGAGCGCCGCGTAGCCGAACTCGGGACCGGCCCCGCCGACCAGGACGACATCCGGCACGGCCCGGGTGTCACTCCCCTCGACGACGGTGACACCGTCGAGGTCCTCCGCGATGTCGCCGCTGTTGAGCAGCGCGCACCGGGCGCCGGGACAGTGCTCGGCGAGGTAGGCGGCGGTGGCGGCGGGCGCCGTAAGGATGTCCTCGGCGGACACCGGGAACCCCGCCTGCGCCAGCGTCCCGGCGATCGACGCCCGGGTGCGGGAGGTGGTGTTGGTGACCAGCAGGACGGCCGGCCCCGCCGCCCGGATCTCCCGCAACGCCGCCACGGCCCCGGGCAGCGGCCGCCACGACACGGTGAGCACCCCGTCGATGTCCACGAGCACGGCACGCACGGACTCCATGCCAGGACGATAACCATCCGGAGCCGTGTTCGCCGGTCGGTCTCCGGTCGGGTGGTCGGGTGGGGCGGGGTGCGTCCCGGGCCGTGTTCGCTGGTCGGTGTGCGGTCGGGTGGTCGGGTGGGGCGGGGTGCGTCCCGGGCCGTGTTCGCCGGTGGGTGCGTGGTCGGGTGGTTGGGTGGGGCGGGGTGCGTCCCGGGCCGTGTTCGCCGGTGGGTGTGTGGTCGGGTGGTTGGGTGGGGCGGGGTGCGTCCGGAGTGGGGTTCGCCCGCGGCACCCGTCCCGTCGGCGGCCGGTCCGGACCTCGTAGGCTCGACGCCGTGTCCCCTCACGTTCTGATCCTCGGCGGCACGGCCGAGGCCCGCGCCCTGGCCGCCGCGCTGGCCACCCGCCCCGGCGTTCGCGTCACGACGTCCCTCGCGGGGCGGGTCGCCGAGCCGGGCGCGCTTGACGGACAGGTGCGCGTCGGCGGCTTCGGCGGGGCCCGGGGCCTCGCCGGGTGGCTGCGGGAGGAGGGCGTGGACGCGCTCGTCGACGCCACTCACCCCTTCGCCGAGTCGATCACGGCCAACGCGGCCCGCGCCGCGACCGAGACCGGTGTACCCGCCGTGGTGCTCCGCCGCCCCGGGTGGCGGCCCGCCCCCGGGGACCGGTGGCACCCGGTCCCCTCACTGGACGCTGCCGCGGACCTGCTTCCGTGTCTCGGCCGCCGGGTGCTCCTCACCACCGGGCGGCTCGGCCTGGCCTCCTTCGCCCACCTGACGGGACTCCACTTCGTCGCACGGTCGGTGGATCCCCCCGAGCCGCCGATGCCGCCCGACACACAGGTGCTCCTCGCGCGCGGCCCGTTCACCGTCCCCGGCGAGACGGCCCTGCTGCGCGAGCACCGCGTCGACGTCCTGGTGACCAAGGACAGCGGGGGAGCGGCGACGGCGGCCAAGCTGACGGCGGCCCGGGACCTCGCACTTCCGGTCGTGGTCGTACGGCGGCCGCCGCTGCCGGACGGTGTGACGGCCGTACCCGATGTGGAGGGGGTGCTGGAACGGCTGGAGCTGTCTTAGCGCTGACGTCGAGCCGGCCGTGAGGGGACTTCCCCGGACCGTGCGGCAGCCCCTGGCTCAGGTTCTCCACACGCAGCCGTTTCGCGATCGCGTGACCGCCACCCGCAGGTCGCCGTCCGAGGGACGGCCGATGTCCTGCCCCAGCCCGTCCTCCGGCGAGCCGGCACAGGCCCGGCGAGGACCGCGGTCTCGCGAGCCTCCGCCTCGGTGGGGGAGAGCATGGAGCCGTCGCGGGTCAGGAAGCCGTCCTCCACCACCCCCGAAAACCGCAGCAGCACCTCCGGCGGCAGTACGGACGGGGCGGCCTCCGCCACGACGGTCGCGTCGCCACCTTCACACCGGTGGGCTGTGCGCGCCTGCCAGAACCTCCGCACCGGTGCCCGCTGATGTGCCCGCCGGTCCCGTCAGTCGCGGGGGTGCCGGCGCAGCAGATACGTGTCCATGATCCAGCCCTTGCGCTCGCGGGCCTCGGCCCGCAACCGCTCGATGCGGGGGGCGGCCTCGGCGATCGGACCGGAGACGAGGATCTCGTCGGGGGTGCCGATGTAGGCGCCCCAGTAGATGTCGACGTCCTCCTGCGCGTACCGCTGGAACGTCTGGTGGGCGTCGAGCATCACCACCACGTCGTCCACACCCTGCGGGAATCCTTCCGCGAGCCGCCGGCCGGTGGTGATCTGCACCGGCCGGGCGACGCGGTTGAGTCCCGTCCGGTGCCGGGCGACCAGCGCCGAGACACTGCTGATGCCGGGCACGACGTCGTACTCGAAGGCCACGGCGCCCCGCTCCAGCACCTCCTCCAGGATCCCCAGGGTGCTGTCGTACAGCGACGGATCGCCCCACACCAGGAACGCGCCGGTCTGCTCCTCGCCGAGCTCATCGGCGATCAGCCGCTCGTAGATGTCGGCGCGGGCGCTGCGCCAGTCCCCGACGGCCGGGGAGTACGCCGCACCGCCGGCGCTCCGGTCCCGCTCCGGGTCGCGCGCCTCGACGACGCGGTAGCTCCCCCGCGGCACGTGCGCGTCGAGCATGTCCCGGCGCAGCCCGGTGAGGTCCGCCTTCACCTCGCCCTTCTCCAGGATGAAGAACACGTCCGTGCTCCGCAGCGCCTTGACGGCCTGGAGGGTGAGCTGGTCGGGGTCGCCCGCTCCGATACCGATGACATGAATCTTTCGCACGCCCCGAGTGTGCCGTACGGGGCTGAGGGCGAATTCACCGCGGTGGGGGTCGGCGGCTGGTGCCGGCCGTTCAGGTGCGGGCGCTGTCGCCGCCGTCGCAGTCAGCGACCGGCTGCCGCGCCCCGCAGCCGGGGTGCCCGGACCGTCGCGTCCACCGGGCGGCCGGTGCGCTCCAGGTCTCCCGCCAGCTCACGCGCCCACGCGGCCACGCCTCCCACGTCGACCCCGTGCGGCAGTGCCCGCCCGGAGCCGGCCACCCACGCCTCGGCCGCGCCCGCCCCGCGCCGGAGCAGCCGGGCCCCGCCGGTCAGGTTGCCGCGGGCGGCGTGCGTGAGCCCCACGGCGAGCTGGGCGAGGCCACGCCACAGCTCGCGCTCCTCGTCCGGCCCCGACTTCCACGCGTCCTCGAAGACCTCGTGCGCGTGGAACGGCTTGCCCTCGTCCAGCAGCCGCTGCGCCTCGGCGACGGTCTCCTCCGGGGCCCGGACGACGCCCTCGGGCTGCCGGGGCACACCGTCGGTGCCGTACGGCAGGGGCCGCCCGAGACGGTCCCGGGGCCGGGCGTTGCGCGCCCGCCCCTCACTGTCGCGGTCCCGTGCGCCGCCCGTCCGGCCCGAGTGTGTCTCTCCCATGCTGCCCATACCCCGATTGTCCCGCCCGGCCCGCTTTCGATGCGGCCAGGGGTGTGGGGTAAAGTGCTGTTCGCGCGATCACGCGGTTCACCGCGGGTGGCGCGCACCGGGACGTGGCGCAGCTTGGTAGCGCACTTGACTGGGGGTCAAGGGGTCGCAGGTTCAAATCCTGTCGTCCCGACGGTGCGAAGGGCCCCGCAGGCCGATACCTGCGGGGCCCTTTTCGTTTGCGTAGGCCCTTGACCTCGAGAGCGCTCCAAGCCGCAGACTCCCCTGCGTGCCCGAAAGCCGGAGCACACGGGAGGGGCGACATCCATGAAGTACCGCACGATCGGCACGGATCCCACGACCCGCCGTGAGGTGAGCGTCCTCGCGCTCGGCGCGATGCTGTTCGGCTCGGTGACGGACGAGGCGACGTCCTTCGCCGTGCTCGACCGTTACGTCGAAGCCGGCGGGAACTTCATCGACACCTCCGACAACTACGCCTTCTGGACGGACGGAGGCCAGGGCGGCCAGAGCGAGGAACTCCTCGGCCGCTGGCGGCGCAGTCGTGGCATCGGTGACGAGATCGTCATCGCGACCAAGCTCGGGGCCCGCCCCCTGGCCCCCGGCACCGGCTACACCGACAACCCCGAGGGCCTGTCCGCGAAGGTGATCCGCGAGTCGGCCGAACGCAGCCGCGAACGGCTCGGCCTGGCGAAACTGGACCTGCTGTACGCACACATCGAGGACCACACCGTCCCGCTCCAGGAGACCGTCGAAGCCTTCGGGGCACTGGTGGCCGAGGGCACCGTCGGACTGCTCGGTGTGAGCAACCACGCCGTCTGGCGCGTCGAGCGGGCCCGGGCCCTCGCCGCCGCGGCCGGACTGCCCGGTTACGAGGTCCTCCAGTACGCGCACACCCATCTGCGCCCCCGCACCGACGTCCCCGACGCCCTCTTCCCGGACGGCAGCCTCGGCCACGCCGGTCCCGACCTGCTCGACTACCTGAGGGCCGAGCCCGGCCTGACCCTCGTCGCGTACTCACCGCTGCTGAAGGGCGCCTACGTCCGCCCGGAGCGGCTGCCCGCCGACTTCGACCACCCCGGCACCCCGGCCCGGCTGGCCGCACTGCGCGACGTGGCCCGCGCGACCGGTGCGAGCGTCAACCAGGTCGTGCTCGCCTGGCAGATCGGCGGAGAACTGCCCGTCCTGCCGCTGGCCGGAGTCTCGTCGGTGGCCCAGCTGGAGGAGAACCTGGCGGCGGTGGACCTGGACCTGACCCCGGAGCAGCGCGCCCGGCTGGACGCGGCGCACTGAGACCGTGGGACCGTGGAGGGGAACCGGCATCCGGACCTCCGAAGGGAGCACCGGACATGACCACACACCCGGCCCACCCCGCCGCCCGCTCGATCAGGACCACCCCCGAAGGCCTCCTGTGGGAACCCAGCGAACGCTGGGTGCGCGGCCGCAAGGGCGACGTCACCGTCGTCGACAGCCGGCACCCGGTGCTCGTCTGGGAGCCACGTCTGCCCGTCCCGCAGTACGCCTTCCCGTACGAGGACGTCCGCACCGACCTCCTCCGCCCGGCGAAGAACCCGCCCACCGGCACCCACACCGGCTCCCGGACCTTCTACGACCTCGACGCCGACGGTGAGGTGCGCGAGAACGCGGCCTGGACGTTCCCCTCCGACGACCTGGCCGGCCACATCGCCTTCGAGTGGTTCCTGCGCGCCGACACGGGTCTCGACCACTGGTACGAGGAGGACGAGGAGATCTTCATCCACCCCCGTGACCCGCACAAACGCGTCGACGCGCTGCCCAGCAGCCGCCATGTGCAGGTCGAGATCGAGGGGCGGATCGTCGCGGACAGCCGTGCCCCCGTCCTGCTCTTCGAGACCTCCCTGCCCACGCGGTACTACCTCCCCCGCGAGGACGTCCGGCTCGACCTGTTCGACGCGACCGACCACCAGACCGGATGCCCCTACAAAGGCACCGCCGAGTACTGGTCCTGGGGCGGCGGGGGTGACGTACCGCCCCACATCCTCTGGAGCTACCCGGAGCCGCTGCCCGCGGTGAGGGCGGTGCGGGGGCGCGTCGCCTTCTTCAACGAGGTCGTCGACATCACCCTGGACGGCGAGCGCCTGGAGCGCCCGGACACGCCGTTCAGCCGGATGCTGCGGAAGGGGAGCCGCTCGTGAATCCGTCGAGCAAGGCACCCGGCCCGGCTGCGAGGCCCAGCGGGCCGCCCGTTCGGCGAGTGAGGCCGCCGTCTCCGGCAGGGTCGGCAGTTCCTTCGCGGACAGCCGGTACGGCGCGGGACGGACTGCCTCCCTCATGCCCGAGGACCGGCGGCTGCTCGCCCGGGCCCTTGCCCCTCCCGGACCGGACACGGCTGCGACCCCGCTGACCTGGTGGTGGCATGTCGCCGGGGAATCCGGAGAAGCCGGCCCGCTATGCCCGCTGTGCGCGCAGCAACCGATGGTTCGCCGACAACGTCGTGCCCGGGAGGTGCTCGCAGAGGAGGGGGGAGACCGCCTGTGTGCGACCCGACCGTACCGAGACGCCGGCCCCCTGTACCGGTTTCCCGGCGGGCAGCCGGATCGTGCTGCCGCTCGTCGGCAGGGCGAGGCGTGTGCGCCGCCTCGACGCGGAGGGGTCCTGGCCGGCCGGAAACGACCCCGCCGGTGACGAGGACGGTCGGCTTCGCGCCCGGATGCCGGCTCCGGTCAAGGCCGGACCAGCAACTGGAAGTCGAACGAATAACGCGAAGCCCGGTAGAGGTGCGTCCCGTACTCGACCGGGCGCCCCGTGTCGTCGTACGCCGTGCGCTGCATGGTGAGCAGCGCCGCCCCCTCCCGCTCGTCCAGGCGGGTCGCCTCCTGTGCCGTGGCCGCGCGGGCGCCGATCGTCTGGCGGGCACTGTGCAGGGTGATGCCCGCCGCGCGCATCATCCGGTACAGGCCCGTGGCCTCCAGGCGCGCGCTGTCCAGCTCCAGCAGGGACGCCGGGAGGTAGTTGCACAGCAGGGCCACCGGACGGCCGTGGGTGCGGCGCACCCGGTCCAGTACGGTCACCTCGCCGCCCTCCGGCACACCCAGGGCGGCGGCCACGTCACAGGAGGCCGGGACGACCTCGTGGCGCACGACCTCGGTGGTCGGTGCCTGACCGGCCTCCTCCAGGTCGTCGTAGAGGCTGCTCAGTTCCAGGGGGCGCCTGACCTGGCTGTGCACCACCTGCGTGCCCACCCCGCGCCGCCGGACCAGCAGCCCCTTGTCGACGAGGGACTGGATGGCCTGGCGGACGGTGGGGCGGGACAGGCCGAGGCGCACGGACAGGTCGACCTCGTTGCCCAGGAGGTTCCCCGGGGCGAGCACCCCCTGCTCGATCGCCGCCTCCAGCTGCTGCGCGAGCTGGTGGTAGAGCGGCACGGGACTGCCCCGGTCCAGGGCGAAGTCGAGCGAGCCGAGCGCGGAGGCCGCCGTGGTGCGGGCCCGGTCACCGGTCTTCGCCATGGCGGAACCCCCTTCGGGTGTCAGGAGCGTGTCAGGAGTTGCTCGGGAAACCGAGGTTGATGCCGCCGTCGGACGGGTCCGGCCAGCGCGTGGTGATGACCTTGCCCTGGGTGTAGAAGGCGATGCCGTCGTTGCCGTAGACGTGCAGGTCGCCGAAGAGCGAGTCCTTCCAGCCGCCGAAGGAGTGGTAGCCGACGGGGACCGGGATCGGCACGTTGACGCCGACCATGCCCGCCTTCACCTCCAGCTGGAAGCGGCGGGCCGCGCCGCCGTCCCGGGTGAAGATCGCCGTGCCGTTGCCCCAGCGGGAGGAGTTGATCAGCTGGATGGCTTCCTCGTACGTCTCCGCCCGTACGACCGCCAGCACCGGGCCGAAGATCTCGTCCCGGTAGGCGTCCGCCGTCAGCGGCACCCGGTCCAGCAGGGAGACACCGAGGAAGAAGCCGTTCTCATGGCCCTCCACCGAGAAGCCCGTGCCGTCGACGACGACCTCGGCGCCCTGCTCGGCGGCCGAGGACACGTACGACGCCACCTTGTCGCGGTGCTCGCGGGTGATCAGCGGGCCCATCTCGGACGCCGGGTCGTCACCCGGGCCGATCCGCAGGTTCCTCGCACGCTCGGCGATCTTGCCGACGAGTTCGTCACCGATGTCGCCGACGGCGACGACCACCGACACGGCCATGCAGCGCTCGCCCGCCGAGCCGTACGCGGCGTTGATGGCCTGGTCGGCGGCGAGTTCGAGGTCGGCGTCGGGCAGCACCAGCATGTGGTTCTTGGCGCCGCCGAGCGCCTGCACCCGCTTGCCGTGCTCGACGGCCGCTCGCTGGATGTACTTGGCGATGGGCGTCGAGCCGACGAACGAGACCGCCTCGACGTCCGGGTGCTCCAGGATGCGGTCCACGGCCGTCTTGTCGCCCTGCACGATGTTCAGGACGCCCTCCGGCAGACCCGCCTCGCAGGCCAGCTCGGCCAGGCGGAAGGAGGCCGACGGGTCTTTCTCCGACGGCTTCAGCACGAAGGTGTTGCCGCACGCGATGGCCAGCGGGAACATCCACATCGGCACCATCGCCGGGAAGTTGAACGGCGTGATGCCCGCGACCACGCCCAGCGGCTGGCGGATCGAGGCGACGTCGACCCGCGTGGAGACCTGGGTGGACAGCTCGCCCTTGAGCTGGACGGAGATCCCGCAGGCGAGCTCCACGATCTCCATGCCGCGCGCGACCTCGCCGAGCGCGTCGGAGTGCACCTTGCCGTGTTCGGCCGTGATCAGCTCGGCGATCTCGTCGCGGTGGGCGTCCAGCAGCTCGCGGTACTTGAACAGGATCGCCGTGCGCTTGGCGAGGGAGGACTGACCCCAGCTCTCGAAGGCGGCCCTGGCGGAGGCGACCGCGGCGTCCACCTCCTCGACGGACGCGAACGCGACCTGCTTCTCCTGGGCGCCGGTCGCCGGGTTGTAGACGGGGCCGAACCGGCCGGAGGTGCCCTCGACGGGCTTGCCGTCGATCCAGTGGGTGATGGTCTTCATGGTGCGCAAGGGCCTTTCCTGGAGCATGGGTTCAGCGGCAGCGGGAGGATCAGAGGTGACGGCGGCGTCCGGCCGCCTGGCGCTCGTAGCGCTCGCGTGCCTCGACGGCCGCCTCGCGGGAGGCGGTCTCGGCCACCGGCACGTCCCACCAGGCCTCGGCCGGGGGAGCGGTCGAGGCCGGGTCGGTCTCGACGTACACGCACGTCGGCCGGTCGGAGGCGCGGGCCGCGGCCAGGGCCTCGCGCAGCTCGCGCACGGTCTTGGCGCGCAGCACGTCCATGCCGAGGCTGGCGGCGTTGGCGGCGAGGTCGACGGGGAGCGGGGCGCCGGTGAAGGTGCCGTCGGCGGCCCGGAAGCGGTAGGCGGTGCCGAAGCGCTCACCGCCGGTCTCCTCGGACAGGCCGCCGATGGAGGCGTAGCCGTGGTTCTGG
Organism: Streptomyces sp. NPDC092370; assembly: GCF_044755265.1. Classification (NCBI taxonomy): domain Bacteria; kingdom Bacillati; phylum Actinomycetota; class Actinomycetes; order Kitasatosporales; family Streptomycetaceae; genus Streptomyces; species Streptomyces sp. NPDC092370. The sequence goes on along the minus strand of NZ_JBIVQO010000002.1, from coordinate 41,079 downwards.
AGGAGGACGACGTTGACCGGCAGGCGCTCCTGGACGGCGGTGACGATCTCCGTCGGCATCATCAGGTAGGTGCCGTCGCCGACCAGCGCCCACACCGGCGTGCCGGGGGCGGCCTGCTGGACGCCGATGCCGGCCGGGATCTCGTACCCCATGCAGGAGTAGCCGTACTCCAGGTGGTACTGGCGCGGGCTGCGCGAGCGCCACAGCTTGTGCAGGTCGCCGGGGAGCGAGCCGGCCGCGTTGATGACCACGTCCTCGTCGCCGACGGCCGCGTCCAGCGCGCCGAGCACCTGCGTCTGAGTGGGGACCGCGTTCTCGTCGGCGGCGCGGTAGGCGGTCTCGACGACCTCGTCCCAGCGCTCCTTGCCGGTGCGGTACTCGGCCTCGTACGCCTCGGACACGCGGTGCCCGGCCAGCCCTTCGGACAGCTTCTCGAGACCGGTCCGCGCGTCGCAGACCAGCGTCCGCGCGGCCAGCTTGTGCGCGTCGAAGGCGGTGATGTTGAGGTTGAGGAACCGTACGTCCGGGTTCTGGAAGAGCGTGCCGGAGGCGGTGGTGAAGTCCGTGTAGCGCGTCCCGACGCCGATCACCAGGTCGGCGGTGCGGGCGAGTGCGTCACTGACCGCCGTGCCGGTGTGGCCGATGCCGCCGAGGTCGGCGGGATGGTCGTGGCGCAGCGACCCCTTGCCCGCCTGGGTGGAGGCGACCGGGATGCCGGTGGCCTGCGCGAACGCCTTCAGCGCCTCCTCGGCCTCGCTGTGGTGGACGCCGCCGCCCGCCACGATCAGCGGCCGCCCGGCCGACCGGATCGCCTCGACGGCTGCGGTCAGTTCCACCGGGTCGGGCGCGGGACGCCGCACGTACCAGACGCGTTCGGCGAAGAACTCCTCCGGCCAGTCGTACGCCTCGGCCTGCACGTCCTGGGGCAGGGCGAGGGTGACGGCGCCGGTCTCGGCCGGGTCGGCCAGCACCCGCATCGCCTGGAGCGCCGAGGGGATCAGCGCCTCCGGGCGGGTGACGCGATCGAAGTACCTCGACACCGGGCGCAGCGTGTCGTTGACCGACACGTCGGCTTCGACGGGGTGCTCCAGTTGCTGGAGCAGCGGGTCGGGGGCGTGCGAGGCGAAGTAGTCGCCGGGCAGGAGCAGCACCGGCAGCCGGTTGATCGTCGCCAGGGCGGCGCCGGTGACCAGGTTGGTGGCGCCCGGACCGATCGAGGTCGTCACCGCCTGCGCGGAGAGGCGGTTGAGCTGCCGGGCGTAGCCGACGGCCGCGTGCACCATGGACTGCTCGTTGCGGCCCTGGTGGAACGGCATGGCGGCGTCCGGCCCGATGCCTGCCTCCATCAGAGCCTGGCCGATCCCGGCGACGTTGCCATGGCCGAAGATGCCCCAGGTCCCGGCGATCAGCCGGCGGCGCACGCCGTCCCGCTCGGTGTACTGGGCGGACAGGAACCGCACCAGCGCCTGGGCGGTCGTCAGTCGGCGGGTGGGGGCGCTCATCGGGAGGTCTCCGGGGCGGTGTAGAGGGGGAGGCGGGGGTCGACCGGCTGGTCCGGCCAGGTTTCGCGGACCCAGGCGTGGTCGGGGTGGTCGCAGATCAGCCAGGCGCGCTCGGCCTGCGGGCCGGCCATGACGTTGAGGTAGTACATGTGATGGCCGGGCGTGGCCATCGACGGGCCGTGCCAGCCGTCCGGGATCAGGACGACGTCGCCGTCGCGGACCTCGGCGAGGACGTCGGTGTCCCGGCCCGGTCCGGAGGGCGAGACGCGCTGGTAGCCGAGTCCGGGGACACCGTCGTGGCCGGCGAACTCGAAGTAGTAGATCTCCTCCAGCACGGACTCCTCACCCGGCCGGTGCTCGTCGTGCTTGTGCGGCGGGAACGACGACCAGTTGCCGCCCGGGGTGATCACCTCGACCGCGATGAGCTTGTCGCACTCGAAGACCCCGGCCGCGCCGAAGTTGTTGACCTGCCGGGAGCAGTTCCCGGTGCCGCGCAGCTCCACGGGCACCTCGGAGGCCGGGCCGTAGCGGGCGGGCAGCCGGCGGGTGCAGCGCGCGCCGGTCAGCGCGAACCGGCCGCCGCCTACGGACGTCACGCTCGCGCGCGCGTCGCGCGGGACGTACGCGAAGTCGCTGACGCCGCTGAACACGTCGGCCCGGCCCTGAAGCTCGAAGGTGTCCTGGCCGGTGCCGTCCGCCGCGGCGACCGTGCAGCCGCCGCTCAGCGGGACGACGATCCACTCGCTGTCGCCGGTGTCGAAGGAGTGCGCGCCGCCCGGCGGCAGCTCCAGGATCCGCAGGCTGGAATGCCCCCAGCCGGCCTTCTCGGGAGTGATGTCGACGGTGTAGGGGCCGCCGAGGGCCTTACCCGCGGGAAGGTGATACGTCATCGTGTGCCTTTCGGGTCACAGCGGAGCGACTCACAACTGACCGGTTCACAGCAGACCGACGGCCGTGTCCACCGCTTCTTCCACGCTGCCCCCGGCCGGGTAGAGCAGCGACCTCCCGACGACCATGCCCTGGACGGTGGGCAGCCGCAGGGCCTTGCGCCAGCGTTCGTAGGCGCCCTCCTGGTCGCCGCCGACCTCGCCGCCGAGCAGGACGACGGGCAGGGTGGAGGTCTCCAGGACCTCGGCCATGTCGTCCGGGTCGTCGGTGACGGGCAGCTTCAGCCAGGTGTAGGCGGAGGTGCCGCCCAGGCCGGAGGCGATCGCGATCGACCGGGTGACGGCCTGCGCGGACAGGTCGTTGCGGACCGTGCCGTCGACGCGCCGGGAGAGGAACGGCTCGACGAACAGGGGCAGCTGGTGGGCGGCCATGGCGTCGATCGCCCGCGCGGTGGACTCCAGGGTGGTCAGCGAGCCCGGGTCGTCGTAGTCGATGCGCAGCAGGAGCTTGCCCGCGTCGAAGCGGAGCCGGGCGATGTCCTCGGCGCGGTGGCCGGTGAAGCGGTCGTCCATCTCGAAGGCGGCGCCGGCGAGGCCCCCGCGGTTCATCGAGCCCATGACGACCTTGTTCTCCAGCACCCCGAGCAGGAGCAGGTCCTCCAGGATGTCGGCGGTGGCGAGCACCCCGTCGACACCCGGCCTCGACAGCGCCGTGCACAGCCGCTCCAGCAGGTCCGCGCGGTTGGCCATGGCCAGGCGCCGGTCGCCGACCCCGAGGGCGCCGCGCGCCGGGTGGTCGGCGGCCACGATCATCAGCCGGCCGCTGTCGCCGATCAACGGCCGGCGCGTCCGGCGGGCCGCCGCCTGTGCGACGGCCTCGGGTGTGCGCGCTCGGACCGTGGCGAGGTCGGGGATGCCGATGTTCAAGGAAGGCTCCGTTTCAGTGGCTCGTGCTCGGCGACGGCACCCCGGTGAGGAGGTCCTCGACCTCTGACCCGGTGGGCATCGCGCAGGAGCAGGCGAGGCGTGAGGCGACGAGGGCGCCGGCGGCGTTGGCGTGGCGCATGGTCCGCTCCAGGTCCCAGCCGGCGAGCAGGCCGTGGCAGAGCGAGCCGCCGAAGGCGTCGCCCGCGCCCAGGCCGTTGACGACTTCGACCGGCACCGGCGGGACCTCGGCCCGGGTGCCGTCGCGGTGCACGGCGAGGACACCCTTGGGACCCTGCTTGACGACGGCCAGCTCCACTCCGGCCTCCAGCAGCGCGTCCGCGCAGGCCTGCGGCTCGCGCACGCCGGTGGCGATCTCGCACTCGTCGAGGTTGCCGACCGCGACCGTGGCGTGGCGCAGCGCCTCGCGGTAGTACGGGCGGGCCTCCTCGGGATCGCGCCAGAACATCGGGCGCCAGTCGAGGTCGAAGACGGTGGCGCCCGCCTTGTCGCGGGCCTTGAGGGCGGCGAGCGTGGCGGAGCGGCTGGGCTCCTCGCTCAGGCCGGTACCGGTGATCCAGAAGATCCGGGCCCCCCGGATCGCGAAGTAGTCCAGCTCGTCGGTGTGGATCTCCAGGTCGGGGGCCTTGGGCCGGCGGTAGAAGTACAGCGGGAAGTCGTCCGGCGGGAAGATCTCGCAGAACGTGATCGGGGTCGGGTACGCGGCGACCGGGGTGACCCAGCGGTCGTCGACGCCGAAGCTCTTCAGCTCCTCGTGCAGATACGTGCCGAAGGGGTCGTCGCCGGTGCGCGTGATCACCGCCGTGCGGCGTCCGAGGCGGGCCGCGGCGACCGCCACATTGGCCGCCGAACCTCCAAGAAACTTCCCGAACGTCTCCACTCGGGCCAGGGGGACGCCGGTCTGCAGCGGATAGAGGTCGACCCCGATGCGGCCCATCGTGATCACATCGAAATACTGGGCTGGTTCGGCCATGCGCGACCTCCTCGGGAAGCTGGGGATGCGGGTCGTGGGGCGCCCTGACACGGTGGGGGCGTGGATCCACGGGACCTGCCGCCTCCCAGGTGTAGGTCTCGGAGGGCGGGGCTGTCAATAGTTTGTACTTACATTCGGACCTGCTTGTGAAATGATGTCTTAACAAAGTATTGACAGCGGGCGCGGCAGGGACTTGTATCCCGTGCCATCGCAACAGTCGGTTTGCGGCATCATGATCCGGACTCCGTAAGGCTCCGGGACCACGGATCCCTTCGTGATCCCTTCCCTTTCCCCGCAGTAGCACAGTGAGGTGCCAGGAAAGATGGACCGCTCTTCTCACCCCCGCTCTCGCAGGTTCGCGCCCGTCGTCGCCGTGGCCGCGGCGGCGGCCCTGACCCTCGCCGGCTGCTCCAGCAGTTCCGGGGGCAAGAAGTCCGAGGAAGGCGGCGCGAACGCCTCCGCCGGCAAGGCCAACACGCCGCGCATGACCGTCGCCCTGGTCACGCACCAGGCGCCCGGCGACACCTTCTGGGACACCGTCCGCAAGGGCGCCGAGGCCGCGGCCGCCAAGGACAACATCAAGCTCATCTACTCCGCCGACCCGAACGCCGGCAACCAGGCCAACCTGGTCCAGAACGCCATCGACCAGAAGGTCGACGGCATCGCCGTCACGCTCGCCAAGCCGGACGCCCTCAAGGGCGTCATAGGCAAGGCCGAGAAGTCCGGCATACCCGTGGTCGGACTCAACTCCGGCCTGAGCGACTGGAAGAAGCTCAACCTGCTGGAGTTCTTCGGCCAGGACGAGTCCGTGGCGGGCGAGGCCTTCGGCAAGAAGCTCAACGAGGTCGGCGCCAAGCACGTCCTCTGCGTCATGCAGGAGCAGGGCAACGTCGGCCTCACCCAGCGCTGCGACGGCGTCGCCAAGACCTTCGAGGGCAAGGTCGACCCGCAGAACGTCAACGGCACCGACATGCCGTCGGTGAAGTCGACGATCACCGCCAAGCTGAAGCAGGACCCGTCCATCGACTACGTCGTCACGCTCGGCGCGCCCTTCGCGCTGACCGCGGTGCAGTCGGCCGGCGACGCGGGCAGCAAGGCGAAGATCGCCACCTTCGACCTCAACAAGGACCTGATCAAGTCCATCAAGGCCGGCGACATCCAGTTCGCCGTCGACCAGCAGCCCTACCTCCAGGGTTACCTGGCCGTCGACGGCCTGTGGCTCTACAAGAACAACGGCAACTACAGCGGCGGCGGCGAGCAGCCCGTGCTGACCGGCCCGGCCTTCGTCGACAAGTCCAACGTCGACAAGATCGGGGAGTTCGCCGCGAAGGGCACCCGGTGATGAGCATGACCCAGCAGGCCACGCCGGCGGTGGGAACACCGCCGGCTCCCGGCCCTGAGCAGTCCGACGGCCGGACGCGGCAGCGCCCGCTGGCGCTGCGGCTGCTGGCCCGGCCCGAGGTCGGCGTCTTCCTCGGCGCCGTCGCCGTGTTCGTGTTCTTCCTGTTCGCAGCGCCGCCGGTGCGCGACGGCAGCTCGATGGCCAACATCCTGTACCAGTCGTCGACCATCGGGATCATGGCGCTGCCCGTGGCCCTGCTGATGATCGGCGGCGAGTTCGACCTGTCCGCCGGTGTCGCCGTGGTCACCTCGGCGCTCACCGCGTCGATGCTCAGCTACCAGCTGACCATGAACGTCTGGGTCGGCGTGATCGTCGCCCTGCTCGTCTCGCTCGCGATCGGTGCCTTCAACGGCTGGCTGCTGGTCAAGACCGGCCTGCCGAGCTTCCTGGTCACCCTGGGCACCTTCCTGATCCTCCAGGGCGTGAACCTGGCCATCACCAAGCTGGTCACCGGCAACGTCGCCACCGACGACATCAGCGACATGGACGGCTTCACCCAGGCGCAGAAGCTCTTCGCCTCGACCTTCACCGTCGGCGGGGTCAACGTCAAGATCACCGTCGTGTGGTGGCTGGTCTTCGCCGCCCTGGCGACCTGGGTGCTGCTGCGCACCAAGTACGGCAACTGGATCTTCGCCGTCGGCGGCAACAAGGACTCCGCACGGGCCGTCGGCGTGCCCGTGACCTTCACCAAGATCTCGCTGTTCATGCTGGTCGGCTTCGGCGCATGGTTCGTCGGCATGCACCAGCTGTTCTCCTTCAACACCGTGCAGTCCGGCGAGGGCGTGGGCCAGGAGCTCATCTACATCGCCGCGGCCGTCATCGGCGGCTGTCTGCTCACCGGTGGCTACGGCTCCGCGATCGGTCCGGTCTTCGGCGCCTTCATGTTCGGCATGGTGCAGCAGGGCATCGTCTACGCCGGCTGGAACCCCGACTGGTTCAAGGCCTTCCTCGGCGTGATGCTCCTCGGCGCCGTCCTCATCAATCTGTGGGTCCAGCGCACGGCGACCCGGAGGTGACCGCGATGACCAGCAAAGAAACGGGCACCCACGGTGCCGTCCTGAAGGACACCCCGCCCGCCGACGAGCGTCCCCTCGTCGCATTGCGCGGCGCCGGCAAGTCCTACGGCAACATCCGCGCCCTGCACGGCGTCGACCTCACCGTCCACCCCGGCAAGGTGACCTGCGTCCTCGGCGACAACGGCGCCGGCAAGTCCACCCTCATCAAGATCATCTCGGGTCTGCACCAGCACACCGAGGGCGAGTTCCTCGTCGACGGCGAACCGGTGCGCTTCTCCACCCCGCGCGAGGCCCTCGACAAGGGCATCGCCACGGTCTACCAGGACCTCGCGGTCGTCCCGCTGATGCCGGTGTGGCGCAACTTCTTCCTCGGCTCCGAGATGACCAAGGGCCCCTGGCCCGTGCGCCGTCTCGACATCGAGAAGATGAAGAAGACCGCGGACGAGGAACTGCGCAACATGGGCATCGTCCTGGACGACATGGAACAGCCCATCGGCACGCTCTCCGGCGGCCAGCGCCAGTGCGTCGCCATCGCCCGCGCCGTCTACTTCGGCGCCCGCGTCCTCATCCTGGACGAGCCGACCGCCGCCCTCGGCGTCAAGCAGTCCGGTGTGGTGCTGAAGTACATCGCCGTCGCCCGCGAGAAGGGCCTGGGCGTCATCTTCATCACCCACAATCCGCACCACGCCTACATGGTCGGCGACCACTTCAGCGTGCTGCGCCTCGGCACCATGGAACTGTCCGCCTCCCGCAGCGAGGTCAGCCTCGAAGAGCTGACCAACCATATGGCCGGCGGCGCCGAACTGGCCTCCCTCAAGCACGAGTTGGCGCAGGTCCGCGGCGTCGACGTCGAGGAGCTCCCCGAGGAGGGGGACCTCACCGCTCCCGTAGCCACGTCTTCGGAAGGAAAGTCCTGACATGGCCTTCGCGCTCGACCGCATCCGGGTCGGCTCCGCCCCCGACTCCTGGGGCGTCTGGTTCCCCGACGACCCTCAGCAGGTGCCCTGGGAACGCTTCCTCGACGAGGTCGCCGAGGCCGGCTACTCCTGGATCGAACTCGGCCCCTACGGTTACCTGCCCACCGACCCGGCCCGGCTCACCGACGAGGTGACCCGGCGCAACCTCGAGGTCTCCGCGGGCACCATCTTCTGCGGCCTGCACCGCGGCCCCTCCGAGTGGGACTCCACCTGGGAGCAGGTCAGCCGGGTCGCCGCCCTCACCCAGGCCATGGACGCGAAGCACCTGGTCGTCATCCCGTCCTTCTGGCGGGACGACAAGACCGCCGAGATCCTGGAGCCCCCGGAGCTCACCACCGAGCAGTGGCGCAACCTCACCACGGGCATGGAGCGCCTCGGCCGTGAGGTGAAGGACCGCTACGGACTGGACATCGTCGTCCACCCGCACGCCGACACCCACATCGACACCGAGGAGCACGTCGAGCGGTTCCTCGACTCGACCGACTCCGACCACGTCAACCTCTGCCTGGACACCGGGCACTACGCCTACTGCGGCGGCGACAGCGTCAAGCTGATCGAGACCTACGGCGAGCGCATCGGCTATCTGCACCTCAAGCAGGTCGACCCGGAGATCCTGGCCGACGTCGTCAAGAACGAGATCCCGTTCGGCCCGGCCGTCGCGCGCGGTGTGATGTGCGAACCGCCCGCCGGTGTCCCGGAGCTGGGTCCTGTCCTCACGGCCGCCCAGAAGCTGGGCGTGGACCTGTTCGCCATCGTCGAGCAGGACATGTACCCCTGCGAGCCGGACAAGCCGCTGCCCATCGCGGTGCGCACCCGCAAGTTCCTGAGGTCCTGCGGCGCCTGACGACCCGGAAGGACGGCCATGAGCGAGCGCCCCCCACTCGGAATCGCGGTCATCGGTACCGGAAGGATGGGCGCCGACCATGTGCGCCGCATCCATGAAGTCATCAGCGGAGCACGGGTCGTCGCCGTCGCGGACATCGACGCGGAGCGCGCGAAGGCCGTCGCCGCCCGCATCGACGGCTGCACCGCCCACACCGACCCGGTCGCCGCGATGGCGGCGGCCGACGTCGACGCCGTCCTGATCGCCTCCCCGGGCCCGGCCCACGAAGCCACCCTGCTCGCCGCCTTCGAGCGCGATCTGCCCGTCCTGTGCGAGAAGCCGCTCACCCCCGACGCGGCCTCCGCGCTGCGCGTCCTCGAAGCCGAACTGCGCCTCGGCCACCGCCGGGTCCAGGTCGGCTTCATGCGCCGCTACGACCCCGAGTACGTGAAGCTGAAGGCCCTGCTGGCGACGGGCCAGCTGGGCCGGCCGCTGATGCTGCACAACCGGCACCGCAACGTCGCCAGCCCGCCCTTCTTCACCAGCTCCATGCTCATCAGCGACTCCGTCGCCCACGAGGCCGACGCGACCCGCTGGCTGCTGGGCCACGAGATCACGGCGGTCACGGTGCTGCGTCCCACCGCGTCGGCCAGCGCCCCGGACGCCCTCCAGGACCCCCAGTTCGTCGTCTTCGAGACCGACGGCGGCGCCCTCAGCGACGTCGAGATCTTCGTCAACTGCGGCTTCGGCTACCAGGTCCAGGCCGAGGTCGTCTGCGAACGCGGCACCGCCCGCATCGGCGACGGCCACGCCCTGGTCACCACCATGGCGGGCCGCTGGGGCGGCACCATCGCCCAGGACTGGACCGAACGCTTCGAGACGGCGTACGACCACGAGATCCGGAGCTGGATCGACGCCACCCGCCGCGGCGAGGTGACGGGCCCGAGCGCCTGGGACGGCTACGCGGCGGCGGCGGTGTGCGAGGCCGGGGTCCGGGCACTGCAGGACGGTGGCCGGGTGGAGATCGATCTGGCGGAGAAGCCGGCGCTGTACGTGTGACAAGGGGCTCGGGTCGCAGCCCCGGCCCCTTGCCGCGTGTAGCGTGAACCCGGTCGTAGAGGGGAGCGGTGATGGGCACGGCACGCGACCTGATGATCGTGGCGCTGGACGGGGCGACGAGCCGGCCGGTGACGCAGGGTGACCTGTCGCTCGGACTGGCCGGGGCGGAGGTGTTCGACCTCCTCGGCGTCGAAGCGGTGACGCTGGACGACGATCGCATCGTGCCCCGCCGCACGCCGCCCCTCGACGACCCTCTGCTCGAACAGGCCGCGGCCGGGCTCGTGCGTGACAAGCCGTACGAGACGGTCGAGGACTGGCTGTGGCGCCGGGGCCGCGGACTGGCCGAGCGGTACCTGACCGTCCTGACCGAGGAGGGACTGGTCGCGCGGCCCCGCGCCTCCTGGATCCCCTTCCGCGGCGCCGCCGGGCCGACGCCGGTCGACTCTCCCGCCCGGCAGCGCGCCAGGGGCCGCCGGGCGGCCGACGAGCCGGTGCTCACCACACTCGCGGCCGCCGTCGGAGCGCGCGACGACGTGCCCGAGGACCTCGCCGTGCCTCACGGCGTCGCCCAGACCGTGTTCGCCGCGGTGGTCGGCGCCGTGACGGAGCTGGACGCCGTGCGCCGGCGACGGGCCGTGGAGAACGCGGCGTTCGCCAACGTCTGGCGCGGGGCGTGAACCGTCGCGTCCCCGCGGGCCCGTGCGTCCCGAGAGGGCCGCTCTACGCGCCCTGCGGACGGTGACCGCCGCGCCGAACTGACCGCCCTCGTCCGTGGCCCGTCGGGGTGAGGACGGGGGCGGGAGCCGGCCCCGCCCCGCCGCGGCACGTCAGACCGCCCGTACCTCCTCGATCGTCACCGGCCGGTGCTCCCGCAGCGACAGGGTGCACGCGTCGGCGATCCAGCCCGCCTCCAGGGCGTCCTCGATCGTGCAGGGGGAGGGGCGGGTGCCGGCGACGACCTCGGTGAACGCGGTCAGTTCGGCGCGGTAGGCCGCGGTGAAACGGTCCATGAAGAAGTCGTGCGGGGTGCCCGAGGGGAAGGTCACGCCCGGCTCGACCGAGCGCAGCGGCAGCTTGTCCTCGAGGCCGACGGCGATGGAGTCCTGGAAACCGTGGATCTCCATGCGGACGTCGTAACCGCGGGCATTGTGGCGGGAGTTGGAGACCACCGCGAGAGTGCCGTCGTCGAGGGTGAGGATCGCGCCGGTGGTGTCGGCGTCGCCCGCCTCCTTGATGTACTCGGCGCCGCGGTTGCCGCCCACGGCGTACACCTCGGTCACCTCGCGGCCGGTCACCCAGCGGATGATGTCGAAGTCGTGCACCGAGCAGTCGCGGAAGATGCCACCGGAGGCGGCGATGTACGCGGCCGGCGGGGGCGCCGGGTCCAGCGTGGTGGAGCGGACCGTGTGCAGCGTGCCGAGCTCGCCGCCGCGCACGGCGGCACGGGCGTTGACGAACCCGGCGTCGAAGCGGCGGTTGTACCCGATCTGGATCGGTACGTCCGTGCCCTGGACGGCCTTGAGCACCTCGACGCCCTCGGCCATGGTCCGGGCGACGGGCTTCTCGCAGAACACGGGCACACCCGCCTCGACACCGGCCAGGATCAGCGCCGGATGGGCGTCCGTCGCGGCGGCGACCACGATGCCGTCCACGCCGGCGGCCAGCAGCGCCTCCGGCGAGTCCACGACATCGGCCCCGAACCGCTCGGCGGCGGCCTTGGCGGCGTCCGCGAACGGATCCGTGACGACGAGGGAGTCGACGGCGTCGAGTCCGGAGAGGGTCTCGGCGTGGAAGGCGCCGATGCGGCCGAGGCCGAGGATTCCGATACGCATGGGGGTGTGCTCCTGGAGGAAGTGCGGGTTTCTTGCGGGGGAAGTGCTCAGTCGAGTCCGCCGAGGACGTTCTGGTCCCAGTCGATCACCGACCCGGTGACCACCCCGGACCGGTCCGACAGCAGGAGGACCACGAAGTCGGCGATCTCGTCCGGCTGGCCGAGCTTGCCCATGGGCAGCTTCGCGGCGGCTTCCTCGCGCCAGTCGTCCCCGGCCCCGTGGAACGCCTTCTGCGTGACGTCCTCGCCCTCGGTCGCCGTCCAGCCGATGTTGAGCCCGTTGATCCGGACCCGGTCCCACCGGTGCGCGTGCGCGGCGTTGCGGGTCAGGCCGATCAGTCCCGCCTTCGCCGCGACGTACGGTGCGAGGAACGGCTGCCCGCCGTGCGCCGACGAGGTGATGATGTTGACGACCGTGCCGGGCGACTCGCGCGCCACCATGTCCGCGACAGCCGCCTGCATCGCGAAGAAGGGTGCCTTCAAATTGATCGCGATGTGCTGGTCGAACAGCTCGGGCGTGGTGTCCAGCAACGTCCCCCGGGAGGTGAGACCGGCGGAGTTCACGAGACAGTCGACCCGGCCGTACGTCTGGACGACCCGGGCCACGGAGGCCTTCGCCTGCTCGGCGTCCGACAGATCGGCCCGGACGTACAGGGCCGTGCCGCCCGCGGCCGTCAGTTCCCGCACCAGGGCCTCGCCCGGCTCGGGGCGCCGCCCGGTGACGGCCACGACCGCGCCCTCCCGGACGGCGGCCCGCGCGATGGCGGCGCCCACCCCCTGGCTGCCGCCGTTGACCAGGACGACCTTGTCGTCGAGAAGTCCCATCGAGTTCCTCAGCTCTCTCGGCGTCCGGCGCCGGCCCGCAGCTCCGCCCGGAACGCCTCCGGTGTCCACTCCTCGCGCAGCGCGCGTCGCATCAGGTCCGCCTGCGAGAGCGGGGCGAGACCGTCGACCGGCGGGTCGCTGTCCAGGTTGGTCGGGAAGGGGTAGCCCTCGGCGCTCGCCGCGACGACGTTGTCCAGCCATGCCTGGTCGGCGCCCTCGGCCTTGCGCCGGAGGAGAACCGGGTACACCGCGCCCGCCAGGGCCACCCGGTCCACCGTCTCCATCGCGCGGCCGAACGCGGACGACACCTGGAGCAGGTTGGCCATGCGCCGGATGTCCGCCGAGCGGTTGGTGCCGGCCGCGTGGAAGAGGGCCGGGTTGAAGAAGACCGCGTCGCCCTTGGCGAGCGGGAGTTGCACCTGGTGCGCCTCGAAGTACGCCCGGAACTCGGGCAGCCGCCAGGCGAGGTAGCCCGGCCCGTACTTCTGCGAGTGCGGCAGATACATCGTCGGACCGGACTCCACCGGCATGTCGCAGTGCGCGACCGCGCCCTGGAGCGTCAGCACGGGGGAGAGTCGGTGCACGTGCGCCGGGTAGGCGGCGGCGACGTCGTTGGACAGGAAGCCCAGGTGGTAGTCGCGGTGCACGGTCTGAGCGGCACCGCCGGGGTTGACCACGTTGAGCTGGGAGGTGACCTGGTAGCCGGGGCCCAGCCAGGCCGAGGACACCAGGGCGAGGATCTCGTTGGCGTAGTAGTCGGCGAATGCCTCCGCGTCGTACAGGGCCGCCTTCTCCAGCGCGTTCCACACCCGGTCGTTGGCGCCCGGCTGGGCGAAGTGGTCACCTGCCGTCGCGCCCGAGGCGCGTTGCTCGGCGATCAGGGCCTCGAACACGCCGGTGGCCCGGTCCACGACGTCCGGGTCGGGAAAGGCACTGCGGAAGACCACGATGCCGGGCCCCTCGGCCAGCGCCCGCACCAGCTCGGCCTGGACGACCCGGTCGCCCTCCAGGAGCCCGCAGTCGTAGACCGGCACGTTCCGCTCCACGGCGGAGGCGTGCGGAAAGTCGGCGGGGTCGGTCGCCCGCTCGACCAGCGCGCGGAACGCGTCGAGGTCGCAGTCCTGCTCGGACAGCCAGGCACGGTGGTGCAGGGAAGTGATGGACATCGTCGTCCCTTCGGGGGTCACTGGAGCGACGCAGCCCTGTCATTCTTGTCAGTACAAACCCCTCGAACAACCAGCAGCGAGCCATCAAAAACCCCTCAAGGAGCCGGCGCATGGGCCACCCGTTCCCGATCCGGGAGATCGCACGTCAGGCGGGCCTGAGCGAGGCGACCGTCGACCGGGTGCTGAACGACAGGGGAGGGGTGCGTGAGAGCACCGCACGGGAGGTCCGCCAGGCCATCGCCGATCTCGACCGGCAGCGCACCCAGGTCCGGCTCGTCGGCCGGACGTTCATGGTCGACATCGTGATGCAGGCACCCGAGCGGTTCACCACGGCGATCAGGGCCGCCCTGGAGGCCGAACTCCCGTCCCTGCGTCCGGCGGTGCTCCGCTCCCGCTTCCACTTCCGCGAGACCGGCCCGGCCGCTGAGCTGGTGCGGATCCTGGACCGGATCGCCCGCCGCGGCTCGCAGGGCGTGATCCTCAAGGCCCCGGACGTTCCCGAGGTCACCGCCGCCGTCGGCCGGCTCGAAGCCGCCGGCGTCCCCGTCGTGACGCTGGTGACCGACCTGCCCGCCAGCGCCCGGCTCGCCTACGTCGGCATAGACGACCGGGCGGCGGGCGCCACGGCCGCGTACCTGATGGGCCAGTGGCTGGGGGAGCGCCCCGGCAACATCCTCACCAGCCTCAGCAGCGGCTTCTTCCGCAACGAGGAGGAGCGGGAGATGGGCTTCCGCAGCGCCATGCGGGCCCGGTACCCCGAGCGCACCCTGGTCGAGATCGCCGAGGGGCAGGGGCTCGACGCCACCCAGTACGACCTCGTCCGGGCCGCGCTGCAACGCGACCCGGACATCCGCGCGGTCTACTCCATCGGCGGCGGCAACATCGCCACACTGCGGGCCTTCGACGACCTCGGCCGTGAATGCGCCGTGTTCGTCGCGCACGACCTCGACCACGACAACACCCGCCTGCTGCGCGAGCACCGCCTGTCCGCCGTGCTCCACCACGACCTGCGCCAGGACGTCCGCGAGGCCTGCCACACCGTCATGCGCGCCCACGACGCGCTGCCGCCGGCGGGACCGACCCTGCCCTCGGCGATCCAGGTGGTGACGCCGTACAACATGCCTCCGCAGGCGGCCGTGTGATCCGGGCGGCACCGCCGGGCGTGGATACGCGAGCGCGGCTCCTGCGGCGCCTACCGTCGGGCCCATGTGGACATCGCGGCCCGACGGCGGGCCGGACCGGTTGCTGACGCTCGCCGACGGCGTGTTCGCCATCGCCATCACGCTGCTCGTCCTGGATCTCTCCGTGCCGCGGGGCCTGGAACCCGACCAGTACCGACAGGCCCTGCGCCGGGTGCTCCCCGACCTCGGGGCCTACGCGCTCAGCGTCGCGGTGCTCGGCAGCTTCTGGCGCGACCACCGCAGGATCTTCCGCGGGGTGCGGGAGGTCGACGGACAGGTGATCCTCCTGTCCGTCCTCGGCTTGGGCGTCGCGGCCCTCGTGCCGTTCCCGACCCGGCTGCTCGCCGAGTACGGCGACCGGCCCGTCTCGGTCGCCGTCTACGCGGGGGCCGTCGCCGCGCTCGGCGCCTGCCACCTGGCGGTGGCCGCCGTGCTGGCCAAGCGCCCCTGGCTGCGGCACGACACGCCCACCGAGGCGGCGACCACGCTCTACCTCCTCGACAGCGCCGCGATCGTGGTGGTCTTCCTCATGACCGTCCCGCTCGTCTTCGCGACCGGCCCCACGATCATGTGGCTGTGGCTCGTGCTCGTCCCGACCAAGGCCTACCTGGGGCGGCGGCTCCAGGCCCCCGGTTGAGGGAGCCGCTTCACGCGCGCCCGGCCACCTCTGCCCACGTGCCGCTCCGCGCCGAGCGCGCCATCGCGTCCAGGGCGGCCGCGCTGTGCACGGCGTCCGTGAGCGTCGCCCCGTACGCGGTGCCCTCGGCGATCGAGCGGAGGAAGCGGTACGCCTCGATGACCTTCAGGTCGTCGTATCCCATCGCGTTCGCCGCCCCCGGTTGGAACGCGGCGAACTCCCCGTGCCCCGGGCCGACGTAGACGGTGGTGACGGCCTGGTCCTGGTACGTCGTGCCACGGCTGATCCCCAGCTCGTTCATGCGGCGGAAGTCCCAGAACACGGCGCCCTCGGTGCCGTGCACCTCGAAGCCGTAGTTGTTCTGCTCGCCGACCGAGACCCGGCAGGCCTCCAGGACACCGCGCGCCCCGGAGGCGAAGCGCAGCAGACAGCTGACGTAGTCCTCGTTCTCGACGGGGCCGAGTTCACCCCCGGCGGCGCGGCTGTGCCCGGCCGTGGCACCGGCCGGGCGGGCCCGCTCCGGGAGGAAGACGGCCGTGTCGGCCGTCAGCGAGGTGATGTCGCCGAGCAGATGACGGGCCAGGTCCACACCGTGCGAGGCCAGGTCGCCCAGCACTCCGCTGCCACCACGCTCCCGCTCGTAGCGCCACGTCAGCGCGCCCTCGGGATGGGCCGCGTAGTCGCTGAACAAGCGGATGCGGACGTGCGTGACCGTGCCGATCTCCCCGGAGACGATCAGCTCGCGGGCCGCCTCGACGGCGGGCGCGTTGCGGTAGTTGAAGCCGACCGCGCCCTGCACACCCGCCGCGGTCACCGCGTCCGCGACCGCACCGGCGTCCTCGGCGGTCAGACCCACCGGCTTCTCGATCCAGATGTGCTTGCCCGCCTCGGCCATGGCGACGCCGATCTCGCGGTGCAGGAAGTTGGGCGCGGTGATGCTGACCGCCCGCACCCGGGGGTCGGCGGCCACCTCGCGCCAGTCGCGGGCCGTCGAGGCGAACCCGAACTGCGCGGCGGCCTCCTCGGCCCGGCCCGGCACCTCCTCCGCGACCGCGACCAGCTCCGGAACGAGGGGCAGCTGCGGATAGTGGTGCCGCACGCGCGCGTACGCCTGGGTGTGCACCCGCCCCATCCAGCCGAATCCGATGACGGCGACGCCGAGCGTGTCCACCATGAGAGCCCCTTTTTGGACCGTTCCATAACCTGTCCAGGCCACCCTGAGCGGGGTTCGCCGACGCTGTCAACCCTTTGACAAGCCGTGGCGCCTCGTGGAACGGTCCATCGCATGAGACCGCCGACGATCCGTGACGTGGCCGACCGGGCCGGCGTCTCCAAGTCCCTGGTCTCCCTGGTGCTGCGCGGCTCCGACCAGGTGCGCCCCGAGAAGCGGGACGCCGTGCTCCGGGCCGCCCGGGAGCTCGGCTACCGGCCCAACGCCGCCGCACGCAGTCTCAGCGAACAGCGCACCCGCACGGTCGGTGTGCTCCTGAACGACCTGCGCAACCCCTGGTTCGTCGACCTCCTCGACGGCCTGAACTCCCTGCTGCACGCCAACGGCCTGCACATGCTGCTCGCCGACGCCCGCCTGAACCGCCGCACCGGGCAGGACCCGGCCGACCCGCTGCTGGACCTGCGCGTCGACGGCCTGGTCGTGGTCGGCACCCTGCCCGACCCGGCGGCCCTCGGGGTGGTGGCCGAGCGCATCCCGGTCGTGCTGGCCGGCTCGCGGGAGAAGGCGCCGCCGGGCGTCGACGTCGTGGCGGGCGACGACGAGCGGGGGGCCCGGCTGGCCGCCGAGCACCTGATCGGCCTTGGACACCGCCGTATCGCGCACATCGCCGGATTCGGCGCGGTGGGTGAGCTGCGGCGCCGCAGCTTCGAGGCGGCGATGCGCCGGCACGGCCTCGCGGACCAGGTGGTGGTCGAGCCGAGCGACATGACGGAGGAGAGCGGTTACCGCACGACCGTCCGGCTGCTCAGCCGCCCCGAGCCGCCCACGGCCGTCTTCGCCGTCAACGACATCGCCGCCCTCGGTGTGCTCTCGGCGGCCGCAGAACTGGGGCTGCGCGTTCCGCGCGACCTGTCCGTCGTCGGCTACGACAACACGAGCGTCGCCCGGCTGCGGCACGTGTGGCTCACGACGGTCGACAACACCAGCCACGAGGTCGGCCGCCGCGCGGCCCGCTGCCTCCTGGAGCGTTTCGAGGGCGCGGAGGGCGAGGGCCGGGTCCACCTCGCCGTCCCCACTCTGGAGATCCGCGGATCGACGGCGCCCCCGCTCTGATCGCGCACCGCGCTCAGAGGTTGATGGCGTAGGCCTTGCGCAGGGTCTCGTGCACCGTCCACGTCGTACGGTCGCCCTCGCGCAGCACGGCGAGGTCGCCGGGCCCGACCGTGAGCGTCGGCCCGTCCTCGACCTCGATCGTCGCCCGGCCGCTGATCACGACGAACAGTTCGTCGGCCTCCGTGTCGGTGACCACCCCGGGGGTGATCTGCCAGACGCCCCGCACCTGACGGCCGTCCGCCGACTCCCACACCACCTTCCCGGTCACCTCGGGCGTCCCGGAGACGATCTGCTCGGGCGCGAGGGGCTCGGGTTCGAGTTCGGCGTCGGGGACGTGGAGTACGAAGCTGTGCGTCATGCGGCGACCCTAGCCGTGGTGAGCGGGGGAGCGGCCTCGACGGAGTGTGGGGTGTCGGGGGGACCGGGTGGACACTCCGTCACCTCCGGCGTCGCGACCGCACCCGCCCCGCGCCGCACGCCGCGCTGCTCCCGATACGGCACCGATATCCGCCTCAACCCCTATGCCCCGGTCGGGAGTTCCCGCCGACTCGCGTATTGTTTGCGGCATATGCCCGGGAGTTGAGGTACGCCGGGTCTGCGATCGCGCGAGCGAAGGGGGACAGCACGTGGACGAGGCGCGGCACCGACCCGTGAGGCGAGCCGAACTGGCCGGAGGTGCCGTCACGGCCCTCCTGGCCGTCGCGGCCTGCGCGGGTCATGCCACCAAGACGGGGCTCCCTTGGTGGGCCGTACTCGCCGTCGCCGTCTCGACGGCGGGTCTCGCGGGCTGGACGGGCGCCCGGATCGGCCGCCCCGGCCCGCGCGACGAACCCCTGGACCTCGGTGATCGCGTGCTCGTCACGCACCCGTTCCGGGAGGTCCGCGACGCCGAGCTGCCTCCCCGTATGCGGTAGGGTTGACCTGCGTGATCACGCGGCTCGCCCGCGCGAGACGCATCGGGACGTGGCGCAGCTTGGTAGCGCACTTGACTGGGGGTCAAGGGGTCGCAGGTTCAAATCCTGTCGTCCCGACTTTGGGAAGTCGCAGGTCAGGGGCCGTTTCAGGAGACTTGAATCGGCCCCTTGATCATTCTTGGAACCCGCTGGGGCCAGCGCACTTGACGGAGCCGAAGCGTCCCTTGACCCGGTCGACGTACGCCATGCGGTCCGTTGACGTGCGCCCATTCCCGCCGTCTGCGGGCCGATGCCCGGACGGCCGTGTCCATCCGGCGACCCTGTCGGTAGCGGCCTGTGCTCCTGCCTGTGGTCCGGGTTCCGGCCGGGGAAGATCCGCCCACTTGAACGTTGCTGATCACGGAGCCGATGTGGGGTGGCGGTTCGTGTTCTCGTGCTGGTCGTGGGCGGTTCCGGGCTCCCCGTGGACGCGCCGCAGTGCGCGTCCTGGGGGGAAGTCCACCCAGGGCGGGGCCTTGCCCGGCATCCGGTAGGTGGTCCAGGAGTCCGAGCTGAACGCTCCGCACAGTGAGGTGGAGTTCCTCCATCCCGGCATGCCGAGCGGCCATACCTCCCCGTCCATGTCGGAGCAGCCTCGCGAATGTCGTCGTACAGGGTGCCGTTCGCTCTCCTCTCTTACGCAGTACGAGTGAATGAACCGATGGTTCCGTTCGCCGGCCGGTGGCGAGTCCTTACGGTTTCTGAGTGGATCCGGGGACTGCGGGAGAGGGCCCGCGGACGGGGGACCGGTGGAAAGGCGCACCTGATGTCGGGGTTGGGAAAGTCGCCGGACGCGCTCAGGCTCCGTGCGGGCCGCCGCGATCGGGCCTGGGGGCGAACCTGGGGCACGGTCGGCGTGGCATGTCTGGTGGCGACAGCGCTGATGTTCGGCGGGTCGTGGGCGGCCGGGAGCGGGGCGGAGCGGATGGTGGCCCTCGGGCCGTCCACCGGTAGCTGGGTGCTGGCGGCATCCTTGATGTACCGCGTGAGGGGAACGGGCGGGCGGGTGCGGACGCGTGTGCTGCTGTTGGCGGGTTCCGCGGTTGCCGGAGGTGTGTACCGGGGAGCGGTCACCGTGCTGTCGGCTCAGCCCGCGGCCTCGGGACGGGACATGCGATCGTTGCTGGGTTCGGTGGTGGTCACCGGAGCCACGCTGACGGTCGGCCTGGGGATGGCCGGTCTGGTGGTCGCGGCCGATGCCGGTACAGGTCGGCACGTGTTGCTGCGGCGTGTGGTCGACGGGGCCGTCACAGCCGGGGTCGTGTTCATGACGGTATGGGTCGTGCTGCGCGGGTCCGGTGACGGCTGGCGGCTGGGCACGGGGATGGTCGGTGTCCTGTGGACCGCGGAAGTCGTGTTCCTCAGTTTTCTGTTCGCCCTGCGCCGTCTTGTGCGGAGCGACCAGAGAGCCACCTTGTGGGTCGGGAGCGCCGGGCTGTCGCTGATGCTGATCGGCGACACCCTGCGACTGTGGACGGTCGGCCCGCACGGCCCCGAGGTGATGTCCTGTCAGCTGATCGACATCTGCGCCACCGCGGGACTGCTGGTGGCCGCAGTCGCCCCTTGGGTGCCCGGCGGGGCGAGCGCCCTGGGCACCGCTCAGCCCGCGCTGCGACGGGGGATGGAGGGTGCGGCGGCGTTCATTCCCCTGACGGTCTGCACGGCCATGGCGCTGGGATACGTGCTGGCTCCGCCTGCCCGAGACCCAGTGCCGCTGCTGGTCGGCGGAACGGCCCTGCTGGGTTTCTGGGCTCGCCAGAGATTCCTGCCGAGCGAGGACACCAGGCACGGCGACTGAGTCCTCGTGCGGCTGTCCTCTCCGTCAGACGTCGAGCACCGGCCGGGAACCGCAGGAACGCGAGACGCAGATCGGCATGGTGTTGCCGAGGTCCGCTCGTCCTCATACTCGTTCGGCAGCGAGCAGTGATCCTGTGGACGGACCCCGCCGGAGGTGAGGCGGACCTCCCCGGCCCGCCGCCGGCCGGCCGGGGATGCCGTCCTGGGTGGCGAAGTGCAGTCGTCGCGAACGATCGGCCGGTTCACGCCGACGTCCCAGACCAGGGTGAGGAGCGTGTCACCGGCCCACCATGCGCTCGACGCCGCTTTGTGTCGGGGCCGGTTTGAGGTCCACCTGCACCCGGTGCACGGAGTCGTGGCTCACCGCGCCGCCGAGGCGCGCCTCCACGACGCCCAGGCGCAACCCCGCGCCGCCCTCACCGGCCCGGTGGAACTGCACCGAGAACTCCACGCTCACCTGTTCGACGGTGAACCGCCAGTCGCTGCCCGCGCCGTCCCGCTCCGCCTGAGCCAGTTCCGTGCGGATCGAGTCGATCGCCTGTGCAAGACCGATCGGTTCGGACTGATTTACCGTCATGTCTCTTCCCCCGTTTGGTGCTTGACCGATTCGACAAGGGCAGGAGTCTAGTCCCGGAGGGTCCTGATGCGTAGCGTGATGAGGATGGGGGAACTGGCTGCGGACTGGCGGGTGCGGCTGCGGTCGGGGGGAGCGGCGGGCGAGGTACGGGGCGCCGGCGTTCTCATCGATGCGCGGACCGTCCTCACGTGCGCGCATGTGCTCCCGGACCCGGACGCGGTGATGTGGGTCGAGTTCGTGGAGAACCCGGGCGTCGAGCCGGTCTCGGCGCGCGTCGCCGACGGCGGCTGGTTGCGGGACCTGCCGGACGGCGACGGCGAGGACGTGGCGGTGCTGCGTCTGGACAGCCCGCGCCCACAGGCCCGCCCGGCCGTCCTGTCGACGGAGCTCACCGCGGGGCTCGCGGTCACCGTGACCGGGTACGCCGAGCGCTTCGACGACGGCATGGTGCTCACCGGGACCGTGCGTGGCCTGAGGGGGCACCGGGTGCAGTTCGACGCGCGGCACCGCAGGGAAGTGGTGCGCCGCGGGTTCAGCGGGGCCGGGGCATGGGCCGTGTCCGCGGACGGAGAACCGGTCGTGGTGGGGATCGTGGTCAGCTGGCGGGGTGACCTGGACGAGCCGCTGCCGCAGGACAACGTGCTGGCGTACTCGTACCTGATCCCCGTCGCGCGCATGGCGGACATCTCCCCGGCGGTGCGTGAGGTGGCACGTCCCGATGCGTGGGACCGGGGTTTCGACGGGCGGACGCGGCGCTGGCTGGCCGACCCGTCCGGCACCCCGGTGAAGGTCAGCGTGGTCGAGCGCGGGGGCGGCCGGGAGCGGACCCTGCGCCATCTGGAACACCTCGCCGACTGCGTGCACCGGCCTGCCGACGCCTCCCGGGACGAACTGATCGACCGGCTCCTGGGCGGAGTGCTCGCCTTCGCGCCCGGCGACTACCCCGCGTGCCGGGAGTGGCTGCTCGGCCGGGGCGAGCGCCCGGCCTGTGACTCCCCCTGCGCTGCCGGGCCGGGCCTCACCGTTCTCGTCGACGGTGTGGACGAGGCCCGCAGCCCCGCCCGCCTGGCCGGGCTGCTCGCCCGGCTCGTCGCGTGCCGCGTGCGGTTGCTGCTGGTGTTCCGCGACAGCGGCGGACCGGGATGGCGGGAGGTGCGCGACCTGGTGCTCGAGCCCGCCCTCTTCGCCCACGTCGATGAGCTGCTGGCCCGTGGGAAGGACTGGGAGGCCCGCCGCGCGCGCGAGGACGGGATGGTCGACGCGGAGTCCCTGCGCCACGCGACCGCCGCCACCGCGGACCTGATGATCCGCCGAGAGGCGATCACGGCCATCGCCGAACCGGCAAAACGACTGCGCGCCTTGCGGGAGTTCGCGCAGGAGCTGCGGACGGCGTACCAGGGGGGCGGGTGAGTGGGATGCGGGGCCGGCGGCCACCGCCGGAAAGGCGAACCGCCGGCGGTGTGTGCTGAGCCGGGGCGCCGATGAGCGGCGCGACCCGCCGTCGTGACATCGGTGTACCGACGGCCGCGGGGCGAAGACGGGGGAGGACATGCGCGTGAGTACGGAGCCGTGCCGTCAGCGACGGCTCAGTGGAAGCCCCTGCGACGGGGGGATCCTGCCGACCGGGTACTGCGACCGGTGCGGCCGACGACGGGACGCGCGGCCGCTGCCGCAACTCGACGACCGGCCGCGGGGTCCCCGGCAGCTGCTGGCACTGCCGAGCCGCACACCGCGCTCGCCCGAGGAGCGGCTCGACGGCGGCGCTCACATAGCGGACCAGGCACAGCGCTGCCGCACACCGGACTGCGGTGCCACGATCCCCGTCCTCCCGGGCAGCCCCGACCGGCAGTACTGCCCGCGCTGCGGAAAGCCGCACGCCATGCGGCCCGACTTCTTACGCGGCGCCACGCTCAACGACCAGTACCACATCAAAGGCCCCGTCGCCCGCGGCGGCCAGGGCTGGGTGTACCTCGCCGAGGACACCCACCTCGACGACCTCGTCGCCGTGAAGACCCTGCGGGACCGTTACGGCGCGCACGGCGCCGCCCTCGCCGACCTCGAGCGGCGCACCCTCGTGGCCAGCCGGCACCCGTACATCGTGCGGATCCGCGACTTCCTCCCCTATGAGGCCCCCACATCGGGCGAGGACGCCGAGAACCCCGAACTCCGCGTCCGGGGCGGTCACATCGTCATGGAGGACGTCGGTGACCACACCCTCCAGTCCATCATCGACGAGGTCCGCCGCGGACACGAGACGCTCGACATCGAGCACGTCGCCACGTACGGCATCCAGATCCTGACGGCGCTCTCCCACCTGCACCAGCAGGACCTCCTGTACGGCGACATGAAACCGTCGAACGTCGTCCACGTCGACGACCACGTCAAGGTCATCGACATGGGCAGCGTGCGCAAACTCCACCAGACCGAGCCGCCGCCCCACGTGACACCCGGCTTCCACGCGCCGGAGCTGGCCGGTGAACTCACCCTCGCGAACGACCTGCACACCGTCGGCGTGACCCTGCGCTGTCTCGCCGCTCCCGCCGTCCGCGACGACGTGCCCGGCCTCGGCACGACTTCGCTCGACGCCGTCGTCGACCGGGCCACGCGGACCGTACAGGAAGGGCCCCGCTTCAAGGACGCGGAGGAGATGGCCGACCAACTCCGGGGCGCCCTGCGTGAGATCAGGGCGCTGCGCGGCAAGGGCGGCTCACCCGAGCCGTCCGGCTACTTCGACCCGTCGCCGGAGTGGCTCGGTGAGCGGCTCGGCGACGTACCCGCGACATCCGACCTCGCGCGTCCCGACGAGGACCCCCCGCGCCGTGGTGCTCCGCCCGTCCTGCGCGTCCTGGACCACGGGCGGCCCACGCCCGTCGAGATCGCCCGACGGCTCCCCGTCCCCAAGCCGTTCCCGAAAGACCCGCGGACCCCCGAGTTCGGCGTGAGCGGGGGCTATGCCCGCACCGTGCGGCTCCGGCAGACCCCCGACGACGAGCCCTCCGCCGAAATCTGCCTGCACAACATCCGCGTCGCCCTCGCCACCGATCCCGCACCGCCCGACGTCGACGCGGCGGAGGCGGAGCTGGCCGTGGCCGAGGGCATCCCGGGTCCGGAGGAGGTGCGGCGCTGGCGCCTGGAGTGGCATCGGGGGCTGATCGCGCTCGCCCGGTTCGGCACGGGCACGTCGGGGCGGCCCGCCGGCCTGACGGCGGACCTGGCCGAGGCGTGCCGGAGCTTCGAACTGGTCCGCGCCGACCTGCCGGGGGAGTACGCGCCGAAATTGGCCCTCGCCTACGCCTACGAGTGCGCCGCCCACGCGGAAGCACGGGCACCGGACGCCGCCGCGGTACGGGCCCGGGCCCGCGATCTGTTCCACGCGGTGCATCTGCGCAACCCCGCGCACTGCGGCGCCGCCCTGGGCCTGGCCCGCCTCGCTCTCCACGAGCACGATCGCGACAAGGCGCTGGCCGCCCTCGAACGGGTGCCGCGTGGCACCCGTGGCCGCACCCTCGCCCAGCGGGCCGCGGGGCGGATCCGGGCCGCCTGCCTGGGCCACGGCCCCGAGGACCTGCCCTCGCCGGAAGCCGCCGAGGCGGTGCTCGCCGCACATGCCGCGGACCGGAACCGCCCCTCACAGGAACGGGAACTGGTCCTCGCACCGCTCGACGAACTCCGGCTGCGCATCGAGGTCAACGAGTGGCAGCTCGCCGCGCTGCACCTGAAGCACGGCATCACCGACGCGGGCGAGGCCACCTTGCGGCACCGCCTGCGCCGCTGGTGGCACCCCGCGCACGAACCGACCCCCGACGAACGCCGGGCGATGGAGGTCCGCGTCCTGCTGGAGCGCGACTACCTGGACCTCGCCGCCGCCGACCCGGACCTCCGCGAGGCCCTGGTGGAGCGCGCCCACGCCGTCCGCCCGACGACGTTGACATGAGACGCCGCCGGTGTCCCTGCCGCCGTATCGCAGCACCTGACAGGAGGCCCTGATGAATTCTCCGGCCGAGCCGGACCCGATGCCGTCGCCCGGCGGCGGCGAAACCGCGGGGCCCTACACCACCGCACTCGTCGTCGACGTCGACGAGCCCGAGCTCGTGCCGCGGATTCCGGGCGAGTCGGTCAGGCTGCTCGCGCAGGTGAAGGTGACCGTCCTGGACCGGGCACAGGGCGACCACGCGGACCCCGGGCAGCTCGCCCTGCTCATCGCGCTCGACCTCGCCGAACACCGCAGGGAGCGCATGCTGACGGCGATGCGGGCAGCTCTCGCCGCGATGCCCTCAGGCGTGTCGTTCGCCGTGCTCACGGCGGCCGCCGGGCGAGAAGACGGGCCCGTGCGCTACTACCCGGCGGAGCCCGGTGCGTGGACGCCGGCCGACCGGAAGCACCGGGTCAACGCGGCCTTCGCGATGGGCGCCGCCCCGCTGGCCGCCGACGGCGTACCGAGACCCTTCGGCTACGAAGGATGGCTGGCCGAGGCCCGGCGGACGTTCGCCGGGTGCGACCGGCCGCTGTGCCGACTGCTGCTCGTCACCGACGGGAGCACCGGATACGAGCAGGCGTCGCTCACCGAGGAACTGGCGGCGTGCGGCACCGGGTTCACCTGCGAGGTCGTGGCCGTCGGCACGGACTGGGACTACCAGCCACTGGAGCGGATCGTCAGCCGTCTGCGGGGGACGGCTGACGACGCGGGACCGGACTTCGCCGCCGAACTCGCCGCGGCGGTCCGCCGGGCCTGCCGCCGGGCCGTTCCCGCGCTGCCGCTGGAGGTCACCGTGCGCCCCGGCGCGCGCATCGAGTCCTTCGTCCAGTTCAAGCCCCAGCACCTGGAACTCGCCGCCGAGCCGTCGTCAGGACCGCACCGTCACGTGTTCCATACCCTGCCGTGGGACCCGGCGGGCACCGGCAGCGAGTTCCTGCTCGATCTGCGCGTCGACGGCGCCGGTGATCCGCTCGGCGAAATACTCCAGTTCGCGATGGTCTCGCTGGGATCCCAGCACGAAGCCGTCACCGCCTGCTGGCGTGACCCCGGCCTCCCACCCGCACGAACCGCCTCCAGCGCGAACGACGAGACGACCGGTGACAGCAGCCGCTTCCTCGACTCGCGGAACCGGATGATCGCCCATCTCAAGAAGGGCCTCACCTCCTTGGGAGCCGGTCGGAGAGCGGACGCGGAACGGCACCTGGGGCAAGCCGCTGCGGTGGCCCACCGGCTGGGGGTGCGCTGGGTCCTCGACGAGATCAAGGCCTGGGGCGACATCCACGACGCCGCCGCCGGATCCGTGAGCGTCAGCCTGCCCGCCGACGCCCACCGGGTCAGCGTCACGCTGCTGCGTCTCGGTGCCCGGTCGGCGAACGGGAGTACGGGCCGCACGGCAGGCCGACAGCGCACCGCCTGCCCCCGTCCGGACTGCCGGGAGCCGGCCGTCCCCGGGGCCTTCTACTGCGTGCGCTGCGGAGAGGAACTGTCGTGAGGAGAGGGCGCGAGCAGCGGCCCGGCACGGCCCGGCGCGGCCTGAGCACACGACGGCTGCTGCTGCGTCACCTGTGGGCCTTCCTCGGCTGCGCCGCCGTCGGCGTCGCTCTGCTCACCATCGTGGCCGTACCCCAACTGGACGCCCGAGTACGCGAGTTGCGCGACGACGTCGCGCCGTCCGTACGTGGCTCGGCAGCCGTCAGGCTCGCCGTGCTGCGCGCCGACGAGGCGGCCCGGCACTCGATCGTGCGGGGGGTCGCCGGTACGGTCGGGGCGGGTGAGACGGCCCAGAGCCAGCTCGCCGCCGCGGACCAGGGCCTCACCCAGCTCGCGGACCACGTCGGCAGCGGCATGGACCAGGACATCTCCGCGGCCAACGGCCTGCTCGAGGCCTACAGCAACGCCATCACGCTCGCCACGGTCAAGTATCAGGCGGACGTCGAGATGCGAAACGAGAAACTCGCCGAAGCCCACGCCCTGCTGAAGCGCCCGGACACCGGTCTGCTCGCCCGCCTCGACAAGGTCGCCAACGCCGAACGGCACCGGGCCGGCGAACTGTCCGACCAAGGCGTCCTGTTGACGGCCTCCTGGGTGGTGGCGGCCGCCGCGCTGGCCGCCGCCGCCACCGTGGCGGGCCTCGCGTGCCGCACCATCAGCCGACGCTGCGGTCGGCTGCTGGCCCCCTGGATCCTGGCCGGCGCCGTCGCTCCCATGGCCCTGGCCACCGTGCCTGCTTTCGTTGCGTGGCGTACCGCCCAGAACCTGAACACCGCGCGCGGCCATCTCGCGGACATCCTGCACATCACCCTCACGGACTCGCTCCGCGGAAACGCCGGGGAACTCACGGCCGCACAGCAACAGGTCGCCGCCACCGGCCTGCCCGACCTGTCCGCGTTCGGCTGGTGGAACGGTGTCTACGTCGTCGTGGGCCTGGCCGGCATCTGCGCCGCCGTCGTCGGCTTCGTCGCCCGGCTCACCACCGACTACCCCGAGCGCCCGGTCGACTGGTCGTGGGCGCGCGCCTCCTGGAACCGAGCGACCCGTACGAAGGGGCGCCGCTGGATCGCCGCGACGGCCGTGTTGGCCGTCCTGGCGGCGATCGCCACCCCGCAACTCCTGGACCGTGACCCCGTCGTCACCGTGCTCGGTCCGTGGACGGGCGAGGAGGAAGAGCGCTTCCTCGGCCTGATGAAAGCCGCCGGCATCCGTGTCAGCTATCAAGGCACCCCCGCCCAGCGCGAGGTGCTGCTCTCGCGGGTACAGGCCGGTGACCCGCCCGACATCGCGATCATGCCCGGCATCGGGGAACTCGCCCAATACCGCGCCGAGAAACACCTGAAACCACTCGACGACCTGGTCAAGGGCCTGCGCTACGCGGGGCCCTGGCGCCCGCACGGCAAGGGTCACACCTACTGGTGGCCGGTCAACGCCAACCTCAAGAGCATCGTGTGGCAGTCGCGCGACGCCGTCGGCCGCCCCGGCACCCCGTCCTCCTGGTGCCTGGGCATGGGCGAGGACGGCGCCGCCGGGTGGCCCGGCACCGACTGGATCGAGGACATCGTGCTCCAGAGGGCCGGACCGGACGTCTACGCGGACTGGGCCCGCGGCACCGGCAAGAACGCCTCCATGGTGTGGACGAAGGGACCGGTCCGGGAGGCATGGCAGCGGTGGGCCGGGTTCCTCGGCACGGACCGCAACCGGGCAAAGCAGGCACTGATCACCGACTGGCGTGGCCCCGGCGCTCTGACGAACGGCACCGCCTTCCGTGAGGTGACCCCCCGGTGCGCCCTCGAACACCAGGGCTCCTTCGCGCAGGGTGACGACGGCGCCCGCCTCACCGACGCCGCACCCCTGCTCCCGGGCGGGCCCTACCGGACACAGGCCTACGAGGTGTCCGGCGATTTCGCCGCCCTCTTCAATGACAGGGAACCGGCCCGCAAGGCGCTGCGCGCCCTCTTCTCCGAGGACGGGCAGGAGAGGTGGGCGGGTCAGGGCACCATGTACTCGGCGATGCTCCCGGTCATGGCGGAGATCGCCGACCACGGCGAGGTGGACTCCACCGCCCGCGCGATCTACGGAAGGTTCCTGCAGACCGAGGTGCCGCGCTGCCTCGACGCCTCCGACGTCATGCGGCCCGCCGTACGGGACGCGTTCCACGAGGCGGTGCTGCGGACCGTGGCCGCCGTGGCCAGGGACGGAAAGTCCGCGAACCTCGACGCCATCCTGGGCGGTGTCCAGAAGGTCCAGGACGTGACGGACCGGGACGAGGACATCGAGGAACTCGGGGTGTGCAGCGAACCCCGGGCGTGAATCCGGCCGCGTGGCCATGCCCGCGGCCTCGGGCACGCGGGCCGGTGTGGCGTGGTCGAGGACGTCACCCACCCCCATGGGCGACGTCCTCGACCGCTCCCCCGGTGCCGGACTGTGGCTCAGGTGCCCGCGTGACGGATCCGTGCCGTCACCAGCACATCGCCGCCGTCTCGCCGGACCCCCAGGCGGAGTACAGGCGTATGCGGACGGCGTAACGGCGACCCTTGACGAGCCGGGCGCCGATCGTGGCGTTGTGCAAAGTTCCCCCGTCGTCCTGTCCGGCGAGGTAGCGGGGTTCCCCGTTCCGCTCCTCGAAGATCACGACGACGGCGTCGCAGTCCCCGAAGGTGCCCAGTGTGTACGTGCGGGTCTCGGGCGGGTCGATCACGAAGTCCGCCTGTTCGCCCGGGCCGAGCAGGAGCGGCGCCGAACGGAACGGCACCAGCACGGGCGCACCTTGCGGATGCGCCGGCGGATACCAGCGCAGCACCGCCCCCTTGTCGGCGGCGGACAGGGTGCCGGGTGGATTCAGGCCACCGCGGTACTGCTCCGGTTCCAGGATCAGCCCCGACGGGAACGGGAACTCCATGATCGACTGCGGGTCCCAGACGGAGTGGTCCACCTCGTCGGGGCCGAGCTTGCGCAGGATGTTGTAGTGCGTCCGCTCCCGGCTCCAGTGGTGGGGCGGGCCCGCCAGTTCGGCGTACACGGCCTCGTCGTCCCAGTGGATGCCGGCGAACGGGCTCTGGTGCTCGTGCAGCAGACCGAGCGCGTGCCCGATCTGGTGCAGGGCCGTCGCGCGCCCCCCGGGCGCGGTCAGGTCCCAGCCGAAGTTCATGGTGCGTTCGTGCCGGCCGGCGAGCAGTGCCGCCCGGCCCACCGCGGACCAGGAGCCGTCACCGGGCTGGAACCCGATGCGCAGTTCGGCCTCCGAGCGGTCGTCCGTCTCGGCGAAGGTGACCCCGATGCCGAGGTCCTGCCACTCCCGGAAGCACGCGCGCACCACGGCCCGTTGCTCGTCGGCGCCGGCCCACGACACCCGTCGCGTCATCCCCCTCCCCGGCACGGGGATGACGGACGCGTCGGCGTCGCCGTCGAAGAACCAGTAGTGCAGAACGGTGCCGTTGACCCACATGCGCCGCCCGCTCGCGAGTGCGCTCAGCCGCTCGGCCGCCAGCCCCGGTGCGAAGGCGGGCGCCGGCGCCTGTGCCAGCGAGCAGTACCGTGTGGTCATGGGCCACAGCCTGCCCTGCGGCCCGTCCCGGGCGCCTGAGTCGGGGGCTACTCAAGTCACCCTGTATCAGGAGTGAGTAGCCGCGCTCATACCTGTGTGATGACCTACGAGAGGAACGCGACGACGCTGGAGCTGCCCTGGCCGTTCACCGGGCGGGACGACGAACTGGAGCTGGTCCGCCGGTCGTTGACCGGCGTGCGGCGCGGCATCGTGGTGACGGGGGCGGCGGGCTGTGGCAAGACCCGCCTCGCCGTGGAGGGGGTCCGCGGCACCGACTGGGCCCGGGCGGCCGGTACGCCGGAGAGCCGGACCATCCCCTTCGCCGCGTTCGCCCATCTGCTGCCCGAGTCGGTCACCCTGCACCGCGCGGTCCGGTCGCTGTCCGGCATCCGCACGCTGCTGGTGGACGACGCGCACCTGCTCGACGACGCCTCCGCCGCCCTCGTCCATCAGCTGGCGGTGCACGGGCGCACCCGGCTGCTGGTCGTCGCCACGGACGGCAGCCCGGTGCCCGGCGCGATCGCCCGGCTGTGGACCGGTGAACTCCTGCCCCGGCTCGCACTGGAGCCGCTGCCCGAGGAGGAGACCGGCCGGCTCCTCACCGCCGGCGCCGGCCCTCTCGACGCGCTCACCGCGAACCGGCTGCGACGCCTGAGCCAGGGTGATCTGCGGCTGCTGCGCGACCTGCTGGCGGGGGTACGCGGGCTGCTGACGCCCGTCCCGGACACCGGCGAACGGGCCTGGCGGGGCCCGGTACCCCTGACCCCGGCCGTGCGGGAGCACACCGCCGCCGTCCTCGGCCGGGACCGCCCCCTCGAAAGAGAAGCCCTCGACCGCCTCGCCTTCGCCGAACCCCTGCCGTCGGACCTGGACGACCTGGACCTCGACGCCCTCGAAGCGCTGGAGTCCGACGGCCTGATCGAGGTCGACGAGCACGGCGCCGTCCGGCTCGCCCACCCTCTGTACGGACCGGTGCTCCGGGCCGCGGCGGGCCGGCTGAGGGCGCGGCGGCTGGCCCTGCCTCCGGACGCGCACGCCGCCGCCCTCGACGCCGAATCGGCCGCCCTCGCCCACCGGATCGGCCGGCACGACGTACGGGCGATGCCCACCCCGGTGGGGGAGTGGACGGTCGCTGAGGGCGGACCGCTGCCGGGCCGGTACGCCGCGGTGCGCGCCCGGTTCGCGCGGCTGCGCGGGGAGGTGGGAGAGGCAGCGGCCTGGGCCCGGGAAGGCCTGCGGGGCGACCCCGGGGACGCGGCGTGCCGGACGGAACTCGCCCGCGCCGCGGCGGCCGTGAACAACCCGGGCGACCTGGACCGGGCGGCCGTCACCGACCCCTACGACGCCGTGCGCCTCGGCGCCCCGGAGAAGGTCATCGACCGGCTCGACGGCGTCTTCGCCCGGCACGCCGACGCGCTCACCCGCGCCGACGGACCAGACCTGGACGACGTGGCCGGGGAGCTGGAGCGGCGGGGCTTCCTGCTGTTCGCCGCCGAGGCGTACGCCCAGGCCGTGGCCGCCCACCACGACCCGCGCGCCGCCCGGCATTCCCGCACCCGGGCCGTCGCCCTGGCCCGGCGCTGCCAGGGCGCCCGCACCCCGGCACTGTCCGGACTGGTCCTCGGCGAACTCACCGCCCGCCAGCGGCAGATCGTCGCCCTCGCCGCGGCCGGCCTGACCAACCGGCAGATCGCCGAACGTCTCACCCTGTCGATCCGCACCGTCGGCAACCACCTGTACAGCGCCTACGCCCGGCTCGGCGCGAGCGACCGGGGCGCCCTGCCGTGGCTGGAGCGGACACCGGAGGCCCAACCGGCCTGAAGCCGGCACCGCGTTCGGTGGTCTGACCCGAACGGGGCGGGTCGGGCCGCCTGTCCCCGCCGACCGGTTCGACCATGAGCCGCTCGACGCCTGAGGGCCGCGCAGCCGCTCGCGGGCGCCGAGACCGATGAGGGGGAACCGTCGGCTCAGAGCGCGGTGCCCCCGGAGTGGCGCTGGCCGCGACGGGCCTGAAGCCGGCACCGCGTTCGGTGGTCCGACCCGAACGGGGGGCGGGTCAGGCCGCCCCGAATGCTGAGAACGCCCAGCCCGTGGCCTGGTGCAGCGCGTCGCCCGGCAGGGCGGCCCGGGCGTCGCGCAGCGCCTCCGCCAGGGACAGGCCGGCGTCGAGGCCCTTGTGCAGCGCGAGCATCAGCGGCACCACCGCGGCGTCGTTCACCGGCGCGCTGCACGCCACCACCCCGGCCGTACCGAGCGGCAGCAACGCCGTGACCAGGCCGAGCAGTTCGTCGGCGCCGACCTGGGCGAGCCGGGCGGTGTCGCAGCAGGACAGGATGATCCGGTACGGGCTGCGGTCCAGCCGCTCGAAGTCGTGCACGACGATCGGCCCGTCGGCCATCCGCAGGGAGGAGAACAGCGGGCTGTCCGCGCGGAACGTGCCGTGGGCGGCGATGTGCGCCAGGGCCGCCCCGTCCAGCTCCTCCAAAACGCGCGGCACCCGCGCCTGGTCACCCTCCAGGACGGTGGCGCAGCCGTACCGGCCGGCCAGCTCGGGCACCTCGGCGCCACCGGTCGCCAGGCCCGGACCGCGCACCAGCACATGGCAGCCGTCCGCAGGCGGCGGGGTCTCCCGGGCCCGCAGCCAGCTGCCCGCCGAGGGCGACACGCTGAGCACCCGCTCTCGCAGCGAGGGCAGCAGCGCCCACGGCACCCGGTGCAGCCGCCCCGGCGGCACGACGACCACCGGACCGCCGCCCAGGTGCGCCGCGGCCTGTCCGAGGAGGAGTTCTTCCAGCCGGTGCCCCGCCGACTCCACCACCGGCAGCCGGGCCTCCGCCCCCGGGTGGGCCAGCCGCCGCAACCCCGCCTGTACGTGCTCGGCCTCGGTCTCCGCCTCCGCGAGCAGCCCGGCCTCGAACCGGCGCACCCGTCCCCGCCCGCACAGCAGCACCTGCACCTGCCCGTCCAGCACGGCGAGTTCCACCAGCAGGACCTCGTCACCCAGCCGTTCCAGCAGCCGGCCGACGTCGAACCGGTCGCCGTCCCCGGGCGCCTCACCCCGTATGTGCAGGGTCCGGGAGCGGATCTCCCGTTCCAGGCGCCGTTGCTCGCGTTCCAGCGCCGGGACCGGCCGGCCCTCCATCCGGGCGGCCTCCGCACGGGAGGCGATCTCGCGGAAGGCGGTCATGCCGCTGAACAGTTCCGGATCGGCGGGCGGCCGGGTCGGCGGGGTGGACAGCACGGTGGCCCGCCAGCGCTCGCTCCACACCAGCAGCCGCCGCGGCCCGCCGGAGACCAGACTCGCCTCCTGCGCCAACGCCGCCAGCTCAGCGCCCTGTTCGGTGGCTCGAGCCCGCAACTCCGAGGCGCCCAGCGTCATCCGGTGGTCGTCCAGCACGTCCAGGCCGCGCCGACAGGCCTCCAGCACCCCGCGGGCCGACCCAGTGGCCCGCGCCCGCAGCGCCTGCGCCGCCCAGCCCGTCATCCGCGCCAGCGGCGGGCCGCCGTGCCGGCTGCGGGCGGCGACGGCCAGATGCCGCTCGGCGTCCGCCGTCCAGCGCAGATCCAGCGCGATCCGGCCCGCGAGCAGCGAAGCCTCCGGCGCGGCCGGGGCGCCGAACGACGCCAGCTTCGCGGCCACGGCGGCGGCATCGGCGACCAGCCGCCCTGAGCCGCGCCCGGCCGCGTACCGCGCCTCGATCAGCACCAGCCGGGCGTGCGTCTCCCACCAGGTGCGCCGCTGCCCGGCGAACAGCCGTACCGCGAGCGCCGCACGGGCGATGGCCGTGTGCGGATCGCCCGCGAGCCGCGCTGCCCGTGCGGCGGCCAGCAGCAGCTCCGCCTTACGGGTGGACTGCCCGCCGATCCCGTCCAGCCTGCTGATCGCCGCGTCCGCCTCGGCCAGCGCCTCGGGCGCCAGCCCGGCCGCCATCAGTACCTCGCAGCGCCGGATGTTCAGCATGAACGTCGGAGTGCCGAGCCGGGCGTACCGCTCCTCCGCCTCGTCCAGCAGCCGCAGCGCCACCGGCACGTCCCCGGACCGGAACGCGGCCAGGCCCCGGCTTTCCACCGCGTCGGCCTTGTCGTGCTCCTGGCCGGTGGTGTCCCACAGCGCCTCGGCCGCGGTGAAGTCCGCCTCGGCCCGCTCCACCGCACCCAGCGCCAGGTGCACGGTGGCGCGCAGGGTCAGGGCCCGCGCCGTCCAGATCACGTCGTCCGCCTGCCGCAGCACCGGCACCGCCCGGCGCACGTCCTCCAGCGCCTCGCGATGGTGACCGAGCACCCACCACACGTAGGCCCGCCGGTACAGCACCCGCGCCCTGGTGTGCCCCGTGCCCCGCGCGACTCCCCGCTCGAACGCCGCCAGACCCTCCCGGGTGCGGCCCGCGTGCACCAGCGCCACGCCCAGCGTGGCCAGCACGTCCGCCTCCCGGTCGGCGGACTCCGCGCGCGCCGCGCACTGCCGGGCCCGCCGCAGATGGCGCAGCGCGAGCCGCAGATCGCCGAAGTCCCGCTGCCAGATGCCGATCACCTGGTGGGCGACGGAGGCGTCCAGCGGGGACGGATCGGTGTCGAGCAGCGCCCGGGCCCTCGCGAGAGCCTCGCCCGGGTCGGCGAACACCATCGGCAGCAGTTCCGGAACCGAGTCGCTTCCCGCTGTCACTCCTCGGATGGTAGTGCTCCCGGAGCGCACCACACAGGTGTCGAGCGCACCCTGGATGCAGCCGCGCACGATCCGCCTTGCCGCCCACCGCCGTGTCCAGGGATGGTTTCCGTCTACTTCTCCCCTCGACTCACCCGTACGCAGCCCCAGGTGCCTGTCACAACGATCAGCGCTGCCAGGCCGCCAATGATCCCTTTGTACGCGCCGGGGTCCAGGTCTACTGCTGTGTCCTCGAACGGACCAGCTGCTCCCTCAGGGTCGTACAGAACGCGCAGTCTGTCGCCTGGCTCAATCCTTTCCGGGTCGCAGCCGTCCGTCATCTGAGGTGAGATCTCCCGGCCGTCGCGGGTGCGGAGCGTGCACTCATCGGTCTTGCCGTTGTCGACGACGACCACCACGGCCTCGGTCCACCGACCCCTCTTCTCCAGGCCCCGCTCTTCGCCGGCCTCTCGGGTAATGGCCGCCAGCACGACTGCGGCGATGAGGGCAACGGTAAGCGCCCCGATGGCCAGTTTCGGCGGCTTCTTATGAGTGACGTGGCGGAGCAAGAGGGCTGGAACCAGGACGAGCGCCAGGGGTATTGCCAGCGCGGAGATGATGAAGGCCGGGCCGCGCAGGAAGCCCGGCAGGGGCACCACCGGCGCGAACCACATCAGGGCCCCCGAGGCCGCCACGCACCCGCTGTTGAACAGAAACCAGCGAATCGGGCCCGCACGGCGCGGGTGTCGGGGAGGAACGTTGTCAGCCGGCTGGGCCGCTCGGTTAGCTCCTGTCGTGAACCCGCGTATGTCCCTGCCCGTTGCCATGCGCGCTCTCCGTCCATATCGGCCTGTCGACGGGTGAGCGTACGGGGCGCGGAATGTGGCGTCTGACCGAGCCTCCCGGCAGAGGAAGGGCTTGCCCAGGGCCGCTGGGCAAGCCCTCGTTGTCGGTGGCGGCTGGCGAGGATGGTGTAGCAGACCGCGTCGCGCGCCACCACTCGACAGCCCCGCGGCACAGGCACCATCCCGGAGACCCAACCCTGCCGCATTCGCGCCGACGCCTGGGCAGGTGGGTGGCCGGGCGGTGATGATGATCCCGCATGCTCTGCGGACACGGCCGATGGAGACGTTCGCCCTGTGGCGTGTGACAGGAGCTTGGCGGGGAGCTTCGGCCTCTTTGCCCAGGTGGTCGGCAATGGAGACGGTCACCCGGCACCTGCCCGGCCCGTGTGGCCGGCCAGCGGCGGCACCGCCCTCCACGGGTCCTGCGGCCAGCTCGCAAGCAGGCGCTCGCCGTCCTCTGTCCGCTCAGTCAGGACGATCTGGCGCCGTCGATCTGCCCCACGAGCCGATCCACGACAAGTACTGGTGCTTGGGTATGCGGTGAGTTTCGAGAACGCGTGTCGGTCAGCGCCGTTTCCTCCTTCGTGCCGGTCTGGGACCAGCGCACCCTGCGCCTGACCGTCTACGACAGCGCCGACCGGCTGCGCTCGATGACCACGCGATAACACCGCTTCCCCGAGAGCGCCCGCGGCCGGGACCAACGGCTGACGCGGCGGCCCTGTCGCACTGGCTGCGCCAGCACAGCGGGATCCTCACAGGTCCGTCCAGGGGCGAAGCGCGCCGCCGACCAGAGGCGTCCACACATCCGCGGCGGGACCCTGTTCGAGGTCTTCGAGCACGGCCGCTCCCAGCGGCGCTTCCCGGACGAGCGCGGCGACCAGGGGGTGCTGGGCGGCCATCGCCTGCAAGTCGCTGATCCTGCCCTCCAGCCTGGTACGGGAGGCGCCGGGGCACCGCCGTCCGTCCTCCCCGGCACCCCCGCCGTACCCGTCCTCCTGGCGGTCGTGCCGGGTCATCCGTACCCAAGGACACGGGGCGTGCGAAGCTCAGCCGGGGTGTAACGCCTGCCGCCTGTTGTGCCAAGTACGGATGAAGCGCAACCGACGACGAGGGGATCCGAGTGACAGGGAACCGGGGCGGGCCGGCCGAGGCGGCTTGCGACCCACAGCTCTTCGAGGAGTTCTATCGGCGCCATGTGGACGCCGTGACGTCGTTCGTGGCCCGGCGTGTCACCGACGCGCACACCGTGGCCGACCTGACCGCCGAGATCTTCCTCGCGGTCCTGGACTCGGCGGACACCTACCGCCCCTCCCGGGGCAGCGAGACCGCGTGGCTCTACGGCATCGCCCGCAACGTCGTCTCGTCCGAGTACCGCCGGGTCGCCCGGGAGGCCGAACGCGTCCGGCGGGTCTCGGGACGGCGGCTGCTTGAGGCCGACGACATCGTCCGGCTGGAGGACAAGCTCGACGCGCAGAGCCCGGCACGCCGTGCGCTGGCCGCCTTGGAGCGGCTTCCGCCGGGGGAACGGGCGGTGCTGGAACTGATCGTGGTCGACCAGCTCACGGTCACCGAGGCCGCGGCGGCGCTCGGCATCCGCCGCACCACGGCCCGGGTCCGGCTGCACCGCGCCCGCAAGGCCCTGCGCCCGGAGGCCGCGGGGCTGCCGCCGGGACCGGGAGCGCGCGGCGCGTCACTGTCATTCGTCACAGGAGGAACAGGGGGAGAGGCATGACCGCGAGGGCGACGTTCGAGGACCGACTGCTGACGGAGCTTCAGGGGGAGATCGTGCGGCGGGAGCGGACGGCGCTTGAGGCGAAGGGGGCGCCGGAACGCGGGGCCGCGGACACGACGGCCGGGCACGGCACGGGAGGTGGCTTCGGGGCCCACGCGGGGGGCGGGCCCCGAACCCGGGGTCCACGGCGCCGGCTGGTCACGCGTCCCCGGCTCGTCATCGCCGCCGGGGTCTGCGCGCTGGCGGGGTTCGGGGTGACCCTGGTACCCGGCTCGCCCGCCGTCTCGCCGGCGTACTCGCTGGAGCGCCATGACGACGGCAGCGTCACTTTCAGCCTTCACGAGCTGGGCATCGGCCCTGACGCCCAGAAGGAACTCGCCGGGAAACTACGGGCGGCGGGAATCCACGTCACCATCGACGACCTGAAGCCGGGCTATCGGTGCGCGCCGACGCGCGGCAAGTCCCTCGGTGTCGTCGGGGTCAGTGCCGTCCTGGACCTGCCCGAGGTCGGCGCTCCGAAGAGCGCTCAGCCCCTTCCGGACGACTGGCCCGGCGGGAGTGTCACGCTGCACCGTGGCGACTCCCTGGGCATCGAGAACCGCCCGGCCGGTTCCAAGGACGACAGCAGGCTCGTGCGGAGTGAGGCCTACTTCCCCTTCAAGGGCAGGATGACCGCGTGCGAACCGGAGCGGGACCCGCTGAACAGCTAGACGATTAGATGTATTGATCACGAGCGTTGTTAACGCTGGTCGGAACGATCATGGCGAAGGCCTCCATGTGTGGTGGAGGTGTCGAATCTTCACCGCACGGAGGCCTTCGTGTCCCACCGTAATGCCCGGCTGACCGTTCACGGCAGGCGGCTGCTCGTCGACCGTGTCCCGCTCCGGCCGTCCCGTCGCCCACGTCGCCGCAGAGATGGGCATCTCCCGTCCCACAGCCCACAAGTGGATCCGGCGGTGGTGGGCCGAGGGCGAGAGCGGACTCATCGACCGTTCCAGCTGTCCCCGCAGGACACCGCCCGGACTACAGCCGCCACTGAGGCGCATGTCTGCAGACTGCGGCAGGACCGCACACTGGGCCCGGCACGTATCGGCTCGATCCTGGGCTTGCCCGCCTCCACCGTGCACCGCATCCTCACCCGCCACGGCCTGAACCGTCTGGCCTTCCTGGACCGGCCCACCGGTCACGTCATCCGCCGCTACGAGCGTGAACGGCCCGGGAACTGGTCCACGTGGACGTCAAGAAGCTCGGCCGGATCCCTGACGGCGGCGGTCACAAGGTCCTGGGCCGACAAGCGGGCCGGGCCACCCGCAGCGGCGTGGGCTTCGACTACGTCCACTCCGCCGTCGATGACCACACCCGCCTGGCCTACAGCGAGATCCACGGCGACGAGAAGGCCGCCACCTGCGCGGCCTTCCTGCGCCGGGCCGCGGTCTTCTTCCAGACCACGGGCATCTCCGCATCGATCGGGTCCTGACCGACAACGCCTGGCCCTACCGCTAGAGCTTCGCCTGGCGACAGGCCCTGGCCGACCTCGGTGCGGCCGGCAAGCTCACTCGCGCCTACCGGCCACAGACCAACGGCAAGGTCGAACGCTTCAACCGCACCCCGCTCGACGAATGGGCCTACCAGCGGCCCTACACCAGCAACACCGAACGCACCGAAGCCCTGGCAGACTTCCTGCACACCTACAACCACCACCGCTGCCACACCGCACTCGGCGGCCAGCCACCCATCACCCGCGTGAACAACGCCGCGGGTCAATACACCCAGGACCTGGGCGCCCGCGGACTTCAGGTTGGCGTAGCGGACCTTGGTCCGCGGGACCCGCCCAGTGCTTGGAGCGCGTGCACGCGGCCTTCGAAGAGCGCTTCCTGGCCGCAGGAGGCGAAGACGCGGTGGATGGCCCTGCCCGTGTGTCGAGGGCACCGCTGAAACAGCGGTGCCCTCGACGCGGCGATGCCGCAGGATCAGGCACGCACGGTGTACCACGCACCCAGGCCGCTGCATCCGCGGGCGTCATAGGTGGTGCTGCGGTAGCCCGCAGGGATGGGCGAGTAGGGACACG
The DNA here is from genome assembly GCF_044755265.1 of Streptomyces sp. NPDC092370. Taxonomy (NCBI): domain Bacteria; kingdom Bacillati; phylum Actinomycetota; class Actinomycetes; order Kitasatosporales; family Streptomycetaceae; genus Streptomyces; species Streptomyces sp. NPDC092370. Next base: position 1,943 of record NZ_JBIVQO010000002.1, on the reverse strand, counting down.
TCCAGATGCCGTTACGGACGAGCTGGTGGAACCAGGCGCCGATGCCGCTGCAACCGGTGCGGTCGTAACCAGTGGTCACGTAGCCCGAGACGACCGGCGAACCCGCGCAGGTCCAGAGACCGTCACGCGCGAGTCGGTGGAACCAGGCGCCGACGCCGCTGCAGCCATTGCGGTCATAACTGGTGATGACGTACCCGGTCACGATGGGCGAGCCGCCACAAGTCCAGATCCCGTCGCGGACCGGCACCTGGAGCCAGGAACCCGCGCCGTTACAGCCGTTGCGGTCGAAGGCGGTGATGACGTAACCGTCCGGAACGGGTGTTCCGGGGCAGGTCCAGCCGCCCACCGTGGCCTGCGATTCGTTGGCCGCGGCGCTGCCTGTACCGGCGACAGTGCCGGCAAGGACCACGGTCATGAGGAACGCAACTGTTCCTGCAATTGCGGCGACCCTGTTTCGGAAGGCCGTCATCGTTGCGGAGTTCCACGAACCCCACACCTGGTGAAATTTGCTGCTCAATTCACACATCCCTAGAACCTGGTAACGGAACGAGGGTCACACTAGTTGTTCGCCACGTGAAGAAAGCATGCGAATACTGAAAAGACGATAACTTGACCTGAAACTACCGGAGGAGCGCGTCAGTACATAAGCAGAGCTTCCCGTCCGCCGGTCCAACGAGCTTGTGGAGAGGGGCGATGCCGAGCACGGCGTGGTGGACGCCGTCGCCCTTGAGGCGGCAGTCGCGAAGGATCTTCTGGGTCTTCATGCGGGCGAAGGTGTGCTCGACGCGGGCGCGGACCTTGCGGTGGGAGCGGTTGTGGTCTTCTTTCCAGGGCGGGGGTGCATGCGTACACGCCGGCCGGCGCCACCGTCGAGGCAATCCGTCCGGGCGTAATCGACCAGATGGTCAGCGATCTGAAGGGTGAAGCCAGAGTCCAATCTGAAGCGTTCGTGCGCGCGAAGCTGTGGCATCACCGTGAGGCACTCGAGGTGGAACAGGTCGCTGCCGGGCTGGCCCCTCGCTCGCCCGCGCGCCCCGCAGACCGAAGCAGCAACCCTGGCCCCGGCTTCGAAAGAGCGGGGGAAAAGGGACGCCAGTCTGTGGGCCGGCCAGGCCCTTGAACGTGCTCGCGCCGATGGAGCAGCTGCTTGCCCGCCACGAGATGGTCCACGGCCTGCTCCGTACCGGCGGCGCCGTCGACGTCGACCCACCACGTGTCCGACATGGGATGACCCCAGGGGCGCCCGAAGGAGACGAACGGAATGCCGCGTTCGCGCAGGAAGGGGATACGAGGGTCGTGGTCCTGGGTGGAAGTGATCATGAAGCAGTCGACGGTGTTCGTCGTGCTGCTCTGGCACAAACCTTGAAGTGTGGCTGAGCCCGGTAGCGGCGCAGCGAGGCACACGCGCGCCTGATCGGTCGGCGAACCCGCCGTCGGGCTTCGTAATGATCATCAGCCCGCTCCCGCACGCGCTGCTACCTCCCCCTCGCGGCAAGAGACCCGCATATCCACGGAATCCGAAGCCGCTTGGTTCAATCTGCGATTTCGGCTCGCGAATCATGCGAAAAGTATTGACGCAGTTCACCGGACCCTTAAGATCCAGTCGATCGACACTTCGACCGTCGTTCGTTATCTCGAACACGCTAGGGCCGCACCCCCGCCGGATTCCGGACAGCCTCTGACGGGCGCATCGGTACCGCCCGCTCAAATGATGACGAGGTTCGCATGCACAGACGTAGTTTCAGCCGCAAACACCCGTCCGCGGTGCTCGCGGCTACCGTTGCCGCCCTGGTCGCGTTGGCGGCGACGCTCCTCGCCAGCCCCGCTCAGGCGGCCACCACCAGCGCTGTGCGCGGCGTCGCTTCCAACCGGTGCCTCGATGTGCCGGGCGCCAGCCAGACCGACGGCACGAACGTGCAGATCTGGGACTGCAACGGCGGTAC
>NZ_JBIVQO010000001.1:1394855-1450805 GCF_044755265.1 Streptomyces sp. NPDC092370 | reverse complement strand
ATCTGGCGTTGACTTTTGGCACGCTGTTGAGTTCTCAAGGAACGGTCGCTTCCTTTGTACTCACCCTCTCGGGCTTTCCTCCGGGCTTCCCTTCGGTCTTGCGTTTCCGACTCTATCAGATCCTTTTCGATCCGATTCCCTGTCGGCGGGATTTGCCGTTCGGCCCGGGCTTTCGCTCGTCGGCCTTTCGACATTCACTACGTTAGCCGATTCCCCGCCCGACTCATAATCGAGTCCGTCGGCGCCGAATTCAGGCATGCGGGCACGCTGAATTCGCCCCTGCTGAGGGGAGTCGCTGGGTAGTGGTTTGGCCGCTTCCGGTTGCTGGCGATCGCCATACCCGGCTCAACGGCTCGGACTACATTACGCACCCTGGCCGGGCGCGTCAACTTCGGCGGCGCCTGGGCACATGGGCTCGATACGGGCTCACCGTCGGGTCGTTGGCCACCCAGAAGCGCCAGGGGTGCACGGCCCCGTCACCGCCGACACCGGTGCGGGGGCCGTTGAGTACCTGGTCGGCGGCCACGGGGGTGCCGGTCAGCAGGCGCAGCGGGGTGTCTTCGGCGGCGCACGCGTCCGTGCCGTCCAGGGAGCGGTCCACGTTCAGGGCGGTGGCGAGCCGGGCCGGGCCTTTGGCCAGTTCCTTGTCGTTGCGGGCCGAGAGTCGACGGGTGCGGGCCAGCTCGGCGCCCTCGACGATCTCGCCGGCGCGGAGCAGGACCGCGCTCGCCCTCCCCTCGGGGCCGCAGACCAGGTTCATGCAGAACCACATGCCATAGGTGAAGTAGACGTACACATGGCCGGGCGGACCGAACATCACGCCGTTGCGAGCCGTACGGCCGCGGAAGGCGTGGGAGCCGGGGTCGTCGGCACCGTCGTAGGCCTCGACCTCGGTGAGGCGGAGGGCGATCGGACCGTCCGGGGTGCTGCGTACCAGGATGCGGCCGAGCAGGTCGGGGGCGACATCGAGGACGGGCCGGTCGAAGAACTCCCTGGGCAGGGGCGTACGGTCGGGGGTCGCGATCATGCCGTCCGAGGGTACTGGAGACGAGTGTGGTGCGGCGGGGTGGCCATGGGTCACCGGCCTGCCAGGGTGGGGCAGGGAACCGGCCACGGCCGGATCGCGTTTGTAGGGATCAGGGATTCACCCGTAGTGGGCGAGAGGGAGAGACATGGCGTTCAAGAGGCTGCTCGCGAGCCTGGGGGCCGGCGGGGCTTCGGTCGAGACGGTGCTGCACGAGGTCAACGTCGTCCCGGGCGGGGTCGTCCAGGGTGAGGTGCGGATCCAGGGCGGCTCCGTCAACCAGCAGATCGAGGGGCTCTCGGTCGGGCTGCAGGCCAAGGTCGAGGTGGAGAGCGGCGACCAGGAGTACAAGCAGGACATCGAGTTCACGAAGTCGCGGCTGGGCGGGGCGTTCGAGCTCCAGGCGAACGCGGTGCACGCGGTGCAGTTCGGTCTCGAGATCCCGTGGGAGACGCCGATCACGATGATCGACGGTCAGGCCCTGCGCGGCATGAACATCGGGGTGTCGACCGAGCTGGAGATCGCGCGGGCGGTGGACTCCAGTGACCTGGACGCGGTCAACGTGCACCCGCTGCCGGCGCAGAAGGCGATCCTCGACGCCTTCCTCCAGCTGGGCTTCCGGTTCAAGAACGCGGACATGGAGCGCGGTGTCATCCGGGGTACGCGGCAGAAGCTGCCGTTCTACCAGGAGATCGAGTTCTACCCGCCGCAGCAGTACCGCGGGCTGAACCAGGTCGAGCTGAGCTTCGTGGCCGACCAGCGGGCCATGGACGTGGTGCTGGAGATGGACAAGAAGCCGGGACTGTTCAGCGAGGGCAGCGACACCTTCCGATCCTTCCAGGTGGGTCTCGACGACTACCAGAGGACCGACTGGACCGCGTACCTCAACCAGTGGCTCTCCGAGGTCGGCAGCAAGCGCAACTGGTTCTAGGGACAAGCCCTAGGCTCGGGGACGACTGCAAGTAACGATCAGGAGGTACCGAGGTGACCGAGCTCAAGCGGCGGCCGCTCCCCCACGACTTCCATCCGCCCGTCGCGTCGTTCACGGTGAAGAGCGAGGACGTCGAGGAAGGCGCGGCGCTCAAGGACGCTCAGGTCTACGCGGCCGGCAACACCTCGCCGCAGCTGCGGTGGGAGGGCTTCCCGCCCGAGACCAAGAGCTTCGCCGTGACCTGCTACGACCCCGATGCCCCGACGGGCAGCGGGTTCTGGCACTGGGTGCTGTTCGACATCCCGGCGTCGGTGACCGAGCTGCCGGTGGGTGCGGGCAGCGGCACGTTCGAGGGTCTGCCGGAAGGCGCGATCCACGCTCGTAACGACTACGGCGGCAAGGAGTTCGGCGGGGCCGCTCCGCCGCCCGGGGACGGGCCGCACCGGTACGTGTTCACGGTGTACGCCGTGGACCAGGCCAAGCTCGGTCCGGACGCGGACGCCTCGCCCGCCGTCGTCGGCTTCAACCTGCGGTTCCACACGATCGGGCGGGCCCAGCTGATCGGTGAGTACGAGGTGCCCGCCGAGGGCTGAGCCGACCGTCGGACGATCCCGGCGTTCATGGAACGTTTGCCCGCTCCTGGTCTTGGAATTGATCAGGAGCGGGCATTTTTGTTGCCGGGGGTCGCGGGGGTCGCCCCCTGTGGGAGCAGCAGATATTGCGTTGTCCATCTCGGCGTGCCCGGCCAGAGTTGATCCCAGCCCGCCAGGGGGTGGGCCGGTGCACACGGGAGGTGGGCTGAATGCGGGACACGCTGGTACTGAACGCGAGCTTCGAGCCGCTGTCGACGGTGACGTTGAACCGAGCCGTCGTTCTGGTGCTTCAGGACAAGGCCGTCGTCGAGCAGGCCCACCCCGAACTGCGGATGCGGGGAGCCGCGGTCGACATACCGGCGCCCCGTGTGATCAGGCTCTGCCAGTACGTACGGGTGCCGTTCCGAAGACAAGCGCCGTGGTCGCGGCGGGGTGTGCTGGTCAGGGACCGGCACCGGTGCGCGTACTGCGGGAGGCGGGCGACGACCGTGGACCACGTGGTGCCGCGGTCGCAGGGTGGTCAGGACACGTGGCTGAACACGGTGGCCTCGTGTGCGCAGGACAATCACCGTAAGGCGAACCGGACTCCGCAGGAGGCGGGGATGCCGCTGCTGCGCCAGCCGTTCGAGCCGACTCCGGCGGACGCGATGCTGCTGGCGCTGGGGCAGGACGACTTCGACGCTCTGCCGGGCTGGCTGGCCCAGCCCGCGGCCTAGAGTCGTCGCATGAAAGGGGCCCGCTTCCCTGGGGAAGCGGGCCCCTTTCATGCGTGCTTGCCGGGTCAGTCGATGGACGGCTTCTCCCGGCGTTCCTGGGCGGGGACGCCGCCTGAGGACGCGCCGCCGTTGCCGCCGGAACCGCCGCCGAGGCCACCGAAGTTGCCCATGGCGCCGGAGAGGCCCTTGAGGGCGTCGCCGATCTCGCTGGGGACGATCCAGAGCTTGTTGGCGTCGCCCTCGGCGATCTTGGGGAGCATCTGGAGGTACTGGTAGGAGAGAAGCTTCTGGTCCGGGTCGCCGGCGTGGATGGCCTCGAAGACCGTGCGGACCGCCTGGGCCTCGCCCTCGGCGCGCAGGGCGGCGGCCTTGGCCTCACCTTCGGCGCGCAGGATCTGGGACTGCTTCTCACCCTCGGCGCGCAGGATCTCGGACTGCCGGACACCTTCGGCCTGGAGGATGGCGGCACGCTTGTCGCGATCGGCGCGCATCTGCTTCTCCATCGAGTCCTGGATGGAGGTGGGCGGTTCGATCGCCTTGAGTTCGACGCGGTTGACGCGGATGCCCCACTTGCCGGTGGCCTCGTCGAGGACGCCGCGCAGGGCCGCGTTGATCTCCTCGCGGGAGGTCAGGGTCCGCTCCAGGTCCATGCCGCCGATGATGTTGCGGAGCGTGGTGACCGTGAGCTGCTCGATCGCCTGGATGTAGCTGGCGACTTCGTACGTCGCGGCCCGGGCGTCGGTCACCTGGTAGTAGATGACGGTGTCGATGTTCACGACCAGGTTGTCCTGGGTGATCACCGGCTGGGGCGGGAAGGGCACGACCTGTTCGCGCAGGTCGATGCGGTTGCGGATGGTGTCGATGAACGGGACGACGATGTTGAGGCCCGCGTTGAGTGTCCGTGTGTAGCGCCCGAAGCGCTCGACGATGGCCGCACTGGCCTGTGGGATGACTTGGATCGTCTTGATCAGGGCGATGAAGACCAACACCACCAGAATGATCAGGACGATGATGACCGGTTCCATCGTCGTTCCCCGTGTCCCTTCTCCGCTTCGGCGCCTTCGGCAGATCTTATGGTTGTCGAAGATCTTGCTGGTCGAGTCTGACAGACCGTCGCGTAGCTGGCGAGGAGTTCACTCCAGTTACGTCGTGCGAGGTCACATGACGATCGCGGTGGCTCCCTCGATGTCCACGACATCCACTTCCTGGCCCACTTCGTACGCGTGGTCGGTGTCGAGGGCGCGGGCCGACCAGACCTCCCCGGCCAGCTTGATGCGGCCGCCGGAGGAGTCGACACGTTCCAGGACGACGGCTTGTCTGCCCTTCAACGCGTCGACACCCGAGGCGAATTGGGGTCGCTGGGCGCGATGCCGGTTCGCGATGGGCCGTACGACTGCGATGCCCGCGGTCGAGATGACGGCGAAGACGACGACCTGGGCGACGGCTCCGCCGCCGAAGACGCCGGTGACCACCGCCGCGGCGACGGCGCCCACCGCCAGCATCGCGAGTTCGGGCATCGCGGTGACCACGAGCGCGATGCCGAGCGCTGCCGCGCCGATCAGCCACCACAGCCATGCGTCGATTTCCACATGGTCATGGTAGGTCCGCGCACCCTGTCACCGACAGGGCGCCCGGCGTGCGAAATGCCGTTGCGGGCCGGGGATTTGCGCGGCGCGGGGCCGGATCAGGAAAGCGGGAGGCCCTGCGCGGTCCAGCGCTCGCCCGACTGTTCGACGACGAGCGGGAGTCCGAAGCAGAGGGAAAGGTTACGGGAGGTGAGTTCGAGCTCCAACGGGCCGGCGGCGAGGACCTTGCCCTGGCGGATCATGAGGACGTGGGTGAAGCCCGGGGGGATTTCCTCGACGTGGTGGGTGACCATGAGCATCGAGGGGGCGATCGGGTCGAGTGCGAGGCGGCCGAGTCGGCGGACCAGGTCCTCGCGGCCGCCGAGGTCGAGGCCGGCGGCGGGCTCGTCGAGCAGGAGCAGCTCGGGGTCGGTCATCAGGGCGCGGGCGATCAGGGTGCGCTTGCGCTCGCCCTCGGAGAGCGTGCCGAACCTGCGGTCCAGGTACTCGCTCATGCCGAGGCGGTCCAGGAAGGCGCGGGCGCGCTGCTCGTCGATGTCCTCGTAGTCCTCGTGCCAGGTGGCGGTCATGCCGTACGCGGCGGTCAGCACCGTCTCCAGAACCGTCTGGCGCTTGGGGAGCTTGTCGGCCATGGCGATGCCGGCCATGCCGATGCGGGGCCGCAGCTCGAAGACGTCGGTGCCGGGGCGGCCGAGGGTCTCGCCGAGGATGGCGGCGGTGCCCGAGCTGGGGAAGAGGTAGGTGGAAGCGAGGTTGAGGAGGGTGGTCTTGCCGGCGCCGTTCGGGCCGAGGATGACCCAGCGCTCGCCCTCCTTGACCGACCAGGAGACCTGGTCCACCAGAGCCCGGCCCTCGCGGACCACGGATACGTCCTGAAGCTCCAGAACATCGCTCATGAGCGCGTTGTCTCCCCTTGCAGTGTGGCCGGTCTCGGCTGTCGCGTAAGCCTGTGGCTCGGTCCGCCGCGCCGGTGGGCGCAGCCCTCCATGAAATCTACGCCACCGGCCGGCCCGGACATTCGCTCGGTCCGGTCCTTTGAGGGTCCTAGGGTGGAGGCATGCTCTCGGAACCACGTGCTGGACGTCTCGCAGCTTGGGGAAATTCCCTTTTGGCCGGACATGTCTCTCCGGACGACGCTGTGCTCGCCGTCGTCGGCGAGGACGCGGTACACCGGGTGGAGGCGCTGCCGGGTGAGTCGGGCCAGGTCGGGCTCACCCTGGCGCTGGGGCGACTGCGGGCACTCGGAGTGAGCGGACTGCGGGTCGCCCTGCCGGCGCCGGGGCATCCTCTGGGGCTGAGCGGGCCACCGGAGTTCAACGCGCGGGCGCTGGAGGCCGAGCAGGCGGTGGTCTGTCACGGGGCCGCCTTCGGACTGGTGCCGGAGGTGTACGAGGCCGGGCCCGAGGGTGATGTGCACGTCGAGGTGGTGTGGCATGTGCTGCCCGTGCGGGAGGCGCCGCCCGCGGATGTGCCTTCGCTGGGTGAGGCGGAGCGGGAGCTGGCGGAGGCCCTGCGGGATGCCACGGAGGTGCTGACGCGGCTGGATGTGGCCGGGTCGGGGCCGGTGGCGGAGGCAGCGGTCGACGCGTACCGGGCGCGGGCCGAGCGGCGGCGGGAGGTCTTGGCGCCGGGGTATCCCCCGCGGGCGGTGAGGGTGCTGGAGCTGGCGCAGCGGGTGGAGACGCTGATCACCGTGGCCACGAAGAGCGGGCACGGGGGCGCGGTGAGTTCGTCCGAGATCTTCGCGCGGCAAGAGGCGTTGCGGCCGGTGGAGCGGACGGCCCGGCGGGCGCAGGTCGCGGCGTACAACTCCATTGTGGAGGAGCGGGAGCGCGGGGTTCGCTGACCGGGGGTTCTGCGGTCCCCTGCGCCGTGAGAGGCCGGACGAGGTCTTGCATGACGGTCCGGCCTCCCGGGCAGGACCGGGAGGCCGACGTCACCCCCGGCTCGGAGACGGAGGTGGAGCGTCAGTGGTTGACGGCGAGGTTGCCGAAGGCCGGGTTCAGGATGCCCACGACGTTCACGCTGTTGCCGGACACGTTGACCGGGACGTGCACCGGAGCCTGGACGACGTTGCCCGAGCCGACGCCCGGGGAGCCCACGGCCTGGCCGTCGGCGTGCGCGCTGGTGGCGGAGGCCATGCCCGCGCCGGCGGCCAGCAGGCCACCCGTCACCATCGTCACGGCCGCTGCCTTCTTCAGGTTCTTCACTTCTGAGCCCTCCTTGCGTTTGCCGCGGCAGGCGCCGCAGCACGCACTGGAGAACGGCGGAGATCCACCACGGTTACGCCGTCCGGGGGACGTTCCCACGACAGTATGAATCTCGGTTTGGAACGCAACCTTCCGCGTTGTCGTGCGATGAGCGGATCAGCCGGTCACACCATGGCGAACGGCCCACAGCGCGGCCTGCGTCCGGTCGGCCAGGTCGAGCTTCATCAGGATGTTCGAGACATGGGTCTTGACGGTTTTCTCGGACAGGACGAGCGCGCGGGCGATCTCGCGGTTGGAGCGGCCGTCCGCTATGAGACCGAGGACCTCGCGCTCCCGCTCGGTGAGCGAACCGGCCCTGCCCGTGCCGGGGTTGTTCTCCTCCTGCGCCAGCAGGGCGCCGGCGACCTCCGGCTGGAGGAGGATGTGCCCGGCGTGGACCGAGCGGATGGCTCCGGCGAGGGCGTCGGGGTCGACGTCCTTGTAGACGTACCCGGCGGCACCGGCACGCAGGGCCGGGACCACCGTGCGCTGCTCGGTGAAGCTGGTGACGACCAGCACGCGTGCGGGGTTGTCCAGCTCGCGGAGTCTGCGCAGGGCGTCGACGCCGTCCATGCCCGGCATCTTGACGTCCATGAGGATGACGTCGGGCCGCAACTCCTCGGCGCGCTCCACTCCTTCGGCGCCGTCCGCCGCCTCGCCGACGACCTCGATGTCGTCCTGCACTTCGAGGAAGGTGCGCAGGCCACGGCGGACCACCTGGTGGTCGTCGACGAGCAGCACCCTGATTGCGTCAGCCACCGGGGACCTCCATCTCGATCACGGTGCCCTTGCCGGGCGCCGACTCCACGGTCAGCGTGCCGCCGGCGCCGCTCGCCCGGTCCCGCATCGAGACCAGGCCCAGATGGCGCCCGGCGCGGCGGACCACGCTGGGGTCGAAGCCGCCGCCGTCGTCCGCGACCCGCAGGACGGCTCCGCTGCCGCGGCGGTCCAGGGTCACGTCGACGTGATCGGCGCCGGAGTGCCGCAGGGCGTTGTGCAGGGCCTCCTGGGCGACGCGCAGAACGGCCTCCTCCTGGGAGGCGGGCAGAGCCTTCACCCCGCGGGCGACGAAGGTGACGCGGGCGCTGTGGGCGCGGTCGAGGACCTGGATCTGCGTCCGGAGGGTCGCCACGAGGCCGTCCTCGTCGAGGGCGGCGGGACGCAACTCGACGACCGCGGCGCGCAGTTCGTCGGCGGCCTCGGCGGCGAGTGCGGCCACCTGCTGGAGTTCGCCCTTGGCGCGGGAGGGGTCCCGGTCGACCAGCCGGGCCGCGGCCTGGGCGGTCAGGCGCAGGGAGAACAGCTTCTGGCTGACCGCGTCGTGCAGTTCGTGGGCGAGGCGGGAGCGCTCCTCGGCGATGGTCAGTTCGCGGCTGCGCTCGTAGAGGCGGGCGTTGGTGAGGGCGATCGCGGCGTGCTGGGCGAGGATGCCGAGCAGTTCCTCGTCGTCCGCCGTGAAGCCGCAACTTCCCTCGGGCTTGGGCCAGTTCTTGTTCGCGAGGAACAGGGCGCCGATGACCTCGTCGCCGTCGCGGATGGGCAGGCCCAGGAAGTCGATCAGGTCGGGGTGGGCCTTCGGCCAGCCCTCGAAGCGGGGGTCCTTGCGGACGTCCGCGAGGCGCTCGGCCCTGGCCTCGTGCAGCATCGCGGCGAGGACGCCGTGCTGGCGCGGGAGGGGGCCGATGGCCTTCCACTGGTCCTCGCTGACGCCGTCGACGACGAACTGGGCGAAACCGCCGTGGTCGTCCGGGACGCCGAGTGCGGCGTACTGCGCGTCGAGCAGTTCGCGGGCCGAGGCGACGATCGTCTTGAGGACGTCGCGCACCTCGAGATGCCTGCTCATGGCCAGCAACGCGGAGCTCACCGCGGCGAGGCCGGACCGGGGACCGTGACTCATGTCCTCACGGTACCGGCGGGCTGTGACAGGGCGGATCGGACCAGTGCCGCGGGCGACGGGCCGGTGGACCTAGGCCGTGAGGCCGATAAGGCCCGAGGCCGAGACGTAGGTCCGAGGGCGCCGGGCCCGTGGCGTAGGGCCAAAGGACCCGGCGGAGTGCGGCCCGCGTCCGAGGCGGTCGGGGCGGCCCCGTTCCTACGGTGAGGGCACTTCGATCATCGATCACGTGGAGGGAGCCGACGATGGCGGTTGCGATCATCACCGGGGCCTCGAAAGGGCTGGGCCGGGCCCTGGCCGAGGCCCTGGCAGGGCGGGGCTGGGACCTGGTGCTCGACGCCAGGGGTGCGAAGGCGCTGGCGGACACGGCCGAGGTGGTCCGCGCGCACGGCACGCGCGTGACCGCCGTGGCCGGGGACGTCACGGACGCGGCGCACCGGGCGGAGGTGGTGTCGGCGGCCCGGCGGCTGGGCGGTGTCGACCTGCTGGTGCACAACGCGAGCGCGCTGGGCGCCGAGCCGCTGGTGCGGCTGGCGGAGCTGCCCCTGGACGGGTTGCGCAGGGCGCTGGAGGTGAACCTGGTGGCGGGGCTGGGTCTGGTCCAGGAGGCGCTGCCGCTGCTGCGGGACTCGCGGACGGGCACCGTCGTCGCGGTCAGCTCGGACGCGGCGGCCGAGGCGTACGAGACCTGGGGCGGTTACGGGGCGTCCAAGGCGGCTTTGGAGCATCTGCTGGCGGTGCTCGCCGTGGAGGAACCCGGGGTCCGGGTCTGGGCGGTGGATCCCGGGGACATGGCCACGGACCTGTACGCGGCGGCCGTACCGGACGACCGGGAGCCGCGGCCCGAGCCGGCGACCGTGGTGCCGGGGTTCCTGCGACTGCTGGACGAGCGTCCGGTGAGCGGGCGGTACGGGGCTCCGGCGTTGCTGGACGGGACCCGATGACACTGGCGGTGCGGGTACCGGAGGAGCTGTCGGCGCGGGTGCCGGTCGAGCAGCGGAGCCCGGGGCTGGAGCGGGACTCCGTACGGATGCTGGTGTCGCGGGGGGCCGAGGTGGCGCATCACGCGTTCAGAGAGCTGCCGCTGCTGCTGCGGGCCGGGGATCTGCTCGTGGTCAACACCTCGGCCACGCTGGCGGCGGCCGTGGACGGATGGACGGGGCACGCGCGCGTGGTGGTGCATTTCTCCACGCGCGGGGACGACGGCCGCTGGGCGGTGGAGCTGCGGGAGCCCGACGGGCGGGGCACCACGCGCGCGCGTGCGGGTGGGCCCGCGGGGAGGGAGGTGCGCCTGCCGGGGGGTGTACGGCTGGTACTGGAGGAGCCGCTGAGCGGGCGGAGCGAGCGGTTGTGGTGGGCGCGGGTGTCCGGACCGGGGGTGCCGGGGCTGCTGCGGGAGTACGGGCGGCCCATCCGCTACGCCTATACGGAGCGGGACCAGCCGCTGTCCGCCTACCAGACGGTGTTCGCGCTGCCGTCGGCGGACGGGACGGGCAGTGCGGAGATGCCGAGCGCGGCGCGGCCCTTCACGGCACGGATGGTGGCGGAGCTGGTGAGCCGGGGGGTGCAGTTCGCGCCGGTCACGCTGCACACGGGGGTGGCCTCGGCGGAGGCGCACGAGCCGCCGTACCCGGAGCGTTTCGCGGTGCCCGAGGCGTCCGCGCGGCTGCTCAACGCCGCGCGGGCCGGTGGGGGGCGGGTCGTGGCGGTCGGGACGACGGCGGTGCGGGCGGTGGAGTCGGCGGTGGGGGCCGACGGTGCCGTACGCGCCCGTGCGGGGTGGACGGATCTCGTCGTCACGCCGGGGCGCGGGGTGCGGGTGGTGGACGGGCTGCTGACGGGGCTGCACGAGCCGGAGGCCTCGCATCTGCTGATGCTGGAGGCCGTCGCGGGGCGAGTGGCGATCGAGCGGGGGTACCAGGCCGCGCTCCAGGGCCGGTACCTCTGGCACGAGTTCGGGGACGTGCACCTCGTACTGCCGTGAACAGCCCCTCACACAGAGCATCGCTTGTGCAACGGGCCGTGAGAACGCATGCCCACCGATGTGAGCCCGCGCATAGGGCGCACGTCACGTACGAAAGTGCGTAGGAGACAAAGCCGTACCTTTTGAGCGGCCCAGATGGTCCAATCTGCCCCGGTTTACCCCTCCCTGATCCACTATCTCCCTTCGTACGTCACACCTTTGCCACGCCATTTTGCGGCCGCTAAGAATTGGCGACGTCGCTCAGCGCCGTGGGTTCACCTCCGCGGCGTTCGTGTCGGAAACACACCGAGTCCAACGCCGGACGCCGAGCGACTCCCGCGCTATTCGAAGAGGTCCACAGCAGCATGCCCAAGAACATCTTCAGCCGTGTTCAGAGTCGTAGCCTGACCCGTCACCACAAGATCGCCATGGCCGGTGTCGCCACCCTCGGCGCCGTCGCCATCGGAGTCTCCGCGGTGCCGAGCGGCGCCTCGACCAAGACCACGACCGAGGCCGCTCAGCCGGCTGCGGTGGCGTACAGCAACCAGCAGATCAAGGACGTCAAGGCGAGCGTCACGGACCAGATGGCCGGCGCCAGCCTGAAGGCGGAGCAGATCGCGGCGAAGAAGAAGGCCGACGCCGCGGCCGCCGCCAAGAAGAAGGCCGCCGCCGAGGCGGCGAAGAAGAAGGCCGAGGCCGCGCGCAAGGCCAAGGAGGCCGCGAGCCGCGACGCCAAGCGAGCCCAGGTCAAGAAGGCCGCCGTCAAGACCTACCCGAACAACCTCGACGGCTGGATCCGCGAGTCCCTCGACGTCATGAAGAAGCACGGGATTCCCGGCTCCTACGACGGCATCAAGCGCAACATCATCCGGGAGTCCTCGGGCAACCCGAAGGCGATCAACAACTGGGACATCAACGCCATCAACGGCATCCCGTCGAAGGGTCTGCTCCAGGTCATCCCGCCGACCTTCAAGCACTGGCACGTCCCCGGCACCTCCTGGGACATCTACGACCCGGTAGCCAACATCACCGCCGCCTGCAACTACGCGGCCGACAAGTACGGCTCCATGGACAACGTCGACAGCGCGTACTGAGGCCGGCGCGGACCTCTGCTCGCTGTACGGACGCCGAAGGGCGGCACCCTCCTGACGGGTGCCGCCCTTCGGCGTGGTGCGGCCGTGACTACTTGCGCATGACCTCGGGCTCGTGACGGCGCAGGAAGCGGGCCACGAAGAAGCCACAGATCACGCCGAGGACGAGGAGCGCGCCCATGTCCATGGCCCAGGCCCCGGCCGTGTGCTCCCACAGCGGGTCGGTGTCGCCGGCCGTCTCGGGCGGGCTGATCTTGTTGAAGTCCAGCGTGGCACCGGAGGCCGCGACCGCCCAGCGCGACGGCATCAGGAACGAGAACTGGTTGACGCCGATCGACCCGTGCAGCGCGAACAGGCAGCCGGTGAAGACGACCTGGATGATGGCGAACATCACCAGCAGCGGCATGGTCTTCTCGGCGGTCTTCACCAGCGAGGAGATGATCAGGCCGAACATCATCGAGGTGAAGCCCAGCGCCATGATCGGCACGGACAGCTCCAGCAGCGTGGCGCTGCCGAAGACCAGGCCCTCCTCGGGGATCTCGCGGCTGGAGAAGCCGATGACGCCGACCAGCAGGCCCTGGAGCACGGTGATCATGCCGAGCACGAACACCTTCGACATCAGGTACGCCGAGCGGGACAGGCCGGTGGCACGCTCCCGCTCGTAGATGACACGTTCCTTGATCAGCTCTCGGACCGAGTTCGCCGCACCGGCGAAGCAGGCGCCGACCGCGAGGATCAGCAGGACCGTCGTCGCGGTGCCGTTCGGGATGATCCGGCCGGTCTGCGGGTTGACGGGGTTGGGCAGCAGCCCCTTGTCCGCGTCGATGAGCAGGCTGACCGCACCGAGCACGGCCGGAAGGATCACCATCAGGGCGAGGAAGCCCTTGTCGGACACGATCACGGAGACATAGCGCCGGACAAGCGTGATGAACTGGGACATCCAGCCCTGCGGCTTCGGCGGCTTCATCGCCTGCATCTGCGGAACCTGTACGGCCTGCGGCGCAACGGCGTCGATGTCCGCGGCGTACATCTGGTAGTGCTGCGAGCCCTTCCAGCGGCCCGCCCAGTCGTAGTCGCGGTAGTTCTCGAAGGCGGAGAAGACATCGGCCCAGGTGTCGTAGCCGAAGAAGTTCAGCGCCTCCTCGGGCGGCCCGAAGTAGGCGACCGAGCCGCCGGGCGCCATCACCAGCAGCTTGTCGCAGATCGCCAGCTCGGCCACCGAGTGGGTGACGACGAGGACCGTACGGCCGTCGTCGGCCAGGCCGCGCAGCAGCTGCATGACGTCGCGGTCCATACCCGGGTCGAGGCCGGAGGTCGGCTCGTCAAGGAAGATCAGCGACGGCTTGGTCAGCAGCTCCAGGGCGACCGAGACGCGCTTGCGCTGGCCGCCGGAGAGGGACGTGACCTTCTTGTCCTTGTGGATGTCGAGCTTGAGCTCGCGCAGCACCTCGTCGATGCGGGCCTCGCGCTCGGCGGCCGTGGTGTCGGCCGGGAAGCGCAGCTTGGCCGCGTACTTGAGGGCCTTCTTGACGGTCAGCTCCTTGTGCAGGATGTCGTCCTGCGGGACCAGACCGATGCGCTGGCGCAGTTCGGCGAACTGCTTGTAGAGGTTCCGGTTGTCGTACAGCACCTCGCCCTGGTTGGCGGGGCGGTAGCCGGTGAGCGCCTTGAGCAGCGTCGACTTGCCGGAGCCGGACGGGCCGATGACCGCGATCAGCGACTTCTCCGGGACGCCGAAGGAGACGTCCTTGAGGATCTGCTTGCCTCCGTCGACCGTGACGGTCAGGTGGCGGGCGGAGAAGGACACCTCACCGGTGTCGACGAACTCCTCGAGCCGGTCGCCGACGATACGGAACGTCGAGTGGCCCACGCCGACGACGTCGGCCGGGCCGAGCAGCTGCGAGCCGCCCTTGGCGATCGGCTGGCCGTTGACGTAGGTGCCGTTGTGGGAGCCGAGGTCGCGGATCTCCATACGCCCGTCGGGCGTCGCGTGGAACTCGGCGTGGTGCCGGGAGACTTGCAGGTCGGAGACGACCAGCTCGTTATCCAGGGCACGGCCGATGCGGATCACACGGCCGAGGGAGAACTGGTGGAACGTGGTCGGGCTGCGGTCGCCGTGGACCGGCGGCGCCCCCGCGACACCGCCGGGACCCTGCTGCTGCGGGATGTGCGCCGCGGCCTGCGGCTGCTGCCAGCCGGCCTGGGAGGCCTGCGGCGGCTGCTGGTGCGGCGGATGGGCCGGGGCCTGCTGGCCCCAGCCGGGATTCGCGCCCTGCGCGGCGTACGGCTGCTGCCGGGGCTCCGCCTGCGGCGTGGCGACGGAGGCCGCGGCGCCGGACAGGCTCAGGCGCGGGCCGTCGGTCGCGTTGCCCAGGTTGACGGCCGAGCCGGGGCCGAGCTCCATCTGATGGATGCGCTGTCCCTGCACGAACGTGCCGTTGGTGCTGCCGTGGTCCTCGATGACCCAACTGCGGCCGTTGAAGCTGACCGTGGCGTGACGCCAGGAGACCCTGGCGTCGTCGAAGACGACGTCCCCCTGCGGATCACGTCCGAGGGTGTATGCCCTGGACGGATCGAGCGTCCAGGTACGTCCGTTTGATTCCAGTACGAGTTCCGGCACTCCATGCCCCACTGAGTTGTCCCCCGATTTACCCCCGGCATGGGGAGTCTAGGGATGTCGAACATCGGGGGGAACTATTTCAGGAGCTGGCCTCTGACCGAAAGCCGGGCCTTGTGAAGACCGCGCCCGGATGCATCGGCCGATTCCGTTGACGGGGTTGAAACCGGACCGGAGAGTGGTATTTCGACGCGAGGGGGCATGGGTGCTGTTCCCGCCGCGCAGCGGATCGGGGGGTCTGCCATGAGTGCTGCGACAGGTACCGGGCGCACGAGCGGCCAAGCGCGCGTGCCGTGGGGGGACGTACTGCTGTCCGCCGTCGCCGGTGTGAGCTGGGCGTTGATCGGGATGGCCGGCACGGCGGCGCTGGGGCTGCGGCTGCTGGAGGCGGACACGACGGGGTCGTTGGGGCCGATGACCGCGGCGGTGGTGGCTCTCGGGGCGGGTGGGTCGGTCACGCCGTCCGGTGATGTGTCGGCGTTCGGCCTCACGGGCGCGGAGGCGGACACGGCCATCGAGATCACGCCACTGGGGGTGAGCCTGGTCGGGGCGGTGCTGCTGTCGTGGTTCTTCCTGCGGTCCTTGCGGGCGGCGGGAGTTGTGATCTCACCCGCCGAACTGCTGGCGCGGGCGGGGACGGTGGTGGCGCTGTTCGTGGCGATGCTGGGAGGGCTCGCGTGGGCGGGTCATGACGTCATCACGATCGACGGGGGGTCGCTCGGCCTGGACGATGTGACCGGTGGGAGCGGGGGCGTCGGGATCCCGGGCCCGGGGGACATCGGGGGGCTGCTGCCGGACCGGCTCGGCGACCTGGTCGACGCGCAGGCCGCGGTCGGCTTCACGGTCGACACGGCACCGACGCTGCTCGGCGGGCTCGGCTGGTCGGCCGGGATTCTGGTCATCGCCCTGCTGGCCTCGCGCCGTACGCCGCTGCCGCCGGGCTGGGAGGCCGTGCACCGGGTCGTCCGGCCGGCCGTGTCCGCGGTGGTGACCGTTCTGCTGGTGGCGGTGGTCGCGGGGCTCGCGGCGGCGGTGTACGCGGCGATCGGCGACGACCATCCGGCGCGCATCGCCGGCGCGGCGCTGCTCGGGGCGCCGAACGGGGTGTGGCTGGGCATCCCGATCGGCCTGTTCGTGCCATGGGACGGACGCGCGACGGGCGAACTGACCCGCTTCCTGCCGGACCCGCTCGACGACCTCCTCGGCGCCGGGGCCGGCCAGCCGGTGACGCTGGGGCGGCTGGCCGAGCTGGACGGGCGGGTGTGGCTGCTGGGGGTGGCGGCGGCGTTGACGATGCTGCTGGCGGGGGTGCTGACCGGGGTGCGGACGCCGGTCGGGGAAGGGCCCGGCGGGCTGCTTCGTTTCGCGGGCCGGTGCGCGCTGCGGCTGGGGGGCGCGACCGCGCTCGCCCTGCCGTTGCCGGCCTGGCTGACGGACGTGTCCGTGACCGCCTCCCTGTCCGTGCTCGGCTTCGACGCGTTCGGCGCGGGCATCGAACTGCACGGCCACCTCGGCTCGGCCCTGCTCCTGGGCGCGGTGTGGGGCACGGGCGCCGGGGCCGTCGGGGCATCGCTCGCCTGGGCATGCGGGGCAGCGGGACGACGCGCCACGGCTGCGGCTCGGGGGGAAGGGTTCGCCGGGGCGGCCTGGCCGGAGGGTTTGGCGAGTGCCGGGTGGGCCGGGTGCGGGGCCGGGAAGGCGGAGACCTGGAACGGCTCCGGGACGGCGGGGTACGACACGGGCGGCGGGCAGGCCTGGCCACCGCCCCGCGACACGACACGGCGGACAGGGAACAACCCCGGCACCGGGCAGGCCGACGCGCCGGGCGACCCCAGGCCGGCAGGGCATGGCGTGCCGCGGCCCGGCGACGTGGCGCGGCGACCCGGGAACGACCCCGGCACCGGGTGGCCCGGGGAGCGAGGCGGGTGGGCTTCGGAGGGCGAGGAGGCCGGGCCGTACACACCCGGTACGCCGTACCGGCCGCCCGATCCGGGCACCAATCCCTACCTCCGGGTGCCGGACGAGCTGCGGGAACCGGAGGACGCTCGGCCGCCCGGGGCCGAGCGGCCCTTCGATGCCGGGTCCGGACCCGAGCACGGCACGCCGGCGGACGAGGGGCCCCCCGCCCCCGGCGACGTCTACGGCGCTCCCACCGTCGTGCGGCCCGTCGGACCGCCGCCGCGTGGTCCCCGGCAGGCGCCGGGGCCGAGGGGCCGGAACGGGCCGCCCGCGCGGCCCGACGACGGGCCGCCGCCTCCGCCGCCACCTCCGCCGCGGAAGCCGCGGGGTGGGAGGTGACCGGCGAGGGGAACAGGGCACCCTACCGGTACGTAAGGTTCACGCCACCCAGGCGACATGCGGTGTTCGCTGTCCGTCAGACGGACCTCCAGGGCGGTGCGCCCCGCCCGCCGGATACGGTGGAACCACCATGAGCGCTTCGCAGACCTCGTCCTCCGACATCCCTGCCGACGTCCCCACTCTCCTTGTGAAGATCTTCGGCAAGGACAGGCCGGGCATCACCGCCGGCCTCTTCGACACCCTCGCCGCCTACTCCGTCGACGTCGTCGACATCGAGCAGGTCGTCACCCGTGGCCGGATGGTGCTGTGCGCGCTCGTGACCGAGCCGCCCCCCGGGCTCGAAGGGGACCTGCGGGCGACCGTCCACAGCTGGGCCGAGTCGATGAAGATGCAGGCGGAGATCATCTCCGGTCTCGGCGACAACCGCCCGCGCGGGCTGGGCCGCTCCCTGGTCACCGTACTCGGGCACCCGCTCACCGCCGAGGCGACGGCCGCGATCGCCGCACGGATCACGCAGACCGGCGGCAACATCGACCGTATCTTCCGGCTTGCCAAGTACCCGGTGACCGCCGTCGAGTTCGCCGTCTCCGGCGTGGAGACCGAGCCGCTGCGCACCGCCCTGGTGACCGACGCGGCCAGGCTCGGCATCGATGTGGCGGTCGTCGCCGCAGGCCTGTACCGGCGCGCGCAGCGCCTGGTCGTGATGGATGTCGACTCGACGCTGATCCAGGACGAGGTCATCGAGCTGTTCGCCGCGCACGCCGGCTGCGAGGACAAGGTCGCCGAGGTGACGGCGGCCGCGATGCGCGGGGAGCTGGACTTCGAGCAGTCCCTGCACGCGCGCGTGGCGCTGCTGGAGGGGCTGGACGCCTCGGTCGTGGACAAGGTGCGCAGTGAGGTGCGGCTGACGCCCGGCGCCCGCACCCTGATCCGTACGCTGAAGCGCCTCGGCTACCAGGTCGGTGTCGTCTCGGGCGGCTTCACCCAGGTCACCGACGATCTGAAGGAGCGGCTCGGGCTGGACTTCGCCCACGCCAACACCCTGGAGATCGTCGACGGCCGGCTGACGGGCCGGGTCACCGGCGAGATCGTCGACCGGGCGGGCAAGGCCCGGCTGCTGCGCCGGTTCGCCGCGGAGGCGGGTGTGCCGCTGTCGCAGACGGTGGCGATCGGTGACGGCGCGAACGACCTGGACATGCTGAACGCGGCCGGTCTCGGGGTCGCCTTCAACGCCAAGCCGGTGGTGCGCGAGGCCGCGCACGCCGCGGTGAACTTCCCCTTCCTGGACACGGTCCTGTACCTGCTGGGCATCACACGCGAAGAGGTCGAGGCGGCGGACATCCTCGACTTGGGCTGAATCGTGCGGGAAGGGCCCGGCGCCGCACACACCGGCGCCGGGCCCCTGTCACACGGGGACCGTCACTCGGCCGGCGCCCAGTAGTCCCGCAGCGTGGCCACGCCCGGCTCCAGACTCTTCCACGCGCCGGTGAACGACAGCACGGCGAAGGCGGCGGCGGGGAACCCACGGCGGGCCATCCGCTCCCGGGCCTCGTCCTCGCCGGAGCCCGACAGGACTTCGGCGAGGCCCTGGATGCCCGGGTTGTGCCCGATCATGAGGATGGTCTGCGCGTCGTCGGGGGTCTCGTTGAGCAGAGCGATCAGCTCGCCCGGCGAGGCATCGTAGATCCGCTCCTCGTAGACGGTTTTCGGCCGCTGCGGGAACTCCTGGACGGCGAGCTTCCAGGTCTCCCGGGTCCGGACCGCGGTGGAGCACAGGGCCAGGTCGAAGGCGAGTCCGGTGTCGGTCAGCCTGCGCCCGGCCTCCGCCGCGTCCATACGGCCCCGGTCGGCGAGCGGACGCTCGTGATCGGTCACCTGCGGCCAGTCGGCTTTCGCATGGCGGAAGAGGACAATCCTGCGGGGTTCTGCGACGCTCATGAGATCCAGCTTCGCATGAAACACGCCATGTGGCGCAGGGAGTTGACCAAGGGCTCCCGCTGTGATCAGCGGGTTGTCAGATGCTGCACACGCTCGAGGAGGTGGGCGATGGCGGGCTCGCCGGTGGCCGCGTGCGCGTCGGACGGGTTCAGGATCAGGGCGAGCAGCGCGGTGAAGGCGAGCACGGGCAGGGCGAGGGCCCACCAGGGCAGCCGTCCGGCGGCACCGGCCCGGGTCGCCGGACAGGGCCGGGTGTGCGTAGGGGCCGGCATGGGTGCCTCCGCTCTCCGAGTGGTCGGTGACCGTCTCGTGGCCACACCCTCGAAGCTACGGAATCGGTGACTGCCGGCCCATCCGGTGATCCACCCACTCGACCCTGACCCTCACCCCCTAGGGGACAGGGGGGCTAACCCCACCAGGGGCCGTGTGAGCGCTGGTCATGGCGAGGCGATGATCGCGATGACGGCGATGACGATGAAGATCGCGAAGAAGGCTCCGAAGACGAGGAGCATCTTCTTCTGACCGTGCTGGGGGTTCGGGTCGAGCACTGGCATGGGGCCAGTCTCCCACCCGGGGTGCTCGCCGGGCGCCCCGGGGTGACCCCAAGTCCGGGGCGGGCTCAGCGGGCGGCCTCGTCCTCCACCGTGCGGTCGCGGCCGGCCAGGAAGCCGACGGCCATCTGCGGGATCATCAGGACGCTCATCAGCGCGATCGGCAGGCCCCAGCCGCCGCTGTGCTGGTAGAGGACACCCACGAGCAGCGGTCCGGGGATGGAGATCAGGTAACCGGTGCTCTGCGCGAACGCCGACAGCTGGGCCACGCCCGGGCCGGTCCTGGCCCGCATGCCGACCATGGTCAAGGCGAGCGGGAAGGCGCAGTTGGCGACGCCGAGCAGCAGGGCCCAGGCCCAGGCTCCGGCGGCGGGTGCCAGGTACAGCCCCGCGTACCCGGCGAGGCCGCAGACGCCCAGGGCGAGCACGATCGGGCCCTGGTGGGGCAGCCGGGTGGCCAGGCGGGGTATGACGAAGGCCAGGGGCACGCCCATGACCATGGTGACGGCCAGCAGCAGGCCGGCGGTGCCGGCGGGCACACCGGCGTCCCGGAAGATCTGCGCCATCCAGCCCATGGTGATGTAGGCGGCGGTGGCCTGGAGCCCGAAGAAGACAGCCAGGGCCCAGGCGGTGCGGCTGCGGGTCATCCGCAGCCGGGGCGGCGCCTGCACGCGCGCGTGCCCGGCCGAGGCGGGGGCCTGCGGTCCCCGGCCCTGCTCGGGCCCGTCGCCGCCGGTCTCCGCGGCCGCGGCCTTCCTCCCCGCCCCGGGCGGCGTCACGCGCCCTCGGACGAAGGGCAGCCAGGGCAGGACAGCCGCCACGGCGAGACCTGCCCACAGGGCCAGGCCCGTCCGCCAGCTGCCGCCGAGGGCGTCGGTCAGGGGCACCGTCACGGCGGCCGCGAGGGCGGTGCCGAGGGCGAGGGCCATCGAGTACAGGCCGGTCATGGAACCCACGCGGTCGGGGAACCAGTGCTTGACGATGACCGGCATCAGGACGTTGCCGACCGCGATGCCCATGAGGGCCAGGGCGCTGCCGGCCAGGAAGCCGGCCGTGCCGCCGGCGTAGGGGCGGACGATCAGGCCGGTGGCGATGGCGGCCGTGCCGGCGCACACCACGGCGCCCGCTCCGAAGCGACGGGCCAGCCGCGGGGCCATGACGCCGAAGACGGCGAAGCACAGCGGCGGCACGGAGGTGAGCAGCCCGGCCACGGTGCCGCTCATGCCGAGTCCGTCGCGGACCTCCTCCAGGAGGGCGCCGAGGCTGGTGATGGCGGGGCGGAGGTTCAGCGCGGACAGCACGATGCCGAGGACGAGCAGCCGCATCGTCCACCCGCGCACGGGCGCGCCGCCCGGTTTCCCGGCGGCACGCGCGGCCGAACCGCGTCGGGGCGGGGGCGTCATCGTCCGGGTTTCCTCACGAGCCATGTGACCCATCATAGAATCATAGGATGATTGACTGTCCAGTGGTCGGCTGCCGTCGGCACCCGCGTCGTGGGAAGGTGTGCCATGCCCCTGAGTCATCCCCGTCGTTCGGCCCTGTCCGAGCAGGTCATCGCCGCGCTGCGGGCGCAGATCACCTCGGGCGAGTGGCCCGTCGGCTCCCGGATCCCGACCGAGCCCGAACTGGTCGAGCAGCTGGGCGTCGCGCGCAACACGGTCCGTGAGGCCGTTCGCGCCCTGGCGCACAACGGGCTGCTGGACATCCGCCAGGGTTCCGGCACGTACGTCGTAGCGACGAGCGAGCTGGCGGGCGTGATGCAGCGGCGGTTCGCCGAGGCCGACCCCCGGCACATCGCCGAGCTGCGCTCCACGCTGGAGTCGGCCGCCGCCCGTCTCGCCGCCGAGCGGCGCACGGAGAGGGACCTCAAGCAGCTCGACGCACTGCTCCTGCGGCGCGAGCAGGCCTGGGAGTCGGGTGACAAGGAGGCGTTCGTGACGGCGGACGCGACCTTCCACCTGGCCGTGGTGTCCGCCTCCCACAACGACGTGATGACCGCCATGTACGCGGATCTGGGCGAGGTGCTGCGGGACTGGCTGCGCGAGGACGTCGGCGAGAAGCTGACCCCGGAGACGCACATGGACCACGGGCGGCTGCTGGAGGCGATTCGCGCGGGCGAGGCGGACACGGCCGCGGCGGAGGCCGCGCGCTATCCGTTCCTGTGCCGGGCGGGCGGGATCAGCTCTCCCTCCGGTGACTGATCCACACGTCGCCGACCTCTTTCCAGCACCGTCCGGTCAGCAGCACGGTCTGCGCGGGCCCGGCCGCGACCGGCGAGCTGTCGGTGTCGATGTCCCACCAGCGGGCGCACTCCACGTGCAGGCTCACGCGGTCGGTCTCCGGGTACGGGTTGTGGCAGTACACGGTCACCTTGGAGCCGGTCACCCGGATCCGGCAGGCCGCGCCGAAGGGCTCGGCGGACTCGCGCTCGTCGGCCGGCACGCGCGCGTGGGGCACCGCCTCGTACGCCACGCTCAGCACGAGGGCGGCGGCGACGGACACTGAGGCCATTCGGCGGGACAAGCGCACAAGGGGACCTCCTCGGCCGTGCTGGGGAGGGGATCGCGTGGTGAACGCGTACTCCAGAGTGCCCGGTTACGAGCCTGAGCCGCCCGGCCTGCTGAGCCGAACGGGTGACGCCCCGCTCCCCGCGCGCTGCGGGAAACGGGGCGTCGCCGGACGCAGGGGAGATCAGGCCCCGATGGCGTGCAGACCACCGTCCACGTGGATGATCTCGCCCGTGGTCTTCGGGAACCAGTCGCTCAGCAGCGCGACGACACCGCGGCCGGCCGGCTCCGGGTCCGTCAGGTCCCACTCCAGCGGGGAGCGGGAGTCCCACACCGACGCCAGATCGCTGAAGCCCGGGATGGACTTGGCGGCCATGGAACCGAGCGGACCGGCCGAGACCAGGTTGCAGCGGATGTTCTGCTTGCCCAGGTCACGGGCCATGTAGCGGCTGGTGGCCTCGAGGGCTGCCTTGGCCGGGCCCATCCAGTCGTACTGCGGCCAGGCGAACTGCGCGTCGAACGTCAGACCGACGACCGAGCCGCCGTTCTGCATCAGCGGCAGGCAGGCCATGGTCAGCGACTTCAGGGAGTACGCCGAGACGTGCATGGCGGTGGCCACCGACTCGAACGGCGTGTTCAGGAAGTTGCCGCCGAGGGCGTCCTGCGGGGCGAAGCCGATGGAGTGGACGACCCCGTCGAGGCCGCCGAGCTCCTCACCGACGATGTCGGCCAGGCGGCCGAGGTGCTCGTCGTTGGTGACGTCGAGCTCGATGACCTTGACGGGCCTGGGCAGCTTCTTGGCGATGCGCTCGGTCAGCGTGGGCCGCGGGAACGCCGTGAGGATGACCTCGGCGCCCTGCTCCTGGGCCAGCTTGGCGGTGTGGAAGGCGATGGAGGCCTCCGTCAGCACACCGGTGATCAGAACGCGCTTGCCCTCGAGAATTCCGCTCATGGTGATCAGTGACCCATTCCCAGTCCGCCGTCAACGGGAATGACGGCTCCAGTGATGTACGAGGCGTCGTCCGAGGCGAGGAACCGCACCGTCGCGGCGATCTCCTCCGGCTGGGCGTACCGTCCGAGCGGAACCTGCTTCACGATGTTCTCGCGCTGCTCGTCGGTGAGCGCCTTGGTCATGTCGGTGTCGACGAAACCGGGTGCGACGACGTTGAAGGTGATGTTGCGCGAGCCCAGCTCACGGGCGAGGGAACGCGCGAAGCCGACCAGCGCGGCCTTGGAGGCGGCGTAGTTCGCCTGGCCGGGACCGCCGTACAGTCCGACGACCGACGAGATGAGCACCACACGGCCCTTCTTGGCGCGCAGCATGCCGCGGTTGGCGCGCTTGACGACGCGGAAGGTGCCGGTGAGGTTGGTGTCGATGACCGAGGTGAAGTCCTCCTCGGACATGCGCATCAGGAGCTGGTCCTTGGTGATGCCGGCGTTGGCGACGAGGACCTCGACGGGGCCGTGGGCCTCCTCGATCTCCTTGTAGGCCTGCTCCACCTGCTCGGCATCGGTGATGTCGCACTTGAGCGCCAGGAAGCCGGTGGGCGGCTCACCCGAACGGTATGTGATGGCGACCTTGTCGCCGGCATCGGCGAAAGCACGGGCGATGGCGAGGCCGATGCCCCGGTTGCCTCCGGTGACGAGAACCGAGCGGCTCAACGGATCACCCTTTCGATAGCGGTCTGATACCCCGCCCGGCGCCTGGACGACAGGCGGTGATGACAGGCGGCTTCCTCGAAAACCTATCGGTCCGGGCAGCCCCGCGGACAATCGGGCACCGACAGTGGCGTACGGGACTCGCTGTCGGGTCCCTACAGTAAGCCGCGGGTCCGGCCCCTCAAACTCATGGCCCGTGCGCGGGATGGACGACATGATCGGAGCAGCCAGACGCACGACGACCACGGTCACCTCGACAGAAAGAGACGGCGGTGCCTCATACCATCGACGAAACCTTCACGGCCCTCCCCCTACGCGCCCTCGCCGACGCGGCCCTCGCACGCGCGCGTGCGCTGGGCGCCGAGCACGCGGACTTCCGGTTCGAACGGGTGCGGGGCGCCTCCTGGCGGTTCCGGGACGCCAAGCCCGCCGGGTCGTCGGACACCACCGACCTCGGGTACGCGGTGCGGGTGGTGCACGGCGGTACGTGGGGGTTCGCGTCCGGCGTGGACCTCACCATGGACGCCGCCGCCAGGGTCGCCGGGCAGGCGGTGGCGATGGCCAGGCTGTCCGCCCAGGTGATCAAGGCGGCGGGTTCGGATGAGCGGGTGGAGCTGGCCGACGAGCCGGTGCACGCGGACAAGACGTGGATCTCGTCGTACGAGATCGACCCCTTCTCCGTGCCCGACGAGGAGAAGGCCGGGCTCCTCGCGGAGTGGAGCGCACGGCTGCTGGCGGCCGACGGGGTCGACCATGTCGATTCCTCGCTGCTCACGGTCCACGAGAACAAGTTCTACGCCGACACCGCCGGGACGGTGACCACGCAGCAACGGGTGCGGCTGCACCCGGTCTTCAACGCGGTGTCGGTCGACGAGTCGAGCGGCGAGTTCGACTCGATGCGCACCCTCGCGCCGCCGGTGGGGCGCGGCTGGGAGTACCTGCGGGGCACCGGCTGGGACTGGGAGGGCGAGCTGGAGCGCATCCCGGAGCTGCTCGCCGAGAAGATGCGCGCGCCGAGCGTCGAGCCGGGCCTGTACGACCTGGTCGTCGACCCGTCCAACCTCTGGCTGACCATCCACGAGTCCATCGGGCACGCCACCGAGCTCGACCGGGCCCTCGGCTACGAGGCGGCCTACGCAGGCACCTCCTTCGCCACGTTCGACCAGCTGGGCAAGCTGCGTTACGGCTCGGAGCTGATGAACGTCACCGGCGACCGCACCGCCGAGCACGGCCTGGCCACCATCGGGTACGACGACGAGGGCGTCGCGGGCCAGTCCTGGGACCTGGTCAAGGACGGCACGCTCGTCGGCTACCAGCTGGACCGGCGCATCGCGAAACTGACCGGCTTCGAGCGGTCCAACGGCTGCGCCTACGCGGACTCCCCCGGGCACGTGCCGGTGCAGCGCATGGCCAACGTGTCGTTGCGGCCGGACCCGGCCGGGATGTCCACCGAGGACCTCATCGGCGGCGTCGAGCGCGGCGTCTACGTCGTGGGCGACCGGTCCTGGTCGATCGACATGCAGCGCTACAACTTCCAGTTCACCGGTCAGCGCTTCTACCGCATCGAGAACGGGCGGCTCGCCGGGCAGCTGCGCGATGTCGCCTACCAGGCGACCACCACCGACTTCTGGGGTTCGATGTCGGCGGTCGGCGGGCCGCAGACGTATGTGCTCGGCGGCGCCTTCAACTGTGGCAAGGCCCAGCCGGGGCAGGTCGCGGCCGTCTCGCACGGCTGCCCGTCGGCCCTCTTCAAGGGCGTCAACATCCTCAACACGACCCAGGAGGCCGGTCGATGAAGGTCAGCTGCAGGTTCGGCTGGGGGTCCGGGGGTTATCCCCCGGGAAAGCACAGTCTCAACACGACCCAGGAGGCCGGTCGATGAGCGCGCGTTCCAGCAAGCCGCACGAGGTCGTCGAGCGCGCCCTCGAACTGTCCCGGGCGGACGGCTGTGTCGTCATCGCCGACGAGCAGTCCACCGCCAACCTGCGCTGGGCGGGCAATGCGCTGACCACGAACGGCGTCACGCGCGGGCGCACGCTCACCGTCGTCGCCACGGTCGACGGCAAGGAGGGCACGGCCTCCGGGGTCGTGTCACGATCGGCCGTGACCGCCGACGAGCTGGAGCCCCTGGTGCGGGCCGCCGAGGCCGCGGCGCGCGGCGCCGCACCCGCCGAGGACGCACAGCCGCTGGTCACGGGCGTGGAGCGGTCGCCGGAGTTCACGGAGGCTCCCGCCGAGACCTCCTCGGCCGTGTTCGCCGACTTCGCCCCGGCGCTCGGCGAGGCCTTCGCACGCGCGCGTGCGGGCGGCCGCGAGCTGTACGGCTTCGCCAACCACGAGCTGGTGTCGTCGTACGTCGGCACGTCCACGGGGCTGCGGCTGCGGCACGACCAGCCGAACGGGACGCTGGAGCTGAACGCCAAGTCCCCGGACCGCACCCGGTCCGCGTGGGCCGGGCGCTCCACCCGCGACTTCAAGGACGTCGACCCTGCGGCGCTGGACGCGGAGCTGGCCGTGCGCCTGGGGTGGGCCGAGCGGCGTGTGGAGCTGCCGGCGGGGCGCTACGAGACGCTGCTGCCGCCGACGGCCGTGGCGGACCTGCTGATCTACCAGATGTGGTCGGCGTCGGGCCGGGACGCGGTCGAGGGCCGCACGGTGTTCTCCAAGCCGGGCGGGGGCACGCGGGTCGGCGAGAAGCTGACCGATCTGCCGCTGACCCTGCGCAGCGACCCCGACGAGCCGGGCCTGGAGTCGGCGCCCTTCGTGATCGCGCACTCCTCGGGGGGCGATCAGTCGGTGTTCGACAACGGGCTGCCGCTCGGGGCCACCGAGTGGATGCGCGAGGGCGAGCTGCGGCACCTGACGACCAGCAGGCACAGCGCCGGCCTGACCGGGCTGCCGGTCGCGCCGGCCATCGACAACATCGTCCTGGACGGCGGCGAGGACCGCTCCCTGGACGAGATGGTCGCGAACACCGAGCGCGGCCTGCTGCTGACCTGCCTGTGGTACATCCGGGAGGTCGACCCGGCGACGCTGCTGCTGACGGGTCTGACCCGGGACGGCGTCTACCTCGTCGAGAACGGCGAGGTGACGGGCGAGGTGAACAACTTCCGGTTCAACGAATCGCCGGTCGGGGTGCTCGGCCGGGCCACGGAGGCGGGGCGGACCGAGAAGACTCTGCCGAGGGAATGGAGCGACTGGTTCACCAGGGCGGCGATGCCCGCGCTGCGGGTCCCCGATTTCAATATGAGCTCTGTCAGCCAGGGCGTATAACCTCGTAGTCGGCTGTCACCCGACTGCCCGAAGATCATCGAGGAGACACGAGAACCGTGACGGACATCGTCGACGAGCTGAAGTGGCGCGGGCTGTTCGCCCTGTCCACTGACGAGGACGCTTTGCGCAAGGCGCTCGCGGACGGTCCCGTCACGTTCTATTGCGGTTTCGACCCGACGGCGCCGTCGCTGCACGTGGGGCACCTGGTGCAGGTGCTCACCGTGCGCCGGCTTCAGCAGGCCGGTCACCGGCCGCTGGCGTTGGTCGGCGGTGCCACGGGCCTGATCGGCGACCCGCGCCCGACCGCGGAGCGCACGCTGAACGACCCGGAGACGGTCACCGGCTGGGTCGCCAAGCTGCGTGCCCAGATCGAGCCCTTCCTCGACTTCCAGGGTGAGAACGCGGCCCTCATGGTCAACAACCTCGACTGGACGGAAGGGCTCTCCGCGATCGAGTTCCTCCGGGACATCGGTAAGCACTTCCGCGTCAACAAGATGCTCACGAAGGACTCCGTGGCCCGCCGCCTGGAGTCCTCCGAGGGCATCAGCTACACGGAGTTCAGCTACCAGCTCCTGCAGGGCATGGACTTCCTCCAGCTCTACCGGCGCCACGGCTGCACGCTGCAGCAGGGCGGCAGCGACCAGTGGGGCAACCTCACGGCGGGTCTGGACCTGATCCACCGTCTGGAGCCCGACGCGACGGTGCACGCGCTGGCGACGCCGCTGATGACCAAGGCGGACGGCACCAAGTTCGGCAAGACCGAGGGCGGCGCCGTCTGGCTCGACCCGGAGATGACCACGCCGTACGCGTTCTACCAGTTCTGGCTGAACGTGGACGACCGGGACATCTCCCGGTACATGCGCATCCTGTCCTTCCGCTCACGCGAGGAGCTGGAGGAACTGGAGCGGCAGACGCAGGAGCGTCCGCAGGCCCGGGCCGCGCAGCGGGCTCTTGCCGAGGAGCTGACGACGCTGGTGCACGGCGCCGACCAGACGGCCGCCGTGATCGCCGCGTCCAAGGCCCTCTTCGGGCAGGGCGAGCTGGCGGAGCTCGACGAGAGGACGCTGGCCGCGGCCCTCTCCGAGGTGCCGCACATCCAGGTCGGCGAGCTCGGCCCGGCCGTCGACCTCTTCGCCGAGGTCGGCCTGGTGGCCAGCAAGTCGGCCGCGCGCCGCACGGTCAAGGAGGGCGGCGCCTACGTGAACAACGTCAAGGTCGCCGGCGAGGACGCCGTCCCCGCCAAGGAGGACCTGCTGCACGGCCGCTGGCTGGTGCTGCGCCGGGGCAAGAAGAACCTGGCGGCGGTCGAGGTCACGGGCGCCTGAGAGCAGGGTGAAGGGGGCGGCCTCCGGGCGATACCGGAAGGCCGCCCCCCTTCCTGTGTGTGCCCCGTTACGCCCTGCGTCTGTTCCCCCGGGCCGCCGTCCAGGCCCGGTCACCGAGACCGACGAGGATGAGCGCGGCCACCAGTTGGAAGATGTGCCGCCACCAGTCGATGCCCGCCGTGGCCTCGACACCGGCCGCCCGGGCGATGGCATTGCCGGCGATGCCGCCGATCATGCCCAGGATGACGGTCAGCCACAGCGGAATATGCTGTTTGCCCGGAATGATCGCCTTGGCGAGCAGACCGAGCACCAGTCCTACGACGATCGCCCACAACCAGCCCATCGCTGCCTCCTCGTACGGCTCGACGTGAGCACTACGGCCAGTGTCGGCCCAGGTGTCCTGGGCCGCATGCCGAAGGGGCCGTACGCGTTACGGCGCAGGCCGTCCGCTCCGGCCAAGCGCCACCCGGTCTCGTGGCCGGCGCAGGCGCGGCGTACCGTGGAAGGTGTCCCGGTCAGGTTTCCCCGACCGGCCGTGGGCGGCTACGGGGCGGGGAGAGTCCGATACGGGCGGATGGTGGAATGCGATGCGGAAGCAGCGTGGCGGCGGCAACGTCCAGGTTTTCCGGATCACCGGTGCCCGGGCGGGACTCCAGGACGACGTACGCGGGCGGCAGCGCCGCTACGTGATCTCGATGACGGTCCGCACGATCTCCGTGATCCTCGCGGCCACACTGTGGAACGTCGAACGGCACGTCGCCGTCGTGGCGTTGGTGCTCGGGCTGGTGCTGCCGTACATCGCGGTGGTGATCGCGAACGCCGGGCGCGAGAACGCGCCGTCTCTGCCGTCGACGTTCGTGGCACCGCCGGTGCGTCCGATGATCGCGCCGTCGGGGCCGGGTGACGGTCCGGCGGAACCCGCCGCGGAAGATGCCGTGTCCGGGACGGTGCCGGGTGCGCGGAGCGAGTCGCACGAGCGATAGGGCTCTGCCGGGGTGAGATCACGGAAGGCCGCGAAGGGAAGCCGTCTTCCCGCCAAGCTCAAGAAAAGCTCAGATCAATCATGTTGTTCCAGTGCCGGGCCCGGGGTTACCCGTGACATACTTCGTACGCGCTCCGCATCCCCCGTCGGAGCGACGGACCGACGCCGGGCAGCTCCCCCCGTGGCTGCTCGGCGTCGCCTTTTCTGTGAGACGAAGCTGTGAGTGACGAGACGCCCATCTGTTCCGCGAAGGGCTGCCGTGCCGACGCCGTGTGGGTGCTGGCGTGGAACAACCCGAAGATCCATACGCCGGAGCGGCGCAAGACATGGCTGGCCTGTGAGGAGCATCGCGAGCATCTGTCGCAGTTCCTCGGGGCGCGGGGTTTTCTGAAGGACGCGGTCCTGCTGAAGGAGTGGGAGCCCCAGGACTGAAGGTCCCGGACCTCCCGGCCCGGGCTTCTAGCCTCCGATGGCCGACATCGGCCGGTCGGGCTGGACGAACGTCGGGTCGTCCAGGCCCGCTCCCGCCTTCTTGCCCCACATCGCCAGACGCCAGATGCGGGCGATCTCCTCGTCCGGGGCGCCCGAGCGCAGGGCGGCGCGCAGGTCCGTCTCCTCCCGGGCGAACAGGCAGGTGCGGACCTGGCCGTCGGCGGTGAGGCGGGTGCGGTCGCAGGCCGCGCAGAAGGGGCGGGTGACGGAGGCGATCACGCCGACCACATGCGGTCCGCCGTCGACCAGCCAGCGTTCCGCCGGGGCCGAGCCGCGCTTCTCCTCGCCCTCCGCGGTCAGGTCGAAGCGGGTGCGCAGGGAGGCCAGGATGTCCCCGGCCGTGATCATGCCGTCGCGCTTCCAGCCGTGCTGGGCGTCCAGGGGCATCTGCTCGATGAAGCGCAGCTCGTAGTCGTGCTCCACGGCCCAGGCCAGCAGGTCGGGGGCCTCGTCGCCGTTGAGCCCGGGCATCAGGACCGAGTTGACCTTGACCGGGGTGAGGCCCGCGTCGCGGGCGGCGTGCAGGCCCTCGATGACGTCCTTGTGGCGGTCGCGGCGGGTGAGGGTCTTGAAGACGTCCGGGCGGAGTGTGTCGAGGGAGACGTTGACCCGGTCCAGTCCCGCCTCCCTCAGGGCCGCCGCCGTGCGCTTGAGGCCGATGCCGTTCGTCGTCAGGGACATCTGAGGGCGAGGCTCCAGGGCGGCGACGCGCTCGACGATGCCGACCAGGCCCGGTCGCAGCAGGGGCTCCCCGCCGGTGAAGCGCACCTCCTCGATCCCGAGGGAGGTGACCGCGATGTCGATCAGACGGACGATCTCGTCGTCCGTGAGCAGGTCCGGCTTGGCCAGCCACTGCAGGCCCTCCTCGGGCATGCAGTACGTGCAGCGCAGGTTGCATCGGTCGGTCAGTGAGACCCTCAGGTCGGTGGCCACCCGGCCGTAGGTGTCGATGAGCACGTGGGCCCCCTCCCTCGTCGCGGATCGTGCGTGCGGCACTGCTTCTCCGATACCTGCGAGCCTACGTGACCCCACCGACAACGCCACAGACCCGATCCCACGACGCGGGACGCGACCGTGCCGCGGGAACCCGGAGGTTCCTACGACACGGCCGCGCGGGACGGGTCGTGCTCAGTGGGCTCCGGTGCCGGTCAGGGACCGGACCTCCAGCTCCGCGTACTTCTTGGCATCGGGCTCCTCCTTGGACAGGACCGTGCCGAGCCAGCCCATGAGGAAGCCGAACGGGATGGAGATGATGCCCGGGTTCTTCAGCGGGAACCAGGCGAAGTCGGCCTCGGGGAACATCGCCTTGGGGTCGCCCGAGACGACGGGCGAGAACAGCACCAGGCCGACGGCGACGATCAGACCGCCGTAGATCGACCACAGCGCGCCCTGGGTGGTGAAGCGCTTCCAGAACAGGCTGTAGAGGATCGTCGGGAGGTTCGCGGAGGCGGCGACCGCGAAGGCGAGGGCGACCAGACCGGCCACGTTCAGGTCCCGGGCCAGGGCGCCGAGGCCGATGGAGACGATGCCGATGGCGACGGTCGCCCAGCGGGCCGCGCGGACCTCCTCGGCGCCGGAGGCCTGCCCCTTGCGGATGACGTTGGCGTAGATGTCGTGCGCGAAGGAGGACGACGAGGCGAGGGTGAGGCCGGCGACGACGGCGAGGATCGTCGCGAAGGCCACCGCCGAGATCGTCGCGAGCAGGATCGCGCCCCAGGTCGAGTCGACGCCGCCCAGGTGCAGCGCGAGCAGGGGCGCCGCCGTGTTGCCGGACGGGTTGGAAGCGATGATCTCTTCCTGCGAGATGAGTGCGGCGGCGCCGAAGCCGAGCGCGATCGTCATCAGGTAGAAGCCGCCGATGATGCCGATCGCCCAGTTCACGGACTTACGGGCGGCCTTGGCGTCGGGCACCGTGTAGAAGCGGATCAGGATGTGCGGCAGACCGGCGGTGCCGAGCACCAGGGCGATGCCGAGGGAGATGAAGTCCAGTTTGGAGGTGCCGGTCGCGCCGTACTGGAGGCCGGGCTCCAGGAAGGCGGCGCCCTTGCCGCTGTTCTCGGCGGCCGTGCCGAGCAGGTCGGAGATGTTGAAGTTGAACTTCAGCAGGACCAGGAAGGTGATCAGGAGGGTGCCGCCGATGAGCAGCACGGCCTTGACCATCTGGACCCAGGTGGTGCCCTTCATGCCGCCGATGGAGACGTAGACGATCATCAGCAGGCCGACGAGGGCGACGATGAGGATCTTGCCGGCGTCGGAGGTGATGCCGAGCAGCAGCGAGACGAGGACGCCCGCGCCGGCCATCTGCGCCAGCAGGTAGAAGATCGACACCACGATCGTGGACGTACCGGCCGCGGTGCGGACCGGGCGCTGGCGCATGCGGTACGCGAGGACGTCACCCATGGTGTAGCGGCCGGAGTTCCTGAGCGGCTCGGCCACCAGGAGCAGGGCGACCAGCCAGGCGACCAGGAACCCGATGGAGTAGAGGAAACCGTCGTAGCCGAAGAGGGCGATGGCGCCCGCGATGCCGAGGAACGACGCGGCGGACATGTAGTCGCCGGAGACGGCGAGGCCGTTCTGGAAGGCGCTGAACTGGCGGCCGCCGGCGTAGAAGTCGGCGGCGTCCTTGGTCTGGCGGCCCGCCCAGACGGTGATGCCGAGGGTCGCGAGGACGAACAGTGCGAACAGGGTGATGATCAGCGGGCGGTGCTCGCTGGCCTCGTTCGCGGCGAGGAAGGTCTGCTGTACGGGGCTCATGCGCCGCTCTCCATCCGGGTCTTGATGGCCTCGGCCTTGGGGTCGAGCTTCGCGGCGGCGTGCCGCGAGTACCACCAGGCGATGAGGAACGTGGTGACGAACTGGGCGACGCCGAGGACGAAGGCGACGTTGATGTTGCCGAACAGCTTGGTGCCCATGAAGCCGCCCGCGTAGTTCGAGAGCAGGACGTACAGCAGGTACCAGGTGATGAAGCCGACGGTCAGCGGGAAGGCGAACGAGCGGTAGGAGCGGCGCAGTTCACCGAACTCCGCGCTCTCCTGCACCTCGGTGAACTCCTCGGGTGAGGGGAGCTTGTGTTGCTCTTTGGAGGGGGGCGGTGCGTCGGTGGCCACGGAGTCTCCTCGCGATGAAGGAAGCGGTTGTGAACGGGGACGGGGGCGAGTGTCCTCGCGCTCCCTGTTCAACGTCACGGCGGCACGCGAGAACCGGTTCAACGGCCCGGCTTTCTTTCCGAAGTCGTTTCGACAAAGCGTTGCTGGCCAGCGAGGCGCCGGGATAGCTTCGCCCTGCACCACCACGTCATGTACCTGCCCGAGCACCACCTGTGCCTCGGGCCGGTTTCGTTTCCGGAGGATGTGGAGACCCCATGTCTCACTTGCGTTCCAGACACCGGCTCGCCCTCGCCGTGCCCGTCGTGCTGTCCCTGACGGCCTCGCTGGGCTTCCTGCCGGCCGCCGCGTCGGCGGCCCCGCACACGGAGTCGGCCGCCCGGACGGCGGACGCGCCCACGCTGGCGTACGTCGTCAACACCAAGCTGGACCGCCACACGATCGCGTCGGTGAAGAAGGCGATCGGAAAGGCCGACGGATCGGTCGTGACCACGTACGAGCGGATCGGCGTGATCGTCGTCCACTCCTCGAACCCCGACTTCGCCAAGACGATCCGCAAGGCCCGCGGGGTCCAGTCGGCGGGTGCGACGCGGACGACGCCGCTGACGCCCGCGGGGACGAAGGAGGAGGGCGCGGTCGAGTACCTGACGGCCGCCCAGGCCAAGCGCGCCGAGGCCGCCTCGGCGAAGACGCCCCAGAGCGAGCCCCTCGAGGCCGACCAGTGGGACCTGCGCGCGATCGGCGCCGACAAGGCCGCGCAGATCAACCCGGGCAGCCGCAAGGTGACCGTCGCCGTGATCGACACCGGCGTGGACGACACCCACC
Source organism: Streptomyces sp. NPDC092370 (assembly GCF_044755265.1). Lineage (NCBI taxonomy): Bacteria > Bacillati > Actinomycetota > Actinomycetes > Kitasatosporales > Streptomycetaceae > Streptomyces > Streptomyces sp. NPDC092370. The sequence goes on along the minus strand of NZ_JBIVQO010000001.1, from coordinate 1,417,187 downwards.
CCGACATCGCCCCGAACTTCTCCGCGTCCCAGTCCGCCAACTGCGCCGGCGGCAAGCCCGACACCAGCGAGGGCGCCTGGCGGCCGTACACGCCGGAGGACTACCACGGCACGCATGTCGCCGGTGAGATCGCCGCCGCCCGTAACGGCGTCGGCGTCGCGGGCGTCGCTCCGGGTGTGAAGGTGTCCAGCATCAACGTGACCGACCGGGCGAACGGCCTCTTCTACCCGGAGAGCGTCGTGTGCGCGTTCGTCTTCGCCGCCGACCACGGCGTCGAGATCACCAACAACAGCTACTACGTCGACCCGTGGCTGTACAACTGCATGGACGACCCGGACCAGCGGGCCATCGTCGACGCGGTCAACCGGGCGCAGCTGTACGCCCAGAAGAAGGGCACGCTCCACGTCGCCGCGGCGGGCAACTCCAACCACGACCTGGACGCGGACGCCATCGTCGACGACTCCAGCCCGGACGACTCCACCCCGGTCGAGCGCACCATCGACCCGCACGAGTGCTTCGACGTGCCGAACCAGCTGCCGGGTGTCGTCACGGTGAGCTCGACGGGCGTCGACAACGTCAAGTCGTACTTCTCGTCGTACGGCGAGGGCGTCGTCGACGTCGCCGCGCCGGGTGGTGACCGCCGCTACCAGATCCCGGACACGCCCTCCAAGGACGGCCGCATCCTGTCCACGATGCCGAACGGCACGTGGGGCTTCCTCCAGGGCACCTCGATGGCCTCGCCGCACGCCTCCGGTGTCGCCGCGCTGCTGAAGTCCAAGCACCCCTGGGCGTCTCCCGCCCAGCTCCAGGCACTGATGAAGGCCCAGGCCGACGAGACCGCCTGCCCCGCCTCCTACGACCAGGACGGCGACGGCACCCAGGACGCGGTCTGCGAGGGCGGCAAGCGCTTCAACGGCTTCTACGGCCACGGCATCGTCAACGCGCTGCGCGCGGTCAAGTGACCCGGCCTGCCACCGAGCCCCTCCGCAAGATCAGCTCGTACCGTGAACGAACTGGAGACACCATGACTGCGCCGTACGCGCGTTATCGTCGCGCCGTCGCGATCCCGGCCGGGATGGCCATGGCCACGGCCCTCGCGTTCCTGCCGAACACCATGGCCACGGCCGCCGAGGACGCCCCCGCTCCCGCGTCGGCCCGGGCCGACGCGACCCCGCTCAGCTACGTCGTCAACGTCAAGCCGGGGCACGGCACTTCGGCGTACGTGAAGAAGGCCGTCGCCAAGGCGGGCGGCACGGTCGTGACGTCGTACGACCAGATCGGCGTCATCGTCGTCCACTCCTCTAACCCCGACTTCGCCAAGACCATCCGCACGGTGCGCGGCGTGCAGTCGGCGGGTGCCACCCGCACCGCGCCGCTGCCCTCGGCGTCGACGGGCGACCTGGGCGCGCCGAAGGTGCTGAGCGCGGCGGAGGTCGCCCGGGCCGAGGCTCCCGCCGGGCAGGACCCGCTGGAGCCCCAGCAGTGGGACCTGCCCGCCATCAAGGCGGACAAGGCGCACGAGAAGTCGCTGGGCAGCAAGAAGGTCACGGTCGCCGTGATCGACACCGGTGTCGACGACACCCACCCCGACATCGCGCCCAACTTCGACCGCAAGGCGTCGGTCAACTGTGTGTCGGGCAAGCCGGACACGTCCGACGGTGCCTGGCGGCCGAGCGCGGCGGAGAGCCCGCACGGCACCCACGTCGCCGGTGAGATCGCCGCCGCCAAGAACGGTGTCGGCATGACCGGTGTCGCGCCCGGCGTGAAGGTCTCCGGCATCAAGGTGTCCACCACGGCCGGCTTCTTCTACACCGAGGCCGTGGTGTGCGGCTTCGTGTGGGCGGCCGAGCACGGGGTCGACGTGACCAACAACAGCTATTACACGGACCCCTGGTACTTCAACTGCAAGAACGACCCGGACCAGAAGGCGCTCGTGGAGGCAGTCAAGCGGGCCTCGCGGTACGCGGAGAAGAAGGGCGCGGTCAACGTCGCCGCGGCCGGCAACGAGAACTACGACCTGGCCTCCGACGAGATCACCGACCCGTCGTCCCCGAACGACACCACCCCGGGCGACCGGGTCGTCGACCCCTCGGAGTGCCTCGACATACCGACCCAGCTGCCGGGTGTCGTCACCGTCGCCTCGACGGGCGCGAAGGGCATCAAGTCGTCCTTCTCCAACCACGGTATGGGCGTCGTCGACATTGCCGCCCCGGGCGGCGACTCGACCGCCTACCAGAAGCCGGACGCGCCGGCCACGAGCGGCCTCATCCTGGGCACGCTGCCGGGCGGCAAGTGGGGCTACATGGCCGGTACGTCGATGGCGTCCCCGCACGTCGCGGGCGTCGCCGCCCTCATCAAGTCGACGCACCCGTACGCCTCTCCGGCCCTGGTGAAGGCCCTGCTGTACGCGGAGGCCGACGCCACGCCGTGCACCAACCCGTACGACATCGACGCCGACGGCAAGATCGACGCGGTGTGCGAGGGCTCGAAGAACCGCAACGGCTTCTACGGCCGGGGCATCGCGGACGCGCTGGACGCGGTCACCAAGTAGAGCTCGTGTGAGGCGATCCGGGCCGGGCGGGGACACCCGCCCGGCCCGTTTCGTGTCCGCGGCAGGGTTCCTTGTCCGTAGGGAGGTGCGGCTGGGGTGGTCGGCCGCCCCCGGGTCGATCGAGTTCCGCCGACTTGCCCGGCGGTGTGCAGCTTGGTGAAGATCCTGGGGTGACCTTGACGAGACCCACCCCCGGCCCGGCCGACCCCTGCGTGCCGGTGCCGGTGCCGCGGCTCGGCGCGGGCCGGGCGCCGGCGGTCCTGGTGCTGGTGACGCTGGCCGCGCTGATCCCGCTGCTCGGCCCCTCCGCCGCGCTGGAGGGCACCGGGGAGGCGCAAGCGCCCGGCGCCGGCGGCATCGGTTTGCTGCGCACGGTGCTGTTCGCGGCGCTGTGCATACCCGTCGGCGAACTGTTCGTGAACCGGCTGGCGCGATCACTGCCCGGCCCCCAGAGTGATCCCTCGGACGTGCCCCGCAGTTGGTCCCCGCTCGCGGCCACCGCCGGTTTCCTCGCCGCCCTCGGGCTCGCCTCGGTCGTGGCCACCGGCAATCTCGTGCCGGACGACCTGGCGGACATCGACGTCGGGGGTCTCTACGCCTCCCGGGACGGCAAGCTGGCCCTGCTGGAGGTCAACGCGTTCCTGGTGGCGGGGCTGTGCGCCGCGTCGCGCCGGCCGGTCACCCAGGTGTGGCCGCTGGCCGCCGTGGTCGTGGCCGAGGCCCTGCGCGCACATCCCACGACCGAGCACCACCCGCTCCTCGGCTCCGGGCTGACGCTCGTCCATCTGCTCTGTGCGGCGCTGTGGGCGGGCGGACTGCTGCACGCGCTGCGCGTCCTGCGGCTCCGGCACCTCCGGAACGGCACGGCGGCGGGCGTGGCGCTGCTGGGGCTCTACGCGCGCGTGGCGGTCGTGCTGCTCGCCGTCATCACCGCGACGGGCGTGTGCAGTTCCCTGCGCCGGATGCCGCCGGAGACGATCCTGGAGCAGCTGACGGGGACGGCGTACGGGCGTGCGCTGCTCGCCAAGGTGGTTCTCGTGGCCGCCGTCGCCGCCCTCGCCCTGTGGGCCCGGCGACGCCTGCGCCGGGCGCCCGACCCCTTGAGCGCCTGCGCTCCGGCCCGGGCGGAGGTCGTCGCCTTGGGCCTGGTCGTCGCGGCGTCCGGGCTGCTGACGGTGCTTCCGGTGCCCATCCGCTGGTGACGCGGGTACGTCTCGTCACGGCCCGCTCCCCGCGTCTCGTCACGGCCCGCTCCCCGCGTCTCGTCACGGCCTGCTCCCGCGCGCGCCGAGCGCCGCGGGCGTGCCGCCGGCCGACCGGGCCCGGGCGGCGATATCCGCCGGTCCGATGGGGCGACGACCGGCGCCGGCGTACGGGGAACGCCCCGCTGATCGACTGAGTATCGATCAGACGTACGCCCCACGAACGGACAGACCGGACACAGCGCCTGAGGGAGTATCGGAAGAACGGACGCTCGCCCTGGCGGACCGTGGTGTCAGTCGTGGCCCGTATCCTCAGGAACCATGCTGGAAGACCTGACGACCGCAGTGTTCTCTGCCACGCCGTGGCCGGCCGCGTATCCCAAGGGATACGCGGTCGTTGACGTGGAGACCACGGGCCTGGCCCGGGACGACCGCATCATCTCCGCGGCGGTCTACCGGCTGGACGAGCGCGGCGAGGTCGAGGACCACTGGTACACGACGGTCAACCCCGAGCGCGACCCGGGCCCCGTGTGGATCCACGGGCTGACGAGCGAGGCGCTGGAGGGCGCGCCCCTCTTCCCGGACATCGCCGAGGAGTTCGCGGCCCGACTGGCGGGACGCGTGCTCGTCGCCCACAACGCCGTCTTCGACTGGCAGATGATCGCCCGGGAGTACGCGCGCGCCGAGCGCGAGGCGCCGGTGCGGCAGCGGCTGTGCACCATCGCGCTCTCCAAGGAGCTCGGGCTGCCGCTGCCCAACCACAAGCTGGAATCCCTCGCCGCGCACTACGGCGTCGTCCAGCAGCGGGCGCACCACGCGCTGGACGACGCCCGCGTGCTGGCGGAGGCGTTCCGGCCGAGCCTGCGGGCCGCGGCGGCGAACAACGTACGGCTGCCGCTGCACGAGTGCCGGCCGCTGACCGAGTGGACGGACCGCCCCGCCGCACCCCGCATCGGACAGCAGGCGGGTCCGGGAGGATACGGCAGCTACCGGCCGAGCAGCTGGCGCCCGGCCCGCAAGCGCCCCGCCTGCCCCTACCCCAACCCCGGCCGCTACGAGCCGGGCGGGCGGCTCAAGCAGGGCATGCGGGTCGCCTTCTCGGGTGACACCTCCGTGGAGCGGGATCTGCTGGAGGACCGCGCGACCGAGGCCGGGCTGCACGTGGCCACGAGTCTGTCCCGGCTGACCAGCCTGCTCGTCACGAACGACCCGGACTCGGGCACGTCGAAGGTCGTCAAGGCCCGGCAGTTCGGTACGCCGGTCGTGGACGAGGCGGCGTTCGGGCAGCTTCTCGCGGATGTGGAGCCGGCGCCGGAGGGATGACCGTACGGACGGGTGATAACCGGGCGACTCGCCCGGCGCCCGCTCGCCCGCGCGGGGGTGACGGCTCACCCTGTGGCGCATGGCGACCTGTGAGGTATGTGGCAATCAGTACGGAATGACCTTCGAGGTGCACGCGCAGGGCGCGGTGCACGTCTTCGACTGCTTCTCCTGCGCGATCCACCGCATGGCCCCCATCTGCGAGCACTGCCGGGTGCAGATCATCGGCCAGGGTGTCGAGGTCGAGGGCCACTGGTACTGCGGCGCCCACTGCGCCCGCGCGGAGGGAAAGGCGGGAATCGTCGACAAGGTGTGAACCCGTACCCGCCCGAATGCACCCCACGACCGAGTTGTACGGTCGTGGGGTGTACCGCTTCCTGATGTCCCGGCAGTGGGTGATCCTCACGCTGATCGCCCTGCTTCTCATCCCCACGATGATCAGGCTGGGCATCTGGCAGATGCACCGCTACGAGGAGCGCACCGCCCGGAATCAGCTGGTCACCGACGCACTGGCGGCCGAGCCGGTGCCCGTGGAGAAGCTGACCACGCCCGGGCACACCGTGACCAGCGCCGAGCGCTACCGCACCGTGACGGCGAAGGGCCGCTTCGACACGGAGGGCGAGGTCGTGGTCCGGCGCCGTACCAACTCCGACGACGAGGTCGGCTACCACGTCCTGACCCCCTTCGTCCTCGACGACGGCAAGGTGCTGCTGGTCAACCGGGGCTGGATCCCCTCCGAGGGCCCGAGCCAGACCACGTTCCCGAAGGTCCCCGCACCGCCGAGCGGCGAGGTGACCGTCGAGGGGCGGCTGATGCCCGACGAGACGACCGCGGCGAGCGGCATCAAGGACCTCCAAGGCCTGCCGGACCGGCAGATCATGCTGATCAACAGCAAGCAGCAGGCCCACCACCTGGACGCCCGGGTGCTCGGCGGTTACATCACCCAGACGGCTCCCGAGCCCCAGGGCGACGTCCCCGAGCTGCTGGGCGACCCCGGCAAGGAGGACGCCGCACTGAACTACGCCTACGCCGTCCAGTGGTGGCTGTTCTCCGCGGCCGTCCCGGTCGGCTGGGTCGTCCTGGCCCGGCGCGAGGCCCGGGAGCGGGCTCAGGAAGCGGCGGCCCGGTCCGGCGCGAGGGAGAGCGAGCCGGCAGCAGTGTAGCCACCGGCGACGGTTCGGCCCGGAATCATGGGGACCCGAGGCCCCGCCCCTGCCGGCAAGGACACTTCACTCCCCCGGCCCTCGCCCTGATTGCCATGGCGACTTGCCGGGAACCCGCACTCCGTGCACCCCCGCATCGAGGACTACGCGCTCATCGGCGACGAGCAGACGGCGGCCCTGGTCGGCACGGACGGATCCGTCGACTGGCTGTGTCTGCCCCGCTTCGACTCGGCCGCCTGCTTCGCGAGAATGCTCGGCGACGAGGACAACGGCCACTGGCGCATCGCCCCGGTGGGGGCGGACCGCTGCACCCGGCGCGCCTATCGCCGCGACACCCTCGTCCTGGACACCGAGTGGGAGACCGAGCACGGGGCGGTCCGGGTCACCGACCTGATGCCCCAACGCGACCGCGCCCCCGACCTCGTCCGCGTCGTCGAGGGCCTCGACGGCGAGGTGACGCTCCACAGCGTCCTCAAACTGCGCTTCGACTACGGCTCGATCGTCCCCTGGATGCGCCGGTCCGACGGCCACCGCGTCGCCGTGGCCGGTCCGGACTCGACCTGGCTGCGCAGCGAGCCGCAGGTGCACAGCTGGGGCGAGGACTTCGGGACTCACGCGGAGTTCACCGTCAAGAAGGGCGAAAAAGTAGCTTTCGTCCTTACCTGGCACCCCTCCCACGAGGAGCGCCCACCGCTCGTCGACCCGTACGAGGCGCTGCGCCACAGCGTGGAGGACTGGCGGGCCTGGGTGTCGCGCTGCCGCTACGACGGCCCGTACCGGGACACCGTCGTCCGCTCCCTGATCACGCTCAAGGCGCTCACCTACGCCCCCACCGGCGGTATCGTCGCCGCCCCCACGACCTCGCTGCCGGAGGAGCCGGGCGGGGTGCGCAACTGGGACTACCGCTACTGCTGGCTGCGCGACTCCACCCTCACCCTGAACGCGCTGCTCGCGGCGGGTTACCAGGAGGAGGCCGAGGCCTGGCGGAACTGGCTGCTGCGCGCGGTCGCCGGCGACCCCGCCGATCTGCAGATCATGTACGGCCTGGCGGGTGAGCGACGGCTGCCCGAGTTCGAGCTGCCGTGGCTCTCCGGCTTCGACGGGTCGGCCCCCGTGCGCATCGGCAACGACGCCGTGAAGCAGCTCCAGCTGGACGTCTACGGCGAGGTCATGGACTCCCTGTCCCTGGCCCGCGAGTCGGGCCTGTCTGCCCAGCCGGACGTGTGGGCGCTGCAGACGGCCCTGCTGGACTTCCTGCGGGCCCACTGGCAGCAGCCGGACGAGGGACTGTGGGAGGTACGCGGCGGCCGCCGCCAGTTCGTGCACTCGAAGGTGATGGTGTGGGTGGCCGCGGACCGTGCCGTACGCACCCTGGAGCGCCATCCGGAACTGCACGGCGACCTGGACGGCTGGCGCGCCCTGCGCGACGAGGTGCACCAGGAGGTGTGCCAAAAGGGCTACGACCCGGAACGCAACACCTTCACGCAGTCCTACGGCTCGCGCGAACTGGACGCCGCGCTGCTGCTCATCCCGCGCGTCGGCTTCCTGCCGCCGGACGATCCGCGGGTGATCGGCACGATCGACGCGGTCCGCGAGGAGCTGTCCCACGGCGGCTTCCTGCGCCGCTACAGCACGGACGACGGCGAGGTCGACGGGCTGCCCGGCGGCGAGGGCGCCTTCCTGGTGTGCTCGTTCTGGCTCGCGGACGCCCTGCACATGACGGGCCGTACGAAGGAGGCCCGCGAGCTGTTCGAGCGGCTGGTGGGGCACGCCAACGACGTCGGGCTGCTGTCCGAGGAGTTCGACCCGGTGACCGGCCGGCAGCTCGGCAACTTCCCGCAGGCGTTCAGCCACATCGGCCTGGTGAACACCGCCCTCGCCCTGTACGGCGAGGACGGGGCAGGATAGGGGCCATGGATCTTGGACTGAAGGACCGGGTGTACGTCGTCACCGGGGCCACCCGCGGCCTCGGCAACGCCACCGCGCGCGAGCTCGTCGCGGACGGGGCGAAGGTGGTCGTCTCGGGGCGGGACGAGAAGAGCGTGGCCAAGGCGGTGGCCGAGCTGGGACCCAACGCGGTCGGGGTCGCCGTCGACAACGCCGACCCGGAGGCGGCGGCCCGGCTGATCGGGGCCGCGCGGGAGCACTTCGGCCGTTTCAACGGCGTCCTGGTCAGCGTGGGCGGACCGCCGGCCGGGTTCGTCGCGGACAACACGGACGAGCAATGGCAGACGGCGTTCGAGTCGGTGTTCCTCGGTGCGGTACGGCTGGCTCGCGCCGCGGCGGCCGAGATGGAGGCCGGGGGTGTCATCGGGTTCGTGCTGTCCGGGTCGGTGTACGAGCCGATTCCGGGGCTGACCATCTCGAACGGGCTGCGACCGGGGCTGGCGGGCTTCGCCAAGTCGCTCTCCGACGAGCTGGGGCCGCGCGGTATCCGGGTGGTCGGTGTCCTGCCCGGCCGGATCGACACCGACCGGGTACGGCAGCTGGATGCGCTGTCGGCGGACCCCGAGGCGACCCGGGCGGCTTCGGAGTCCCGCATTCCGCTGCGGCGGTACGGGGCGCCGGAGGAGTTCGGGCGAGTGGCGGCGTTCCTGATGTCGCCGGCGGCCTCGTATCTGACCGGGGTCATGGTGCCGGTCGACGGCGGCGCGCGGCACGGATTCTGAGGCCGCTCAACTCACCCGCTCCGCACCGTGCTTGACGCCCTTCAGCCGCACTTCTGCCGGAAGTGACGCAAGGCCCGCCGACGCCCTGGCATGGGTCAGGGCGCCGGTCGTGAAGTCGTTCAGGGCCGCCCCCGGGCCCACATGCGGTTCCAATGCGAGGCGCACGCGGGCCTCGGGGGTGCGTCGGCGGCCCTTGAGACGGGCTCGGGCCCCGCCCACGCCGTCGATGTGATCCGCCTCCTGGGTGAGGATGTCCTCCAGGGCCCGGCCCCGCAACAGCGCGCCCTCGCCGTCGCCGGTGTCGACGAGGACCTCCGCGAGGCGGCGCCGGCGCAGGACGGCGACGAGCCACCACAGGGCGAGCAGCAGCAGGACCGCCAGGGCGGCGATGACGGCCGGCCACCACCAGCCGTGGTCGCGCCAGCGGGTGCGCTCGGCGTTGCTCAGCAGCACGTCGTGCTTGCTGTCGTGGATCCACCACGAGGGCACCGGAGCGCCGAGACCGACGGCCAGCACGGAGCCGCCCAGCACCAGCAGGACCAGGCCCACCAGCCCGAGGAACACACGGTTGACGCTCCTGAGCACCGCTCTCACCCCTTCCGGCCGGGCCGGCGGACGCGCACCGACAGCGAGGGCGGCTTGGACAGCCCCAGCCCGTTCACGGCGTCGCCGAGCACGGCGTCCAGATCGGTTCGTACGTCGTCCAGTTCCCGGAAGTGCGACACGGCGCGGACGACCGCCCGCCGGCGGCGCACCCGAACCCCTGCCGACTGCACACCGGGCACCTCGACGGCCCGGTCCCGCAGCGCGTTCGCGGCGGCGTCCCGGTGCAGCCCGGCGCGTACGTCGGCGTGTGTGCGCCGCATCGGGAGCACGGCCCGCAGGCCCGGTGTGAGCGCCAGGATCAGCAGCCAGAGACCGAGGACGGCGGCGACCCCGGCGCCGACGAGCACCCACGTGTCGTCGAGGGGGCGTTCGGCGAGCTGCCGGGCCAGTTCCCGGCGCCAGTACATGCCGGGCCGGCCGGCGCGCACGGAGACGACGTCGTAGAGGAACAGCCCGGCAAGGCCCAGGAGCAGCAGGGCGACGATGCCCGCGGGAACACGGCGCGCCGACCAGAAGCGGCCCGCGCGGCCGCCCTCGCCCCGGGACGCCGGCGGTGGTCCGCCGGCGTCCGGCGTCCCGGACGGGCCGGATACGTCGCCGTTGTCCGTCTCCTGCCGCCCGAGGGCGGGCAGACGCTGTGTGGTGCCCTCGGAGGGCTCTGTGCCCCGGGGTTCGCTCATCGCGTCCTCCCCTCCAGCGCGCCGGGTACCGCGACCAGATGGAGCCGCTCCACCTGGACGACGACCTCCGGCACCTGCATGCCCACCAAGGAACCCACCCGCTCGACCACTTGGTGGCGCACCTTGCGACAGCGGGCGCCGATGTCACACGGGTAGTCCAGTTCGATGTGGACCCGGACATGGGCGACCTCGTGGTGCACGACGACCGACGCGGACGGCCGGTCGGCGTCGGGCGGCAGCGTGCCCACCGCCTCTCGGGCCGCCTGCGAGGCGATCTTCGCGACCACCCGGTCGGCGATCCGGGTCGCGCCGCGTTCGCCCGGCGGGACGACGGTCTGAGGTCTGTCGAGCTCACCGGTCCCCGTGCTCACCCGCGTCACCGCCGCCGTTCACGGGGACGGAAGAAGTCGCCGAGTTCCAGGTCCCCGTCCAGGAACCGACCGACGACGAAGCCGACGGCACCCAGTGCCGCCACCAACAGAAAGGCACCGAATCCACCGAAATATCCGGCGAAGGCCAGCGCCATGCCGGCGATCATGCCGACCACGGCCATGCTCATGCGCTCCTCAGCTCCTCAGCCGCTGTGCCGTCCGATGCCCGCACCTCACTGGATCCGGCGCTCCGGTTCCTCTTCCTCCTCGTCCGGCAGCTTCACGTCGCTCACCGCGATGTTGACCTCGACGACCTCCAGGCCGGTCATCCGCTCCACGGCGGTGATGACGTTCTCCCGTACGTCGCGGGCCACATCGGCGATCGACACGCCGTACTCGACGACGATCTCCAGGTCGAGGGCCGCCTGCACTTCGCCGACCTCGGCCTTCACACCCCGCGACACCGACTTCTGGCCGCCGGGCACGCGGTCGCGCATGGCACCGAAGGTGCGGGACAGGCCGCCGCCCATGGCGTGTACGCCGTCGACGTCACGGGCGGCCAGCCCGGCGATCTTCTCCACCACGCCGTCCGCGATGGTCGTCCGGCCCCGGGAACCCGGGTCTCCACCACCGCGCTTGACCAGCGGACTCCTGCGCACCGCCGGCGTCTCGGACTCCCCGCCCCGGTTCTCGGTCATGTCAGTCATCGCCGTACGTCCTTTTCGGTCGTCGTCCTGGGACCACCGTAAGCACGGTTACGCGGGAGCGCGCCTCTGATGCGGCAGGCTGGAGGAATGACGGCCGATCGATGGACGCAGGCAGTGAGACATCAGCTGGGAGTCGGCAGGCTGCTGCCGCTGGGTGACGCGCGGGACGGTGCGTGGATCGCGGAGCGGGCAGTCGAGGCGGTGCTGCGGAGCGCGGCGTGGGACGCGCCGGGCGTACGCCTCGCCGCACTCCGTGTCGCCCTCTGCGACACGGGGGACACCGCGGAGCCGGCCGTACCGGCTCCGCCGAGTGCCCTGCCACCCGGGCCGCTGCGGGTGACGGCGGAGTTCGCGGCGACGGCCGCGCAGCCGTTGCCGGCGACGGCCTCCCTGCTGCGGGCGACGCTGGCGACCGCAGCGACCCAGCGGCTCGGACTGGCGGTGACGGAGGTGGATCTGCGGGTGACGGGGCTGCTGGACGATCAGGAGCCGGCTGAAGCGGGGCCCGCCGCGCCCCTTCCCGAACTGCCGGGTGCCGCGCGGGCCGAGGACGGTGACGAGGCCCGGGTGGCCACCGCCGCGCTCGGAGTCCGGGGCGTACTCCATCTGACCGGCACGCTGGGCCACCCCGTGCACATCGGGGAACTCCCCGGCGGCGACGCCGCGCTGCCGCACCGCCATGTCCGGCTGGAGCTGGCGGTGGGTGCGGACCAGCGGGCCAGGGATGTGGCCCGCGAGGTCCGGACGGCGGTCAGGAGGGTGCTGCCGGATCACCCGACGGTGGCGGTCGTGGTGAGCGCGATCGGCTGACCGCGCTCCCGGCCGGTCCGGCGGCTCTCAGTCCCCGACGCCCGCGAGGTCCCGCAGCCGGCGGGCCTGGGACTGGCGCTCCGCCGCGCGCTGCTCCTCGTAGGTGCGGTCCTGGGCGCCGCGCAGCAGGGCCTTGGTCTCGACGACCGCGTCACGGGGCGCGGCGAGCACGGCCGAGACGAGGTCGCGGACGGTGCCGTCGAGCTGGTCGGCGGGCACGGCGAGGTTCGCGAGACCGGTGTTCACGGCCTCCTCGGCCGTGACGAAGCGCCCGGTCACGCAGATCTCCAGCGCGCGGGCGTACCCGACGAGTCCCACCAGCGGGTGCGTGCCCGTCAGGTCGGGCACGAGCCCGAGGCTGGTCTCGCGCATGGCGAACTGCACGTCGTCGGCGACGACGCGCAGGTCGCAGGCGAGGGCGAGCTGAAAGCCCGCCCCGATGGCATGCCCCTGGACAGCGGCGACCGACACGATGTCGCTGCGCCGCCACCAGGTGAACGCCTCCTGGTACTCGGCGATGGTCGCGTCCAACTCGGCGTCCGCGCCGCGCGCGAGGTCGATGAACGACGGTTCCCCGTCGAAGCCCTCGGGCGTGAACGCCTGCCGGTCGAGCCCGGCCGAGAAGGACTTGCCCTCGGCCCGCAGCACCACGACGCGGACGGTGCCCGGCAGCTGCCGCCCGGCCTCGGTCAGCGCGCGCCACAGAGCGGGGCTCTGCGCGTTGCGCTTGGCCGGGTTGGTCAGCGTCACCGTGGCGATCGCGTCGTCGACGGTGAGCCGTACGCCGTCCTTGTCGAGTACGGGAACGAGGTCGTTGTCGGGCGAAGCCATGGGACGCCTCCGATGTGTGCGGTCGCCTTCGTGCCGTACGACGGCTTCACCGCCGTAGCAGGCCACGCTTAAGTGACTGCACAGTAACCACCCGGCCGATCAGACGACCGACCGGGTGGCCACCATCGAAGCCGAGGGGCCACCCGGGGTCAGGCCGTGGCCTTTTTACCCCGGGTTGCCCCGCCACGCCCTCGGAGCGTGACGCCCGACTCACTGAGCATGCGGTGCACAAAGCCATACGAGCGGCCGGTCTCCTCGGCCAACGCCCGGATGCTCGCACCGGCGTCGTACTTCTTCTTCAGGTCTGCCGCGAGCTTGTCGCGCGCGGCGCCGGTCACCCGGCTGCCCTTCTTCAGAGTCTCGGCCACCCGTGCCTCCTCATGGGAAGTGCGCTCTGGTCTCCTCATGATCACCCCTCCGGGCCGTCATGGCCACCCATTCGGCAAGGTCCGTGAGACAAGGTTGTGACGACGGGAGCACACCCCCACATGTGGAATGCGGGATTCCGGAGGGCGCTGTCCGTACGGCCGAACGGATTGTTCCGGAAAACGCCAGGTCAGAAAGGCGGCGCGGCCGAGCCCCGAAGAATCGGGGGCTCGGCCGCGAAATCGATGTAGGACACACCTCGGTACGAGGAGATCTCACACAGATGATGGATCACCGCTGGGCCGAATGATCCATACGCCGTTGATCACGCATTCGATCAAGCGAGAGCGACGAGATCCGCGTAGTCGGCGCCCCACAGGTCCTCGACGCCGTCCGGCAGCAGGATGATCCGCTCCGGCTGGAGCGCCTCGACCGCGCCCTCGTCGTGGGTGACGAGGACGACCGCGCCCTTGTAGGTGCGCAGCGCGCCGAGGATCTCCTCGCGGCTGGCCGGGTCGAGGTTGTTGGTCGGCTCGTCGAGCAGCAGCACGTTCGCCGAGGACACCACCAGCGTGGCGAGGGCGAGGCGCGTCTTCTCACCGCCGGACAGGACGCCGGCCGGCTTGTCGACATCGTCGCCGGAGAACAGGAACGAGCCGAGCGTCTTGCGGACCTCGACCAGGTCCAGGTCGGGGGCGGCCGAGCGCATGTTCTCCAGGACCGTGCGCTCCGGGTCGAGGGTCTCGTGCTCCTGCGCGTAGTAGCCGAGTTTGAGGCCGTGGCCCTCGATGACCCTGCCGGTGTCGGGCTTCTCCGCCCCGCCGAGCAGGCGCAGCAGGGTCGTCTTGCCCGCGCCGTTGAGGCCGAGGATGACGACGCGTGAGCCCTTGTCGATGGCCAGGTCGACGTCGGTGAAGATCTCCAGCGATCCGTAGGACTTCGACAGGCCCTCGGCCATGAGCGGGGTCTTGCCGCACGGCGAGGGCTCGGGGAAGCGGAGCTTGGCGACCTTGTCGGACTTGCGCTCGGCCTCCAGGCCGGCCAGCAGCTTGTCCGCCCGGCGGGCCATGTTCTGCGCGGCGACGGTCTTGGTGGCCTTGGCCCGCATCTTGTCGGCCTGCGAATGCAGCGCGGACGCCTTCTTCTCGGCGTTCTGCCGCTCGCGCTTGCGGCGCTTCTCGTCGGCCTCGCGCTGCTGCTGGTAGAGCTTCCAGCCCATGTTGTAGATGTCGATCTGGGCGCGGTTGGCGTCCAGGTAGAACACCTTGTTGACGACCGTCTCGACCAGGTCGACGTCGTGGGAGATCACGATGAAGCCGCCGCGGTAGGTCTTCAGGTAGTCGCGCAGCCAGACGATCGAGTCGGCGTCGAGGTGGTTGGTGGGCTCGTCGAGCAGCAGGGTGTCCGCGTCGGAGAAGAGGATCCGCGCCAGCTCGATACGGCGGCGCTGACCGCCGGAGAGGGTGTGCAGCGGCTGGCCGAGCACCCGGTCGGGCAGGTTGAGCGCGGCGGCGATGGTGGCGGCCTCGGCCTCGGCCGCGTACCCGCCCTTGGTGAGGAACTCCGTCTCCTGGCGCTCGTACTGCTTGAGCGCCTTCTCGCGGGTGGCGCCCGTGCCGTTGGCGATGCGCTGCTCGTTGTCGCGCATCTTGCGGATCAGCACGTCCAGGCCGCGGGCGGACAGGATGCGGTCGCGGGCCAGGATGTCGAGGTCGCCGGTGCGGGGGTCCTGCGGGAGGTAACCGACCTCGCCGGAGCGGGTGATGGTGCCACCGGCCGGGATGCCCTCACCTGCCAGGCACTTGGTGAGGGTGGTCTTCCCCGCGCCGTTGCGGCCGACCAGGCCGATGCGGTCGCCCTTGGCGATGCGGAACGAGGCGTTTTCGATGAGGACGCGGGCACCGGCGCGCAGCTCGATACCGGAGGCGGAGATCACGGACAGACTCCAGGGCGGATACGGGGGCGGGATGGACGGCTGAGGACGTTCCCGCCGTCTAATGCGCGAGGAGAATGGCCATGAGGACAGTCTAACGGGGACGTGCAACCACTTTTTCTGTGTGCGGGTGTTCGATCACCGGTGGCCGGACGGAGGGCCGTTGTCAGTGCCCGGTGGAAGACTGATCAGCGAGCCGCACTCCGGCTCCTCCCGGGGGACACGCAGCGAGACACGAGGAAGTGATCGCCATGGCAGGCACGTCCGGTGGGCGTCCGAGCATCTACCCGACGCTGCTGTACGCCGATGCGAAGGCGGCGATCCGGCAGCTCACGGAGGCCCTCGGCTTCACGGAGCTGTCGGTGTACGAGGGCGAGGACGGCTCGGTGATGCACGCCGAGCTGGCGCAGGGCAACGGCGCGGTGATGATCGGCACCAAGGGCCGCGGTGGCGTGTTCGACGCTGCCATGAAGAACGCGGGCACCACGGGGGTGTACGTGGTGGTGGACGACGTCGACGGCCACCACCGGCACGCCGTGGACCACGGCGTGGAGATCCTGATGCCCCCGACGGACCAGGACTACGGGTCGCGGGACTACATGGCCCGGGACCTCGAGGGCAACGTGTGGAGCTTCGGGACGTACGCGCCCGAGACAGCGGGCTGACGGCTCGCGGGGCGGGCCGCGGGGGCGCCCCGCGGGGATCAGCTGCCGCCGGTGTGCACCTGGAAGGCGGCCCGGCGCACCGCCTTGGCCAGGGCCGGGTCGGGGTGTGCGGCGGCGAGGGCCACCAGGACCTGCACGGTGCGCGGGTGACCGACGGCGCGTACCTCGTCCAGGAGCATCGGGACGGTCGGCTGCACCGCGGACTCCAGGTGGCGCACGAGCAGCGGCGCCTCACCGTGGTCGGCGACGGCGGCGGCGGTGTCCACCCACAGCCAGGTCGCCTCCTGGCGGGTGAGGACCTCGTGGGCGTCCTCCGGGTCGGTCCCGTCGTGCTCGGCCAGCCACAGCAGCGCGTACGGCCTGAGCGTCGGCTCGCTCAGCACGGCGCGGACGTCCGGCTCGGCGGGGGCGCCGACCACGCGCAGGGCCTCGAAGGCGAGGCCGCGCAGCAGGGCGTCCTCGCCGCGGGCGGCGCCGAGGAGCTCGGTGACGGCGCTGCCGACGGGGCGGGCGGCGAGCCAGGCGCGGTACTCGGCGCGGGCCGCGTTGGGGCGCAGCTGGGCGCAGCCGCGGAGCATGTCCTCGGCGGCCTGCTCGATGTTCCCGGCGGGGCTCTGCGCGGCGACGCAGATCTGCTCCAGCTTGACCCAGACGGCCCAGCTGCCGAGCGGGGTGAGCGTGGCCTGGCCGTCGCCGTAGGTGAGGGCGCCGACGGAGGCGAGGGCGCGCAGGGCCCAGTCGAGCAGGGGGGCGAGCGGGGCGTCGGTGGGATCCGGTTCGGCCGGCGGCTCGGGCTGGGGGCCGTAGGGGATCTCGCAGCGGGCGGTGCGCAGCTCGGTGACGCGCTGCTCCAGGAGGTCGAGGAGCTGCTCGACGGGGACGGGCCCGGCGGACAGCTGGAGGAAGGAGAGCACCTGCGGCATGGCCGAGACGACCTCGGCGACGGCGGCGGGCTCGTGCTCCGCGGGCTCCGGATGGGCGAGCGACCAGGCGTCGAAGAGCGCGACCCAGCCGCGCAGCACGGCACTGTCGTCGCGGTCCCAGGCGCGCAGCCGCCAGCCGGGGCGGGCGCTGTCGCCGTGCACCTCGACGAGACCGGCGAGGCGGGCGGTGTCCCAGTCGGCTCTGACCTGAGCCGGGGTCAGACCCAGCTCGCGGGCGGCCCGTTCCGCGGTCGCGTCGGAGAGGGTGGCCTTGCCGTCGTCGGTGGCGCTGTCCCGGCCGGGGCCGAGCGCGGCGTCGGCCCAGCGGGCGACGCGGGCCGCGTCGGCCAGACCTGAGCGTGCCATTCTGGCCAGTTCCGCCGGTGCCGGAGTGCCCTCCGGGGGGCGCGGTGCGGGTCGGCGCGAGCGCCGCTGGTTCATCGCTGGAGGGGCGGCGGCCAGGGGTCGCGGGCGGACGAGTCGAAGCCTGGAGTCGCGCGGGATACGGGACGTCACGGGTGCAGTCTTCCGGTTGACGGTCCGAAAACCCAAACGGAATGTCACGGCGGGCGACGGGGATGGCCAACGCACCGGTTGCCGGAAGTGGTCGAGAGCCGGGAACCGGCCAGTGGTACGACGCTAAACGGAATCCTCGCGACCGGTCGGCGGAGAGGGGGCGGGGCGTGGTGACGACGGGGTGAAGGGGGCATGAACGGAGGGCGCGCGAGAGGACGTGACGGGGGGCCGCACCCAGCGGCGGTTGTGAACGAGGTCACATGAGAGGGGTCAGGAAGCGCCTGAGGGCTTCCTCGTAGGCCTTCGGGTCGGCGTTCCACATGGCTCCGTGGGGGGCGTTGCGGACGGTGTGGAGGGCGACCATGTCGGGGCGGGCGCCGGCCAGGCGGCGTGAGAACTGCCAGGGGGCGACGGTGTCGTCCGGTCCGTGGAGGACGAGTGCCGGGACCCGGAGCTCGTCGGCCGGGAGGGTGCCCGCGACGCGGTCGGCGGACAGACCGGTGCGGCCCTGGGCGGCGCGGACCGCGAGGGGCAGCAGCGCGCCCGGGGTGCGGCGGGCCGAGGC
The DNA here is from genome assembly GCF_044755265.1 of Streptomyces sp. NPDC092370. NCBI lineage: Bacteria > Bacillati > Actinomycetota > Actinomycetes > Kitasatosporales > Streptomycetaceae > Streptomyces > Streptomyces sp. NPDC092370. The sequence continues at coordinate 1,399,309 of NZ_JBIVQO010000001.1, read as the reverse complement.
GAGGGCGCGCAGGGTGGTCTGCCAGCTGAGCACCGGGGAGTCCAGGACGAGCCCGGAGATCCGGTCGCGCAGGCCCGACCGCGCGGCGGCGCGCAGGGCCATGGTGGCGCCGGTGGACCAGCCGTGCAGGACGACCTGGCGGGCTCCGTGGCGCACGGCGTAGCGGATGGCCGCGTCGAGGTCGCGCCACTCGGTCTCGCCGAGGTGGTGCAGGCCGTCGGGCGGGCGGGGCGCGCCCAGGTCGCCGCGGTAGGCGAGGGCGAGCACCGGGAACTGGCTGCGGTGCAGGAATCCCATGACGTTCAGGGCGAGTTCCCGGGTGGTGCCCAGGCCGTGCACGGCGATCACCCAGGTGTCCCGCTTGCCCGGCACGAACCACGCGGGCAGGGCCCCGAGTTCGCCGGGGATGTCGACGTCGGCGTGTTCGAGCCCGAGGGCGCCCGGGTTGCCGACGTACACGTTCGGTGTGAGCCACACCTTGTCGCCGGACGCCAGCGTGCCGTGCGTGACGCTCTCCAGCCGGCGCACGACGGTGTCGGCGGGGTGCGAGGCGTCGGTCAGGACGGGGCCGACGACCGCGTGGGAGCCGTGCCCGGAGAGGCCGTAGCGGCCGGGGCGCAGGGCGGCGAGGTCCCGGGTGAGGCTGATGCGCCCGGCGGCGGTGCCGTGCACGGTGAGCCGGGGTTCGGTGGGCAGGGGCCTGCCGGGGGGCGCCTTGAGAGCGGCGTCGCTGGCGAGCCGGCCGGCGGCCACCGCGGCGGCACCGGCTCCGATCACGGCGGTGACGGCAGCGGCCGTCGCTTTGACAGTGCGCACGGCTCCAGTGTCCTGGCGGATGCCGTGGGCGACCAGTGGGGGCAGCGGCGGGGTGACGCCCCCGGCGGCCGCGCGGAGGGCTCAGCCTCGCTGGCCGTAGCCGCGCAGCCGCTCCTCCACCTCGGTGAGCTGTTCCCGGGACAGCAGGCCGGGGGTCAGGCCCGGCACCGAGGAGGCGGTCAGCCACAGGCGGCACATCCACTCCAGCTGGGCGGTGCGGTCGTAGGCCTGGGCGAGGGTGCCGCCGTAGGTGACGGTGCCGTGGTTCTGGAGGAGGCAGCCGGAGCGGCCGGCGAGGGCGCGAAGCATGTTCTCGGCCAACTCGTCGGTGCCGTACGTGGCGTAGGGGGCCACCCGGACGGGCCCGCCGAGCGCCGCGGCCATGTAGTGGATCAGCGGGAGCTCGCTCACGAGCGTCGAGACGGCCGTCGCGTGCACGGCGTGGGTGTGCACGACGGCCATCGCGCCGGTCGTACGGTAGACGGCGAGGTGCATGGGCAGCTCGCTGGTCGGGACGAGCGTGCCGAGGACCTGCCGGCCGTCGAGGTCGACGCCCGTCACGTCGTCCGGCGCCAGCCGGTCGTAGGGCACGCCCGACGGGGTGACCAGGACCGTGTCGCCGACGCGCACCGACACGTTGCCGGACGTGCCGACGACGAGTCCGTCCGCGACCGTCCGGCGGGCCGTCGCGACGAGGTCCTCCCAGGCGCGCGCCTCCTCGGGGTGCGCACTCCCGCGCCGCTCCTCCGCGCCCGGTCCGGCCTGCCGTGCGTCTCCCGTGCCCCGCTCGTCGCCTCGCTGCTCAGCCATGCCGCGATCCTGCCAGGCGGAGGCTCAACGCGCCGCGGGGCGGAGCGTGTTACACGGCCGGAGATCTTCGGGCATTCGCTGATCTTCCCGTACGCTCTGGGAGGTTTCGCCGTGCACGTCGCCGTTCCGGGCGGAACCCCATGACCCGCGTCCGCACACCGACCCCCCGCCGCAGCCGCTCACGGGTGACATCCACGACGGCGCTCGATTCCGGCGGAACCCCATGACCCGCGTCCGCACACCGGCCCCCCGCCGCAGCCGCTCACGGGTGACATCCACGACGGCGCTCGATTCCGGCGGAACCCCATGACCCGCGTCCGCACACCGACCCCCCGCCGCAGCCGCTCATGGGTGGCATCCACGACGGCGCTCGGTTCCGGGCGGGATCGCGCTCACCGACGTTCCGGCCCCGGCGGCGAGCCGCCCGGAGGGGCACGACGTCCCGTCCCGCCAGAAGGACGTCGACCGGCGGAGCGTGAGGACGAAGGGCGCCCGCTTCGCCTACGTCAAGGCGACCGGAGTCCACCGCCTGCCGCAGTCCCCGCCTCGGCCGGCGGTACCCGGCAGTACAACGCGCGAGGCGGGCCTGGTGCGCGGCGCCCACCACTTCGCCCTGCCGGACCGGCCCTCGGGCCGGGCGCGGGCGGCACCCTTCGCACGAAGGGCGGTAACCGGACCGCAGACGGCTTGGACGCCGCCGCCCGCGCTCGACATCGCATACGACCCGTACGACGAGAAGCACGGCCGCTACGGCCCGAGCAGGGCCGGAGTGGCGGACTGGATCGAGTCGTTCGGCAACGGGACCGAGCGGCTGACCGGCCGTCGCCCGGTGATCCACACGACCACCCACTGGTGGATCGGTGTCATCGGCGACAGCGGCGCCTCGCCGCCGTCACACCAGGCGGATCGCCCGATACGACGCCGCGGCCACGGGCACGCTGCCGGCCGGGCCGCCCCTCCCGGCCCTTGTGACGGCACGGGACGGCGGCGACTCCCCGCGAGTGACGGAAATCTCTTCGACGGGTCGCCCGATGGGCTGAAGCGGTTCACGGAAGGCGCCTGACCGGACGGGCGCCGGGACCGCCGTTCCGGGACGGAGCCGCGACCCCCTGTGCGGTCACCCCTGCGCCCCTCCCAGTTCATCTTCCGTTCACTCAGGTTGCCTACGTTCGTACCGTCAACGACCTCGAACGATTGCCTGGGTAAATGGAAAGCTTCTCGCTGATCCTCGCGATTGTGGTAGTAACCGCACTCGCGTTCGATTTCACGAACGGTTTCCACGACACCGCGAACGCCATGGCCACGACCATTTCCACGGGCGCCATGAAGCCCAAGGTCGCGGTGGCCATGTCAGCGGTCCTCAACCTGGTCGGCGCCTTCCTGTCCGTCGAAGTCGCCAACACGATCTCCAAGGGCCTCGTCGACGAGGCCGGCATCCGTCCCGAGGTCATCTTCGCCGCGTTGGTCGGCGCGATCCTCTGGAACCTGCTGACCTGGCTGGTCGGCCTGCCGTCCAGCTCCTCCCACGCCCTCATGGGCGGTCTGATCGGCGCCACGATCGCCTCGGCGGGCGTCGGCGCGGTGCACGGCGACGTGCTGGTCACCAAGGTGCTCATCCCGGCGATCGCCGCCCCGCTGGTCGCGGGCATCGCGGCGATGCTCGCCACGCGGCTGACGTACTCCCTCGGCAGCAAGACCGAGAGCCAGGCGTCCAAGAAGGGCTACCGCGCCGGCCAGATCGCCTCCGCGGGCCTGGTCTCCCTGGCCCACGGCACCAACGACGCCCAGAAGACGATGGGTGTCATCACCCTCGCCCTGGTCGCCGGCGGCGCCGTCGCCCCCGACTCCGACCCGCCCATGTGGGTCATCCTCACGGCGGGTCTCGCCATCGCGCTCGGCACGTACCTGGGTGGCTGGCGCATCATCCGCACCATGGGCAAGGGACTGACCGACCTCCAGCCGCAGCAGGGCTTCGCCGCCCAGACCTCCGCGGCCACGGTGATCCTGGCCTCCTCGCACCTCGGCTTCTCCCTCTCCACGACGCACTCCGTGTCCGGTTCGGTGATGGGCGCGGGGCTCGGCCGCAAGGGCGGAGTGGTCCGCTGGTCCACCGCCACGCGGATGTTCGTCGCCTGGGGCCTCACGCTGCCGGCGGCCGCTCTGGTCGGCGCGCTCGCCGAGTACGTCACCGGCTTCGGCACCTGGGGCACCGCGGTGGTGGCCGTGTTCCTCGTCGCCTCCAGCGCGGCGATCTGGAAGCTCTCGCGGCGTGAGGTCGTCGACCACACCAACGTCAACGACACCGGCGAGGCGGAGCCGGCCGGCGTGGTGACCACGGCGATGGCCGCGGTGACGCCGCCGCCCACGGGCGGCACGGTCGCCGAGGAGCCGGTCCCCCCGTTCCCGGCGCAGGCCACCGCCGAACGGACGCCGACCACGACCACCACGGTCTGACCCCGCCCACCGGTTACAAGGAAGAGTCTCTGAGATGAAGATCGACTGGGCGGCCCTCGGCTCCGTCTTCGGTGTCAGCCTCGTGGTCACCGTGGCCCTCGTCGGCCTGTTCACCCTCGGCATCACCGGCCTGTCGCGCCGCGAGCGCGCGGTGGCGCAGGGCGGGTCCGCCGGGCTCGCGGTCACGGGGGCGTACGCGTGCTTCGCGGCGTGCGCGGCGGCCGTGGCCTACGGGATCTACCTGATCGTGGCCTGACGGCCCGACCGCGCATCGTGTCCGCCGGGCGGGGCGGGGCGGGGGGGCCCCCCCCCCCCGGGGGGGGGGGGGGGGGGGGGCCGGGGGGGGGGTGTGCCCACACAAACCCCCCCCGGGC
>NZ_JBIVQO010000001.1:1064924-1394845 GCF_044755265.1 Streptomyces sp. NPDC092370 | reverse complement strand
CCCTGGTAAATGGGGGGGTGATTGTTTGTGCCCCCCCCCGGTCCCCGCCCCCAGGGGGGTGTCCGGGGGGGGGGGGGGCCCCCCCCCCCCCCCGGGGGGGGGGGGGGGGGGGGGGGGGGGGGCCCCCCCCCCCCGCCCGGTCGTCGTGTGCGGGAAGGGGCCGGTGTGGGGTTCTCCACACTCTCCCCTCGCAGGTCAACGGCAAGTTGACGGCGGTTGCCGGCCGTGGTGGACTGCCGGGGCCAGTACGGCGGCAGGAGAGGAAGCCGGTGAGAGTCCGGCGCGGTCCCGCCACTGTCACCGGGGTAGTGATCCCCGGGAGCCAGGAACTCTCGCCGCCGGTCTCGTCGAACCAGGGCGTGGACACCCTGAGTGAGGACACGTATCGCCATGCGCGGCTGCCGATCCCGTTCCAACACCCCGCCTCCGCCTGCCCTTCCGGCCGGCTGAGCCCATGGGTGCCGGTCGCGTCTTCGCGTACGGCGCCGCCGCCGGTCTGATCGGTGACCTGCTGCTCGGTGATCCTCGCCGGGGGCATCCGGTCGCCGCGTTCGGACGGGCCGCGAGTGCCGTGGAACGGGTGTTGTGGCGGGACCACCGCGGGTGGGGCGCGCTGCATACCGCCGTGTGTGCCTCGGGGGCCGTCGCCCTCGGCTCCGTCGCCGCACGTGCCGTGCGGAGGTCCTGCGTCGCCTCCGTCGCGCTGACGGGTGCCGCCACCTGGGCCGTGGTCGGGGGGACTTCACTCGCCCGGGAGGCCCGGGCCATCGGGCGTGCTCTGGAGGCCGGTGACGTCGAGACGGCCCGGGCCCGGCTGCCGCATCTGTGCGGGCGGGACCCACAGGCCCTCGATGCCGACGGGATCGCCCGGGCCGTGGTCGAGTCGGTCGCCGAGAACACCTCCGACGCGGTGGTCGGGGCCCTGGTGTGGGGAGCCGTCGGCGGGGTGCCGGGGCTGCTCGGGTTCCGGGCCGTCAACACCCTGGACGCGATGGTCGGACACAAGTCGGCCCGCTACCGGCGGTACGGGTGGGCCTCCGCGCGGCTGGACGACCTCGCGGGCTGGCCGGGGGCGCGGCTGACCGCGGTCCTCGCCGCCCTGGCCGGGCCGGATCCCCGGGGCGCCGTGCGGGCCTGGCGGGCCGACGCGGCGAAGCATCCGAGCCCCAACGCCGGTCCCGTGGAGGCCTCTTTCGCGGGGGCTCTCGGGGTGCGGCTGGGCGGGACGCTCTCGTACGGCGGGCGGGTGGAGCACCGGCCCGTGCTGAACACGCAAGGACGTGCCGTCGGCACGCGCGATGTCGAACGGGCCGTGCGGCTGTCGCGGCGCGTCACCTGGCTCGCGCTCGGGGTGTGCGCCGGTGCGCGGTTGCTCAAGAGGGGGAATTGACGTGAACGGTGGTCTTCTCGTCGCCGGTACCACCTCCGACGCGGGCAAGAGCGTCGTGACCGCCGGGATCTGCCGGTGGCTGGTGCGGCAGGGCGTCAAGGTCGCGCCCTTCAAGGCGCAGAACATGTCCCTGAACTCCTTCGTGACGAAGGAGGGGGCCGAGATCGGGCGGGCGCAGGCCATGCAGGCGCAGGCCTGCCGGGTCGAGCCGACCGCGCTGATGAATCCCGTGCTGCTCAAGCCCGGAGGTGAGCAGAGCAGTCAGGTCGTGCTGCTGGGCAAGCCGGTCGGGGAGATGAGTGCGCGCGGGTACCACGGCGGGCGGCAGCAGAGGCTGCTCGGGACGGTGCTGGACTGCCTGGAGCAATTGCGGGGCACGTATGACGCAGTGATCTGCGAGGGGGCCGGTTCTCCCGCCGAGATCAATCTGCGGCGGACGGACATCGTGAACATGGGGATCGCCCGGGGTGCCGGGCTGCCCGTGCTCGTCGTCGGCGACATCGACCGGGGTGGTGTGTTCGCCTCGTTCTTCGGGACGGTGGCGCTGCTGTCGCCCGAGGACCAGCGTTGCGTCGCCGGGTTCCTCGTCAACAAGTTCCGCGGGGACGTCTCCCTGCTGGAGCCGGGTCTTGACATGCTGCGCGACCTGACCGGGCGGCGGACGTACGGCGTGCTGCCGTTCCGGCACGGGCTCGGGATCGACGAGGAGGACGGGCTGCGGGTCTCCCTGCGGGGAGCGGTGCGGGAGTCCGTCGTCGCCCCGCCGGTCGGGGAGGACGTGCTGCGCGTCGCGGTCTGCGCCGTGCCGCTCATGTCCAACTTCACCGACGTGGACGCGCTGGCGGCCGAACCGGGCGTCGTGGTGCGGTTCGTGGACCGGCCGGAGGAGCTGTCCGACGCCGACCTCGTCATCGTCCCCGGCACCCGCGGGACGGTCCGCGCGCTGGAGTGGCTGCGCGAGCGCGGCCTCGCCGGGGCCCTGGCCCGCCGGGCCGCCGAGCAGCGGCCCGTCCTCGGCATCTGCGGTGGTTTCCAGATCCTCGGCGAACACATCGAGGACGACGTCGAGAGCCGCCGGGGTCACGTCGACGGGCTCGGGATCCTGCCCGTGCGGGTGCGGTTCGCCCGCGAGAAGACCCTCACCCGGCCGGCGGGCGAGGCCCTCGGGGAGCCCGTCGAGGGCTACGAGATCCACCACGGGGTCGCCGATGTGGCCGGCGGAGAACCCTTCCTGGACGGGTGCCGGGTCGGCCAGACCTGGGGCACGCACTGGCACGGCTCTCTGGAGTCGGACGGTTTCCGGCGGGCCTTTCTGCGGGAGGTGGCGGCCGCCGCGGGCCGCCGCTTCGTGCCGGCTCCGGACACCTCGTTCGCCGCGCTGCGCGAGGAGCAGCTCGACCGGCTCGGTGACCTGATCGAACAGCACGCGGACACGGACGCGCTGTGGCGGCTCATCGAGTCCGGCGCGCCACAAGGACTGCCCTTCATTCCACCGGGAGCACCCGCATGAGCACTGTGTTGTTGTTGTCGACCGCCGACACGGACCTGCTGGCGGCCCGGGCCGCCTCCGGTGCCGACTACCGGATCGGCAACCCCACCCGCGTGGACGTCCGGGAGGAGCTCCCGGCCCTGCTGGACGGAGCCGGCATCGCCGTCGTCCGGCTGCTCGGCGGCAAGCGGGCCTGGGAGGACGGGCTCGCCGCCCTGAAGGCCTCCGGCGTCCCCACCGTGCTGCTGGGCGGCGAGGCCGTGCCGGACGCGGAGCTGATGGCCGAGTCGTCCGTCCCGGCCGGTGTCGTGGCCGAGGCGCTGAAGTACCTCGTGGAGGGCGGGCCGGACAACCTCACCGAACTCGCCCGGTTCCTCTCCGACACCGTGTTGCTGACCGGCGAGGGGTTCGTCGAGCCGCGCACGATGCCGGAGTACGGCGTCCACGGTGAGCGCGCCCGGGTGGACGGCCGGCCGACCGTCGGCGTGCTCTTCTACCGGGCCCACCACCTGAGCGGCAACACCGCCTTCGTCGACACCCTGTGCGACGCGATCGAGGCGCGGGGCGCCAATGCGCTGCCCGTGTACTGCGGCTCGCTGCGCGGCGCGGACGCGGGGCTGTACGAGATCCTCGGGCGGGCGGACACCCTGGTCGCGACCGTGCTCGCCGCCGGCGGCACCCACGCCTCGCAGGCCTCGGCCGGCGGTGACGAGGAGGCCTGGGACATCGGCGCCCTCGCGGAGCTGAACATCCCCGTGCTGCAGGGCCTCTGCCTGACGTCCTCCCGGCAGGCCTGGGCGGAGTCGGACGCCGCCCTTTCCCCCATGGACGCCGCGATGCAGGTGGCGATCCCGGAGTTCGACGGACGGCTGATCACCGTGCCGTTCTCCTTCAAGGAGCAGGGCCCGGACGACGTGCCCGTGTACGTCGCCGACCCGGAGCGCGCCGCACGCGTCGCCGGCATCGCCGTACGGCACGCGCGGCTCAGGCACAAGGCGAACGCCGAGAAGAAGCTGGCGCTGGTCTTCACCGCGTACCCGACCAAGCACTCCCGGGTCGGCAACGCGGTCGGGCTCGACACCCCGGCCTCGGCGGTGCGGGTGCTGGACGCGCTGCGGGACGCCGGGTACGTCGTCGAGGGGCATCCGGACGAGGGGGACGAGCTGATCCACCGGCTCATCAACGCCGGCGGGCACGACGTGGAGTGGCTGACGGAGGAGCAGCTGGCCGCCGCGCCCGCGCGGGTGCCGCTGGCGGACTACCGGGCGTGGTTCGAGAAGCTCGACCCGGAGCTGAAGGACGCCATGACCGAGGCGTGGGGCGAGCCGCCGGGCAGCCTCTACGTCGACGGGGACGACATCGTGCTGGCGTCCCTGCAGTTCGGGAACGTCGTCGTGATGATCCAGCCGCCGCGCGGTTTCGGCGAGAACCCGATCGCGATCTACCACGACCCGGACATGCCGCCGTCCCACCACTACATGGCGGCCTACCGGTGGCTGGAGAACAGTTTCGGCGCCGACGCCATCGTCCACATGGGCAAGCACGGCACCATGGAGTGGCTGCCCGGCAAGGGCCTCGGGCTCGGCGGGGGCTGCGCCCCGGACGCGGTCCTCGGGGACCTGCCGCTGATCTACCCGTTCATCGTCAACGACCCGGGTGAGGGCACCCAGGCCAAACGGCGCGGGCACGCCACGGTCGTCGACCACCTCGTGCCGCCGATGGCCCGCGCCGACACCTACGGCGACCTGGCCAAGCTGGAGCAGCTCCTCGACGAGTACGCGCTCGTCTCGGACCTGGACCCGACGAAGGCCCCGACCGTGCGCGCCCAGATCTGGACGCTGGTCAAGGCGGCCGAGCTCCACCACGACCTGCACGTCGACGAGCAGCCGGACGACGAGGCGTTCGACGAGTTCGTCATGCACATCGACGGCTATCTGTGCGAGATCAAGGACGTGCAGATCCGCGACGGCCTGCACATCCTGGGCGGTGGGCCGGTCGGTGAACCGCGCGTCAACCTCGTGCTGGCCGTCCTGCGCGCCTCGCAGGTGTGGGGCGGGCAGGCCAACGCGCTGCCGGGGCTGAGGGCCTCGCTGGCGCGGCACTTCGGTCTGGTGGAGAAGGAGCTGCTGGCCGAGCCGGGCGCTGCGGTGAAGGTGCCCGCCGAGCTGACGGACCTGGTGGACGGCCCGGCCCGCAGCGCCGCCGACGCGATCGACCTGCTGGAGCAGCTGTGCCGGCGGCTCGCGGAGGGCATGGAGGAGCGCGGCTGGGCCCTCGCCGAGAGCGCGCCGCTGATCCGGGAGGTCCTCGGCGCCGAACTGCCCGAGGCCGTCGCCGTGCTGGAGTTCGCCTGCGCCGAGGTCGTGCCGCGGCTGGAGCAGACCACCGACGAGATCGGGCACATCCTGCGGGCCCTGGAGGGCGGCTACGTCCCGGCCGGACCGTCCGGTTCGCCGACCCGCGGGCTCGTCAACGTCCTGCCGACGGGCCGGAACTTCTACTCCGTCGACCCCAAGGCCATTCCGTCCCGGTTGAGCTGGGAGGTCGGGCAGTCGCTCGCGGACTCGCTGGTGCAGCGGTATCTGCAGGACACCGGTGAGTACCCCACGTCCGTCGGTCTGACGGTGTGGGGCACCTCCGCCATGCGCACCCAGGGCGACGACATCGCCGAGATCCTGGCGCTGCTGGGCTGCCGGCCGGTGTGGGACGACGCCTCGCGGCGCGTGACCGGGTTCGAGGTGATCCCCCTGGCCGAGCTCGGCCGGCCGCGCATCGACGTCACGGTCCGCATCTCGGGCTTCTTCCGGGACGCGTTCCCGCACGTGGTGGGGCTGATCGACGACGCCGTGCGCACGGTCGCCGACCTGGACGAGCCGGCCGAGTCCAACCACGTCCGGGCGCACGCCGACCAGGACACCGCCGAGCACGGGGACCGCCGGCGGGCCACCGCCCGCATCTTCGGCTCCAAGCCGGGGGCTTACGGGGCCGGTCTGCTGCCGCTGATCGACGCCCGCAACTGGCGCTCCGACGCGGACCTCGCCGAGGTGTACGCGGTGTGGGGCGGCTACGCCTACGGCCGTGGGCTCGACGGCCGGGCGGCGCGCGGGGACATGGAGACGGCGTTCAAGCGGATCGCCGTCGCCGCGAAGAACGTCGACACCCGCGAGCACGACCTGGTCGACGCCGACGACTACTTCCAGTACCACGGCGGCATGGTCGCCATGGTGCGCCACCTGACGGGCGCGAGCCCCGAGGCGTACGTCGGTGACTCGGCCACCCCGGACCAGGTGAAGACCCGCACGCTCGGCGAGGAGACGCACCGCGTCTTCCGCGCCCGCGTGGTCAACCCGCGCTGGATGGCGGCCATGCGGCGGCACGGCTACAAGGGCGCCTTCGAGATGGCGGCGACCGTGGACTACCTGTTCGGGTACGACGCCACGGCCGGGGTCGTGGACGACTGGATGTACGAGAAGCTCAGCGCCGAGTACGTCTTCGACCCGGAGAACCGGGACTTCATGAAGAAGTCCAACCCCTGGGCGCTGCGGGGCATCACCGAGCGGCTGCTGGAGGCCGCCGAGCGCGGACTGTGGGCCGAGCCGGACGCTCAGACGCTGGAGCGGCTGCGGGCCACCTACCTGGAACTCGAAGGCGACTTGGAGGGCGACGAGAAGTGACCACCCCCTTTCCGTTCACGGCCGTCGTGGGCCAGGACGACCTGCGGCTCGCGCTGCTGCTGAACGCGGTCTCACCGGCGGTCGGCGGTGTGCTGGTGCGCGGTGAGAAGGGCACGGCCAAGTCGACCGCGGTGCGGGCGCTGGCGGCGCTGCTGCCGGCGGTCCCGGTCGTCCCGGGATGCCGTTTCTCGTGCGATCCCTCCTCCCCCGACCCGGTGTGCCCGGACGGGCCGCACGAGGCCGGCACCGGCGTCGAGCGGCCCGCCCGGATGGTCGAGCTGCCCGTCGGCGCCTCCGAGGACCGGCTGGTCGGCGCGCTGGACATCGAGCGGGCCCTGTCCGAGGGCGTGAAGGCCTTCGAGCCGGGCCTGCTCGCCGACGCGCACCGCGGGATCCTCTACGTCGACGAGGTCAACCTCCTCCACGACCACCTGGTCGACCTGCTGCTGGACGCAGCCGCGATGGGCGCCTCGTACGTGGAGCGCGAGGGCGTCTCCGTGCGGCACGCCGCCCGCTTCCTGCTCGTCGGCACCATGAATCCCGAAGAGGGCGAACTGCGGCCGCAGTTGCTCGACCGGTTCGGGCTGACCGTCGAGGTAGCGGCCTCGCGGGAGCCGGACCAGCGGGTGGAGGTCGTCCGGCGGCGCCTGGCCTACGACGACGACCCCGGCGGATTCGCCGCGCGCTGGGCCGAGGAGGAGGCCGCCGTACGGGCGCGGATCATCGCGGCGCGGGAGCTGCTGCCGTCCGTGCGGCTGGGCGACGGCGCGCTGCGGCAGATCGCCGCGACCTGTGCGGCCTTCGAGGTGGACGGCATGCGCGCGGACATCGTGATGGCGCGGACCGCCACGGCGCTGGCGGCCTGGGCCGGGCGCACGGACGTGCTCGCCGAGGACGTCCGGCAGGCGGCGCTGCTCGCGCTGCCGCACCGGCGGCGGCGCAACCCCTTCGACGCGCCGGGGCTCGACGAGGACAAGCTGGACGAGACGCTGGAGGAGTTCGGCGGCTCGGACGACGACGATCCGGATCCGGACCCCGGGCCGGACGGGCCGGGCGGGGGCGGCGGACAGCCGGAACCCGACGACGCCCCGCAGGGCGACGGCGACACCGCGGCCCGACCCGAGGCCGGGGAGAACGGGCAACCGCGGCCCTCGGGGGCCGGCGAGCAGTCGGCCGTACGGGCTTCCGAACCGTTCCGGACGAAGGTGCTGAGCGTGCCCGGGATCGGCGAGGGTGCCGCCGGGCGGCGTTCGCGGGCGCGGACCGAGCAGGGGCGCACGACCGGGGCCCGGCGGCCGCGGGGCGCGCTCACCAAGCTGCACCTGGCGGCGACCGTGCAGGCCGCGGCACCCCACCAGCGGGCGCGTGGGCGCTCAGGACCGGGCCTGGTCGTGCGCCGGGACGATCTGCGGCAGGCCACCCGCGAGGGGCGCGAGGGCAATCTCGTGCTGTTCGTCGTGGACGCCTCCGGTTCGATGGCGGCACGGCAGCGGATGAGCGCCGTGAAGGGCGCCGTGCTGTCGCTGTTGCTGGACGCCTACCAGCGGCGCGACAAGGTGGGACTGGTGACCTTCCGGGGCTCGGGCGCCGATGTCGCGCTGCCGCCGACCTCGTCCGTGGACGCGGCGGCGGCCCGGCTGGAGACGCTGCCGACCGGCGGGCGCACACCGCTCGCCGCCGGGCTGCTGCGCGCCCACGACGTGCTGCGCGTGGAGCGGCTGCGCGATCCCGCGCGGCGGCCGCTGGTCGTGGTCGTGACGGACGGACGGGCCACCGGCGGCCCGGAGCCCGTCGCCCTGGCCGGGCGTGCGGCGCGGTTGTTCGCGGCCGACGGTGTCGCCTCGGTGGTCGTGGACTGCGAGTCGGGGCCGGTGCGGCTGGGGCTCGCCGGGCAGCTCGCCGGTGAACTGGGCGGTACGGCCGTGACATTGGACGAGTTGCGGGCGGACAGCATCGCCGGGCTCGTGAAGGACGTACAGAGGAGGGCCGCGTAATGCCGCAGGGACAGCCGAGTGTGGTGCCGGACGACGGGCTGACGACACGGCAGCGCCGGAACCGTCCGCTGGTCGTCGTGCACACGGGCGTCGGCAAGGGCAAGTCCACCGCCGCCTTCGGGCTCGCGCTGCGGGCCTGGAACCAGGGGTGGCCGATCGGGGTGTTCCAGTTCGTCAAGTCGGCGAAGTGGAAGGTCGGCGAGGAGAACGCGCTGCGGGTGCTGGGGGCGTCCGGGGAGGGCGGGTCCGTCGACTGGCACAAGATGGGCGAGGGCTGGTCCTGGGTGCAGCGCGATGCCCAGATGGACAACGAGGAGAAGGCCCGGGAGGGCTGGGAGCAGGTCAAGCGTGACCTGGCCGCCGAGACGTACAGGCTGTACGTGTTGGACGAGTTCGCCTACCCGATGCACTGGGGCTGGGTGGACACCGACGAGGTGATCTCCGTGCTGCGGGACCGGCCCGGAACGCAGCATGTCGTCATCACCGGGCGGAACGCGCCCGGGAAACTCGTGGACTTCGCCGATCTCGTGACCGACATGTCCAAGGTCAAGCATCCGATGGACGCGGGCCAGAAGGGCCAGAGGGGCATCGAGTGGTGAGTGGTTCCGTCCCTCGGCTGGTCATCGCCGCGCCCTCCTCGGGCAGCGGCAAGACCACCGTCGCCACGGGGTTGATGGCCGCGTTCGCCGCGCGGGGGCTCGCCGTGTCCCCCCACAAGGTCGGGCCGGACTACATCGACCCCGGGTACCACGCGCTCGCGACCGGGCGGGTGGGACGGAACCTCGACGCGTACCTGTGCGGGCCCGAGCTGGTCGGGCCGCTGTTCCTGCACGGGGCGCGGGGCTGTGACATCGCGGTCGTCGAGGGCGTGATGGGGCTGTACGACGGGGCCGCCGGAGAGGGTGAGCTCGCCTCGACGGCTCATGTCGCCAAGCTGTTGCGGGCGCCGGTGGTGCTGGTCGTCGACGCGTCGTCGCAGTCGCGGTCGGTGGCGGCGCTGGTGCACGGGTTCGCGTCCTGGGACCCGGAGGTGCGGGTCGGGGGCGTGATCCTGAACAAGGTCGCCTCGGACCGGCACGAGGAGTTGCTGCGGGAGGCGCTGGAGCAGGCCGGGGTGCCGGTGCTGGGCGCCTTGCGGCGGGCTTCGCAGGTGTCCACGCCTTCTCGGCATCTCGGTCTGGTTCCTGTAGCCGAACGGCAGGGTGCGGCGGTCGAGGCCGTCGCTGCGATGGCTGCGCAGGTCCAGGACGGTTGTGACCTGGGAGCATTGGAAGCCCTGGCACGTGCAGCCGGTGCCGTACCAGGGGGCTCCGCCCCGTGGACCCCCGCCTCACCCACCCACCACCCGACACACTCGGATGAAAGGCCGGCGCCCCCCGCCGGGGCGACGCGGTCGGGCGAAGCTGTCGGGGGGCGTGCACCCGTCGTCGCCGTCGCCGGTGGGTCTGCGTTCACCTTCTCCTACGCCGAACACACCGAACTCCTCACCGCCGCCGGGGCCGACGTCGTCACCTTCGACCCCCTGCGGGACGAGGAACTGCCCGAGGGGACCGCCGGGCTGGTGATCGGGGGCGGGTTCCCCGAGGTGTACGCCTCGGAGCTGTCCGCCAACGAACCACTGCGCAAGGCCGTGGCCGAGCTGGCGGGAAGCGGCGCTCCCGTCGCCGCCGAGTGCGCGGGGCTGCTGTACCTGTGCCGGGAGCTGGACGGGCTGCCGATGTGCGGGGTGCTGGACGCCGGGGCGCGAATGACCGAGCGGCTCACTCTGGGCTACCGGGACGCCGTGGCCGTGGGCGACAGTGTGCTCGCGGTGGCCGGGACACGGATGCGGGGACACGAGTTCCACCGGACCGTGGTGGAGCCCGGGTCGGGGACGGAACCCGCCTGGGGGGTCCGCGGCCCCCGGCCGCGGGTCGAAGGTTTCGTACAGCGCGGTGTGCACGCGAGCTATCTGCACACGCACTGGGCGTCCGAGCCCGGTGTCGCCCGTCGGTTCGTCGAGAGGTGCCGGACGTCATGAGCAGCAGGCTGATCGGAGTCGGTGTAGGGCCCGGGGATCCGGAGCTGGTGACCGTCAAGGGGGTCAACGCCCTGCGGGAGGCCGATGTCGTGGTGGTCCCCGTGATGGACAGCGGGGAGCGTGGCCGGGCCGAGGCGACGGTGTTGCACTACGTGCCCGAGGAGAAGGTCGTGCGCGTCGTGTTCGCGCTGAACGAGCGCAGCGACCGGGGGCGGCGCGAGGCCGCCTGGGACGCGGCCGGGGACCGGGTCGCGCAGTTGCTGCGTCGTCATGCCGCCGTGGCCTTCGCGACCATCGGGGATCCCAACGTCTACTCGACGTTCACGTATCTCGCGCAGACCATCGCCGAGTCGGTGCCGGGGACCGTCGTGGAGACCGTGCCCGGGATCACCGCCATGCAGGACCTCGCCGCCCGGTCGGGTGCCGTGCTGACCGAGGGCACCGAGCCGCTGACGCTCGTGCCCGTCACCGCCGGGGCCGCCGTGCTGAAGGACGCCCTGGCCGGGCCCGGGACCGTGGTCGCCTACAAGTTCGGGCGGCAGGCGCACGAGGTGGCCGAGGCGCTGCGCGAGACCGGGCGGCTCGGCGACGCCGTGTGGGGCTCGGCGCTCGGGCTGCCCGAGGAGTCGGTACGTCCGGCCGCCGAGCTCGGCGACGCGCCCCTGCCCTATCTTTCGACGCTCATCGCGCCCGCCCGGCGCGACGGCGGACGGGGCGGGAAGCTCTGACCCGCCCGTCCGCCACCCCACCCCCGCTCACCCCCCTGTACGAGAGGACCCATCCCATGGCCGACGCCCCCGCCGGCAAAGTGACCTTCGTCGGCGCCGGTCCCGGCGCCGCCGACCTGCTGACGTTCCGCGCCGCGCGCGCCATCGCCGAGGCCGACGTGGTGATCTGGGCGGCCAGCCTGGTCCAGGAGGAGGTCCTGGAGCACGCCCGTGAGGACGCGGAGGTCCTGGACTCGGCGACCATGTCCCTGGAGGACGTAGTCGCCGTGTACGAGCGGGCCCGCGCCGAGGGCCTCAAGGTCGCCCGCATCCACTCCGGTGACCCGGCCCTGTGGGGCGGCACGCAGGAGCAGGTCGACCGGTGTGCCGAGATCGGCATCGCGACCGAGATCGTGCCCGGGGTGTCCTCCTTCTCGGCCGTCGCGGCGCTCGCCCGGCGCGAGCTGACCATCCCCGAGGTCGCGCAGTCGGTCGTGCTGACCCGGCTCGGTGGTGGCAAGACGCCGATGCCGCCCGGGGAGGAGGTCCGTGAGTTCGCCAAGCACGGCACCACCATGGCGGTGTTCCTCTCCGCCGCCCGCAGCGGGCAGCTCGTGCGGGAGCTGCTGGAGGGCGGCTACCCGACGACGACCCCGGTCGTGGTGGCGTACCAGGCGACCTGGCCCGAGGAGCTGATCGTGAAGTGCACGATCGGCACGCTGGAGGAGACGGTCAAGGAGCACAAGCTCTGGAAGCACACCCTGTTCCTGGTCGGCCCGGCGCTCGACGCGCACGGCACGCGCTCGCACCTGTACCACCCGGGGCACTTCCACGGCTACCGCAAGGCCGACCCCGAGGCCCGCAGGGCTCTGCGTGAACGGGGTGCCAGTACATGATCACCGTGGTCGGGACCGGCACCGGGGCACCGGTGGGCGAGGACGTCCTGGCCGGGGCCCGGCTGGTCGTCGGCGGGCAGCGGCACCTGGACGCCGTACGGCTGCCGGAGTCGGCCGAGCGGATCGTGCTCGGGCCCCTGGCCCCCGCCCTCGACGCGGTCGAGCGGCAGGTCGGCGAGGGCGGGCGGGTCGTCGTGCTGGCGTCCGGGGATCCGGGCTTCTTCGGGATCGTGCGGGTGCTGGCCGAGCGGTTCGGGCCTGAGCGGCTGGAGGTGCGGCCCGGGGTGTCGTCCGTGGCCGCCGCGTTCGCGCGGATCGGGCTGCCCTGGGACGACGCCGTGGTGGTGAGCGCCCACGGGCGGGAGCTGCGCACGGCCGTCAACGTGTGCCGGGCGCAGGCGAAGACGGCTGTGCTGACCGGGCCGGGAGCGGGTCCCGCGGAGCTGGGTGCGGCGTTGCTGGACGCGCCGCGGGTGCTGGTCGTCGCCTCCGGGCTCGGCTCGCCGGCCGAGCGCGTGGAGCGGGTGACGCCCGCCGAGGCCGCCGCCCGGGACTGGGGCACGGCGGTGAACGTGGTGCTGTGCCTGGACCGGACGCGCGCCCTCGGGGCCGTGCGGACCGTCGCGGGGCCCGGCGAACGGCCCGCCGGCTGGGCCTTGGAGGAGGCGGAGTTCACCCACCGGGACTCGATGATCACCAAGTTCGAGGTGCGGGCGCTGGCCCTGGCCCGGCTGGGGCCGCGTCCGGGTGACCTGGTGTGGGACGTGGGCGCGGGCTCGGGGTCCGTGGCCGTGGAGTGCGCGCGGCTGGGTGCGGCCGTCACCGCCGTGGAGAAGGCCGCCGACGGGGTGGAGCGGGTCCGTGCCAACGCCGCCGCGCACGGCGTGGACGTGCGCGTGGTGCAGGGCAGGGCACCGGAGGTGCTGGCGGATCTCGCCGAGGCCCCGGACGCCGTGTTCGTGGGGGGTGGCGGGCGCGAACTGCCCGCCGTCGTCGCCGCGTGTGCGCGGCGTGCCCGGCGCACGGTGGTCGTCGCCATGGCGGCGCTCGACCGGGTACCGGCCGCGCGCGAGGCCCTGACGGGCGCCGGTCTCACCTGCGACGGCGTGCTGTTGCAGTCGTCGCGGCTCGCGCCGCTGCCCGGGGACGTGACCCGGCTCGCGGCGACCAACCCCGTTTTCCTGCTGTGGGGCGTCCGGCCTCCGGCAGCTGTAGAAGAAGGAGTCGCTCAGTGATCGGCCTCATTTCCGCCACCGCGGCGGGAGCGGCTGCGCGGGACCGGCTGGCCGCGGCGTGGCCGGACCGCACGCGTGTGTACGAGGGTCCCGTCGGGGACGCCGTACGGACGGCGTTCGCGCAGTGCGAGCAGCTCGTGTGCTTCCTGGCGACGGGGGCGGTGGTGCGGCTGGTGGCACCGCTGCTGTCCGGCAAGACCGAGGACCCGGGTGTGGTGTGCGTCGACGAAGGCGGGCGGTTCGCCGTGTCCCTGCTGGGCGGGCACGCGGGCGGGGCCAATGAACTGGCCCGCGAGGTGGGCGAGGTGCTGGGCGCCGAGCCGGTCGTGACGACGGCCACGGACGCCGTGGACCTGCCGGGCCTGGACACCCTCGGCCTGCCGGTCGAGGGCGATGTCGCCGCGGTGTCGCGGGCGCTGCTGGACGGCGAGGCGGTGGCACTGCGGGCCGAGGTGGCCTGGCCGCTGCCGCCGCTGCCGGTGACCGACGAGGGCCCGTACACGATCCGGCTCACCGACCGGCTCGTGGAGGCGGCCGGGCGCGAGGCGGTGCTGCGGCCGCCGACGCTGGTCGTCGGGGTCGGGGCGTCCAAGGGCGCCCCCGTCGAGGAGGTCCTCGGGCTGGTCGAGGACACCCTGCGGGAGGCCGGGCTGTCCCCGGCGTCCGTCGCCGAGCTGGCCACCGTCGACGCCAAGGCCGCGGAGCCCGGCATCGTCGAGGCGGCGCGGCGGCTCGCGGTGCCCCTGGTGACGTACTCCGCCGAGGAGCTGGCCGGGGTCGACGTGCCCAACCCGTCCGACGCACCGCTCGCGGCCGTCGGCACCCCGTCCGTGGCCGAGGCCGCCGCGCTCGTCGGCGGGGGCGAACTCCTCGTCCCCAAGCGGAAGTCGGCCGCGCGCCCGGCGATGGCGACCTGTGCCGTCGTACGGAGGCCGGGGCGCGGGCGGCTCGCGGTGGTCGGGCTCGGGCCGGGCGCCCGGGACCTGCTGACACCGCGTGCGAAGGCCGAACTCCGGCGCGCCCGTGTGCTCGTGGGGCTCGACCAGTACGTCGACCAGATCCGTGACCTGCTGCGGCCCGGCACCCTGATCCTGGAGTCGGGACTCGGGGCCGAGGAGGAGCGGGCGCGCACGGCGGTCGAGGAGGCCCGCAAGGGGCAGGCCGTCGCGCTGATCGGCAGCGGGGACGCCGGCGTCTACGCCATGGCCTCCCCCGCGCTGGCCGAGGCCTCCGACGACATCGACGTGGTCGGAGTTCCCGGCGTGACCGCGGCGCTCGCGGCCGGCGCGATCCTGGGCGCCCCGCTGGGTCACGACCACGTGTCGATCAGCCTGTCCGACCTGCACACACCGTGGGAGGTCATCGAGCGGCGGGTGCGCGCGGCGGCCGAGGCCGACCTCGTGGTCACCTTCTACAACCCGCGTTCGCGCGGCCGCGACTGGCAGCTCCCCAAGGCACTGGGCATCCTCGCCGAGCACCGGGCACCGGCCACACCGGTCGGTGTCGTACGCAACGCCTCGCGGCCGGACGAGTCCAGCCGGCTCACGACGCTGGGGGCTCTCGACCCGGCGACGGTCGACATGATGACGGTCGTGACCGTGGGCAACACCGCGACCAGGGACATCGCGGGGCGCATGGTGACCCCGCGCGGCTACCGCTGGCAGTCGGCACAGGAGGGCTCCGAGTGAACCGCGTCGTTCATCCGATCGAGGTGGAGTCCTACCGGCGTCTGCGCGCCCGGCTGGACACCTCGCACTTCCCGCCCCTGACCCGGGCGGTCGTGGAGCGGGTCATCCACTCCGCCGCCGACCTCGACTACGCCACCGACCTCGTCATGGACGAGGCAGCCCTGGAGAAGGCGCACGCGGCGCTGCACGCCGGGGCGCCCGTGGTCGTGGACGTGGAGATGGTCGGTGCCGGGATCACCCGGCGGGAGACCGTCTGCCGTCTGAAGGACGCCGAGTCCGGTCCGGGGCTGACCCGTTCCGCGCACGCGATCCGGCTCGCTCACGAGCAGGTCGGCCCCGGTGCCCTCTGGGTGATCGGCAACGCGCCGACCGCGCTGGAGGAACTGCTGACGCTCGACGCCGACCCCGCGCTCGTCATCGGCCTGCCCGTCGGTTTCGTCGGAGCCGTCGAATCGAAGGCCGCGCTGCGCGAGAGCGGACTGCCCGCCGTGAGCAACGTGTCCGAGAAGGGCGGGTCGGCGGTCGCCGCCGCCGCGCTCAACGCCCTGCTGTACCACCCCACTTCCTCCGAGGAGAAACTGTGACCACCCCGCCCGCCCTGCTCATCGCCGGCCACGGCACCCGCGACGACGCCGGAGCGGAGGCGTTCCGCGACTTCGTACGGCGGCTGGGGGCCAGACACCCCGAACTGCCCGTCGCGGGCGGCTTCATCGAACTGTCCCCGCCGCCGCTGGGCGAGGCCGTCACCGAGCTGGTGGAACAGGGCGTGCGGCGCTTCGCCGCCGTCCCGCTGATGCTGGTTTCCGCCGGGCACGCCAAGGGCGACATCCCGGCGGCCCTGGCCCGCGAGAAGGAGCGGCACCCCGGCATCTCCTACACCTACGGGCGTCCGCTCGGCCCGCATCCGGCGCTGCTGAACGTGCTGGAGCGGCGGCTGGACGAGGCCCTGGGGTCGGCGGGCCGCACGCCCGGGGACCGGGCCGACGTGACGGTGCTGCTGGTCGGGCGCGGCTCCACGGACCCGGACGCCAACGCCGAGGTGCACAAGGCGGCCCGGCTGCTGTGGGAGGGGCGCGGGTACGCCGGTGTCGAGACGGCGTTCGTGTCGCTGGCGGCACCGGACGTGCCCAGCGGGCTCGACCGCTGCGTGCGGCTGGGTGCCCGCCGGATCGTGGTCCTGCCCTACTTCCTGTTCACGGGCATCCTGCCGGACCGGGTGCGGCACCAGACGGAGGGCTGGGCGGCCGCGCACCCGGAGGTCGAGGTGGTCTCCGCCGACGTCATCGGGCCGGAGCCGGAGCTGCTGGACCTGGTGTGGGAGCGGTACGAGGAGGCCGTCAAGGGCGATCTGCGGATGAACTGCGACTCGTGCGTGTACCGCATCGCGCTGCCCGGTTTCGAGGACAAGGTGGGCATGCCGCAGCAGCCGCACTTCCACCCGGACGACGACGACCACCACCACGGACACGGTCACGGGCACCACCACCACGGCGCTCACTCGCATGCGCACTGAGAGCGGGCACGATCTGCGCCACCACGGCGACGCGGAGGTCCGGGACGACGGCGGCTCGCTCGTCGACCTCGCCGTGAACGTCCGCGCGCACACGCCGCCGGAGTGGCTGAGGGAGCACATCGCCGCGTCGCTCGGCGGCCTGGCCGCCTACCCGGACGGGCGTGCCGCGCGGGCGGCGGTGGCGTCCCGGCACGGGCTGCCGGTGGAGCGGGTGCTGCTGACGGCGGGAGCGGCGGAGGCGTTCGTGCTGCTGGCGCGGGCGCTGAAGGTGCGCCGGCCGGTCGTCGTCCACCCCCAGTTCACGGAGCCCGAGGCGGCGCTGCGGGACGCGGGGCACACGGTCGGCCGGGTGCTGCTGCGGGAGGAGGACGGCTTCCGGCTGGACCCGGCGGCCGTCCCCGAGGACGCGGACCTGGTGGTGATCGGCAACCCGACCAACCCGACGTCGGTGCTGCACCCGGCGGACACGATCACCGCACTCGCCCGGCCCGGGCGGGTGCTGGTGGTCGACGAGGCGTTCATGGACGCGGTGCCGGGCGAACACGAGGCCCTGGCCGGCCGTACCGATGTGCCCGGCCTCGTGGTGCTGCGCAGTCTGACCAAGACGTGGGGGCTGGCCGGGCTGCGGATCGGGTACGTCCTGGCGGCGGCGGAGACCGTCGAGGACCTGGAACGCGCGCAGCCGCTGTGGCCGGTGTCGACCCCGGCGCTGGCCGCGGCCGAGGCGTGCGTGGGGCCGCAGGCGGTGGCGGAGGCGGCCCACGCGGCCCATCGCATCGCCGCGGACCGCGCGCATCTGCTGGCCGGTCTCGCCCGCTTCGCCCCGGCCGGGTTGCGCGTCGCCGGGCCCGCGCAGGGCCCGTTCGTCCTGATCCGCCTGGAGCGGGCGTCCGAGGTACGCCGCCGCCTGCGCGACCTCGGTTACGCCGTGCGCCGCGGGGACACGTTCCCCGGCCTGGACGAGGAGTGGCTGCGGCTGGCGGTGCGGGACCGCGCCACGAGCGACGGGTTCCTGCGGGCGCTCGAGCGGGCGTTGCGGCACTGAGGCCCGGGCTTCCGTGGGCACTGGAGCAGGCCTTGGAGCCCGTGAGGCACCGACTCCTCAAAGCTCTCGCCGCCACCCCCGGCTACGGGATCAGCCGCGGCGGCGGGCCAGCACCACCGCTCCCCCACCTGCCACGAGCAGGGCGATCCCGCCGCCCACGAGGTACGGCGTCGTCGAGTCACCGCCGGTCTCGGCCAGCCTCTCCTCGGTGACTGCTCCCTGCGGCTTGGCGTCGGCCCGCGGGGCGGACGCATCGGCCGGGGGCTGTGCGCCGGCCGCGGGCTCGGACGCAGGCTCGGAGGCGGGTGCGGGCTCGGACGCGGGTGCCGGCTCGGACGCAGGCGCGGACGCGGGTGCGGGCGTCTTGCAGGCGGCCTCTGCCAGGGTGAGCGTGCCGTCGACCTCGGCGACGTTCAGCTTCGACGGGTTGACCGACACCTTCAGTTCGAGGGCGGTGGCGGCGGCCGAACGGGCCGTCGTCCGGGTGCTCGACAGATCCAGACGCACCTCGCCGACGCCGGGCACCTTGACGTCCGCCGAGCCCTCGGCGGTGAGGTTCACGCGCTCGCCGAGCACGGTCACCGAGCCGGGAATGGCGGCCGTGGCGACCGGCTTCTCCCCGACCTCACAGGTGGCCTTCGACGTGATCTGCTCGACCTCGATCACCGCCAGCAGCGGCAGGCCGGGGACGTGCAGGCGGGCATGGACCAGGGTGGAGGCCGCCTCGGCCTTCGTGGCACTGGTCGTGGCTTTCGCGTGAGCCACCTCGGCGCGCAGCACGCTGAAGGGCCGGCCGCCGTTCACCGCGTCCAGACGGGCCGTCAGTGTGGTCTCCTCGGCGCTCTGGGGAGCCTGGACCTCGTTGAGGGAGACGGCGAGCGGGACGTTCACCGACTTGTTCAGCAGGGAGACGTCCAGGCCGGTGCGCAGGGTGACCGCGCTCGCGCGGCCGTGGTCGTCGGCGGCGTACGCCGGGCCCGCGCCGGTCAGTGTCACGGGCCCGGCGGCCAGGGCCATGACCGTCGCGACGGTCGCCAGACGGCGTACGGGCAGACGGAAGAAAGTGCTGTTCACGGTGGAGGCTCCAGGAGAGACAGGCTCGGGTCCCTGAAACATTCGTCTCGCGGCGCGTACACCCTGAGTGATCTGACGCCACTTCACTCCAACGTGGCTGGATCGTAGGAGACCTTGACCGTCCGGCACGGCACAGGCGTTCCCCGCCGTCGCCCTCGCGGCTACCCGACCACGCGCCCGTTCAGCACCACCCGGCGCGGCGACGCCAGCACCCGTACGTCCGCGCGCGGGTCCTCGTCGTAGACGACGAGGTCGGCGGGGGCGCCCTCGTCCAGGCCGGGGCGGCCGAGCCAGGTGCGGGCCGTCCAGGTGCCCGCCGCGAGGGCCTCGACGGGCGGGATGCCGGCGGTGACCAGTTCGGCGACCTCGGCGGCGGCCAGGCCGTGGGCGAGACTGCCGCCGGCGTCGGTGCCGACGAAGACCGGGATCCCCGCGTCGTAGGCGCCCCGGACGGTGTCGTAGCGGCGTTCGTGGAGTCGGCGCATATGGGCCGACCAGCGCGGGAAGCGGGCTTCGCCGCCTTCGGCGAGCTGCGGGAAGGTGGCGATGTTGACCAGGGTCGGCACGATGGCCACGCCCCGCTCGGCGAACAGCGGGATGAGGTCCTCGGTCAGGCCCGTCGCGTGTTCGATGCAGTCGATGCCCGCCTCGACGAGGTCCCTCAGGGAGTCCTCCGCGAAGCAGTGCGCGGTCACGCGGGCTCCCAGGCGGTGGGCCTCGGAGATCGCCGCCTCGACGGCGTCGCGGGGCCAGCACGCCGACAGGTCGCCGAGGTCGCGGTCGATCCAGTCACCGACCAGCTTGACCCAGCCGTCGCCGCGCCGGGCCTCCTGGGCGACGTAGGCGACCAGGTCCTCCGGCTCGATCTCCCAGGCGTAGTTGCGGATGTAACGGCGGGTCCGGGCGATGTGCCGCCCGGCACGGATGATCTTCGGCAGGTCCTCGCGGTCGTCGATCCAGCGGGTGTCGGAGGGCGAGCCGGCGTCGCGGATGAGCAGCGTGCCCGCGTCCCGGTCGGTCAGGGCCTGCTTCTCGGCGACGTCCGCGGGGACGGGGCCGTGCCGGTCGAGTCCCACGTGGCAGTGCGCGTCGACGAGGCCGGGCAGGGCCCAGCCGACGACGGTGCGGACGTCGCGGGCGCCGGCGGGGCGGTCGTAGGAGACGCGGCCGTCGACCACCCACAGTTCGTCCCGGACGTCCTCGGGCCCGACGAGCACCCGTCCCTTCACGTGCAGCACCGTGTCGCTCATGCACCGCACCTTAGTGAGGCGGCCGACGGACCTCGAAGGGGGCCGGTGTCCGCGGGACTCGCCGCGTGAGGAGGTGAGGGCCGCCGGTTACCCTCGATGCGATCGAACTGCTGTGAGTGAAGAGAGCATTGCCGTGACGCATCCGTTTCTGGACCTGACCCCGCTCGGCGCGGACCGCTTCGCCGCGATCGAGGACCGTGTGGCGCGGCTGCTGAACACCGGGCAGGACGTCGTGATCATGCAGGGCGAGGCGCTGCTGCCGCTGGAGGGTGCGATCCGTGCCGCGGCCGGTCCGGGCACGACGGCGCTCAACGTCATCACGGGACCGTACGGGCAGACCTTCGGCGACTGGCTGCGGGACTGCGGCGCCACGGTGATCGACCTGGCGGTGCCCTTCCACACGGCCGTGACGGCCGAGGAGATCCGGCAGGCCTTCGCCGAGCACCCGGCCATCGACTTCGTGTCCCTGGTGCACGCGGAGGCGGCGACCGGCAACACCAACCCGGTCGCGGAGGTCGGCGAGGTCGTGCGGGCGCACGGGGCGCTGTTCTACCTGGACGCCGTGGCGTCGATCGGGGCCGAACCGGTACTGCCGGACGCCTGGGGCGTGGACTTGTGCGTGATCGGCGCGCAGAAGGCGATGGGCGGCCCGGCCGGGGTGTCGGCGGTGTCGGTCAGCGAGCGGGCCTGGGCCCGCATGGCGGCGAACCCGAAGGCGCCCCGCCGGTCGTACCTGTCGCTGCTCGACTGGAAGGAGCGGTGGATCGACGGCGGCCGCGCGGCGCTGCTCCACGCGCCCGCGCAGCTGGAGATGCTGGCGCTGGAGGCGTGTGTGGAGCGGATCGAGACGGCGGGGCTGGAGGCCGTGATGGCCCGGCACGCCTCCGCCGCGGCGGCGACGCGGGCCGGGGCGGTCGCGCTCGGTGGCGGACTGGAGCCGTACGTGTACGAGGCCCGGGACGCGGCGCCCGTCGCCACGACGCTGCGGGCGCCGTCGGAGCTGGTGGCGTCGGAGCTGGTCCGGCGGGCGCTGGCCGCGGATCCGGCGGTGCCGCTGGCCGCGGGCGGAGGCGCGCTGGCCAAGGAGATGATCCGGGTCAACCACTACGGCGCGGATGCGACGCCCGGGGCCGTGCGCGCGAGTCTGGTGGCCTTGGGGGTGGCGCTCTGCGAGCAGGGACTGCCGGTCGACATGGAGGGGGCGCTTCGGGCCGCCGAGGAGGCGTGGCGGTAGTCCGCTGCCGAAAGGCACCGGACATCCGCGTACCGGGGCGCCGTTGCCGGTGCCCCGTGTCGTGCTCCCCCTATGACCGTCGGCACACCCGCTGGTGACCCGGCCCTTCCCGACGGCCGCTCCGTCCCCCACCTCACCGGTGACGAGCGGGCCATGCTCGAGAGTTGGCCGGCCTTCCACCGGACCACGCCGGCGCTGAAGTGTGCCGGGCCGGACGACGCTCAGGTGCGGGTCGTGGCGGCCGAGCCGTGGTCGCGACGCCGCTCGGACTGGTGCAGCACCTCGCCGATCTCCTGCGGGAACGTATCCACGGAGTGACCGGAGCCTGAATTCCACGTGCTTTCCGATACATCCCACATGTAAGCTGGCACACAATTAAGAATTGTCTCAAGAATAGCTTCCCGTATTCTTCTGCCCGCTTTCCCCGATCCTAAACGCGCAGATTTTGAGGATACTCGGCGGGGAAATTCTGGCAGGTCTCGTGGGGGTTACATGGCTGTGACGCGTTACACACCGTGACCGCTTTGGCCGGTAATTACCGGACAAGACCGGGCATTCCACCTCCTCATCAAGGGATCCTTCGCGCTCGCGTGATAACACAGACGAACCCCCGTATGTAACCCTGACCGGCGATGCAATTTTGAATTTCGCTGGGTAAGTTCATTTCGCATGACTGCCGTACAAGCAGATCCGCAAATCGACCGCCCCACGGTGGCTGACGGAGCCGCACTCTGGCGGATGGCGAAGGACTCGAAGGTTCTCGACGTGAACTCGTCCTACAGCTATCTGCTGTGGTGCCGCGACTTCGCCGCCACATCGGCTGTGGCCCGTGACGAGCACGGCGAGCCGATGGGTTTCATCACCGGGTACGTGCGGCCGGACAACCCGCGCGCCCTGCTGATCTGGCAGGTGGCGGTGGACGAGGCCCATCGCGGGCGCGGACTGGCCGCCGCGCTGCTCGACGGTCTGGTCGCGCGGACCGTGACCGAGCGAGAGGTGACGACGCTGGAGACCACCATCACTCCGGGCAACACCGCCTCGGAGCGCCTGTTCACCTCGTTCGCCGAGCGTCACGGCGCGCGGCTGGAGCGCGAGGTGCTGTTCGGCACGGGCCTGTTCCCCGACGGGCCGCACGACGCGGAGGTGCTGTACCGCATCGGCCCCCTGCCCCACTGAGACTTCCCGCCCCACCCACTCCCGCAGACTTCCCCCACGTACCGAGGAGCGATTCGTCGTGACCATCACCCAGCCCGACCTGAGCGTCTTCGAGACCGTCGAGTCCGAGGTGCGCAGCTACTGCCGCGGCTGGCCCACCGTCTTCGACCGTGCGGTGGGCAGCCGCATGTACGACGAGGACGGTCATGAGTACCTCGACTTCTTCGCAGGAGCCGGGTCACTGAACTACGGGCACAACAACCCGGTCCTGAAACGCGCACTGATCGACTACCTGGAGCGGGACGGCGTCACGCACGGGCTCGACATGTCGACCACCGCCAAGCGCACGTTCCTGGAGGCCTTCCAGAACCTGCTGCTGCGCCCGCGTGACCTGCCGTACAAGGTCATGTTCCCCGGCCCGACCGGCACCAACGCCGTGGAGGCCGCGCTGAAGTTGGCGCGGAAGGTGAAGGGGCGCGAGTCGATCGTGTCGTTCACCAACGCCTTCCACGGCATGTCGCTGGGCTCGCTGGCCGTGACCGGCAACGCGTTCAAGCGGGCCGGCGCCGGCATCCCGCTGGTGCACGGCACCCCGATGCCGTTCGACAACTACTTCGACGGCCAGGTTCCGGACTTCCTGTGGTTCGAGCGGCTCCTGGAGGACCAGGGCTCGGGTCTCAACAAGCCCGCCGCCGTGATCGTCGAGACCGTGCAGGGCGAGGGCGGCATCAACGTGGCCCGGCCCGAGTGGCTGCGCGCCCTGTCCGAGCTGTGCGAGCGGCAGGACATGCTCCTGATCGTCGACGACATCCAGATGGGCTGCGGCCGTACCGGCGCGTTCTTCTCCTTCGAGGAGGCGGGCATCACGCCGGACATCGTCACCGTCTCCAAGTCGATCAGCGGCTACGGACTGCCCATGTCGCTGTGCCTGTTCAAGCCCGAGCTCGACGTCTGGGAGCCCGGCGAGCACAACGGCACCTTCCGCGGCAACAACCCCGCGTTCGTCACGGCCACCGCGGCCCTGGAGACGTACTGGGTCGACGGTTCCGCGATGGAGAAGCAGACCCGCAAGCGCGGCGAACAGGTCGAGCAGGCGCTGATCTCCATCACCGAGGAGAACCTGGCCGACGTGAAGGAGTACCGGGGCCGCGGCCTGGTGTGGGGCCTGGAGTTCCACGACAAGGCACGCGCCGGCAAGGTCGCCAAGCGTGCCTTCGAGCTCGGACTGCTCATCGAGACGTCCGGCCCGGAGAGTGAGGTCGTGAAGCTGCTCCCGGCCCTCACCATCACGCCGGAGGAACTGGACGAGGGCCTGAGCACGCTGGCCCGCGCCGTCCGAGAGACCGCCTGACACCGAACCGAGAGCACCACCCATCTAGGAGGCATCGCAGCACCGTGATTGTCCGTTCGTTCAAGGAGATCGAAGGTACCGACCGGCACGTGAAGGCGGCGTCCGGCACGTGGGAGAGCAAACGCATCGTCCTCGCCAAGGAGAAGGTCGGCTTCTCCCTGCACGAGACGATTCTGTACGCGGGTACGGAGACGTCGATGTGGTACGCGAACCACATCGAGGCCGTCGTGTGCGTGGAGGGCGAGGCCGATCTGACCGACCACGAGACCGGGCAGACGCACAGCATCACGCCCGGCACCATGTACCTCCTGGACGGGCACGAGAGGCACACGCTGCGTGTCAAGCAGGACTTCCGCTGCCTCTGCGTGTTCAACCCGCCCGTGACCGGACGGGAGGACCACGACGAGAACGGCGTCTACCCGCTGCTCACCGAGGAGGTGTGACGTTTCCATGACCGCCATCACCGAGACCACCACCGGTATCACCGACCTGTATCCCACTCGCGGCGCCACCGAGGTGCTCACGCCGCGTCAGGACCCGGTCGTCTGGGGCGCCCCCGACGCCCCGGGCCCGGTCGCGCCGGCCGATCTGCTGGCTTTCGAGCGCGACGGCTTCCTGGCCATCGACGAGCTCATCGGCCCGGACGAGGTCGCCGTGTACCGGGACGAGCTGAACCGGCTGGTCACCGACCCCGACATCCGTGCTGACGAGCGGTCGATCGTCGAGCCGCAGTCCAAGGAGATCCGCTCGGTCTTCGAGGTGCACAAGATCAGCGAGGTGTTCGCCCGGCTGGTCCGCGACGAGCGGGTCGTCGGACGGGCGCGGCAGATCCTCGGCTCGGACGTGTACGTCCACCAGTCGCGGATCAACGTCAAGCCGGGGTTCGGTGCCAGTGGCTTCTACTGGCACTCGGACTTCGAGACGTGGCACGCGGAGGACGGTCTGCCGCGGATGCGCACGGTGTCGGTCTCGATCGCGCTGACCGAGAACTACGACACCAACGGCGGGCTCATGATCATGCCGGGGTCGCACAAGACGTTCCTCGGGTGCGCGGGGGCCACGCCGAAGGACAACTACAAGAAGTCGCTGCAGATGCAGGACGCGGGCACACCCTCGGACGAGGCGCTGACCCAGCTGGCCTCGCAGCACGGCATCAAGTTGTTCACGGGCAAGGCTGGTTCGGCGACCTGGTTCGACTGCAACTGCATGCACGGATCCGGCGACAACATCACGCCGTTCCCGCGCAGCAACGTGTTCATCGTGTTCAACAGCGTGGAGAACACGGCGGTGGAACCCTTCGCGGCACCGGTGCGGCGACCGGAGTTCATCGGGGCGCGGGACTTCACGCCGGTGCGGTGACCGCCCCTCCGGCCGGGGGCCCGGGGGTCGCCCCCGCAAGACACAGCATCGGGGCGCGGGACTTCACGCCGGTGCGGTGAAGGCCGGTCAGCGGTGAAGTGACCGTGTGACAGAACTGCCGGGTGGGACCTCCTCGTGTGGGACGGGAGGCCCCGCCCGGTTGTGTCATGCCGCGAGGATCTCCAGAAGCCGGTCCACGTCCGCGGGGGCGTTGTAGAGGTGGAACGCGGCCCGCAGGTTCCCGGCCCGGTCGGAGACCTCGATGCCCGCCCGGCTCAGTTCGCCCTGCCGGTGGCCGAGCCCCGGCACCGACACGATCGCAGAGCCCGGCGCGGGCACCGGCTCGTGTCCCAGCCCGGCGAGTCCGGCGCGGAAGCGGTCCGCGAGGCCGACGTCGTGTGCGTGCACGGCGTCGATGCCGATCTCTTCGAGCAGTTCCAGTGAAGCCCTCAGCCCGGCGTAGGTGAACAGGGCGGGGCTGACGTCGAACCGCCGCGCGGAGTGGGCGAGTTCCTCGACCGGGCCGTAGCAGCTGTCCCATGGGCGTTCCCCGGCGACCCAGCCGGCGAGCAGCGGCGTGAGCCCGCCGAAGTCCTGCGGGGCGACGAAGAACGAGGCGCCGTGCGGGCCCAGCAGCCACTTGAAGCCGACGGCGGCGAGGAAGTCGTCGGCGTCGGCCTCCATCGGCAGCCAGCCGGCCGACTGGGAGGCGTCGACGTAGGTGCGGGCGCCGTGCGCCCGGGCGGCCTCGCGCACGGCCGGCAGGTCGGCGAGGCGGCCGTCGGCGGACTGGGCGGAGCTGACCGCGACGAGCGCGGTGCCGGGGCGGACGGACTCGGCGACCCGTTCCAGCGGCACGGCCCGCACCTTGAGGTCGCCACGCGCGTGGAACGGGTTCACCAGCGAGGAGAAGTCGCCCTCCGCCGTGAGGACTTCGGCACCGGCGGGCAGGGACGCGGCGATCAGCCCGCCGTACTCGGCGACCGAGGCCCCGGTCGCGACCCGCTCGGCGGGCACGCCGGCCAGCCGGGCGAAGGACGCGCGGGCGGCCTCCACGTCCTCGTACAGGGGACCCAGGGGCGTGCCCTCGGCGCGCATCCGCACGGCCTGCTGCACGGCGCCGACGGTGCGGGCGGGCAGGAGCCCGTTGCTCGCGGTGTTGAGGTAGGTGTGCTTCGGGGTGAACTCGGCACGGACGAGGTTCTCGAAGGTCTCCATGGGACCACTCTGCGTCCCCGGGATCTCCCCGTCCATTGCCGATTTCTGCGTGATGCGGCCAAGGAACGCTTATGGATGCGCTCCGAGCTGGGCTTTTCAGTGCTGGGGTACGGCGCAGCCGTCCGGCCCGCAGGCGCCCGCGCCGTCGGCGTCGCCGCTCTCGACGATCTTCAGGGGCGAGCGCTCGCCGTACGCCTGGGTGAGGGCCCGGGCGAACACCTCGGCGGGCTGGGCACCGGAGACGCCGTACTTCCGGTCGAGGACGAAGAACGGTACGCCGTTCGCGCCGAGCTGCGCGGCCTCGCGCTCGTCGGCACGCACCTCGTCGGCGTACGCGGCCGGGTCGGCGAGCACCGCGCGCACGGCCTCGGCGTCCAGCCCGGCGGCCGAGGCGAGCTCCACCAGCCGCTCGTCGTCGTTGAAGACGGAGCGCTCCTCGGCGAAGTTGGCCCGGTAGAGCAGGTCGAGGAGCTGTTCCTGGCGGCCCTGCTCCTTCGCGAAGTGCAGCAGGCGGTGCATGTCGAAGGTGCTGCCGTGGTCGCGGCCCCGGGTGCGGTAGTCGAGCCCCTCGGCGGCGGCCTGGGCCCCGAGGTTGTCCTCCCCGGCTTCCGCCTGCGCGGCGCTCATCCCGTACTTCTTGGTGAGCATCGTGATCACGGGCTGGATGTCGTCCTTGGCGCGGCCCGGATCGAGCTCGAAGGAGCGGTGCACCACCTCGACCTCGTCGCGGTACGGGAAGTCCCGCAGCGCCTTCTCGAAGCGGGCCTTGCCCACGTAGCACCAGGGGCAGGCGATGTCGCTCCAGATCTCGACGCGCATGTCTCGGCTCTCTCCAGGTCGTACGGTACGGAGACTCCCTCCGCCAGGTGCATGAACGTTCAAGCAGCGGGGTTCATTCCCCGCACAGGGCGAACCGCATCCGCAGATGGTGGTCCCCCTCCCCGGCCGGCTCCGGGGCCCATCCCATCCGCCGGTAGAACGCCTGG
Organism: Streptomyces sp. NPDC092370; assembly: GCF_044755265.1. Taxonomy (NCBI): domain Bacteria; kingdom Bacillati; phylum Actinomycetota; class Actinomycetes; order Kitasatosporales; family Streptomycetaceae; genus Streptomyces; species Streptomyces sp. NPDC092370. The sequence goes on along the minus strand of NZ_JBIVQO010000001.1, from coordinate 1,367,567 downwards.
GCCCGCAGGTTGTCCACGTGCACGTCCAGAACGGCCTCCCGACGGCCGTCGGCCCGCCACTCCTCGACGCACGCCGCGTGCAGCGCGGCGCCGACGCCGCGACGCCAGTGGCCGGGGTCGACGTGGAACTGGAACAGCTTCACCCTGTCCACCGGTGCGCCCTCGGGGACGCAGAAGGAGGCCAGGCCGATGATGCGGCCCGCCTCCACGACGCACAGCACCCGCCCGTCCGGCCGGGTGAGGGCGCCGCGCCAGGAGGCGGACCAGTCGGTGCCGTCCTGCGGCGGCCCGCCGGGGTAGTACGTCGCCCGGGCCCGCGCGTGCAGCGCGACGACGTCCGCCACCTCGGCGGGCAGGACGGTACGGATCACTCGGCCTGGGGTCACTCGGTCCCTGATCATGGAACCGATGACGTGATCGCGCGGGGCAGCGGTTCCCGGCCCGGCCTCAGCTGCCGTCGCGCAGATCCTTCGGCCAGGACGGCCTGAACTCGATGTGGTCGTACGTCACCACGCAGCCCTCGCCCATCGGGGACTGGGTCATGAAGCCGACCAGGGCCGCCTCCGTCTCCTTCTCGCCGGCGAGGGTGAAAAGACGGACGAAGACCCAGCGTTCACCGTCGCGGGAGGCGTGGAAGGCGAAGGCGCGGCCGGTGCGGCTCACCCGGAGCCAGACGGAACTGCCTTCCACGGCGAAGGAGTTGGCGTCGTCGGAGTGCCCCCGGGTCACCACCGTGCAGACGGTGGGGACGTCCGGGGAGTACTCCAGGCAGAGCTTGGCCCAGGCCCGCTCCCCGACGTGCACGTAGAGCACACCGGCATCGAAGGCCGCGCCGAACCCGACGGTGACCTTGGCGATCAGCTGGAAGTCGCCTTCGGGCGCACCGAGCAGCCGGGGCGCGTCGGAGGCGGGGTCCAGCTGCTCATCGGTGGGCGGAACGAACCGGTCCTGCCGCGACCCGGCCCACCCGGTGAGCACGCCGTCCTCGTAGGACCAGTGACCGTCGGGCCCGTACGTACGCAAGGGGAACGGCAGTTCGGGAAGTTCGAGATCCATTCGACTCAGTCTTCCAGGTCCACCCCTCAGGGGCGCGGGACTGTGTCAATTTGCGGCTCCGCCGCGTGGGCGCGACCAGCCACAACGGACCACAGGCCGACCGATCACCGCACCCCCTCGGCGCTAACGCTCCAGGCGCCCGTTGAACCGCCGAGGCAGCCCCAGCGGGTTGTCGTCCCGCAACTCCGCCGGCAGCAACGCCTCGGGGGCGTTCTGATAGGCGACGGGCCGCATCCACCGCTCGATCGCCGTCCCGCCGACCGACGTGGACGTGGACGTGGTGGCCGGGTACGGACCACCGTGGTGCTGGGCCGGCGCGACGGCGACACCCGTCGGCCAGCCGTTCACCAGCACGCGCCCCGCCAGCGGCGTCAGCTCCGCGAGGATCTCGGCTCCGCGGCCCTGCCCCGCCGCCTCCTCCTCGGACAGCTGCACCGTCGCCGTGAGGTTGCCCGGCAGCCGCGACAGCACCGCCTTCACCTCGGTCTCGTCCTCGTAGCGGGCCACCACGGTGACCGGCCCGAAGCACTCCTCCAGGAGCAGGTCGTGCTCGCCCTCGGCCGCCAGCTTGCTCGCCGGCACCGTGAGGAAGCCCGCGCTGACGGTGTGCTCGCCGCCCGCGCCCGGGGTGACGGGGGACTCGACGTCGGGCAGTGCGGCCCGCTCGGCGACGCCCGCGACGAAGTTGTCGCGCATCCGGTGGTCGAGCAGGACCCCGGCGTCGGTGTCGCTGACGGCGTCGGTCAGGGACTTCAGCAGGGCGTCCCCGGCGGCACCGGCCGGCGCGAGGACGAGGCCCGGCTTCACGCAGAACTGGCCGACGCCCAGCGTCATCGAACCGGCGAGGCCCGCGCCGATCGCCTCGGCCCGCTCGGCGGCCGCGGCCTCCGTGACGACGACCGGGTTCAGGGAGCCCAGCTCGCCGTGGAAGGGGATCGGGACCGGGCGGGCCGCGGCGGCGTCGAAGAGCGCCCGGCCGCCGCGTACGGAACCGGTGAAGCCGGCCGCCGCGACCAGCGGGTGCTTGATCAGCTCGACGCCCGCCTCGAAGCCGTGGACCAGGCCCACGACACCCTCGGGGATGTCGTGCCGGGCGGCGGCGCGGCGCAGCACCTTGGCGACGTACTCGGACAGGGCCGGGTGGTCCGGGTGGGACTTGACGACGACCGGGCAGCCGGCCGCGAGGGCACTCGCGGTGTCACCGCCCGCGACCGAGAAGGCGAAGGGGAAGTTCGACGCCGAGTAGACGGCGACGACGCCCAGCGCCACCTTGTAGCGGCGCAGGTCCGGGATGGGCGGGGTCGCGGTGTCGTCGGGGTGGTTGATGACGACGTCGAGGAAGGCGCCCTCGTCGACGATGTCCGCGAAGGCCCGCAGCTGGTAGCAGGTGCGGGCGAGCTCGCCGGTCAGCCGGACCGGGCCGAGCGCGGTCTCGGCGTCGGCGGTCTCGACGAGACCGTCCTTGGCCGCCTGGAGCTCCTCGGCGGCGGTGCGCAGGAAGGCCGCGCGGACCGTGCGGTCGGCCAGGGCGCCGCGGGCCTCGTGCGCGGCGCGGACGGCGGCGTCCACCTCCTGGGCTGTGGCCTCCACCGCAACCTGTTCACGCTGCTTCCCGGTTCGGGGGTCGACACTCCAGACTGGTGCTGCTGCCACCGCGGGTCCCTCCACACATGTAATGCCGCAGTACTGGGTCATCCACCAGGGACGTTCGATATACTGAACGCTGTCTCTGGTGATGAATATGCTGTGGAGACTATTTCCCGTCCAACGAAGGGGTCAAGGGCGATGTCGGCTGGCGAGACGGGCGGCGGAGCGCAGGTCAAGTCCGCGGTACGAACGGTTGAACTGCTCGAATACTTCGCCGGGCGCCCCGGCATGCACTCCCTCGCGGCGGTCCAGGAGGCCGTCGGGTATCCCAAGTCCAGCCTCTACATGCTGCTGCGCACCCTGGTCGAGCTGGGCTGGGTGGAGACGGACGCGACCGGCACACGGTACGGAATCGGGGTGCGGGCCCTGCTGGTGGGCACGTCGTACATCGACGGCGACGAGGTCGTCGCGGCGGCCCGCCCGACGCTGGACCGGCTCTCGGACGACACGACCGAGACGATCCACCTCGCCCGCCTCGACGGCACCAACGTCGTCTACCTGGCCACCCGCCAGTCCCAGCACTATCTGCGCCCCTTCACCCGGGTCGGGCGCCGGCTGCCCGCGCACTCCACGTCCCTCGGCAAGGCGCTGCTGAGCACCTACTCGGACGAGCAGGTCCGCAAGATGCTCCCGGAGACGCTGCCCGCGCTGACCGAGCACACGATCACCGACCGGGAGAAGCTCATCGAGGAGCTGCGCCAGGTGCGGGAGCAGGGCTTCGCCGTGGACCGCGAGGAGAACACCCTGGGGCTGCGCTGCTTCGGCGTGGCCATCCCCTACCGCACACCGGCGCGCGACGCGATCAGCTGCTCGGTGCCGGTGGCGCGGCTGACCCCGGCGCACGAACAGCTGGTGAAGGACGCGCTCTTCGACGCGCGGGACCGGCTGACACTGGCCACCCGTAGGCTCTGAGGCATGAATGTCGAGCTGCGCCAGGTCCACGACAGCGATCTGCCGGTCTTCTTCCGGCAGATGAACGACCCCGAGTCCCTGAGCATGGCGGCCTTCACCCCCGAGGATCCGGCCGACCGGGCCGCCTTCGACACCCGCTGGTCCCGGCAGCGCTCCTCGCCCGATGTCGTCGCCCGCACCGTCCTGGCCGACGGTGACGTGGTCGGCAGCGCGGCGGTGTACGGGGTGCCGGGCGAGCGCGAGGTGACGTACTGGATCGACCGCGCGTACTGGGGCAAGGGCATCGCCACCCAGGCTCTGCTGGCGCTGCTCGCCGAGGTGCCCGAGCGCCCGCTGTACGCACGGGCGGCGTCGGACAACGCGGGGTCGCTGCGCGTGCTGGAGAAGTGCGGCTTCCGGGTGGTGGCGGCGGCCCGGGGGTACGCCACGGCCCGGGGTGCCGAGATCGACGAGACGGTGCTGATCCTGGAGGGCTGAGCGGCCCCGGGGTTCTCCCCCGTCCGGCGGAGGCGGATCGTCGCCGGGCAGGAGGTGCAGGGAGCCTTCCCCGCGGGAGCCTGATCGCATGACGCAGTCGATCGCTCCCCCTGCCGCTCCCGGCCCCGCCGTCCGTGCCGACCGCCCCCGGCGAGTCCTCCGTGCCGTGGCCGTCGTCTCCTGCGGGCCCTACCTCGCCCTCAAGGCCGCCTGGATCGCCGGGAGTAGCCTCGGGATTCCCGAGGGGAGCCCGCTGCTGGACGACCGCCTGACCATGGCCGTCGTCAACGGGCTGTCGATGCTGCTGGACAGCGCGGTGATCGTGCTCGCGCTGGTGCTGACCCGGCCCTGGGGGATGCGGGTGCCCGCGTGGCTGCTCGCGTTCCCCGTGTGGGTCGCCACCGGGTTGCTCGCACCGATCATGGCCGGGTTCCCGGCGCAGCTGGTGGCGAGGGTGTTCGGCGGGGGCGGCGGCTCGTCGGCGGGCCGTGAGGCCTTCCTCGACGAGTGGGTGTTCGCCGTCGTGTACACGGGGTTCATCGCGCAAGGGCTCGCGCTGGGCGGTCTGTTCGTGCTCTACGCGCGGGACCGCTGGGGGCATCTGTGGCGCGGGCGGGTGTGGGACCTGCCCGTCAGTGCCCTCGGTCCGGCCCACCGGGCCCTCGCCGTGGCCGCCGCCGTGCTCGCCCTGCCGCCGCTCACGCTCCACGTCCTCTGGGCCTGCGGTGTCTCCTCCGGGCTCGGCGAGGGCCGGGCCGCGGAGCGGGGCGGTGACTTCTACGTCCTGGAGACGCTGTACGTGGTCTTCCTCCTCGCGGCGGTCACCGGCGTCGTGCTGCTGGCCTTCCGGCGCGGCCGGGCGTTGCCGGTGCCGGTGCCGCTCGGTCTCGCCTGGGTGGGGTCGAGTGCCGTGGCCTGCTGGGGCGGATGGCTGTCGCTGGCCTCCGTGGGGGGCGTGGCGGACCTCGCCGACCGCCCCACTCCGCCGATGAACCTCGCCTACGCTGGCCAGATGCTCGTGGGCCTCCTCGTCGCCGCCATCGGCGCCTACCACCTCACGGAGCGCTCGGCCGAAGCGGCGCGGCGGGCGGCGTGAGCGCGGTCGCCGGGTTGCTGTTCGGCCGGCGGGCGCGCCTGCGCTGGATCCACCTGATCCTCGGCGGTGCGCTGGCCATGCCGTACGTCCTCGTCGGCTCGGTGATCATCGGCCCGGTCGCCGGCGCCACGGACGTCTTCGGCTCCTTCCCCCTCCAGCTCGCCTCGTTCGGTGTGGGCCTGCCGCTCGCGGCCGTCACCTCGTTGTTCCCGCTGACCCGGCCGCTGGAGTCCGCCGCCGTGCGCTGGCTGTGCGGCGTGGACGAGGACCGGCTCGCGTTCGGGCCGGCCGGGACGCGGGGCGAGAAGGGCCGGACCGCGGCCTGGTTCACGCTGCATCTCGGGTTCGGCGGCATCATCGCGGGGATGTCGCTGGCGCTTCCGCCGTTCGCCGCCGCGCTGATCGTGCTGCCGGTCCTCGCGGGAGTGCGCGACAGCCGGCTCGGGCTGCCCGAGGCCTTCGACCACACCTGGGTGCTGGCGCTGGCCCCGGTCGCCGGCGTGGCGTCGCTGATCGTCCTCGCCGGCTGCGCGGCAGGCTGCGGCGCACTGCTGGCCCGCTGGGCGCCCCCGCTGCTCGGCCCCACGCCGAGGGAGCGGCTCGCCGCCGCCGAGGCCCGCGCCGCCGACCTCGCGGTGCGCAACCGGCTGGCGCGGGAGCTGCACGACTCCGTCGGCCACGCCCTGAGCGCGGTCACCCTCCAGGCGAGCGCGGCCCGCCGGGTCCTCGACTCCGATCCTGCCTTCGTGCGCGAGGCCCTCGCCGCGATCGAGGACACCACCCGGCGCACGGTCGGTGAACTCGACGCCGTCCTGGGCGTGTTGCGTGACGGCGACGCCCCCGGCACGGCCCCGGCCCCCACCCTCGCCGCCGACCTCGACGGGCTGCTGCGACACACCCGGGCGGGCGGACGGCGCGTGAGGGCCACCGTGGGCGCCGATCTGGAGGCGCTGCCCCCGCTGCTGTCCCGCGAGGCCTACCGCATCGTGCAGGAGGGACTGAGCAACGCCCTCAGGCACGCCGGTGAGCGGGCCGCCGTCGAGGTGTGGATCGCGGTGGCGGACGGGGACCTGGAGATCACCGTGGAGAATCCCGTGGCCGGCCCGGCGCCCTCGCGCACCGGCGGCGGCCACGGGCTGCGCGGGATCGCCGACCGGGCCAGGCTGCTGGGCGGTACCACGACGGCCGGACCGACCCCGGCGCAGACCTGGCGGCTGCACGCCCGCCTGCCGATGAAGGGGCCCCTGTGACCCGCCCGGCCACCGTCCGTGTCGTCCTCGCCGACGACGAGCGCATGGTGCGCACCGCGCTGCGCGCCATCCTCTCCGCTGAGCCGGACCTGGAGGTGGTGGGCGAGGCGGCCACCGGCGCGGAGGCGGTGTCGGTCGTCCGGGAGCTGCGGCCGGACGTCGTCCTCATGGACGTCCGGATGCCGCAGGTCGACGGGATCCGCGCCACCGAGCAGATCCTCGCCACCCTGGACGAGCCGCCCCGGATCGTCGTCGTGACGACTTTCGAGAACGACTCCTACGTGTACGACGCGCTGCGCGCCGGAGCCGCCGGGTTCCTGCTGAAGCGGGCGGACGCCGACGCGCTCGTGCAGGCGGTCCGGCTCGTCGCACGCAGTGACAGCCTGCTGTTCCCGGCGGCCGTCCGCACCCTCGCGACCGAGCACGCCCGCGCGCACCCGGCACCGCCCGCGTGGGTGGCGAAACTCACCGGACGCGAACGGGAGGTGTTGCGGCACCTGGCGGAGGGGCTCACCAACGCGGAGATCGCGCGCCGGATGGAGGTCGGCCCGGCCACCGTGAAGTCGCACGTCGCGGCGGTGCTGGCCAAGACCGGCACCCGGGACCGCACACAGGCGGTGATCGCGGCGTACGAGGCGGGTTTTCTGAACGGCGGATGAGAAAACCGGCGCGTCGGGTGAGAAACCCGGCGCGTTGGGTGAGAAACAGGACGGACGGGAACGATCCGCCCGGTGTGGCTCGTCCTCCTGTTCGGAATGAACAAGACGATCAGGCGCGCTTCGGTCTTCGCACTGCTCCTGGTGTTGGCTCTGCTGGTCAGGGCGACCTGGGTGCAGTTCTACGAGGGCCGGGCGCTGGCAGACGACAAGGACAACCGGCGGAACGCGATCGAGACGTACTCGGCGCCGCTCGGGAACATCATCGTGGGCGGCCGGTCGGTCACCGGCTCGGCGCCGACGAAGACGGGCGACCTGAAGTACAAGCGGACCTACACGAACGGCCCGCTGTACGCGGCGGTCACGGGATACGCGTCGCAGGCGTACGCCCCGACCCAGTTGGAGGGCATCTACACCGATCTGCTCAACGGCACGGACAGCCGACTGAGGTCCGTGATGGACACGCTCACCGACCAGCGGGCCGAGCCGGGCAACGTGGTCACGACCATCGACCCGGACGTGCAGAAGGCGGCCTACGAGGCGCTCGGCGACAAGAAGGGCGGTGCCGTCGCCATCGACCCGAAGACCGGGAAGATCCTCGCGGTCGTGTCGACGCCGTCGTACGACCCCTCCTCGCTGACCGACGCCGACACGGCGGGGTCGGCCTGGCAGAAGCTCACCTCGGACCCGGAGAAGCCGCTGGTCAACCGCGCGCTGCGGCAACCGCTGCCGCCCGGCTCGACGTTCAAGCTGGTCGTGGCGGCGGCCGCGCTGGAGGACGGGCTGTACTCGTCGGTGGACGAGCGGACGGACAGCCCCGACCCGTACACGCTGCCGGGCACCAGCCGGGAGTTGTCGAACGAGAACCCGAACGCGCCCTGCACGAACGCCACGATCCGCACGGCGCTGGAGTACTCGTGCAACAACGTCTTCGCGAAGATGGCCGTGAAGCTGGGCCAGGACAAGGTGAAGGCGATGGCCGACCGGTTCGGCTTCGACGACGACAAGCTGGACGTGCCGGTCCGGGCCTACACCAGCGTGTACCCGTCGGGCATGGACCCGTCGCAGACGGCCCTGACGGGCATCGGCCAGTTCGACGTCACCGCCACCCCGTTGCAGATGGCCATGGTGTCAGCGGCCATAGCCAACGGCGGCAAGCTGGTCTCGCCGCACATGGTTGCGCAGATCACCAACAGCGGCGGTGACGTGCTGGAGGACTACGACGACGCGGGCTCGAAGGAGATCGTCAGCTCCTCGACCGCCGAGCAGCTGCAATCGGCGATGGAGACGGTCGTGAACAAGGGCACGGGCACGAACGCCCGGGTGCCGGGCGCGACCGTGGGCGGCAAGACGGGTACGGCCCAGCACGGCGAGAACAACAGCCAGGTGCCGTACGCCTGGTTCACCTCGTTCGGCACGTCCGACTCGTCGGGCAAGGAGGTCGCCGTGGCGGTGGTCGTCGAGCAGTCGGACGCCGCCCGCTCGGAGGTCAGCGGCAACGGCCTCGCGGCGCCGGTCGCCAAGGCGATGATGCAAGCGGCGCTCAAGGACTGAACCTCAGCCGCCGACAATCCGTCTGTAGAGACGAGACGGGCCGCCCCCCTCCCCCCGGGGGCGGCCCGTCATCGTCACTTCGCGCCGAGGAGCTGCTCGATCGGGTCGATCGCGAAGTACACGAGGAACAGCGCCGAGGTCCCCCACAGCAGCCAGTGGACCTCCTTCGCCCTGCCGAGCACGGTCGTGATGACGACGTAGGCGAGGAAACCGGCCCCGATGCCGTTGGTGATGGAGTAGGTGAACGGCATCACCGCGATGGTGAGGAACGCGGGGATGGCGATGTCGTAGCGGTCCCAGTCGATGTGCTTGACCTGAGTCATCATCAGGAAGCCGACGGCGACCAGGGCCGGTGCGGCCGCCTGGAGCGGGACGATGGTGAGCAGCGGGGTCAGGAACAGCGCGAGACCGAACAGGCCACCGGTGACGAGGTTGGAGAAGCCGGTGCGCGAGCCCTCGCCGACACCGGCAGCGGACTCGATGTAGGAGGTCGCCGAGGAGGCGGAGGCCGCACCGCCCGCGACCGCGGCGGCTCCGTCGATGAGCAGCACCCGGCCCAGGTTCGGGACCTTGCCGTCCTCGTCGAGCAGGCCGGCCTCGGCGCTGATGCCGACGACCGTGCCCATGGTGTCGAAGAAGTCGGACAGGATCAGGGTGAAGATCAGCAGGACGACGGTGACGACACCGACGCCGGGAGCGCTGAAGGCGCCGAACAGGTCGAAGTCGCCGATGAGCCCGAAGTCGGGGGCGTCGACGAGCCGGTCCGGCCAGGAGGGTGTGGTCAGGCCCCAGGACTTGATGTCGGCCAGCGAGTCGACCAGGATCGCCAGCGCGGTCATGGTGACGATGCTGATCAGGATGGCGCCCTTGACCTTGCGGGCCAGCAGTCCGATCGTCAGCAGCACGCCGAGGCAGAAGACGAGCATCGGCCAGCCGGCGAGGGTGCCGGTGCCGCCCAGCTGGACGGGCACGGTGGTGTTCGCGGCATCCGGGATGCGGCTGACGAAACCGGCGTCGACGAAGCCGATGAAGGCGATGAACAGGCCGATGCCGACGCTGATCGCCTGCTTGAGCGGCTGGGGTATCGCGTGCATGACGGCCTCGCGCAGACCGGTGACCACCAGCACGCAGATCAGCAGGCCTTCGAGGACGATCAGGCCCATGGCGTCGTCCCAGCTCATCAGCGGGGCGATCTGGAAGGCGACCACGGCGTTCAGGCCGAGTCCGGCGGCGAGCGCCAGGGGCAGGTTCCCGCCCACGCCCATGATGATCGTCATGACCGCGGCGACCAGGGCGGTGGCGGTGGTGAGTTGGACGGCGTCCAGCTGGTGCCCGAACTTGTCCTTCGCGCTGCCCAGGATGATGGGATTCAGGACAAGGATGTAGGCCATCGTGAAGAAGGTGGCGAAGCCGCCGCGGACCTCCCGGCCGAAGGTGGAACCTCGCTCGGAGATCCGGAAGAACCGGTCGACGCTGTTCGCCCGGGGGTCCTCGGTGGGTGGCCGGTCGGTGACCTGCTGCGGTTCGGACATGACGCGTGCTCCTCGGTGCCTGGGTGATCGGTGTGCGGATGCTGGCCGGATTGTGCCCGCCTTGAACCCCGTTCGGGTTTTCTCCGTGTTACGGAATCGGAGTGCGGCCCGTCATACGCCGTTCGAAGCTCCGTACGAACTGTTCGACGATCGCTGCTACGCTTCCCGATCTCGTCCGGGTCTCCCCCGGATGATCACATGTCATCTGCATGACAGCCACAGGGTGCCCCCGGACGGGAGCACCCGTAGCCGCTGCGAGGAGAGGTCGCCCGTGGGCACAGTCGTCGACGACGCCGCCTCCGTGGAGTTCCACGCCTTCTTCGAGCGCCACTACGCCGAACTGTCCCGTCTCGCGCACCTCCTGACGGGCGAGGCGGACATCGCCGACGATCTGGCGGCGGACGCCTTGCTGGCGCTGTGGCACCGCTGGGACCGGGTGCGCGCGGCCGACCATCCGGTGGCGTACGCGCGCGGGGTGGTCGCCAACCTGGCCCGTACCCGCATCCGCAGCGCGGTGCGCGAGCGGCGGCGCATCGCCCTGTTCTGGTCGCAGCGCGAGGAGAACACCGAGAATCCGGACGTCGCGGGCGTGGTCGACGTGCAGGAGGCGTTGCGCAGGCTGCCGTTCCGCAAGCGGGCGTGTGTCGTGCTGCGGCACGCGTTCGACCTGTCGGAGAAGGACACGGCGCTGGCGCTCGGGGTGTCGGTGGGTACCGTGAAGAGCCAGACCTCGAAGGGGATGGCCGAACTGCAGCGGTTGCTGGGACCCCAGGCAGTGCCGCGGCGGATGCACGTGACGCTGGGTGCTCCGCACTGCTCGCCCGCCGTGGAGAGCGTGCGCACCGGTGAGGGCGGAGGGAGGGACCGATGACCATGCGGCGGGACGTGCACGAGGAACTGCGCACCCGGCTGCACGAGGCGGCCGGGACGCACGAGCCCGACCGGGAGCGCATGCTGGCCCGGATCGAGCGCGGCATGGCCGGTCCGGCCGGTTCCGGACACCGGGCGACGCGCCCTCCGGTGGTCGGCTGGATGCGGGTGGCCGGTGCTACGGCCGCGGTCGCCGGCGTGCTGGCGGTGGGCGGCTACGCGGTGGCGTCCGCGGTGAAGGAGGAGACCGCCCCGCGACGGCAGGAGGTGGCGACCTCGCCGACCCCCGCGCCGTCCCCGGAGGCGACGAGCCGGGCCCCCGCACCTCCGCCTCCCGAGGAGCCGGCGCCGAGCAGCCCGTCGGAGCGCCACGAGTCCGGCCCGCCGCCGTCGAGGACGCCGGGTGCCCCGGCCACCGAACGGGCGCCCGCCACCGCCGAGGACGGTCCGCTGTGGTCGGACGGCTCGGTCGACCCGCACAGCAACGACTTCTGGGCGCAGAGCAACATCACCCTCAAGACCGGCGAGCAACTGACCGCGCTGAGCGTGCGGTTGAAGGTCGCCCAGACCGGCGGGATCTCCGACGCGGGTGCCTGGCGCTCCCTGCCGGAGGAGGACTTCGTCCTCACGGTCGCCGAGCGGGACGGTTTCCTCGTCTACACCTGGACCCTCAAGAAGGGCCGTACGGTCCCGGCGGGCGAGTGGGTGTTCGCCGGCCAGTACGGCCACGCGCGCGGTGGCCGCGACGCGGGAGAGGACGCCTACGCGGTGACGGCCACCGCCGGTTCGCGACAGCTGTCGGTGGGCGGCGGGTTCGCCGCCGTGGCCGACGGCGACGGTGGCTCGTGAAAAAGACCCGAAGAGGCGGCAACTTTTTCTTCACCGGTGACGACCACCATGCGCAAGAGTCACCCCCCACCTGAGGAATCGGTACATGACTGCACCAGCAGAACGGCGCGTCCGCCACCGCCGCAGCGTCACCAGGCGGCGGGCGGTGATCGCCGCGATGTCCGCTGTCGGCATCACGGGAGCGGCGATCGTCACCACGTCGATGCTGTCGACGGCGGGCGCCGCGTCCTCCTGGCCCACGGACAAGGGCAAGACGCCCGTGTCCAAGACCATCCCGGTCTCCGGTGTGCGCGACGGCGGCATGAAGATGTTCTACGGCACCGGCGCGCTCGGCGGCGGCAGCCAGGACGAGGGGCAGGACCCGCTCTTCGAGCTGGCCGACGGCGCGGTCCTCAAGAACGTCATCATTGGCACCCCGGCCGCGGACGGTGTGCACTGCAAGGGCAGTTGCACCCTGGAGAACGTGTGGTGGACGGACGTCGGCGAGGACGCCGCCAGCTTCAAGGGCAAGTCCTCGTCCGCGGTGTACAAGGTGATCGGCGGCGGCGCGAGGAACGCCGACGACAAGGTGCTGCAGTTCAACGGTGCCGGCACGCTGAACGTGTCCGGTTTCCAGGTGCGAGACGCCGGCAAGCTGGTCCGCTCCTGCGGCAACTGCAAGACGCAGCACAAGCGCACGATCGTGCTCAGCGACATCGACGTGACGGCGCCGATGAACTCGATCGTCGGGGTGAACGCCAACTACGGCGACACGGCGACGCTGTCGAGGATCCGTATCCACGGTGACGGCAAGAAGAAGATCAAAACGTGTGTGCGCTTCGAGGGCAACAACACGGGCAAGGAGCCCAAGGAGCTGACGCCGCCCGGCCCGGACGGCAAGAGCTGCCTGTTCAAGGCCTCCGACATCAGCTACCAGTAGGGCCTTGCCCCCTGTGACTCCGGTTGGCCCTGGTCCCCCCTCGGGCCGACCGGATGCCGGGTCTCCGACCCCCCAGTCGGACGTCCCGGCACCTCGGCCCTCCGGAGCCCCCCTCCGGACGGCCGGACGGTACCGGTCGAGCCCCCCTCGACCGGTCGGCACGACGCCCCCGCCGTTTCGCACCGGCGGGGGCGTCTCCCTGTGTGCGGGCATCCCGCGGTGGGCCGCGGGCTCCTAGACCATCGTCGAGCCGATGGCCGTGGAGCCGGTCGTCAGGAACGTCGTCGCGGGCAGGGACCCGTCCGCCCGCCGGGCTCCGTACACGCCGGACGCGTCCGTCGACCTGAAGGGCGGGGTGGCGACGCCGCTGTCCCAGGTGTTGCCGGCGGAGACCGTGGCGGCGCCGAGCCGCGCGGGGCCGGCCTTGTCGCCGACGGCGAGGTTTCCGCCGAGCCGGGCCTTGCCGGTGGCGAAGGAGAAGCCGTTCCGGGCGTTGGCGTGTGCGGAGTTGCGGTTCAGGGCGATGGCGGCGGTGTTGGAGTCGCCGGTGAAGCCGTGCCGCCTGTTGTCCCAGGCCGCGTTGCCGTTGACGACGTGCGCGGCGGACACGCCACCGCCGCCCAGCTCGAAGCCGTCGCCGTCGCCCTCGAAGGCCGTGTCCTTCCAGCGGTTCTCGCCGTTGCCGAAGGCCCAGGAGTGCTCGATGGTGACCGGCGAGGAGAACTGCCACAGGTCGAGGCCGTCGTCGGAGTTGTCGTACAGCCGGGCTCCGGTGATCCGGTTGCCGGTGCCTGAGCCGAACTTGACCGCGATGCCGTCGGCGTTCCGGCCGTGACCGGCCGGGTCGTAGTTTCCGTGGCTGTCCAGGTTCTGCACGAGGTTGCCGATGGTGCCGTCGCCGCGCAGGGTGAAGCCGGAGTCGCCGTTGTCCGCGGTGACCAGGTTCCTGAAGATCCCGCCGACGGAGGACGTGGCGACGAAGCCCTGGGCCGGGGAGTTGACGAAGGCGAGGTCCTGGACGGTCCAGTGGTCGCCGTGGATGTCGGCCAGCCAGGAACCCGCGGGCAGCTCGGATCCGTCGATCCGCACGTTCTCGCCGCGGTACGCCCGCAGGGTGATGGGTGCGGAACCGGTGCCGTTCGCGGTGGATCCGAGGGTGGCGGCCGGGTGGTAGGTGCCGCCGCGCACCTGGATCACGGTGCCGGCGGTGGCGTTCTTCACGGCCTTCTCGAGCTGGGCGGTGGTGGAGACGGTGACCGTCGTCGAGGCGGCCCGGGCGCCGCCGGTCGACAGCCCGAGATAGACGCCGCCGGCCCCCGCGGCACAGGCCACGGCAGCGGCGATGGAGAGCGTGCGGGTCCTGCGGTGGCGTCCGGTGCTCGGTAGCACGGAGCGTTCCTTTCCTGGAGGGCCGGGGACGGAAACGGTCCGGAGGGGCCCGCTCCGGCGCGTTTCCGTCCACCAGTCGCCACCGTGCCGCAAAGGGTTGCCGCCGTCCCGTCTGCCGGGGACACCGGCGTTCCGAAAGTTTCGGAACCACCGGCCTCACGCTCACCCGTTGACGCCCTGCGTCCCTCCGGTGAAACTCCGAGGACCGTTATCCAACAGAATCCCCCACACTCCGACAGGAAGTGTCATGCGCTCCCGCATCGCCCGCACGCTCCTGCTTCCCTTCCTGGCCCTGACCGGCCTGCTCCTGACCCTCCTCACGGCGCCGCCCAGCACCGCAGACCCCGGAGCACCACCCGTGAAGCACAGCAAGTACGCCGGCTACCTCTTCGCCTACTTCACCGGCGAGGGCACCGCCGACGGCGAGCAGATCCGCTACGCCCTCAGCCGCGGCAACGACCCGCTGCACTGGCGTGAACTGAACGCCGGCAAGCCGGTGCTGACGTCCACGATCGGCGAGAAGGGCCTGCGCGACCCGTTCGTCATCCGCTCCCCCGAGGGCGACAAGTTCTACCTGATCGCCACCGACCTGCGGATGTACCGGAACTCCAGCGGCAGCTGGGACCAGGTGCAACGACACGGCAGCAAGTCGATCATGGTGTGGGAGTCCACCGACCTGGTCCACTGGACCGACCAGCGCCTGGTGAAGGTCTCCCCGGACAGCGCGGGCAACACCTGGGCCCCGGAGGCCTACTGGGACGACGAGCTCGGAGCCTACGTCGTCTTCTGGGCGTCGAAGCTGTACGCCGACGACGACCCGGACCACAAGGGCAACACCTACAACAAGATGCTGTACGCGACCACCCAGGACTTCCGCACCTTCAGCGAGCCGAAGGTCTGGAACGACCCGGGGTATTCGGTGATCGACTCCACGGTCGTGAAGTACAAGGACGAGTACTACCGCTACACCAAGGACGAGCGGGACCCGAGCTCCTCCAGCCCCTGCTCGAAGTTCGTCACCGGTGAGAAGTCCACCTCCCTGACCTCGACGAGGTACGACTTCGTGGCCGACTGCATCGGCAAGGCAGCGATGGACCGCGGCGAGGGCCCGACGGTGTTCAAGTCGAACACCGAGAAGAAGTGGTACCTGTTCATCGACGAGTACGGCGGCCGCGGCTACATCCCCTTCGAGACCACCGACCTCGCCTCCGGCAAGTGGACCCCCTCGGAGAACTACCAGCTCCCGGTGAGCCCCCGGCACGGCACGGTCCTGCCGGTGACGCAGAAGGAGTACGACCGCCTGCTGGCTGCCTACCCGGCCACGCCCACCTCGGTCGTGGACGCGACGGCGAAGCACCAGAAGGGCTACTCGATCGTCACGGACAGCGCCTCGAAGGTCGTCCTGCCCATGGAGCCGGACGCCGATCCGCGGGGCCTCGCCCCGAAGCTGTGGGTCGGTGAGGGCGCGAAGCTCAGCCCGAAGTCCGGGACCCGCCGCGACTTCCGCAAGCCGCAGAAGTACACGGTCACCGCCGCCGACGGCACCAGGCGCACGTGGACGGTCGAGGCGGTCCGCACCCGCAGCCCGATCCTGCCCGGCCTGAACGCCGACCCCGACGTGCAGTACCTGAACGGCCGGTACTGGATCTACCCGACGACGGACGGCTTCCAGGGCTGGAGCGGCACCAAGTTCAAGGCGTACTCGTCGAAGGATCTGGTCCACTGGAAGGACCACGGCGTCATCCTCGACCTCGGGCCGGACGTGAGCTGGGCCGACAAGAACGCCTGGGCCCCCGCCATCGCCGAGCGGAACGGTAAGTACTACTTCTACTACTGCGCCGAGCAGCAGATCGGTGTGGCGGTGGCGGATTCCCCCGCCGGCCCCTTCAAGGACGCGCTCGGCAAGCCGCTGGTCGCCAAGGGCGGGTCGCTGAAGGGCCAGATGATCGACCCGGCGGTCTTCACCGACGACGACGGCCAGGCCTACCTGTACTGGGGCAACGGCCGTGGGTACGTGGTACCGCTGAACGACGACATGGTGTCGTACGACGCGTCGAAGGTGCAGGACATCACCCCCGACAACTTCCGCGAGGGCTCCTTCGTGATCAAGCGGAAGGGCACGTACTACTTCATGTGGTCGGAGGACGACACCCGCAGCGAGAACTACCACGTGGCGTACGCGACGGGGCCGTCCCCGCTCGGCCCGTGGACCAAGCGCGGGACGATCCTCGAGAAGCGGCCCGAGTACGGCATCCTCGGCACCGGCCACCACTCGGTGGTGAACGCCCCGGGCACCGACGACTGGTACGCCGTCTACCACCGCTTCGCCCTCAACGGTCCCGGCAGGCCGGGCGGCGACGGCATGCACCGGGAGACGACCATCGACCGCATGGAGTTCGCGGCCGACGGCGGCATCAAGCCGGTGGTGCCGACCCTGGAGGGGATCAAGCCGGTACGACGGTGACTCCCACAGGACGTCGTCGAACCGGCTGACGACCTCGTCCTGCATCGCGTGGGTGAAGACGTGGCCGAGCTCCGGCCACGTCTTCATCCGTAGCCGCTCCTCGGCGTGGAGCGAGCGCCAGACGGCACGCAGCTTGTCGTACGCGACCCGCACGCCCCCCCGGCCGGGAACAGCGGGTCGAGGCCTCCGTGGAAGAACGGCATCGGCCGGGGTGCGGCGATGCTCGCCACGTCGGGGATGTCGAGGTGCCGGGCGAGGCCGGGGTGGAGCATGTAGTACGCCGACTGCCCGCGCAGCGTGTTGTTGCCGGGCACCAACATCTCCTTCAGGCCGGTCATCCAGCAGACGCTCGCCGCGGCCGCGACGTGGTCGCTGAGGGCGGCGGTCTGCCAGACCCGGTAGGCGCCCACGGAGAAGCCGACGGCCGCGACCCGCCCGGCGTCCACCCGGTCGAGCCCGGCCGGGAAGGCGGCGGCCCGCTCGTCCTCCCGGGCCATCAGCCCCGGCGAGCGAGGAGCCGAGGTGGTAGAGGTTGGACGCCAAGGCCTGCTGCTGCTCGTAGGCGAAGGGCCCGCGGTCGCCCCAGCCGAGCGGGTCCAGACACAGCACCACATGACAGCGCCGGGCCAGTTCGTCACCGACGAACCGCCCGCTGAAGTAGGTACCGCCCACGCGCGGGCGGACGCGAGCCGCGTGCCGTCGTACCAGGGCCGGACGAGTTTCTCCTTCCCGATGTCGAACCCGGCGCCGTGATCGTGCAGGAGCAGCACGGCGGGGAAGGCGTGCGAGGACATGCGGCTGCCCCTTCGCGGTGCGGCTCGTGCGGGTGGTGGTCCCGGGGTGGCCGGGCCGGGCGCACCTCGTGGCGTGCGCCCGGCCCGGCCGGTTTCTCGGGGGCGTCAGCAGATGCGGCCGGCGCCCGCGCGGTGGTCGACGATGCCGGGGACGGCCTTCGGCGGGTCGACCTTGGTCCGCAGGGCCGGCGTCCAGCCGGCGCCCGACCGGAGGATCTCGCCGGGGATCTCCGCGTTGTGCACGGCGATCAGGTCGGTCAGCTTGCCGTTGACGTGGTTGTTCGTGGCGGTGACCGGCGAATCCGTCCACTTCTTCAGGATCTTCGCCGGGCTGACCGTGCTCGGCAGCGTGAAGGCGTTGTGCTCGGCGACGAGCTGGGACTCCTTGCCGATGCCGAAGCTGTAGACGTAGTCCTGGCCGGCCACGTAGTGGTTGTTGTACGAGTCGACCTGCCCGAAGCGGACGCGCGGCGCGCGCTCGACCAGGTTGCGGAACAGGTTGTGGTGCAGCGTCACCTTGAGCTTGCCCCGGTCGCCCACGGCCGTCGACTCGCTGTCGCTGTTGCCGATCATGAGCGTCTTGTCGTGGTCGGCGAACACATTCCACGAGGCGGTGACGTAGTTGGATCCCCGGACGATGTCCAGCTCGCCGTCGTGCTGTTGGTACAGGGTGCCGAAGTACGTCGGGGCCTTGCTGTCGGGGTGGCTGCCGTCGGTGAAGGTGTTGTGGTCCATCCAGACGTGGGTGGAGCCGTAGACGACGGCGGTGTCGTACTCGGAGTTCCAGGCGCCCGTGGAGGTGTCGGTCGGGTCCCACTGCGGGAAGCAGTCGAGGGGGCTCTCGAGGGTGAGGTTGCGGACGATGACGTTGTCGACGCCCTTGATCTGGAGGCTGGCGCCCTTGAAGCCCGCGTTCTTCCCGACCCCGATGATGGTGGTGTTGGCGGGCACGTTGGCCTTGATGGCCTGGTCCTGATGGTCGGCGGAGGCGCGGCGCAGCCCCTCCGGGCTGTCGGCGGGCTCGCCGCTCAGGTCCTGGTCCAGTCCCCACGTCTCGGGCGCGTACTTCTCCAGGTAGGCGTCGAAGTCGTACCCGGGCGCGGCGAAGGCGTCGCAGCCCTCGGAGACCGCGTCGATGGTCCCCTTCACCTTGATGATCTTCGGTGCGCCGCCCCCCGCGGCGAGGGCGGCCTTGAACTGGGCCCAGGTGGTCACGGTGTACACGTGCTCGGCGTCGGCGGCGGCACCGCCGGTGGTCCCGGTGCCGTGGGACCCCCATCCATCCTTCGCCCCGAGCGTCTGCCGGGCGGGATCGCGGGAGTCGGCCTGAGCGGCGGCGGTGCCGGTGAGGGACAGCACCAGCGCGGTGCAGCCGGCGAGCGCGGCAACTCTCTTGATTATGGCATGCCCATGCCATATGCGTGCCTGCATGGCGCGGTTCTCCTTTTCCGGGGACGGGGTGTTACGCGGTGGCCTTCGGCCAGGTGATCCAGGACTCGGGGATCGTCTCGTCCAGCCGGCGCACCTCGCTCGGCGCGAGCACCCGCGTACGCAGCAACTCCCGCGCGACGAGCCGCGCCACGGCGATCGCGCCGGGCGGATTGAAGTGCGTGTTGTCCTGCTCGGTCGCGGTCCAGTTGAAGTACTTCTTCGTCTCCTCGACGCCCAGCCGCTGCCACAGCGCGATCGACAGCGCCTGGATGTCGAGCAGTGTCACCTGTTCCTCCTCGGCCAGCGCCCGCATCGCCGCCGGGTAGTCGCCGTGCGTCGGCACGGCCTTGCCGGTCGCGTCGAACTTGCGCCGCTCGACGGACGTGGCGAGCACGGGCCGCGCGCCACGCTCCCGGGCTCCGTCGATGTACATCCGCAGATGGTCCTGGTAAGTCGTCCAGGGCTCTGTGTACCGGGCGGGATCGCTCCCCTTCTCGTCGTTGTGACCGAACTGGATGAGCAGGAAGTCGCCCGGCTTGATCTGCCGGAGGATGACGCCGAGCCGTCCTTCATCGACGAAGCTCTTGGAACTACGTCCGTTGACCGCGTGATTGGCGACCGGCCGATCCTTGTGGAGGAAGAAGGGAAGCGCCATTCCCCACCCGGTTTCGGGTGCCGCGTCGGCGTACTTGCGGGCGGCGGTGGAGTCACCGGCGATGTAGAGGGTCCGGGTGCGGCGGCCGGCGGCCTGCGCGCTACCGGCCGCGGCGAAGGTGAGAGGAACGGCGGCGGCAGCGGCCGCGGTGACTTGTCTACGACTCAAGGACACGACAGACCTTTCGTTCAGCGGGCCCTCAGGGGCGCGGGGGTGTGGTGCCTGCGTACACGGCTCCGCCGCGTGTGCGCGGCCGGCCCGGGACGGCCCGCGGGGCCTGCACACCGCAGGCCGTCCCAGGGCGGGACACGGGGCCTGCACACCGCAGGCCGTCCCAGGGCGGGACACGGGGCCTGCATACCGCAGGCCGTCCCAGGGCGGGACACGGCAGCGTCAGCCCTTCTGCTGGTCCCACTCCGCCTGGGCCTCGTTCAGCTGATCGGCCATCTTGTCCAGGAACTCCTTGGCGCTCATGTCACCGAGCAGGACCTTCTGGAAGGCGGGCTCGTTGTCGGCCTTGGAGATGCTGTTCCAGTCCGGCAGGTAGTACGGCAGCTGGACGATGGTGGTGGAGCCGTCATTGAGAGCCCCGGCGGCGAGCTTGGTCGGCTCGGCCTCGGAGATCCAGGCGTCCTTGGCCGCGTCCGTGTGGGACGGGATGGCGCCGGCCGACTCGTTCCACTTGGAGTTGGACTCGTGCGAGGCGGCGAACTCGATGAACTTCCAGGCGGCCTCCTTGTTCTTGGAGCTCTTGAACAGGCCGAGACCGTCGACCGGGTTGGAGACCTGGACGCGCTTGCCGCCGGGGCCGGTGGGCTGCGGGATACCGCGGAACTTGTCCGGGCCGAGCGCCTTCACATGGTCCTGGTAGGAGCCCAGGTTGTGGTTGAGCATCCCGATCGTGCCGGAGTCCCACTGCGCGACCATCTTGGTGAAGTCGTTGTTGAGGTCGGCGGCCGGCGTGTACTTCTTGTACAGGCCGGCGTACTTCTGCAGCGCCTCGACGTTCTTCGGGTCGTTGACCGTGGTCTTCTTGCCGCCGGCGTCCCAGAAGGACGTGATGCCGGACTGCCCGTACATCGCGTCCAGCGCCTGTGCGATGGAGCCCGCGCCGCCGCGGATGGTGTAGCCGAACTCGTTCTTCTTGGCGTCGGTGAGCTTCTCGGCGGCCTCGTAGAACTTCTCCCAGGTGGTGGGCGCGTCCAGGCCCGCCTTCCGGAACAGGTCGGTGCGGTAGTAGAGGGTGCCGTTGTTCGCCGAGGTCGGGATCGAGTACAGCGCCTCCCCGCCACCGGCGGACTTCAGCGACTGGACCATGCCCTCGTTGAGCTTGCCCTTGAGCGGGGACTTGCCGAGTCGGCCGTCCAGGGGATCCAGCGCGTTCTGGGCGGCGAACCCGGCGGCCATCGCCGCGCCGACACCGCCGACGTCCGGCAGGCCGCCGCCCTGGATGGCGGTGTCGACCTTGGACTGGTACTCGGTGGCGGCGATACCGACGTACTCGACCTTGATGGACGGGTTCGCCTTCTCGAAGTCGGCGATGATCTGCTTCCAGATGTCCGTGCGGACACCACCGTTGTTGTCCCAGAAGACGATCTTGCCCTTGCCGCTGCCCTCTGCCCCCTTGTCGCCACCGGCGCCGCTGCCGTCGTCACCGCAGGCGGTCGCGGTCAGGGCGAGAACGGAGCCCAGGGCGACGGCCGTGGCCACGCGCCTGCTTGTGCGGATGCTGCTCTTCATTGGTCGGCTCTCTCTTCTGGATCAAAACGGAGATGTGACGTCGTGGGGGTCAGTGGCGGGTGTGGGGCGCCCAGTTGTCGCTGCCCTCGAGGTAGGCGGTGACGGTGTGCGTCCGCGCGTCCTCGTCGCTCATCTGCGGCCGGTCCTGGGTGACAGCGGCTCCCGGTCCGTAGTTCCGGTACTCCGTGAAGCGCGCGTCCTTCCACGAGAACCCGCTCATGTCGGTCCACGGCGAGGACTTGATCGCGGCGGGCAGCCAGGTGTCGCGGATCAGCACCTGGGCCACCGCGTTCGGCTCGCCGCCCGGGTGCCAGGGCCGGCCGAGGTGGAAGCTCCCGGCCGGCGCGTCGCTCACGATCCTCGAGCGGGTGATCAGGAACCCGTACGGGTTGTCCTTCCACGTCGAAGCGGCCGTGATGTAGCCGTTGTTGGTCGTGGACCCCCGGGTGAGCGCCTTGATCACGGATCGCTCGATCACGGTCGTCGCCCGCCCGTAGACGAAGTCGACGTCGCCCTCGATGTACGAGTCGCGGACGTACACCCGGCTGATCACGTTCAGCTTGGGGCTGTCGGTCATCAGGGTGTCCTGGTTCCCCAGGAAGGCGGTGTTCTCGAAGACGATCCGGTCGCCGGTCGTCTTCATGGCCAGGGCCTGTTCGCCCTTCAGCTCGACCGCGGCCTCGTCGAAGTCGTTGCTGAAGGTGAGGTTGCGCGCGGTGACGTCGTTCGCTGCGATGCGCACGGTGGCGCTGCCCGTGGAACCGCCGTACTCGGCGGGCGTGTCGTGGACGATGACGGTGTCGGAGCGGTCGTGTCCGGTCCCCCGGAGCAGGATCCTCGGCTTGGTCGCCGGGATGAACACCTTCTCCCGGTAGGTGCCCGGCGCGATCGCGATCGTCACCGGCACGTCGTTGCCCTCGGGCACGGCGTCCACGGCGGCCTGCACGGTCGGGTAGGCGCCCGGGACGTCGAGGGTCACACCGATCCGGCGCTGCGGACCGGAGAATCTCTTCACCAGGGCGGGGACGGCGGCGGCCCGATCGAGCCGGTAGTCGTAGAAGTCCCGCGGGTCGAAGGCGGCACCCCACTCGTCGGTCCGCCCGCTCGTCTTCCTCAGGATCGACCCCCGCTCCACCAACTCGGCGGTGGAGTCGGCCTGGTAGGGATGCTGCACCCTGTCGTAGTAACCGTTCTCGATGACCATCTTGCTGCGGCCCCGGGACCAGTTCCCGTACGTCCACACGGGGTCCCCATCGGCCACCTGTGCGGAGATGTAGTTGTTGTAGAGGTGCGCGTAGGCGCAGTTGTCCGCCGAGGGATTGCGCTGCTTCGTGCCCGTGAACCAGTTGTGGTCGATGGTGATCTGCGTCTGGACGTCGGTCGTCCAGCCGATCCCGAACGCCTTGTTGTGGTTGCTGAACTGGTTGTAGGAGACGGTCACGTACTGGCTGTCCTTGCGGATGTCGAGCAGCCCGTCGCCCATGCGGGTGAAGCGGTTGTGGTCGATCCAGACGTGGTGGACGGCGTCCATCTGGATGGCGTCGAAGTCGGTGGTCTTGCCGTCCCAGTCGCCCTCGACGTAGGAGTCGCGGATCGTCAGATTGCGGATGATGACGTTGTGGGTGCCGGGATCGAGGTGCAGTTCGCCGTGGACGATCTCACCGGTGTCGCCGACGCCGATGATCGTCTTGTTCGAGGTGACGACGATGTCCGAGCCGAAGGGCTGGACGGCGACCGTCCCCGCCACCCGGATGACGTAGGGCTCCTCGGCGGCCGCGTACTTCGCCAGCGAGGCCTGGTCGGTGACCGTGACGACCTTGCCGCCGGCACCTCCCGTGGTGCCTCCGGCCAGCGAGGCGAAGCCGTGGGCCTGGTCGGTCCAGCGGGCGGCCGCCGGTGCGGACATCTCGGCGGGGGCGGGTTCGGCGGCCCTCGCCTCCCCGGTCGCGCCCAGTCCCAGGGCGGCGACCAGGCCCGCGACGGCGGCCAGGGCGACACCGGGTCTGGGCAAGCGCTTGCTATGGAGGTGCGTCATTGCGGCTCCCAACAGGCGTGGTGGGCGTGCGGATGCGGTGGGTTACAGGTCGGTGATCCGGAAGTGCGTGAACGTGGCGGCGCCCGCGTGTCCCGGCCCGACGGGCGCGAGGGCGAAGAGGCCGAGCAGGGCGCCGACCCAGCGCCAGGGGGTGGCGGCGAAGACGGGACCCGACGGGCACGGACCGTCGCCGAGGTCGTAGGAGAAGCGGCAGCGGGCCCCGGCGCCGATCTCGACGCGGAGCCTGACGCGTCCCCCGGGCGCGAGGCGCGGATGGGCCGCGTCGCGCTCCCGCTCGGCGGCCCCCTCCGCGAACCGGTGCACGAGGTGGACCGTGCCGTCGGCCCCGCGCTGGAGACCGATCCAGCTGAACGCGTCCCCCAGGACGGCGAGCCCGGCCCGCGCCCCCGGCTCCTCACTGTGCAGGCGCAGCTCCACCTCAACGGCGGACGGGACGCCGGGCAGCCTCTGGGTGAGGAGGTTCGGGAGTGCACGCAGGTCGTGCGTGTCGACCGAGCGCACGCAGGTGAGCCGCAGGCCGTCACCGGAGTGCTGGGTGGCCCAGCCCTCGCCCGGGTTGGCCGTCCACTGCCACTGGCGGCCGTACCGTCCGCCGGGGAAGTCGTCGTCCGTGGCGGGCGCTGCGGGCGGCTGCGGTGGCAGGGCCGGGCGGCGGTGTTCGGCGACGGGGGCGCCGTCGTCCCCGAGTACCGGCCAGTGGTCCGGGCCCCAGCGCATCGGCTGGAGGTGCACGACCCGGCCGTAGGCGCCGCGCTGCTGGAAGTGCAGGAACCAGTCCTCACCGGACGGGGTGCGCACCCAGCCGCCCTGGTGGGGGCCGTTGACGCCGGTGTCCTTCTGCTCCAGGACGATCCTCTCCTCGTACGGCCCGAAGAAGCCGCGCGAGCGGAAGGCGCCCTGCCAGCCGGTCTCCACACCACCGGCGGGGGCGAAAATCCAGAACCAGCCGTCGTGCCGGTAGAGCTTGGGCCCTTCGAGGGTGAACCAGCCGGGTATGCGGTCCCCGTCGACGATCACCTTGCCCTCGTCGAGGAGTTCGGTGCCGTCGGGACGCATCCTGTGCCCGGTGAGGCGGTTCTTGACGCCGGAGCGTGACTTGGCCCAGGCGTGGACCAGGTAGGCCTCTCCGGTCTCCTCGTCCCAGAGGGGGCAGGGGTCGATCAAACCCCGGCCGGCCTTCACCAGGTGCGGGCGGGTCCAGGGGCCCCTGATCCGTGGGGCGTTGACCTGGAAGATGCCGTGGTCGGGGTCGCCCCAGAAGATCCAGAAGCGTTCGTCGTGATACCTGAGGGAGGGGGCCCAGACCCCGCAGTCGTGCCGGGGCTTCTCGAACGCGGCGGCCGGTTCCAGTCGTTCGAGCGCGTGGCCGACCAGGGTCCAGTTGACGAGGTCCCGGGAGTGCAGCAGCGGCAGACCGGGGGCGCGGCCGAAGCTGGAGGCGGTCAGGTAGAAGTCGTCGCCGACGCGCACGACGTCCGGGTCGGACCAGTCGGCGTCCAGGATCGGGTTGCGGTAGGTCTCGGAGGTCACGGGCTCACCGCCTTGCGGACGAGGGCCGCTGCCGTGTCCCGGTCGAGACGGCCGTCGGCGACGACGGTGACCACCCGGCGCACCACGGTCCCGCCCGGCGGGATCGGCACCCGCTCGTCGCAGGCCAGGGAGGAGCCGACGCCCGGGTACTCCTCGGTGCGCACGAACCACGGGTCGGTGCGTTCGGTGGCGCCGGCGAAGACCAGCGTCCAGGTGCCGCCCCGCAGGGCCAGCCAGTCGGCGGGGCGGCCGTGGACGTTCTCCTCGCCCTCGGTCCCGGCCGTGAAAACCTCCGGCGCCGAGGACTCCTTGCGGGCCCGCCAGAAGAACCCGCCGTAGGCCGCGCCCGGGCGCCCATTGGTCGCGGGGCTGCCGACGGACAGCGGGCCCCCGGTGACGTTGGTGAGGGAGAAGGTGAGGTCCAGCGCCCAGGCCCGTTCGGTGAGTTCGGTGGCCGCGACCGTACGGCGCTCGCGCAACAGCTCGCCGCCGGCGGCCACCCAGCGCAGCTCCTCCACGAAGCCGTCCGGGTCGCGCAGCTGGAACGCGATGTGCCGCTGCGCGCCGTGGTTGTCGAGCTCGGTCGGGCCCTGGTCGCGGACGTAGGTGCGTCCGCCCCAGAAGTTGAACCCCTCGACGTCGGGAACGGCGACACCGACGCCGAGGTGGTGTGCGTGGTCGGCCGGGCCGACTTCGGTCACGGCCGTGCCGGCCAGGGTGGTGACGGGGTGCAGATACGGTCGCGGGGAGAGCCGGGCCGGCAGCTCGGGCCGGGTGACGTACCGCCCGACCGGCCGGCCCGCGACGCGCAGGACCGCGGTGTCGTTGCTGGTCATCGGGTGCTCACCTCGTTCGACAGGTGCGCCCAGGGGGCGCCGAGCTCGGAGTAGAGGGAGAGGGTGTCGGCGGCGGCCGCGACGAGTCCGTCGATGCCCGGCACGACACGGCGCCTCTCGCCGGGGACGCGGTGCCAGACGGTGTCCGGCAGCGGCACCGGGTCGGGGGCCGTGCGGATGGCCTCCACGACCTTCATGAAGGCGCCGGTCTCGTCCGGCGGGACCAGCAGGTCCGCGCCGGTGGTGAGGTGGTCGACGAGGTTCTCCAGCAGATCGGTGCGGCCGTGCTCGGACTCCTCCGGGCCGTGTCCCGCGCGCTGGAGCAGCACGCGGTCCTGCTTGTACCAGAAGGTGATCCGGCCGCTGCTGCCGTGCACCAGCACGTACGGCTCGTCCGCCTGCTCGGCACACAGGGTCGCGGCGACGGTGACCGGGTGGCCCTGTGCCGTGGTGACGCGGACGCAGGAGGTGTCGTCGGACTCGATGGCGTTGGCCCGCAGCAGCTCGGTCTCGATGCCGGTGACGTCCTCGGCGCGGGTCGTGCCCCCCAGGGCGAGGGCGGTGGCGACGGCGTGGGCGAGGGGGTTGGTCAGCGCCCCGTCGATCACGTCGACGCCGTTCAGCCGCCGCTTGCCCGCCCAGGGCGCCCGCCGGAAGTAATCCTCGTCGCGCACCCAGGCACCGGCCCCGCCGAGCCCGGCCAGCTGCCCGATCGCACCCTCCGCCACCAGCTCGCGGACGGCGGGCAGGGCGTGCGAGCCCAGGGACTGGAAGCCGATCTGGCAGACGACACCGGCCGCGGCGACCCCGTCGGCCATGCGGCGGAACTCGGCGTAGGAAGGGGCGGGCGGTTTCTCCAGGAGGAGGTGCACGCCCCGCCCGGCCGCCGTGAGCGCGAGGTCGGTGTGGGTGGGGATCGGTGTGCAGATCACCGCGAGCCGGGCGCCGGTGGCGTCCAGCAGGGCACCGAAGTCG
Source organism: Streptomyces sp. NPDC092370 (assembly GCF_044755265.1). NCBI lineage: Bacteria > Bacillati > Actinomycetota > Actinomycetes > Kitasatosporales > Streptomycetaceae > Streptomyces > Streptomyces sp. NPDC092370. The sequence continues at coordinate 1,340,879 of NZ_JBIVQO010000001.1, read as the reverse complement.
GCGGACTGCTCGGGGCTGCCCAGGTCGCCGAGCTCCTCCTCGGTCAGCGCAGTCAGCTCGCACACTCCGGCGAGCCGGACGATGCCCTTGCGCTGGAGGCGGCGGATGTTCTCGATGTGCCAGCGGCCGTGACCGCGGGCTCCGGCGAGGACGACGGGCAGGGGTGTGCTCAGGCGATCGCTCATGGGATCGATCATGGGATCCTCCCCGCGCCGGCACCACGTGCCACGGCCCGGTCGGCCATCTGGGCACCGTCGATCCGGCCGTGCAGGGTCGGCGTCCAGCCGACGTCGGCCGTCAGATCGCGCTCGCTGCCCGAGTTGTAGGCGTTGTGGATCGCGAGCAGGTCGACCGGGAAGCCGTCGAAGAGCGTGCCGTTCTGGTGCAGGGCGGTGCCGTTCCAGCTCTTGACCAGGTCGGCGACCTCCACGTGGCCGGGTGCGTGGAAGGCGTTGTTCTCCGCGTAGATCCTCGACTCGGTGGAGACGCCGAGGGAGTAGCGGTTGTCCGCGTTCTTGACCCGGAGGCTCGCGCCCTTGAGGACGGCCGAGTCGCCGAGGCCGACGAGGGTGGTGTTCGAGCCGACGGGCAGGACGATCCGCTCGGCCTGCCGTGCGGCGGAGGCCTGGCGGGCCTCCGCCTGGGGGCCGCTGGGCTTGGCGGAGCCCCAGGTGCGGGGGTCGTAGGCGGCGAGGTACTTCTTCAGGCGGTAGCCGTCGGTGGCGTAGTCGGCGCAGTCCAGCCGGTCGCCGTGGTCGTCGGTGTTGGCGTCGATCGTCCCGGCGATCTTGATGATCTTCGGGGTGTCGCTGCCGCCGTCGAGGGCGCGGACGAGCCCGGCGGGGTCGGTCACCGTGTACACGTGGTCGGCGTCGGCGGCGGCGCCGCCGGGGGTGCCCGCTCCCTCGGCGGCCCAGCCGTCGTTCGCGGGGAGGGTGTCGCGGCTTATGTCCCGGGCCTCAGCGTGCGCGGGCACGCAGAGCACCCCCAACGGGCCGGCGGTGACGGCCAGGTGTCGGCCCCTCATCCCTTCACCGCCCCCGCGCTGAACCCGGTGATCAGCCACTTCTGGATGAAGGCGAACACGATCACCACCGGGACGGCCGCGATGATGCCGCCCGCGGCGAGCGCGCCCAGGTCGACGCTGTCGGCGCTCATCAGGCTGTTGAGGCCGACGGGGATCGTCTGCTTGTCCTGGTTGTTCAGGAACATCAGGGCGAACAGGAAGTGGTTCCAGGAGTGGACGAACGCGAACGAGCCGACGGCGATCAGACCGGGCCGCAGCAGCGGCAGCACCACGATCCGGAAAGCCGTCATCCGGTTGCAGCCGTCGACCCAGGCCGCCTCCTCCAGGGAGTACGGCACGTTCTTGATGAAGTTGCTGATCAGGATCATCGACAGCGGCAGCTGGAAGACCGTCTCGGCGAGGATGACACTGCCGAGCGAGTTGATCATCTGGAGCTCGGCGAAGATCTCGAACAGCGGCACCAGCAGCAGCGCGCCCGGCACGAACTGGGAGCACAGCAGACCCAGCATGAACGCCCGCTTGACCTTGAAGTCGAACCGGGCGAGCGCGTAGCCGCCGGCCAGCGCGACGAGCGTCGTCATGATCAGGGTGGCGACGCCGACGAGCACGCTGTTGGTGAAGTAGGTGCCGAAGCTGCGCTCCGTCCAGACCTTCTCGAAGTGGTCGAAGGTCATCGGCCAGGGCACGAGCGAGGTCGAACCGGCCGGGCGCAGCGAGAAGAGCAGGATCCAGTAGAAGGGGACGAGCGTGAAGAGCAGGTAGATGCCCAGGGGCAGGTAGATCTGCCAGCGGGGCGCCTCGTCCCAGGCACGGTGCCCCTTGGCGGGGCGCGGCGGTTCGGGGGTGGCGGGCACGGGGGCGGGCGCCTGCTTGGTGGCTTCCTTGACGCTCACTTGCCCTCGCCTCCGAACTTGCTCAGCCGCAGGTAGACCATCGAGCAGAAGAGCAGGATCACGAACGCCACCGTGGTCAGGGCCGACGCGTAGCCGAAGTTGTGGGCGTCGACGGATGTGTTGGCGATGTACAGCGGCAGCGTGGTCGTCTCGCCCGCGGGACCGCCGCCGGTCAGGGTGTAGAGCAGGTCGACGTTGTTGAACTCCCACACCGCGCGCAGCAGCGTGGACAGGATGATGGCGTCCTTCAGGTGCGGCAGGGTGATGTGCCAGAACTGCTTCAGCCGGCTCGCGCCGTCGACCTCGGCGGCCTCGTAGAGGTCCTTCGAGACGGACTGGAGGTCGGCGAGGATGAGGATCGCGAAGAAGGGCACGCCGCGCCACAGATCGGCGACGATCGCCGCCGGGAACACGGTCGAGGTGTCCGACAGCCAGCTGGTGCCGTAGGAGCCGATGCCCATGTCGGCGAGGTATCGGGTGATGCCCGTCTGGGAGTTGTAGAGCAGCACCCAGATCGCGGAGGTCAGCACGCCGGAGACGGCCCACGGGGAGAAGACCAGGGCCCGCCCCAGGCCCCGGCCCACGAAGGTCTGGTTGACGATCAGGGCGAGCGCGAGGCCGAACAGCAGCTGGAGACCGACCTCGACGACGACCCACTGGGCGCTGAAGACCAGCGTGTCCCAGAAGACGGGGTCCTCGGTGAAGGCGTGGACGAAGTTGTCGAAGCCCGCGTAGCCGTTCCGCCACGGCTTGGTCGGGTTGTAGTTCTGCAGGCTGTAGTAGAAGACGCTGATGACCGGGTAGGCGATGAACCCCAGCATCAGCAGGGCGGCCGGCGCGATGAGCAGGTACGGGAGCCTGCGCGGCGTGGCGGAGGCCCGGCGCCGCCGGGGTGGCGCGGGCGGTTTCGCCACGGCTGCGGCTTGGGCCATGACTGTTCTCCGTTCTCAGTACGTCGTGGTACGTCGTGCGTCGATGCGTGCGTGGGAAGCGCTTTCTTCACGGGCAGGGTCGTGCCGGGTCGTGCTGAGGAGCAAAGGTGGTGCGGGGTGGCGCGTGGGTCGTGCGGTTCAGCCCGCGTAGGGGTCCCGCACGGTGCCCGGGCGGGCCAGGAACTCGAAGTCGCAGCCGGTGTCGGCCTGCGTGATCTGCTCGTTGTAGAGCGCGCCGTAGCCGCGCTCGTAGCGGGTGGGCGGTGGGGTCCACCGCGCCCTGCGCCGCTGAAGTTCCTCGTCGTCGACGTGGAGATGGAGGACGCGCGCCTCGACGTCGAGGGTGATGCTGTCGCCGGTCCGTACCAGGGCGAGCGGTCCGCCGACGTACGACTCGGGCGCGACGTGCAGCACGCACGCGCCGTAACTCGTGCCGCTCATCCGCGCGTCGGAGATCCGGACCATGTCCCGCACGCCCTGCTTGAGCAGGTGGTCGGGCAGCGGCAGCATCCCGTACTCGGGCATGCCGGGTCCGCCCTTGGGGCCGGCGTTGCGCAGCACGAGGACGTGGTCCGCGGTGATGCCGAGCGCCGGCTCGTTGATGGTGCGCTGCATGGTCCGGTAGTCGTCGAAGACGACGGCGGGCCCGGTGTGCTTGAGCAGGTGCGGTTCGGCGGCGATGTGCTTGATGACCGCGCCGTCCGGGCAGAGGTTGCCGCGCAGCACGGCCACCCCGCCCTCCGGCGCGACCGGGTTGTCCCGGGTCCGGATGACGTCGTCGTGGTGGACCCGGGCGCCGGCGATCTGCTCGCGCAGGGTGTCGTGCGAGACGGTGGGCCGGTCCAGGTGGAGCAGGTCCGGGATCCGGGAGAGGAACCCGGGCAGACCGCCGGCGAAGTGGAAGTCCTCCATCAGATACGTCTGTCCGCCGGGCCGTACGTTGGCCAGCACCGGGACCGTGCGGGCGACGCGGTCGAAGTCGTCGAGGGTGAGCCGGACACCCACGCGGCCCGCCATGGCGATCAGGTGGATCACGGCGTTGGTGGAGCCGCCGAGTCCGAGCACGGTCGTCACGGCGTCCTCGAAGGCCTCGGCGGTGAGGATGTCGCTCAGTTTCCGGTCCTTGTGGACCAGTTCGACGATCGTCATGCCCGCCCTGGCGGCCATCCGGTCGTGCCCGGAGTCGACGGCCGGGATGCTGGAGGCGCCCGGCACCGTGACGCCGAGGGCCTCGGCCGCGGCGGTCAGCGTGGAGGCCGTGCCCATCGTCATGCAGTGGCCGGGCGAGCGGGCGAGGCCGCTCTCCAGCTCCTGCATCTCGCAGTCGCCGATGACGCCGGCCCGCTTGTCGTCCCAGTACTTCCACATGTCGGTACCGGAGCCGAGGACCTCGCCCCGCCAGTGGCCCGGCAGCATCGGCCCGGCCGGCACGAAGACCGCCGGCAGATCGGCGCTGGCCGCCCCCATGAGCAGGGCGGGCGTCGACTTGTCGCAGCCGCCCATCAGCACGGCCCCGTCGACCGGGTACGACCGCAGCAGCTCCTCCGTCTCCATGGCGAGCATGTTGCGGTAGAGCATCGGGGTCGGCTTCTGGAAGGTCTCGCTGAGCGTGGAGACCGGGAACTCCAGCGGGAAACCACCGGCCTGCCACACCCCTCGCTTCACGGCCTGGGCCCGCTCGCGCAGATGGACGTGGCAGGGGTTGATGTCGGACCAGGTGTTGAGGATCGCGATGACGGGCTTGCCCAGGTGCTCCTCGGGCAGATAGCCCAGCTGGCGGGTGCGGGCGCGGTGGCTGAAGGTGCGCAGCCCTTCGGTGCCGTACCACTGGTGGCTGCGCAGCTCCTCGGGGCGCTTGCGGCCTGTCATATCGACCACCCTGCGGCGATGGCGGCGACCTCGGCGCGTTCGCTCTCCGGCAGCGGCTTGCTCGGCGGGCGGACCTCGCGGCGGCACAGGCCGAGGGAGGCGAGGGCCTCTTTGACGACGGTGACGTTGTCGGCGGAGCCGTTGGCGGCGCGCAGCTCCTCGAAGCGGCGGATCTGCTCCCAGACCTTCATCGCGGCCGGGTAGTCGCCCGAGCGCAGCGCCTCGATCATGTTCAGGGAGACGGCCGGGGCGACGTTCACCAGCCCCGAGGTGAAACCGGTGGCCCCGGCGGAGAAGTAGGAGGGTGCGTACGGTTCGGCGAGCCCCGCCACCCACACGAACCGCTCGAGACCCGCGTCCCGGGCGAACGCGGCGAACCTGGCCGCGTCGGGGACGGCGTACTTCACGCCGATGACGTTCGGGCAGGCGTCGGCGAGTTCGGCGAGCCGGGCACCGGTGAGCTGCGCGTTGCGGACGTACGGCACGACACCCAGCTCGGGCACGGCCCCGGCGATGGCCCGGTGGTAGTCGACCCAGCCGGCCTGGGAGACGTACGGGTGGACGGGCTGGTGGACCATCACCATCTGCGCGCCGAGCTCCCGTGCGTGCCGGGCGGAGGCGATGGCGGTGGGGATGTCGTGCCCGACACCGACCAGGACGACGGCCCGTTCCCCGGCCTCGTCGATCGTCAGCTCCGTGACGAGCCGGCGCTCTTCGGGGGTCAGGGCGTAGAACTCGCCCGTGTTGCCGTTAGGGGTGAGGGTGCTGATGCCGCCGTCGAGCAGACGGCGCAGCAGAGCCCGGTGGGTGTCCCGCGCGACGGATCCGTCCTCGGCGAACGGGGTCACCGGGATCGCCACCACATCGGCCAGGGCCGCCCGCTGGGCCTCGAACGCGACGCCGCTCATTCCTGACCTTCCTGTTGCAGTCCTGCCTCGGGGAAAGCGCGTTGCACGAAGGACGCGATGTGGGCGTGCAGGGCACGCGCCGCGCCGTCGGCGTCGCCGTCGAGGGCGAGCCGCAGGATCTCCCGGTGCTCACCGGCCTCCCGCTCCCAGGAGGGCGAGGCGGCCCAGGCGACGGCGGAGACGAGGGCGGCCTGGTCGCGCACCTCGTCGAGCATCCGGCCGAGCAGCGGGTTGCCGCACGGCAGGTACAGGGCGCGGTGGAACTCCCGGTTGGCGAGGGAGCGTTCGGCGGTGTCGGTGGCGGCGTCGGCCCTGGTCAGCGCCTCCCGGGCGACGTCCAGGGAGGCCCCGCGCTGCACGGCCCGCTTCAGCGCCTCGGGCTCCAGCAGCAGCCGGACGTCGTAGACCTCGCGCGCCATGTCCGCGTCCACCATGCGCACGGTGACGCCCTTGTACTGGCTCATCACGACCAGCCCGGTCCCGGCGAGGGTCTTGAGCGCCTCGCGCACCGGGGTCTTGGACACCCCGAACTGCGCGGCGAGCTCGGTCTCGACGAGCGCCTGCCCGGGCGTCAACTGCCCCGTGAGGATGCGGTGTTTGATCCCCTCCAGCACGTACTGCGTGCGGGAGGGGATCGGCGTGGGCACAGAGGTCATGCGCGCCTCTCGGATCTCGCGTCTCGATGGATCGCGTATCGGATCTCGCATATCGCGTCTCATATATGACGTACGAAGTACGACGCGATGACGGTAGGAGGGCGCGTTTGTTTCGTCAATGCTTTCGACACAGAAGCTGTGGTGCCGTTCACACACTCCTGGTGGCACCGGGGTGGGCGGTGGCGGTGGGGCCGCCGAAGGCGACGGCGGCGCGTGCGGTCGCGGCCTCGGGGGTGAGCGTGGGACCGACGTGCGTGACGAGCAACTCCCGCACCCCCGCCCGGCGGGCGACGGCACCGGCGTCCTCGGGAGTGAGATGGACCTGTTCGCCTTCGCGATGCGTGTCGATGTCCGCCTCGCACAGGAACAGGTCGGCGTCGCGGGCGAGTTCGGCCAGGGCGGGGCAGGGGCCGCTGTCACCGGAGTAGGCGAGGACCCGCCCGCCGGCTTCGGCCCGCAGCCCGTACGACTCGACGTCGTGGGTGACGGCGTGTGCGGTGAGGGTGAGGCCGCCGTGCCGGGCCACATGGCCGTCGTGCACGGTCCTGAAGTCCAGGATGCCGTCCAGGAAACCGGCGTCGGGCCGTGCCGAGAACCCGGCGAGACGCTGAACGCACCCGGCCGGGGCGTACACCGGCACGGGCGCGGCCGGGGTGAGCCCGCCGTACGCGAGGCCGTACACCGCGGACAGCAGATCGGCACAGTGATCCGCGTGCAGATGCGAGATCCACACGGCGGTGAGCCGTGCCGGGTCGGTGTGCCGCTGCAACTCCGCGAAGGTCCCGGGCCCGGCGTCCACCCACACCTCGGCCCCGCCGCCGCGCAGCAGGTAACCGGAGCAGGGGCGGTCGGGGCGGGGATGCGGGGAGGCCGTCCCGAGGACGGTCAAGGTGAGAGACATGGCGTGGAGGCTATGCGCCACCGCGCCGACACCGCCGGGTTCACCCGGGCAGCCGGAACTCCGGGTGCGGCGATCACAGGGGCAGATGGCACGGCGGCACACGGTTCACCGAGGAGGAGCTGAAGGCTCCAGGGATGTCCCCCCTCGTCGTCCCCGTCCCCCACCTCGTACCGTCCCACGGGACGAGGCAGTGGCCGTCCGGCCGCCCCATGACGTGGCCACCCGGCCGCCCTACGGCATGCGTGTCCACCTCGGGTCCCGACCGCTCAGTCCCACGGCCCGGTCCAGCAGGGAGGCCTCGGGCTCGATGGGGACGACGGGGCCGAAGATCTCGCCCCGGCCGGGGTCGTCGACCGCCGCGGCGAGGAAGTCGTGGCAGGCCCGGAGCGCGGCCGGGTCGGGGCTGTACGGCTGCCCGGTGGCGCGGGCCAGGTCCCAGCCGTGCACGACCAGTTCGTCGGTGACGACGAGGGCCGCGATCTCGCCGGGCAGGTCGACGCCTCCGGCCCGGGTCATGCCCGTCCAGGCCGCCGGGTCGCGCCAGGCCTCGGCCAGTTCGGCGAGGACCTCGGGCAGCTCCTCGCGCCAGCCGGGCGCGAGGTCCGGCAGCGCGGAGTCGGGGCTGGTGTCGGTCGTGGCGCCGAGGTCCTTGCGTGCGGCGTCACGGAAGGCGGCGGCCAGTCCCGCCAGGTGGCCGAGCAGGTGGCGCACCTCGTATTTCGGGCAGGGCGTCGGGTCGGCCAGCTGTTCGTCGGTGACGCCGGCGACGAGCCGCGCCAGGACCTCCGTCTGGGGCCCGAGGTCGAGGGACGTACCGGTCGTCCCGGTGATGTCGGTCATGGGTGCTCCTCCGAGTGTCGTCTCGGGAGGTAGACCGGCCCCGGGCACGAAAGTCATCGCTCGTCCGGGCCTTGTCCGAGGAACCTGCCCGATCCGCCGCCCGGATCCTCAGCCGCACGACGGCGAGGCGTGACGGCCGAGACGACCCGGCCCTCGTGCGCGTCCTGCGCGACCGCGACCGCGGGCTCTGCCTCTGCGGTCCGGTGGTCTCCGGCTTCGGCGCGTCGGCCCTGTGGCTGGCGTCCGGCGTGGGGGTCAAGGACCTGACCGGCTCGGACGGCCGGGCCGCGCTGTGCGTGCTCGCCCTGTGCTGCCGACCCCGGTGGGACCGCTGCTGGGCCCTCTCGCCGACCGGGTCCGCCGCAAGCCGCTGCTGATCGGGGTGAACCTGCTCCTGGTGGACCTACTGCTCACCCTCCTGAGGGTCGACGCCCCGGGTGACCTGTGGCTGCTGTACGCGCTGCTGTTCGTATACGGGGCGGCGGGCGCCGTCCACGACGCGGCGAGTCGGCGCTGGCGGCGACGGCGGTCGACCGGCCCTGCCGGGCGACTTCAACGGCCTGCGCATGAGCGCTGCGCAGAGCATGAAACTCCTGGCCCGCCGACGGGCGCGGGCCTCTGCGCGGCGTACGGTGGCGCGAGTGTCGCCCTCCTGGTCGCAGCGACGTTCGTGCTGGCCACAGCCCTGTACGCGGCACTGCGCGTATGGGAGGACAAGCCCGCGCCGCCCCTCGGCAGCCCTCGGCGGCGGTCCGCCGAGGGCGTCCGGCACCTGTGGGCGCACCCCGTGCTGCGCCCCGTGGTCCTGGCGGGCGGCGCCGCCATGCTCTGCGCCGGTGTGAACGGGGCGACGGTGTACGCCGTCGTCGACGCCCTCGGGCACTCCCCCGCGTACACCGGCGTGCCGTACGCCGTGCAGGGCGCCGGGTTCGGTCGCGGTCGGCCTGCTCTCCGGCTCCGCCCTGCGTCACCTGGGCGCACGGCGCTTAGCGGCGTCCGGGATCGCCCTGCTGGCTGTCGCCGTGGCCCTGCGGCCGGTGCCGTCCGACCCAGTGGCCCTGGTGTGCGGCGCGGATCGGCGTCGGGCCGCCCGCCGTGCCGATCGCCGCGCTGGCCTCCGTGCACCACGAGACGCCGGGTGCGCCGCTGGGCCGCGTCACGGCCACCGCCCACACCCTGGTGCACGCACCGAACGTGGCCCGGCCGGCCGCCGGGGCGGCCCTGGTCGAGCTGGTGAGCCACCGGCTGGCGCTGATGGCCGCCGCCGTGGCCTGCTGGTGACGGCGGCCGCGCCGTGTCAGAGCTCGGCGAGGGCGGAGCGGACCGCCTCCAGGTCGCCGTCGGACGCCAGCCCGGCGTGATAGAGCCGCAGTTCGGTGGCGCCGAGCTCCCGGGCCCCGGCCGCGTCTGCGGCGAGGGTGCCCGGGCTGCCGCCCATCCCCGAGACGACGGTGAAGTTGGCCGCGAGGACGGCGCCCCGGCGGCCCTGCCGCGCGAACGGTGTCAGTGTGCCGATGCCACCCGCACAGGGCACGACCACGCCGTCCGCGACGGACAGGATGTGCGCCGGGTCGACCCCGGGGTTGGCGCCGACGTGGTACGGCACCGGGTCCGCGTGCAGCAGCACCTGGAAGCCCTCGGGCGCCGCCGCGCGGACCGCCGCGACGGCCTGCTCCTGGAGGGTGCGGGCGGTGTCGTCGCGGTACGCGCGTGTCGTGTGGGCGAGGGTCTCGCCGAGGAGCTTCTCGATGCCCGTCCAGCCTCCGTCGGAGGGCGCGCCCCGCCAGACCGGCTCCAGCGCGGTCCGTACGGCGGCCGCCAGTTCGCCGGCGTCCAGGCCATGCCGGCCGTAGCCGTCCCGGCAGGTCGGGCAGAAGCACAGCGCCATCAGGTACTGCCCGGCGTCCCCGAGACCGATGCCGCCGGTCTTGTCGTGGGCGTGCAGATGCTGAAGTCCGTACCAGCCGAGGGACTCCAGTTCGGTGCCGCGCGCCCCGGGCCGGACCGCCGCGTCGGCGGCCAGGTCGGTCAGGTACGTGCGCGTGGCGGGCTGCGCGATGCACGGCGCCCAGGGGTAGCGGTCGCCGTAGGCGTTGACGACCGAGGTGTCCGGGTGTTCGGCGCCGAGGCGGGAGTTGTGCGCCAGGACGACCCAGGTGTGCACCTCCAGACCGGCCTCGGTGAGCGCGGTGGCGGCCTCGCCGAAGGCGTCGCCGGGGGCCCAGGCGCCTGCCGCGTAGGGGCGCAGCTCGCGCCCGGCCCAGCGGTCGTCCACCGGGTACAGCACGGCGGAGTGCTCGGCGGTGACGATGCGGTGGCGGGGATGGCGGGGTGTGAGGGCGCGCGTGGAGTGGTAGGCGGCGGCGAGCGTCACCTGCCGCACGCCGAGCGCGGCGATCCGCCCGGGTGCCTCCGGGTCCCCGTTGACGTCCCAGGGGTAGACGAATGCCGACGCCTTCACTTGGTCTCCTCCAGCAGCGCGTGGCCCCGCTCGATCAGTTCGGCGAGCTGCTTGACATGATCCCCGGCCGGCTCGTGCAGCGGGGGCCGCACCTCCCCGACGTCGAGGCCGCGCAGCCGTACCCCGGCCTTGACCAGCGCGACGGCGTACCCGCGGCCCTGGGCGCGCAGTTCGACGAACGGGCGGTAGAAGCCGTCCAGCAGTCTCCGCACGGTGGCGTCGTCACCGGCCGCGAGGGCGCGGTGGAAGGCGAGGGCGATCTCCGGCGCGAAGCAGAAGACGGCGGACGAGTAGAGCGTCACACCGAGGGCGCGGTAGGCGAGCTGGGTCTGCTCGGCGGTCGGCAGGCCGTTGAAGTACAGGAAGTCGCCGGTGGTTTCGGTGCGGACGGCGCTGACGATGCGCTGCATGAGATCGAGGTCGCCGAGCCCGTCCTTGAGGCCGATGATCCCGTCCGTGCGGGCGAGTCCGACGACCGTGGCCGGGGTGAACACGGCGTTGTCGCGCTGGTAGACGATGACCGGCAGGGCGGTCGCGGCGGCCACCTCCCGGTAGTGCCGCAGCAGCCCCTCCTGCCCGGCGACGACGAGGTAGGGCGGCATGGCGAGCAGGCCGTCCGCGCCGGCGGCCTCGGCGAGGCGGGCGTAGCGCACGGCGAGCGCGGTGCCGTACCCGGCGCCCGCGACGACCGGTACGCGCCCGTCGGCGGCCTCGACGGCGGCCCGTACACAGGCCTCGAACTCCTCGGGTGTCAGGGCGTGGAACTCGCCGGTGCCGCAGCAGGCGAACACGGCGGCGGCCCCGGCCTCCACCCCGCGGCGGACGTGCGTGCGGTAGGTGTCGAGGTCCACGGAGCCGTCGGGTCCGTAGGCGGTGACCGGGAAGAACAGCGGTCCGCTGGGGATGTCGAGTCGAGCGGCGAGAGGGGCTGACGTCACGAGCTCTCCCGGTTCCATATTCATGATTGGCGTCTATATTTCTGAACGAGTCCACGCTAAGGCGCCGCCTCGGGGCCGGTCAAGCACGCACACCCGTGACGCACCTGCGGATTCACCCTTCTCCACGGCATACTTGACGGGCTCTGCGCCTGATCCTTAGCGTGTCCACGCATATGAATGCCGTGCGCGCATATGCACACGGTCGGCGATCAAGGAGACCCGAGGATGCCCGCTCCCCGCACCGTCCTGCTCACCGGCGCCGCCGGCGGCCTCGGCACGCTGATGCGGGACCTGCTCCCGGACTACGGCTACGACCTGCGCCTGCTGGACATCCGCCCGATCGAGGGGGCACCCGAGGCGATCACCGCCGACCTCGCCGACCGGGACGCCCTACGCGAGGCGGTCCGGGGCGTCGACGCGATCATCCATCTCGCGGGCATCTCCCTGGAAGCCCCTTTCGAGAAGATCCTCAAGGCGAACATCGAGGGCACCTACCACCTGTACGAGGCGGCCCGCGAGGAGGGCGTGGGCCGGATCGTCTTCGCCTCCTCCAACCACGCCGTCGGCTACACCCCGCGCCCCCGGGGCGACGCACCTCTCGATCCGGGCGCGCTCATCCCGGTCGACACCCCGCGCCGCCCGGACACCTTCTACGGCCTGTCCAAGTGCTTCGGCGAGGACCTCGCGCAGTTCTACTGGGACAAGCACGGCGTGGAGACGGTCTCGGTGCGCATCGGCTCCTGCTTCCCCGAGCCGACCAGCGTGCGCATGCTCTCGGTGTGGATGAGCCCCGCCGACGGCGCCCGCCTCTTCCACGCGGCGCTGACCGCCGAGCACGTCGGCCACACCGTCGTCCACGGCTCCTCCGCCAACACCCGGCTGTGGTGGGACCTCACCAGCGCCCGGGCGCTCGGCTACGAGCCGCAGGACGACTCCGAGCCGTTCGCCGAAAAACTCATCGCCGAGCAGGGCGAGCTGCAGGACGGCAACGAGGCGCACGCCTACCTGGGCGGCCCGTTCGTGACGGACCCGCCGATCTGGCCGTACTGACCGGAAAAGTCGTCACACGACGGCGGGCGGGCACCGAACGGGCCCGCCCGCCGCCCTGTTCGGGCACCACCGCTGCCCGATCCCACTTCCCGAGGAGCACCGGCGCAGGTCCGTGACGGGCACACCCCGTATCGAACGGGCACAACCGGGCAGCATCGAGTCCCCAACAGGCCTGGTCAGTGCCGCATGCCCGCTGTAGAACTTCCCCCATGGGCCGCACAGGGCCCGAACGGGCAGCGGAGCGGGAGGCACGTGCCGGTATGACTACCAGTACGGCGGAAGAACGCCGGCGCGCGATCGTGCTGGCCGCACGACGCGAGGGCACGGTCGACGTCACCGCACTCGCCACCGAGCTGGGTGTGGCCAAGGAGACCGTGCGGCGGGACCTGCGCGTCCTGGAGGACCACGGCCTGCTGCGCCGCACCCACGGCGGCGCCTACCCCGTGGAGAGCGCCGGCTTCGAGACGACGCTCGCCTTCCGGGCCACCAGTCACGTCCCGGAGAAGCGCCGGGTCGCGGCCGCCGCTGCGGAGTTGCTCGGCGACGCCGAGACCGTCTTCGTCGACGAGGGCTACACCCCCCAGCTCATCGCCGAGGCGCTGCCCCGGGACCGGCCGCTGACCGTGGTCACCGCGTCCCTGCCGGTCGCGGGCGTCCTCGCCGAGGCCGAGCACATCTGCGTGCTGCTGCTCGGCGGCCGGGTGCGGCGCGGCACCCTCGCCACCGTCGACCACTGGACGACGAAGATGCTGTCCGGCTTCGTCGTCGACCTCGCCTTCATCGGCGCCAACGGCATCTCCCGCGAACACGGCCTCACCACCCCCGACCCGGCCGTCAGCGAGGTCAAGGCCCAGGCGATCCGGGCGGCCCGCCGTGTGGTCTTCGCGGGCGTGCACACCAAGTTCGGGGCGGTCAGCTTCTGCCGGTTCACCGAGGTCGCCACGCTGGAGGCGATCGTGACGAGCACCCTGCTGCCGACCGCCGAGGCCCACCGCTACTCGCTGCTCGGACCGCAGGTCATCCGGGTCTGACCGCACATCGACCCCACGACCTTCCAGGGCGCCCGCACGCCCCGTGATGCCCCTTATCTCCCCATACATCCAGGAGCGATCCATGCGAACCCAGAGCCGACGACGGCCACCGCGAGCCACGCTCGCCCTGGCCGCCGCAGGGACGCTGCTCGCCCCGCTGCTCTCCGGCTGCTGGGCCGGCGCGGGCGGGACCGGTTCCGGCGGCGACGCCATCAACGTCCTCATGGTCAACAACCCGCAGATGGTCGAGTTGCAGAAGCTGACCCGCGCCCACTTCACCGAGGAGACGGGCATCAAGGTCAACTTCACGGTCCTGCCCGAGAACGACGTCCGCGACAAGATCAGCCAGGACTTCGCCAACCAGGCCGGGCAGTACGACGTCGCCACGCTGTCCAACTACGAGATACCGATCTACGCCCGCAACGGCTGGCTGCGCGAGATGAACGGCTACGTCGCCGCGGACCCGGCCTACCACGAGCAGGACGTCCTGAAGCCGATGCGCCAGTCCCTCACCGCCGACGACGGCAAGCTCTACGGCCAGCCCTTCTACGGCGAGTCGTCGTTCCTGATGTACCGCAAGGACGTGTTCGACAAGAAGGGCCTGACGATGCCCGCGCACCCCACCTGGCGGCAGGTGGCGGACCTCGCGGCGAAGGCGGACGGCGCCGAGCCCGGCATGAAGGGCATCTGCCTGCGCGGCCTGCCCGGCTGGGGCGAGGTGATGGCCCCGCTCACCACGGTCGTGAACACCTTCGGCGGCACCTGGTTCGACAAGGACTGGAAGGCGCGGCTCGACTCCCCCGCCTTCGAGAAGGCGACGAAGTTCTATGTCGACCTGGTGCGCGAGCACGGCGAGTCCGGCGCCGCCCAGTCCGGCTTCGCCGAGTGCCTGAACAACATGACCCAGGGCAAGGTCGCGATGTGGTACGACGCCACCTCCGCGGCCGGGTCCCTGGAAGCGGCGAACTCCCCCGTCAAGGGCAAGGTCGGCTACGCCCCCGCCCCCGTCGAGAAGACGAAGTCCTCCGGCTGGCTCTACACCTGGGCCTGGGGCATCCAGAAGGCCTCCCGCAACCCGGACAACGCCTGGAAGTTCGTCTCCTGGGCGTCCGGCAAGGGCTACGAGGAACTGGTCGGGGACACCTCCGGCTGGTCCAACGTCCCGGCCGGCAAGCGGGCGTCGACCTACGCCCACCCCGACTACCGCAAGGAGGCCGGTGCCTTCCAGGAGATGACCAAGGAGGCCATCGAGAAGGCCCGCCCGAAGGACCCCGGCGTGCAGCCGCGGCCCGCACCCGGCATCCAGTTCGTCGGCATCCCCGAGTTCACGGACCTCGGCACCAAGGTCTCCCAGGAGATCAGCGCGGCCATCGCCGGACGCCAGTCCGTCGAGGAGGCCCTGAGGAAGTCACAAGCGCTCGCCGAGAAGATCTCCGAGGAGTACGAGGGACGATGACCGCCACCACGACGGCCCCCGTGGCCACACCAGAGCTGCACACCCCGGTCCGCCGCCCCTCCACCCGGCTGCGCGCCTGGGCGACCCGCGCCCCGCTGCTGCCCGCCCTGATCTTCATGATCGTCGTCACCCAGCTGCCCTTCGTGGCCACGCTGGTGATCTCCTTCTTCGACTGGAACTCCCTCTATCCCGACGCCCGCCGCTTCACCGGCGTGGACAACTACCAGGAGGTCCTCACCGATCCGGACCTGCGCCACTCGGTGTGGACGACCGTGCTGCTGACGGTGGCGGTGGTCCTGGCCAGCCTGGTCCTCGGACTCGTCCTGGCACTACTGCTCGACCGGAGGTTCCGCGGCCGGGGCCTCGTACGGACCTTGCTGATCGCGCCCTTCCTGGTGGTGCCCGTCGCGGCGGCCCTGCTCTGGAAGCATGTGCTCTACAACCCTGAATACGGCCTGTTGAACGGGTTGTTGCACTATGTGGGCGGCCCACAGCCCGACTGGATCTCCACCACCCCGCTGCTCGCCGTCGAGGCCTCCCTCGTGTGGCAGTGGACACCGTTCATGATGCTGATCCTGCTCGCCGGCCTGCAGAGCCGGGACCACGAGCAGATCGAGGCGGCCCGGGTCGACGGGGCGGGCGACTGGCAGATCTTCGTCCATCTGACACTCCCCCACCTGCGCCGCTACCTCGAACTGGGCGCCCTGCTGGGCTCGATCTACATCGTCCAGAACTTCGACGCGGTCTTCACGATCACGTCCGGGGGACTCGGCACCGCCAACCTCCCCTACACCGTCTACCAGAGCTTCTACCAGGCCCACGAGAACGGCCTCGCCTCGGCCGCGGGCGTCCTGGTGGTCATCGGCTCGATCGTCATCGCGACCTTCGCCCTGCGCGTGGTGTCGTCCCTGTTCCGCGAGGAGGTCTCCCGCGCATGAGCACCACCGCACTCCGTGTCCGCCGTGTCCGTGGCAAGGGGGCGGGCCTGCGCCTGCTGGCCTGGCTGCTCGGCATCGCGTTCTTCCTGCCCATCGCGTGGATGGCGCTGACGTCCTTCCACTCCGAGGCGGACGCGGCGACCAACCCGCCGTCCTTCGCGGCCTCGCTGACCCTGGACGGCTACCGCGAGTTCTTCGGCGCGGGCGGCGGCGCGAGCCCCTGGCCGGCTCTGGTCAACTCCCTCGTCGCGTCCGTGGCCTCGACGCTGCTGGTCCTGCTGCTGGCCTTCCCGGCGGCGTACGCGCTGTCCGTCAACCGCGTCCGCAAGTGGACGGACGTGCTGTTCTTCTTCCTTTCCACGAAGATGCTGCCCGCGGTGGCCGGCCTGCTGCCGATCTACCTGTTCGCCAAGAACGCCGGGATGCTGGACAACATCTGGCTGCTGGTCATCCTCTACACCTCCATGAACCTGCCGATCGCGGTGTGGATGATGCAGTCGTTCCTCGCCGAGATCCCGGTCGCGGTGATCGAGGCGGCCCGGGTGGACGGAGCACGGCTGCCGACGGTCCTCGCGCGCGTGGTCGCTCCGATCTCCCTGCCCGGTATCGCCGCCACCGCCCTGATCTGCTTCATCTTCAGCTGGAACGAGCTGCTGTTCGCCCGGGTGCTGACCGGTGTGGTCGCCGAGACCGCCCCCGTCTTCCTGACCGGCTTCATCACCAGCCAGGGCCTGTTCCTGGCGAAGGTGTGCGCCGCGTCGCTCGTCATCTCCCTGCCGGTGCTCGCCGCGGGGTTCGCCGCCCAGGACAAGCTGGTCCAGGGTCTGTCGTTGGGAGCCGTGAAATGAAGGCCGCCGTCATCGAGTCCGTGGGCAGGGCCGTCGTCGCCGAGGTCCCGGACCCGACGCCAGGGCCGCGCGAGGTCGTCGTCGAGGTCGCGGCCTGCGGACTGTGCGGCACGGATCTGCACATCCTCCAGGGCGAGTTCGCCCCGAAGCTGCCGATCGTGCCCGGGCACGAGTTCGCGGGCGAGGTGGTCGGGGTCGGCAGGCAGGTGACCGAGGTGGCGGTGGGCGACCGGGTCGCCGTCGACCCGTCCCTGTACTGCCACGAGTGCCGCTACTGCCGCACCGGCCACAACAACCTCTGCGAACGCTGGGCGGCGATCGGCGTCACGACCGCCGGAGGAGCCGCGCGGTACGCGGTCGCCCCCGTGGCGAACTGCGTCAGGCTCCCCGACCACGTCCGCACCGAGGACGCGGCGCTCGTGGAGCCGCTGTCCTGCGCGGTCCGCGGCTACGACGTCCTCCAGTCACGTCTCGGCGCACACGTGCTGATCTACGGCTCCGGCACGATGGGCCTGATGATGCTGGAGCTGGCCAAGCGCACCGGCGCGGCGAGCGTGGACGTGGTCGATGTGAACCCCGCCCGGCTGGAGACGGCCCGCCGCCTCGGCGTCTCGGCGTCCGCGGCGAACCCCGACGAACTGGACCGCCCACAGGGCTGGGACCTGGTCGTCGACGCCACGGGCAACGCGGCGGCGATCCAGGACGGCCTGGACCGGGTGGCCAAGGCGGGCACGTTCCTGCAGTTCGGCGTGGCCGACTACGCGACGCGCGTGACGATCGACCCCTACCGCGTCTACAACCAGGAGATCACCATCACGGGCTCGATGGCGGTGCTGCACAGCTTCGAGAGGGCGGCGGAGCTGTTCGCGAACGGTGTCCTCGACCCGGAGATCTTCATCAGCGACCGCATCCCGCTGGAGCGGTACCCCGAGGCGCTGGAGCAGTTCGCGGCCGGTGTCGGCCGCAAGATCGTGGTCGTGCCGTAGGCGCGACGGGCCACCGCGGGCGTCGCGAAGTCGGCCGTGCCGCGCGGCCGGACCGCGCTCGCGCAGTCCTCGCTCACCGCGATGCGGAAGCCCTGGACGTCGCGTCGGAGGGGCGGGCCCGGGACGGGCGGGGGCGGGCGAAAACCGGTGGGACACCCGCCTCCGCCCCCGTACGCTCGCGCCATGCCTCGACCTCACGGATTCGCCTACGAGCAGCACGCGGGCGGAACCGTCCGCATCAGCCACCACGGCCGCCCCGCCACCACGCTGAACGGCCCCCGGGCCGCGCAATTCCTCGCCGAGGTCGAGGGCTTTGACCCCCAGCTCGTCATGGCCCGCTGGACCGGCAATTACAAACGGGGCAATGAACGCGCCGCCCGCGACCACCCCCGAAATCGCCGGTGACCCGATTGGCCGCGAGGTAAGGGAACGGCAAAACCGCCTCGCTCGTTCACCGGGCATGACAGCTATGACCCCCGGCTCGAACATCCCCCTGGCCGCCGCCCGCGTGACGGTGGACGTCGCCGCCCCGGTGCGGCTCGACGTATCGGGCCTGCTGCTCACCGCCGACGGCAAGGTGCGCTCCGACGACGACTTCATCTTCTACAACCAGCCCTCGGGCCCGGGCGTGACGTACCGCTCGGGCGGCGGCAGTGCGCCCGACGCGATCGTGGTCGACACGACGGCCCTCCCCCCGGGCATCGAGAAGATCGTCGTCACCGCGAGCCCGGACGCCGCGGGCCAGACCTTCCAGGGCATCGAGCCGACGGCCACGATCCGCAACGCCGACGACGGCTCCGTCCTGGCCTCGTTCACGCCCCCGCAGCTCGGCAGCGAGACGGCCCTGGTCATCGTGGAGGTCTACCAGCGCGGCGGCCAGTGGAAGGCCCGGGCCGTCGGCCAGGGATACGCGAACGGCCTCGCGGGCATCGCCACGGACTTCGGTGTCACGGTGGAGGAACCGGCAGCCGCCCCGGCCCAGCCGGTGACCCCGCCGCCGGCCCCGGTGCAGCCGCCCGCCCCGCCCGTTACCGCTCCCGCCGCGCCCCCGGCCGCCCCGGCCACGCCTCCTCCGCCCGCGCCCGGCGCCGGGAAGATCAACCTCGACAAGGGGCGCGTCAGCCTCCAGAAGAACCAGACCGTCTCCCTGATGAAGGGCGGCCGCCCCCTGCTGTCCCAGGTCAGGATGGGGCTCGGCTGGGAGCCGGCCTACCGCGGCAAGGACATCGACCTGGACGCCTCGGTCATCGCCTACGGGCCGCAGCGCAACCACATCGACAGCTGCTACTTCGGCAAGCTCCAGATCGTGGGCGGCGCGATCCGGCACTCCGGTGACAACCTCACGGGCGAGGGCGGCGGGGACGACGAGGTCATCACGGTCGATCTCGGCCGCCTGCCCCAGGAGGTCACCGGTCTGGTCTTCACGGTCAACTCCTTCTCCGGCCAGAAGTTCACGGAGGTCGCCAAGGCCTACTGCCGCCTCCTGGACGGCGCGACCGGCGAGGAACTGGTCCGCTTCGACCTCACCGGCGCCGAGCCCCAGACCGGCGTCCTGATGGCCAAGCTGATCCGCCAGTTCTCCGGCGAGTGGGACATGACGGCCATGGGCGACTTCGTGAAGTCCCGCACGGTGAGGGGGATGGTGAAGCCGGCGGCGCAGGCCCTGTAATCACCGAACCGGCCTCCCGGGACGCCCCCTGGCCAGGGGGCGTCCGGCGTCGGGCTCGCGGGATCAGCGGCGCCCCGCCGCCAGTCCCTCCATCAGCAGCGTCAGATACCGCCGGATGAGCCGGTCCGCCCCGTCCGCCGGTTCCGACGCCGTCGCCACCCCGTGCGCCAGCCGCAGCACATCGATCGGCTCGACGTCCCGCCGCAGCGTGCCCTCCTCCTGCGCCGCCCGCACCAGCCGCCCCGCCGCGGCCTTGACCGAGTCGCCGCAGGCCGTGTTCGCGAGGGACCCGGAGTCCGTGACAGCCGGGCCCAGCAGCGCCTTCAGCCCTCGCATCCGGATCATCCCGGCGCCCAGTTCGTACAGCCACTCCCCCAGCGCCTCGCCCGGTGGCCGTTCGGCCGCGAGCACACCGGCCCGGGCCGCGATCGCCTCGACACGGTCCAGGTACGCGGCCTCCAGCAGCGCCCGCCGGGTCGGGAAGTGCCGGTACAGCGTGCCGGAGCCGACCCCGGCGCGCTTGGCGATGTCATCGAGCGAGGCACCCTCCCCGTGCTCGGCGAACGCCTCCACGGCCACCCTCAGCAACCGCTCGTGGTTACGCCGGGCATCCGCCCGCATGGGCCTGACCTGCGCCACGCGACCACTCCTCACGAACCGGGGACTCCCTGGGCACCTTACCGAGACGGCGGGCCCCTGGTCCGGCCGCTCACCTCTCCGTCAGCGCACGGCCGATGGCGTCGGCCGCGCCCGGGGCGACCAGCGCCCTCGGCGGACCGGAGCAGGACGGAATCAGGCGGAGTCGCGGACCACGAGGTCGGGCGTCACCCACGCGTCGGCGCCCCGCAGTGGCTCCTCACCCGCGCGCAGCCGGGCCACCTGCTCCACGGCCAGCCGTCCCAGCTGCCGCTTGTCGATGTGCAGGGTGGTCAGGGCGGGTTCGACCAGCTCGCCCAGGGAGAGGCCGTCGAAGCCGAGCACGGCCAGGTCCTGCGGAACGCTCCGGCCACGGCGGCGGGCGGCGCGCATCGCCCCGACCGCGATCAGGTCGTTGAAGCCGAAGACCGCGGTGATCGCGGGCCGCGCGGTCAGCAACCGGTCCATCCCGGCCTCGCCGCCCGCCACACTGTGCTCGGGGCACGTCACGACCCAGTGCTCGTCGACGGGCAGGCCGAGCCGCCGCGCCTGCTCCAGGAAGGTCTGCCTGCGAGGCCCGGGCCCGTGCACGCCGTCCAGCATGCCGATCCTGCGGTGCCCCGCGCGGAACAGATGGTTCATGCCCTGTTCGACGCCGGTGGCGGCGTCGATGCCCACGGCCGCGAACCGGGTCTGCCGGGGTCCGCGCTCCAGCAGCACCAGCGGCACGCCCCCGAGGTGCCGGGCGAGTACGTCGTCCGGGTCCTTGAAGTAGCCCACGACCGCGTCCGCCTGGTGGGAGAGCACGTCGAGGGCCTCCCGCTCCCTGGCCTCGTCGATCCGGGAGTCCCATACGACGACCTGCCAGCCGCGCTGCTCGGCCGCCTCCAGCACCCCGGCGGCCACCTCGGGGAAGAACGGGTTGCGCAGGTCCGGGATGACCAGGCCGGCCGTCACCGCGCCCTTCTGGACGAGTCCGCGGGCGAACCGGCTCGGCCGGTAGTCCAGGAGCCGCGCCGCCTCCAGGACGCGCTTCTTGGTGCCGGGGTCGATCTCGCCCTTGTCGTTGACCGCCCGGGAGACCGTCTGGCGCGACACCCCGGCCAGGCGTGCGACGTCGTGGATCGTGGCCCGGCGCCGGACACCGTCGGGCCGTTCGGCACTCGGCTCCGCACGCTGGTTGTCGGTCCACACGCTCAGCACTGTATCCGGCGCCGGAGCCTGCCCGGCAGGGGCCGCCGGACGCGCCCCCTTCCGGTTGCGCGGCCGCGCAGACACCCGGCCCGGGACCGGCGGACCGGTCCGGGTGTTGGGCGGGTCGCTGGCCGTGGTCCTGGTGGGCGCCTTCGCGCAGTCGCTCACTTAGGCCCTGGCACCGGTCGGCACGATCGCGTTCCTGTCGATGGCCGCCGCGCTCGGCGAGGCAGCGGCGCCGTCTTTGTCCTGGCGGCGCTGGTGGCCCCGGCGGACGAGGTCGGTTCGGTCACCGGCATCGTCGGCGCCGCGGGCGGCCTGGGCGGATTCGTACCGCCACCCCCGCCCGGCACGGACCCGGCCCGGCCCGGCACCAGCGACGGCGCCCCCGGGTGCCGACGCCGGAGCCTGCCCGGCAAGGGCCGCCGGACGCGCCTCCCTCCGGTTGCGCGGCCGGGCAGACACCCGGCCCGGGACCGGCGGACCGGTCCGGCACGGACCCGGCCCGGCACCGGCGATGGCGCGCTCGGACGCCTTGCCGGAGATCCGTCAGTCGCCCAGCTCGGTGAACAGCGTCAGCTGGAGGGCGCCGGGCGCTTCGAGGCGGGAGTTCAGGGAGTTCCAGGGGGTGCGCGTCGGTTCGGCGACGACCTCCGCTCCGGCGGCGGCGAGTCTCGCCGTCGTGGTGACGGAGTCGTCCACCTGGAAGGCGACCCGGATGTGCCCGGCCACCCGCCGCCCCACCTCCACCTCGTCGATGAACGCGGCGTGGTTCGGGTCGGTCAGCTCCAGGGTGGCCCGCCCGGCGTCGAGGATCGTGACCCGTCCGTCCTCCGACGCGAACGCGGCCTGCTCGGTCAGACCGAGCACGTCCCGGTAGAAGTGCAGCGCGGCGTCGTAGTCGTCGGCGGTCACGACCAGACGCAGTTCGCGAACGGCTGGCTCGTCGGGCATGGCGGCTCCTCCGGGACGTCGGATGTCCGCGACAACCCGACGGCCCGCCGGATGATTCCCGTGCCCGCTCGCAGCGGCGGTCAGAACAGCGCGCTGTAGGCGTTCAGAGCCGGCTGACCGCCCAGGTGGGCGTAGAGGACGGTGGCGTCGCGGCCGATCTCGCCCCTCGCCACCAGGTCGGTCATCCCGGCCATGGACTTGCCCTCGTACACGGGGTCGGTGACCATTCCCTCCGTCCTGGCCGCGAGCCGCATCGCCGCCAGGGTGGTCTCGTCGGGGACGCCGTAGACACCCGCGTGATACCGCTCGTCGAGTTCGACGTCGGACTCGGTCAGTTCGCGCTTCACACCGATCAGCCGCCCGGTGCGGTGGGCGATGCGGGCGATCTGGGTGCGGGTGGCGGCCGGTTTCGCCGAGGCGTCGATGCCGAGCACGCGCCGGGGCCGTCCGCCCGCCTCCTCCAGCGCGGCGAACCCGGCGACCATGCCGGCCTGGGTCGATCCGGTCACCGAGCACACCACGACGGTGTCGAAGAAGACGCCCAGCTCCCGCTCCTGTTCGGCGACCTCGAAGGCCCACCCGGCGAAGCCGAGGCCGCCGAGCGGATGGTCGGAGGCACCGGCCGGGATGGCGTACGGCCTGCCGCCCGACTCCTCGACCTCCCTGAGCGCCTGCTCCCAGCTCTCCTTGAAGCCGATGCCGAACCCCGCCCTCACCAGCCGCACATCGGCCCCGGCGAGCCGGCTGATCAGGATGTTGCCGACCTTGTCGTACACCGCGTCGGGCCAGTCCACCCAACTCTCCTGCACGAGCACGCACGCGAGCCCGGCCCGGGCGGCGACGGCCGCGACCTGGCGGGTGTGGTTGGACTGCACCCCGCCGATCGAGACGAGCGTGTCGCAGCCCTGGGCGAGCGCGTCGGCGACCAGGTACTCCAGTTTGCGGGTCTTGTTGCCGCCGTACGCCACACCGGAGTTGCAGTCCTCGCGCTTGGCCCAGAGGGAGGCACCGCCGAGGTGCGCGGTGAGCCGTTCCAGGGGGTGTACGGGCGAGGGCCCGAAGAGCAGGGGGTAACGCTCGTACGAGGAAAGGGACATGGGTCCTCCCTGGGTGGGGGTCGGTCTCAGTCGGCGAGCTCTTCGAGCCCCCGCCAGATCTCCGCCGTGACGTGGACCGCCGTGGCCACGTCACCGGCCGCGCAGGCGTCGATCAGTCGCTCGTGCAGCCCGGCCGAGCGGCAGCTGCCGCCCTCGCCGAAGCGCCGTCGCTCCAGGCGCCGGATGAGCGGGGTGTAGCGGGCGACGGTCGCACCGGCCGCGCGGTTGCCGCTCGCCCGGACGAGGACGTCGTGCAGGGCGTCGTCGGCGCGCAGGGCCGTGTCCACGTCCCCGGTGTCCACGGCCGCGGCGAACCGCTCGTTGGCGGCGCGCATCGCGGCGATGCCGGCGGCGTCCAGCCGGGGCACGGCGGCGCGTGTGACGAGTTCGTGCATGGCCCCGACGACGGCGGCGGCGTCCCGCACGTCGGCGGTCACCAGAGGGGTCACCCGGGTGTAGCTCTGCGGCTTGCTCTCCAGCAGCCCCTCGTCCACCAGCCGGGAGAACGCCTCCCGCACCGGTGCCCGGGACAGCCCGAGCCGCTGCGCCAGCTCGGCGTCCCGCACGACCGCTCCCGGTTCGATCTCCCCGGCCACGATGGCGTCCCTGATCGCCTCGTACGCCCGGTCCCTGAGCAGGGTGCGGGGTACGGGCCGGATGGCCTCCATGAACTGAAATGTTAGATGTCAGTACTGCGCCCGACAAGGGGCGCGTATCGAACCGTGGCCCGCACTCCCCACGCGGTGCGGGCCACGGTCCTCAGGCCGCCCAGGGCCAGTCGGCGTTCCGGGAGGCCTCGATCAGCGGGACCATCCGGAAGGCGGCGTCCGAGAGCCCCCCGAACGTGTGCCGGTTGCCCTTCCCCGACGGGCCGTGGCCGGCCCGGTATCCGGCGAGGTTCCAGGTGTAGACCGGTACGTCCGCCGGGACCTGTTCGGTCGGGTCGCCCCGGTGGTGGTGCGTGTACTGCTCGTCGGTGACGATCAGCACCCGGTCGTGCTTCTTGTAGTGCCGGCGCACGGCTTCCGTGGTGTCGGTGCCGCCCAGGTCGCCGAAGCGGTCGAGGATCTTCAGCACCGACTCCCCCGCGCGGAACGCCACACGGTCGCTCGTCGAGCCGAACTGGACCAGGTCCGCGCGCTCCGCCCGCAGCGCCAGCGCCGTACCGAAGATCGCCGCGGCGTCGGCGCGGTTGAGCTCCGAACGGTCCGACAGCCGCGACCAGAACATCGAGCCCGAACGGTCGACGAGCACGAGCGTCCGGCCGGGCAGCGCGGGCACGTTGGCCAGCGAGTGGCCGAGCGCCCGCTCCAGGGCGTACGACCAGCGCAGCGACGGCGCGTGCCGGTACGCGGCGAGGTACCGGAAGGGGAACTGCCGCGAACGTGCGACCTCCGCCGGGTCGCTGATCCGCGCCGCGACCCGCTCGGCCACCTCGTCCGAGACACCGGCCTCGTCGAAGTTCCGCAGGTTCCGCACGAGCGCCATGGTGCCCATGGAGGGGATCACGGCCTCCCATGCCGCCTTGTCCATCGGCCCCTGCAACCAGCCCGCCAGCGCCTCCCACGTCATCCCGGCCGCGGCCAGCCGCTGGGCACCGCCCTCGCAGGTCACGACCGCACGCCGCTCCTCGACGGGCAGCGCCATCAGTTCGCGGTGGGCCGCCAGGACGTGGTCCGACGCCGGCGGTACGGCCGTGTCGGGGTGGTGGCGGCGGTCGAGGGCGTAGCGGAACAGCTCGCCCTGCCACGGCTTGGCCGGGTCCGGCGCCGCGTGCACGAGGTTGAGGATGTCACCGAAGCGGTAGCCCTTGGAGGCGGTGTCGTACTTCAGCAGTGCGTTGCCGTGGTAGAGCCGGCGCACGGCGTCGGCGATGCCGCGCTTGACCGGCTTCGGCACGTTGCGGCCGTGCATGGCGGTCCAGTACGCGAGCAGTTCGCCGGGCTCGTCGGGCCGCCGCAGGACCGAGGCGACGACCTGCCGGTTGGACGGGCCGTCCTCGGCGCCCGCGTCCAGACGGGCCTTGACGTACTCGGCGGCGCCGACGAGCGAGGCCGTGCGCAGGTTGCCCGCGCCGCGCAGCCAGCCGAGCAGGCCGGCCGTCCACTCCGGGTCGGTGACGGCGAGCTCGCGCACGAGCTTCACGAAGCGGTCGTCGCGGTCGTCGCCGGTCTCGTAGAAGGTCTGCTGGGTGACGAAGTGGGAGACGGCGAGCAGGAACAGTTCGGAGCGGGCGTCCCGCTCACGGCCCCGGCCGCCCTCGTAGGTGCGCAGCACACGCCCGGTGGACGTGACGCGCGAGACGGGACGCGCGCGGGCCGCCTTGGAATTGAATCGCGCCATGGTGAATTCCCCCGAATTCATTCGTGTTTCGGGGGAGACGCTGCATGCGGTACAAAGAGGTGGGTGCCCGAGGACAGAAGTCGGCGACGGACTTGTTCAGATGCTCTACCCATTGAGCTACAGCGACCCGAAGTCGCTGACGGGACTCGAACCCGCAACCCTCCGATCCAGGAAGTAACCGTTGCCTTCGCACCGGGCACCCACCACATGCTGCGCCTCCCGAGATCAAATCGGCGGCGGCGTCGGATTCTTTGGAAGAGAAGTAGCCGCTGCCATCGCACCGGGAGGTGCGTGACGTTGTGATCTCACTGTAGGAGGCGCGAGTTGGGAACCGCGAGCGAATTTATGACCGCTTCTGGCGCTTCCAGGGGCCGGTGATGGCGAGCATGATGCCGGGTGTCTGGATATTGGCGTAGAGAGTCCGGCCGTCGGGCGAGAAGGTGACTCCGGCGAACTCGCTGTACTCCGGCTCCTCCTCGGTGCCGACGTTCAGCTCGTTGCGGGCGATCGGGTAGGTGCGGCCGCTGTCGGTGGCGCCGAACAGGTGCTGCACGCCCTCGCCGTCCTCGGCGATGACGAGGCCGCCGTACGGGGAGACGGTGATGTTGTCGGGGCCGTCGAACGCGCCGTCCTGGGACGGGTCGGGGTTCACTCCGAGCAGGACCTTCAGGGTCAGCGTGCGGCGCCTGGGATCGTAGAACCACACCTGGCCGTCGTGCTGTACAGGGCTCTCCTCACGGGCGTAGGAGGAGACGATGTAGGCGCCGCCGTCGCCCCACCACATGCCCTCCAGCTTGCGGGCGCGGGTGACCTGGTCGTCCCTGAACTGCTTGCGCACGGGGACGGTGCGGGCGTCGCGGTCGGGCACGTCCACCCAGTCGACGCCGTAGACGGTGCCGATCTTCGTGGCGCGGGACAGGTCGTCGACGAACGAGCCGCCGGAGTCGAAGCACTTGGGCGCTTGGAGGACACCGGCGTCGTCGGCGAGGCCCCGGAACTTCCCGGGGCCGTACTCGAAGCCGCGGGGCGGGGTCCAGCGGAAGAAGAGGCCGTTGGGGCCCGCGGCGTCCTCGGTGAGATAGGCGTGGCCGCGCTTGGGGTCGATGACGACGGCCTCGTGGTCGTAGCGGCCGAAGAACTTCAGCGGCTTGGGGGCGCGGTTGGCCCGCCGGTCGCACGGGTCGACCTCGAAGACGTAGCCGTGATCCTTGGTCATGCCGTTGACGCCGGCCTTGTCGGAGTTCTCCTCGCAGGTGAGCCAGGTCCCCCAGGGGGTGGTACCGCCGGCGCAGTTGGTGGAGGTGCCGGCGATGCCGACCCACTCGGCGACTCGTCCGTCGGGGCGCACCTCGACGACGGTGCAGCCGCCGGCCGCGGCCGGGTCGTAGACGAGGCCCTCAATAAGCGGCACCGGGTACTTCCAGTTGGCGCGCGGCCCCTTCAGCTCGTGGTTGTTGACGAGCAGGGTGGTGCCGCGGGGACCGTCGAAGGCGGCGGTGCCGTCGTGGTTGGACGGCGTGGACTCACCGGACTCCAGCTTGGTCTTGCCGCTGTGGGTGATGACGCGGTACGTGAAGCCGGCGGGCAGGGCGAGGATGCCCTTCGGGTCGGGGACGAGCGGCCCGTAGCCGACTCGGTGCCGCGCGTCCGCCGCCTCGTCCCCCGCGCTGTCGGTGTCGGTGGACGCGAGGGCGTTCGGCGCGGTGGCGAGGGCGCCGACGCTGCCCGCCAGAGCGACACCGGCACCGGTGATCGCGGTGTTTCTGGCGAAGTCCCTGCGGGTGAGCGACATGGTGTCTCCTGTGACGGTGAGGATGCCGTGGAGGGTGGCGGACCTCGTTCGGCAACACCGTCCCGCTCATCTGTGAACGCGACTTGAACGGCGCCCGAAGGGGCGCGGGCCTGTTCTCCTATGCGGCTCCGCCGCGTGGGCGCGACCAGCCACAACGGCGCCGCACCGGATGGGGACGCTCAGCCTCCGTGCTGCGACCGTGCCTTGAACGCGGCCTTCCGTGCTTCCTTGGCGACCTTCTTGTCGGGGTGCAACCGCCCCATGGCCTCCAGCACATCGGCGGTCGCAGGGTGATCGACCCGCCACACCGCCGTGAAGAACCCACCGTGCTGCTGCGCGAGCCCCTCCACCAGCGCCCGCAGCTCCTCGGAGTTCCCCTCCGCGGCGAGCTGCGCGGCCACCGTGTCGATGGTCAGCCAGTACACCATCGCCTCGGACGGCGCGGGCACGTCCTTCGCACCGTGCTCGGTCAGCCACACCCGTGCGAGCCCGCCCAGCTCGGCGTCGTCGAGCACCTCGCGCAAGGCGGGCTCGGCCGACGGCCCGACGAGCGACAGGGCCTGCTGACACCGCAACCGCCGCAACGGTGCCCCGGCGTCCGAACCACGGGCCGCCGCCAGCAACTCCCGTGCCGCGGCGAGTGGTTCACGATGCTGAAGCCACTGCTCGGTCTCGGCCTGCGCGGCGCCGGGAGGGAACTCCGCGGTGCCGTCGAGCAGCGCGTCGGCCCCCTTGTCGGCGAGGTCCCCGACGGCCGGTGCGTCGAACCCGGCCTTCAGCAGCCGGGCGCGCATGCCGTACAGGCCGAGCGGGGTGAGCCGGACCATGCCGTAGCGGGAGACGTCGGTGTCGTCGACGGGCGCCGCGGGCTCCTCGTCGGCGTCGACCATGAGCGCCTCGTCGACGGGCTGGTACTCGACGAAGCCCACCGGCTCCAGCATCCTGAACTGGTCGTCCAGCCGCATCATCGCGTCGGAGACCTGTTCCAGGACGTCGTTGGTGGGCTCGCTCATGTCGCTGGGCACGATCACCGAGGCGGCCAGCGCCGGCAACGGCACCGGGGCTCCACCGGGGGCGTCCTCGCCGGCGGTCAGCAGATAGAGGTTGCCGAGCACGCCGTCGAGGAACTCGGCCTCGGCCTCCGGGTCCCAGTCCAGGGCGGAGAGGTCGACCTCGCCGTCCTCGGCCAGGAGTCCGTCGAGATCGGGCACGCTCGCGTCGGCGAGCACGGTCTCCAGGGCGGCGAGCCACACGGCGAGCACGTCCTGCGGCGAGCCACCGGTGAGCAGGGCCAGATCCTCACCGGCCGTCACGGTGCCCTCCTGCTCGTCGCCGACCTCGACGAGCCCGGCGTCCACGGCGACCCGCCACGCCTCACTGGCGTCGGCGGCGGCGTCGTCCCCGCTCAGCCCGAGCGCCTCGGCGGCTGCGGGCAACTGTTCGTCGACAAGCCCTCCCCCGGCGTCGACACGGGTGTCCGGCCCGGCCCAGCGGGCGAGCCGGGCGGCCCGGGACAGCAACGGCGTGGACAGTGCGTCGCGCGCCAGCTCCGCTTCGGTGTGCAGCCGCACCGGCGGCAGGGGGGAGCTGTCTGACATCGGCTGTTTCTCCTAGGGCGCCTTCATACGACTCAGCCGCTCAGCCTAGACGGATTTCCACCCATGCCGCCCGCTTCATCTCCCCGTCAGCCGCCGTACATGGCCGAAACCTTGACAAGTGACATGAACAGGCTGGAGATTGACGCGCGTAGAAGTCGGCGGACACTTGTTCACCGGGCCGGCCCCACCAGGCCCACCCGTCCCCTTCCTCTACGCGCGTCCACCGCACCCGCCCCACAGGTAGCGACACAGCCATTCCACACGTGTCCGCCCTCGTCCCGGCGCTCTGTCACGTCCCCGGAGGGAACCCCGTTGCCGAGCAAGTCGTCCGCGCGTCTCGCCGCGCTCACCGTCGCCGCCGCGTGCTCCGCGGCATCCACGATCGTCCTCACCAGCCCCGCGCACGCGGAATCGGTCCGCATCCACGATGTTCAGGGCAGCACCCGCACATCCCCGTACGCCGGCAAGCAGGTCACGGACGTGGCCGGAATCGTCACCGGCATCCGGAGCTACGGCTCGTCCCGCGGCTTCTGGATCCAGGACCCGAACCCGGACGCCGACCCGGCGACCAGCGAGGGCGTCTTCGTCTTCACCAGCTCCGCGCCGAAGGGGGTCGCCGTCGGTGACTCCGTCACGGTCAGCGGCACGGTCTCGGAGTTCGTCCCCGGCGGCGCGGCCTCCGGCAACCAGTCGCTGACGGAGATCACCAAGCCGACGACCACGGTCGTCTCCAGCGGCAACGCGCTCCCCGCCGCCACGGCGATCACCTCGCGCTCGGTCCCCGCCGCCTACGCCCCGGCCGGAGACGCCGCCGCGAACGGCTCGATCAACGCGCTCCCCCTCAAGCCCTCGGCGTACGCCCTGGACTATTACGAGGCGCTGGAGGGCATGTCCGTCCGGGTCACCGACACCCGCGTCGTCGGCGCCACCGACCCGTACACCGAGCTCTGGGTGACGGTGAAGCCGCACGAGAACCGCAACCACCGCGGCGGCACGGTCTACGGTTCCTACGACGACCAGAACACCGGCCGTCTCCAGATCCAGTCCCTCGGACCGACGGCGGACTTCCCCAAGGCGCACGTCGGCGACACTCTCGCGGGCAGCACCGCGGGCCCCCTGGACTACAACCAGTTCGGCGGCTACACCCTCGTCGCGAGCGAGCTGGGCACGCTGAAGAGTGCGGGCCTGGAGCGCGAGACGACCCGCAAGCAGCGCTCCTCCGAACTCGCGGTCGCCACCTACAACGTCGAGAACCTCGACCCGACCGACGACACGTTCGCCGCCCACGCCTCCGCGATCGTGAACAACCTGAAGTCGCCCGACATCGTGTCCCTGGAGGAGATCCAGGACAACAACGGCGCGAAGAACGACGGCACGGTCGCGGCCGACCAGACCCTCACCAAGCTGATCGACGCGATCGCCGCGGCCGGGGGCCCGACGTACGACTGGCGCTCGATCGACCCGGCCGACGGCACCGACGGCGGTGAGCCGGGCGGCAACATCCGCCAGGTGTTCCTGTTCAACCCGGAGCGGGTCTCCTTCGCCGACCGCGCCGGCGGTGACGCCACGACGGCCACCGGCGTGACGAAGATCCGCGGCAAGGCGCATCTGACGCTCAGCCCGGGCCGGATCGCCCCCGCCGACGAGGCGTGGAAGAACAGCCGCAAGCCCCTGGCCGGCGAGTTCGTCTTCCGCGGCCGCTCGGTCTTCGTGATCGCTAACCACTTCAACTCCAAGGGCGGCGACCAGGGCCTCACCTCGCAGTACCAGCCGCCGTCCCGCAGCTCCGAGACACAGCGGCACCGGCAGGCGACCCTGGTGAACGCCTTCGTCAAGGACATCCTCGACACGCAGAAGAACGCGGACGTCATTGCCCTGGGCGACATCAACGACTTCGAGTTCTCCCGGACCGCGGAGCTCCTCGAAGGCGGCGGCGAACTGTGGTCGGCGATCAAGTCGCTGCCGCGCAGCGAGCGTTACTCCTACGTCTACCAGGGCAACAGCCAGGTCCTCGACCAGATCCTGATCAGCCCGTCGATCCGCCGCGACTGCGACTTCGAGTACGACAGCGTGCACGTCAACGCGGAGTTCAACGACCAGATCAGCGACCACGACCCGCAGATCCTGCGTTTCCGCCCGTGACACTGTGCGGGGCCGGCCGGACCGGCGGTCCGGCCGGCCCCGCACCCGCCGATCAGTCCGGCACCAGCCCCAGAGCGTGCTCGTACCGGCTGCCGGTGCTCCCCTTCATCCCCGGGTACGCCCGTACCCGCTCCCACGCCTCGCTCGCCGGGGCGGCCAGCGCCCGGTCATAGGCCTCGGCGCTCTCCCACTCCGCGTAGTTCAGCACGTGCCCGCCATCCGTACTGAGGTGGAAGTGCGCGGAGAGCAGCCCGGCGTGCCCCTCCGGGTCGCCGTCCATGGCCTTGAGCACGAGGTCGACCCACTCCTCGCGGCGTCCCTCCGCCCCACTCTCGAAGTCGACCCGCACGGTCACGATCAGGCCCGGCGCCCGTGTGTCCCCGGCAGCGCGCTCCCGGCTCCGGTAGCGCCGGTACCGCCCGAGTCCGACCCGCTCGATCCCCGGCACGGCGGTGTCGATCTCGTCGACGCGTTCCTGCCGATGAACCTTGACGAAGGACTCGTAGGCCTGTTCGGCGGTCCACTGCGAGTAGTGCATCAGGGTGGACCCGTCGTCCCCCACGTACGCGTGATACGCCAGCAGATCCCCGGCCGGCCAGGGCCGCCGCTCCCAGGTACGTCCGATGGCCTGCACGGTCTGCCACTGCCGCTCGGGGGTGCCCACCCTCCAGGTGCTGAAGAAGGGAGCACCGGCTCGCGGGTCGGTGAGGTCGGGGTGCTGCTCGGTTCGACGGCTCATGAACACTCCAGTCGTAGCGCCGGTCACGAACACACCCCACCTTTCAACCTCGACCAAACTTGAGGTCAAGGGGGTGCTGTGCACGGCGCCTTACCGGAACGGGCGGATCCGGCCCAGCGGCGCGCAGGCGCGGCAACCCGCACGGCAACCCGCACGCCGCAAACCGAACCCGCGCCACGAAGGGGCACTCCACACCGAGTCCACTCAGAGCACTCCACTCAGCGATGCGCGTGCGCATGCCGCCAACGCAGCACGCCGACCGCCACCACGGCCCCCGCCGCCCCGGCCACCAGCACCGGTCCCGGGTGGCGCATCCCTGCCTGGACGACGGTCCGCACGGGGCGGGGTCCGGTGTGCGTCGCCTTGTCGTGCACGGTGTGCCCCGCCTGCGCGGCCGTGCTGCGCAACTGCACCGTCATCGCCCCGGCCTTGTCCCGCAGATCGGCCGCCCGCGCCAGCGCACGCCCCTTCACGTCCGTCTTCCCCGCCAACTCCGCCACCGTGTCGCCGAGTTCGCTGCGCGTCCGCTCGATCTGCCGCCGCAGCTCATCGGGGCCCTTCGCCCCACTCGTCGCGTCCGTCATCGATGCGCCCTCTCCTTGATCTCCTCCACGTCCGCCCTGACACTGCCGAGAGCCTTCTCGGGCGTGGGCGGTGCGGCCTTCCGCAGCTGCCCCCGCCCCATCGCCGCCAGCACCCCCGCGATCACGAACAGCACCGCCGTCACGATCAGCGCCGCGGCCCAGACGGGCAGCACCAGCGAGAGCGCGGCGACACCCGTACCGGCCAGTGCGAGCAGCCCTGCGTACCCGACGGCGCCTGCCGCTCCGAGCAGCCCGCCGCCACGCCCGGCTCGCCGCCCCTTCTCGGCCAGCTCCTCCTTGGCGAGAGCCACTTCCTGCCGTACGAGTGTGGAGAGCTGCTCCGCGGCCTGCCCGACGAGCTCGCCCACGGAGTGGCGCTCCTCGTGCACGGCCCGGTGATCCATGGTCCCGGTCACGTGTTCCGCCTCCTCTCGAAGTCAGGAACACCCGGGTACCCGGACGGCCCGCCCGCTACCCCTGCGCCTCCCCCGAGGCTCCCAGGCCAGTGGCAGCGCGACCCCGGCAAGGAGTTCGGGCACGCCGGCCCTCCGATCCCGACCACACACTTCACTCCAACTTACGGATACTCCTAAGCAGAATTAAGTGGAGCTACATAATCGGCGCGCCGACACTACCCCCATGACCTCATCGCCCGCACCCGCCTTCCGCCGCGCCCTCTGCGCCATGATCACTCCCTTCACGCCCTCCGGAACCCTGGACCTCGACGGCGCCCAGCACCTCGCCGCCCACTTGGTGGCCAACGGCTGCGACGGCCTGGTCCTCTCCGGCACGACCGGCGAATCACCCACCACCACGGACGCCGAGAAGTCGGCCCTCATCGCCGCCGTGAGAGAGGCGGTGGGCGACCGCGCGAAGGTCCTGGCCGGCATCGGCACACCGGACACCCGGCACACCGTCGAACTGGCCAGGGAAGCGCAGAAGGCCGGCGCGGACGGCCTGTTGGTGGTGGCGCCGTATTACAGCAGGCCTCCCCAGGAGGCGATCGAGGCTCACTTCCGGGACATCGCGGACGCCTGTGAGCTCCCGCTCATGCTCTACGACATTCCGGCCCGCACCGGCGTCCGCATCGAACCTGAGACGATCCTCCGCCTCGCCGGACATCCCAGGATCGTCGCGGTCAAGGACTGCTCGTCCGATTTCCTGGGCGCCCAGAAGGTACTGGCCCGCACGGACCTGGCGTACTACGCGGGGTGCGACGAACACAACCTCGCGTTGTACGCCGTCGGCGGCGCGGGTTACGTCAGCACGGTCGCGAACGTGATCCCGGCCCGTCTCCGGGCCGTCCTGGACGCGTTCGACGCGGGCGACACGGCCCGGGCGGCCCGCCTCCAGCACGAGGCGACACCTCTCATCGAGGCGATCATGTCCGCGGGTCTGCCGGGCACCGTCACGGCCAAGGCACTGCTGAACGCCCTGGCCCTCCCCGCAGGCCCGGTCCGCGCCCCGCTCCGGCCCGCGGCCCCGGCCACGACCGACACCCTGCTGTCGCTTCACGCGACTCTCACCGGGGCCTGATCAGCGCACCACGAACGTTGAAGGGGCGCGGCACGGGAACGGGCAGAACAGACGGGACGGCCCGTGCCGCAGGCGCCTGCGGCACGGGCCGTCCCGTCTGTTCTGCCCGTTCTGTCTGTTCTTTCTGTTCAGTTCCAGGCGTACCCGTCGCCGAACAGCAGCGTGTGCTCCAGCACGTCCTCCGCCGGGTCGTCGATCTGGCCGACGTTGACGTTGACCAGACCGAACCGGTGGCCGTTGTGCGAGTCCGTGTTGGTCTCATCGGCGTGCGCGGCCCCCGCCGGCAGCCAGCACACCGCCAGCGCCGCGACCACCCCGGCCAGCCGGCGTGCCACGGCCCGCCCCCGATCGTTCCTCATGCCCCGGTCCTCATTTCGTCGGTTCGGCGTCTGATCGGACACTGCGTCCACCCGTTCATCTGCCGAAACCATCGCGAGGTCACGCCGGGTCATCCGTACGGGTCGCGCGGAGGTCAGTTGTGGCTGTGCAGGATCTCGTTCAGGCCGCCCCACACCGCGTTGTTCGGCCGGGCCTCGACCGTGCCGGTGACCGAGTTGCGGCGGAAGAGGATGTTGGAGGCGCCGGACAGCTCGCGGGCCTTGATGATCTGCCCGTCGGGCATGGTGACACGGGTGCCGGCGGTGACGTAGAGGCCGGCCTCGACGACGCACTCGTCGCCCAGGGCGATGCCGACGCCCGCCTCGGCGCCGATCAGGCAGCGCTCGCCGACCGAGATGATGACGTTGCCGCCGCCGGAGAGGGTGCCCATCGTGGAGGCGCCTCCGCCGATGTCCGAGCCGTCGCCGATCACGACACCGGCGGAGATGCGGCCCTCGACCATCGAGGTGCCGAGCGTGCCGGCGTTGAAGTTGACGAAGCCCTCGTGCATGACCGTGGTGCCCTCGGCGAGGTGCGCGCCGAGGCGGACCCGGTCGGCGTCGGCGATCCGGACGCCCTTGGGGGCCACGTAGTCCGTCATGCGCGGGAACTTGTCGACGGAGGTCACCTGGAGGTGCAGGCCCTCGGCGCGCGCGTTCAGCCGGACCTTCTCGAGGTCCTCGACGGCGACCGGGCCGAGCGAGGTCCAGGCGACGTTGGCGAGGAAGCCGAAGATGCCGTCCAGGCTCTGGCCGTGCGGCTTGACCAGGCGGTGGGAGAGGAGGTGCAGACGCAGGTAGGCGTCGTGCGCGTCGATCGGCTTTTCGTCGAGCGAGGCGATGACCGTGCGGACCGCGACCACTTCGACGCCCCGGCGGGCGTCCGGGCCGATCGCCGCGGTGGCGCCACCGCCGAGCAGCTCCGCGGCCCGTTCGGCGGAGAGCCGCTCGGTGCCGGACGGGCCGGGCTGGTCGGCCAGCTCGGGCGCGGGGAACCAGGTGTCCAGAACGGTGCCGTCGGCGGCGATCGTGGCGAGGCCGGCGGCCACGGCGCCGGTGGTGCGAGGAGCAGTCGTGTCGGTCATGGGGGCAACCTAACCGGCCGGGGCGCGTCGGGGCTAACTCGGGTGCGGGGCGTCTCAGGGTGCGAGCCGACCGGGTCGGGGTGCGCACGCAACGGCGGGGTCCCGCCCTGCTCGGCCAAGGCCCCGGCGCTCCTGTCCGCACCACGTCGCCGAGGACGACGCCCTCGGCGACGAGTCGGTCGGCCGGGCCCTCTGCGGAACGGCTCGGCGGCCACCCGCGCTCCCCCGCGGCGCAGGACCACCACCCTCGGCCCCACCCCCCATCGCCGCAGACCGCCCAGCCACGGCGGCCACCCGCTCCCCTCGTGGCGCGGGAAACCACCCCCCTCGGCGTCAACCCTGCCGTCGCCGGGCGGGGGCCAGGACCGCTGTGCGGCCTCGTCCCTCGCCGTGACGTTCGAGGTCGTCGGAAAGCGTCTGATCGAGGACACGGGGTCGAACAACCACTCGTCGGCGATTGCTCTGCGTCTCGTCGCCGGTCTCTTCAGGTCCGACAGACCCGGCGGGAGTCTTCAGGTCCGACAAGCCCGGCGGGCGTCCTCAGGTCCGACAGGCCCGGCGGGCGTCTTCGGCTCCGACAGGTCCGGCGGGAGTCTTTCGGGGCCGGCGGGCCTTTCGGGTCCTCCGGATCAGAGGACCGTCGTACTACCGGTCCGCCGCCACGTCACCTCACGGGATCACCCTGCGCAGCACCTCGCGCGCGTACGCCTCGTCGTACGGTGCCTCCGTGAGCAGCACCTGCAAGCAGATCCCGTCGAGCAGCGCGACCAGGGCCCGGGCCGTCACCGGGTCGGTACGCCGGGACAGCAGTTCGGCGACGCCCTCGGCCCACTCGGCGGCGACGGGCCGCAGGGCGGGCCGGCGCAGGGCGGCCAGGTAGAGCTCGTACTCCAGCTCCACCCCCGTACGGTCGCCCGCGAGCCACTCCCCCACCCATGCGGCGAGTTCGGCGGCCAGATCGGTGCGGGGGTCCTCCAGGCCGCCCCGCGAGGCGACCACCTTGGCGAAGCCCTCGTTGGCCTGCCGCAGCGCGGCGACGAGCAGCTCGTCGAGGGTCGAGAAGTGGTACGTCGTCGAGCCGAGCGGCACGTCGGCCTCGGCGGCGACCGTGCGATGGCTCAGCCCGGCGATGCCCTTCTCCCCCACCACCCGGATCGCCGCGTCGATGATCCTCTGCCGCCGCTCGGGATCGTGCCGCCGGGGCATCAGTGGGCACCGCCCAGGTTCAGCACCACGACCCCCAGGATGATCAGCGCGATCCCCGCGGCCTTGGCGACGCTCATCCCCTCCCCCAGGAAGACGATGCCGATCGTGGCGATGGCGGCGGTGCCGACCCCGGCCCAGATCGCGTAGGCCGCGCCGACCGAGACGGTCTTCAGCGTCTGCGCGAGGAGCCCGAAGGAGACGACGTAGCCGAGGACCGTCAGCAGCGACGGCCCGAGCCTGCTGAAGCCGTCGCTGTACTTCATGGCCGTGGTCGCGCCCACCTCGGCGGCGATGGCCCCGGACAGCAGCAGATAACCCATGTGTACGAGCGTACACACCATACGTACGAGCGTACGCAAGGCGACCCTGGATACCGGTGAGTAATCGCTCTCACAAAACGCGTCCCAGCGGCCCCACGCGTCCACTACGGTGTCACCGATCACACACCGGGCCACCACAACTGCGCCGCCGTCAAGGGTGCCCCGCCGGAGGAACAGCGCATGTCAGAAAAGAAGTCCCGGCCGCCGCAGGACCGCCCCTGGGAGAGCGGCTGGGCCCCGGACACCACTCGGGCACCGGGGACCCGACGACTCTGGCTGGCGGGCGCGCTGGCCCTGGCGACGATCACCGCCTGCGCCACGGCCATCACCGTGATGAACAGGGAGCCCGTCGAGCCGGAACACCGGGCGGCGGAGCCGACCACCCTGAGCAGTTCGGCCCCGGGCGGCCTGATCTCCTTCGCGACCCCGTCCAAGGGTGGCACCCAGGAGGCCGGCGCGGGCCGCGGCCACGCGTCCCCCAGCCCCACCCCCACCACCGGCGCACCCAGCGCCGCCCCGAGCCCGGAGCCCGCGAAGAAGTCGCCGAAGCCGCCGAAGGCGTCCTCCGGCTCGCCGAAGCCCCCCAAGACGCCGGCCTCGCACGGCACCTCCATACGCTCGGTCAACTTCCCCGACCGCTACTGGCGGGTGCGTGAGGGCTACGTGCGCCTTGAACGGATCGGCTCAGGCTCCGAGCAGCGTGAGGACGCCACCTTCCAGCGCGTCACCGGCCTCGCCGACTCCTCCTGCTACTCCTTCACCACCGCCGACGGCCGTTATCTGCGCCACCGCAGCTTCGTCCTGGTCGCGAACACGAACGACGGCTCGTCCCTCTTCCGCCAGGACGCCACGTTCTGCCCCCGCTCCTGGTCCCCGTCGGGCCCGGTCGCGCTGGAATCGGTCAACTACCCGGGCCGTTTCCTGCGCCACCGCGACTTCCGGCTCCGCCTGGACCCCTACGAGAACAGCCACCTGTACCGCTCGGACGTGTCGTTCCGGATGGTGGCCGGGCTGAGCTGAGCACAGGAGGGCGGCACCCCGGAAAGGGTGCCGCCCTCCTGTGTGTCCGTCGCTCTCAGACGTTGAACCCGAGAGCCCGCAGCTGCTCGCGTCCGTCGTCCGTGATCTTGTCGGGGCCCCACGGCGGCATCCAGACCCAGTTGATGCGCAGCTCGCTCACGAGGCCGTCCGTGGCGGACTTCGCCTGGTCCTCGATGACGTCCGTCAACGGGCAGGCCGCCGAGGTCAGTGTCATGTCGAGCGTCGCGATGTTCGCGTCGTCGATGTGGATGCCGTAGATCAGGCCCAGGTTGACCACGTCGATGCCCAGCTCGGGGTCGACGACGTCGTACAGCGCCTCGCG
This sequence comes from Streptomyces sp. NPDC092370, assembly GCF_044755265.1. Classification (NCBI taxonomy): domain Bacteria; kingdom Bacillati; phylum Actinomycetota; class Actinomycetes; order Kitasatosporales; family Streptomycetaceae; genus Streptomyces; species Streptomyces sp. NPDC092370. The sequence continues at coordinate 1,302,510 of NZ_JBIVQO010000001.1, read as the reverse complement.
GACCTCTTCCTCCGAGGCCGGCTTCATCTCAACGGTCTCGCTCATGCCGTCGTCTCCTTCTCGGCGTCGGCTCCGCCCAGTACCTGGGCCGTAGCGTCCTTCCAGGCCATCCAGCTCAGCAGGGCGCACTTCACCCGGGCCGGGTACTTGGACACCCCGGCGAACGCGACCGCGTCCTCCAGGATGTCCTCCATCGCGTCGTCGGGTTCGAGCTTCCCCTTGGACTGCATCAGCTCCAGGAAAGTCTCCTGGATCTTCCGCGCGTCGGAGAGGTCCTTGCCGACGAGGAGGTCGTTCAGTACGGACGCGCTCGCCTGGCTGATCGAACAACCCTGGCCCTCGTACGAGACGTCCTCGATCGTGGTGCCGTCGTACTTCACGCGCAGTGTGATCTCGTCACCGCACGTCGGGTTGACGTGGTGCACCTCGGCGTCGCCATCCCGCAAGCCCCGCCCGTGCGGGTTCTTGTAGTGGTCCAGGATGACTTCCTGGTACATGGAGTCCAGTTTCATGCGATCGCTCGCCAACCCCTCAGCCGAAGAAGTTCCGTACGTGCTCCAGGCCGTCGACCAGCGCGTCGATCTCGGCCGGCGTGGAGTACAGATAGAACGACGCTCGCGTGGTCGCAGGAATTCCGTACCGCAGGCAGACCGGCCGGGCGCAGTGGTGTCCGACCCGGACCGCGATGCCCTGCTCGTCGAGGACCTGGCCCACGTCGTGCGGGTGGATGTCGCCGAGCGTGAAGGAGATCGCCGCGCCGCGCTCCTCGGCCGTGGTGGGGCCGATGATGCGCAGGTCGGGGACCTCCAGCAGCCGCTTGACCGCGTACTCGGTGAGCACGTGCTCGTGGGCGAGGATCTTGTCCATGCCGATCGAGTTGAGATAGTCGATCGCCGCGCCGAGGCCGACCGCCTGGGCGATCGGCGGCGTACCCGCCTCGAACTTGTGGGGCGCCGGGGCGTAGGTCGAGGAGTGCATCGACACCGTCTCGATCATCTCGCCGCCGCCGAGGAACGGGGGCAGGTCCTCCAGCAGCTCCTGGCGGCCCCACAGGACGCCGATGCCGGTCGGACCGCACATCTTGTGTCCGGTGAAGGCCACGAAGTCGGCCTGGAGCGCCTGGACGTCCAGCGGCATGTGCGGCGCGGCCTGGGAGGCGTCGATGCACACCAGCGCACCGACTTCCTGGGCGCGGCGCACGATCGCCTCGACCGGGTTCTGGGTGCCGAGGATGTTGGAGACCAGCACGAAGGAGACGATCTTCGTCTTCTCCGTGATGACCTCGTCGATGTTCGACAGGTCGAGGCGGCCGTCGTCGGTCAGGCCGAACCACTTCAGCTTCGCGCCGGTGCGCTGCGCGAGCAGCTGCCACGGCACGATGTTGGAGTGGTGCTCCATCTCCGTGATGACGATCTCGGTCTCGGAGTCCACGCGGTAGGGCTCGTCGGCCCAGCCCAGCATGTTCGCCACGAGGTTGAGCGACTCGGAGGCGTTCTTGGTGAAGATCACCTCGTCACGCGAGGGCGCGTTGATGAACTCCGCGACCTTGTCGCGCGCGCCCTCGTACAGCGCCGTGGCCTCCTCGGCGAGCACATGCACACCGCGGTGGACGTTGGCGTTGTAGCGCTCGTAGTACTCGCTCAGGGCGTCCAGTACCTGGCGCGGCTTCTGGCTGGTCGCCGCGTTGTCCAGGTACACGAGCTTCCGGCCGTCGTGGACCTGGCGGTCCAGGATGGGGAAGTCCTTGCGGAGCGCCTCGGTGTCGAGGAGGCCCGGCAGCGATGTCACGCGGATGCGCCACCCTTCGTGTCGACTCCGTCGAGCTTCGTGTAAACCTCGTAGCCCTCGTTCTCCAGCTTGTCGGCGAGTTCGGCGCCGCCGGACTCGACGATCCGGCCGCCGGAGAAGACGTGCACGTGGTCGGGCTTGATGTAGCGGAGGATGCGCGTGTAGTGCGTGATCAGCAGGGTGCCGACCTCGCCCGTCTCGCGGACGCGGTTCACGCCCTCCGACACGACGCGCAGGGCGTCGACGTCGAGGCCGGAGTCGGTCTCGTCGAGGATCGCCATCTTCGGCTTGAGGAGCTCCAGCTGGAGGATCTCGTGGCGCTTCTTCTCACCGCCGGAGAAGCCCTCGTTGACGTTGCGCTCGGCGAAGGAGGGGTCCATGTTGAGGCGCTCCATGGCCTCCTTGACCTCCTTCACCCAGGTGCGCAGCTTGGGGGCCTCGCCGCGGACGGCGGTGGCGGAGGTGCGCAGGAAGTTCGACACGGAGACACCCGGGACCTCGACCGGGTACTGCATCGCGAGGAACAGGCCGGCGCGGGCGCGCTCGTCGACGGACATCTCCAGGACGTCCTCGCCGTCGAGGGTGACGGTGCCGCCGGTGATCGTGTACTTCGGGTGACCCGCGAGGGAGTAGGCGAGGGTCGACTTGCCGGAGCCGTTGGGGCCCATGATGGCGTGCGTCTCGCCCTGCTTCACGGTGAGGTCGACGCCCTTGAGGATCTCCTTCGTGGCGTTGTCGGCCTCGACGGTGACGTGCAGGTCTCGGATTTCAAGCGTTGCCATGGATGCCTCAGGACTCCTGGGTGAGGGAGACGAGTACGTCGTCCCCATCGATCTTTACGGGGTATACGGGGACGGGGCGCGTCGCCGGGAGGGCGTCGGGCTTGCCGGAACGGAGGTCGAAACGCGAGCCGTGCAGCCAGCACTCGATGTGGCAGTCGTCGACCTCGCCCTCCGCCAGGGAGACGTTCGCGTGCGAGCAGATGTCGTGGATCGCGAACACCTCGCCCTCGGTCTGCACGATGGACACGGGCGTGCCGTCGAGTTCCACCCGCTTCGGGGTGTCCTCCTCCAGCTCACCGAGCCCACAGGCGCGTACGAAGGTCATGCGACCGCCGCCTCCAGCTCCTCCTCGATCTTGGCGATCAGGCGCTCCTCGATGTCGGGGAGGCCGATCTGCTGGACGAGCTCGGCGAAGAAGCCGCGGACCACCAGTCGGCGGGCCTCCTGCTCCGGGATGCCGCGCGCCATGAGGTAGAAGAGCTGCTCGTCGTCGAAGCGGCCGGTCGCCGAGGCGTGGCCGGCGCCGACGATCTCGCCGGTCTCGATCTCGAGGTTCGGGACGGAGTCCACGCGCGCCCCGTCCGTGAGGACCAGGTTGCGGTTCATCTCGTACGTGTCCGTGCCCTCGGCCTTGGCCTCGATGAGGACGTCGCCGATCCACACCGCGTGCGCGTCGTCGCCCTGGAGGGCGCCTTTGTAGACGACGTTGGACTTGCAGTGCGGGAGGTTGTGGTCGACCAGGAGGCGGTGTTCCTGGTGCTGGCCCGCGTCGGTCAAGTACAGGCCGAACAGCTCGGCCTCGCCGCCGGGGCCGGCGTACCGCACGCGCGGGTGCAGTCGGACGAGGTCGCCGCCGAAGGTGACGACGATGGATTTGAAGGAGGCGTCACGGCCGACGAGCGCGTTGTGCTGGGCGACGTGGACGGCCTTGTCGTCCCAGTCCTGGACGGAGACGACGGTGAGCTTGGCGCCGTCGCCCAGGAGGTAGTCGACGTTGGCGGCGAGCACCGCGTCACCGGTGTGGTCGATGACCACGACGGCCTCGGCGAAGGCGCCCAGCTCGATCACCTGGTGGCCGAAGGCGGTGCCGCCCTCGCCGTGCACCGCGATGCGGATGGGCTCGGTGAGCACGGTCTCCTTGGGCACGGTCACGACCCCGGCCTTCTCGAACGCCGAGTAGGCCTGGGCGGCGACGCGGTCCACCGGGACGCCCGCCTTGCCGAGCCGCGCGTCGTCGCGGCCGACGGCCTCGACGGTGACGCCCTCGGGGGCCTGGATGTCGACCTTCACGCCATTGCCGGTGGCGACGGCGGTGCCGTCGTGCAGGCCGCGCAGGCGCTCCAGCGGGGTGAACCGCCATTCCTCCTCACGGCCGTGCGGGACGGGGAAGTCCGCCACGTCGAAGGAGGGGGGCGCGCTCATGCGCGTGGCGACGGTCGACTCGGCCGCGACGGCGATCGAGCCGGCGGTGGTGGAGCCCACCGGGATGTTCTGGGCCTCAGCCATGGCTGTCGTAATGCTCTCTTTCGGGAGTGGGACGTCTGCTGTCGAGGGGGCGGGTCAGCCGACCGCGCCCTCCATCTGCAGCTCGATCAGCCGGTTGAGCTCCAGCGCGTACTCCATGGGGAGCTCCTTGGCGATGGGCTCGACGAAGCCGCGCACGATCATCGCCATCGCCTCGAACTCGCTCAGACCTCGGCTCATCAGGTAGAAGAGCTGGTCCTCGGAGACCTTGGAGACAGTCGCCTCGTGCCCCATGGACACGTCGTCCTCGCGGACGTCCACGTAGGGGTAGGTGTCGGAGCGGGAGATGGTGTCGACGAGCAGCGCGTCGCACAGCACGTTGGACTTCGAGCCGTGGGCACCCTCGCCGATCTCGACGAGACCGCGGTAGGAGGTGCGGCCGCCGCCGCGGGCCACGGACTTCGACACGATGTTCGACGAGGTGTTCGGCGCCATGTGGACCATCTTGGAACCCGCGTCCTGGTGCTGGCCCTCGCCCGCGAAGGCGATGGACAGCGTCTCGCCCTTGGCGTGCTCGCCCATGAGGTACACGGCCGGGTACTTCATCGTCACCTTGGAGCCGATGTTGCCGTCGATCCACTCCATGGTCGCGCCCTCGTAGGCGACGGCGCGCTTGGTGACCAGGTTGTAGACGTTGTTCGACCAGTTCTGGATGGTCGTGTAGCGGCAGCGGGCGTTCTTCTTGACGATGATCTCGACGACCGCGGAGTGCAGCGAGTCCGACTTGTAGATCGGGGCGGTGCAGCCCTCGACGTAGTGCACGTAGGCACCTTCGTCGACGATGATCAGGGTCCGCTCGAACTGGCCCATGTTCTCCGTGTTGATGCGGAAGTAGGCCTGGAGCGGGATCTCCACGTGCACGCCCGGCGGCACGTAGATGAAGGAGCCGCCCGACCACACGGCGGAGTTCAGCGACGCGAACTTGTTGTCGCCGACGGGGATGACGGTCCCGAAGTACTCCTTGAAGAGCTCCGGGTGCTCCTTCAGCGCGGTGTCGGTGTCGAGGAAGATGACGCCCTGCTCCTCCAGGTCCTCGCGGATCTGGTGGTAGACGACCTCCGACTCGTACTGCGCGGCGACACCGGCGACGAGGCGCTGCTTCTCCGCCTCGGGGATGCCGAGCTTGTCGTACGTGTTCTTGATGTCCTCGGGCAGGTCCTCCCAGGACTCCGCCTGCTTCTCCGTGGAGCGCACGAAGTACTTGATGTTGTCGAAGTCGATGCCGGAGAGGTCCGAGCCCCAGTTCGGCATGGGCTTCTTCTCGAACAGGCGCAGGCCCTTGAGACGGAGCTTGGTCATCCACTCCGGCTCGCTCTTCTTGGAGGAGATGTCCCGGACGACGTCCTCGTTGATGCCGCGCTTGGCAGAGGCGCCGGCCGTGTCGGAGTCGGCCCAGCCGTACTCGTACTTGCCCAGGCCCTCGAGCTCGGGGTGGGCAGTCTCCGTGGGGAGAGTCATGCGGGGTTCCTCCCGGCCGTGCTTGCAGATGCGTTGTGGGAAATCTTGGGGATGAACGTCGTGCAGACGCCGTCGCCGTGCGCGATGGTGGCGAGCCGCTGTACGTGCGTACCGAGCAGCTCCGCGAAAAATTCCGTCTCCGCCTCGCACAGCTGCGGGAACTGCTCGGCGACGTGGGCGACCGGGCAGTGGTGCTGGCAGAGCTGTTCACCCAGCTGGGGGTGGGGCGCGCTGCGCGCCGTAGCAGCGTACCCGTCGGCACTCAGGGCCTTGGCCAGCGCTTCGGTCCGCTTCTCGGGCGAGGCGGTCTCGACCGCGCGGCGGTAGGCGCCCGCCTGTGCGGCGATCCGGGCGCGGGCGAAGGCCGCGATCGCCTCGTTGCCGCCCTCGCGGTCGGCGATCCAGCGCAGGGCGTCCGCCGCGAGCTTGTCGTACGACTGGTCGAAGGCGTCCCGGCCGCAGTCCGTCAGGGCGAACACCTTGGCCGGCCGGCCTCGGGTGCGCGCGCCGTACACCCGCTGCTCGCGCGCCTCCACGACACCGTCACCCGTGAGGGCGTCGAGGTGCCGGCGCACGGCCGCCTGGGTGAGGCCCAGCCGCTCGGCGAGCTCGGCGACGGTCGAGGGGCCGTGGTCCAGGATGGACCGCGCGACGCGGTTGCGGGTGGACCGCTCCCCGGTCGCCAGCTCCTCGTGAGGTGCCTCGCCGACGTTTTTCACAACGCCATTGTTGCGTAATTCCTCCGGACCCGGCAAGCCGCCCATGCCCATCCGACGGTGCCCTACGTCACTTAGGCATACCTAATCTGACCTGCGGAAACGATCTCTGATCGATCAAACCGGTGGCATGGGGCAGCTGCTTCGGGGACACTCCGAAACCATGCCCACACCCCCTCCGACCGGCCCTCTTGTCACCCGCGAGACGCTCCGGACGCAGCTCGGCGACCTCGGCGTACGCACCGGCGAGACCCTCCTCGTGCACTCCTCGCTCAGCGCCCTCGGCTGGGTCAACGGCGGCCCCGTGGCGGTGGTGCAAGGACTGCTCGACGCCCTCGGCCCGGAGGGCACCCTCGTGGTCCCCACCCAGACCGGTGACCTCTCCGACCCGGCCCTGTGGAGCGACCCGCCCGTGCCCCCGCAGTGGTGGACGGCCATCCGCGCCACCATGCCCGCCTACGACCCGCGGATCACGCCCGCCCGCGGGGTCGGCGTCGTCCCGGAAACCGTGCGCACCTGGCCCGGCGCGCAGCGCAGCGCGCATCCGCAGACCTCGTTCGCGGCACTCGGCCCGCGCGCGGCGGACATCCTCGACGGGCACGCGCCCGACTGCCGTCTCGGCGAGCGCAGCCCGCTGGCGAAGCTGGAGGCGATGGGCGCCCGCGTGCTGCTGCTCGGCGCCGGCTACGCCTCCTGCACGAGCTTCCACCTGGCCGAGTACCGGATACCCTCCCCGCGCGTCGCGGTGGGCCGGCCGGGTCCGGACGGCTGGGAGACCGTGACCGAGGTGTCGATCAGCTCGGACCGTTTCGACGAGCTGGGCTACGACTTCGAACGGGACCGTCCCGTCGTCCGCGGCAAGGTGGGCGCGGCCGAGGCGCGGCTGTTCCCGGTGGCGGACGCGGTCGCCTTCGCCGAGCGGTGGCTGGCGGTCCACCGACCGCGTGAGGAGGAGTAGCCGCACCCCGCGGTCCGGGCCACCGCGCGCGTACCTAGACTCTGGACCCATGCGAAGTGAGCCCGTGGTCCAGGTCCAGGCCCTGGTGAAGCGGTACGGCCCGAAGACCGCGGTGGACGGGCTCGACCTGGTGGCCCGGGCGGGTGTGACCGCCGTGCTCGGCCCCAACGGGGCGGGCAAGACGACCACGGTCGAGACCTGCGAGGGGTACCGGAAGCCGGACTCCGGCACGGTGCGCGTCCTGGGCCTCGACCCGGTCGCGGACTCCGCCGGCCTGCGGCCCCGCATCGGCGTGATGCTCCAGTCCGGCGGCGTCTACTCGGGTTCCCGTGCCGACGAGATGCTCCGGCACGTGGCGAAGCTGCACGCGCACCCCCTCGACGTGGACGCGCTGATCGAGCGGCTGGGGCTCGGCTCCTGCGGCCGTACCACCTACCGGCGGCTGTCGGGCGGTCAGCAGCAGCGGCTCGCGCTGGCCATGGCCGTGGTCGGGCGCCCCGAACTGGTCTTCCTCGACGAGCCGACCGCCGGGCTCGATCCGCAGGCCCGCCGCGCCACCTGGGACCTGGTCCGTGATCTGCGCGCCGACGGCGTCTCGGTGATCCTCACCACCCACTACATGGACGAGGCCGAGCAGCTCGCCGACGATGTCGCGATCATCGACGCGGGGCGGGTCATCGCCCAGGGCTCCCCGGAGGAGCTGTGCCGGGGCGGCGCGGAGAACACGCTGCGCTTCTCGGGCCGGCCCGGCCTGGACGTGGGCTCGCTGCTGAAGGCCCTGCCCGCCGACTGCTCGGCCGCCGAGCTGACACCGGGTTCCTACCGGGTCACCGGCAAGGTCGACCCCCAGTTGCTCGCGACGGTCACCTCCTGGTGCGCCCAGCACGGCGTGATGCCGGAGAAGATCTCGGTCGAGCGGCACACCCTGGAGGACGTCTTCTTGGAGCTCACCGGCAAGGAGTTGCGCTCGTGACCGCCACCGGCACGGGGATGTACACGCCGAAGCCCGGCGCGGCGCCCCTCCACCGCATGATCGCGGCCCAGGCCGCGCTCGAGACGAAGATGCTGCTGCGCAACGGCGAGCAGCTGCTGCTGACGGTGGTGATCCCGACCCTGCTGCTGACGCTGTTCAGCACCGTGGACATCGTCGACACCGGCGCCGGCGAGGCGGTCGACTTCCTCGCACCGGGCATCCTCGCGCTCGCCGTGATGTCGACGGCGTTCACCGGCCAGGCCATCGCGACCGGCTTCGAGCGCCGCTACGGCGTGCTGAAGCGGCTGGCCTCCTCGCCCCTGCCCCGCTGGGGCCTGATGACGGCGAAGACCCTGTCCGTCCTGGTCACCGAGGTGCTCCAGGTGATCCTGCTGACGGCGATCGCCTTCGCGCTCGGCTGGTCGCCGCAGGGCAACCCGTTCGCCGTGCTGCTGCTCCTGGTCCTCGGCACGGCGGCCTTCTCGGGCCTGGGCCTGCTGATGGCCGGGACGCTGAAGGCCGAGGCGACGCTGGCCGCCGCCAACCTGGTGTTCCTGCTGCTGCTCGTCGGCGGCGGGATCATCGTGCCGCTCGACAAGTTCCCCGCCGCCGCGCAGGACGTGCTCGGCCTGCTGCCCGTCTCGGCCCTGTCGGACGGGCTGCGGGACGTGCTCCAGCACGGTGCCGGGATGCCCTGGGGCGACCTGGGGATCCTGGCCGTCTGGGCGGTCGTGGGACTCGCGGCGGCCGGGAAGTTCTTCCGCTGGGAGTAGGGGGGGCGCCCCGTGAGGGGCCCTCGTGAAAGCGTGCACAAGCGGCGGCTTACGATGGTTCGCGTGCCAAACGTGACCCGCGCCGACGCCCTGGCCGCCCTGCGCAATCCGCTCGCCTTCATCGCCGAGCGCTGGACCCCGGAACCCCGGACGGTCCGGCGCGCGGCGCTCTCCGCGCTCCTGATGTCGGTGATCATCGTCGTCACCGGTGGCGCCGTACGGCTGACGGGCTCGGGCCTGGGCTGCCCGACCTGGCCCAAGTGCACCGACGACTCGCTCACCGCCACCAGCGCGATGGGCATGCACGGCGCCATCGAGTTCGGCAACCGCATGCTCACGTACGTGCTGTGCGCCGCCGTCGGCTGGGCGATCATCGCCGCGCGTTCGCGGAAGCCGTACCGGCGTGGCCTGACCCGGCTGGGCTGGGCGCAGTTCTGGATCGTGATGAGCAACGCGGTGCTCGGCGGCATCGTGGTGCTGGTCGGTCTCAACCCGTACACGGTGGCGGCACACTTCGTGGCGACGTCGGCGCTCATCGCGGTGGCCACGGTGATGTGGCAGCGCACCCGTGAGGGCGACGGGGCACCGCGCCCGCTGGTCGGCAGCGCCGTGCGGCAGCTGGTGTGGTTCCTGGTCGCGGCGGCCGTCCTGCTCATCCTGGTCGGCACGGTCGTCACCGGCGCCGGCCCGCACGCGGGCGACTCCAGTGAGGTCGAGCGGATGCCCGTCGACTGGGAGACGGTGAGCAAGCTGCACGCCGTGCTGGCGTGGATCGTGGTGACACTGACGTTCGCCCTGTGGTTCGTCCTCAAGGCGGTCGACGCGCCCAAGGATCCGCTGAGCCGCACCCGTGAGCTGTTCCTGATCCTGCTCGCGCAGGGTGTCATCGGCTACGTCCAGTACTTCACGGACCTGCCCGAGGTCCTGGTCGGCCTGCACATGCTCGGCTCGGCCGTGATGTGGATCTGGGTGCTGCGGGTGGTGCTGTCGCTGCGCGAACGGTCGGAGCCGACGGCCGGCGTGCCCGGCCAGGCCGTCGAGGCCGGCCTGACGAAGGCCTAGTCCGGGAAGCCCTGGTCGAGCCCGTAGACGCGCCGCGCGTTGCCCGACGCCAGCAGGCCCGCGACCCGCTGGGCGTCGGCCAGGGACCACGCCCCCTCGGCGACCCAGGTACCGAGCACCCGCCCCAGGGACTCGCGGAACAGACGGGCGCCCACCACGTGGAGTTCGGGCAGCGCCTGCGCGCCGGTGGAGAACAGGATCTTGCCGAAGGGAGCCAGCTCCATGGTCTCCGCGAGCACGGTCGCGGCCCGGGCGCCCGTGCGGACCAGGGCGGCGCCGCAGTCGACGTGGACGTGGGGGAAGACAGCGGCGAGATGGGCGGCGTGGCGGTGATACGGGTCGCCGTGCAGCAGGACGAGGTCCGTGCCCAGGCCGGCCGTGGCCCGCACGAAGTCCGTCAGCAGCACCGGGTCCGTACGGTCGATCCGCAGACCGGGGGCGCCCAGCCCCGCGTGCAGCTGGAGCGGCAGCCCCGAGGCGACCGCGCTCCACAGCAGATGCCGTAGCAGTACCGGGTCGCTCAGCTCCCCGCCCACGCCGCGCCCGGCGAGCCAGCGCCCGGCCGCCCCGCGCACCTCCCCCGGGCCGGGCGGCTGCGGTGCGAGCGCGAGGCCGTGCCGTACGCCCGCGACCGAGGTGAAGGCGACGGCGTCGGCGGCGGCCGCGTGCACCGACTCGGCGAGGTTGGCGAGGAAGGACTCGACGGTTCCGGAGGTGTCTGCGACCTGCTCGGCGAGGAGTTCCAGGCGCACGATCTCGCGGGCCTCGGCGGCTCCCGCGGAGGCCAGCTCGCCCGGTCGCGTCAGGTCGCCGGGAAGCCCCGTGTCGACCAGGTACGTGGTGATGCCGCTGCCGCGCAGGAGCCGGCGGCCGGACTCCAGTACGCCCAGTTCCCGGCGTCGGGCCAGATAGCGGGCGGGCGTGCAGTGCGGTTCCAGGCCGAGCAGGGGCGGGCACCAGCGCCTGACGGCGAAGCCGGTCTGGGTGTCGAAGAGGGTGGTGCCGGGAGCGGGTGGGCCCTGGCTGCGGCCGAGGTGGGCCTCGAAGGTGCCGAGGCCCAGCTCTGTGCGCAGCACTCCGTGGCAGTACTGGTCCACTAGGGACGGCGTTTCGATCATCCGGGCTCCCCGGGGTGGACCCTCATGTTCCTACGGGTCCTAACGGGTGAACCGGGTTCAGGTCGCGGTCCCGGGGCGGGGATGCGGGTCGCAGGGCGGCTGCGGACCGGATGTGGCTGGTCGCGCGGTTCCCCGCGCCCCTCGGGGGGGTCAGCCGTTCTTGGGTCCGCCCACCTGGATCCCCGCCATCCGCGACCACTCGTAGCGGCCCGTCTTGACCTTGGCCGCGAATTCGCCGTCGAAGGTCTCGTGGGCCGTGATGCCCGACTTCTCCACGGCCTTCTCGGCGATCTCGTACGAGGGGGCGACCAGGTCGCCCCAGTTGCCGTCCTCGCCGACCAGGACGATGCGGGCGCCGCGCTCGCCGAGGTAGGCGACCTGACCCTCGGCGCCGCCGTGGGCCTTGGAGAAGGAGGAGATCTGCTTGGCCAGCCGGGCCACCTTGCGCTCGGCCTTCGGGTCTACCGCTTGCGTGTCTGCCATGGCCAGGATGCTACTCACGAGTAGATCGACTGGCGAGGGCAGGGCCCTGTGACGTACGTCAGTGCGCCAGCGCAGGGATGAACGGGTCGACGGCGACGGCCACGAACAGCAGCGACACGTACGTGATCGACCAGTGGAACAGGCGCATCTCCTTGAGCTTCGCGCCCGTCACCTCCGCCTTCGCGCGGTTCTGCAGGCCGTGCGCCTCCCAGAGCCAGAAGCCGCCCGCCAGCAGCGCCACCGACGTGTAGAACCAGCCGGTGTAGCCGAGCGGGGTCAGCAGCAGCGAGACGGCGACCATGACCCAGCTGTAGAGCACGATCTGCTTGGCGACGACCTTGTTGGAGGCGACCACCGGCAGCATCGGCACACCCACGCGCGCGTAGTCCTCCTTCACCTTCATGGACAGCGGCCAGTAGTGCGGCGGCGTCCAGAAGAACATGACGAGGAAGAGGATGACCGGCGCCCACGACATGGAGTTCGTGACGGAGGACCAGCCGATCAGCACGGGCAGGCAGCCGGCGATGCCGCCCCACACGATGTTCTGCGAGGTCCGGCGCTTGAGGATCATCGTGTAGACGACGACGTAGAAGAGGAGCGCGCCGAGGGCGAGCCAGGCGCTCAGCCAGTTCACGGTGAGACCGAACAGCAGCGTCGAGGTGATCGCCAGCGTGATGCCGAAGACCAGGCACTCGCGCGGGCTGACCATGCCGGTGACCAGCGGTCGCTGCGATGTGCGGTCCATGAGCGCGTCGATGTCGCGGTCGATGTACATGTTGAGGGCGTTGGCACCGCCCGCGGACATGTAACCGCCGAGGCACGTCAGCAGCACCAGCGTCAGGTCGGGCACGCCCTGCTGCGCCAGGAACATCACCGGCACCGTGGTGATCAGCAGCAGCTCGATGATCCGCGGCTTGGTGAGAGCCACGAACGCCTTGACACGGGCCCCGAACGGCCGGTGGGCCGGGCTCTGGTCCGCCCCTAGCTCCCCCATAGCCTTAAGGGCATGGGTGGTGCCCCCACCCGCTGGACGGGATTCAACGGCCGTCACGCACACCCCTACAGAGACATCCCAGCAAGCCCCACCCCTGTGAAGTCCCGGTAAAGGCTCGCGCGTACCACGCCACTTTAGACGTTGCCCAGACTCGGACATTCGCGGGGGTCCGCTCGTGTTGGCGGGCACCTTCCGAAGGGCGCGCCGAAGCTCGATTGAGCACCCGGATGAGCGGCTCCGTATTCACCTGTCGAATGCGGTACGGCCCGGTCAGGAGGCGGACCGTGATCAGTCCCGGCACTCTGGAGTGACTCGGAAAAACGCACGTCCCACGGGGGTAGGCTCGGCTGCGGCCGGTGGGCGCCCCGATACACCGGCATCCGACATGTGGAGAGGAGCCCTGACCCAGGGTGAGCACCAAGCCGACCACCACAGACCTCGAGTGGACCGAGTTGGACCAGCGGGCCGTCGACACCGCGCGTGTCCTGGCCGCCGATGCCGTACAGAAGGTCGGTAACGGCCATCCGGGTACGGCGATGAGCCTGGCGCCTGCCGCCTACACCCTCTTCCAGAAGGTGATGCGGCACGACCCGGCGGACGCCGACTGGGTCGGGCGGGACCGCTTCGTGCTGTCCGCCGGCCACTCGTCCCTGACCCTCTACACCCAGCTGTACCTGGCCGGCTTCGGCCTGGAGCTGGACGATCTGAAGTCATTCCGCACCTGGGGCTCGAAGACCCCCGGCCACCCGGAGTACGGGCACACGACCGGTGTGGAGACCACGACCGGCCCGCTCGGCCAGGGCGTCGCCAACGCGGTGGGCATGGCGATGGCCGCCCGCTACGAGCGCGGCCTGTTCGACCCGGAGGCCGCCGAGGGCGAGTCCCCGTTCGACCACTTCATCTACTGCATCGCCGGTGACGGCTGCCTCCAGGAGGGCATCTCCGCCGAGGCCTCGTCCCTGGCGGGTCACCAGAAGCTCGGCAACCTGATCCTGCTGTGGGACGACAACCACATCTCGATCGAGGGCGACACCGAGACGGCCGTCTCGGAGGACACCGCTGCGCGGTACGAGGCCTACGGCTGGCACGTGCAGCGTGTGGAGCCGCAGGACAACGGCGACCTGGACCCGGCCGCGATCTACGAGGCGATCCAGAAGGCCAAGGCCGTCACCGACCGGCCGTCGTTCATCGCGATGCGCTCGATCATCGCCTGGCCCGCCCCGAACGCGCAGAACACCGAAGCCGCGCACGGCTCGGCGCTCGGCGAGGACGAGGTCGCGGCGACCAAGCGGGTCCTGGGCTTCGACCCGGAGCAGACCTTCGAGGTCTCCGACGAGGTCATCACGCACACCCGCAAGGCGCTGGAGCGGGGCCAGGCGGCCCGCGCGGTGTGGGACAAGGCGTACCAGCAGTGGCGGGACAACAACCCCGAGCGCGCCGCGGAGTACGACCGCGTCGCGGGGGGTGAGCTGCCCAAGGGCTGGGAGGAGAAGATCCCGGTCTTCGAGACCGGCAAGGGCGTGGCCACGCGTGCCGCCTCCGGCAAGGTGCTCCAGGCCCTCGGCGGGGTCATCCCCGAGCTGTGGGGCGGCTCGGCCGACCTGGCCGGCTCCAACAACACCACGATCGACAAGACGAGCTCCTTCCTCCCGGCGGACAACCCGCTGCCGGAGGCGGACCCGTACGGCCGCACGATCCACTTCGGTATCCGCGAGCACGCGATGGCCGCCGAGATGAACGGCATCGCGCTGCACGGCAACACCCGGATCTACGGCGGCACCTTCCTGGTGTTCTCCGACTACATGCGCAACGCGGTGCGGCTGTCGGCGCTGATGCACCTGCCGGTGACGTACGTGTGGACGCACGACTCCATCGGCCTGGGCGAGGACGGCCCGACGCACCAGCCGGTCGAGCACCTGGCGTCGCTGCGCGCGATCCCGGGCCTGAACGTCGTGCGCCCGGCGGACGCCAACGAGACCGCGATCGCCTGGCGCGAGATCCTCAAGCGCTGGACGAAGGAGTTCGGCAAGGGCCAGCCGCACGGCCTGGCGCTGACCCGGCAGGGCGTGCCGACCTACGAGCCCAACGAGGACGCGGCGAAGGGCGGTTACGTCCTGTTCGAGGCCGAAGGCGGCGAGCCCGAGGTCATCCTGATCGCCACCGGCTCGGAGGTGCACGTCGCCGTCGAGGCGCGCGAGCAGCTCCAGGGCGCCGGCGTGCCCACGCGCGTGGTGTCCATGCCGTCCGTGGAGTGGTTCGAGCAGCAGGACCAGGGGTACCGGGACAGCGTCCTGCCGCCGTCCGTCCGGGCCCGTGTCGCGGTGGAGGCCGGAATCGGCCTCACCTGGCACAAGTACGTGGGGGACGCCGGCCGCATCGTTTCCCTGGAGCACTTCGGTGCTTCGGCCGACGGCAAGGTGCTCTTCCGCGAGTTCGACTTCACCGCCGAGAACGTGGCCGCCGCCGCCCGGGAATCGATCGCCGCAGCCCAGCGCTGACGCTCATATACGACACGTAGGAGATGGAATTTCCATGACAGACGCACTCAAGCGCCTCTCCGAGGAAGGCGTGGCGATCTGGCTGGACGACCTGTCGCGCAAGCGGATCACGTCCGGCAACCTCGCCGAGCTGATCGACCAGCAGCACGTCGTGGGCGTCACCACCAACCCGTCGATCTTCCAGAAGGCGATCTCGCAAGGTGACGGCTACGACACGCAGCTGACCGACCTCGCCGCCCGCGAGGTCACGGTCGAAGAGGCCATCCGCATGATCACGACGGCGGACGTCCGTGACGCCGCCGACGTCCTGCGTCCGGTCTTCGACGCCACCGGCGGCAAGGACGGCCGGGTCTCGATCGAGGTCGACCCCCGCCTGGCGCACAACACGCGGGCGACGGTCGCCGAGGCCAAGCAGCTCGCCTGGCTGGTGGACCGGCCCAACACGCTCATCAAGATCCCGGCGACCGAGGCGGGCATCCCGGCCATCGCCGAGACCATCGGCCTTGGCATCAGCGTCAACGTCACGCTGATCTTCTCGCTGGAGCGCTACCGCCTGGTCATGGACGCGTTCCTGGAGGGCCTGGAGAAGGCCAAGGAGCGCGGCCTGGATTTGTCGCAGATCCACTCCGTGGCGTCGTTCTTCGTGTCCCGCGTGGACACCGAGATCGACAAGCGGATCGACGCCCTGGGCACCGACGAGGCCAAGGCGCTGCGCGGCAAGGCCGCCGTCGCCAACGCCCGCCTCGCCTACCAGGCGTACGAGGAGGTCTTCTCCTCGGACCGCTGGAACGCCCTGGAGAAGGCCGGCGCCAACAAGCAGCGTCCGCTGTGGGCGTCGACCGGCGTGAAGGACAAGGCGTACAGCGACACCATGTACGTCACCGACCTGGTCGCTCCGAACACGGTGAACACCATGCCGGAGGCGACCCTGTTCGCCACGGAGGACCACGGCGAGATCACCGGCGACACCGTCGCCGGGACCTACGAGCAGGCCCGTGCCGACCTAGACGCGGTCGAGAGGCTCGGGATCAAGTACGACGACGTGGTCCGGCTGCTGGAGGAGGAGGGCGTCGAGAAGTTCGAGGCGTCCTGGAACGACCTGCTGAAGTCGACCGAGGCCGAGCTGAAGCGCCTCGCCCCCTCGGAGGGCTGAACAGGTGTCGAGCAGCAACCCGCTGCGTGACCCCGCGGACCGACGGCTCCCGCGTATCGCGGGGCCGTCGGGCCTGGTCATCTTCGGCGTCACGGGCGACCTGTCCCGCAAGAAGCTCATGCCGGCCGTGTACGACCTCGCCAATCGGGGTCTGCTGCCGCCGGGCTTCTCGCTGGTGGGCTTCGCCCGCCGCGAGTGGGCGCACGAGGACTTCGCGCAGGAGGTCCACGACGCGGTCAAGGAGCACGCCCGCACGCCCTTCCGCGAGGAGGTCTGGCAGCAGCTCATCCAGGGCATGCGCTTCGTGCAGGGCACCTTCGACGACGACGAGGCGTTCGAGCGGCTGCGCTCCACGATCGACGAGCTGGACAAGGCACAGGGCACCGGCGGCAACTTCGCCTTCTATCTGTCGGTTCCGCCGTCGGCCTTCCCGGTGGTCATCCAGCAGTTGAAGAAGCACCAGCTGGCCGACCAGACGGGCGGATCCTGGCGCCGCGCGGTCATTGAAAAGCCGTTCGGCCACAACCTCGCCTCGGCCGAGGAGCTCAACAAGGTCGTCCACGAGGTCTTCGCCCCGGACCAGGTCTTCCGCATCGACCACTACCTGGGCAAGGAGACCGTTCAGAACATCCTGGCGCTGCGCTTCGCCAACACGATGTTCGAGCCGATCTGGAACCGGTCCTTCGTGGACCATGTGCAGATCACCATGGCCGAGGACATCGGCATCGGCGGCCGGGCCGGCTACTACGACGGCATCGGCGCCGCCCGTGACGTCATCCAGAACCACCTGCTCCAGCTGATGGCCCTGACGGCCATGGAGGAGCCGGCCTCCTTCGACGCGGACGCGCTGGCCGCCGAGAAGACCAAGGTCCTCGGCGCCGTGAAGCTGCCGAAGGACATGGGCCGGGACACCGTGCGCGGCCAGTACTCGGCCGGCTGGCAGGGCGGCGCGAAGGTGATCGGCTATCTCGACGAGGACGGCATCAATGCCTCGTCCAAGACCGACACGTACGCCGCGATCAAGCTGGAGATCGACAACCGCCGCTGGGCGGGCGTCCCGTTCTACCTGCGCACCGGCAAGCGGCTCGGCCGCCGGGTGACGGAGATCGCGGTCGTCTTCCAGCGGGCCCCGCACTCCCCCTTCGACTCCACGGCCACCGAGGAGCTGGGTTCCAACGCGATCGTCATCCGCGTCCAGCCGGACGAGGGCGTGACGGTCCGCTTCGGCTCGAAGGTGCCGGGCACGTCGATGGAGATCCGGGACGTGTCGATGGACTTCGCCTACGGCGAGTCCTTCACGGAGTCCAGCCCTGAGGCGTACGAGCGTCTCATCCTGGACGTTCTGCTCGGTGACTCGAACCTCTTCCCGCGCACCGAGGAGGTCGAGCTGTCCTGGAAGATCCTCGACCCGATCGAGGAGTACTGGGACAAGAACGGCAAGCCCGCCCAGTACCAGGCCGGTACCTGGGGACCCGTCGAGGCGGACGAAATGCTCGAGCGACACGGACGGAGCTGGCGCCGGCCATGAAGATAGACCTCACGGACACCACGGCCAGCAAGGTCAACAAGGCGCTGGTACAGGGCCGCCGGGCGATCGGCACCCCGGCGGTCGGCATGGTGCTCACGCTGGTCATCGTGACGGACGAGGAGAACGCCTACGACGCGCTGAAGGCGGCGAACGACGCCTCGCACGAGCATCCCGCCCGCACGCTCGTGGTCATCAAGCGCGTCTCCCGTTCGCCCCGCGACCGCACGCAGTCCCGTCTCGACGCGGAGGTCCGGGTCGGCGCGGACGCGGGTTCCGGCGAGACGGTGGTGCTCCGGCTGTACGGCGAGGTCGTCGACCACGCCCAGTCGGTGGTGCTGCCGCTGCTGCTGCCGGACGCCCCGGTGGTGGTGTGGTGGCCGGTGAACGCGCCGCTCGACCCGGCGAAGGACCCCCTGGGCGCCCTCGCCCAGCGCCGCGTCACCGACACGTACGCCTCCGAGCAGCCCGTACGGGACCTGGCCACCCGGTCCGGGACCTACACCCCCGGCGACACGGACCTGTCCTGGACCCGCATCACGCCCTGGCGCTCCATGCTGGCGGCGGCCCTGGACCAGGTGGCCTGCGAGGTCCGGGCCGTCGAGGTGGAGGGCGAGGAGTTCAACCCGAGCTGTGAGCTGCTGGCGATGTGGCTCGCGGACCGGCTGGACGTCCCCGTGAAGCGCTCGCTGTCCGGTGGCCCCGGTCTGACGGCGGTCCGGATGGACACCAACTGCGGCCCCATCAAGCTGGACCGTGCCGACGGCTCCCTGGCGACGCTCTCCATCGAGGGCCAGCCGGACCGGGCGGTGGCGCTCAAGCGCCGGGAGACCGCCGAACTGATGGCGGAGGAGCTGCGGCGGCTGGACCCGGACGACACGTACGCGTCCGCCCTGCGCTACGGGGTGGACCGGCTGAAGTCCTCGGGCTCGGTGCCCAAAAGTGAGGGGCGAGCAGGACTCGCCCTCCCCGCTCCCGTCGAAACGGCTGCGAAAGCACCCGCTGCGCAAGCGACGGCGCAGGCACCGGTGAAGCGGGAACCGCCCGCGCTGGAGCCGGTCCGGAAGGCGGAGGCGCAGTGAGTACGGCACCGCAGCTCGTCGTGCACCGCGACAAGGAGCTGATGGCGCAGGCCGCGGCGGCCCGGCTGATCACCAGGATCGTGGACGCGCAGGCCTCCCGGGGCTCGGCGTCCGTGGTCCTGACGGGCGGCCGCAACGGCAACGGCCTGCTGGCCGCCCTGGCCGCGGCGCCGGCCCGGGACGCGATCGACTGGAGCCGGCTCGACCTCTGGTGGGGTGACGAGCGGTTCCTGCCCGAGGGGGACCCGGACCGCAACGTCACCCAGGCGAATCAGGCTCTGCTCGACTCGGTGCCGCTCGATCCGAAGCGGGTGCACGCCATGCCGGCGTCGGACGGCCCTCACGGCACCGACGTGGACGCGGCGGCGGCCGCGTACGCGGAGGAACTGGCACAGGCGGCCGGCCCGGAGAACCACGGGCCCGTGCCCACCTTCGACGTGCTGATGCTGGGCGTGGGCCCGGACACGCACGTCGCGTCGCTGTTCCCGGAGCTGCCTGCGGTCAGGGAGACCGGCCGCACGGTGGTCGGCGTCCACTGCGCGCCCAAGCCGCCGCCGACCCGGGTGACGCTGACCCTGCCGGCGATCCGTGCGGCTCGTGAGGTGTGGCTGCTGGCCGCGGGCGAGGACAAGGCCGGGGCGGCGGCGATCGCCCTCTCGGGCGCGGGCGAGATCCAGGCGCCGGCGGCGGGCGCGTACGGCCGGAGCCGAACACTGTGGCTGCTGGACGCCGCCGCGGCTTCCCGGCTGCCGCGTTCCCTGTACCCGCCGGCTTCGGCCTAGGCAGGACAGAGGGCCCCGCTCCGAACCCCGTCAGGTGGGGTTCAGAGCGGGGCCCTCTCGTCGGGTACGGGCGGCGGCTACTTGACCGACCCCGCCATCACGCCCTGTACGAAGTGCCTCTGGAAAGCGAAGAACACGACGACGGGGACGACCAGGGACACGAACGCCCCGGGTGCCAGGACATCGATGTTGCTGCCGAACTGGCGGATCTGCGACTGGAGTTCCACGGTCAGCGGCTGTGACGCGCTGTCCGCGAACAGCAGTGCCACCAGCATGTCGTTCCACACCCACAGGAACTGGAAGATGGCCAGGGAGGCGATCGCGGGCCGTCCCACGGGAAGGACGAGCCGTGTGAAGATGCGCCACTCGGTGCCGCCGTCCATGCGCGCCGCCTCCAGCATCTCCTTCGGCATCTCGGCGAAGTAGTTCCGCAGCAGGAACACCGCGAAGGGAAGACCGTAGGCCACGTGGAAGAGCACGACGCCGGGGATCGTGCCGAACAGGCCCAGCTGTCCGAAGAGTTTGGCGACCGGCAGCAGACCGATCTGCACCGGCACCACCAGCAGCGCGACCACCACCAGGAAGATCGCCTCCCGCCCGGGGAAGTCCAGCCACGCGAAGGCGTACCCCGCGAGGGCCGCGACCACCACGACCAGCACCGTCGTCGGCACCGATATCAGCACCGTGTTCCAGAACGCCTGGGTGATCCCGGCGTTCCCCAGCAGCGACGAGTAGTTGTCGAGGGACAGCTGCCCGGGGCTGGAGAACACCGTCCACCAGCCGCCCTTCGCCGTGTCCTCGGAGGACCGCAGCGAGGACAGGAACAGCCCGGCCAGCGGCGTCATCCACACGAGGCCCACCAGGACGAGGAAGGCCTGGACGACCCCGCTGCCCAGCCCGCGCCGAACCGCGTTCATCGCTGCCCCCTTCGGAAACGGCGGACGTTGAACACCATGGCCGGGACGACCAGCAGCAGGAGCAGCACGCCGAGGGCGCTGCCGAGTCCCTGGTTGTTGCCGCCGCCGAACGACACCAGCCACATCTGCGTCGCGAGCACGGTCGCGTCCTCCTGCACGGGCCCGGGGGCGATGATGTAGACGAGGTCGAAGACCTTCATCACGTTGATGACGAGGGTGATGAAAACGACCGACAGGACGGGGGCGAGCAGCGGCACCGTGATCCGCCGGAAGATCTGCCACTCGTTCGCGCCGTCCATCCGCGCCGCCTCCAGGGCGTCCCGCGGCAGCGTCGACAGTCCCGCGCCGATCAGCACCATGGCGAAGCCGGTCCAGATCCACAGGTAGGCGCCGATGATCGCCGGGGTGACCAGCGCCGGTCCGAGCCAGGAGACGCCCTGGTAGGGCTGGGCGAAGTTCGACGACGGCAGTTTCACCTGGTAGGAACCCGACGCGAGGCCCTCGAAGCGGAAGGAACCGTCGGCGGCCGTGGTGGTCGTGGCGATCGTCTCGCCGTCGCGGGCCGCCTCGACCTTCATCTCCGGCAGTCCCTTCTCCCCCCGGTCGACCTTGCCCTGCTTGCCTCCCCCGCCGGGCACGAAGTCCAGGTAGACGACCCCGCGCAGTTCGTCGGGGCCGGCCTTCCGCTCCGCCGCAGCGGAGGCGGGCCGGGCGCCGCCGGGCAGGTCGGCGGGCTGTACGCCGACCAGGCCCAGCGTCACCGCGTCCCCGGGGGAGGCGCTCGCACTCGTGCGGTACGAGCCGTCCTTGTCCTTGGTCAGGCCCTGGCCGTCACGCGCCCGGGCGGCCGGGTACGAGGACTCCCCCTGGAAGGCGTCGTGGACGGAGACCACCGCGGCGTTGAGCACGCCCTTGTCGGGGTCCTCGTCGTAGGCGAGCCGGAAGATGATGCCGGCGGCGAGGAAGGAGACCGCCATCGGCATGAACAGGAGCAGTTTGAAGGCCGTGGCCCAGCGGACCTTCTCCACCAGCACGGCGAGGATCAGTCCGAGGCCGGTGAGCAGGGCCGGGGCGATGACGACCCAGACAGCCGTGTTGCGGACGGCCTTGAGGGTCGCCGGGTCGCGGAACATCTCGGCGTAGTTGTCGCCGCCGACGAAGCTCGTCCCGGAGGCGTCGAAGAAGCTGCGGCCGATGCTGAACAGCACGGGGTAGACGACGAGCGCGCCGAGCAGCAGCAGCGCGGGCAGCACGAACAGCAGGGCGATGAGTTTCCCCCGCCGGCGCAGCCGCCGGGTGCGGTCGGCGACCGGCCCGGGCGGTGGGGGGCTCGTCTCTTTCACGAGGGTGGCTGTCACGGCGTATCAGTCCTGGTACGCCTTGGCCGCCGCGGCCTCCAGCTTCGCCGCGGTGCCCTTCGGGTCGGACGGGTCGCGCAGGAAGTCCTGCAGCAGCTTCCACTCGCCGGTGCCCTTCGTACCGCCGAAGGCGGCCGGGGCCTGGTCGGACATGTCGAAGCGGACCGAACTGCCGGCGTCGACGAGGGACTTGGCGGTGGCGCGGGTGACGTCGTCCCCGTAGGAGGCGAGGTCGAGCTTCTTGTTCGGGGAGAGGAAACCGCCCGCCTCGGCCCAGACGGCCGAGGCCTCGGGGGTCGCCAGGTACTCCAGGAGGGCCTGGGCGGCCTTCTGGTTCTTGCCGTCCTTGAGGACGACGGCGGCGTCACCGCCGCTGACGACCGGCGCCTCGCCGCCGCCGACCGCCGGGAACGGGAAGAAGTTCGCGTCCTCGCCGACCTTCTTGCCGAACTGGTCCTTGGCGACGCCCGCGACGAAGTCGCCCTCGTAGACCATGCCGGCCTCGGGCTCCGGGCCGAACACCTTCTCCACCGAGCCGGGGAAGTCGGTGTTCAGGGCGCCCTTCTGGCCGCCGGCGATGAGCTGCTTGTCCTTGAAGAGCTTGCCGAGCGTGGTGAGGGCGTCGACGACGGACGCGTCGGTCCACTTCAGCTCGTGGGCGGCGAGGGCGTCGTACTTCTCGGGCCCGGCCTGGGAGAGGTAGACGTTCTCGAACCAGTCGGTGAGGGTCCAGCCGTCCTGACCGGCGACGGAGAACGCGGCGAGACCGGAGTCGGACACCGTCCGCCCGGCCTTCAGCATCTCGTCGTAGCTCTTCGGGGGCTTCACCCCGGCCTGCTCGAGGGCGTCGGGGCTGTACCAGACGGTCGACTTGTGGGCGGCCTTGAAGTACAGGCCGTACAGGGTGCCGTCGACGCTGCCGTACTTCTTCCACACGGGGGCGTACCCCGCGTCGACGGCCTGCTCGGTCTTCTTCGACAGCGGCTTGAGCCAGCCCTTCTGCGCGAACTGCTTGAGCACGCCGACCTGCGGGACCATCACGACGTCGGGGGCGTTGCCACCCTCGATCTTGCTGCCGACGACGGTGGAGACGTTGTCACCGGTGGACGTGAACTGCGTCTTGGCGCCGGTCTTCTCGGTGAAGGCGTCCAGCACCTTCTGGAAGTTCTTCTGCTCGGTGCCGGACCAGACGCCGGCCACGGTGATCGACTGGCCGCTGAGCGCCTTGTCGCCGCCGCCGGCCGAGACCGGTCCGCCTCCGCAGGCGGTCGCGCCGAGCGCCAGGACGAGGGCGGTGCAGGCGGTGAGCAGGGTGGTACGTCGTCGCATCATCGTTGATGTCCCTTCGGGGGTTGACTTGCGAAGCGTTCGCTTGCGGGCGTTCAGGAACGGATCCACCAGGCGGCCGTGGACCCGGAGAGCACTCCGGGCGGGCAGGGGCCGCTGGCGAGCAGGGGGGAGCCGGAGACCGGAGCGGGCGTGGGGGCGGTACCGAAGTTGACGGCGCACACCAGGTCGCCGCGTTCGAAGGCGAGGACGCCGGGCGGGGCGTCCAGCCAGCGCAGCGTGCCCTCGCCCAACTGGGGCAGGGCGGAGCGCAGTTGGAGACCGTCGCGGTACAGGTGCCAGAAGGAGCGGGTGTCGGCGAGGGCACGGTCGGTGGCGTACTCGGCGAAGTACTCGGGCTGCGGCAGCCACGGCTTGGCGCTCTCCACGCCCGGGGTGAAGCCGAACGGCGAGGCCTGACCCGACCAGGGCAGCGGAACCCGGCAGCCGTCGCGGATGCGGGCCCGGCTGCCGGTGCGGCGGAAGATCGGGTCGGTGAGGACGTCGTCGGGCAGGTCCACGACCTCCGGCAGACCGAGCTCCTCGCCCTGGTAGATGTACGCGGCGCCGGGCAGCGCCAGCATCAGCAGCGCGGCGGCGCGGGCACGGGCGGCCCCGAGGCCGCTGCCGTCCGTGGCCGGTTCGCCGTAGCGGGTCACGGTGCGGACCTGGTCGTGGTTGTTGAGGACCCAGGTGACCGTCGAGCCGGTGCCGGCGATGTCCTGCATGGCCTCGGAGATGACCTTCCGGAAGGCGTCCGGGTCCCAGGGGGCGCTGAGCAGGTCGAAGAAGAAGGCCTGGTGCAGTTCGTCGGGGCGGACGTAGCGGGCGTGCTCGCGTGCGGTGGGGACGGAGACCTCGCCGACGAGCAGGCGTTCGCAGCCGTCGCGCTCGGTGTACTCCTCGCATGTGGAGCGCCAGCGGCGCCACACGTCGTGGACCTCGGGCTGGTTCCAGGCGAGCGGGTTGACCGAGTCGCGGGCGCGGGCGTCGGCCTCCGGGTCGTCGGAGTCGGGCAGCTCCGGGTGCTTGAAGAGGCCGGCGGCGACGTCGATGCGGAAACCGTCGACGCCCCGGTCCAGCCAGAAGCGCAGGATCCTGTCGAACTCCGCGGTGATCTCGGGGTTGCGCCAGTTCCAGTCGGGCTGCTCGGGCGTGAACATGTGCAGATACCACTGCCCGGGCCGGCCGTCGGGCTCCGTCACCCGGCTCCAGGCGGGGCCGCCGAACATGGCGTGCCAGTTGTTGGGCGGCTCGGCGCCGTCCGGGCCGCGGCCGTCGGCGAAGTGGAAGCGGGCGCGGGCCGGGCTGCCGGGAGCCGAGGTGAGCGCCTCGCGGAACCAGGGGTGCTCGCTGGAGCAGTGGTTCGGGACGATGTCGAGCAGCACCTTGATGCCGAGCCGGCGCGCTGCCCCCACCAGCAGGTCGAACTCGGCGAGGTCGCCGAAGAGCGGGTCGACGTCGCAGTAGTCGGCCACGTCGTAGCCGTGGTCGTGCTGCGGCGAGGGATAGAAGGGGCTCAGCCAGATCCCGTCGACGCCGAGCTTCTTCAGGTACGGCAGTCCGGCCCGGACGCCGGCGAGGTCGCCGACGCCGTCGCCGGTGCTGTCGAGGAAGCTGCGGACGTACACCTGATAGATCACTGCGTCACGCCACCAGTGGTGCCTGTTCAACCCATCGACCTGTCTCTGAGGAGGGCAGCGGTTATGCATGCATGTTAAGTAGGCGTGTCGAGAGGGTGTCAATGAAAAGACGGAAGCTACCGCCAGGTTGAGGTGCCCTAATCAGGACTTACCGGGCACAATGCAGCAAGATGAGACCCGCGCGTTACCTAACAAGTAAGTAGAGCGGGGGCCGCCGAGCGTGTCTGCGCTATCGGCGCGAGATGAGCGCGAGCTCCCGCGCCAGCCGCTCCACCGCCGCCGCGGGGGTCTGGTGCCCCGCCATGGCGTCGTGCACGACCGCCTGCACGACCAGACTGACCTGGTCGTAGCGCGGGCTCTTGGGGCGCGGCTCGGCCGCGAGGACGCTCGTGCGCAGGGTCGGCAGGTACGGGAACCTGCGGATGAGCGCGGGGTCCTTGTAGAGAGCCGCCCGTACGGGCGGCAGCGCGCCGCGAGTGAGGACCTGGCGCTGGACGCGCTCACTGGTGAGGTACGCGATCAGGCGGGCCGCCGAGTCGGGGTGCCGCGTGTGCGCGCTGACGGCCAGGTTGGAGCCGCCCAGGACGCTCGTCCCCGGCCCGTCGGGCCCGGGCAGGGGCACGGCGCCGACCTTCCCGGCGACCTTGGAGCCGGGGGCGGAGGCACCGACGTAGGCGTACGGCCAGTTCCGCAGGAAGAGCAGCCGTCCGTCCTGGAAGGCTTGCTTGGACTCCTCCTCCTTGTACGTCAGCGCCTCCCTCGGGATCCAGCCCTCCCGTACCCCGCGCGCCAGGAATCCGATGCCCCTGCGGGCCGCCGCCGAGTCGACGGTGACGCGCTCGCCCTCGTCGCCGAGGATCGAGCCGCCCGCCGAGTAGACCGCCTCGGCCGCGTTCACGGTGAGGCCCTCGTAGGGCAGGAACTGCCCGGCGTAGCCGTCGAGACCGTGCTTCGGAGCGATGGTCTTCGCGTACCGCTCCAGCTCCGCCCAGGTGCGCGGCGGTGCCACGCCCTCCTTCGCGAGGACGTCCTTGCGGTACAGGAGCAGGCCGGCGTTGGTGACGTAGGGGACGGCGTAGAGCTGCCCGTCGTAGGTCGCCGTGTCCACGACCGGCTGGAGGAACGTCTTCAGCGGGAAGCGGTCCCGGGGCAGGGGCCGGATCCAGCCCGCCGCGGCGAACTCCGGCGTCCAGTTGACGTCGATGTTGAGCACGTCGAACCGGCTGCGGTCGCCGTCGCGCAGGTCGGTGGCCATCTGGGCCTGCGTCTCGTCGGCCGAGTCCGGCAGCTCGACGAGATCGACCGTCTCCCCGGGGTGCGTACGGTTCCAGCCCTCCAGCAGGGGGCCGAGGTATCCGGTGAGGTCTCCGGCGGTGGCCAGGGTGAGCGGCCCCCGGGCGTCCCCGGAGGGCTCGCCCGCCTGCGCTCCGGCGGCGACATACCCGGTCAGGACCACGACGAGAACGAGAAGGCCCCTACCCGCGGCATGGATCCACCGCATAGGTTCCTCCCTGTACACCGGCGCTGGGCACCCTTGCCCGGAATCCGAGGCCATGTATACCTGTTAGGTATGGGCGATACTAGGGCCTGGAGCACATTGGACCAGACAGGAGGACTGCACGCGTGCGCCTGCCCCTCCTGGCCCTCCTCGCCCGCGGACCCGCCCACGGCTACGAGCTCAAGCAGGACCTTGAGCAACTGCTGGGCTCCGCGTACCCTCAGCCGAACGTCGGCCAGATCTATGTGACCCTCGGCCGCCTCGAGAAGTCGGGACTGATCGAGGGCGAGGACGTGGCACAGTCCAGCCGGCCCAACAAAAAGGTCTACCACCTGACCGAAACCGGGCGGGAGGCGCTGCGCGCCTGGTTCGAGGCGCCCGAGGACGAGCCGCGGGTACGGGACGAGTTCTTCATGAAACTGGCGCTCGCTCCGCAGACCGGCCTCGCCGAGCAGATCACCCTGATCAACCAACAGCGGCGCCAGTATCTGAACACCATGCGGCAGCTGTCGAAACTGGCCGCCGCCGAAGACCGCGACAACCGCATCGCGCACCTGCTGATCGAGGGCGCGATGCTGCACCTCCAAGCCGACCTCGACTGGCTGGAACGGTGCCAGGAAGAGCTGGAGGAGCTGGAGTGAGCGACGACCGTCCCGCTCCTGTGCTGCGCGCCGAGGGGCTGGTGAAGACCCACCACGGCGAGGGTGCGCCCGCCCACGCCGTACGCGGCGTCGACCTGTGTGTCCGGCCCGGCGAGTTCGTGGCGATCACCGGCCCGTCCGGCGCCGGCAAGTCGACTCTGCTGCATCTGCTGGGCGGGCTCCAGCGGCCGGACGCGGGCCACATCTGGCTCGACGGCGAGTCCACCGGCACCTACAGCGAGGCCCGCTGGGCGATCGAGCGCAGGAAGCGGATCGGGATCGTCTTCCAGTTCTTCAACCTCGTCTCGAACCTGTCCGTCGCGGACAACGTGGAGCTGCCCGCCCTGCTCGCCGGGACGGCGCCGAAGCAGGCGCGCGCCGAGCGGGAGACGCTGCTGGCCGAGCTGGGCCTGACGGGCAAGGAGCGGAGCATGCCGGGCGAGCTGTCCGGTGGCGAGCAGCAGCGCGTCGCCCTGGCCAGGGCCCTGGTCAACCACCCGCCGCTGCTGCTGGCGGACGAGCCCGCGGGCAGCCTCGACAGCAAGGGCACCCGCGAGGTGATGCGGCTGCTGACCCGTTTCCACCAGCGCGGCCAGACGATCGTGCTGGTCACGCATGACGCCCGGCTGGCGAGCGCCGCGGACCGGGTGATCAGCTTCTTCGACGGCCGGATCGCCGACGACGCGGAACTCGACGGCACCGCCACCGCGCCGCGCCGCGCCGGGATATCCGGTGTGCTGGAGCTGAAGGACTGACGTGCGGGTGTCCGACGATCCCCGGAAGGGCTGACCCGTATGCGAGCCACCCTGCGCTGGGCCCACTCCGATCTGCGCACGCACCGCGGCGAGGCGCTGTTCCTCGTCCTCGCCACCGCGGGCATCGTCGCCTCCCTGCTGCTGGCCACGGCCCTGTTCGGCTACGCGACCAACCCCTGGCAGCGCGTCTTCACGCAGTCGCACGGTGCGCACGTGTGGCTGCACACCGACGCGGCGGCCGACACGGGGAGACTGGCCGCGCTGGACGGTGTCGACTCCGTCGCCGGTCCCTACCCCACCGCCTCCACCACGGTCTCCTCGCGCGGCAGCCGCGCCGCCGTCGAGCTGCGCGCCACCCCCGAGCGGCCCTCCGTCGGCCGGCCCCCGCTCGTCTCCGGCCACTGGCTCAACGCCTCGGCCCCGAACGGCGTGGTCCTGGAGAGCCGTCTCGCCCGCGCCCTGCTGGCCGAACCCGGCGATACCCTCACCGTGCCCGGCACCGCCCGCGAGCTGACCGTCGTGGGCCTCGCCGACAGCGCCGAGCCGCGCTACCGGCCCGGTGAGCAGCCGGGCCTGGTCTGGGCACTGCCGTCGGCCGTGCCGGACCCGGGCGGCCAGGTGATCGGGCTGCGGCTGACGGACCCGGGCGACACCTCTTACATCGTCCAGCGTGCCGTGACCGTGCTGGGATCCGGGGCGATCGGCGAGGTCTCCACCTGGCAGCAGGCGCGCGCCGAGGCGCAGGGCGACAACCGGCTGCTCGGTCAGGTACTGGGCCTGTTCGGGCTGGGTGCGCTGGTCGCGGCCGGGCTCGCCGTGCACGGGGCGATCGGCACCCGTATCCGCGGCCACCTGAGGGACCTCTCCGTCCTGAAGGCCATCGGCTTCACCCCGGGCCAGGTGGTCCGGATCTTCCTGCTCCAGCACCTCGCGTACGCCCTGCTGGGTGCCGTGGCCGCCGCGAGTCTCGCCGAGGCCTTGGGCAGCCGGATCCCGGGGCGGCTCGGGGACGCGGTGGGCGTGTGGCAGGGGCTGCCCGGACACACCGTGGCGCTGCTCGTGGTCCCCGCGGGCGCCGTCCTGTTCATCGGCGCGACCACCGGGCTGGCCGCCTGGCGGGCCGGGCGGGTGCCGCCGGTGCCGGTGCCGAGGCCGGCCGCGACCTCGGGCGGGCAGCTGTCCGGCGTGGCGCGCCGGGCCCTGGGAGTGCGCGTCCCGCCCGCGCTGGTGCTGGGCTGGCACAAGGCGTTCACCCGCCGTCCCCGGTCTCTGGCCACCGTCGCCCGGCTGGCGCTGCCGCTGCTGCTGATCGTGGTGGCGATGAGCGCCTGGACCACCATCGACCGCTTCCACAGCGAGCCCGAGCGGATCGGCCTGCCCACCACGCTCAGCGTCCGCGCCGACACCGGCCGCGGCGAGGAGCAGACCCGTACGCTGCTGGAACGCGACCCGGAGGTGGCCGCCGCCTACCCGGGCGTCGAGACGGCCGCCCTGGTGCCCGGCCAGACGGCGACCATCGCGCTGCGTGGCCTCGGCACCGACCGGGCCCCCTACCCGTACACCCTCGCCGAGGGCCGCCCCGCCCGCGGCGCCGACGAGGCCGTGGCCGGGCAGGGGCTGCTCGACCTGCTGGACGTACGGGTCGGCGACTGGGTCCGGATGACCGTCGGGGACCAGCCGCAGATCCTGCACATCGTGGGCCGCAGCATCGAGCCGGAGAACGCCGGCCGGGTCATCTCCACGTCCCTCGACACGCTCCGCGCGAACGACCCAGGACTCGGCCCGACCCTCTACGAGCTCCGCCTGGAGCCCGGAGCCGACCCGCGGGAGGTCGCCGACCGGCTCGCCACGGCCGGGCGCGGCCACCTCGACGTGCACACGGTGACCAACCCGGCGGACGGGCTGTCACCGCTGCGCGCGGTCGTGGCCGGGCTGATCGCCGTGCTCGCCCTCATCGGGCTCATCGAGCTGCTGACCGCGATCGGCGGCACCGTCCGCGAGAGCGAACGGGACCTGCTGGCCCTGAAGGCGATCGGCCTGTCCCCCCGGCAGATCACGGCGATCACGGTCACGGCCACCGGCCTCACCGCCCTGGCGGCCGTCCTCGCCGCCACGGCCCTGGGGCTGCCGCTCGCCCACTGGCTGATCGACGCCCAGGGAAGATCCAGCGGCATCGGCGCCGGGATCGCCCAGGGACCGTCCGCCGTTCTGATGCTGCTGCTCGGCGCGGCAGCGGTGCTCTGCGCGGCGGCCCTGGCCGCCGTGCCCGCCGCGCGGGCGGCACGGCGACGGCTCGCGGACACGCTGAGCGCCGTGGCCTGACCTCGCGCCGGTCAGCCGCCGTAGGGGTGCTGCGGGGTGTACGGCGGGTGCGGGTGCGGGGCGTACGGCGGGTGCGGCGCGTAGGGGTGCTGCCCGCCCGGCGCATACGGATGTCCGTACGGGTTCCCCTGCGGGGGCAGGTACGGCGCGCCTGCCGGAGGCATGCCCGGAGGCATCGGCGGGACCGGCCCGGGCGCCGGTGCCAGGGTGGCGGGATGGGCTTTCAGCCGGATTCCGTAGCGCCGCTTGAGCCGCCCCATCTCCAGCAGCGCGATGGCACTGACGGTCACGGGAGCACCCAGGATGAAGACGATCCCGAGGGTGAGGCTGAGCCCGTGCAGATCACCGGTGACGAGGTCCGGGACGGCCACCAGCCAGCTGGTCACCATGGCGAGCAGCGGCGGCAGGCAGCGGTGCACGGCGGCCGTGCCGAAGAAGTTGCCGGAGACCCGCAGCGCGCCGTAGGCCGTGAAGATCAGCATCCACATCATCGTCAGGCCGACGCCGATGATCACGGCGGGGTTCGCCGACCCGTTCACGGTCTGCACCAGCGCCAGCAGGGCGCCCACGCAGCCGACGAACAGCACCAGCAGCAGGAAGGAGTTGATCAGGGGCGTCCGCAGGTGCCGCACGGTGCCGCCGCGCCGCCAGACCCACAGCATCGCCCCGACCGTCAGCGGTGTGAGGAAGAGCAGGACCACGGAGGCCGTCATCGCGTTCTCCAGCAGCTCCGTGAAGTCGAACCCGCCCTCGATGAAGGTGTACACGCCGAGGGACGCGACCGCCCCGGCGATGACGCGGAGTCTCTTGAGCCGCTCCACCGACGGATCGAGCGGCTGCGGTATCCACGCGGGGTGGAACACCGCCCGCGCCACGTCCTGGGGTTTGAGCAGCGACCGGACCGTCAGTGCGCCGCCGGTCCAACTTCCGCGTGTGCGTGCCACTTCGCGCTCCCCCGAGCACTCGCCGTGATGATCGACCGGGATTCTACGGGAAGCGGACGGCGCGCTGCCGCCCGCTTTCCGTCCGCGACGGTCACTGCCGTCCGCGCAGCTCCCGGTACGTGGCGACCAGGGCCTCGGTGGAGGCGTCCAGTCCCTCGACCTCCGCGCCCTCGGTCAGCGCGGGCTCGACGCGCTTGGCGAGGACCTTGCCCAGTTCCACGCCCCACTGGTCGAAGGAGTCGATGTTCCACACCGCGCCCTGCACGAACACCTTGTGCTCGTAGAGGGCGACCAACTGGCCGAGGACGGAGGGCGTCAGCTCGGGCGCGAGGATCGTGGTCGTCGGGTGGTTGCCCAGGAACGTCTTGTGCGGCACCAGTTCCTCCGGCACGCCCTCGGCCCGCACCTCGTCCGGTGTCTTGCCGAAGGCGAGCGCCTGCGTCTGGGCGAAGAAGTTGGCCATCAGCAGGTCGTGCTGCGCCTTCAGCTGTTCGCTCAGCTCGCCGACCGGCCGCGCGAAGCCGATGAAGTCGGCCGGGATGAGCTTGGTGCCCTGGTGGATGAGCTGGTAGTAGGCGTGCTGTCCGTTGGTGCCCGGCGTGCCCCACACGACCGGGCCGGTCTGCCACTCCACCTCGCGCCCGTCCCGGCCGACGTACTTGCCGTTGGACTCCATGTCGAGCTGCTGGAGGTAGGCGGTGAACTTCGACAGGTAGTGGCTGTAGGGCAGCACCGCGTGCGACTGGGCGTCGTGGAAGTTGCCGTACCAGATGCCCAGCAGGCCCAGCAGCAACGGCACGTTGGACTCGGCGGGCGCGGTGCGGAAGTGCTCGTCGACGATCCGGAACCCGTCGAGCATCTCC
Organism: Streptomyces sp. NPDC092370; assembly: GCF_044755265.1. Classification (NCBI taxonomy): domain Bacteria; kingdom Bacillati; phylum Actinomycetota; class Actinomycetes; order Kitasatosporales; family Streptomycetaceae; genus Streptomyces; species Streptomyces sp. NPDC092370. Next base: position 1,270,574 of record NZ_JBIVQO010000001.1, on the reverse strand, counting down.
CGGAAGCGGTCCGGGCCGATGGCGATCATCAACGACAGGCCGATCGCCGAGTCGTACGAGTAGCGGCCTCCGACCCAGTCCCAGAACTCGAACATGTTGGCCGTGTCGATGCCGAAGTCGGCGACCTTCTCGGCGTTCGTCGACAGCGCGACGAAGTGCTTGGCGACGGCGGCGTCGTCACCGAGCGCGTCCAGCAGCCAGGAGCGGGCCGAGGTGGCGTTGGTGACCGTCTCGATGGTGGTGAACGTCTTGGAGGCGATGACGAACAGTGTCTGTGCCGGATCCAGGTCCCGGATCGCCTCGTGCAGGTCGGCGCCGTCCACGTTGGATACGAAACGCACCGTCAGCGAGCGGTCGCTGAAGGCGCGCAGCACCTCGTACGCCATCGCCGGTCCGAGGTCGGAGCCGCCGATGCCGACGTTGACGATGTTCCGGATCCGCTTGCCGGTGTGGCCGGTCCACTCGCCCGAACGCACTCGGTTCGCGAAGTCCGCCATCTTGTCGAGCACGGCGTGCACATCCGGCACCACGTTCTCGCCGTCGACCTCGATGACGGCGTCCCGCGGGGCACGCAGCGCGGTGTGCAGCACGGCCCGGTTCTCGGTGGTGTTGATCTTCTCGCCGCGGAACATGGCGTCCCGGAGCCCGAAGACGTCGGTGGCGGCGGCCAGTTCGCGCAGCAGCCGCAGCGTGTCGTCGGTGACGAGGTGCTTGGAGTAGTCGACGTACAGGTCGCCGACCCGGAGGGCGTACGCGGTGCCGCGGCCGGAGTCGGCGGCGAACAGCTCGCGCAACCCGGCTTCGCCCAGTTCCTCACGGTGCTTGGCCAGTGCCGCCCACTCGGACGTCTGGTTGAGCCTGGTGCGGCCGTCTGCGTTCATCTCGGACTTCAGCCTTCTTTCCTGTCCTGCCTGCGTACCTTGCCCCGCTGCCGGTCCCAACCTAATGGAGCCGCCCGTGACATCGGCTGTCGCGGCGCCGTCCACCGGCTCGGCAACAGATACGTTCACCTCGCGCACGGGTATCAGCGCGACCACGGCGAGGACGAAGAAGGCGGCCGTGAGCAGCGGCGGGGTGTTCGGCCCCCAGGCGGTGGCGACGGCTCCGCCCAGCAGGGCGCCGAGCGGCACCCCGGCGAAGGCCAGGGTCCGGAAGGCCGAGCTGACCCGGCCCAGCAGCCCGGCCGGGCTGCGTTCCTGCATGAGCGTCGTCGTGTTGACGTTCCACACCATGCCCAGGAGCCCGAACACGGCCAGCGCGCCCACCAGCACGGCCAGACTGCGCACCGTACCCATGACGACGAGGAGCGCGGTCTGCACCGAGCCGGCGAGCAGCACCGACCGCAGCCGGCCCAGCCGCGCCACCACCCGGCCGTTCACCGCTCCCCCGGCCAGGCTGCCCAAAGTGAAGGCGGTGCCCGCCGCCGCGTATCCGGCCGGGCCCGCCCGGAGCCAGTCGGTGACGAGGAGGACCAGCATGGCCAGCTGAGTGCCCATGCCGACGTTGCACAGGGCCGTGGCGGTGCACAGGGCGCGCAGGGCGCGGTCCCGCCACAGAGTGCGCAGGCCCTCCGCGATCTCCCGGCGCAGCGTGCTGCCCGCCGGTCGCGGCTTCGGGTCGGGGCCGGCCGCCGGCAGGGCGGCGATCAGTGCGGCGGCCACGAGGAAGGTCACGGCGTCGGCCGCGAACGGCACGGCCGTCCCGGCTGCCAGCAGCAGGGGCACGACGGGTCCGCCGACGAGACCGCCCGCGACGCGCTGACCGGTCATCAGCCGGGCGTTGGCGCTGCCGAGCGCGTCCCGGTCGACCAGGGAGGGCAGCAGTGCCGTGGCAGCGTTGTCGAACAGGGTCTGGAGGGTGGTGAGCGCGACGGCCAGCACGATGAGCAGACCGATCGAGGCGTGTCCGAGCGCGACGGCCAGCGCGAAGGCGGCGACCAGCAGCCCGCGCAGGGCGTCCACCATCCACATGGCCCGCCGCTGGTCCACCCGGTCGGCGACGGCCCCGCCGAGCAGGCCGAAGACGATCCAGGGCAGATAGCCGCAGGCCGTGACGGAGGCGATGAGGAGCGGATCGTCGGTCAGGGTGACGGCCAGCAGGGGCAGCGCGGCCGTCCGCAGCGCGTCGCCGAAGCTGGACAGCACGGCGGCGCTCCACAGCCGTCCGAAGCCCCCGCGCCACGCGGGCGCGCATGCCGCCCCACCCACCTCGACCGCCGCCACCGCTCCCCCTCATGGTTCGTCCGATGCACAAACCGTAGGGGGCACCACTGACAGCCGGTCGGTGGCGAAGGCCGGGAGACAGCTCCGGCCAGGCACCCGCTGGTACCCGGCCGGTCCTGACGTCTAAGGTCTTTCGTTCGGATCAGGCCGGCTGTGAGGCTCGGCCCCTGTCAGCCGACCCGAGCGGGGCCTGGTGCGTCCAGCTGCAAGGCGGAGGAGAGCGCCGACGCGATGGGGGTCCCCTCTGCTCGAGCGGGGTCGAGAGCTCCGGGGGGATCGGCAACCGACGGCAACGCCGCGGATGGGCGTGCCAGGCCCCGCGACGCCGGGGTGATCCAAACGACAGATCCTAGATCTCGCCCCGGAGTTTGGCGAGCGCCTCGGCGAGGATCGCCTCGCCGTCCGCGTCGCTGCGCCGCTCCCGTACGTACGCCAGATGCGTCTTGTAGGGCTCGATGCGCGGCGGGTCCGGCGGGTTGTCCCGGTCCTGGCCTGCCGGAAAGCCGCAGCGGGGACAGTCCCAGGTATCGGGCACCTGCGCGTCGCTGGCGAAGCTCGGCTGGGTCTCGTGTCCGTTGGAGCACCAGAAGGAGATGCGCAGCCGCGGCGCGGACTCGCCGCGCTCGGCCTCGCCCATCGGCCCCGCCCCGACCCGGCTTCCCCGGATCGCGTTGCCACTTGCCACGGTCGTAACTCCCTGCGTGATGGTGCCGCGAAGCGAGTCGGCGTTCCGCTTCGCTGCGAGCGCCTCAGTCTACGTAAGGCCCAACGCGCGTCCAGTGATTGGAGTTACAACCCTCACACCTAGACGCAAGCCCCATGATAGGCCGCGCTCTGCTGCGCGTACCGAACATGGGGCCTTACGTACGAGTTGCGTGTGGATTGCGGCTCGGTCAGTTGTTCACCTTCATCAGGATGCCGAGCACGATGATGCACGCGAACCACAGCAGACCGATCACGACGGTGATCCGGTCGAGGTTGCGCTCGGCGACCGAGGAGCCGCCGACGGAGGACTGCATGCCGCCACCGAACATGTCGGAGAGGCCGCCGCCCTTCCCCTTGTGCATCAGCACCAGCAGCATCAGCAGCAGGCTGAAGACGATCAGGGCGATCGAGAACCCCAAAACCACGGCTGGACCAACTTCCTCGGATTCGGACGGACGACGCGGGGCCCAGCACAGCGCTGGACCCCGCAAGGGTACGACGGATCGCCGCTACCGCATACTCACTGGTCGCGGAAGCGCACGATCTTGACGAACTCGTCGGCGTCCAGTGAGGCACCGCCGACCAGGGCACCGTCGATGTCGGCCTGGGCCATGATCTCCGCGACGTTGCCGGCCTTGACCGAGCCGCCGTACTGGATGCGGACCTTGTCGGCCAGCTCCTGCGAGTACAGCTCGGCGATCTTGCCGCGGATCGCCGCGCAGACCTCCTGGGCGTCCTCGGCGCCGCAGACCTTGCCGGTGCCGATGGCCCAGACGGGCTCGTAGGCGATCACGACGGTCTCGGCCTGCTCGGCCGGGAGGTCCTTCAGACCGCCCTCGACCTGGGCGAGGGTGTGGGAGACGTGGTTGCCCGCCTCGCGGACCTCCAGCTCCTCGCCGACGCACAGGATCGGCGTCAGACCGTGCTTGTAGGCGGCCTTGACCTTGGCGTTCACCAGCTCGTCGGTCTCGGCGTGGTACTGGCGGCGCTCGCTGTGGCCGATGGCGACGTACGTGCACTTCAGCTTGGCCAGCATGGGGCCGGAGATCTCGCCGGTGAAGGCACCGCCGTCGTGCGCCGAGATGTCCTGGGCGCCGTACTTGATCTTGAGCTTGTCGCCGTCGACCAGGGTCTGCACGGAGCGCAGGTCGGTGAAGGGCGGCAGGACGGCGACCTCGACGGCCTCGTAGTCCTTGTCAGCCAGGGCGAAGGCGAGCTTCTGGACGTGGGCGATGGCCTCGAGGTGGTTGAGGTTCATCTTCCAGTTGCCCGCCATCAGCGGCGTGCGCGTGCTCATGTAGGTCAGTCCTCCAGTGCGGCGAGGCCGGGGAGCGTCTTGCCCTCGAGGTATTCGAGGGAGGCGCCACCACCGGTCGAGATGTGGCCGAATGCGTTCTCGTCGAAGCCCAGGATGCGGACGGCAGCGGCGGAGTCGCCACCGCCGACCACCGTGAAGGCCCGGGAGTCGAGGAGGGCCTGGGCGACCGCCTTGGTGCCCTCGGCGAAATCGGGGTGCTCGAAGACGCCCATGGGGCCGTTCCAGAAGACGGTGGCGGCGTCGGCGATCTTCGAGGCGTACAGCTTGCGGGACTCGGGGCCGATGTCCAGGCCCATCTGGCCGGCGGGCATGGCGTCCGCGGCGACGGTGGAGGCCTGGGCCGGGGCCTTGGTCTTGAGGTCCGGGAACTCCGGCGCGACCACGACGTCCACGGGCAGGACCAGTTCGACGCCGTTCTTCTCGGCGCGTTCGATGTACTCCCGGACGACCGGGAGCTGGTCTTCCTGCACCAGGGACGTGCCGATCTCGTGGCCCTTGGCCTTGAGGAAGGTGAAGACCATGCCGCCGCCGATGAGCAGGCGGTCGGCCTTGCCGAGCAGCTGGTCGATGACGGCGAGCTTGTCGGACACCTTGGCGCCGCCCAGGACGACCGCGTAGGGCCGCTTGACGTCGTCGGTGAGCTTCCTCAGGACGCCGACCTCGGTGGCGATGAGGTAGCCGGCGTAGCGCGGCAGGCGGGCCGGGAGGTCGTACACCGACGCGTGCTTGCGGTGCACCGCGCCGAAGCCGTCACCGACGTAGACGTCGGCGAGGGCGGCGAGCTCGTCGGCGAAGGCGCCGCGCTCGGCGTCGTCCTTGCTCGTCTCACCGGCGTTGAAGCGCAGGTTCTCGACGACCGCGACCCGGCCGTCGGCGAGACCGGCGACGGTGGCACGGGCGGACTCGCCGATCGTGTCGGTCGCGAAGGCCACGTCCGCCTCGAGGAGTTCGCCGAGGCGCGCGGCGGCCGGGGCGAGGGAGAAGGCCGGGTCCGGGGCGCCCTTGGGGCGGCCCAGGTGAGAGGCGACGACCACCCGGGCGCCCGCGTCGGCGAGGGCCTTGACCGTGGGCAGCACGGCGCGGATGCGACCGTCGTCGGTGATGCGCGTGCCGTCCAGCGGCACGTTCAGGTCGGCGCGGACGAAGACCCGCTTGCCTGCGACCCCTTCGGTGAGGAGTTCGTCGATCGTCTTCATGAGGGGACTCTCCTGAAAGAGCTCGTGATCGCTCGTAAGCGCTCTTGATCGAACAGCTCTGATCTGTACGTGACTCAGGGCTCGGACGGCGCATCCTCGCGCCGCCCGAGCCCTGCTGTCACATGGCCGTGCCTGCTCGGTTGATCAGAGCTGGTTGCCGACGTAGACCGTAAGGTCGACGAGGCGGTTGGAGTAGCCCCACTCGTTGTCGTACCAGCCGATGACCTTCACGTTCTTGCCCTCCTGGACCATGGTCAGGGAGGAGTCGAAGGTGCAGGACGCCGGGGCGTTCACGATGTCGGAGGAGACGATCGGGTCCTCGGTGTACTCGAGGATGCCCTTGAGTTCGCCCTCCGCGGCCTTCTGGAAGGCGGCGTTGACCTCTTCCTTGGTGACCTCGCGGCCGAGCTCCAGCACCAGGTCGGTGACCGAGCCGGTCGGGACCGGGACGCGCATGGCCATGCCGTCCAGCTTGCCCTTGAGCTGCGGCAGGACCAGCGCGGTCGCCTTGGCGGCACCCGTGGTGGTCGGAATGATGTTCTCGGCGGCGGCACGCGCGCGACGCAGGTCCTTGTGCGGGAAGTCCAGGATGCGCTGGTCGTTGGTGTACGCGTGCACCGTCGTCATCAGGCCCTTGACGATGCCGAAGTTCTCGTCGAGGACCTTCGCCATCGGCGCCACACAGTTGGTGGTGCAGGAGGCGTTGGAGATGACGTGGTGGTTCGCCGGGTCGTACGTGTCCTGGTTGACGCCCATCACGATGGTGACGTCCTCGTCCTTGGCCGGAGCCGAGATGAGGACCTTCTTCGCGCCGCCGGCGATGTGCTTCTCGGCGTCGGCCTTCTTGGTGAAGATGCCGGTCGACTCGATGACGATGTCGACGCCCAGCTCGCCCCACGGGATGTCGGCGGGATTGCGCTCGGCGAGCACCTTGATGGTCTTGCCGTCGACCGTGATCGTGTCGGCGGTGTGGGTGACCTCCTGCTTGAGACGGCCCAGGATGGTGTCGTACTTCAGCAGGTGAGCGGTGGTCGCGGTGTCACCCAGGTCGTTGACAGCCACGATCTCGATGTCTGCACCCTGCTCCAGCAGCGCGCGGAAGTAGTTGCGACCGATACGACCGAAGCCGTTGATGCCTACGCGGATCGTCACGAACCGATCTCCTCGTTGGTACGCCGGCCACGAGGTGCCGGCGAGCTCTGTTTGGGATGTCCCCGACCGCCTACGACCCTACCTCTCGCGAGCCCTGGTGGTGACATCCAGATGCCTCATACACGGCAGGGCGGTCCGTACCCGCCAGTAGGGGTACGGACCGCCCACCACCGAGAGCAGGCCCCCTCGATTTCGCCAGGGGACGGGTTCCCTGTCGGCCAGGGAAATCACCCGTCCAGGGAGGCGAGCGCCTTCCTCATCAGTGCCGCCCGGTCGGCGGCGCCACTGACATGCTCCAGGCCGAAGCCCAGCAGCACGGTGTCGTCCGTGGTGACGGCGCCGTACGTCTGGAACAGGACGCCGGTGCGTGCCCAGTCCTTCAGGACGGCCGGGCTGCCCTCGGGAGGTCCGGCCACCTTCCAGGCGCCGAGCGAGGTCTCGAAGCCCTCGGTCTCCTTCTCCGTGCCGCCGACGACGAGCGAGGCGTTGTCGGCGAGGACGCCGTGCCCGCCGCTGCCCGGGTCGGTGACGTAGGCGATCGAGACCTCCACCGTCTTGCCGGCGTAGGCGCTCAGGTCGAAGTTCACCTGCCGCCAGCCGCTGGAGGCGCCGGTGAGGCTGTTCCACGTGCCGGTGGTGCCGGTCGCGGTGCAGCCGTCGGCCGCCACGGTCAGGTAGTGCTTCAGCCAGGGGTGCTCGTTGACGTAGAACCCACCCTGGCACTCCGTCGGCACGGCGCTCCGGGTGGCACCGCCCGCCTCGGGAAGGGTCGTCCAGTCGTCGGCACCCGTGGTGTGGGCCTCGACGATGGCGTGGTCGTAGCCGGGCTCCGTGTCCCACAACAGCTGGGTGCGCAGGGTGGGCTTGTCGGCCGCGGTGACATGGGTGAGGTCCACGGTACGGGTGAGGCGTTTGTAGGCGTCGTCGGTGTGGACGGCGGCGGCCATCGACGAGCCCGCGAACGGGCCGTACGGGTTGACCGTGCCGGCGAACTGCCCGGCGCCCTTGCTCGCGAACTGCGGGAACTCGTCGGTCCCGAGCTCGTCCGAGGTCACGCTGTAGGTGCCGGCCTTGTCCAGCGGGTTGCCGGGGGCCGCGCCGAGCGGGCTGGTGACGCCGCCCAGCTCGCCGGAGCCGGTGAAGCCGGTCGCCCCGGGGGTGGCGGTACGGGTGTAGGCGCCCAGGTAGTACTGGCTGAAGTCGTTCGACAGCGCGCCGCCGCCGAGGTCCACGTTGCCGCCGGCCTGCTCACCGGCCTCGATGAGCCGGCCGCCCTCGTTGAGGAAGGCCCGCAGCTGGAGCTGGGTGGCGACGCCCGGGACGCTCGCGCCCGTGTAGTGGACGACGGTGTCGAAGTGGCTCAGCACGCCCAGCGCGTCGGGTGCGCCCTGCCGGGAGACGTCCCAGACGACCGCCTTGCGGCCGCTCGCCTTGAGCGCGTCCACGTACGTCTGCGCCTGCGTGGCGGCCGCGCCCTCCTCGGCGACGACCAGGGTGTTCGCCCGGGGGCGCTCGGCGACGGTGTAGGTGAAGCGCTCGCTGGAGAGCTTCTTGCCGCTCTTCGCCTCGCCGGTGAACCAGACCTCGACCTTGTCGCCCGGCTCGCCGTCCTTGACCTTGGCCCGGTACTCGTCGAAGTAGAGGTTGTCCTCACCGCCGTAGGTCTCACCGCCCTTCCAGGGCTTGAGCGCCATGTCCAGGGTGCGCCCGCCGTTGACGCGGTACTTGAGCTCCTTGTCGCGCACCGACTTGCGTACGACGACGGAGACCTCCTGGTCGGCGCCGCGGGAGTACGACGTGGTGAACGCGGCCGGGGTGAAGTCGGCGGCGGTCAGGCCGACCGACGAGGAGGGCCGGTCGGGACGGGCGGCTGACTCGGCCACGGAGAGTGCGAACGGGACGTTCTTGGCGAACTCCTGCTGGATCAGCTTCTCGTCGTCCGGGAAGGTGAAGACCGACTGGCAGTCGGCCGCCTTCCACTCGTCGTTCGCATCGAGGTCCGAGACGGTCTGGCAGGTCGACATCTCGGGGGTGAACATGGCCAGCCCGTTGACGTTCGCCGCGTGGCCGTCCGCCTCGCCGTTGGTGGTGTACAGCTCGGAGGAGAGCTGCGGGTGGTAGCCGGGGATCGCCGAGTTGTCGGGCGTACCGGCGAGCGCCTCGTACAGAACGTCGTCCGGGGTGTGCGTGGCCACCTGCCAGCCGACGCCGTAGAGGATGAGTTCGGCGGCGGAGTGGTAGTTGATGCCGTAGGTGAAACCGATCCGCTTCTGGAAGGCGTCCAGGGCCTGGGTCTCCGGTTCGGAGTTCGGCCCGCCGCCACGATAGGTCTGGCTGGTGGGGTTGGGGGACGATCCCTCGTCGTCGTAGCCCCACTTGTAGGCGAAGTTGCGGTTGAGGTCGACGCCGTCGCCGGTGGTGATGGTGCCGTCGCCGTTGACGTCCCGCAGGTTCTTGCGCCACTGCCGGTTGGCGGGGTCGGCGAAGGTGAAGTCGTAGCCGTCGGGGTTGGCCGACAGCAGGAACCACAGTTCGGTGGAGTCGACGATCTTCTTGACGCGCCGGTCCTTCCTGTAGTTGTCCAGGTAGTGGTGCATCAGACGCCGTGTCATCTCCGGCGTGATCCACTCGCGCGCGTGCTGGTTGGACATGTAGAGGACGGAGGGCTTGGAGCCGTCCTTCGTCTTCTTGGCGCCCTTGGTGAGCTTCAGCGCGAGGATGTCCTGGCCCTTGATGGTCTTGCCGATGGAGACGACCTTGGTGAGGTCCGGGTTCTCCTGTGCGGTGCGCAGGAGTTCCTCCCGCAGGCCGCCCTTGCCGCTGTACGGGCGGAACACACCCTCGGCGGCGTCCTCGACGCGGGCCTCGGCCCGGGTGGAGAGCTCGTGCACGGTGAGGCCGACGCCCTGTTTCTCCAGCTTCTTCGCCTGCTGGTCCGTCAGGTAGACCTCGACGGTCGCGGTGCCCTTCTCGGGCACCCGCTCGCTCAGTTCGTGACCGTCCTGGCCGGCCGCCAGCAGCAGGGGTACCTGCTTGCGGGTGACGTCGGCGCGGAAGACCTTGACTTCGTCCGGGTCGGACGGGGTCGAACCACCCGGGTCTGCCTGTGCAATGGGTGCGAAGCTCGCTCCGCCGATCAGGAGCGCGCCGACAGCGAGGATCGATCTCGCTCTACGTCTCATGAACCCCCCTAGCGTGGGTCCGCCACAGCAGCGAACAGATGCCAGGCTCATGACAGACCATGATCGAGTCAAGGGCGCCTCACCGACACGCGAACACCGGTGCCGACCACCCAATTGGGCGTCGGCACCGGTGTGATGACGGTCTGTGGGATCAGGCCGTCGACATCAGCCCACGAGATTGTCGGCCAGGTCCTCGCTGAGGTTGGCCTCCGTGCCCGGGATGCCGAGGTCGGAGGCGCGCTTGTCGGCCATGGCCAGCAGGCGGCGGATCCGGCCGGCGACGGCGTCCTTGGTCAGCGGCGGGTCGGCGAGCGCGCCGAGCTCCTCCAGGGAAGCCTGCTTGTGCTCCATCCGCAGCCGGCCGGCGGCGGCGAGGTGCTCGGGCACGTCGTCGGCGAGGATCTCCAGGGCACGCTGCACCCGAGCACCGGCGGCGACGGCCGCGCGGGCCGAGCGGCGCAGGTTGGCGTCGTCGAAGTTGGCGAGCCGGTTCGCCGTGGCCCGCACCTCGCGGCGCATCCGGCGCTCCTCCCAGGCCAGCACCGACTCGTGCGCGCCGAGGCGGGTCAACAAGGCGCCGATCGCGTCACCGTCCCGGACGACGACCCGGTCCACACCGCGCACCTCGCGGGCCTTCGCGGGGATCGACAGGCGGCGGGCGGCGCCGACGAGGGCGAGCGCGGCCTCGGGGCCCGGGCAGGTCACCTCCAAGGAGCAGGAGCGGCCGGGTTCGGTGAGCGAGCCGTGCGCCAGGAAGGCGCCACGCCAGGCGGCCTCGGCGTCGCAGGTGGCCCCCGAGACCACCTGCGGGGGCAGGCCGCGGATCGGGCGGCCCCGCCCGTCGACCAGGCCGGTCTGGCGAGCGAGCTGGTCACCGCCCGCCACCACACGCACCACGTAGCGCGAACCGCGGCGCAACCCGCCCGGAGCCATCACGATCAACTCGGAGCCGTGCCCGAAGATCTCCAGGATGTCCCGTTTGAGTCGGCGGGCCGCCATCGCCGTGTCCAGTTCCGCCTCGATCACGATCCGACCGCTCACCAGGTGAAGGCCGCCGGCGAACCGCAGAATGGCGGAGACCTCCGCCTTTCTGCAGCAGGTCCGGGTGACGGGGAGCCGGGAGATCTCGTCCTTCACCGCTGCCGTCATCGCCATGGGCCGATCCTTCCATGCATCCGAAAAATACGGTCGTACGCGGCGGCCAACAGCTCCGGGTCATGCCTCGGGGTGCCGTCGGGCCGGGCCACCGGCGCCAGCTCGACCGCGGCCCCGAACCGCTTGGCGGCATCGGTCAGGGAGTCACGGTCGGGCACGGCGGCCTCGTCGGCCAGCACCACGTCCAGGGCGAGTTTAGGGGCGTGTCGTCCCAAAACCTCCAAATGACGCTGCGGGGAGAAGCCCTCGGTTTCTCCGGGCTGCGGCGCGAGGTTCAGGGAGAGTACCCGGCGGGCCTTCGTCTGCGAGAGCGCGTCCAGCAACCGGGGCACGAGCAGGTGCGGAATGACCGAGGAGAACCAGGAGCCGGGGCCGAGCACCACCCAGTCCGCGTCGAGGACGGCCTCGACCGCCTCGGGCACGGCCGGCGGGTCGCACGGCACCAGGTGCACGGACTGCACCTCGCCCGGGGTCAGAGCGACGGTGGCCTGGCCGCGGACCGTGTCGATCTCCTCCGGGCGCGCCGGGTCGTGGCCCTTGACCAGGGCCTGGAGCTCCAGCGGCACGGCGGACATGGGCAGCACCCGCCCCTGGGCGCCCAGCAGCCGTCCGACCAGGTCGAGTGCCTGGACATGGTCGCCGAGCTGCTCCCACAGGGCGACGATCAGCAGATTGCCGACCGCGTGCTCGTGCAGGTCACCCTTGGACTGGAAGCGGTGCTGGATGACCCGGGCCCAGGTCTGGCCCCAGTCGTCGTCGCCGCACAGCGCGGCCAGCGCCTTGCGCAGGTCGCCGGGCGGCAGCACGCCCAGCTCGTCGCGCAGCCGGCCGCTGGAGCCGCCGTCGTCGGCCACGGTGACGACGGCGGTGAGGTCACCGGTGATCCGGCGCAGCGCGGCCAGCGAGGCGGACAGGCCCATGCCGCCGCCGAGGGCGACGACCTTGGGCTGGGTGCCCCGGCGGCGCGGTCTGGCGCCCCGGGCCTCGGCGGGCCGGCCGCCCTTGCCGCCCGTGTTGCCCTCGGGCACCACCCGGCGCAGCCGGCTCAGCCGCGGAGTACGTCGTGTCATTCGCGTCCCATGTCCCGGTGTACGACCACCGTCTCCACGCCCTCGGCGGCGAGCCGGGCGGCGAGCTTCTCCGACATGGCGACCGAGCGGTGCTTGCCGCCCGTGCAGCCCACGGCGATGGTCACGTAACGCTTGCCCTCACGTCGGTAGCCGGTGGCGACGAGCTGGAGGAGCTCCGTGTAGCGGTCGAGGAACTCCTTGGCGCCGGGCTGGTTGAAGACGTAACCCGACACCTCCTCGTTGAGGCCCGTGTAGGGGCGCAGCTCCGGGACCCAGTGCGGGTTCGGCAGGAAGCGGCAGTCGACGACGAGGTCGGCGTCCACCGGCAGGCCGTACTTGTAGCCGAACGACATCACCGTGGCCCGCAGCTCCGGCTCCTCCTCGCCGGCGAACTGGGCGTCCATCTTGGCGCGCAGCTCGTGCACGTTCAGGCTGGAGGTGTCGATCACCAGGTCGGCGTCGCCGCGCAGCTCGCGCAGCAGCTCGCGTTCGGCGGCGATGCCGTCGACGATGCGGCCGTCGCCCTGGAGGGGGTGCGGGCGGCGCACCGACTCGAAGCGGCGGACCAAGGCCTCGTCGGAGGACTCCAGGAAGACGATCCTCCGGGTGACGTTCTTCGCCTCCAGGTCGGCGAGGGACTCGCGGAGGTTGTCGAAGAAGCGGCGGCCGCGCACGTCGACGACGACGGCGATCCGCGCCACGTTGCCCTGGGAGCGGGCGCCGAGCTCCACCATGGTGGGGATCAGCGCGGGCGGCAGGTTGTCGACGACGAACCAGCCGAGGTCCTCCAGGCACTTCGCCGCCGTGGACCGCCCGGCTCCGGACATGCCGGAGATGATCACCAACTCGGGGATGGCCGCTTCCGGAACCGGGACCTTCTCGTTGGGCGTGCCCGTACTCACCTGTGCTCCGTCTCCGGTTTGCTCTTGCTGCCCGTGGTGCTCGTTCACATTCATGTCTCCTGCCCCCGTCGTTCGTCCGGGGCTCCCGTCGTCACGGGTTCCCCGCTGGAACCCATGGTGCCGGGTTCCTCCTCCATGATCTCTCCAGTCGCCGTGTTGACGGCGGGTGCGGCCGGGGCCGACCGGGCAAGTGCCACGGCGATCGTCTCGGCCGTCTTGCGGCCTATGCCGGGGACCTCGCAGATCTGGTCGATGGTGGCGGATCGCAGTTTCTTCAACGAGCCGAAGTGCTTCAGCAGTGCCTGCTTGCGCGTGTCCCCGAGACCGGGGACGTCGTCCAGGGGGCTGGAGCGGAAGCGCTTGGACCGCTTCGTGCGCTGGTAGCTGATCGCGAACCTGTGGGCCTCGTCACGCACGCGCTGCAGGAGATACAGGCCCTCGCTGGTGCGGGGCAGGACCACCGGGTCGTCGTCGCCGGGCAGCCAGACCTCCTCCAGGCGCTTGGCGAGACCGCAGACGGCGATGTCGTCGATACCGAGCTCGTCCAGGGCGCGCCGGGCGGCGGCGACCTGGGGGGCGCCGCCGTCCACGACCACGAGCTGGGGCGGGTAGGCGAACTTCTTGGGACGGCCGTCGTCCTCGGTGAGGGTGTTCGCGCTGGTGAGCGTGTCCGTGCCGGTGAGAGTGTCCGTGCCGGTGGGGGAACTCTCGTGCTCGGCGCTCTCACCGTTCTCGGCGCTCCCGGCGGGCTCGTCGTCTGCCCACTCGCCCGTCTTCTCCTTCTCGGCGAGATAGCGCCGGAAGCGGCGGGTGATCACCTCATGCATCGAGCGGACGTCGTCCTGTCCGGCGAAGCCCTTGATCTGGAAGCGGCGGTACTCGCTCTTGCGGGCGAGCCCGTCCTCGAAGACGACCATGGACGCCACGACGTCGTCGCCCTGGAGGTGGGAGATGTCGTAGCACTCGATCCTGAGCGGGGCACTGTCCAGCTCGAGGGCGTCGGCGATCTCCTCCAGGGCGCGTGAGCGCGTGGTCAGGTCGGAAGCGCGCTTGGTCTTGTGCAGCACCAGCGCCTGCTGGGCGTTGCGCTGCACGGTCTCCATGAGGGCCTTCTTGTCGCCACGCTGCGGGATGCGCAGGGAGACACCTGAGCCGCGCCGCGTGGTGAGCCACTCCTGGACGGGCTCGACGGGGTCGGGCAGGGCCGGGACCAGGACTTCCTTGGGGACGGCGTCCCCCGTCTCCTCGCCGTACAGCTGCTGCAGCGCGTGCTCCACGAGGGCGCCGGTGGTGATCTCCTCCACCTTGTCGGTGACCCAGCCGCGCTGGCCGCGCACCCGCCCGCCACGCACGTGGAAGATCTGGACGGCCGCCTCCAGCTCGTCCTCGGCGACCGCGATCAGGTCGGCGTCGGTCGCGTCGGCGAGCACGACCGCGTTCTTCTCCATGGCCTTCTTCAGGGCCTCGATGTCGTCACGCAGCCGGGCCGCCCGCTCGTACTCCATGTCCTCGGCCGCCTCGCCCATCTGCTTCTCCAGGCGGCGGATGTACGTGTTCGTGCGGCCGGTCATGAAATCGCAGAACTCGTCGGCCAGTTCTCGGTGCTCGTCGGCGGAGACGCGGTCCACGCAGGGCGCCGAGCACTTGCCGATGTAACCGAGGAGGCAGGGGCGGCCGGTGCGGGTGGCGTTCTTGAAGACGCCCGCGGAGCACGTACGCACGGGAAAGACGCGCAGCAGGAGGTCGACCGTGTCGCGGATCGCCCACGCGTGCGCGTACGGCCCGAAATAGCGGACGCCCTTCTTCTTGTGACCGCGCATCACCTGCACGCGCGGGTACTCCTCGTTCATCGTCACCGCGAGGTACGGGTAGCTCTTGTCGTCGCGGTACTTGACGTTGAACCGGGGGTCGTACTCCTTGATCCACGAGTACTCCAGCTGGAGCGCCTCGACCTCCGTGGACACCACGGTCCACTCCACGGACGCGGCCGTGGTGACCATGGAGCGGGTGCGCGGGTGCAGGCCCGCCAGATCCTGGAAGTAGTTCGCCAGGCGCTGGCGCAGGCTCTTCGCCTTTCCGACGTAGATCACCCGGCGGTGCTCGTCACGGAACCTGTACACCCCCGGTGAGTCGGGGATCTCACCCGGTTTGGGGCGGTAGCTGGAGGGGTCGGCCATGTCTCACACCCTACTGGCGAGCACCGACAGTCCGGCGCGGTCGCGGGGTGCGCTCGCGCCCCGGCGGCAGGGCAGTTTCCAACGGCATGTCCCGCCCCGGGGTTACGGCCCCCCGGGAGCGGGAATGGGGCTCACCCACGGGACAAGGCGACGTCCGGCGGACGGAGCCGGTCCCGGTGCAGGCACAGGTTGTCGGTGCGGACCGTCGTTCCCGGTGCGGAGCGGGCGGGCCACGGGTCGGAGGGCTGCGCACATGAAGCGGATGCGGATCGAGAAAACCCGGCGGGCGGTCCGTGCCCGCAGGTACACGGACGAGCCGTTGGCGCTGCGCGATGCCCTGGACCCGCGCGATCCCGACATCGCGCGCGCCAAGCGCCTGGCCCTCCGGGAACAGGGCGGAAGCGACCGCTCCTAGACACGACGTCCACTGCGAACGCCCGGGGCGCACACCCCGGGCGTTCGCATGTCCGGACGGAGCCGGCTGGAGCGGGTACGTCACTGTCCGGCATCAGGTGTTGTCGGGACCAGGTCAACACGCTTCAATGCGGGGGAACTCGGGACCCTGAACGACGGCGTACGGATGTGAAGACCTCCCTGGCGCCACAACGGGACGGCCCCGGGCGGCCCGCGCCGACGGTCTGACCAGCCGTCGCCGACTCACAGAGAGGCCCCTGCATGCCGCACGCCCCACAGCACGTGGACGTCGCCAGCGCGGAACTGGACGCGGCCCTGCGAAAAGGTCCCTTCCACGTCGCCCTGCGCGCCGCGATCGCCGCCCGCGGCCTGCCCCTGCAACGCGTGCAGCACCATCTGTCCCGCCACGGTGTGAAGGTCGGCGTCACGAGCCTGAGTTACTGGCAGCAGGGGGCCCGGCGCCCACAGCGCCCGGAGTCACTGCGGGCCGTGCGCGCGCTGGAGGAGATCCTGGCGCTTCCCGAGGAGTCACTGATCCGGCTGCTCGCGGAGTCCGGGCGGAGCGCGTCCGGGCTGCGGCCGCCCGCCCGTTCCTACCGCTCCCTCGTCGAGGCCTCCGGAGTCCTGGACCAGTTGCTGGCCGAGCTGGGCTGCCCGCCGGACGGGGGCCTGCACACCCTCGGCCACCACGAACGGCTCCGGATCGGGTACCGGCGCGAACTGGCCGAGCGCGAGTCGCACCACATCGTGCGCGCCCATCGGGACGGCATCGACCGCTTCGTGGCCGTCCACCACGGCGACCGGGGAGCCGCGCCGGAGCGCATGCGGGTGCACGCCCTGGAGAACTGCCGGACCGGACTCGTCCGTTGGCACCGCGACACGGGGGTGCTCGCGGCCGAGCTGCTCTTCGACACCCGGCTGCGGGCCGGGGACACCTTCCTGTTCCGCTACGGCGTCGAGGACGGCACGGCGGGCGTGTCCCGCGAGTACGTCCGCGGCTTCGACTCCCCCGGCGGCCAGTACGCCCTCCAGGTCTGCTTCGACGCGGCGGCCCTCCCGGTGCGCTGCCACCGCTTCGTCCAGCACTCGGCGGCGGCGCCGCGCAGCGGATGCCAGGACCTGGAGCTGAGCGGCCGGCACCGGTCGGTGCACCTGGTCGAGCCGCGGGTGCGGTCGGGGTTCCTGGGGATCGGCTGGGACTGGGAGTAGCGGCTCGGAGGGCAGCGGCCCGACATTGGTGCTGCGGCCCTTCACTCGGCGTAAACGTTTGCGTAAGCGTTTACGTCCGCCCCTCCGATGCGGTACGTTCCCCGCCTGGACACTGAGGAGGCGGGGAGCGCCATGGCGACGATGGCCGACGTCGCGCGGAGAGCCGGTGTCTCCGTGGCGACGGTCTCACACGTGCTGAACGGCACCCGGCCGGTGCTGCCGCACACCCGCCAGGCGGTCCTCGACGCCGTGGAGGAGCTCGGCTACACCACCAACACGCTGGCCCGTTCCCTGGTGACGTCCCGCACCCGGTCCATCGGACTGGCGGTGTCCGCGATCAGCAACCCGTACTTCACGGAGATCCTCCAGGGCGTCGAGGCCGCCTCGCTGGAGGCCGGCTACAGCCTGCTGATCGCCGATCCGCACGACGACCCGGAACACGAGCGCAAGGTGGTCCAGCTGCTGCACGAGCGCCGGGTGGACGGCATGATCGTCGCGCCCTCCGCCGACCCCCGCGAGCTGCTCGCCTACCTGGGGCGGCACGACGTACCGGCCGTGTTCCTGGACCGGCTGGTGGACGCGCCGGGAGCCGCCGGTGGTCCGCGTTTCGACCAGGTGTGCGCCGACAACGCCGAACCGATGTCCCGGCTGGTCACCCATCTCGCCGGCCTCGGTCACCGGCGGATCGGGCTGGTGGCGGGGCGGCCCGGGCTCAGCACCACGCGCGAGCGGATCACCGGCTACCGCAGCGGTCTCGCGTTCGCGGGGCTGGCGTACGACGGGCGGCTGCTGGTGCACGGCGACTCGGAGTCGACCGGCGCAGAGCAGGCCACCGAGACCCTGCTGTCCCTCGGTGTGCCGCCCACCGCCCTGGTCACCGGCAACAACGCCATGACCATCGGCGTGCTGCGTGCCCTGAGCGCGCACGGCCTGTCCGTACCGGGTGACATCGCGCTGTGCTGTTTCGACGACTTCGCCTGGGCGGATCTGTTCTCGCCCCGGCTCACCGCGATCGCGCAGCCCGGCAAGGACATCGGTGCCCGGGCCGTGGGCGTGCTCCTGGAGCGCCTCGCCGTACCGGACCGGCCCGCCCGGACCGTGCGCCTGTCCTGCGCCTTCGTCCACCGCACGTCCTGCGGCTGCCCCAGCCCGTCCGAGGAAGGAACCCCGTCGTGATCGTCGTCGCCGGTGAGGCACTGATCGACCTGGTACCGCAGGGCACGGGTGCCCTGGCGGCGTTGCAGCCGGCGCTCGGCGGCGGCCCGTTCAACACGGCCGTGGCGCTGGGCCGCCTCGGCTCCTCCGCCGCCTTCTGCTCCCGGGTGTCGTCCGACGCCTTCGGGGAGGCCCTGCTGGAGCGGCTGCGCGGGACCGGGGTCGAGGTGTCCTCGGTGCAGCGGGGCGCCGAGCCGACGACCCTCGCCGTCGCCACGGTCGGCGCGGACGGTTCGGCGGCGTACTCCTTCTACGTCGACGGGACGGCGGACCGGCTGTTCTCGGCGCCGTCGGCGCTGCCGTCCGGCACCCGGGCGGTGTCCTTCGGCACCTGCTCGCTGGTGCTGGAGCCGGGAGCGAGCGCGTACGAGGAACTGATGCACCGGGCGTCCGCGCAGGGCGTGTTCACCGCGCTGGATCCGAACATCAGGCCCGGGCTGATCCCGGACGCGGACGCCTATCGGGCGCGGTTCAAGAGCTGGCTGCCGTCGGTGTGCCTGCTGAAGCTGTCCGAGGAGGACGCCGCGTGGCTGGGCGGGACGCCCCAGGAGTGGCTGGCGGCCGGTCCGGCGGCGGTCGTGATCACCCGGGGCGGGGACGGACTGACCGCTTTCACCGCCGACGGCGGCGAGTACGCGGTGCCGGGCGTACGTGTGGCGGTCGTGGACACGATCGGCGCGGGCGACACGGTCAACGCCGCCCTGCTGCACGGGCTCGCGGTGCGCGACGCCCTCAGCCGGCGCGCGGCGGCCGCCCTGGGCCCCGACGGCTGGACGGAACTGCTGGGCTTCGCAGCCCGCGCGGCGGCCGTCACCTGCTCACGGGCCGGGGCGGAGCCGCCCTACGCGCACGAGCTGACGGGCTGACCCGGGCAGGAGGCCGCGCGGTTGACCGAGGGGCCTCAGCCGGTCTCCCCCCTCGGGACGGCTCGCAGCGCGCCGGGGCGGCGGCCGTTGAGGCGGTCCAGGGCGGCGGCAGTGGCGTCGTCCCCGGGGAGGTGGATGACGACCTGCTGCCCCTCGTGGGGAAGCGCGAGCGTCTCGACCAGCAGCCGCAGGGAACCGGCCTCGGGGTGTTCGATGTCCTGGGAGCCCGTCCGCCGCGGTGTCATGGCCAGGTCGGCGAACCGGTCGGCGAAGTCCGCGCCCGCCGTCACCGTCAGCTCGTCGGCCAGCTCGGCGAGGTACGGGTCCCGCAAGGGCACGCCGTGCCGGAGCCGGGCGACGAGATCGTCGGCCACCCGGTCCCACTCGCGGTAGGCGCTGCGTGCCCGCTCGTCGGTGAACAGGTACCGGAGCAGGTTGGGCCGCTCGTCGTCGAGCAGTCCGAGGGGGCCGACCAGTCGCTCGTATCCGGCCGTGTGGGCGAGGACGTCGCCGATCCAGTTGACCACCAGCGCGGGAGCCGGTTCCAGGCGGTCCAGCACGGCCCGCACGGTGGGGCGCGCCGCGCGGCTGAGCGGTGGGGCCGCCGCACAGAGCAGCGGGTCGCCGCCGTCCGCCTCCTTGGTCAGGCGACGCAGCAGCATCCGGTCGCGCAGGGAGAGGTTCAGGGCGTCGGCCAGGGCACCCAGCACCTGGGCGGACGGGTTGCGGTCGCGTCCCTGTTCCAGCCGGGTGAGGTACTCGACGCTGACGCCGGCGAGCGTGGCCAGTTCGGCGCGCCGCAGGCCCGGCGTACGACGCCGGGGCCCCGCGGGCAGACCCGCTTCGGCCGGGGTGACGGCTTCACGCCAGGTGCGCAGGAACGTGCCCAATTCGTTGTCGCTCACCCGCCGAACGTACCGGGCGCGCGGGCGCGGAGGGTGGCCCCGTCACTACCAGGCTCCGGCCGGTCTCCCTTCCGGGCCGCGCGGCCCTCAGGGTGGAGGGCATGACGAATGACACCGCCACCACCGCCCTGCCGCTGACTCCCGGTCAGTGGGCCCTCGATCCGTTCCACTCCTCCGTCAACTTCACCATCCGGCACCTGGGCATCGCGAAGGTGCGGGGGCGCTTCGAGCGGCTGGAGGCCGAGCTGTTCGTCGGGGAGCGGGTCGAGGACGTGCGGGTCTCCGCGACGGTCGACCTGGCCTCGGTCGACACCGGCAACCCCGACCGGGACGCGCACGTCCGCGCTTCCGACCTGCTCGACGTGGAGAAGCGCCCGACGATGACGTACCGCTCGACGCGGGTGTCGGGCGCGGGTGAGGACTGGACCATGGAGGGCGAGCTGACGATCGGCGGCGTGACCCGTCCGGTGACGCTCGCCGTGGAGTTCGGCGGGCTGGTCGAGGTGCCGATGGACGGCAGCCGGCATGCCGGGTTCGAGGCGACGGGTGAGATCCGGCGCAGCGAGTTCGGGCTCGACTTCGCCCCCGGTCTGCTCGGCGAAGTGGTCAAGATCCAGCTCGACATGCAGTTCGTGGAGCCGAAGGTCGCCTGACCGCACGCGGAACGCGCCGTGCCCCACAGGACATTTCCTGTGGGGCACGGCGCGTTCGGCCGGGACGTCAGCCCTTGCTGGTCCGGGTCGTCTTCTTCGCGGCGGCCTTGGTGGTCTTGGCCGTCGTCTTCTTGGCGGCCGTGCCACCGACCGTCTTGGTGGCGGTCTTGCGGGCCGAGGCCGTCTTGGCCGCGACGGTCTTGCGGGCCGCCGTCTTGCGGGGTGCCTTCACCGAGGACGCGTCACTGACGCGGTCGGCGCCGAGGATCTCCCGCAGGAACTTGCCGGTGTGGCTGGCCGGGACCCCCGCCACCTGCTCGGGCGTGCCTTCGGCGACGACCAGGCCACCGCCGGCGCCGCCTTCGGGGCCCATGTCGACGATCCAGTCGGCGGTCTTGATCACGTCGAGGTTGTGCTCGATGACGATGACCGTGTTGCCCTTGTCGACCAGCCCGGACAGGACCGTCAGCAACTTGCTGATGTCCTCGAAGTGCAGACCGGTGGTCGGCTCGTCCAGGACGTAGACCGTGCGGCCGGTGGAGCGCTTCTGCAGCTCGCTGGCGAGCTTCACACGCTGCGCCTCGCCGCCGGACAGGGTCGTCGCGGCCTGGCCGAGGCGGACGTAGCCGAGACCGACGTCCTTCAGCGTGTTGAGGTGCCGGGCGATCGCGGGGACCGCCTCGAAGAACTCCGTGGCCTCCTCGATCGGCATGTTGAGGACCTCGGCGATGGACTTGCCCTTGTAGTGGACCTCCAGGGTCTCCCGGTTGTACCGGGCGCCGTGGCAGACCTCGCACGGGACGTAGACGTCCGGGAGGAAGTTCATCTCGATCTTGATGGTGCCGTCGCCCGCGCAGTTCTCGCAGCGGCCGCCCTTGACGTTGAAGGAGAAGCGGCCGGGCAGGTAGCCGCGGACCTTCGCCTCGGTGGTCTCGGCGAACAGCTTGCGGATGTGGTCGAAGACGCCGGTGTACGTGGCCGGGTTGGAGCGCGGGGTGCGGCCGATGGGCGACTGGTCCACGTGCACGACCTTGTCGACGAGGTCGTCGCCGTCCACGCGCGTGTGCCGCCCGGGCACGCTCCGGGCGCCGTTCAGCTCGCGGGCCAGGTGGGTGTACAGGATGTCGTTGACCAGCGTCGACTTGCCGGAACCGGAGACACCGGTGACGGCGGTGAAGACGCCCAGGGGGAACGAGACGTCGATGTCCTGGAGGTTGTTCTCCCGGGCGCCGTGCACCGTGAGCTGCCGGGACGGGTCCAGCGGGCGCCGGATGTCGGGCAGCGGGATGGCCTTCCTGCCGGACAGGTACTGCCCGGTCTGCGACTCGTCGTTGGCCAGCAGCTCCTTCAGGGAGCCGCTGTGCACGACCCTGCCGCCGTGCTCACCGGCGCCGGGGCCGATGTCGACGACCCAGTCGGCCATCTTGATCGTGTCCTCGTCGTGCTCGACGACGATGAGCGTGTTGCCCATGTCGCGCAGCCGGACCAGGGTCTCGATCAGCCGGTGGTTGTCGCGCTGGTGCAGGCCGATGGACGGCTCGTCCAGGACGTACAGCACGCCGACCAGGCCGGAGCCGATCTGGGTGGCCAGGCGGATGCGCTGGGCCTCGCCGCCGGACAGGGTGCCGGCCGCGCGGTTCAGCGAGAGGTAGTCCAGGCCGACGTCGACCAGGAAGCGCAGCCGCTCGTTGACCTCCTTCAGCACGCGCTCGGCGATCTTCTTGTCCCGGGCGGTGAGCCTCAGCTCGCCCAGGAAGTCCGCGCAGTCGCTGATCGACATCGCGGAGACCTCGGCGATGGACTTGTCCATGATCGTGACCGCGAGGACGATCGGCTTCAGGCGCGTGCCCTCACAGGTCGGGCAGGGCACTTCGCGCATGTAGCCCTCGAAGCGCTCGCGGCTGGAGTCGCTCTCCGCCTCGCTGTGCCGGCGCTTGACGAACGGGACGGCGCCCTCGAAGGCGGTGGTGTACCGGCGCTCACGGCCGTAGCGGTTGCGGTAGCGGACCTCGACCTGGGTCTTGTGGCCGTGGAGCAGGGCCTTCCTGGCGCGCTGCGGCAGCCCCGCGAAGGGGATGTCCGTGCGGAAGCCCAGCGCGTCGGCGAGGGCGCCGATCAGGCGGCCGAAGTAGTCCTTGGTGTGGCCGTGGGACCAGGGGTGGATGGCACCCTCGTCGAGACTCTTGTCCGGGTCCGGGACGATCAGCTCCGGGTCGACCTCCATACGCGTGCCGATGCCGGTGCAGTCCGGGCAGGCGCCGAAGGGCGAGTTGAAGGAGAAGGAGCGGGGCTCCAGCTCCTCGAAGGACAGGTCGTCGTACGGGCAGTACAGGTGCTCCGAGAACATGCGCTCGCGCTCGGGGTCGTCCTCGGGGAGGTCGACGAAGTCGAGCACGACCATGCCGCCGGACAGACCGAGGGCGGTCTCGACGGAGTCGGTGAGGCGGCGCTTGGCGCCGTCCTTGACCGTGAGGCGGTCGACGACCACCTCGATGGTGTGCTTCTCCTGCTTCTTCAGCGTGGGCGGGTTCGACAGCTGGATCGTCTCGCCGTCGACCCGCGCGCGGGAGTAGCCCTTGGTCTGGAGGTCGGCGAAGAGGTCGACGAACTCGCCCTTGCGCTCGCGCACCAGCGGCGACAGCACCTGGAAGCGGCTGCCCTCGGGCAGCTCCAGGACACGGTCGACGATGGCCTGCGGCGACTGGCGGGTGATCGGGCGGCGGCACTGCGGGCAGTGCGGCTTGCCGATGCGCGCGAAGAGCAGGCGCAGGTAGTCGTAGACCTCGGTGATGGTGCCGACCGTGGAGCGCGGGTTGCGCGAGGTCGACTTCTGGTCGATGGAGACGGCCGGAGACAGGCCCTCGATGAAGTCGACGTCCGGCTTGTCCATCTGGCCGAGGAACTGTCGGGCGTACGAGGACAGCGACTCGACGTAGCGCCGCTGCCCTTCGGCGAAGATCGTGTCGAAGGCCAGCGAGGACTTGCCCGACCCCGACAGGCCCGTGAAGACGATGAGCGAGTCGCGCGGGAGGTCGAGCGAGACGTTCTTGAGGTTGTGCTCGCGCGCTCCACGGACGATGAGACGGTCGGCCACGCCGGTCCGCACCTTTCTTGAGAGAAGTGACAGGGGCGGGGCCCCCGTCCTTCTCAGACTAGGGGGAGCCACTGACAACGCCGGACGGATTCACGGGTTGTCAACAAACCCCGGCTCTCCAGCATGCCCGACGCCACGTCCGACCATATAGCACGTGCTTTCGATTTACGGCACTGCTTCACCACCTTCACCCGAAGGAGTGGCGGGGCTAAGGTCAGCAGCATGATTGATCACGCTCATGACCTGGCGTCTGTACGTGACGCGACGGAACGGCTGCTGAGCGCAGTCGGCGCCCTGGACAACGCCGCTGTGACCCACCCGTCACGGCTGCCCGGCTGGAGCCGCGGCCATGTCCTGGCCCACCTCGCCCGCAACGCGGACGCCCTGGTGAACGTGCTCGAAGGGCGCCCCATGTACGTCTCCGGCGCGGCCCGGGACGCCGACATCGAGCGGGACGCCCCGCGCGGCCTCGACGTCCAGCTCGCCGACCTGCGCGAGAGCGCCGCCCGCTTCCAGGAGGCCGGGGAGGCTCCGGCGGACTGGGCGCGCACGGTGGAGCTGCGCAACGGTGTCACGGACTCCGCCTCCCGGGTGCCGTTCCGGCGATGGGTCGAGGTGGAGCTGCACCACGTGGACCTGGGCATCGGGTACGAGCTGGAGGATCTTCCTGCGGAGTTCACCGAGCGGGAGATCGGCTTCCTGGCCGACCGGTTCGCCGGACACCCGGACGTACCGCCCACGCGCCTGACGGACGGCACGCGCGCGTGGAGTACGGGACGGCAGGCCCAGGACGGACCGGAGGTGACCGTCACGGGTTCTCCGGCGGACCTGCTGGGCTGGCTCGCCGGCCGCCGTACCGGGGCCGCGCTGAAGGTGGACGGGGGCCCGCTCTCGGCGTTGCCGCCGCTGTAGGGCCACTTCCCGGGTACGGGACCGTGGCCGCTCCCCCGCTATAGGCTGGCGAACATGACGTACAGCGGAGAGGTGACGGTCGGTGGACCGGCCGATGTGCACGAGCTCAAGGACCTGATGATCACGAAGATCGCGGTCGGTCCGATGAACAACAACGCCTATCTGCTGCGCTGCCGGGCCACGGACGAGCAGTTGCTGATCGACGCCGCCGACGAGGCCGAGACGCTGCTCGGCATGATCGGCGGCGACGGCATCGCATCCGTCGTCACGACCCACCGGCACGGCGACCACTGGCAGGCGCTCGCCGAGGTCGTGGCGGCCACCGGCGCCCGCACGTACGCGGGCCGGGAGGACGCCGAGGGCATCCCGGTACGCACCGATGTGCTGGTCGACGACGGCGACACCATCCGGGTGGGCCGGGTGGAACTCACCGCGCGCCACCTGGTCGGGCACACACCCGGTTCGATCGCCCTCGTCTACGACGACCCGCACGGGCACCCCCATGTGTTCACAGGGGACTGCCTCTTCCCCGGCGGTGTGGGCAACACCCATAAGGATCCGAAGGCGTTCGCCAGCCTCATCCACGATGTAGAGACCAAGATCTTCGGCGCCCTTCCGGACGAGACCTGGGTCTACCCGGGGCACGGCAACGACACGTCTCTGGGCGCGGAGCGCCCGCACCTGCCGGAGTGGCACGCGCGCGGCTGGTGAAGGACGCGCCGGAGTGGTGCGTGACCGCGCGGGGCGCGAACGTGTGGAGTGGTGAGCCGCGCACGCGCCCCGTGTGAATCGTTCGCACGCAGCGGCGCCGCACAGGCGCTCCCCTCCTCTTTGGTTGCGCGGTCAACTGGTAGCAGCCCCGCGCAGGATGACGGCTCCTGAGCGGATGGGCCGCCGGCCTGTCGATCCCCGCCCTCGGCCGGCGGCCCCGGCCCACGCCGAAATCGGCGCCGTTCCAGGTCCGTTCACATGAACGCAACACCCGTTCCCACCATCCGGACAGATGTTGCCGTGACCTCGACAAACGGGACCGTCGGCTGTCAATCTCCCGCCATGCACCCTGCCCCGCGTTCCCTGCGCCGCGCTGCCGCCGCCGTCGTCCTCCTCGCCACCGCCGTGAGCTGCGCACCGCAACCGGAGGCGTCCGGCGGGCCCTCGGCATCGGCCGGAAGCACCTGCGACAAGGGCAAGCTGGCGACCCGGACGTCCGGCACACTGACCATCGCCACCGACCAGCCCGCCTACGAGCCCTGGTTCGAGGACGACGACCCCGCAGGCGGCAAGGGCTTCGAGTCGGCGGTCGCCTACGCCGTCGCCGAACGGCTCGGCTACGGCAAGGACAAGGTCGCCTGGCAGACCGTCCCCTTCAACAAGGCCTTCGCGCCCGGCGAGAAGACCTTCGACTTCGATATCAACCAGGTCTCCATCAGCGAGGAACGCAAGAAGGCCGTGGACTTCTCGTCCGGCTACTACGACGTGCGCCAGGCCGTCGTGGCGCTGAAGGGCTCCAAGGCCGCGAAGGCGAAGAGCATCGCGGACCTCAAGGACGTGAGCCTGGGCGCGCAGGTCGGCACCACCAGCCTCGACTACATCAACGACGTGGTCCGCCCCACGCGGGCCGCCGCCGCATACGGCAAGAACGACCAGGCCAAGTCCGCGCTGAAGAACGGCCAGGTCGACGCCATCGTCGTGGACCTGCCGACCGCGTTCTACATCACCGGGGCCGAGGTCACCGACGCGACGATCGTCGGTCAGTTCGAGAACCAGGGCGGCACACCGGAGCAGTTCGGTCTCGTGCTCGACCGGGGCAGCGCGCTCACCTCCTGCGTCTCACGGGCCGTGGACGCGCTGCGCGAGGACGGCACGCTCGCGAGGATCGAGCAGCGGTGGCTGTCGGACGCCGTCGACGCGCCGGTGCTCAAGTGACGGTGCACAAGGAGGAGGAGGGCTCCGGCGAGCCCGAGGCGGCAGAAGGTTACGTCCCGTCACAGCGGCGCCTGGAGCGCGAACGCCACCGACGCGCCCGGGCCCGGCGCGCGACGGCCATCGGGGCGCTGTCGACCCTCGTGACCGCGGCCGTCCTCTACCTGGTCGTCGTCAACGCGCCGGGCTGGGCGCGCACCAAGGAGACCTTCTTCGACCCGGGGTACGCACGCGAGGCTTTTGTGAAGGTCCTCGAAGGGCTGTGGCTGAACGTCCGGCTGCTGCTGGTCTGCGGGGCCGCGGTGCTCGTCCTCGGCATGCTGATCGCCGTCGCCCGTACGCTGCGCGGCCCGGTGTTCTTCCCGCTGCGCTTCCTGGCCGCCGCGTACACGGACTTCTTCCGGGGGCTGCCGCTCATCATCAACCTGATGATCGTGGTCTTCGGCGTCCCGGCGCTGCGGCTCCAGGGGGTGACCGTCGACCCCGTGCTCCTCGGCGGCACCGCGCTCACCCTGACGTACTCGGCTTATGTGGCCGAGGTGTTCCGCGCCGGCATCGAGTCGGTGCACCCCTCGCAGCGCGCCGCGGCCCGCTCCCTGGGGCTGAGCAACCGGCAGGCGCTGCGGCACGTGGTGCTGCCCCAGGCGGTGCGCCGCCAGGTGCCGCCGCTGCTGA
The DNA here is from genome assembly GCF_044755265.1 of Streptomyces sp. NPDC092370. Lineage (NCBI taxonomy): Bacteria > Bacillati > Actinomycetota > Actinomycetes > Kitasatosporales > Streptomycetaceae > Streptomyces > Streptomyces sp. NPDC092370. The sequence goes on along the minus strand of NZ_JBIVQO010000001.1, from coordinate 1,243,629 downwards.
ACGACCTGGTGTCCCTGCAGAAGGACACCGGGCTCGTGTCGATCGGCGGTGCGGTGGACGCCGTGCGGGCCGCCGACATCATCGTGGGCCGCAGCCTCAACTACACCCCGTACATCGTCGCGGGTCTGGTCTTCGTCGCGCTGACCATCCCCATGACCCGCTTCACGGACTGGGTGACGGCCCGGATGGACCGCCGGCAGACCCAGGGAGGAGCCATATGAGCGAGACTCCCGTGCTGCGCATGGAGTCCGTCCGCAAGACCTTCGGCGACTCGGTCGTGCTGCGGGACGTCGACCTGGAGGTCGCGCCGCACACGGTCACCGCGCTGATCGGCGCCTCCGGCTCAGGCAAGTCCACGCTGCTGCGGTGCGCGAACCTGCTGGAGGAGATCGACGACGGGGCGATCTGGCTGGACGACGAGGAGATCACCGACCCGCGCGCCGACCAGGACGCGGTACGCCGCCGGATCGGCGTGGTCTTCCAGGCGTACAACCTGTTCCCGCACATGACGGTGCTGGAGAACATCACGCTCGCCCCGCGGCGTGTGCACGGGGTGCCGCGGGCCGAGGCCGAGGCACGCGCGCGTGAGCTGCTGGAGCGGCTGGGGCTCGGGGGGAAGGCGGGCGAGTACCCGGACCGGCTGAGCGGTGGGCAGCAGCAGCGCGTCGCGATCGTGCGCGCCCTGGCCGTACGCCCACGGCTGCTGCTGCTCGACGAGATCACCGCCGCCCTCGATCCCGAGCTGGTGGGCGAGGTGCTCACCGTCGTCCGCGGCCTGAAGGACGAGGGCATGACCATGGTGCTGGCCACTCATGAGATGAGCTTCGCGCGGGATGTCGCCGACCAGGTGTGCTTCCTGGAGGGCGGCGTGGTCCTGGAACGCGGCACCGCCGAGCAGGTCTTCGGGGATCCGCGGCAGGAGCGGACGCGGCGTTTCCTGCGGCGGATCGTGGAGGCGGGGCGGCTCTAGCAGGGCGGCGGTAAGAGGCGCTCGCCATGCTGCTTACCTCGCCGGTGTCGCCTACGCGTCCGCCCGCGCCGCCCCGGTCAGCGCCACGACGCGCTCCACTCCGAAGACGTACCCCTGCACGCCGCAGCCCGCGATGACCCCGTCGGCGCGCAGCGAGACGTAGGAGTGGTGCCGGAACGCCTCGCGCTGGTGGATGTTGGAGATGTGGACCTCCAGCACCGGCAGGCCGTCACAGGTGTTGAGGGCGTCCAGGATGGCGACGGAGGTGTGGGAGTAGGCCCCCGGGTTGATCACGATGCCGCAGTGGTTCAGCCGCGCCTCGTGGATCCAGTCGACCAGCTCGCCCTCGTGGTTGGACTGGCGGAAGTCGACCGTACCGCCGTGCGCGGCCGCCGCCTTGGCACACATGGCCTCGACGTCGGCGAGAGTGTCGGAGCCGTAGATCTCCGGCTGGCGCTGGCCGAGCAGGTTCAGGTTGGGGCCGTTGAGGATCATGATCGGGGCGTTGGCCAGGGTGCGGGGCACGGTTCCTCCGGTCCGTTCAGGGTCGCGGCCCGTGGCGGACCGCTGCTCACAGCCGGTCTATCACGGTGCGCACGGCCGGTCCCCCTCCGTACTCACCGCTGGTTTTGTCGCGCAGTGCCGCGGTCGGCCCCTTTCCGCGCTCACCGCCGGTCTGGACCAGGAGCACGGCCGCGAGCAAGGGCATCGGGGTCGTCCACCGTGCCGTGAGCCGCATGCGCCGAGCGATCATGCGGTGATCGTCGCAGACGTGAAGGGGCCCCGCGCTCCGGTCGCCGGGCCCCTCAAGGCACCCTGGCCGGGCTACGTGAGATCCCGCATGTCCCAGAGGTCGCAGTCGGTGTACACCCGCTCGCCGATGCTGAGCGCGTTCAGCCGCTGCGCCATCGCGCTCGTCTCAGGGTCGTCGCTGTTGCGCATGGCCTCCTCGACCGACTCGAACTCGATCAGCGCCGGACAGCGGGTGGGCTTGTCCCGGTCCTTCAGCAGCATGCTGCGGGTGGGGCCGCCCGCGCGGCCGGCGTTGCGCTGCCCGGCTTCTTCGAGCACCCGCTGCATCTCTTTCCAGACGCTCGGTCTCGAACTCGATGATCTGCACGGCCTTCATGGCACCTCCAGCCGGCCTCGGCGCCCCCGTGCCGGGGGCCGCGCTCAGGTAAGAGAGCAAGCAGCGGGACCGGTGGTCGGCAATGCGCCGACCACCGGTCCCGGTGCTGGTTGTTCCTGGGGCCGACGAGGTCAGACGTCGACACTGTCCTTCGGAGCGCCTCCGCTCTTGCCCTGCGCCGCCTCGGCCGCCGCCTGCTTCTTGGAGGCTCGCAGGCTGGTGATCGTGGTGACGATCAGGACGCCGCAGATCACGCCGAGAGAGACCGGAATACTGATCTCCGGGACGTGGACGCCCGACTCGTGCAGTGCGTGCAGCACCAGCTTCACGCCGATGAAGCCGAGGATGATCGACAGGCCGTAGCTGAGGTGGACCAGCTTCCTCAACAGGCCCCCGATGAGGAAGTACAGCTGGCGCAGACCCATCAGGGCGAATGCGTTGGCCGTGAAGACGATGTACGGGTCCTGGGTCAGGCCGAAGATCGCGGGGATGGAGTCGAGCGCGAAGAGCACATCGGTGGTGCCGATGGCCAGCATCACGACCAGCATCGGGGTCATGACCCGCTTGCCGTTCTCCTCGATCCACAGCTTCGTGCCGTGATAGCGGTCGGCCACACCGAAGCGGCGCTCGGCGGCCTTGAGCAACTTGTTCTCCTCCCAGTCCTCGTCCTCCTCGTCCGCCCGGGCCTCCTGGATGAGCTTCCAGGCGGTCCAGATGAGGAAGGCGCCGAAGAGGTAGAAGACCCAGGAGAAGCTGGCGAGGATCGCAGCACCCGCGGCGATGAAGATCGCCCTCAGGACCAGGGCGATGAGGACACCGATCAGCAGCACCCGCTGCTGGTACTGCGACGGCACCGCGAACTTCGCCATGATCAGGACGAAGACGAAGAGGTTGTCGACGCTGAGCGACTTCTCGGTGATGAAGCCTGCGAAGAACTCACCGGCGGGCTGACCGCCGGCGAACAGAAGCAGACCGAGCCCGAAGAGGGCGGCCAGCACGATCCAGACAACCGACCAGATCCCGGCTTCCTTGATCGACACGTCGTGCGGCTTGCGGCCGATGAAGAAGTCGACCGCGATAAGGGCGGCAAGGCCCACGATCGTCAGGACCCATAGGGTCGCGGAAACATCCACTGCGCCTCCGGCAGTCGTAACGGCAAATGTCAGCGTCGTCGCTGCCGGAGGTCTCTTCCACCCAACGATGGGCCGACGCCCCGGGATCTGGCCTGATCCGTATTGACGGGTACGCCGCAGCAGACAGGGAGTACTCCCCTCCGTGCCGTCAACAGTACCCAATCACCAAGAACAGGTAAAGCGCTTGGCAAAAGAAAGGCCAAATTCCCTGGTCAGGGCCCTTTACGTGAACTTGGTGCGGGCGGCGGCCACCTGGGCGAGCACCTGCTGGAGGATCTGGCTGCCGGGCGGCACCAGCGTCGGCTCGTACGTCCAGGCATGGCCGACCCAGGGGTCGGCGAGGTGGTCGTCGGCCACCGGTGTCAGTCGCAGCAGCGAACGCCACAGCGGATCGAGCAAAGGCCCGTACGCGGAGGACTCCTCCCGGTCGGCGACCATCATCAGATGGACGCCGAAGGCGGGGCCCTCGTCGGCGAGGTAACGCAGCTGGTTCACGGCCCGGTCGTCGAAGCCGTGTGGGAAGTCGTTGACGATCAGGAGCTGCTGGGAGGTGTCGAAGCCGGGCGGGAGGGAGTCGGCGGCGCCACCCCGGACCGCCATCTGCACCAGGTCGACCCGCTGGGTGAGCCGGCCCAGCACGTCCGTCACCCCGGCGGCGCCGAGCGCGGGCGGGGCCGCGAGCACGCCGGTCTGTACGAGGGGCGCCAGCGACTGCGCTCCCGATCCCGCCGGGTCGATGACATGGACGGTGAACTCGCCGGCCGGATAAACGGCCAGCAGCCTGGCCGCGTGCGCGATCGCCGTCTCCATGGCGAGACGGCTCATGGCGTGGGAGTCGGTGAACGAACCGTCGGACGATCCGGCCGCTCCGCTGTCGATCCACAGGCCGCGCTCCAGCGGCAGCCGGGCCAGCATCGGGATGCGGATCCGGTCCGCCTCGGGGAGATGCAGGTCGCCCAGGCGCAGGGCCATGGGGATCTCCATCGGCACGCGGTAGGCGTGCCAGACGGGGTTGTCCCAGCGGGCGTACGCCGCCGGAAGGGCCGGTTCGACGACGTCGGCCTCGGCCTCGAGCTGGGCGAGGTCCCGGTCGAGGGCCTCCCGGGCCCGGGCGACGAGCTGGGCGTGCCGCGCCCGGGCCGCCTCGCGGGCGGCGTCACCCTGTCCACCGATCCGGCTGCGCGGGTCGGAGAGGACCTGCTCCAGCTCCTTGTCCATGCGTGACTCGGCGAAGTCGACGGCGCTGCGGTAAGCGGCGGTGGTGCGGGCCAGGTCCTCGAACATGCCCCACACCTGGTTGTAGAGCCGCTCTTCCATGGACCAGCCGGTCGCGTCACCCGCGACGGGCCGGGCGGGCTGTCCGGGTGCGGCCGGGGGCGCGGTCGGCGGAGGAGGGGGCGGAGCGGCGTTCCGGCGGCGCGGGTGGCTGTAGTCGATCGGGCCCCCGGCCGCGGACGGCTGGGCGACGGCGTTGGAGTCGGGCGCGCCGCCGGGGTACGACGGCTGCTGCGGAGCGGGCTGCTCCGGGCCACCGGGCGTCTGGTCGCCGTACGGGGACAGGGGTGGCACAGGACCGGGCTGAGGCGCCGTACCGCCCTGGTCCGGACCGAGGGCCGGGGCCGCCGCCTGCCGGGAGCGGTCGCCGTCCGCCGTGCGGGACGGGGGTGCCTGCACCGAACGGGCCACTCCCCGGGCCACCGCGTCGTTGATGCTGCCGGCGAGCTGGTGGGCCTGCGGCAACCCCTGATCGGTGAGGAGTTCGGTGAGGCCGCCGGCGTAGCCCTGGCCGACGGCGCGCACCTTCCAGGCGCCTTGTCGGCGGTAGAGCTCCAGGGCGACGACGGCCGACTCGGCGTCCAGGCCGGTGATGGTGTAGCCGGCGACCTCTCCCCCGTCGAGGCCGGTGACGGCGGCGAAGGGGGCCGCCACCGCGCCGAAACGGATCGGGCCCGTCCCGCCGACGGGCAGGGCGAGCAGCACACTGACGCGGTGGACGGCCTCCGGCACGGCGTCCAGGTCCACCGCGAGGCGGTGGTCGGCGGCGGCCTGCCGGGAGACCTCGAGACCCGGCTGGGTGGGGGCACCCGGGTGGGCCACCCACTCCACGCCGTGGATCCGGCCGTTCTCGTCGCCGAGCGCGGCCACGGCCACGATCGGCGTAGCGGCCGAGATGCGGATCTCGAGACGAGCCTGGGAAAGCGGATGGTTCTGCCCCCGCACCAGCTCGGCCGTCATCGCCTTCGCCCCCCTGTGTCGTTGTGTGGTGTCGTGTGCTGCCCGCCGGCCCCCCGGGCCCGGGAGTGCGTCAGAGAACCGGCAGGATTGCCGGCATCAGGTCCTGGAAGGTACGGCCGTTGGCGGGGTTGCCGAGGGCCGTCATCGCCCAGCCGGGGCCCGAGCGGTGGACCTTGGCCATGATCTGAGCCGTGTACTGGCCGCCGCCCGCGAGTGTGTAGCGGGCGAGCTCCTGGCCGTTGGTCTCGTCGACGAGGCGGCAGAACGCGTCCTGCACCTCCTGGAAGGTCTGGCCCGTGAAGGAGTTCACGGTGAAGACGATCTGGTCGATGTGGACCGGGACCCGTGCGAGGTCGACGAGGATCGCCTCGTCGTCGCCGCCCTGGCCGACACCGCCGACGAGGTTGTCGCCGGTGTGGCGCACCGACCCGTCGTCGCTCACCAGGTGACGGAAGAAGACGACGTCGACCGGCTGCTTGTCCGCGAACAGGACGGCGGAGGCGTCGAGGTCGATCTCCCGGGTGCGCGAGCCGAACAGGCCGCGCCGGGGAGCCGCCTGCCAGCCGAGACCCATGCGAACCGCAGTCAGGCTGCCACCGTCGTTCTTCTGCAGACTGATGGCCTGACCCTTGGTCATGTTGACGGTCACGCGCTGATTCCCCTCTCGAACGTCCCCTGTTGCCGCGTGGTCGCGGTTGACCAGAACCCTACGCAGGGGCACTGACAGCGACGTACCCCGGTCCGCACTTTGTGTCGGTCTTGCAACACGGCGCGTACGCGGCACGCTGTCAGGCCAGGCCCGCCTCCTTCATCTGACGCAGTTCCTTCTTCATCTCGGAGACCTCGTCGCGCAGCCGGGCCGCGATCTCGAACTGCAGCTCCGCCGCGGCGGCCCGCATCCGCGCGGTCAACTCCTCGATCTGTCCGGCCAGTTCGGCCGCGGGGCGGTCGGTCGGCACCGTCTCCTCGGCCTTGCCCTTGCCCTTGCCCTTGCCCTTGGCCGCCTTGCCGAGGGAGGGAACGGGCGCCTTGGTGCCCCCGCCGTCCTTCTTCGCCTTGCGGTAGCCCGAGCCGAGCAGCTGCTCGGTGTCGATGTCCTCGCGGGCGATCTGGGCGACGATGTCGTTGATCTTCTTGCGCAGCGGCTGGGGGTCGATGCCCCGTTCCGTGTTGTACGCGATCTGCTTCTCGCGGCGCCGGTTGGTCTCGTCGATGGCCTTCTCCATCGCCGGGGTGATCTTGTCGGCGTACATGTGGACCTGGCCGGAGACGTTGCGCGCGGCGCGGCCGATGGTCTGGATCAGGGAGGTGCCGGAGCGCAGGAAGCCCTCCTTGTCGGCGTCCAGGATCGCCACGAGGGACACCTCGGGCAGGTCGAGTCCCTCGCGCAGGAGGTTGATGCCGACCAGCACGTCGTACTCGCCCGCACGCAGTTCACGCAGCAGTTCGACGCGGCGCAGGGTGTCGACGTCGCTGTGCAGGTAGCGGACCTGGATGCCCAGCTCGAGGAAGTAGTCCGTGAGGTCCTCGGCCATCTTCTTGGTGAGCGTGGTGACCAGGACGCGCTCGTCCTTCTCGGTGCGCTGCCGGATCTCGTGCACCAGGTCGTCGATCTGGCCCTCGGTGGGCTTGACGACGACCTCCGGGTCGACGAGGCCCGTGGGGCGGATGATCTGCTCGACGAAACCGTCCGAGCGGGACATCTCGTAGGTGCCTGGGGTGGCCGACAGGTAGACCGTCTGGCCGATGCGCTCCTGGAACTCCTCCCACTTCAGGGGGCGGTTGTCCAGGGCGGAGGGCAACCGGAAACCGTGGTCGACGAGGGTGCGCTTGCGGGAGGCGTCACCCTCGTACATGGCTCCGATCTGCGGGACGGTGACGTGCGACTCGTCGATGACGAGCAGGAAGTCGTCCGGAAAGTAGTCCAGCAGGGTATTGGGCGGGGAGCCGGGCGAGCGGCCGTCGAAGTGCATCGAGTAGTTCTCGACGCCGGAGCAGCTGCCGATCTGGCGCAGCATCTCGATGTCGTACGTGGTCCGCATGCGCAGGCGCTGGGCCTCCAGCAGCTTGCCCTGCTTCTCCAGCTCGGTCAGGCGCTCGCCCAGCTCCTTCTCGATGTCGTTGACGGCCCGCTCCAGGCGCTCGGGTCCTGCGACGTAGTGGGAGGCCGGGAAGACGTAGAGATGCTCGTCGTCGCTGATGATCTCGCCGGTGAGCGGGTGCAGGGTGGACAGCGCCTCGATCTCGTCGCCGAACATCTCGATGCGGACGGCCAGCTCCTCGTAGACCGGGAAGATCTCGATGGTGTCGCCGCGGACGCGGAAGGTGCCGCGGGTGAAGGCCATGTCGTTGCGCGTGTACTGGATGTCCACGAAGCGGCGCAACAGCTCGTCGCGGTCGATCTCCTCGCCGACGCGGAGGGGGACCATCCGGTCCACGTACTCCTGCGGGGTGCCCAGGCCGTAGATACAGGAGACCGAGGCGACCACGACGACGTCGCGGCGGGTGAGCAGCGAGTTGGTCGCGGAGTGGCGCAGGCGCTCGACCTCCTCGTTGATCGAGGAGTCCTTCTCGATGTAGGTGTCCGACTGCGGGACGTACGCCTCGGGCTGGTAGTAGTCGTAGTACGAGACGAAGTATTCGACGGCGTTGTTCGGGAGCAGCTCGCGGAACTCGTTCGCCAGCTGGGCGGCCAGCGTCTTGTTCGGCGCCATCACGAGCGTGGGGCGCTGGAGCTTTTCGATCATCCAGGCGGTGGTGGCGGACTTGCCGGTGCCGGTCGCGCCGAGCAGCACGACGTCCTTCTCACCGGCTTCGATGCGCCGGGCGAGCTCGGCGATGGCCGTCGGCTGGTCGCCGTTCGGCTGGTAGGGGCTGACGACCTCGAAGGGCGCCACCGTGCGTTCGATCTTTGAAACGGGCCGCATGGCATCCACCGTACGACCCCGCACTGACAAGGGGCTCTGATCAGCGGTTCTGCGGGGTGCGGGACTCTCGGTGCTCCACGGTGCGGCGGGGGCGGAACCGCAGGCGGTGGGCGGGGTGCCGGCCGTGGCTGTGGGCCGGGATGCCGGGCTTGTGCTCGACGGGGACGACGGCGGGCTTCCTCATGACCATGAGCGGGTCGAGCATGACGACGACGCCGGCCAGGAGCAGGAAGGCGAGCGGGCCGACCAGCATGGGGGCGAGCAGGGTCGCGGGCGACTCTCCCGTGGCGGGTTCGGCCGTGCCGTGCAGGTGGACGGTGAGGGCGGCCATGCCGGTGTAGTGCATGCCGCTGACGGCGAGTCCCATGACGAGACTGGCGCCCACGCTCCAGAGGAAACCCCTGACTTGGCCGGCGGCCCACAGGGCGGCGGTGGCGGCGCACATGGCGATCACGACGGAGATGGCGACGGTGACGGTGTTGTACCGCAGCTTCCCGTCCAGGCTCATGCTGGCCATGCCGAGGTAGTGCATCGACGCTATGCCCAGGCCGGTGATGGTGCCGCCCGTGAACAGGGCCGTCCCGCGGGCTCCCCTGTATCCGACGATGAAGATCCCGATGCCCACCATGATGATCGCGACGGCGAGGCTGGCGAAGGTCATCGCCTTGTCGTAGTGGATCGGGGTCCCTCGGACCGCGAACCCCATCATCGCGATGAAGTGCATGGTCCATATGCCGGAGCCGATGGCGGCGGAGCCGAGGGCGAGCCAGCCGGGGCGCCAGGACTGGGCGACGAGCATGGATCTCGTGGTGCATCGCAGGCCCAGTGCGCCGCCCAGGCAGGCCATGAAATAGGCCACCAGGGGTGTGACCAGGCCGTAGCTGAATCCGTCGACCGTGCCCTGCATGCGGCTGCCTTCCCGCCCTCGTACGTCCCGGAATTCCTGATGTGCGCCCCCTCCCAGGACCGCACGAGCGGTCAGGGTTGACGCAGAGAGTATGACCCCCACCGGAATGGTCGAACGACTTTCCGGCAAAGAAACACGGCCTGGCCGCAGTTGTGCGGTATCAGTGAGCGGAGTTGGGGCGACTCCGTTCAACGTGTGGCCATCTCGTACCCCTCTCGCGTTGACCCTCTGCTGTCAGAGTTGTGCTGTCCGTGATGTCGCCGATCACTCGTCGCGAGGAGTACGCATGCATGCGCGCGCTGTCGCCGCCTCGACCACCGCACTCCTGGGAACCGCCGCTCTCCTGTTCCCCGCCTCCGCGGGGGCCGCGGGGGGCGGCCCGTCCCCGCCGGTCATCGCGCACCGGGGCGCCTCCGCCTACGCGCCCGAGAACACCCTGGCGTCCGTGGACAGAGCGGCGGAGCTGGGCATCCGCTGGGTGGAGAACGACGTGCAGCGGACCAGGGACGGGGAACTGGTCGTCATCCACGACGACAACCTGCGGCGCACCACCGACGCCGAGGAGGTCTTCCCCGGCCGGGCTCCCTGGAAGGTGAAGGACTTCACGGCCGCCGAGATCGCCCGGCTGGACGCGGGCAGCTGGTTCTCACCCGCTTACGCGGGCGCGCGCGTGCCGACCCTGGAGCAGTTCGTGCACCGCCTGGAGCGTCATCACCAGAAGCTCCTCCTGGAGATCAAGAACCCGGAGCTGTACCCGGGCATCGAGCGGCAGACGCTGAAGGTTCTCAGCAACGAGGGCTGGCTCGACCGGCCGCATCGGACGGGCCGGCTGATCGTGCAGAGCTTCAGCGCGGACAGCGTGCGGACGGTGCACGAGCTGAAGCCGGGTGTGAAGACGGGCCTGCTGGGGACGCCACCGGTGTCGGACCTGATCGCCTGCGCGGAGTTCGTCGACCAGATCAACCCCTCGCACAGCTCGCTCTCCCCGGCATACGTCTCCTCCGTACAGGCGTTCGACGGAGCGCACGGCAGACCGCTGGAGGTCTTCGCCTGGACGGTCGACGACGCGCGGACGGCCCGGCGGGTCGCCGCGTACGGCGTCGACGGGATCATCACCAACAGGCCGGATGTGGTGCGGAAGGCCGTGGGCGGCTGATCCGGGGTTCCGCCGGGCGGCGCTGTCAGTGGCGGGTCCTACTGTGGGCGCATGGACAGCCAAGGGCAGGACGAACCGCGGGTCGTGTGGGCGGTCGTCGAGAGCGGGATCGGGCCGCTGCTGCTGGCCGCGAGCCGGCACGGCCTGGTCAACGTCGTGTTCCACGCCACGGACACGGTGCGGGACCGGGCGGTCGAACGACTGGCGTCGCGGCTGGGCACCGAGCCCGTCGAGGCCCCCGGCTCCCCGCTGCTCGCCGAGGCGATACATCAGTTCGAGGCCTACTTCGCGGGGACGCGACGCGGCTTCGACCTGCCGCTGGACTGGTCGCTGATCTCCGGCTTCAACCGGGAGGTCCTGCGCCAACTGACCTCGGGCGTTCCGTACGGCACGGTCGTCGGATACGGCGATCTGGCCGCGCGGGTCGGTCAGCCGGGCGCGGCCCAGGCCGTGGGCACGGCGATGGGAGCCAATCCGCTGCCCGTGGTGGTGCCCTGTCACCGGGTGGTCGAGAGCGGCGGCGGCATCGGCGGCTTCGGGGGCGGCCTGGAGACGAAGCGGAGACTGCTCGCCCTGGAGGGCGTCCTTCCCGAGCCGCTCTTCTGAGACCCGGGGCCGGTCAGTCGTAGTGCCGGGCCTCGAAGACGTTGCCGTCCGGGTCGCGGAAGTAGAAGCTGCGGGTGGCCGCGCCCCGGGCTCCGAAGGAGTCGTGGGAGAGGTCCGACACCGGTACGGAGCGTTCTTCCAGGCGGCTGAGGAGGGCGTCGAAGGCCTCGCGGGACAGCGACAGGCAGACGTGGTTCACCGGGTGCCCCGCGCTGTCGGCTGAGCCGGGCAGCATCGTCATGCGCTCGGCGTAGGTCAGCGGCATGAGGTCCAGGATGGTCTCGTCGTTGACGCGCACGGACGGGAAGGGTGCCTCGCCCGCGGTGAACTCCGCGAGCCTGACCGTTTTCAGGCCGACGGCCTTCTCGTAGAAGTCGGCGGCGGCGAGCGGGTCGCGCACCCAGAGGACGACGTGGTCGAGACGTGGCGTGTGGTCCGTCATGCACTCCAGGCTCGTGACGAGTCCGGCGGCCCGCAAGGGTTTGGCCCGGCACGCCGCCCGCCAGAGATGAGGGAAGACGACTGACCGACGGCAGGAGGCGGGCGCGTGGTGCTGGTGGTGTCCGAAGAAGTACGGGAGGCGATCGACGCGCGCCGGCCCGTCGTGGCCCTGGAGTCCACGATCATCGCCCACGGGCTGCCGCGGCCGCGCAACCTCCAGGTGGCGCTGGAGCTGGAGACGGCCGTACGGCAGGAGGGGGCGGTGCCCGCCACGATCGCGGTACTGGAGGGGCGGCCGCACGTCGGCCTGGACAAGGAGCAACTGGAACGGGTCGCGAACGAGAACGGGATCCGCAAACTGGGCCACCGTGACCTGCCGCTCGCGGTGGCGTCCGGGGCGAACGGGGCGACCACGGTGTCGGCGACCGCGCTGCTGGCGGCGCGGGCGGGTGTACGGGTCTTCGCGACGGGTGGGCTCGGCGGGGTCCACCGGGAGTGGACCGTCACGCAGGACGAGTCGGCCGACCTGGGGCTGCTGGCGCGCACGCGCATCACGGTGGTGTGTGCCGGGGTGAAGTCGATCCTGGACGTGCCGGCGACCCTGCAGCGGCTGGAGACGCTGGGTGTCGCCGTGGCCGGTTACGGCACCGGCCGCTTCCCCGGCTTCTACCTCTCCGACTCGGGGCACCCGGTGGACTGGACGCTGGGAACGCCGGAGGAGGTGGCGGGCGTCATGCGGGCGCAGGACACGCTCGGCGGGCCGGAGTCGGCGCTGATCGTCGCCAACCCCGTCCCCGAGGAGGAGCAGCTCGATCCGGACCTGCACGCACGCGTGCTGGCGGACGCGCTGCACGCCTGCGCGGAGGAGGGGATCACCGGTCAGGCGGTCACGCCGTTCCTGCTCGACCATCTGGTGCGGCACACGGACGGCGCCTCCCTGAGCGCCAACCTGGCGGCGGTCCGCGGCAACGTTCGCCTGGCGGCACGGATCGCGGCGGCCTGGACCCGGGGATGACGGCGGCCGGCGGCGCGGGGCCGGCAGCGGAAGCGGGCTCCGGGGGCGCGGGCACGGCGGCGGGGCGCGGGCTGCTGGTCGTCGGGGATGTCATCACCGATGTCGTCGCGCGGTACCGAGGGCCCCTCGCGGCCGGTACGGACACGCCCGCCTCGATCCGGACGGTGGCGGGCGGGGCGGGCGCGAACGTCGCCTGCTGGGCGGCTCACCAGGGAGCGCCGGACGTGCGGCTGCTCGGGCGCGTGGGGGCGGAGGCGGCCGGCTGGCACGAGCGGGAGCTCGTCGCCCAGGGCGTGCGTCCGCGGCTCGTCGTGGACCCGCTGGTGCCGACCGGCACGGTGGTCTGCATGGTCGACGGGGGTGCTTCGGCGGAGCGGACGTTCCTCACGGACAGCGGCGCGTCGTTGCGGCTCGAACCCGCCGACTGGTCGGACGCGCTGCTCGACGGAGTGGCCCGACTGCACCTGTCGGGCTACCTCCTGTTCTCCGAGCCGAGCCGGGCCCTGGTGACGGTGGCCGTGAAAGCGGCACGCGTGCGTGGGGTGCCGGTGAGTCTGGACCCGGCATCGGCCGGCTTCCTCGCGGAGCTGGGGGCCGAGCGTTTCCTGGCGCTCGTCGAAGGAGTGGACGTCCTGCTGCCCAGCCGGGACGAGGCGTGCCTGCTGACGGGGCCGGCCGACGCGGCCGAGGCGGCGGCCGAGCTGAGCCTGCGCGTGCCGCTGGTCGTCGTCAAGCTGGGTCATGAGGGCGCCGTCGTGGCTCGCGGGGGGAAGGTGTGCGCTCGCGTTCCGGCCGCGCCGGCGGCAGCACGGGACACGACCGGTGCCGGTGACGCCTTCACCGGCGCGTTCCTCGCCGCCCTGCTCGCGGGTGCCGGGCCGGAGGACGCCGCGGTGGAGGGCTGCCGGGCGGGTGCGCGAGCGGTGGAGAGGGTGGGCGGCAGACCACCCCTGCCGAGCTGAGGAGCCTGTCCGGGCCTCCGGGCCCCGCTCCCTCCACGCCACGCCCCCGTTCCCCGCTGCGCGGCTCACCCCCTCGGCGCCTTCGCCTACTGCTTGCGCGCCCACGCCGAGATCATCGGGGCCGTCGTCAGATCGAGCACTCCCGACGTGACGTTCCTGAGGTGCCGGTCGATGTCCTGGTCCGTGGCGAGGCCCGCGCCGACGAGCTGGTCGCGGACCTGGCGGATCGTGACGGACTCCAGGGCCGCGCAGGCCGGCGAAGTGAGGGGGAAGTAGGCGTCGGCCTGGACCCGGGTCAGTCCGGCCTCCCGGAGCAGTCGCGGCAGGGTGCGGCCGCAGGGGAGGTCGGTCCCGCGGCCGGCGAGCAGTGTGCGGAAGCCCTGCCGCAGCCGGTTCGCGAGCTGCTGCTCGGGGCCGTACTCGTCGGGGCAGAGCAGGGGTTGCAGGGCGGGGTCGGCGTCCTCGACCAGGAGGCGTCCGCCGGGGCGCAGGGACATGACCATGGACCGCAGAGCCTGTTGCCGGTCGGTCACGTGGACGAGGGCGAGGCGGGCGTGCACGAGGTCGAAGCCCTCCCCCGGGGGTTCCGGCGCGCCGAGCTGGTGGGCCCGCACCTCGACGGGTGGCCGGGCGGCGGAGGCGAGCCGTGAGGTGTCCGTGTCGGTCGCGACGACACGTCCGGTCGGGCCGACCCTCTTCGCCAGCCAGGACACCACGGTGGTGCCGGCGCCGACCTCCCAGCACCGCCAGCCGGATCCGACGCCGAGCTCTTCGAGGTGTCGGAACGTCGTGGGGTCGAAGAGGGCGGCGAAGGCGCTGAAGTGCTCGGCCGCCTGAGACTGCCGGTTGTCGAGGAGATGCCCATTGGATCGCGTCATGCCGCGATCATCCCAGTTGTCCGACTTATCCGTACTCGTCGACGCTCCGGCACGCAGAACCGCGTCGGACGCCGCCCCACGCCAGAACCGTTCGGCGCGGGCATGCGTCGATGTGTCAGGGCCACGGCCGCGGCCTGTCGTTCGTCCACAGCCGGATACCAAGCGGAATGAGGCGTATCCACAGGCTTACCCGCAGCTCACACAGGCCTGGCAGACTGACGCGCCAAGGCGCAGGAACGGCGCGAGAAGTTCCACGCAAGGAGATCCGGATGTCCATGGCAGGGAATCTGCGGAAGGTGACGAGCCTCGGCGGGGTCGGCGGCCTTCGCAGGGTGGCCCGGCTGGCCCGACGGCGTCCTCGTGTCGACCTGAGTCACCCGGCCCGGTCCCCGCTGGGCTCCTCGGTGGTGAACTGCGTGACGTACCGGGACGGCGTGCGCACCGACGCGCGCGGTGATCTGGTGGACGCCGTGGAGCGGGTGCGCAAGAGCCGGGACGGCTTCGTCTGGCTCGGTCTGCACGAGCCCACGGACAGCGAGTTCGCGGGCATCGCCGAGCTCTTCGACCTGCACCCGCTGGCCGTCGAGGACGCGATCGAGGCCCACCAGCGCCCCAAGCTGGAGCGCTACGACGAGACACTCTTCGCGGTGTTCAAGACGGTCTGCTACGTCGAGCACGATGAACTCACGGCCACCAGCGAGGTGGTGAACACCGGCGAGATCATGGTGTTCGTCGGCGCGGACTTCGTGATCACGGTGCGACACGGCCGGCACGGTTCGCTGGGCCCGCTGCGCGAGGAGCTGGAGTCCGACCCGGGCCAGCTCGCCAAGGGCCCGTCGGCGGTGCTGCACGCGATCGCGGACCACGTGGTCGACGACTATCTGACGGTCACGGACTCGGTGCACGCGGACATCGACCAGGTGGAGACGGACGTGTTCTCGGAGGCCGGCGCGCGGGCCGACCCGGGGCGCATCTACCAGCTCAAGCGTGAACTGCTGGAACTGAAGCGGGCGGTGGTGCCGCTCAGCAGGCCGCTGGAGGACCTCGCCACCCGGCCGATCCGCGCGGTGGACCCGGAGATACAGGCGTACTTCCGCGACGTCTCGGACCACCTGCTGCGGGCGAAGGAGCAGATCGCGGCCTTCGACGAACTGCTCAACTCCATTCTCCAGGCGCACCTCGCGCAGGTCACGGTCGCGCAGAACGAGGACATGCGGAAGATCACCGCGTGGGCCGCGATCGTCGCCGTGCCGACGATGGTGTGCGGTGTGTACGGCATGAACTTCGACCACATGCCGGAGCTGCACTGGCGGTATGGCTACGGCATGGTCATCGGCGTGATATCCGTGGCGTGTCTCGCCCTGTACCGGGGGTTCCGGCGCAGCGGCTGGCTCTGAACCGGGCCGTGACCCACGAGGGCCTGCCGGGCCCCGGGGGGAGCGTCGGGGTCAGTGCGTCGTGGTCGTGGCGTAGACACTCTCCGCCCAGGAGGCGATCTGGTCCTTCGCGAGATGCCGGACCAGGTCGGCTTCGCTGATCATGCCGACCAGGCGCTTGTCCTGGATCACCGGCAGCCGGCGGATCTGGTGCTCCCGCATCTCGCGGAGCACGTCGCCGACGTCGGCGTCCGCGTCGATCCAGCGGGGCGTGCCCTTGGCCATCTCGCCCGCGGTGACCCTGGCGGGGTCGTGACCCATGGCGACGCAGCCGACGACGATGTCGCGGTCGGTGAGGATGCCGCAGAGCCGCTCGTTCTCGTCGCTGATGGGCAGGGCGCCGACGTTCAGCTCGCGCATGAGCTGGGCGGCGCGGTCGAGGGTTTCGTGGGCGGGGATCCACTGGGCGCCGCGGTGCATGATGTCTTTGGCGGTGGTCATGTGTACCTCCCGGTGGCGGACGGCCGGCGCGGCGCCGGACGCACCGCGAGTCCCGGCGCCCTTCATTCTCGCCGCGCCACCGGACACCCGCACACGGAAGCCGCCCCCAAGGCCCGCTGCCGGCCTCTGTTACCTCCGCCCGGGTGCCGGACCCTGCCGCCACCCGCCCATGCCCCGGACCCCGCCGCCCCCACGTCCACCGTCACCCCACCGGGCGCCGGCACCCGGCTGCCGGCTGCTGGTCAGCCGCTCCAACCGCTCCAGGCGGGGTGGCGAGGGTCATCGGCCCGCACCAGGACATCGGCCGCGGCCACCGGGTCCGTCTCCTGCTCGTAGCGCTCGAACGCCGGGAGGGCCCAGTGCTCGGCCTCGGGTGTACGGCGGCGCAAGGCGCCCGGCGAGAGGAGGACATGGACGCTCAGATCGAAGGGGAACCAGTGCCGAAGGAGGAAGGGTCCGTGCAGCAACAGCACGCCGCCGGGCGGGAGTTCGACATAGGGACTGCGGGTGGCTCGGTCGGCGGCGGGGTCCCACAGGTCGGGCAGGACGCGACCGTCGCCGTCGGCTTCGAGCGGGCCGAACACCTCACGCCACAGGGCGCCGGTGTCGTACCAGCCGCTGTAGTAGGCCTCGACGTCCTGATGGCCGTACTCCAGACGTACCGAGGCGGGCCGCAGAAAGCCCTCCGTGCCCACCACGAGCGAGGAGCGGCCGCGGACACGCAGCGCCTCGGAGACCCGGTCGGCGAGGTCTCCCGGGCGGGCTGCCGGGGCGCCGTCGAGGGCGATGCGAAGCCAGGGGGAGCCGTCGGCGGGCTTCAGATCGAGGAGGCGCTGGGCGAGCTGGTCGCCGAGCCGTTCCCAGGTGATCGCTTCGAGTCGCACACGACCCATGATGCGTCAGCCCAGCGCAGGAAGCGCCCGGCCCGAGGGAGCCGCGCGAGGGCGGTGCCCGGATCGCCTGGGTCTGCGATGGACTGCGTAGTTCATGCCGCCGCCAGCGGGAATGAACCCTCTATGACCCCCCGTGCGACGCTCCAGCCCTTCACCGGACTTCTCGCCTTCCAGCCCCTCAAGCGGCGCTACTGCGCCGAGTGCCGACGGGGGCCGTTGCCGCTGCTCGTCCTCGAGGACGGCGCCCCGTACTGCCTCGACTGTGCCGACCTCGGGCATCTGGTGTTCCTGCCCCGTGGTGACGCCGCGCTCACCCGCAGATCACGGGAGGAGAGCACGCTGTCGGCGGTGGTCGTGCGGTTCAACCGGCGCAAGGGCCGATACGAGCGGCAGGGCATGCTGGTCGAGGAAACGGCACTGGCCAGGGCAGAGCAGCGGTGTCTGGCGGACGCAGAGGCCAGACGGCGGCGCCGGGTGCGGGACGCGCGGCGGCGAGCGGCTCAGGACGCCCTGTTCGCCGAGGCGTTCGCGACGGAGATCCTGCTGCTGTTTCCCGGGTGCCCGGCCGATCGGGCACGGGCCATCGCCCTGCACGCCTCGGAGCGGGGCAGTGGGCGGGTGGGCCGCAGCGCGGCGGGGCGTGCGCTGGCCGAGTCCGCGGTGACCTCGGCGGTCGTGGCGTCCGTACGGCATCTGGACACGCCGTACGACCGGCTGCTGATGAGCGGGGTGCCGAGACACGAGGCGCGGCGGCGGATCGCGGCGTCGGTGGCGTCGGTGGTGAGGGGGTGGACGGAGGCGGGGCTCGGCTCCGCGGGGTGACACGAGAGTCCTGGGACTCTGAGCCATCATGTCGTCGGCAGTCGTACCGTCGGCCGTCGGCCGTCGTGCCGTGGTTCCGTGGTTCCGTCACGCCGTGGGTGCCGTGGGTGCCGTGGGTGTCGTGGGCCGTCATACCATCGACGCGGCCGCTCGGCGGGCCGTGGACGTCCGCTTATGGCGCCGCGCCGCTCGGCCATGGTCACTGCGCCCGTACGGGAATTCACTGGGGTCGAGGAAGGGTGCCGGGCGGTGTTCCGGTGCGACGGGCGGGAGAGCAATGATCGACGGACCGTACTTCGTGCTCACGGTGCTGGGTGTGCTCGGGACCGGGCTGGTGGCCGGGGTGTTCTGCGGGTTCTCGACCTTCGTGATGCGCGGCCTCGGCATGCTGCCGCCCGCGCAGGGGGTCGCCGCGATGAACGCGATCAACGTGGCGGCGGTGACGTTGCCGTTCATGATCGTGTTCCTGGGGTCGGCCGTGCTGTGTGCGGTGATCGCGGTGGTGACGTTCGTGCTGTGGCCGGAGGAGGGGACGGTGGAGCTGCTGGTGGGCAGTGCGCTGTACCTGCTCGGCACGCTCGGGCCGACCATGGTCGCGAACGTGCCGCGCAACGACGCGCTGGCCGGTCTGGAGCCGGGTACACCGGAGGCGGCGGCGTACTGGCCGGTGTATGTGCGCGAGTGGACGCTGTGGAACCACGTCCGTACGGCGGCCTCGGCCGGAGCGGCACTGGCGTACGTGCTGGCTCTCGCCTGACACCCACACCCCGCGGCGTCAGGCACCGGCCGGGAGGCGGACGTATCGTGGCGAAAAGGAGTGCCGCCCAACGAGTGGGACGAGTAACGCCCGACGACGCACGGCCTGTCACACGCGCACGCAAGGAAGACGGCCATGGCCGATCCCAAGGGTTTCATGACCACGCCCCGCCAGGACTGGCCGCGCAGGCCGGTCGAGGAACGGGCGCGCGACTGGGACGAGATTCATGTCCCCGGGGCGCTGCTGCCGATCATCGGCAAGCAGGCCGACCGGTGCATGGACTGCGGCATCCCCTTCTGTCACGACGCCTGCCCGCTGGGCAATCTGATCCCGGAATGGAACGACCTGGTGTCCCGGGACGACTGGCGGGCGGCCGCCGACCGGCTGCACGCCACCAACAACTTCCCGGAGTTCACCGGCCGGTTGTGCCCGGCTCCGTGCGAGACGGGCTGTGTGCTGGCGATCAACCAGCCGGCCGTCACCATCAAGAACGTGGAGTGCGCGATCGCCGACCGTGCCTGGGAGGAGGGCTTCGCGCCGCCGAGGCCGCCGGAGCGGCTGTCCGGCAGGACGGTCGCGGTGATCGGTTCGGGCCCGACCGGGCTGGCCGCGGCCCAGCAGCTGACCCGGGCCGGGCACACGGTCGCCGTCTACGAGAGGGACGACCGGCTCGGCGGGCTGATGCGGTACGGCATCCCGGCTTTCAAGATGGAGAAGCACCATCTGGAACGGCGGCTGGAGCAGATGCGGGCCGAGGGGACGAAGTTCCGGACGTCGACGGCGGTCGGCCCGGACGTCGGGGCCGACGAGCTGCGCTCCCGCTACGACGCCGTGGTGCTCGCCACCGGGGCGACCGCCTGGCGTGAGCTCCCGGTGCCGGGGCGTGAGCTGACGGGCATTCACCAGGCGATGGAGTATCTGCCGTTGGCCAACCGGGTGTGTGAGGGCGATCTGGAGACGTCTCCGCTGTCGGCCGCCGGGAAGCACGTCGTCATCGTCGGCGGCGGCGACACCGGAGCGGACTGCCTGGGCACGGCCGTCCGGGAGGGTGCCGTGTCCGTGACCCAGCTGGACATCTACGCGCTGCCGGACGCGGAGCGCGACGAGGAGGCCGAGCCGTGGCCGACCTACCCGATGCGGGTGTACCGGCTGTCCGCCGCCCACGAGGAGGCCCGTGATCTGCGCACCGCCCCGGTGGCGGACGCGGACGCACGCCTGTTCGCGGCGTCCACGCTGCGCTTCGACGGTGACGCGCAGGGGCGGGTGCGGTCGCTGCACCTGGTCGAGGTGGACGCGCGGCGCCGCCCGGTGGAAGGCACCGGGCGCACGCTCCCCGCCGACCTCGTGCTGCTCGCCCTCGGCTTCTCCGGGCCGGACCGGGAGGACGGGCTCGTCGACCAGCTGGGGCTGGAGATGGAGCCCCGCGGGACGATCGCGCGGGACTCCGCTTTCGCCACGAACGTCCCCGGGGTGTTCGCCGCGGGGGACGCGGCCCGGGGGCAGTCGCTGATCGTGTGGGCGATCGCCGAAGGGCGGGCGGTGGCGGCAGCCGTCGATCGTCATCTGACGGGCAGCTCGCGGCTGCCGGCACCGATCGGGCCGTACGACCGGCCCATGGCGGTGTAGGCCGCCGGCCGACTCGAACGCACAGCCTGCCTGCCTGCCCGCCCGCCCGCCCGCCCGCCCGCCCGCCCGCCCGAAGGACGGTCCCCCCCAAGGACGCTTTCGGCTCACCCTGAAGGACGGTCACCGCCCCCGAACGCTCCCGGCTCACCCCGAAGGACGGTCACCGCTCGTCCGTCCCCGCCGCCTTCCCCGTCGACAGTGCCACCCGGTTCCACGTGTTGATCGCGCAGATCAGGGCGAGCACCTGGGCCAGTTCGTGGTCGTCGAACTGTGCGGCGGCCTGCGCGTAGACGTCGTCCGGGACTCCGGCGTCGGCGACGAGGGTCATCGCGTCCGTGAGGGCGAGGGCCGCCCGCTCCCGCTCGGTGAAGAAGTGGCGGGCCTCGCGCCACACGGCGACCATGTGGAGGCGGTCCTCGCTCTCGCCGGCCTTACGGGCGTCGTTGGTGTGCATGTGCAGGCAGTACGCGCAGTGGTTGAGATGCGAGGAGCGGATCTGGATCAGCTCGACGAGGGCCGGGTCGAGGCCCTCACGGGCGGCGGCGTCGAAGGCGATGAGGGCCCGGAAGGCCTTCGGGGCGGACGTGCCGAAGTCCAGCCGCTTCGGGGACACATGGGTGCTGTTCGTGCTCGTGTTCGTCGTCATGCCCTCGAACCTACGAGCTGGAAAGACCCGCTGTAGAGTGCATTTCCATGGCATCATCATGGGTCAATTCCGCGGAACGGGTCGGGGCCGACCTGCATCTGGAACTGACCGGGCCGGGCGGCCGGCGGGCGGCTCTGACCCGGGCCCTGCGAGAGGCCGTGCGCAGCGGGCGGCTCCCTCCGGACACGCGGCTGCCCCCGTACCGCTCGCTCGCCGCCGACCTCGGCGTCGCCCGCAACACGGTGGCGGACGCGTACGCGGAGCTCGTCGCGGAGGGCTGGCTCACCGCACGGCAGGGCTCGGGTACCCGGGTCGCTGAGCGGGCGGAGCCCCTGCGGCCCGCCCGTCGCGTGCCCAGGAAGGCACCGCCACGCGCGCGTGGCCCCCGGCACGACCTCGCACAGGGCACACCGGACGCCTCGGCGTTCCCGCGCACCGCCTGGCTGGCCTCCTACCGGCGGGCCCTGCAGCAGGCGCCCAACGAGGTGTTCGGTCCGGGCGACCCTGCCGGCCGGCCGGAACTGCGGGAGGCACTCACGCAGTACCTGGCACGCGCGCGTGGGGTGCGGACCGAGCCGGGCCGGATCGTGATCTGCTCCGGTTTCGTGCACGCGTTGCGGCTGCTGTTCGGAGGCGGCGTCCTTCGCGGGCCGCTGGCGGTGGAGGCGTACGGGCTCGGGTTCCACCGGGAGATCCTGGCGTCCGCCGGGGTGCGCACCGTGCCGCTCCCCCTCGACGAACACGGCGCGCGGGTCGACCGGCTGGGGCGGCAGCGAGCGGTGCTGCTCACGCCGGCGCACCAGTTTCCGACCGGCGGCCCGCTGCACCCCGCGCGCCGGGCCGCCGTGATCGACTGGGCACGCGCGCATGACGCACTGGTCCTGGAGGACGACTACGACGGGGAGTTCCGCTACGACCGCAAGCCGGTCGGTGCCGTCCAAGGGCTCGACCCCGAGCGGGTGATCCACATCGGCTCGGTGAGCAAGAGCCTCTCGCCGGCGGTGCGGCTGGGCTGGATGGTGCTCCCGGAGCGGTACGCGG
The DNA here is from genome assembly GCF_044755265.1 of Streptomyces sp. NPDC092370. Classification (NCBI taxonomy): domain Bacteria; kingdom Bacillati; phylum Actinomycetota; class Actinomycetes; order Kitasatosporales; family Streptomycetaceae; genus Streptomyces; species Streptomyces sp. NPDC092370. Next base: position 1,221,608 of record NZ_JBIVQO010000001.1, on the reverse strand, counting down.
GCGCCGTCGTGGCCGCCAAGGGCGAGCGCGAGGCGTGGGCGAGCGTGCTCGACCAGTTGAGTCTGGCGGACTTCATCGCCTCGGGGGCGTACGACCGGCATGTACGCCGGATGCGGCTGCGGTACCGCAGCCGACGGGACCGGCTCGTCGCGGCGCTCGCCGCACACGCGCCGCACATCGAGGTCACCGGTATCGCGGCCGGGCTGCACGCGGTGCTGCGGCTGCCGCCCGGCACCGAGGCGTCCGCGGTCAAGGCCGCCGCGTGGCAGGGCATCGCCCTCGACGGCCTCGCCGCGTTCCGGCACCCGGAGACGGACATGCCGGCGGGCGACGGCCTCGTCGTGGGGTACGCGACCCCCTCCGAGCACGCCTACGGGCCGGCCCTGGAGGCACTGTGCGGTGCGCTGCCGCCTCCGTGACCGGCCCGGGACGGATGCCGGGCCCCGGGAGAGCGGCGGCCCGCGCCGGGAACCCCGGAGGTTCTCACACCTTGCGAGCCACCGCCCCGTATCCCGGGATCACCCCGTCGTCCTGTCCGGGCACGGGCTCGCCGAGCTCGGGGTGCCAGCGGTGGGGGACCTCGACGCCGGGTTCGACGAGGTCGAGGCCGTCGAAGAAGCGGGTGAACTCCTCGCGGGAGCGCAGGGCCAGGGTGACGCCGGCGGCGCGCAGCTTCTCGGTGGCCGCCTTCGACTCCTCCGGGGTGAAGTCGGCGGTCGCATGGGTCATCACCAAGTAGCTCCCGGAGGGCAGTTCGGTGACCAGCCTGCGGACCAGGTCGTGGGCGCCGTCCTCGTCGGAGACGAAGTGCAGCAGCGCGACGAGCGACAGGGCGACGGGCCGGGTGAGGTCCAGGATCTTCCTCGCGCCCTCCAGGATGGCGTCCGGGTCGCGCACGTCGGCCTGGAGGTACTCGGTCACGCCCTCGTCCGTGCCGCGCAGCAGGGCCGCCGCGTGGGCCAGCACGATGGGGTCGTTGTCGCAGTACACGACCCTGGCGTCGGGGGCGGTCTCCTGGGCGATCTGGTGGAGGTTGGGTGCGGTCGGGATGCCGGTGCCGATGTCCAGGAACTGCCGGACACCGCTCTGGGCCAGCCAGCGCGTGGCCCGGTGCATGAACGCGCGGTTGACCCGTGCCATCACCGGCACCCTCGGGTCGAGGGTGAGCATCTGCCGGCCCATCTCCTCGTCGACCGGATAGTTGTCCTTGCCGCCGAGGTACCAGTCGTACATCCGCGCGGGGTGGGGTCTGGTCGTGTCGATGTGGACGGCCGACGTGGAGTCCTGCCCGGTCATGTGGCACTCCGTGAGGCGCAGAGGGTGGTCATTTCAGCACCAGCGATTCAGTGACAACGTGAATGGAAACGTAGGCAACGTGAGGAAGTCGAGCGACGGCAACGGCAATCACGTCAGGACAGCAGGAAGTCCGCCTCCCCCGCCTTCGCTCCCTCGATGAAGGCCGTCATCTCGTCCGTGGTGTAGATCAGCGCCGGCCCGTCCGGGTCGGTGGACTGGCGGAGGGCGATCCGGCCGTCGGCGAGTTTCATCGCCTCCAGGCAGTTCCCTCCGTTTCCGCCGCTCCACGGCTTGTGCCAGCCTTCGCTGCCCAAGTCACGCGCGGGCATGCCGTTGTAGACGTGTTTGCGCGGCTTGATGCGATCCATTCACAGCTCCTTGCGGAGATCCTGGAGGATCTCCTTCGTGCGATGTGCCGTAGCGGCCTGCGCCGCCATGCGGTCCATGACCTCGAGATGGGTCGCCACCTCGGTGCGCGCGTCGAGATAGACCGCGCCGGTCAGGTACTCGCTGTAGACCATGTCCGGCAGTTCGGGCACGGCGAATCGGAACAGCACGAACGGCCCGTACGTGCCCGGGTGCGGTCCATTGGCGAACGAGGCGATCTGCAGCGTCACGTTGGGCAGCTTCGTGGCGTCGAGCAGTTTGTCGATCTGGTCACGCATCACCTCCGGGCCGCCGGCGGGGCGCCGCAGCGCGGTCTCTTCCATCACGACCCACAGCCGGGGTGCGTCCTCGCGGGTGAGCAGGTCCTGGCGCCGCATCCGCAGGGCGACGTGGCGCTCGATGTCCTCGGGCCGGGTCTGGCCGATGGCGCCGGACCGGAGCACCGCGCGCGCGTACTCCTCGGTCTGGAGCAGTCCGGGGACGAAATGGGGCTCGTAGCTGCGGATGACGCCGGCGGCGCCCTCCAGGCTGACGTACATCGAGAACCAGCCGGGCAGGATGTCGTGGAAACGCTGCCACCAGCCGGGCTTGTTGGCGTCCTCGGCCAGCCGGACGAAGGCCTCGGCCTCCTCGTCGGAGATTCCGTACGCCTTGAGGAGCAGTTGCAGGTACGGGATTTTGAGCGTGACCTCGGCCATCTCCATACGGCGGACGGTGGCGGGGGCGACGCGGAGGATGCGCGCGGCCTCCTCGCGGTTCATCCCGGCGCGTTCCCTCAAGTCCAACAGGCGTCGGCCGAGTACGACCTGACCGACCGTCGGTGCGGACCGCGGTTCACTCACGCTCCACCTCCACGAAGAGTTCTGACGAGCCGGCCACAAAAGAACGCTGACAGCCCGGCGGCGCCATTCGAGAACCTTTTCGAAGAGTCGATTCGAACAAGTGTCTCGAACGAGTCTTCGGCAGTCTCAATTGGCGCCGCGCATGGTGCTGTTGCGAGCAGTGTGCCACGCCCTTCCAGACCGTCACACAGCACTCTGCAATTTTCAGAGTGACACTTGCCAAGTGTTCACGGCGGGGCGATAGTGGCAAGCGTGATTCCGTCCGTGCCCTTAGGAACAGATGCCGCCGCAGGCCCTCTCGGGCTTGGCGCCGCCACGGGAGAGGCCCCCCTCGGGGTCGCTGCCGAGCGCCGGTTCCGTTTCGAGCTGGCCGCACATCCGGGTTCTCCCGCCCAGGCCAGACGCCTGACGCAGGCCCGGCTGACCGGCTGGTCGGTGTGCGAGGACACGTGCGACAGCGCGGCCCTGGTGGTTTCCGAGCTGGTCACCAACGCCATCGTCCACACGGCCAGCACCCACATCGTGTGCGAGCTGCACGACGGCGACGACCTCGTGCGGATAGCGGTGCGGGACGAGGGCTGCGCCCCGGGCCAGCCCCACGCCGCCAGCCGGACACAGCCCGAGGAGGAGCACGGGAGGGGACTGCTCCTCGTCGACGCCCTCTGCCATGCCTGGGGTGCCCACGAGGACGGCCCCGGACTGCTGGTCTGGGCCGAGCTGCCGCGCACGGCCGACGCCCCGCCCGATCCGGCGGGCCCCCGCGGCGACCTGGGCTGGGGCACCCGCCCGAAGCGCGGCCCGGCCGACGACCCGGGCGACGGGGACGGCACCCACCAGGCACGCCACCTGCGGGACGCCCCGGAGATCCCCCCGCAGGAGCGCCGCCGAGACCTGGGGCCCACATGAGCCCCGTGCACGCAGGCCGCGTGCTGAATCTGGACACCCTGGTCCGCGTCGGGCGCGGACTGCGCACGCCCGGCCCGGCCCCGCGCCTGCCCGTGCCCGACGGCATGACCGCACCGCTCGGCTGTGACGCGGTCGCGGTCCCGGCCCACGTCGGCCCGCTGGTGATGCCCCGGCTGCCCCGCGTGGGTTGCGTCTACGCCGACGGGACGCACTGGTGGTGGCTGGTGCCGTCCGACTCCGATCAGGCCCTGGAGTGGCCCTACCCGGCGCGGTACGTCACCGGCGCGGTCGTCCCGGACCTGCCGGAGATCCCCGACCTGATCCACCGCCCCGACGGCACGCTTCCGTACACCCCGCCGATCCCCCTCTACCTGGCGCTGTGCCGCGCCACGGGGACGGCGCCGTCCTGGTCCCGCCCCGTCAGCGCGTAGCCGGGACCCGGCAGACCTCCGCCGCACCACCGCACACCTCCGCGCCGCCCCCCGCCTCCCCGGGGCGGGTCGTGCGCCCGCGCGCTTCCGGCGCCCCGGGGTGCGCCCTGCCCGGGCCCGGACCGGCCCCGCGATAGTGGGCCGCTCACGGGCTGGCACGAGGCGGGGAGGTCGGTCGACGGTGGGGAAGAAGCGCACCGCGCCGGAGGTGTCCGAGTCGGAGCGGCTGCTCTTCGGCGGGCCGCTGCGCTACGACATGGGCTGGAACCAGCACGCCGACGCGTTCCTGGAGCTGAACTTCCGCGCCATGATCACCCGGCTGCCGTCCCTGCTGGCGTCCAGCCTGCGGCTCGCGCGACAGGCCGACCGGGGCGCCGCGCGGATCGTGCTGGCGGCCGAGGCGGGCCGGGGCGTGGCGCAGGCGGTGAGCCTGCTCGCGGTGAACAGCGTGCTGGCCCGGCTGATGGGCGGCGGCCCGATCGACGACCGGTTGCGCGGAGCCGTCCCCGCCCTGGTCACGGTGGCCGTCGTGATGTTCCTCGCGGCGCTGCTGCGAGCCGCGAGCACCTACGCCACCGGCCGGCTGGAGCCCAAGGTGGAGCGGGTGGCGACCGAGCGGTACCTGGAGCGGGCAGCGGCCGTGGAGCTGGCCGCGATCGAGGACCACGCCTTCCACAAACTGCTGGACACCGCGCAGTACGGCGCCGCATCCGCCCGCCGGATGATCTCCTACGGCACCCGCGTGATCAACGCGATGATCTCGCTGGTCGCGGCGGCGGGTGTGCTGACCGTGCTGCACCCGGCTCTGCTGCCGCTGCTGGTCACGATGACCCTGCCGAGCGCCTGGAGCGCGCTGACCGTCGCCCGGCGGCGTTACGAGTCCTTCCACGCCTGGGTGCAGCACGCCCGCGCGGGCCGGCTGCTCGGCAGTCTGCTGATCGAGCCCGAGGCGGCCCCCGAGATCAGGGTGCACGGGGTGGGCTCCTTCCTGCTACGGCACTTCCGCGCGATGTCGGAGACGGCCGAGGCCGAGCAGGCGCGCCTCGCCGGGCTCGCCGCGCGCACGGGCCTGATCGCGGCGGCGTGGACGGGCCTGGCCACGGTGGCGACGTACGCGACGCTGGGAGGGCTGCTGTTGACGGGGGCGATGGCCCTGTCCGTCGCGGGTACGGCCGTGATCGCGATCCGGACCGGCTCGCAGAGCCTGGACACGCTCGTGGTGGAGGTCAACGCGCTGCACGAGGAGGCCCTCTTCGTCGGCGATCTGCATCGGCTGTACACCGAGGCGGACCAGTGGGCGATCCCGGCGGGCGGCACGTCGCTGCCGGAGGATCCGCACGAGATCCGCTTCGAGAACGTCACCTTCCGCTATCCGGGGGACTCGCCCCGCCCCGCCCTCGACGACGTGACGCTCAGCCTGCCGCTGGGCCGGATCGTGGCACTGGTCGGTGAGAACGGTTCCGGCAAGACGACCCTGGTCAAGCTGCTGGCCGGGCTCTACACCCCGGAGCGGGGCCGGATCCTGTGGGACGACGTGGACGTGGCGACCGCCGACCGGCACCGGCTGGCCGAGCGGATCGCGATGGTGGCGCAGGACTTCAAACGCTGGCCGTTCACGGCCCGGGTGAACGTCGCCCTGGGGCGTCCCTCGGTGCCCGTGTGCGAGGACCGGCTGGCCGCGTCGGTCGCCGAGGCCGGGGCGGAGGCCGTGATCGCGGACCTGCCGCGCGGGCTGGACACGCTGCTCGCCCGCAATTTCAGCGGCGGGCACGAACTGTCGGGCGGCCAGTGGCAGCGGCTGGGCATCGCCCGGGCGGCCTACCGCAGGGGCCGCATCCTCATCGTGGACGAACCCACGGCGGCCCTGGACGCCCGGGCCGAGCTGGAGGTCTTCGAGCGGATCCGCGCCCTGGCCGACAGCGGCCAGACGGTCGTGCTGATCACGCACCGGCTGGCGTCCGTACGGCACGCGGATCTGGTGCACGTCCTGGACCAGGGCCGGCTCGTGGAGTCCGGGACGCCGGACGAGCTGCTGGCCGCCGGCGGGCTCTACGCCGAGCTGTACGCGCTCCAGGCGGAGCAGTTCGCCTCGTCGCCCCCGCCGGTCGCGAAGGTGCCGACGCCGAAGGCGGGCTGAGGCCACACGTCAGGCGGTGGCGTCGGCCACGTCCCCGCTGCGCACGATCACCAGGAACATGTCCGTGGCGAGGTCCATGACGACCTCGGCGGGCAGGCCTTCCCGACGCCGCGCCTGCGCGAACTCCTCCGCAGGCCAGGAGCCACGCGGCCCACCGGCGGGAAAGCGTTCGAGCACCGTTCGCCCGTTCACCCTGCACCTCCATGTAGCGCTGTACTCGTAGAGTTAAACGCCAACCATGGGGTGAACGGCTCGCGAAGTGACGGTTCTGAGACGTAGTTGACACGCGTTCACCGCCTAGTGTGACCAAGCTCTCAGCCTCTTGGCGTATGTGTTCACTTTCCGTATCAGTCTCCTCACTCGTCGCGCTATCGGATGCCCTCACTTCCCGCAGGCGCACCAAAGGCCGACGCGCGCCCCTCGGGTCCCTCCCACATCTCCGCCGGCTCAGTGCCGGTGAGGTCGAACGGGCCGATGCTCGAGGTCGACCAGGACGAGGCCGGCCCGCCGGCCGGGGGCCGACGCCGTCCCCCGAGGCTCACGGCACGGGCGCCAGGACCACGCTCCGGTGTGGGCACGGGGCGGCGGCTGAGCACGTCGCCGGTGCCGGAGCGCCTGCCGCGACGAGGAGACGGAGCTCCGGCCGGGGGCGGTCCGGCCAGCAGGCGCACTATCCGGCGAGGGGCGTCCGGGGCGGCCGCAGTCCCACCTGTTCTCCCCGCCCGGCGAGTTCGGCGAGGACGGCTGTGAGGCGTTCCTTGTGGCGGGGCCCGAGGCGACCCGTGTCGTCGAGGTGCACGGCACAGGCGGTCGTGGTGTCGACGAGGCGTTCGAGGAGATGGGCGACCTCGTCCGCGCCCTCGGTGTGCCGGGCGAGTGCGGGCAGTTCGTGCGCGGCGAGAGAGATGGCCGAACGGGCCTCGGCGAGGGTGCGGTACGCCTCGCGGCGCAGGGTCCAGCGGGTGGCGCGGTGGTCGGACGGGGTGCCCGAGGTCCCGACGCGCGGGGCGTCGGGCTCGTCGAGAACATGCGTGAGGTAGGCGTAGGCGGCCTCGCTCGCCGTGGTGAGCCGGGCCCGCACTCCCCCGCCGCGCTGGCCGGGCATGGGCAGGTGTCCGGCGATCAGCACGATCACACAGGCCAGCAGCGTCTCGCCGATCCGTCCGGCGGAGGCCTGGGGCTCGCCGCCGACCATGACGAGCGCGAGGACGAGGACGGTGGCGACGGCGGTCTGGGCGGCGAAGTGCCGGGTGGCGACGGGGATGAGCGCGCCGCTGAGGGCGACCAGCGCGATGAGCCCTTCCGGGCGGGGCAGGACGGCGGCGAACCCGGCGAAGAGCAGCGCCCCGAGGACGGTCCCGGCGGCCCGGTTCAGCACCCGCGAGGCCAGCGGCCCCAGGTCGGGCTTGACGAGGAACACGGCCGTGGCGGGAAGCCAGTACCAGTGCTCGTGCTGCCCGTACCACTGGCTCTGGTGCAGGGCCTGGGCGACCGCCGAGCTGGCCCCGAAGCAGAGGCCGACGCGCAGCCCGTACTCGCGTCCGGCACTGCCGAAGGCGGCGCGCAGCCGGTCCCCGGCGCCGCGGGGACGGGTGTGCAGATCGCCGCCCCCGCCCTGGTCGAACACCTCGGCGGCGTGCAGGAGGGCGTCGTCGAGGGCGCGCAGGGCGGGCGCCGCACGGGACGGGGCGGGCAGCGGCCCGGTGTGGGTGTTGCCGCGTACGGCGGCGGCGAGTCGCCGGGGGCCTTCGGAGGCCCGCTCGGCGACGGCCTCCTCGGCCCAGGCGAGCGCGGTGGCGGCCTCGGCGAGGGGCAGGGCCGCGGCGTACTGCGCGTGCAGCCGCCGCTCGGTGGAGGAGGACGCGTACCTCCGCAGCCGGGGCCCGGCGAGGGCGTCCTGGGCGTGGTCGAGGGCGGCGGTCAGCGCGGCCCGGCGGCGGATGGCGTCCGGCCCTCCGACGGCGTCGAGCAGTTCGGCGACGGCCTCGTAGACACCGGCGACGGCCTCCCGCTCCCCGTCGAAGCGGAAGTCACCGGCCAGGGAGCCGGGCGTGGGCAGGACGAGCCGCAGCACGAGCAGCCATCCCGCTCCGGCGAGGTAGGCGAGTGCCCGCTCCCACCCGGGCTCCGGCAGGGGCATCCCGGCGCCGATGGCGGCGCCGACGAGCAGCTGTGTCCCGACGGCGGACGCCACGGGCCCGACGGCGCTCATTCCCCCGGCGACGAGCCCGACGGCGGTGAGCACCACGGTGAGCACGACCGCCCCGGCCCCCTGCCCGGTGTACGTCCCGATCACGACCCCCGCCGCACCGCCCACGGCGGGTACTCCGATCCGCTCGATCGAGAGGCGCCGGCTTCCGGGCCGGTCGTTGATGCCGGCGAGCATGGCGGCGACGGCGGCGACGACACCGAGGGAGGTGAGGCCGGTCCGGACGGCCAGGAGCAGCAAGGGCCCGGCGGACAGGGCACCCCGCGTCACCGCGCTCCAGGGCACGGGCCCCCGCTGAGCGCGCAGGGCGTGCGCGAGCCAGGGCGGAAGGTGCGGGGTGATGCGGCGGGACACGGGGCTCCTGTCGTCTCGACGAGGGCAGGGGTGAGCCTTCGGGCGACGGTGGCCGGGGGCGGGGTGTGGCTGTCCACGGTAGGCGGGGTTCCTGGAGGATAGGTTTCCGGAACATGTCGGGCGGCTCGAGAACGGCGTTCTTTATGTACGCAATCAAGCGCCGGCCCCGGCAACCTTTCCGGGCCCGGCGGCCACTGGTGAGTCATGAGCGCGCGTTCTCCTGAACCACGCAAGGACTCGAAGGACTGATCCGTGGCATCCGCATCGCACCGCCGTCCCCTCCGCAAGCGGCGCACGACCCTCGTCTGGGCCGTCGCCGTGGCAGCCGTGGGACTGCTCGTGTCCCTGGTGATCGCCCTGCGTCCCGGCAGCGAACCGGAGACGGTGCGGACGGCGGCCGGCAGCACCCGGCCGAGCGCACCGCCGACGAGCGACAGGCCCACGCCGCCGGCGCCGGAACACTCGACTGCCTCCCCGGCCGCCTCGGCCTCCTCCTCTGCGGCGCCCACCCCGACCACCGCGCCGGCGCGGCCCTCGCCCGCCGCCACCCGGTCGTCCGCCCCGCGTCCGGCGTCCGGCACGGCGCCCCTGGCAGGCCGCATCAGGCCCGGGGTCGGCTACAACGGTGTCGCCACCCACTACGACGCCAAGGACGGTGACGGCGCCTGCCTGTACGGCCCTGGGTCCGACCTGATGGTCGCGGCGATGAACCACGCCGACTACGAGACGTCCCGGGCGTGCGGGGCGTACATCCTGGTCCGCGCGGCGAGCGGCGCCTCCGTCACCGTCCGCGTCACCAACGAGTGCCCGCTGCCCTGCGCCCCCGGCCAGCTCGATCTCAGCAAGGAGGCCTTCGCGAAGCTCGCCGGTCTCTCCACGGGCCGGATACCCGTCACCTGGAGCCTGCTGAGCCCCGGCACGTCCGAGACCCTCTCGATCCGCTACAAGACCGGCTCCAGCAGCCACTGGTGCGGCATCCAGGCACTCGGCCACCGCAACCCGCTGGCCCGGCTGGAGGTCAGGACCGGCAGCGGCTGGAGCCGGCTGACGCGTACCGAGTACAACTACTTCCTCTCCCCCGACGGCACCGGCTGCGGCGGCCCCCTCAGGCTCACCGACATCTACGGCGAACAGCTCACCGTCGACGGCATCGCGCTGCGCCCGGACGCCGTCCAGCCGACCCGCGTCCAGTTCACCCGGCGGTGACGGCGGTCACGGCCCGGGCGAGGAGTTCCTCGGCATCGGTCACGGCCCGGGCGAGGAGTTCCTCGGCGTCGGTCACGGTCCGGGCGAGTGCGGCCGGTCCGTCCGGAGGGTGCGCAGGATCGCGTCCACCTCTCCCGACCCCGCCCGTGCCAACAGCTCTTGGTCGTCGGTGACCCATTCTCCGCGCGCCGCCCGCACGGGGTGCGCCGTCTGTGTCGCGGCCAGGGCGATGGCGCCCGCGACCTGTGTGACGGCGCCCTTGGGGGCGTCTCCGGCCGTGACGTAGGAGGGGGTGGCCGCGGCCATGCCGTGCCAGCGCGCCGGGGCGCTCGCCCACAGTGCCGGCGGATGGGTCGAAGGCACCGCGGTAGTAGACCGCCAGATCCCAGTCGCCGCCGGGCCGTTCGGTGCCCCGGGCCCGGCAGCCGCCGAGGGTGACGGCTTCGGCGGTCAGCGCGGCGAGGCGGTCGGCGGTGGTGTGGAGGAAGGCGCGGTCCGGGACGGGCACGGGGGGGGGCCTGGGCAGGCGGGGTCCAGGGAAGCGTAGGGGGAGCCCCGGCCGCCGGGAACCGCAAATACGGGTGCGGGCGCGTGCCGGGCCCCTCATGATCGGTGGGTTGTCCTGTCGCCGCCCGCAGATCGGAGACCTCACGTGATCCGCCGCGTCACCGTCCCGAGCCTCTTCCCGCCGCCCGCCTACTCCCACGTGTCCGTCGTGGAGGCCGGCACGCGGCTGGCGTTCCTCGCCGGTTCCGTACCGCTGGGCCCCGACGGCTCGCTCGTCGGACCCGGAGATCCGGTGCGGCAGGCCGAGCAGGTCATCGACAACCTGCGGGAGCAACTGGCCGCCGTCGGGAGCGATCTGGCGCACGTGGTGGCGACCGAGGTGTATGTGGTGAGCGGTGAACCGGCCGTGCTGTCCGCCGTATGGAGTGTGGTCGAGGCGTCCGGTCTCAGTGCGGGTCCGCACTCGTCGACGCTGATCGGCGTGGCGTGTCTGGGGTACACGGGACAACTGGTGGAGATCACGGCGATCGCCGTGGTACCCGAGGGATCGTCCGCCTGAGGAGAGTTCCCTGCTGACCGAGCACCGCGGGCGGCCTCCCGTCGTCCCCGAGTCCGCGTACGTCGCCCCGACGGCCGTCCTGTGCGGGGTCGTCGCCCTCGGTGAGCGCCGCCGGGTGCCGCACGGGGCCGTGCTCACCGCGCAGGACGGGGAGGCGCGGGCCGGGTCGGACGTCGTGGTCACGGACAACACGCTGGTGCGAGGCCGGCCCGCGCACCCCGCCGCGCCCGGTGACGCGGTATGCGTCGGCCCGCACGCCCATGTCAACGGCGCGGCCCTGGAGCACGAGGTCTTCGCGGCCACCGGCGCCTGTGTCTTCCCCGGGGCGCGCCGGTGGCGGTGATGCGGACCATGGTCGGCTCGGTGCGGATGGCCGCGTTGGCTCCCTTTCGTCGCGGGCGCCGGCTCGAAGCTGCGGATCCACAGCGTGCTGCTCCCTAGCCGCCTTCGGCCGGCAGCTCCGCCGCCCGCCCGGCCGTCCGCAGGACGTCCCGCAGCATGTCGGGAGTGAGCCGGCCGGTGAAGGTGTTGCGCTGACTGACGTGGAAGCAGCCGAACAGCTCCAAGCCGTCGAGGTGGTACCGGGCGCCGTGGGAGAAGACCGGACGCGGCCGGGGCACGGGCCAGCCGGCCTCGGCGAACGCGGGCAGCGCGGCCTGCCAGCCGAAGCCGCCGAGCACGACCACGGCCCGCAGCGTCGGCCGCAGCAACCGCAGTTCCTGCACGAGCCAGGGACGGCAGGTGTCCCGCTCCTCGGGGGTGGGCTTGTTGGCGGGCGGGGCACAGTGCACGGGCGAGGTGACGCGCACGCCGTACAGCTCCAGACCGTCATCGGCGTGCACGGCGGTCGGCTGGGAGGCGAGACCGACGTCGTACAGCGCCTCGAAGAGAACGTCCCCGGAGCGGTCGCCGGTGAACATCCGGCCGGTGCGGTTGCCGCCGTGGGCCGCGGGGGCGAGCCCCACGATCAGCAGCCGGGCGTCCGCCGGCCCGAAACCGGGCACCGGCCGGCCCCAGTACGTCCAGTCCGCGAAGGCGGCTCGCTTGGCGCGGGCCGCCTCCTCGCGCCAGGACACCAGCCGCGGGCAGGCCCGGCAGTCCGCGATCCGCCGGTCGAGGAGGGGAAGGCCGCTCGCATCCATCACTCCACGGTAGGCGCAGGTGGGGGACGCAGTCGTCACGGGGGGCGAGATCACCGGGGGGGGCGGCCCGGACACACCGCCGCGCCGCCTCAGACGCCGGTGACCCGCACGGGCCCTTCGCCGATCCGGGGTGCGTCGCTCCGGCGCAGCCAGAGCAGGGCCCCGGACAGCAGTACGGCGCCAGTGAGCAGCCAGGGCAACGGGCCCGGGCGCAGCACCCCGACGGCCAGGCCCGTGAGCGCGCCGGCCAGTTGCTGGGCGAGGGACTGGACGGACAGGGCGGTGGCACGGCCCGCGCCGGCGACCCTGCGGTGCAGCAGTTCGTTCTCATTGGGGCCCGCCGCCCCGAGACCGAGGTAGACCAGCCCCAAGCCGGCGACCGCGACGGCCGTGGCCGATGGATGAACCGAGGACGCGGTGACCCCGAGCAGCAGCAGGCCCCCCGCACCGGCCGCGAGACCGACCAGCACGGCCCGTTCACCGCCGCCCGCGACCCGTGCGGTGAGCGGCGCGAGATGGCTGCCGACACCGGAGCAGACGAAGCACGCGCAGGCCAGCACGGCGTAGACCATCGCTCCCGAGCCGGTCGCGCCCGTCAGCGCGGCGGTTCGGCTCGGCACGAGCAGTTCGACGACGGCCACGGCGCTGCCGGCGGCGGCGGAGGCGAGCAGGATCCGGCGGACCAGCGCGTCCCGGCCGCCCAGCCGCAGTCCGTCCAGCACCGTGACGGGAACACCCCCCAGCACGGAACGCCGGGTGGCCGGCGGCCGGGACGGCTCCCGCAGCGCGACCAGGACGTACGCGACGAAGACGATCCGCAACACGGCGCCCAGCAGCAGGGGAACGGACAGGGGCAGCACCGCCCCGGACGTCGTCTCGCTCAGCCGGGCACCGGCCTCGGGGCCCAGGCCGAGCAGCCAGGGCAGGGCGCCGCCGAGCAGAAGGCCGGCCGCGAGCGCCGCAGAGGTCGCCGAGCCGCCCCGGGCCAGACCCGTCCGCAGCTCGGCGCCGGGACCGGAGCACGAGTGGACCGTGTCGACGTACCAGGCCTCGGCGGTACCGCTGGCCAGGGCGCGGGCCGCGCCCATGAGCACCATGCCGGCGGTGAGCGACCAGGCGGTGGTGCCGAGGCCGGTCATCACGAAGGCGACCCCGCCGAGCGCACCGGCCACGGCCAGGACCGGCCGCCGCCCGAGGACGTCCGAGAGTCCGCCCGTGGGCAGTTCCAGCACGGCCACGGTCAGCGAGTGGACGGCGAACAGCCCCGCGATCGTGGCGAGGGACATGCCGCGCTCGCCGAACAGCAGGACCATCGTGGCCATGCCCAGGCCCGGCGGCAGCCAGAGGAGCGCGCAGAGGACGACGTACCGGCGGCGAGCGGTCCGTATTCCGGACGACTCGGTCATCAGCCGCGTCACGAGGTGCCTTCGTGGTCGGGGGCCTCGGGGTTCTCAGCCTCGGGGCTCCGAGTGGCCTCGGGATTGTCAGCGGCCTCGTTGTCCCCGGGGCCCGGACCGGTGGGGTCGTGCGCGGCGAGGGGCAGTCCGGCGGTGAGGAACACGACGTGCTGGGCGCGCGGATCGTCCGCGTCCCGGGCGGTCAGCTCCTCCAGCTTTGCGGCGACGGTACCGAAGAGCTCGGTGAGCGACTCGGCCGTCAGCCGGGGCATGAGGTCGCTGATCCCGGACGGCTCCACCCATTCCTGGCCCAGTCGCCCGGCGGTCATGTCCGCCTCGTGCCGGGCCAGGGTCCTCTCCAGGTGCTCGATCTGCCGCCGCCGCGCCAGGCTGACGAAGGCCCGGCCCGCCGCGGTGGACTCCATCGTCTCGTTGCTCCAGGAGGTGACGGTGTGCACGGCCCGCCAGCGCCGCTCCCGCCCGTCGCGGTGCTCGGCCTCGGCGATGAACGCGTACTTGGCCAGCACCCGCAGGTGATAACTGGCCGACGCCGACGACTCCCCCGTCCGCGCGGCCAGTTCACTCGCCGTGGCGGGCCCGTCCTGCCGCAGCAGCCCGAGCAGCTGGATGCGCAGAGGGTGGGTGAGGGCCTTCAGGGCGGCGGCGTCCCGCTCGGGGTCGAGTACGCGCTGCTGCTCGTCGCTGTCCATGCCGGGAGGGTAGATCGCCCGGTGATTTTACAAAAGAGTTTTTGCAAAACTTGTTTGGCAGACTCGGTTCGCAGGACGATGTCCCGCCCGGCAGGGCGACCCGGAGGGCTAAGGTCGGGGACATGGCTTCTCAAGGTGCGGAGTACGAAAGGACGGCCGGGCCCGACGAGACGGTGCCCGAGTCCCCCGAGGCCGCAGGCAGCTCCGGCAACAGCGACACCACGTCCCTGGATCCCAAGGTCGCGGCGGCGATCGCCGCTGCCGAGGCTGCGGGCCCGCAGGGCGGCACGACCGTGCGCGTCGACAGCTGGATCTGGTCCGTGCGCCTCGTCAAGACCCGCTCCATGGGGGCCACCGCCTGCCGGGGCGGCCACGTCCGGGTCAACGGGGAGCGCGTGAAGCCCGCACACGCCGTCCGCGTCGGCGACGAGGTGCGTCTACGGCACGAGGGGCACGAGCGGGTCGTCGTCGTCACGCGGTTGATCCGCAAGCGGGTCGGGGCCCCTGTGGCCACCCAGTGCTACATCGACAACTCCCCGCCGCCCCCGCCCCGCGAGGCCGTCGCACCCGCCGGCATCCGCGACCGCGGCGCGGGCCGCCCGACGAAGCGGGACCGCCGCGAGCTGGAACGCCTCCGCGGCCTGGGCGGTCCCGGCCCGCTCCCCGGTCCTGGCGCCGGCCCCGGCTTCGGCAAACCGAAGGTCTGACACCGAGCGGCGCGCCGGTGCCTGGGAGGAGCCTCTCGGCCTCCCGGGCACCGCCGCAGTCGCACGCGAGACGGTCAGGCCTGTCGCCTCAGCAGTCGCACCAGGTCGGCGTTGTGCCCCCGCCCCGCCCAGGCGATGAGGGCGAGCGGCACGATCAGGATGAGCGGCGTCGCCGCGTACTGCCCGTCGAAGACGGTCACTTGCACGATGAACGCGCCCACCATCAACGCGCCCAGCGCCATCGCCGCCACCGACTGGAGCACCGGTATCAACAGGGCGACGGCTCCGGCCAGTTCGAGCACGCCGATGGTGTACATTCCCACGCCGCCCCAGCCGAGCCGCTCGAACGACTCGGCGGCCGACGCGTGCCCGATCAACTTGGGCAGGGCGCTCGGGATCGCGTAGAAGAGGGCGAGCAGCACCTGCAGTGTGCGCAGCGCGATCCGGGCACGCCGCCCGCGAGCGGTCGCGGACTCGGCGATGACAACGCCGGCCGGGGTGGAGCCGGCGGCGGGGACGGAAGCGGTGGCCTTGGACATGGAGGTCTCCTGGGGAAGCGGTCCGTACTGGTGTCGGAGAGGTAGACCGCCCCCCGTCGCCGGACTCATCGCCCGACGCGGGGCGACTTCGGCCGGGTCACCTTCCCGCCGGTGCCGTCGCCCAGACCGCCGGCACCGCCCGGACCCATGTCCGGTCCTGCGTCAGATAGCGGTCCACCGTCAGGCCCGCTTCCTCCAGCGCCCCCTCGAACTGTTCCTTCGTCAGAGGCCGCGCGCGGAACGTCTGGGTCCAGACCGCGTCCGGGAACTCGTACTCGACGCGTACCGCGTTGATCCCGTCGCCGACCGGCTCCGACGACGCGATCCGCACGGTGAAACCGCTGGGGTCCTCGCGCTCGCGTGGCACGTTCTCGTGGTAGTCCTCGCCTTCGCGCTGGATCAGCACGCAGCCACCCTCCGCGACATGGCGCACGCACGTGCGCAGGATGCCGCGCCGCACCTCGGCGTCTCCCGCGTGCACGAGGAACGAGGCGAGCAGCACCACGTCGAACGTCTCGCCCAGGTCCAGCTCCTCGATCGGGCCGCATATCGTCCGCGCGCCGCGCACGCGCTCCAGCATGGGGGCGGACTCGTCCACCGCCGTGACCCTGAAGCCCTGCTCCAGCAGGGCGTGGGTCATGCGTCCGACTCCGCTGCCGAGCTCCAGGATGTGCGCACCGCGGGGCACCGCGGCGGCGATCACCTTCGGTTCGTTCCCGACGGGCAGCCGGGAGTAGAGCTCTACCGCGCAGCCGTCCGGGGTGATGGCCCCGGGTCCCGTCCCCTCGTACCCCTCACGCGATTTCCTCTCCATGCCCGTCCAACGGGCCGCGTCCGCACGCTCGTTCCCGCGACGGCAGTCTCCACTCGACCGAGTGAACGGGGCGGTGGGCGGCAGGAGTCGAGGATCACGGACGGCTGCCGCGGAAACCCCGGGGAACGGTCGCAGGCCGCCGGGGACAGCGGCCCGAGGGAAGTCCGGAATATGGAGGTTCCGGCAAGGCTCCCCGGTGCCGCGTCCAGCCCGGCGACCGCATCGCCGCCCCGTGCGCTGCCCGAGGCGGGCCCGCTCGAACTTGAGCCGTCCCAGCTGGTACAGCTCGCCCCGGAAGTGGCGCGTGAGCCACTGGGAAAGCTCCATCCCTCCCCTGCCGCGCCGCCGTCGCTGGAACGCCATGTTCCGCCCCAGGTCGGCGAGGGTGCGGCGGCCGGCGCCGGCCGGGGCACCCCGCTCGCGGTGGGACGCGCGCGTGCGGCAGCGCCGCGACGAACACGTACACGGCGAAGTAGGGACCCAGCGCGGCCGGGGCTTCGGTGACGCGCTCGGCGAGCGGCATCTCGACGCAGGCCTCTCCGATGTCCCGCACCAGCTCCTCGACGCACTCCCCCAGGAGCCTCATGACCCCGGCATCCGCCGCGAGCGTCCGCCGCAGGGCGACCACGTCGCTGATGTCCTCGTGCGACACCGCGAGGTCCAGCAGGATCTCGGACAGTGTGTCGGCGCCTCGAACAGTGTCCCTGTGGACCTTGGTGCGCCCTCGCCACGAAGAGTACGTTGCAAGCAGGAGTGGTGATCGAGATGCGTACAGGCAGTGAACCGCGAACCGCGCGCAGTGCCCTGCGGGCGCGCTTCTGGCTGAGCCTGTGGGGGCTGCTCTGGGCGCTCTTCGGGACGGTTGCCTTCCTGATCACCGGGCGGACCGGCTGGGCCATCGCCTGCGGTGTGCTGCTGGTGATCGTCACGATCGACCTGGCCGTCGTCCTGCGGCACATCCGGCAGGGCCCGCACTACCAGCCGGGCCCCGACATCCCGCCCTACCGGCCGCCGGACGATCACGCCTGAGACGGACGGGGCGGCCGGTCACGAGTCGAAGCGCGCGGCCTTCAGGAACTCAGGGTTCGGGTCCAGCGCGGCCGCCAGACGGAAGTGGCGTTTCGCCTGACCGGGACGGCCCTGCCGCTCATACGTACGGGCGAGCGCGAAGTGCGCGAAGGCGTTGTCCGGCTCCCGCTCCAGGACGATCTGGAACTCGAGCTCCGCCGGCCTGAGCTGCGCCGCCGCGAAGAAGGCGCGCGCCCGCAGCAGCCGCGCCGCGGTGTTCTCGGGGTGTGTGGCGATGACGCCGTCGAGCAGCTTCACCGCGCCGCGCGGGTCCCGCGCGGCGAGGAGTTGCTCGGCGGCACGGAAGTCGATGACATGCGTCTCCGGGGTACGTCCGGTCGAACCGCTGGTCTCGGGCACGGCACAGTCCTTCCCTCACTGCACGGGTTCAACGCCCCCCGAGGGCGGCGCTATTCCGCGGGAGACGGCCGGGACGCCTGCGACCTGCGCACCAGCTCGGCCCACACGCCCGTCACACGCTGCTCCAGCTCCCGCAGCGGGACGTCGTTGTCGATGACGATGTCGGCGATCTCCCGGCGCTGCTCACGCGTCGCCTGGGCGGCCATCCGCGCCCGGGCGTCCTCCTCGCTCATGCCGCGCAGCCGCACCAGCCGGTCGAGCTGGGTCTCGGGGGCCGCGTCGACGACGATCACCAGGTCGTAGAGCGACGCCAGACCGTTCTCGGTGAGCAGCGGGACGTCGTGGACGACGACCGCGTCCTCGGCGGCGGCCTCCTCGAGCTCGCGGGAGCGGGCGCCGACCAGGGGGTGGACGATCGCGTTGAGGGTGGCGAGCTTCTGCGCGTCGGCGAAGACGATCGCGCCGAGGCGCGGCCGGTCCAGGCTGCCGTCGTCGGCGAGGATCTCCTCGCCGAAGGCCTCGACGACCGCGGCGAGTCCCGGCGTCCCCGGTGCGACGACCTCGCGCGCGATGCGGTCCGCGTCGATCAGCACGGCTCCGCACGCGACGAGCAGCCGTGACACCTCACTCTTGCCGGCACCGATGCCCCCGGTCAGGCCCACCTTCAGCATGTCCCGCAGCTTAGGCCCTGCCTCTGACGGCGTCCTCGCCCAGGTCCTCCTGGGATCAGTTGTCGCCTTCTCGTTCCGCCAGGAACTTCTCGAACTCCAGGCCGATCTCGTCCGCCGAGGGGATGTCCACCGGCTCGGCGAGCATGTTGCCCCGGGTCTCGGCGCCCGCGACGGCGTCGTACTGGTGCTCCAAGCCCTCGATGAGCGCGGTGAGGTCCTCGTCGCCCTCGCGGATCTGCCGGTCGATCTCCGTCTGGGTGCGGTGGGCGTCCGAGCGCAGGGAGTGGGCGATGCCGGGCAGCACCAGTCCGGTCGCCGCCGTGATGGCCTCCAGGACCGTCAGGGCCGCGTCCGGATACGGGGAGCGGGCGATGTAGTGCGGGACATGGGCCGCGACGCCCAGGACGTCGTGCCCGGCCTGGAGCAGGCGGTACTCGACGAGGGACTCGGCGCTGCCGGGCACCTGCGCCTCCTCGAACGGGCTGGCGTGGCCCGGGACGAGGTCGATGCGGTTGCCGTGCGGGGTGAGGCCGACGGGCCGGGTGTGCGGGACACCCATGGGGATGCCGTGGAAGTTGACCGAGAGGCGGACGCCGAGCCGCTCCACGATCTGCTTCACGGCGGCGGCGAAGCGCTCCCACTCCACGTCCGGCTCGGGGCCGGACAGCAGCAGGAAAGGCGCCCCGGTGGCGTCCTGCACGAGCCGCACCTCGAGGGCGGGGTCCTCGTAGTCGGCCCAGCGGTCACGCTTGAACGTCAGCAGCGGGCGGCGGGCGCGGTAGTCCACGAGCCGGTCGTGGTCGAAGCGGGCGACGACCTGGTGGGGCAGGGAGCCGAGCACCCGGTCGACGATCTGGTCGCCCGTCTCGCCCGCGTCGATGTATCCGTCGAAGTGGTAGAGCATGACAAGTCCGGCCGACTCCTGGGCGAGCGCCATGTCGACGACGGCCAGGCCCTTCGGCTCCCATGCGTACAAACCCTGCGGATCAAGCACAGTGACCGCTCCTCCTCGTGTTCACACTCCACAACGCCCGTGCGGGCGTGGGCATTCCCGCGGGAGGAGAATCATGATCTTGCCGGCGGGAGAGCGACGGCCTGCCGGGACGTGGGGAGCTGCGCGACACACCCCCGCCGGGGCGCATCCGCCCGTCCGGCCCGCTCCCGGCAACGCCAAGGGGCCGCACCTCGGAAGGTACGGCCCCTCGGTCAGGAGCTACAGCTCAGTGGGCGTTCAGCTCTGCCCACCGGCCAGCTTCTCGCGAAGCGCGGCCAGCGCCTCGTCCGAGGCCAGCGCGCCGGAGTTGTCCGGGCCCTCGGAGGAGTACGAACCGCCACCGCCGCCGGACGCGGCCGGAGCGGCAGCCTCGCCACCCTCGGCAGCGGCCTTCTCGTCCGCCTCGCGGGACTTGATGACCTGCGCCTGGTGCTGCTCGAAGCGCTGCTGCGCCTCGGCGTACTGGGTCTCCCACGCCTCGCGCTGGGTCTCGTAGCCCTCGAGCCAGTCGTTGGTCTCGGGGTCGAAGCCCTCGGGGTAGATGTAGTTGCCCTGGTCGTCGTACGACGCGGCCATGCCGTAGAGCGTCGGGTCGAACTCGACCGAGGCCGGGTCCGAACCGAAGGACTCGTTGGCCTGCTTCAGCGAGAGGCTGATACGACGGCGCTCGAGGTCGATGTCGATGACCTTGACGAAGATCTCGTCGTTGACCTGGACGACCTGCTCCGGGATCTCCACGTGGCGCTCGGCCAGCTCGGAGATGTGGACCAGACCCTCGATGCCCTCGTCCACGCGGACGAACGCACCGAACGGAACCAGCTTCGTGACCTTGCCGGGCACGACCTGGCCGATCTGGTGGGTGCGGGCGAACTGCTGCCACGGGTCTTCCTGGGTCGCCTTCAGCGACAGGGAGACACGCTCGCGGTCCATGTCGACGTCGAGGACCTCGACGGTGACTTCCTGGCCGACCTCGACAACCTCGGACGGGTGGTCGATGTGCTTCCAGGAGAGCTCGGAGACGTGGACCAGGCCGTCGACGCCACCCAGGTCCACGAAGGCACCGAAGTTGACGATCGAGGAGACGACGCCGGAACGGACCTGACCCTTCTGGAGGGTCGTGAGGAACGTCTGGCGGACCTCGGACTGGGTCTGCTCCAGCCAGGCACGGCGGGACAGGACCACGTTGTTGCGGTTCTTGTCCAGCTCGATGATCTTGGCCTCGAGCTCCTTGCCCACGTAGGGCTGGAGGTCGCGGACGCGGCGCATCTCGACCAGGGAAGCCGGAAGGAAGCCACGGAGGCCGATGTCGAGGATGAGACCACCCTTGACGACCTCGATGACGGTACCGGTGACGATCCCGTCCTCTTCCTTGATCTTCTCGATGGTGCCCCAGGCACGCTCGTACTGGGCGCGCTTCTTCGAGAGGATCAGGCGGCCTTCCTTGTCCTCCTTCTGGAGAACAAGGGCCTCGATCTCGTCACCGACGGCGACGACCTCGTTGGGGTCGACGTCGTGCTTGATCGAGAGTTCGCGGCTCGGGATCACGCCTTCGGTCTTGTAACCGATGTCGAGCAGGACCTCGTCCCGGTCGACCTTCACGATGACGCCGTCGACGATGTCGCCGTCGTTGAAGTACTTGATCGTCTCGTCGATCGCGGCGAGGAAGGCTTCCTCGTTACCGATGTCGTTGACCGCTACCTGCGGGGTGGTGGCGGTGGTCTCGGTGCTGCTCGTCATGTGGGAAAGGGCTCCGGTACGGACATTGAAGTCGTAGGTACTGCTACGCCGGGAGCCCGTTTCGCTCTGCAGAAGCCGGACAGCCAAGGAAGCGCCACTCAAAAAAGGTGGCGCCTCGACAACCGAGGGGACATACATACAGATGCGAGCGCAGCCTGCTACGTCTGAGGTGCGCAGGCCCGCAGCGCAACTTGTAGCATACGGGGGCAGCCGGGCAGGGTCAATGCGCGAAGCCGCCCACGCGGGGCGGATCGCCGCATACCCGGCACAAGTCCTGTCGTCCGAGGCCACGCAGGCCGTACGACGCCCCCTTTGTGCCACCGCCGGGACCGGCTGGACGGAAGAGTACGACGAGGGAGCCGATCATCCAAGAGTCCGAAGCGTCCGAACCCGAGGCCACCCGGCGCGATGCCGATGTCACGGAAAGCTCCCGGGCCAATCGCGGCTGGTGGGACCGCAACGCGGACGAGTACCAGATCGAGCACGGCACGTTCCTCGGCGACGACCGCTTCGTGTGGGGCCCCGAGGGTCTGGACGAGGTGGAGGCCGAACTGCTCGGCCCCCCGGAAGGGCTGAAGGGCCGGGACGTCCTGGAGATCGGCGCCGGCGCCGCCCAGTGCTCGCGGTGGCTGACCGCCCAGGGTGCGCGCCCGGTCGCCCTCGACATCTCGCACCGGCAGCTCCAGCACGCCCTGCGCATCGGTACTTCCTTCCCCCTGGTGTGCGCCGACGCCGGTGCGCTTCCCTTCGCGGACGGCGCGTTCGACCTGGCCTGCTCGGCTTACGGGGCGCTGCCCTTCGTCGCCGACCCGCGCCAGGTCCTGCGGGAGGTGCGCCGGGTGCTGCGGCCCGGCGGCCGGCTCGTCTTCTCGGTGACGCATCCGATCCGCTGGGCCTTCCCGGACGAGCCCGGGCCGGAGGGGCTGTCGGTGTCGGGGTCGTACTTCGACCGCACGCCCTATGTCGAGCAGGACGACGAGGGCCGCGCGGTGTACGTCGAGCACCACCGCACCCTCGGCGACCGGGTCCGGGACGTCGTGGCGTCCGGCTTCCGGCTGGTCGACCTGGTGGAGCCGGAGTGGCCGGCCTGGAACACCTCCGAGTGGGGCGGCTGGTCGCCCCTGCGCGGGAACCTCATCCCCGGCACGGCGATCTTCGTGTGCGACCGGGAATGAGGCACGCGCGCGTGGGAGAGTCCCGCGTGTGCGTACGACACTGAGGGCGTGATCCGTTACGACGCCCTGGACTCCCTGCCCGTACGCGGCGCCCTGACCGCCCTGGACGATGCCCTTCAGGGGCACGGCACCGCCGTCCTCGTGGCGCCGCCGGGAACCGGCAAGACGACCCTGGTGCCGTTGGCGCTGGCGGGGCTGCTGGGGAAGGGGCCCGAGCGGCGGGTGATCGTGGCCGAGCCGCGGCGGATCGCGGCCCGGGCCGCGGCGCGCCGGATGGCCTGGCTGCTGGGCGAGGAGCCCGGGGAGAGCGTCGGCCACACCGTGCGCGGCGAGCGGGTCGTCGGGCGGCACACCCGCGTGGAGGTCGTCACGACCGGGGTGCTGGTGCAGCGGCTCCAGCGGGACCAGGAGCTGGCCGGCGTGGACGTGGTGGTGCTCGACGAGTGTCATGAGCGGCACCTGGACGCGGACACGGCGGCGGCGTTCCTGTGGGACGTACGGCAGACGCTCAGGCCCGAGCTGCGGCTGGTGGCCGCCTCGGCGACGACCGACGCCCAGGGGTGGGCGCGGCTGCTGGGCGGGGCACCGGTGGTCGAGGCGCACGGGGCGGCGTATCCGGTCGAGACCGTGTGGGCGCCACCGGTGCGTCCCGTACGGCCGCCGCACGGGATGCGGGTCGATCCGGCGCTGCTGACGCATGTGGCGTCCGTGGTCCGTCGGGCGCTGGCCGAACGGGACGGGGACGTGCTGTGTTTCCTGCCGGGCGTGGGCGAGATCGCCCGGGTCGCCGGGCAGCTCGGAGGGCTCGGCGACGTCGAGGTGCTCCAGGTGCACGGGCGGGCGCCGGCGGCCGTGCAGGACGCGGTGCTGCGGCCCGGGGAGCGGCGGCGGATCGTGCTGGCCACGTCCGTCGCGGAGTCCTCGCTGACGGTGCCGGGGGTGCGGGTCGTCGTGGACTCGGGGCTGGCGCGTGAGCCGCGGGTGGACCACGCGCGCGGGCTGAGCGCGCTGACGACCGTACGGGCGTCGCAGGCGGCCGGCCGGCAGCGGGCGGGACGGGCCGGGCGTGAGGCACCGGGGGCGGTGTACCGCTGCTGGGCGGAGGCCGAGGACGCGCGTCTGCCGCGGTATCCGTCGCCGGAGATCAAGGTGGCCGACCTGACGGCGTTCGCGTTGCAGGTGGCGTGCTGGGGCGATCCGGACGCGTCCGGGCTGGCGCTGCTGGACGGCCCGCCGAGCGGGGCCATGGCGGCGGCGCGGGACGTCCTGACGGCGGTGGGAGCGGTGGACTCCGCCGGACGGGCCACCGAACGGGGAGTCCGGCTGAGCCGGGTGAGGGTGCATCCCCGGCTGGGGCGGGCGCTGCTCGACTCCGTCCCGTTCCTGGGGGCCGGGAGGGCCGCGGAGGTCGTGGCGCTGTTGAGCGAGGAGGCCCCGCGGGAGTACGGCGACGATCTGGCCGGTGCGTTGCGTCGTGCCCGGCGTGGGGGTGACGCCTATGCCGCGCGGTGGCGCGGTGAGGTGCGGCGGCTGCGGGCCGTCGTTTCCGGTGCTGCCCACTCGGCCGGGGCACAGGACGCGGGGCCGGGGATCCTCTCCGAAGAACAGCAGGTCGGGCTTGTCGCCGCTCTCGCCTTTCCCGAGCGGGTCGCCAAGGCCGACGGCGGGTCGTATCTCATGGCGTCCGGGACTCGCGCCGAGGCCGGTGACGGGAGCGCGCTGCGCGGTTCCCCGTGGATCGCCGTCGCCATGGCCGACCGGCCCGTGGGCCAGGGGCACGCGCGCGTGCAGCTCGGGGCCGCCGTCGACGAGGACACGGCCCGGCTCGCGGCCGGCGCCTTGCTGGAGGAACGCGAGGAGGTCGGGTGGGGCGACGGGGACGTCGTGGCGCGGAGGGTGGAGCGGCTCGGGGCCGTGGAGCTGGCGGTGCGGGTGCTGAGGGACGCCGACGCCGGGCTCGTGCGCGACGCGCTGCTCGACGGGCTGCGGCGGGAGGGGTTCGGGCTGCTGCGGTGGTCGGCGGAGGCGGGCGTCCTGCGGCAGCGGCTGGCGTTCCTGCGCCTGCATCTCGGGGCCCCTTGGCCGGACGTCTCCGACGAGGCGCTCCACGCGCGCGTGGAGGAGTGGCTGGAGCCGGAGCTCGGCCGGGCGCGGCGGCGGGCCGATCTGGCGCGGATCGATGCCGGGCAGGCGCTCGCGCGGCTGCTGCCCTGGGCCTGCGGGGAGGCCGGGCGGCTCGACGAGCTGGCTCCGGAGCGGATGACCGTGCCGAGCGGGTCGAAGGTCCGGATCGACTACTCCCGGCCCGAGCAGCCCGTGCTGGCGGTGAAGTTGCAGGAGATGTTCGGGCTCCAGGAGTCGCCCCGGGTCGCCGGGGTGCCCCTGCTGGTGCACCTGCTGTCCCCGGCCGGGCGGCCGGCCGCCGTCACCGCCGATCTCGCCTCGTTCTGGCGGGACGGCTACAAGGGCGTGCGGGCGGAGCTGCGGGGCCGGTATCCGAAGCATCCGTGGCCCGAGGACCCGGCGGGCGCCGAACCGACCCGGCACACCAACGCGCGGCTCAGGCGCTGACCGACGACGGTTCCTCGGTCGCCGTGGGGGCCGGGCCCGAGGAGCGGCGTCCGCGGGCCTCCAGGTACAGAGCGAGCGCGAGCAGGAGGACGCCCAGGGTCAGGAAACCCCACGGCAGGTAGGACGTCATCAGCAGGATGAGCAGACGCTGGGCTTTCACCAGGTCGACCGTGTGGGCGATGTAGTCCTCGCGCATCTTCACGTGGCCGGCGAAGGCGGTCACCTTGTCGCGGTCGCCGAGGAGGGCACCGCCGCGCAGTTCCTCCTCGTGGATCTCCTCTCCGTAGACGGGGGCGCCGGTGAGGGGTTCGACCCAGAACCTGCGGACGGTGGTGTACCAGCGGGTGGTGCCGGTCCGGGCGACCGCCTCGGGGGTGAGGCCCTTCACGGGCAGGGTCCTGGGGATCTTCACCTTGGTCCAGGGGATGGTCTGCTCGAAGTAGTAGACCTCCACACCTCGGAAGTCCTCGGTGCCCCTGTACTCGATGGGCGCGGTGACGCGGGCCTGGGCGTCGAAGTACGCGTAGTCCCGCTTCTCCGTGAGGAACGGCCACTTGAACTCGATGCCCCGGCGGCGTACCGGGTCCCCGTCGACCATCTCGCCGGTGGCGTGCACGGGATCCTGGGTGTGGGCGTCGAAGATGTAGCGCTCGGGGATCTTCGACACCATCTTGCCGTCCGGGCCGACGACGTAGGACAGGCCGTCCCAGACGACGACGTCCCGGCCGGCCGACTCCTCGATCCGTTCGGAGGCCTCCACGTTGCCCTTGAGGGTCTGCACGATGGTCACCTTGGGGACCTTCTTCGCCCGCATCGTGGCGTAGTCGAGCAGGGTGGCGTCCTTCGCCTCCAGGACCATGTCCTGGTACTGGTGCGCCGGGACCTTGGCGAGGCGAGGGAAGGCGTACCAGCGCAGCAGCGGGGACAGGGCCGCGAAGAACACGGCGAGGGCGAGCAGGACCAGGCCGGCCTTGCGGCGCATCTCGGCCTCCCTCCCGGGCGGGCGGTCAGGGGTGTGCGGGCACCGTCGTCAGCAGCGGCTTCGGGGACGTCCCGCCCGAGGGGGAGCCGAGGGCGGTCAGCGTCAGGACCACGGCGAACGCGAGGGCGAGACCGGTGGCGGCGGCGATGAGGGCGCGCATACGGAGCCTCCCCACGGATCGTGACGGCAGAACTGATACACCGTCAGGTTTCTTGGCACCGTAGCAACGCGCGGCGGAGATGAGAACACGTTGCACACACAACGACGCCCCTCTCGCAAGAGGGGCGTCGTCCGTCGTGCCGGAGAGCTACGCGCTCGGACTGGCCGAGGGGCTCGGCGAGGACGTCTCGGCCACGGCAGCCACCGTGAGTTCGACCGTGAGCGTCGCGCCGCCCGCCGTGGTGATGCGCAGCAGGAACGTGCCGGCCGTGTCGTCCGCGTACAGCTCGGGCAGCTTCAGCAAGCCCTTCGCGTCCGTCTTCAGACCCGTCAGGGTGCGGACGGGCTTGCCGTCGGCGTCCTTGAAGTAGGGGCCCTTGTCGTTGGCGGCCGGGTCGTCCGGAGACTTGACCAGCGTGGCGGTGGCCGCGACACCGTCGGCGACGGCGCCCTTGTACGTGGCCTTCACCTCGATGGGGTCGGCGAACTTGCCGCCGGGGGCGCAGGCCAGCGCGGCCTCACCGGTGCGGGCGAGGGCGTCGGCGGCTCGCTCGGTGACGGTGGCCTTGTAGTCGAGGCCCGGGACGGCACGGCCCACCACGGTGGCGCGGATCGTGACGGACCCGGTCTTCTCCCCCGCCCGCAGGGCGGGCGCCACGGCGACGCCGGAGCTGTTGGTGGCGACCGTGGCCACGCTCTCGCCGCCGGTGAAGGTGGTGTCCGTGTCGCCGACGATCGTGAAGCGGACCCTGACCTTGGCGACGGCCTTGCCGGCCACCGTCTCGGCGCGGGTGCTGATCCGCCGGTCGAACGCGTGGCCGGCCATGGCGGTCAGCTTCGCGGTTCCGGCGTCCTCCAGGTGGTGCACCGTGTCGGTGGGAGTGGGAGGCGTCGTGGGCGGCGTGGACGGCGTACCGGGCGGGGTGGCGGGCGGACTGGTGGGCGGCTTCGGAGCGGTCGCACCACCACCGGGCTTCGTGGGCTTTTCGGGTTTCTCCGGCTTGGGGCCGGGCTTCGGCGTCGAGTGGCCCGGAATGGTGGTGCCGGGTGTGGTGGGTGCCGGGCCCGCGCCCGCGCCGTCGTCGCTGCGGTTGCCGGGCAGCGTGCCGGTGCCGTCCGGAACCTCGTGCGCGCCCTTGCGGTAGTACTCCAGCCACCTCATGACGAGGTTCAGGTACTCCCGTGAGTTGTTGTAGCTGAGGATCGCCCGGTCGAGGTCGCCCTGCTGGGACAGGTCCCAGTTGTTGCGGCACAGGTAGTGGCCGGCGGCGAGGGCGGCGTCGTAGATGTTGTTGGGGTCCTGCTTGCCGTCGCCGTTGCCGTCGCGGCTCGCCCAGGCCCACGTGGAGGGGATGAACTGCATGGGGCCGACGGCCTGGTCGTACGAGCTGTTGCCGTCGTAGGCGCCGTCGTCGGTGTCCTTGATGAGGGCGAAGCCGTTGCCGTCGAGCTGCGGGCCCAGGATCGGCTTGATGGTCGTGCCGTCGGCTCTGACCTGGCCGCCACGGGCCTGCCCGGACTCCACCCGGCCGATGGCCGCGAGGAGTTGCCAGGGCAGGTTGCAGCCGGGTTTGGCGTCGCGCAGCGCGCTCTCGGCCTTCTTGTAGGCATCGAGGACGGTCGCGGGAATGCCTGACTCCGTGGGACTCGTGCCGCCCGGGCCGGGGCCCGTGGAGGGTGACGGATTCGGGCTCTTGAGCGGGGGCAGGTCCGTGTAGTACGGCGAATTGCCGGTGGCGCTGCGGTCGGAGGCACTGGCTTCGGGTGAGGGCGTGGCGTCGGCGGCGGCCTGTCTGCCGTGGTCGTTCACGCCCGGAGCCTGGGAGGCGGACAGTGCCGCGACCGCGACCGCGGCCACGGCGGTGGTCGCCGCCCCCTTGCACAGCCTCCTGCCGAATTGCGCCGCCATAGAGTGAACCCCTCCCGTGGACGCCGAGCGTCCGGTCTACGTCTGCAGTGTTCGCCCGTTGTGACGATCCAACCGCCCGAGGGGTTGCCCTCCGACGGTCACCACTCTGTTTTCTCGCCTGCTCTGCTCTTTACCGCGTTCCCGAGTTCGACGCGCTCCCCGCGCGACGACTCTGGCGACCCTACGACAACTTCCTTTGCTCGGGCACCCGTTCGTGACCGCTTTTCACCAGTTGGTCATGGGCGATCGTGACGCCGTCTGCGAGGCGGCATCCCGCATACTGATCCACTGGCCGCCGGGTACGCCCGACCTGGCGCAACGACCCCCGCGAGGAGCCGAGTTGCCGTTCACGCTGAGCCATGCGGCAGCCGTACTGCCCGCCGTCCGCACGGACGGCACCGGCAGGGGTCCGCTGGTGCCCGCCGTGCTCGTGGCGGGCTCCTTCGCGCCCGACATGACCTATTACGCGGCGAGTGTGCTGCCCGGGGCGATGGAGTTCGGTGACGTCACGCATGCGTGTGCGGGCGTCCTCACCGTCGATGTGCTCATCGCCTGGGCGCTGGTCGGGTTCTGGCTGCTGGTGCGTGAACCGCTCGTGGCGTTGCTGCCGCGGGCCCGGCAGGGGCGCGTGGCGGCCCTGCTGCGCTGCGGTGTGCCCCGTGCGCGGGTGCGGCCGTCACTGGTGGCGCGGTGGTACGTGTCCGCGGTGCTCGGTGCGGCGACCCACGTGGTGTGGGACGCGTTCACGCACCTCGACCGGTGGGGGATGCGGCTGTTTCCGGTGCTGGGCCGGGAGGTCGCGGGCTCACCGCTGTACTGGTATCTGCAGTACGGCGGTTCGGCGGTGGCCGCGGTCGTGATCGCCGTGTTCCTGGCGCACGCGCTGCGCGGGGCGCCCCTGCGGGAGCCGGTGGCAATCCCCGTGCTCGCGGTACGGGACCGGTGGGCTGCCGCCGCCGTGATCTGCGGCTTCGCGCTGGTCGGGGCGGTGCAGCGGGCGTTGCGGTGGTGGACGTACTGGGGCTCGGAGGCGAAGCCGTGGGAGATCATTCCGACGGTGTGCTTCGGCGCGGGCGCGGGGCTCGTCCCGGCGCTGCTGCTCTACGCCGTGGGAGTCAGGGTGCGGCGTCCGGTTCCGGTCCCCGCCGGTCCGGCCCCGGCCGCCGAGACGGAGCCGAGCCGCCCGGCCGCTCGCTGAGCACCCTGTCGGTGGTCGTGATGTACACCGTGATCGTGGTGTGCCCGGGGCGGGGGCGCGGCAGCAGGGTGAGGACGAGCGTCAGGCAGTCCCAGGCCAGCCGGGCCCAGGGGCGCGAGGGTTGGCCAGGGGTTTCGGCAGTGCCGGGGGCACCACGGGTGCCGTGGGTGGGGGACGCCTCATGCGTGCCGGCCGGCATGGTGTCGGCGCCGGGGAGGCTGGGCGGACCGTCGGTGCCGGTGAGGGCGGACCAGACCTCGGGGCCGCCGAGGGCAAGGACGGTGGCCGGGTCGACGGCGCCGGGGAGGACCGTGACGGCGGGTGAGAGGCCGCTGGTGCCCGGGGAACCGGTGGGCCACCGACCGCAAGCGGTCAGACGCTGCCGGAGGTGCGCCGTCGCGTGGCGCAGGGCCGCGGTGAGGGGGACGGGGACGCGAACCGTGCTCGCGGCGGCCTCGAACGCCGGGACCGGCGGGAGCGCCACGCCGGGTGCCGTGCGGCTGAGGAACGTGCGTATACCCATGCCCCGCATCTTTACCACCGCCGGGGGCGGGGGCGTCTTCTCGGGGGCCACGCGAGTGACGGTTCCGCGGGTGCCGGACAGGCCGGGAGCGGGACGCCCGAGTGCGCCGGCTTCGCAGATTCCGGCCCATCGGTTCAAGCGGAACGTCGGTGCCCGGCTGAAGCAGGACCCCGGCGTGCCGGCCGGGGCGGGCCCCGGCATCCCGGCCGAGACCGGACCGCGACGCCCCGGCCGAGACCGGACCGCAGCGCCCCGGCCGAGGCCTGGTCCGACGTGCCGGGCGAGGCAGGACCTCGGCGTCTGAGCACTCCCACGCGTCGGTCCCACCGCAGCCGTCCGCATTCGCCCCGCCGGGTCCCCGATGCGCCGGCCGAGCCGGAACCCGATGTCGCGGCCCGGGCCGGGACAACTTCGCGGGTGCTCCCCACCCGACCCGGCACGCCCGTCGGACCCCGATCAGGTCACGCCCCGGACACTCGCCGAGACGGAACATCCCCGGCTGCCCGAGACCGCCTCCATGCGCAACAGCGTGGGCACTCCTCGGCCGCCCGTTGCGACCACGCCCTCGGAGGCATCCCCGGCCCAGCCGTGGAGCGTCTAGTGCGCCGCCGACTCCCAGTCCGGTCCCGCGCCGACCGAGACGCCCAGCGGGACACGCAGCTGGACGGCGTTCGCCATCTCGCGGCGGACCAGTTCCTCGGCGGCGGCCCGCTCCCCGGGGGCGATCTCCAGCACGATTTCGTCGTGGACCTGGAGGAGCATGCGGGAAGCGAGGCCGGCCTCCTTCAGGGCGTCGTCCACCTTGAGCATGGCGATCTTGACGATGTCGGCCGCCGTGCCCTGGATCGGCGCGTTGAGGGCCATCCGCTCGGCGGCCTCGCGGCGCTGGCGGTTGTCGCTGTTGAGGTCGGGGAGGTAGCGGCGGCGTCCGAAGAGCGTCGCCGTGTATCCCGTGGCACGGGCCTCGTCGACCGCCCGGCGCAGGTAGTCCCGCACGCCGCCGAACCGCTCGAAGTACGCGTCCATCAGGGCGCGGGCCTCGGCCGCCTCGATGTTCAGCTGCTGGGAGAGGCCGAAGGCGGACAGTCCGTAGGCCAGGCCGTACGACATGGCCTTGATCTTCCGGCGCATCTCGGCGTCGACCGCGGTCGCCTCGACCGCGAAGACCTGGGAGGCGGCCGTGGTGTGCAGGTCTTCGCCCGAGGTGAACGCCTCGATCAGGCCCGCGTCCTCGGAGAGGTGCGCCATCACACGCAGCTCGATCTGGCTGTAGTCGGCCGTCATCAGCGACTCGAAGCCCTCGCCGACGACGAAGCCGCGGCGGATCGCGCGTCCCTCGTCGGTGCGGACCGGGATGTTCTGCAGGTTCGGGTCGGTCGAGGACAGCCGGCCGGTGGCGGCGACGGTCTGGTTGAACGTGGTGTGAATCCGGCCGTCCGCGGCGATGGTCTTGATCAGGCCCTCGACGGTCACGCGGAGCTTGGCCTGCTCGCGGTGGCGGAGCATGATCACCGGAAGCTCGTTGTCCGTCTGGCCGGCGAGCCAGGCGAGGGCGTCGGCGTCCGTGGTGTAGCCGGTCTTGGTCCGCTTGGTCTTGGGCAGGGCCAGCTCACCGAAGAGGACCTCCTGGAGCTGCTTGGGCGAGCCCAGGTTGAATTCGTGCCCGGCCGCCGCGTGGGCCTCCTTGACCGCCTGCTGGACGGCGCCGGCGAACATCTGCTCCATGGCCTCCAGGTGGGGCCGGTCGGCCGCGATGCCGTGCCGCTCCATGCGGGCGAGCAGCGCGGAGGTGGGCAGCTCCATGTCGCGCAGCAGGTCGGAGGCGCCGACGTCCTCCAGGCGGCTCTCGAAGGCCTGACCCAGGTCGAGGACGGTCCGGGCCTGGATCATCAGGGCCTCGGCCTCGGCGGCCTCGTCCGCGCCGAAGGCGAGCTGGCCGTCGGCGGCGGCGGGGGTCAGCTCGCGGTGCAGGTACTCCAGGGACAGCGCGTCCAGGTCGAAGGAGCGGCGGCCCGGCTTGACCAGGTAGGCGGCGAGCGCGGTATCCATGGTGACGCCCTCGACGCTCCAGCCGTGCTCGGCGAAGACGCGCATGGCGCTCTTGGCGTTGTGGAAGACCTTGGGCCGGCCGGCGTCGGCGAGCCAGGCCGCGAAGGCCCTCTCGTCGGCCTCGTCCAGCTGGGAGGGGTCGAACCAGGCGGCGGGGCCGCCGGGCGCGGCGAGGGCGACCTCGGCGACCGAGCCGGTGCCGAGCGCCCAGGTGTCGACCGTGGCGACGGCGAGGGGCCGCGTGCCGTGCTCGGTGAGCCAGGCGGGCAGCTCGCCGGTGCCGAGCACCGTGCCGTCCAGTTGCACGCCCTCGGTGCTGATCGGGGTGGTCTCGGCCTCCTCGGCGCCGGGGTCGACGGCGAAGAGCCGCTCGCGCAGTGACGGATTGCGGATCTCCAGGGTGTCCAGGATCATCGCGACGGCCTTGCGGTCGTAGGCCGCGCGCTCCAGGTCGGTGACGCCCTTGGGGAGTTCCACCCGACGCTCCAGCTCGGTGAGCCGGCGGTTGAGCTTGACGGATTCCAGGTGGTCGCGGAGGTTCTGGCCGGCCTTGCCCTTGACCTCCTCGACGCGCTCGACGAGCTCGGCGAAGGAGCCGAACTGGTTGATCCACTTCGCGGCGGTCTTCTCGCCGACGCCGGGAATCCCGGGGAGGTTGTCGGAGGGGTCGCCGCGCAGGGCCGCGAAGTCGGGGTACTGCGCGGGCGTCAATCCGTACTTCTCGAAAACCTTCTCCGGGGTGAAGCGGGTCAGCTCGGAGACGCCCTTGGTCGGGTACAGCACGGTGGTGTGCTCGCTGACCAGCTGGAACGAATCCCGGTCGCCGGTGACGATCAGCACCTCGAAGCCCTCGGCCTCGGCCTGGGTGGCGAGCGTGGCGATGACGTCGTCCGCCTCGAACCCGTCGACCGCGAAGCGGACGGCGCCCATCGCGTCCAGGAGCTCGCCGATCAGCTCGACCTGGCCCTTGAACTCGTCCGGTGTCTTGGAGCGGTTCGCCTTGTACTCCGTGAACTCCTGGGAGCGCCAGGTCTTGCGGGAGACGTCGAAGGCGACCGCGAAGTGCGTGGGCGCCTCGTCGCGCAGCGTGTTGGCCAGCATCGAGGCGAAGCCGTAGATCGCGTTGGTCGGCTGGCCCGTCGCGGTGATGAAGTTCTCCGCGGGCAGCGCGAAGAACGCACGGTAGGCCAGCGAGTGCCCGTCCATGAGCATCAGTCGCGGCCGGCTGCCGCCGGAGGTCTGGTCGGTCGTCTTCGATGCTGTCTCTGCCACGCCCCCGATCCTGCCACGCCCCACTGACACTCGGTCCCGGCCCCGCGTGTGCCGGGCTCGGCGCACCCCGCCGGGGACACCGCGGACCGCCTTTCCGCCCGGGCCTCCCCCCGTCCGCCGTCACCACCCCGTGCGAGGATCGGAGACGTACCTCACAGCGCAGTCGAAGAGGAGCGTGTGATGGCGTCGAAGCCGCCGAAGAGTGATCCGGTTCAGGACGCGCCGCAGGTCACCGGGCCGAAGCACGCGGCCGCGGGGCTCCCGGCGATCGGGCACACGCTGCGGATCGCCCAGCGGCAGATGGGCGTGAAGCGCACCGCGCTGACGCTGCTGAGCGTGAACCAGAAGGACGGCTTCGACTGCCCGGGCTGCGCCTGGCCGGAGCCCGAGCACCGGCACAAGGCGGAGTTCTGCGAGAACGGCGCGAAGGCGGTGGCCGAGGAGGCCACCTTGCGCCGGGTCACGCCCGAGTTCTTCGCCGCGCACCCGGTCGCCGACCTGGCCGGCCGCAGCGGCTACTGGCTGGGCCAGCAGGGGCGGCTCACCCACCCCGTGTACCTGCCGGAGGGGGGCACGCACTACGAGCCGGTCACCTGGGAGCGCGCCTTCGACATCATCGGCGAGGAGATCGCCGCGCTCGGCTCCCCGGACGAGGCGGTCTTCTACACCTCCGGCCGCACCAGCAACGAGGCCGCGTTCCTCTTCCAGCTGTTCGCCCGCGAGTTCGGCACGAACAACCTGCCCGACTGCTCGAACATGTGCCACGAGTCGTCCGGCTCGGCCCTGTCGGAGACGATCGGCATCGGCAAGGGCAGCGTCCTGCTGGAGGACCTCCACAAGGCCGACCTGATCATCGTCGCCGGGCAGAACCCGGGGACGAACCACCCGCGCATGCTGTCGGCGCTGGAGAACGCCAAGGACAACGGCGCGAAGATCATCAGCGTCAACCCGCTGCCCGAGGCGGGCCTGGAGCGCTTCAAGAATCCGCAGACCGCGCAGGGCATGGTCAGGGGCGCCGCGCTCACGGACCTGTTCCTGCAGATCCGTCTCGGCGGCGACCAGGCCCTGTTCCGCCTCCTGAACAAGATGATCCTTCAGACGGACGGCGCGGTCGACGAGGCGTTCGTGCGGGAGCACACGCACGGCTTCGAGGAGTTCGCCGAGGCCGCCCGCGCCGCCGACTGGGACGAGACGCTCACGGCGACCGGTCTGGCCCGCGAGGACATCGAGAAGGCCCTCCGCATGGTCCTCGACTCCCGGCGCACCATCGTGTGCTGGGCGATGGGCCTCACGCAGCACAAGCACTCCGTCCCCACGATCAGGGAAGTCGTCAACTTCCTTCTGCTGCGCGGCAACATCGGCCGCCCTGGCGCGGGCGTGTGCCCGGTGCGCGGGCATTCGAACGTGCAGGGCGACCGCACGATGGGCATCTTCGAGCGCCCCGCCCCGGCGTTCCTGGACGCCTTGGAGCGGGAGTTCGGCTTCGCGCCGCCCCGCGAGCACGGCTACGACGTCGTACGGGCCATCCGCGCGCTGCGCGACGGCGAGGCGAAGGTCTTCTTCGCCATGGGCGGCAACTTCGTCTCGGCGTCGCCCGACACGGAGGTCACCGAGGCGGCCATGCGGCGGGCGAGGCTGACCGTGCACGTGTCGACGAAGCTGAACCGATCGCACGCGGTCACGGGCGCGCGGGCCCTGATCCTGCCGACGCTGGGCCGCACCGAGCGGGATCTGCAGGCAAGCGGCGAGCAGTTCGTGACGGTCGAGGACTCGATGGGCATGGTGCACGCCTCCCGGGGGCGGCTGGAGCCGGCGAGCCCGCACCTGCTGTCGGAGCCGGCCATCGTCAGCCGTCTGGCCCGCCGCGTGCTGGGGGAGAACAGCCGCACGCCGTGGGAGGAGTTCGAGAAGGACTACGCGACGATCCGGGACCGTATCGCGCGTGTCGTCCCGGGCTTCGAGGACTTCAACGCGCGAGTGGCGCGCCCCGGCGGCTTCGCGCTCCCCCACGCCCCGCGCGACGAGCGCCGCTTCCCCACGGCCACCGGCAAGGCCAACTTCACCGCCGCGCCCGTGGAGTACCCACGGCTGCCCGAGGGCCGCCTGCTGCTGCAGACACTGCGCTCGCACGACCAGTACAACACCACGATCTACGGCCTCGACGACCGTTACCGGGGCATCCGCAACGGCCGCCGGGTGGTGCTGGTCAACCCCGAGGACGCGCGGACCCTGAAGCTGGCCGACGGCGTCTACGTCGACCTGGTCGGCGAGTGGCGGGACGGGGTGGAGCGCCGGGCGCCCGGTTTCCGCGTCGTGCACTACCCGACGGCCCGGGGCTGCGCCGCCGCCTACTACCCGGAGACCAACGTGCTGGTGCCGCTGGATGCCACGGCGGACACCAGTAACACCCCGGCCAGCAAGTCCGTCGTGGTGCGTCTGGAACAATCGGCGGCCGACTGAGCGTTCGCTCAGTGACGCAGGCAACCGAGTGACGAGGACGAACGGAGCCGGGCCCGATGGGTGAGCAGCAGCATGTGAAGTTCCCGCAAGAGGTCATCGACGAGTACGCCGCGCTCGGCGTGGACCTCCCGGCCCTGTTCTCCGCGGGCCACCTCGGGACCCGGATGGGCGTCCAGATCTCCGAGGCGTCGGCTGACCGGGTCGTCGGGACGATGCCGGTGGAGGGCAACACCCAGCCCTACGGACTGCTGCACGGCGGGGCCTCCGCGGTGCTGGCGGAGACGCTCGGCTCCATCGGATCGATGCTGCACGGCGGCAGCTCCAAGATCGCCGTGGGTGTCGACCTGAACTGCACCCACCACCGCGGGGTGCGCTCCGGGCTCGTCACCGGTGTGGCCACGCCCGTGCACCGGGGGCGGTCGACCGCCACCTACGAAATCGTCATCACGGACGAAAACGACAAGAGGGTGTGCACGGCCCGGCTGACCTGCCTCCTGCGCGACGTGAAGCCGGCCGACGAGGAGCTCATCCGCGCCGCGAACTGAGCGACGTAGGGAAAACCCTGGAGGGGCGGGCGCGCTCTTGTCGCGGCCGCCTCCGGGCGATTCACTGGCGCTCCCCCCACAGGAGAAGACCCGTCCCACCCGTAGAAGGGTTTCTCTTGACCTCCGTACGCGCCTTCGCCGTCACCGCCGCGGCCTGTGCCACCGTGCTCGCCACCGCGCTGCCGTCCTCCGCCATCAACTCCTACAACGCCGCGCCCGCCCCCGAACGCACCGAGGTGGGCGCGCTCGTGGCCACCTGGGACGACGACGGCGACCCCGCGACCCCCGACCGGGCCGACTGGGTCTGCTCCGGCACCATGATCGACGCGGACACCTTCCTGACCGCCGCCCACTGCACCTCGGACTGGCCCGACAACGTGCGGTTCCACGTCTCCCTCGACCAGGACGTGCAGTCCGGGCTCGACGCGGCGGCGAAGAAGTACCCGGGCGACCCGGCCGCGCAGGCCGCCGCCGTCGCCGTCCCGGGCACCGCCCACACCCACCCCGACTATCCGGGGCCCGCCTCCGACACCCGCGACATCGCGGTGATCCAGCTGCCCGCCGACAAGGTCAAGGCCCGCTGGAACTTCACTCCGGCGACCCTGCCCACCGCCAACCAGCTCGGCAAGCTCGGCCCGCAGGGCCTGAACGCCACCGACTGGCTCGTCGCCGGGTACGGCACCCAGGAGGCCGTCAACGGCCCCGGCGGCCAGACCCACCCCGGCGGCGGTGTCCGGATGAAGGCGCCCGTCACCTTCGACGCCCTCAACGCCTCCTGGGCCCGGCTCGCGATGACCGCGCCCCAGGGCAACGGCGGCGCCTGCTACGGCGACTCGGGCGGCCCCAACTTCGCCGTGCTCGGCGGCAAAAGGATTCTCGCCGCCACCACCATCACCGGCGACACCCCCTGCTACGCGACCAACGTCACGTACCGCCTGGACACCCCCGGCGCCCGCTCCTTCCTCTCACCGTTCGTGAAGCTGCCGTAACCCGCGGCGGCCCCACCCCACCCGCCCCCACCGGCGGCCACCGGTCGCACGGGAGGCCGACAGCCCCGCCGCAGCCACCGAGCGGCGGGGCACCGTCCGTCCTCCGGTCCGGATCCGCGCAACCGGCACACGCGGCCCACCAGCAACGGAGTCGCGACGTCACCGGCACCGGCGCACCGCGCCCGAGCGGCCGGTCCACCGACCGCCGGAACCGGCCGCCACCCGCCCGGGCGCCCGCCCCCGCATCCCCGCGACTCCCCCACGAGCGCAAGTTCGTTCGGTCCACCGTGACCGGCGACGCGGCCCCGCCGTCACCCTCCGGGCACCGGCACCTCCACCGCCGGACTCACCGCCCGCCCCGGCCGGCACACCCCCCGACGACACCGTGGAAATCTCCGTTTCCCAGCGCCCCGAAACCGCCCCCGACCCCGGGCACCTCATTCCTCAGCGTAACGCTCCGTAACGCACGCGCAATACAACCCCACGGTTTCACCTTCGGCCGTGCCCGCGCCCGGGACCTCTTCGATCTCCTTCGGGCCGCGCGCGACCCGACCAGCACATGATCTCAGCCATGGCCAACCGGAAGTGCGGGTTCTCAGAATGCGGACCTCGGCGAAAATCCACCAAACCCTCCACGAAGGCCTCCGGCCGGGACCCGGCATCCACGACGTCATAACAAGAAAGTCACAAGCCAGCCCGCGCCGCTGACCCTGCCCTTACCCCGGGCTTAGAGTCACGGCCAGTCACCGCTCCACATCGGGAGTTCGGTACCAGCGCGGCACTCACCCCCCGACCAGGGCGGGGCCTGCCTGTGAAAGGACTGATTGTGCGACAGCGTTCCTTGGTGATTCTTACCTCCGTTCTCACGACCGGAGCTCTGACTCTCACCGCCTGCGGCTCCCGAGACGACAGCGGTGACAAGGGCGGAGACAGCGGGAGCACCACGTTCACCATCGGCGTGGACGCCCCCCTCTCCGGTGAGAACTCCACCACCGGCCTCGGCATCCAGTACGGCGCTCAGATAGCCGTCGACGACGCCAACAAGAACAACTGGGTCCCGGGCGTGAAATTCAAGCTCCAGGCCCTGGACGACAAGGCGCAGCCCGCCACCGGCCAGTCCAACGCCACCAACCTCGTCGGTGACAAGACCGTCGTCGGTGCCGTCGGCCCGCTGAACTCCGGCGTCGCCCAGACGATGCAGCAGGTGTTCGCCTCGGCCAACATGGTCCAGATCTCCCCCGCGAACACGGCCCCCGAGCTGACCCAGGGCAAGAACTGGCAGACGGACAAGAAGCGTCCGTTCAAGACGTACTTCCGCACCGCCACGACCGACGAACTGCAGGGCAGCTTCGCCGCCGGCTACGCCTACAACGGCCTCAAGAAGAAGAAGGCCTTCGTCGTCGACGACAAGCAGACCTACGGCGCCGGCCTCGCGAAGATCTTCAACGAGCAGTACAAGAAGCTCGGCGGCAAGGTCGTCGCCACCGACCACGTCAACACCGGCGACAAGGACTTCGGCTCCCTCGTCACGAAGATCAAGAACTCCGGCGCCGACCTGCTCTACTACGGCGGCCAGTACGACGAGTCCGCGCTGCTCACCAAGCAGCTCAAGGACGCCGGCGTCAAGATCCCGCTGTTCGGCGGCGACGGCATGTTCGCCTCGACCTACATCGAGGCCGCCGGCAAGTCCTCCGAGGGCGACCTCGTGACCGCGATCGGTGTCCCCGCCGACACCCTGCCCGCGGCCAAGCAGTTCATCCAGACGTACAAGGACAAGGGTTACAAGGGCGACTACGGCGCCTACGGCGCCTACGCCTACGACGCCACCACGGCCATCATCAAGGCCGTCAAGGCCGCGGCCGACGCCAACGGCGGCAAGGTGCCCACCGACATCAACGACCTGCGTTCCAAGGTCGTCGACGGCGTCCAGAAGTCCGACTTCGAAGGCCTCACCGGCAAGGTCTCCTTCGACCAGTACGGCGACACCACCAACAAGCAGCTGACGGTCTACCAGGTCGAGAAGGGTGCCTGGAAGGCCGTGGAGACCGGCACCGCCGACCTCCAGTAGTTCCGGCCCCCAGTACGCCGAACCCCGGGCCGCGCGGAAGGAGGACCCCGACCGCGCGGCCCGTTTTCACACCCCCACCCAGCACGCGACCACGCACGCATCCAGTGCACACGACCACCAGCGACATGGAGGCCATGCGGTGAACACCCTGCCGCAACAGCTGGCCAACGGGCTGCTTCTCGGCTCGATGTACGGGCTGATCGCCATCGGCTACACGATGGTGTACGGCATCGTCCAGCTCATCAACTTCGCGCACGGCGAGATCTTCATGACCGGGGCCTTCGGCGCCCTCACGGTCTACTTCTACATCCTGCCCGACGGCACCTCGATGGCCCTCGCCGTACCGCTGATGCTCATCGGCGGCGCCCTCGTGGCCATCCTCATGGCCGTCGGGGCGGAACGGTTCGCCTACCGACCACTGCGCGGAGCACCACGCCTGGCACCGCTCATCACCGCCATCGGCCTCTCCCTGGCCCTCCAGGAGGTCGTCCGGAACTTCTACCCCGGCGCCGACCGCGCCCGCGCCTTCCCCGGCCTCGACGCCACCCACGACATCGGCTCCGTCACCATCAAGGACGCCGACATCTTCCTCATCCTCGCCGCCGTCACCTGCATGGCCGCCCTCGCCTTCTTCGTGCGCCGCAGCCGCACCGGCCGAGCCATGCAGGCCACCGCGCAGGACCCCGACACCGCGCAGCTCATGGGCATCGACACCAACCGCATCATCGTCATCGCCTTCGCCATCGGCGGCTTCTTCGCCGCCGTCGCCGCCGTCGCCTACGGACTCAAGTACG
This sequence comes from Streptomyces sp. NPDC092370, assembly GCF_044755265.1. Classification (NCBI taxonomy): domain Bacteria; kingdom Bacillati; phylum Actinomycetota; class Actinomycetes; order Kitasatosporales; family Streptomycetaceae; genus Streptomyces; species Streptomyces sp. NPDC092370. The sequence goes on along the minus strand of NZ_JBIVQO010000001.1, from coordinate 1,181,941 downwards.
GCAACGTCGACTACCGCATGGGCTTCCTCATGGGCCTCAAGGCCTTCACCGCGGCCGTCCTCGGCGGCATCGGCAACATCTACGGCGCCATGCTCGGCGGCGTCGTCCTCGGCATCGCCGAAACCCTCGCCTCCGCCTACATCGACGAGATCCCCGGCATGCAGCAGCTCGGCGGCCAGAGCTGGGCCAACGTCTGGGCCTTCGGCCTCCTCATCCTCGTGCTCCTCTTCAGGCCACAAGGCCTGCTCGGCGAGCGCGTCGCGGACAGGGCGTGATCACATGACCGAGACGACCAAGAAGACCCCAGCGCCGGACGCCGTCCCCACCCCGACGCCCGCCCTGCGCGGTCTCATACCCCTGCCCGCCGCGGCCGCCCGCGCCCTGCTCCTCGCCGGCGGCATCGCCACCGCCGCCTCCGCGTTCCTCGCCTGGACCTGGACCGCCGAGTTCCCCGGCGACCTCACCATCAACGGCTACCCCGGCGGCCTGCAGTGGCTCACCTTCACCGCCGGCCTCCTCACCACACTGTTCGCGCTCGCCGCCTACGGCGTCCGCGGCCTCGGCTGGCTCCTGCCCGCCCGCAACAACGCACCCCTCGTGCTCACCGCACTCGGCGGCTTCACCGTCACCTGGTTCACCGTCATCGCCATCAGCATCAGCCTCGGCGGCGTCGTCAACCTCGAACCCGGCGGCTGGGTCGCGGCCATCGCCTCCCTCCTGCCCGTCCTCGGCGCCTTCGCCCTCCCCCAGGAGCGCACCGGCACCGACGGCACCAAGGCAGCCCTCAAGGCCTACATCGCCAAGCCCGAGCGCATCCCCGCCCCCAAGGCCACCGCGCCCTGGGTCCAGCGGGCCGTGATCACCGTCGTGACGATCATCGGCCTCGGCGTCTTCACCTACGGCATCGACACCGAGTACGGCGAACTCTTCGTCGGCTACCTCTTCGTCGTCACCTTCACCCTCTGGGCACTGCACACCGCCGGCCTCCTCGACCGCTTCTCCGCACAGGTCGCCGCCAACCGCAGCTTCACCCTCGCCATGGGCTTCGCCGCGGCCATCGCATTCCCCTTCACCCAGACCGACGACCACTACGCCAACATCGGCGTCAACATCCTGATCTTCGGGACCGTCGCCCTCGGCCTCAACATCGTCGTCGGCCTCGCCGGACTCCTCGACCTCGGATACGTCGCCTTCCTCGGCGTCGGCGCCTACACCGCCGCCCTCGTCTCCGGCTCCGAGTTCTCCACCATCTCCGGAGTCCACCTGCCCTTCTGGGCATCCGCCCTCGCAGGCGCCGCCGCCTCCCTCGTTTTCGGCGTCCTCATCGGCGCCCCGACCCTGCGACTGCGCGGCGACTACCTCGCCATCGTCACCCTCGGCTTCGGAGAGATCTTCCGCATCGCCGTCAACAACATGGACGGCCAGTCCGGGCCCGACGTCACCAACGGCCCCAACGGCATCCCGTCCATCCCCGACCTGAACCTCTTCGGGTTCAACTTCGGCCAGGCCCACGACATCGGCGGATTCACCCTCGGCCGCTTCGCCAACCACTACCTGCTGATGGTCCTCATCATGGCCATCGTGGTCCTCGTCTACACGCGTGCCGCGGACTCCCGCATCGGCCGCTCCTGGATCGCCATCCGCGAGGACGAGACCGCCGCCACCGCCATGGGCATCAACGGCTTCCGCGTCAAGCTCATCGCCTTCGCCCTCGGCGCCGCCCTCGCCGGCCTCGCCGGCACCGTCAGCGCCCACGTCACCTACAGCGTGGTCCCCACGCCGTACCAGTTCGCCGGCTCCACCCCGCCCAACTCCGCGTTCCTCCTGGCCGCGGTCGTCCTCGGCGGCATGGGCACGGTCGCCGGACCGCTCCTCGGCGCGGCCCTGCTCTACCTCCTCCCCGAGAAGCTGGTCTTCCTCCAGGAGAAGTCGCTCCTCGCCTTCGGTATCGCGCTCATCCTCCTGATGCGCTTCCGCCCCGAAGGCATCATCGCCAACCGCCGGCGCCAGCTCGAATTCCACGAGACCGGCCAACTCGACGTACCCAAACAGACCACGCTGACCGACGAACCGGCCGTCACCAAGGCGGGGGCGTAAGAACATGACAACACCTGTACTCGAAGCACGCGGCGTCACGATGCGCTTCGGCGGCCTCACCGCCGTACGCTCCGTCGACTTCACCGTCAACGCCGGCGAGATCGTCGGCCTCATCGGCCCCAACGGCGCCGGAAAGACCACCTTCTTCAACTGCCTGACCGGCCTGTACGTCCCCACCGAGGGCACCGTCTCCTACAAGGGCACCGTGCTCCCGCCCAAGCCCCACCTGGTCACCCAGGCCGGCATCGCCCGCACCTTCCAGAACATCCGCCTGTTCGCCAACATGACGGTCCTCGAGAACGTCCTCGTCGGCCGCCACACGCGGACCAAGGAAGGACTGTGGTCGGCCCTCCTGCGCGGCCCCGGCTTCAAGAAGGCCGAACGCGCCAGCGAGGAACGCGCCATGGAACTCCTCGAGTTCATCGGCCTCGCCCACAAGCGCGACCACCTGTCCCGCAACCTCCCCTACGGCGAACAGCGCAAGCTCGAGATCGCACGCGCCATGGCCTCCGAGCCCGGCCTGCTCCTGCTCGACGAGCCCACCGCCGGCATGAACCCCCAGGAGACCAGGGCCGCCGAGGAACTCGTCTTCGCCATCCGCGACAAGGGCATCGCCGTCCTCCTCATCGAGCACGACATGCGCTTCGTCTTCAACCTCAGCGACCGCGTCGCCGTCCTCGTCCAGGGCGAAAAGCTCGTCGAAGGCACCCCCCAGGTCGTCCAGGCCGACGAACGTGTCGTCGCCGCGTACCTCGGCGAACCCTTCGAAGGCGACCCCGGGGAAGCCGAAGCCGCCGAGGTCGAGGCCGCCGAAGCCGCCGCCGACGCGACCAGCACCACCAGCAGCACCAAGGGAGAAGCCAAGTGACCGCACTCCTCGAGGTCGAAGACCTCCGGGTCTCCTACGGCAAGATCGAAGCCGTCAAAGGCATCTCCTTCAGCGTCGAAGCAGGCCAGGTCGTCACCCTCATCGGCACCAACGGCGCCGGAAAGACGACCACCCTGCGCACCCTGTCGGGCCTGCTCAAGCCGACATCCGGGAAGATCCTCTTCGACGGCAAACCCCTCAACGGCATCCCCGCCCACAAGATCGTCGCCCTCGGCCTCGCCCACTCCCCCGAGGGCCGGCACATCTTCCCCCGCCTCACCATCGCCGAGAACCTCCAGCTCGGAGCGTTCCTCCGCAAGGACAAAGAAGGCATCGAGAAGGACATCCAGCGCGCCTACGACCTCTTCCCCATCCTCGGGGAACGCCGCAAGCAGGCAGCGGGAACCCTCTCCGGCGGCGAACAGCAGATGCTCGCCATGGGCCGCGCCCTCATGTCCCAGCCGAAGCTCCTCATGCTCGACGAGCCCTCCATGGGTCTCTCCCCGATCATGATGCAGAAGATCATGGCGACCATCTCGGAGCTGAAGTCACAGGGCACGACGATCCTCCTCGTCGAACAGAACGCCCAGGCTGCGCTCTCCCTCGCCGACCAGGGCCACGTCATGGAGGTCGGCAACGTCGTCCTCTCCGGGACGGGGCAGGACCTGCTGCACGACGAGTCGGTACGCAAGGCCTACCTCGGCGAGGACTGAGGTCCCCACCCACACGCCGAGAGGCCCGCTCCCCTTCCGAAAACGAAGGGGAGCGGGCCTCTCGCGTCGAGTTCTCAGCCCTTGTTGGCCTTCTTCTCCTCGGCGTCCTGGATGACCGCCTCCGCCACCTGCTGCATCGACATCCGACGATCCATCGACGTCTTCTGGATCCACCGGAAAGCAGCCGGCTCCGACAGCCCGTACTCCGTCTGCAGAATCGACTTCGCCCGGTCCACCAGCTTGCGCGTCTCCAGCCGGAGCGTGAGGTCCGCGACCTCCTTCTCCAGCTCCTTCAACTCCGTGAACCGCGAAACGGCCATCTCGATCGCCGGCACGACATCGGTCTTGCTGAACGGCTTCACCAGATACGCCATCGCACCCGCGTCCCGGGCCCGCTCCACCAGATCGCGCTGCGAGAACGCGGTCAGCATCAGCACCGGCGCGATGCTCTCCTCAGCGATCCTCTCCGCCGCGGAGATACCGTCCAGCTTCGGCATCTTCACGTCCAGGATCACAAGATCCGGCCGGTGCTCACGGGCCAGCTCCACCGCCTGCTCACCGTCACCGGCCTCACCGACGACGGTGTACCCCTCCTCCTCCAGCATCTCCTTGAGATCGAGCCGGATCAGCGCCTCGTCCTCGGCGATGACGACCCGCGTCGTCATCGGAGGCACGTGCGACTTGTCGTCGTCATCAGGCACATCAACAGGCTGGGGCGACTCGGGGGCACTCACGTGGGCTCCTTGGTAGGGGCAGGCCGGTACTGCTCCCAAGAGCGTACCTAGCTGCGGTATGGTGGACGGGCAGCGGGTCGGGGTAAATCTTCGATTCGCAGGAGCTCCGGTAGTCCAATCGGCAGAGACGATACCCTCAAAAGGTATTCAGTGTGGGTTCGAGTCCCACCCGGGGCACTTTTCCTTACTTTCTAAGGGCCCTCCCCGAAGCGGATGTCCACGTTCTCGTGAACATCCGCTTTTCGTTGCGTGTCGCCATGAACGCACTCCCACAGTGGCCTCATGTACGACGTCAGCACACGCAAGCGAGCACTCGCACTGGTGGCCCAGGGCCGCAGCCTGAATTCGGTGAGCCGGGAAACGGGCATCTCGCGAGCCGCACTCCGCTCCTGGCATTACCACCTCGAGCCGCGACCCCGTGTGACGCATCCAGACCCCGGGCCGCCCGCCGACGAGTCCGCGTACGCCTACCTACTGGGCCTCTACCTCGGCGACGGCTGCATCAGCGCTCACCCACGCGGCGGCCACTACCTCAGGATCGCTTGCGCGGACGCCTGGCCCGGGCTCATCGAACAGTGCCGCGAGGCCATCGGGAAGGTGCGCCCCGGCGTAGGCGTCTACGTGGCACAAAAACAGGGCTGCGTCGCGGTCACCAGCTATTCCCGGAGTTGGCCGGTCCTCTTCCCCCAGCACGGCCCCGGCAAGAAGCACGAACGCCGCATCGCTCTCGAGCCCTGGCAACAAGCCATTGTCGATGCCCACCCCTGGGAATTCATCCGCGGGCTCATCCACTCCGACGGCTGCCGGATCACCAACTGGACGACCCGTATGGTCGGCGGCGAGCACAAGCGTTACGAGTATCCCCGGTACTTCTTCACCAACGTCTCCGAGGACATCCGGCGGCTCTGCACCGACACCCTGGACAAGCTCGGTGTCGAGTGGACGCACTGCACCCGCAACGGCAACCCGTTCAACATCTCCGTCGCCCGCAAAGCGTCCGTCGCCCTCATGGACGCCCACGTAGGACCCAAGTACTGACACCGCCCTACTTCGGGCAGTCGTCCTCGCCGATGCGGTGGACCCGGACCATGTTCGTCGAGCCCGAGACCCCGGGCGGGGAGCCGGCCGTGATGACGACCGTGTCGCCCTGGCGGCAGCGGCCGTAGCGGAGGAGGAGTTCGTCGACCTGGTCGACCATGGCGTCGGTGGATTCGACGCTCGGGCCGAGGAACGTCTCGACGCCCCAGGTGAGGCTGAGCTGGGAGCGGGTGGCCGGGTCGGGGGTGAAGGCGAGGAGGGGGATCGGGGAGCGGTAACGGGAGAGGCGGCGGGCGGTGTCGCCCGACTGGGTGAAGGCGACGAGGAAGCGGGCGCCGAGGAAGTCGCCCATCTCGGCCGCCGCCCGGGCGACCGCTCCGCCCTGGGTGCGGGGCTTGTTGCGTTCGGTCAGGGGCGGGAGGCCCTTGGCGAGGATGTCTTCTTCCGCTGCTTCGACGATGCGGGCCATGGTGCGGACGGTTTCGATGGGGTGTTTGCCGACGCTGGTCTCGCCGGACAGCATGACGGCGTCGGTGCCGTCGATGACCGCGTTGGCGACGTCGGAGGCCTCCGCTCGCGTCGGGCGGGCGTTGTCGATCATCGAGTCGAGCATCTGGGTGGCGACGATGACCGGTTTGGCGTTGCGTTTGGCGAGTTTGATGGCGCGCTTCTGGACGATCGGGACTTGTTCGAGTGGCATTTCGACGCCGAGGTCTCCGCGGGCGACCATGATGCCGTCGAAGGCGGCGACGATGTCGTCGATGTTCTCGACGGCCTGGGGTTTTTCGACTTTGGCGATGACGGGGAGGCGGCGGCCTTCTTCGTCCATGATGCGATGGACGTCCTGGATGTCGCGGCCGGTGCGGACGAAGGAGAGGGCGATGACGTCGAAGCCGGTGTGCAGGGCCCAGCGGAGGTCGTCCTCGTCCTTTTTGGAGAGGGCGGGGACGGAGACGGCGACGCCGGGGAGGTTGAGGCCCTTGTGGTCGGAGATCACGCCGCCTTCGAGGACGGTGGTGTGGACGCGGGGGCCGTCGACGCCGGTGACTTCGAGGCAGACCTTGCCGTCGTCGATGAGGATGCGTTCGCCGGTGGTGACGTCGTCGGCGAGGCCGGCGTAGGTGGTGCCGCAGGTGCGGCCGTCGCCTTCGACTCCTTCTTCGACGGTGATGGTGAAGGTGTCGCCTCGTTCGAGGAGTACGGGGCCTTCGGTGAAGCGGCCGAGTCTGATCTTCGGTCCTTGAAGGTCGGCGAGGAGGCCGACGCTGCGGCCGGTTTCGTCGGCGGCTTTGCGTACCCGGTGGTAGCGCTCCTCGTGTTCGGCGTGGCCGCCGTGGCTGAGGTTGAAGCGGGCTACGTCCATTCCGGCGTCGACCAGGTCTTTGATCTGGTCGTACGAGTCGGTGGCGGGTCCAAGGGTGCAGACGATTTTCGCTCGGCGCATGAGACGAGCCTATGAGTTACCGACTGGTAGAGAATTGGTCGAGCGTGACTACTCAACAGACTTTGCGTGAAGCGTTATTGACAAGTGTTGAATTGTGCGTCGGGGTGCTCCGATGAGCACCCCGACAAAATTCGGTCGCACTTTCGGATAATCGCACGGCGGGGATTACAGCTGTGGCGGCACCATGGTGAAGCGGGCGTTGATCTGGGCGTGGACGCGTTGGCGCTGGGGTTCGAGGTCGAGGGGGGCGGGGGTGTCCTCGGCTGCGCCGGCGAACGCGGCGGAGCGCATGCGGCCGGGCGCCTGGGGGTAGGCCGGCGGGGCGCTCTCGGCGCCGATGTCGGCCAGTTCGACCAGGGCGGAGAGGGAGGTGCCGAGGGCTTCGGCGTACTCGCGGGCGCGCTGGACGGCTTCGTGTACGGCCTGCTTGCGGGCTTCGCGGTGGGCGGGTGAGTCGGGGCGCAGGGCCCACCAGGGGCCGTCGACGCGGGTGAGGTCGAGGTCGGCGAGGCGGGTGGTGAGTTCGCCGAGGGCGGTGAAGTCGGTGAGTTCGGCGGTGACGCGGACGCTGCCGTGGTAGGTGCGGACGCGTTCGCCGCGGCCGTGTTTGGTGAGTTCGGGTGTGATGGAGAAGGCGCCGGTCTCCAGGCGTTCGACGGCGTCGCCGTAGGACTTGACGAGGTCGAGGACACCGGCGTTGCGGCGGGTGAGGTCGTCCAGGGCGGAGCGGCGGTCGCGGCCGCGGGCGGCGACGGTGATGCCGATGCGGGCGATCTCGGGGTCGACTTCGAGGCGGGCCTCGCCGCGGACGGCGATACGGGGGGCCTCGGGCGTGCCGTAGGGGACGGCGGGCGGGGAGGCGTCTGGGATGGCCGCGGTCATACGTCCCACTCTGTCATGTCTGGGCTGGTTGGCGGCCTGGGTTCCGGGGTTCGAGTCATCAGATCGCAACCTGCCGGGTCTGTTGCGGCCGGTCGTGGGCGGGTCAGAATCTACGCGCGTTATCTACGCGCGTCGTTCCACAGATTCCGCGAGGAGCCAGACATGCCGTTGAACCGCCGGAAGTTCCTGGAGAAGTCCGCCGTGACCGGGGCGGGGGTGGCGCTGGCGACCGGTGCGGTCGGAGCGCCGGGTGCGCAGGCGGCCGAGGCGAAGCACGGCACCAAGCGGTACGCGTTCACCGTGCTGGGGACGACGGACCTGCACGGCAACGTCTTCAACTGGGACTACTTCACGGACAAGGAGTTCGACGACAGGGACCACAACGACGTCGGTCTCGCGAAGGTCTCCACCCTCGTCAACCGGGTCCGTGAGGAGAAGGGCCGCCGCAACACGCTGCTGATCGACGCGGGCGACACCATCCAGGGCACCCAGCTGTCGTACTACTACGCCAAGGTCGACCCGATCACGGCCGAGGGCGGCCCGGTGCACCCGATGGCGCAGGCGATGAACGCGATGGAGTACGACGCGGCGGCGCTCGGCAACCACGAGTTCAACTACGGCATCCCGGTGCTGCGGAAGTTCGAGCAGCAGTGCAGTTTCCCGCTGCTGGGCGCCAACGCGCTGGACGCGAAGACGCTGCGGCCGGCGTTCGCGCCGTACAGCATGCACCGGCTGCGCACCCCGCACGGGCGGGACGTGAAGGTGGCCGTGCTGGGTCTGACCAACCCGGGCATCGCGATCTGGGACAAGGCGAACGTGCAGGGGAAGATGACGTTCCCGGGTCTGGAGGAGCAGGCGGCGAAGTGGGTGCCGAAGCTGCGGTCGATGGGCGCGGACGTCGTGATCGTGTCGGCGCACAGTGGTTCGTCGGGGACGTCGTCCTACGGTGACCAGCTGCCGTACATCGAGAACGCGGCCGCTCTGGTGGCCGAGCAGGTGCCGGGGATCGACGCGATCCTGGTCGGGCACGCGCACACGGAGATCCCCGAGTACTTCGTCGCGAACAAGGAGACGGGCAAGCGGGTCGTGCTGTCGGAGCCGCTGAAGTGGGGGCAGCGGCTGACGCTGTTCGACTTCGAGCTGGTCTGGGAGAAGGGCTGCTGGAAGGTCGAGAAGGTGGGGGCGAAGGTTCTCAACTCCAACACGGTGGAGGAGGACCCGAAGATCACGAAGCTGCTCCTGGACGAGCACGAGAAGGTCGTGGCGTACGTCAACCAGGTCATCGGCACCAACGCGGCGGAGATGACGTCGGCCGAGGCGCCGTACAAGGACGTTCCGATCATCGATCTGATCAACCACATCCAGGCCGACACGGTGAAGCAGGCGCTGGCGGGCACGGAGCACGCCGCGCTGCCGGTGCTGTCGCAGGCGGCGTGCTTCTCGCGCAGTGCGCGGATCCCGGCGGGGCAGGTGACGATCCGGGACGTGGCCGGTCTGTACGTCTTCGAGAACACGCTGGAGGCGCGGCTGATGACGGGTGCGCAGATGAAGGCGTATCTGGAGTTCTCGGCCAACTACTTCGTGCAGACCGCGCCCGGCGCGCCGGTGGATGCGGCGAAGCTGACGAACGCGAACGGTACTCCGGACTACAACTACGACGTGGTGAGCGGCCTGTCGTACGAGATCGACATCGCGAAGCCGGCCGGGTCGCGGGTGACGAACGTGCGCTTCGAGGGGCAGCCGCTCGCCGACGACGCGACGTTCGTGTTCGCGGTGAACAACTACCGGGCCAACGGCGGCGGGAACTTCCCGCATGTCGCCGCCGCCCCGGTGCTGTGGTCGAACTCGGAGGAGATCCGCAACACCATGATCGCCTGGGTGAAGGCGACGGGGTCGATCGACCCGGCCGAGTTCGCCGCGGTGGACTGGAAGCTCACGCGCGAGGGCACGCCGGTCTTCTGAGCCGCGTCCTCGCTCACCTTCGGTCGTCGACCAGCGGGGTCAGTGCCGGTGCCTCGCGGGGCGGTGGGACGTGCCTGCGCTGGGTGAGGCCGAAGGTGGTGAAGGCGGTGCGGGCGGGGAGTGCGTAGGCCTCCCCGCCCGTCAGAGAGTTGAGGATGATCGCGCTGCGCCAGGCGGCGAGGCCGAGGTCGGGGGCGCCGACGCCGTGGGTGTGGGTCTCGGCGTTCTGGACGTACACCGTGCCGGTGACGCACGGGTCGAGGACGAGCCGGTACTCCTCGTCGACGCGCGGCCGTTCCCGGTTGTCGCGGCGCATGTAGGGGTCGAGGCCGGCGAGGATCCGGTCGAGGGGGCGTTCGCGGTAGCCGGTGGCGAGGACGACGGCGTCGGTGGTGAGGCGGGAGCGGCTGTCCTGCCGGCCGTGTTCCAGGTGCAGTTCCACCTGGGTCGTGGCGATGCGGCCGGCGGTGCGGACACGGACGCCGGGGGTGAGGACGGCGTCGGGCCAGCCGCCGTGCAGGGTGCGGCGGTAGAGCTCGTCGTGGATGGCGGCGACGGTGGCGGCGTCGATGCCCTTGTGCAGCTGCCACTGGCCGTCGACGAGCCGGTCGCGGGTGGACTCGGGCAGGGCGTGGAAGTAGCGGGTGTGGTCGGGGGTGAAGTGTTCCAGGCCGAGCTTGGAGTACTCCATGGGGGCGAAGGCCTCGGTGCGGCCCAGCCAGTGCAGCTTCTCGTGTCCGGCCGGCCGGTTGCGCAGCAGGTCGAGGAAGATCTCGGCGCCGGACTGTCCGAGGCCCACGATCGTGACGTGTCCGGCGGCCAGGAGGGCGGCGCGGTGGTCGAGGTAGTCGGCGGCGTGCACGACGGGTACGCCGGGGGCCTCGACGAGGGGCTTGAGGGAGTCGGGGACGTAGGGCTCGGTGCCGATGCCGAGGACGACGTTGTGGGTGTAGGTCCGGCCGAGGGCCTCGGCTTCTCCGTCGGCGTCGAGCTGGGTGAAGTCGACCTCGAAGACGTCGCGTTCGGGGTTCCAGCGGACGGCGTCGACCTGGTGGCCGAAGTGGAGCCCGGGGAGGTTCTCGCAGACCCAGCGGCAGTAGGCGTCGTACTCGGCGCGCTGGATGTGGAAGCGTTCGGCGAAGTAGAAGGGGAAGAGCCGCTCGCGGGACCTGAGGTAGTTGAGGAAGGTCCAGGGGCTGGTGGGGTCGGCGAGGGACACCAGGTCGGCGAGGAACGGCACCTGGATGGTGGCGCCCTCGATGAGCAGGCCGGGGTGCCAGCCGAAGGCGGGGCGCTGCTCGTAGAAGAGGGTGTCGAGGCCGCCGAGGGGGTGGGCGAGCGCGGCGAGGGAGAGGTTGGCGGGTCCGACTCCAATACCGACGAGGTCGCGGGGGGCGTCGGGGTCGGGGTGTGGCGGGGCGTCGGGGCCGGGGGTCGGCGCTGGGTTCATCGGGGGGTGTGTCCTTCCACGAGTGTCGCTCGGCTCGCTGCCGCGAGGTGCAGCAGGGCGGCCAGGTCGTCGGGACCGGTGGCGGGGTTGAGGAGGGTGGTCTTGAGCCAGAGCCGGCCGTCGAGGCGGGCCCGGCCGAGGACGGCGCGGCCGGTGGTGAGCAGCGAGCGGCGTACGGCGGCCACGGTGGTGTCGGTGGCGTCCGCGGGCCGGAACAGCACCGTGCTGATGACGGGTGGGGCGTGCAGTTCGAAGCCGGGGTGTTCGGCGACGAGTGCGGCGAACTCGCGGGCGCGGTCGCAGACCTGGTCGACGAGTGCGCCGAGTCCGTCGCGCCCCAGCGTCTTGAGGGTGACGGCGAGTTTGAGGACGTCGGGGCGGCGGGTGGTGCGCAGGGACCGGCCGAGCAGGTCGGGCAGTCCGGCCTCGGTGTCGTCGGCGGCGTTGAGGTAGTCGGCGCGCTGTCCCAGGGCGGCGAGGTCGCGGGCGTCCCGGACGGCGAGGAGGCCCGCGGCGACCGGTTGCCAGCCGAGTTTGTGCAGGTCGAGGGTGACGGTGTCGGCGGCGTCGAGCCCGGTGAGCCGTGGGCGGTGCCGGTCGCTGAAGAGGAGGCCTCCGCCGTAGGCGGCGTCCACGTGCAGCCGGGCGCCGTGGGTGGCGCAGCGGGCGGCGATCTCGGGCAGCGGGTCGATGTATCCGGCGTCGGTGGTGCCGGCGGTGGCGGCGACGAGCACGGGGCCGGGCTGTGCGGTGAGGGCGTCGTCGAGTGCGGAGGGGTCGAGCGTCCCGCGCGGGGTGGGTACGACGACGGGGTCGGGCAGCCCGAGCAGCCAGGCGGCGCGTGGCAGGGAGTGGTGGGCGTTGGCCCCGCACACGAGCCGGACGGTTTTGCCGTGGGTCTCTCGGGCGAGGAGCAGGGCGAGCTGGTTGGATTCGGTGCCGCCGGTGGTGATGAGGGAGTCGGGGGCGGTGGGCTGCCCGGTTCCGTGGATCTGCCGGGCCAGTGCCTGTGCGACCAGTCTCTCCAGTTCCGATGCCCCGGGTGCCTGGTCCCAGGAGTCCAGGGACGGGTTGAGGGCGGAGGCGGCGAGGTCGGCGGCCGCGGCGACGGCGAGCGGGGGGCAGTGCAGGTGGGCGGCGCACCGGGGGTGGGCCGGGTCGGCGGCGGTCTCGGCGAAGGCGTGGACCAGGGTGTGCAGGGCGTGGGGGTCGCCCTGGTCGGGGAGGACGTCGCCGGCCGCCTGCCGGAGCCGGGCGGTGACCGCCTGCGGGCCGCCCGCCGGGAGCGGCCCGCCCCGCGCCCGGGTACCGGTGGCCAGCGCCTGTAGGACGGTGTCGAGCATCGGCCGCAGGGCACGGGGGCCTTGGGGGCCTGAGGCGAGGGGCGGGTTGCTCATGGGGCTGTCCTCCGGGGCGCGGGGCGGCGCGCCCGAAGAGACCAACGACCCAACCCGGGTGGAGGTACCTCCGTGAGGGAAATCCGGTCGGGCCGGTGCCCGGGGGGCTCGGTCCTTGAAGTCGGCCGTGTGGTCCGCGGCCCGGGCGGCGAAGGGGCGGGCCGGCCTGCCGGTGACCTCCCGGACGGTGTCGGTGATCTCCGGGGCGGTGGCGGCCCTGGCGGCGAAGGACTTCAGCAGGGCCGTGAGGGTGCCCGGTGGGAGGTGCGGGAAGAGTTCGGGGCCCGCCTCTTCGGGTGCCGGTTCGGTGAAGCGCAGATCGCGGCTCAGGGCGTCACCGATCGCGGTGACCTGCCCGGCGTGATCGTCTCGGGTCCGGTGAGGCGGTGGGCGGCGCCCGCGTGGCCGTCGTCGAGGAGGGCGCGTTCGGCGACGGCGGCGATGGCGCCCTCGTGGGCGCGGAGCGGACCTCGGCGAAGACGCGGACGGTGTGGCCGCTGCGGATCTGCGGGGCCCGTTGGAAGGCGTTGGTGGCGAACGCGCCCGGCCGCGGGAAGGTCCGTGCCGGGCCGCTGTCGCGGATGTGCCGTTCGGTGGTGGCGTGCGTGACGTGGATGGGGTGGGTCTCGTCGGCGCCCGGCCCGGGGATCGCGGAGGACGGCAGGACGACGTGGCGCACCCCGGCGGCGCGGGTCGCCGCGGGCGGGCCGGGGGTGTGCTCGCCCGCCCGCCTGGACGTACGGGAGCAGCGTGGTGACGGCGTCGAACAGGCCGGCCCGGGCGTCGTGCCGGAGGCGTACCGTCTCGGCGCCGGCGGGCAGACGGGCCCGCCGCGGGTCGCGGGTCCGTGCCCGTGCGGACGGGCCGGCGGTGACGAGGCGTTCGGCCAGGGCGTGGCCGACGTTTCCGGTGGCACCGGTCACTGCGATCATGGAGGGCTCCTCGGGGCCGGGTCGTCTGTCGTGACCCGAGGCCGGGAAGGGCGGCCGGCCCGCCGTGTCGGCGCAAGGGACCAGCCGCCCGTGAGTGCCCCACGTCGCCGGTCCTTCTAGTCCTCCTGACCGCCCTGGACCCGCAACGCCCGTGCCAGGTCGTCGAGTTGGTCGACGAGCCTGCGGCGTAGGGCGGGGATCGGGGCGGCGTCGCGCAGGCATTCCCGGCCGAGGCGGAGGGTGTCGGCGTCGACGGCGTGCGCGGGGAAGGCCCAGAGGCCGGCCGCGTCGGCGATGGCGGGGCCGCGGCGGTCGGCGACGGCGACCGCGTCGGCGTAGTAGCGCTCGACGTAGGCGCGTACCAGGTCGGCCTGTTCGGGCTGCCAGAAGCCCCGGGCGGTGGCGGTGAAGAGGTAGTTGGACAGGTCGTCCGAGCCGAACATCGCCTGCCAGGCGCGGGCCTTGGCCTCCGGGTCGGGCAGGGCGGCCCGGCAGCGGGCGGCGCCCTCCTGGCCGGTGGCGCTCGGGTCGCGTTCCAGTTCGGTGGCGATGGCGGCCTCGTCGGTCGCGCCGAGGACGGCGAGCCGGGCGAGCACGCGCCAGCGCAGTTCGGGGTCGAGTTCGGGGCCGCCGGGGACGGTGCCGTCGGCGAGCCACGCGGCGATGGTGTCGGGGTGGGCGGCCACGTCGATGCGGTGGCGTACGGCGATCAGGCGCAGGCCGGGGTTGTCGCCGTCCTCGGTGCGGCGGATGAGGTCGCGGCACAGTTCGGAGAGGGTGGCGAGTGCGGCGGGCCGCTCCTCGGGCGTGAGGTAGCGGTCGGTGATGTACGTGGAGGCGAAGGCGAGCACGCCCTGGACGACGGCGAGGTCCGTCTCCAGCGGGAGGTGGGTCCTGGCGGTCTCCAGGTAGGCGCCGGGGGCGAGTTCGCCGTCGCGGACGGCGTCGCGCAGGGCGTTCCAGACGACCGCGCGGGTGAGCGGTTCGGGCAGGCCGGACAGCTCCTTGCGGACGGTCTCGAAGGACTCGGGGTCGAAGCGGACCTTGGCGTAGGTGAGGTCGGCGTCGTTGAGGAGGAGCAGGGCCGGCCGCTTGCCGATGGGGTGGGGATCGGTCTGCGGGAGGTCCAGGTGGAGGCGTTCGCGCAGGACGAGTTGCCCGCCGTCGTCGCCGAGGTCCCGGTCGTAGAGGCCGGCGGCGATGCGGTGCGGGCGGCTGCCGGCGCGGTCGACGGTGAGGGCGCAGGTGCCGTGCTCGCCGGGGGCGATCCGCGGGGTGAGGGTGTCGACGCCGGTGGTGCGCAGCCAGGCGTCGGCCCAGGCGTGGACGTCGCGGTCGGTGGCGCCGGCGAGGTTGTCGATGAAGTCGGCGAGGGTGGCGTTGGCGAACTTGTGCCGGGCGAAGTGGGTGTTGATGCCGGCGAGGAAGTCCTTCTCGCCGAGCCAGGCGACCAGCTGCCGCAGCGCGCCGGCGCCCTTGGCGTAGGAGATGCCGTCGAAGTTGAGCAGTGCGGAGGCGGTGTCGTCGACGGCCTCGGGGGCGACGGGGTGGGTGGAGGGGCGCTGGTCGGCGTCGTAGCCCCAGGACTTGCGGGTGACGGCGAAGTCGGTCCAGGTGTCGCTGAAGCGGGTGGCTTCGGTGAGGGTCTGGTAGCCCATGTACTCGGCGAAGGACTCGTTCAGCCAGATGTCGTCCCACCACTTGAGGGTGACGAGGTCGCCGAACCACATGTGGGCCATCTCGTGGGCGATGACCATGGCGCGGGTCTGGCGTTCGGTGTCGGTGACGGCGGAGCGGTAGACGAACTCGTCGCGGAAGGTGACCAGGCCGGGGTTCTCCATGGCGCCGGCGTTGAACTCGGGGACGAAGGCCTGGTCGTAGGAGTCGAACGGGTAGGGCTCGTCGAACTTCTCGTGGTAGCGGTCGAAGCAGGCGCGTGTGATGTCGAGGAGTTCGTCGCAGTCGGCGTCCAGGTAGGGGGCGAGGGAGCGGCGGCAGTGCAGTCCGAAGGGCAGGCCGCGGTGCTCGGTGCGTACGGAGTGCCAGGGGCCGGCGGCGACGGCGACGAGGTAGGTGGAGATGAGCGGTGTGGGGGCCGTCTTCCATACTCCGTCGGCGTGTTCGGTGATGCTGTTGGCGAGGACGGTCCAGTCCTGCGGGGCCTTGACCGACAGCTCGAAGACGGCCTTCAGGTCGGGCTGGTCGAAGGCGGCGAAGACCCGCTGGACGTCGTCCATGAACAGCTGGGTGTAGACGTAGGTCTCGCCGTCGGTGGGGTCGGTGAAGCGGTGCATGCCCTCGCCGGTGCGGGAGTATCGCATCCGCGCGTCCACGAGCAGTTCGTGCTCGCCGGCGGTGAGGTCGGGCAGGGCGAGCCGGTTGCCGTCCAGGGTTTCCGGGTCCAGGGGGTGTCCGTCGAGGGTGACGGAGCGCAGCTCGGCGGGCTTGAGCTCGACGAAGGTGTCCCCGTCCACGCGGGCAGCGAACCTGATCAGGGTGCGGGAGTCGAAGGTCTCGTCTCCGCCGGTCAGGTCGAGTTCGATGGTGTAGCGGTGGACGTCGAGGAGCTCGGCTCGGGTCTGCGCTTCGTCGCGCGTCAGTACGGACATGCGAGACATGCTGCCTGATGGCGTCGGCATGGCACAGGGGCGGATCGGTACGTGCCCAATGTCCGGTCTAGGTGCGGTCCTTTTCGAGCTCCCCGGCGTGCGCCCCCATGGGCCGTTGTGTCGGCACGCGCGCGTCGGGATGGGGCAGGGCGGGGCGCGGGGGGTGTGCGGGGGTCTCGGTGTGCTCCCGCGCGAGGGCGCGCAGGCGGTTCACTTCGTGTTCCAGGGCGAGATGGCGCCGGTGGGTGTCGAAGAGGTAGCGGACCTTGGTGCGCAGGGCCCAGGGGTCCACGGGCTTCAGGACGAGGTCGGCGACGCCGAGCCGGAAGGCGGTGGTGGTCAGTTCGTGGTCGGCGCCGAAGCCGGTGAGCAGGATCACGGGGATGTGCTGGGTCTGCTCGACGCGTCGCATGTAGCGCACGACCTCCAGCCCGCTGACGCCGGGCATGCGCACGTCGAGCAGGAGCAGGCCGACGTGGCCGCGCAGCACCTGTTTGAGTGCCTCGTCGCCGCTGGTGGCCCGGTCGAGCCGGTAGCCCAGCGGGGCCAGGGCGCTCTCCAGCGCGTACAGCGTGTCCTCGTGGTCGTCGACGATGAGGATTCTGGTATCCGACGGCATGGCCCGACGCCCCTCCCTCGTGGAGGACCAGAGTAGTCCGGGACACTGACCCGTAGTGCTCATCTGTTGACATGCTGTGCACGGCGCAGCATGCACCTGGCGGGCCGCCGTGTCACTCCCCCGGGCGCGCGGGAGGTCAGTTGCCGCCGGTGGTGGTGCCGTTGAGGGCCTGCTCCGCGATGCGCTCGTGGTGGCGGATGACCTCGCCGACGATGAAGTTCAGGAACTTCTCGGCGAAGGCCGGGTCCAGCTTGGCGTTCTCGGCGAGGGCGCGCAGCCGGGCGATCTGGCGGGCCTCGCGGGCCGGGTCGGCGGGCGGCAGCTGGTGCTGTGCCTTGAGGTGGCCGACCTGCTGGGTGCACTTGAAGCGCTCGGCGAGCATGTGGACGACGGCCGCGTCGATGTTGTCGATGCTGTCGCGCAGCCGGGTGAGCTCTGCGCGGACGGCGGGGTCGACGTCGCGGGAACCGGTGTTGCTGGTGGTCATGGGACGTCAGCCTACGGGGATCACACCGGGTGGCCGCCGGCCGTCTCATTCTTCGGCGGTGAGAGCCGCTTGTGGAAGTAGACGTCCTCGTGGCCGCCGGGTACGCCCTGGATGCGGGCCCGTTCCCGGAAGCCGAGCTTCGGGTAGAAGCCGGGTGCCTGGAAGCTGTACGTGGAGACGATCATGTCGGTGCAGCCGCGCCGGGCCGCCTCGGTCTGCGCGGCACGCATCAGCCGGCCGCCCCAGCCGGCGTGCCGCTGGTCCTCGCGCACCCAGAGCATGTCCACGGAGCACAGGGTGCCCCAGGTCCAGGCGGTGAGCCCGCCGACCAGTGCGCCGGTCGCGTCGGTGGCGCGGACCGAGAGGGGCTCGGTGACGGCGCCGTCGGCGGCGGCGGTGTTGAAGGCTGTCAGCTCCTCGTCGAGCCGTTTCTCGAGGTCGTCGTCCCGGCCGCCCACCCGGAGCGAGGCGGCGATGGTGTGCTGTTCGCTGGTCACGGTCGGGATTGTGCCGGAGCCGCCGGGGGTGGCGGCCGTTTTTCGCCGCGGCACGGGCCGTCCGCGCTCGCTCGCGTCCTCGTACAGTGGAACCGGGTTCCGGGGCGTCTTGGGGGTGAGGCGTGGCGAACGACGGGCCGGTCGAGCACGGCTACCCGCATCTGGAGACGGTGCGGGCCGCCGTCACGGCGCTGTACAGGCGGCTGTCGTACGACACCGTGCAGACGTTCGCGACCAGCGTGGTCCCCGCCGATGTGGCGTTCTGCGACACCGACGACCTGTATCTGGGGGCGCAGCGGGTGGCGCGGGAGCTGGTGCGGCACTACCGGCTGCCGGATGCCCGGCTGATCGTGAGCTTCCGGGAGATGCGGCACGCGGCGAACGTCGAGCTCGCGGCCGGGCCGGAGTACTTCGTGGAGTTGAACGACCGGTTCCGTGCGCATCGGCGGGACATCGGGGCGGCCCTGGCGCACGAGGTGATGCACGTGTATCTGCATCGGCTGGACCTGTCGTTCCCGGGCGTGCGGGACAACGAGATCCTGACGGACACGGCGACGACGTATCTGGGTGCGGGGTGGCTGCTGCTGGACGCGTACCGGGAGGACGGGGCGTCGTCGCAGAAGCTGGGGTATCTCACGCCGGAGGAGTTCGGGTACGTGCTGGCCAAGCGGGCGCTGGTCTTCGGGGAGGACCCGTCGGTGTGGTTCACCAGTGCGCAGGCGTACACGGCGTATGTGAAGGGGAGGGAGCTGGCCCGCCGGGACGGGCAGGAGCCGCCGTTGACGGCGGCGGGGTGGGCGGGGCGGCGCCGCTACGCCCGGGACCGGCGGCACGCCCCGGAGGGTCCGCCGCAGCCGGGGGTGCGGTACGCGTTCTCGCCCGACGGGGGCGGGCGGTTGCGGGTGTCGTTTCCCTGCCCGACGTGTCATCAGCGGATCAGGGTGCCGGTGCGGGGGCGGGTCCGGGCGCGGTGCGCGTTGTGCCGGAGCGTCCTGGAGTGCGACACGTGAACGTCCCCTGGGGCGTGTCGTTCGAGCGAGCTCTGCGAGTGACCCGGCTGGGCCCGCCCTCCCGAGCCGAGGGCGCGACTTTGCGGGACACCACCCCCTAGGTGCCGTACACCGGCCCCGGTTCGGACGCCTCCGCCAGGAGTTTGCGGGTCTGTTCCCCCGCCTCGGCCGGGCTCCAGCGTCCGCCCTTGTCCGCGCTCGGCCCCGCCCTCCATCCGTCCATGACCGTGATCCGGCCGCCCTCCGCCTCGAAGACCCGGCCCGTCACGCCGGTGCTCGCCGCCGAGCCCAGCCAGACGACGAGGGGTGAGACGTTTTCGGGGGCCATCGCGTCGAAGCCTGAGCCGGGGGCCGTCATGGTGTCCGCGAAGGTGCGTTCCGTCATCCGCGTGCGGGCGGCGGGGGCGATGGCGTTGGCCTGGACGCCGTAGCGGTGCAGTTCGGCCGCCGCGACGAGGGTCAGGGCGATGATGCCGGCCTTGGCGGCGCTGTAGTTGCCCTGTCCGACCGAGCCCAGGAGTCCGGCTCCGCTGCTGGTGTTGACGATCCGGGCCTCGGGCCGGCGGCCCGCCTTGGCCTCGCGGCGCCAGTGCGCGGCCGCGTGCCGCAGGGGCAGGAAGTGGCCTTTGAGGTGGACGCGTACGACGGCGTCGAAGTCCTCCTCGTCGAGGTTGACCAGCATCCGGTCGCGCAGGAAGCCCGCGTTGTTGACGAGGGTGTCGAGCCGGCCGTAGGTCTCCAGGGCCGTACGGACCAGCGAGGCGGCGCCCTCGGTCGTGGCGATGTCACCGCCGTGCGCCACCGCCTCGCCGCCCGCCGCGCGGATCTCCTCCACGACCCGGGCGGCGGGACCGTCGGGGCCGGGGGTGCCGTCGAGGCCCACCCCGAGGTCGTTGACGACCAGCCGTGCCCCCTCGGCCGCGAACGCGAGGGCGTGGGACCGGCCGAGCCCGCGCCCCGCGCCCGTGACGACGACGACCCGGCCCGCGCAGATTCCGCTCATGTCAGCTCTCCTCGTCCGCGGTGGGCGGGTGGCCGCTCCCCCGCCCGGCACCGGCCGCGTCCAGGAAGGCCGGCCGTTGCCCGCCCCCGTGCACCTCGAGGCTCGCTCCGCTGATGTACGCGGCGGCGTCAGACGCCAGGAACACCGCCGCGCGGCCCACGTCCGACGGTTCGGCGAGACGGCCCAGCGGGACCGTGCGGGCGACGGCGGCGATGCCCTCCCGGTCGCCGTAGTGGAGGTGGGACCGTTCGGTGCGGACCATGCCCACGACGAGGGTGTTGACCCGGATGTCGGGCGCCCATTCCACGGCCATGGAGCGGGCGAGGTTGTCCAGGCCCGCCTTGGCGGCGCCGTAGGCGGCGGTGCCGGGCGAGGGGCGGCCGCCGCTGACACTGCCGATCATGACGATCGAGCCTTTGGAGTGCCGCAGCCGGTCGTACGCGGCGAGGGACACCGTCAGCGGCGCGAGCAGGTTGAGCTCCACCACGCGTGCGTGCCGCTCCGGTCCGGCCTCGGTGAGCAGCCGGTGGGGTGCGCCGCCCGCGTTGTTGACCAGCACGTCCAGTCGGGGAAGGCCGGCGAACAGGCGCCCGGCGGCCTCGGTGTCCCGGACGTCCAGCGGCACGAACTCGGCACCGGGGAGCGGGACGTCCGGTGGCCGGCGGGCGCAGACCACGACCTCGGCGCCCGCCCGTACGAAGGCGCGCGCGATGCCGGCGCCGACGCCCCGGGTCCCGCCGGTGACGACGGCGACCTTCCCGTCCAGCTCCATGCGCTGCTACCTTTCCACCTAACAAACGTTTGGTGGAAAGGTAGCTGATGCGGCCATGGGTGTCTCCACCTCGTGCGGGGAAAAGGGCATCGCCGTCGTCACGGTCGACTTCCCGCCGGTGAACGCCCTGCCGGTGGCGGGCTGGTTCGCCCTGGCCGACGCGGTGCGCGCGGCCGGACGCGACCCGGAGGTCCGGTGCGTGGTGCTGGCCGCCGAGGGGCGCGGGTTCAACGCGGGTGTGGACATCAAGGAACTTCAGGCGGACGACCGGGAGCACAGCGCGCTGCTCGGTGTGAACAGCGGCTGCGCGCAGGCGTTCGCGGCGGTCTACGAGTGCGAGGTGCCGGTCGTGGCGGCGGTGCAGGGCTTCTGCCTGGGCGGCGGCATCGGCCTGGTGGGTAACGCGGACGCGATCGTGGCGAGCGAGGACGCGGTGTTCGGGCTGCCCGAGCTGGACCGCGGCGCCCTCGGCGCGGCCACCCATCTGGCCCGGCTGGTCCCCCAGCACCTGATGCGGGCGCTGTACTACACGGCGCGTACGGCGAGCGCGGCCGACCTGCACGCGCACGGGTCGGTGTGGCGGGTGGTGCCGCGCGGCGCACTGCGCTCCGCCGCCCTGGAACTGGCCCGCGAGATCGCCGCGAAGGACGGCCGGCTGCTCCGCCTGGCCAAGGCCGCGCTCAACGGCATCGATCCCGTGGATGTGCGCCGCAGCTACCGCTTCGAGCAGGGCTTCACCTTCGAGGCGGGTCTCAGCGGGGTGGGCGCGCGGGTGCGCGAGAGGTTCGGGCGGGAGGGAGCGCGATGAGGGACAAGACGATGTCGGCGGACGAGGCCGTGTCCCGGCTGTCCAGTGGCATGACCCTCGGCATCGGCGGCTGGGGCTCGCGCCGTAAGCCGATGGCCCTGGTGAGAGCGCTGCTCAGGTCGGGGATCACCGACCTCACCATCGTGTCGTACGGCGGCCCGGACGTGGGCATGCTGGCCGCGGCCGGGCGGATCCGGCGGCTGGTGACGGCCTTCGTCACCCTCGACTCGATCCCCCTGGAGCCGCACTACCGGGCGGCTCGTGAACGGGGTGCCTTCGCGCTGACGGAGATCGACGAGGCGATGTTCCTGTGGGGCCTGCGGGCGGCGGCGAACCGGCTCCCGTTCCTGCCGCTGCGGGCCGGGTTCGGCTCGGACGTGATGCGGGTCAATCCGGGCTTGCGGACGGTCACTTCGCCGTACGAGGACGGGGAGACGTTCGTGGCCGTGCCCGCCCTGCGGCTGGATGCGGCCCTGGTGCACATCAACCGCGCGGACCGCTCGGGCAACGGGCAGTACCTGGGCCCGGACCCGTACTTCGACGACCTGTTCTGCGCGGCCGCCGACACGGCGTACGTGAGCTGCGAGCGGATCGTCGACACGGCCGAGCTGACGAGGCAGGGCCCGCCGCAGACCCTGCTGATCAAGCGGCACACGGTCACCGGTGTCGTCGAGGCCCCCGGCGGGGCGCACTTCACGTCCTGCGCGCCCGACTACGGCCGCGACGAGGCCTTCCAGAAGCGGTACGCGACCACCCCCTGGCCCGATTTCGCGGCCGGGTACCTCGGCGGGGACGAGCAGGCATACCAGGCGGCCGTGCGGGAGGACACATGACCGGGCCCACCCGCGCCGAGTACTGCGTGATCGCGTGCGCCGAGGCCTGGCGGAACGACGGCGAGGTGCTGGCGAGCCCCATGGGGCTGATCCCCTCGATCGGCGCCCGGCTGGCCCGGCTCACCTTCGCACCGGAGCTGCTGCTGACCGACGGCGAGGCGATGCTCGTCCGGCCGGACGGGACACCCGAGGGCTGGCTGCCGTACCGCGAGCATCTGACCTGGGTCACCGCGGGGCGGCGGCACGTGATGATGGGCGCGAGTCAGATCGACCGGTTCGGCAACCAGAACATCGCCTGCATCGGCGACTGGGAGCAGCCGAAGCGGCAGTTGCTCGGGGTGCGCGGCGCACCGAGCAACACTCTGAACAATCCGACCAGTTACTGGATCCCGAGGCACTCCCGGCGGGTCTTCGTCGAGCGGGTCGACATGGTCTGCGGAGTCGGCTACGACCGGGCGGCCGGCGCACGTCACCACCGGATCCCGCGGGTCGTCTCGAACTTGGGCGTCTTCGACTTCGCCACCCCCGACCGCTCGATGCGGCTGGCCTCGCTGCACCCCGGCGTCACGGTGGAGCAGGTGCAAGAGGCGACGGGCTTCGAACTGACCGTGCCGGACGAGGTGCCGGTGACCCGGGAGCCGACCGGTGAGGAACTCCGCCTGATCCGCGAGGTCGTCGACCCGGCCGGGGTCCGGGCCGGCGAGGTCGCCGCGTGAGGGGGACGGCGCTCACCCGGCTCACTGGCGTGCGTCATCCGGTCGTGCAGACCGGGATGGGCTGGGTGGCGGGCCCCCGTCTGGTCTCCGCCACGGCGAACGCGGGCGCCCTCGGCATCCTGGCCTCCGCCACGATGACACCCGGGCGGTTGCGCGAGGCCGTGCGGGAGGTGAAGGCCCGGACCGACGCGCCGTTCGGGGTGAACCTGCGCGCCGACGCGTCCGACGCGGGCGATCGCGTCCGGATCCTGATCGAGGAGGGCGTCCGGGTCGCCTCCTTCGCCCTCGCCCCCTCCCGGGAGCTGGTCGGCGAGCTCAAGGAGGCCGGTGTGGTCGTCATGCCGACCGTGGGGGCGCGGCGGCATGCCGAGAAGGTCGCGGCGTGGGGCGCGGACGCGGTGCTCGTACAGGGCGCGGAGGGCGGCGGGCACACCGGGGAGGTGGCCACGACCGTGCTGCTGCCGCAGGTGGTGGACGCGGTGCGGATACCCGTCGTCGCGGCGGGCGGCTTCTTCGACGGGCGCGGGCTGGCCGCGGCCCTGGCCTACGGCGCGGCGGGCGTGGCGATGGGCACGCGGTTCCTGCTGACCTCGGACTCGACCGTGCCGGACGCGGTGAAGGCGAGGTATCTCGCGGCGGCCGTGAAGGACGTGACGGTGACCCGGGCGGTCGACGGGCTCCCGCACCGCATGCTGCGTACGGAACTGGTGGCCGCCCTGGAGGACGCCGGCCGGGCCGGGGCGCTCGCGCGGGCCCTGCGCGCGGCGGCCGGATTTCGCAGGCTGTCCGGGCTGACCTGGCGGCAGCTGGTCCGTGACGGACTGGCCCTCAAACGCGGCAAGGACCTGTCCTGGAGCCAGGTGCTGCTCGCCGCGAACACACCGATGCTGCTGAAGTCGGCGATGGTGGACGGCCGTACGGACCTGGGGGTGATGGCGTCCGGGCAGGTCGCGGGGGTGATCGGCGACCTGCCGTCGTGCGCGGAGCTGGTGGAGCGGATCATGAGGGAGGCCGACGAGGCGCTGACGCGGCTCACAGCCGTTCGATGACCGTCACATTGGCCTGGCCGCCGCCCTCGCACATGGTCTGCAGGCCGAACCGGCCCCCGCTGCGCTCCAGTTCGTGCAGCAGGGTCGTCATGAGTCTGACGCCGGTCGCGCCGAGGGGGTGCCCCAGGGCGATCGCGCCGCCGTTGACGTTGACGCGGTCCGGGTCGGCGCCGGTCTCCTTCAGCCAGGCCAGGACGACCGGGGCGAAGGCCTCGTTGATCTCGACGAGGTCGATGTCGTCGATGGTCAGACCGGTCTTCTTCAGGGCGTGGGCGGTGGCGGGGATGGGGGCGGTGAGCATCCGGATCGGGTCCTCGCCGCGCACGGAGAGGTGGTGCACGCGTGCGCGTGGGGTGAGCCCGTGGTCGCGCACGGCCCGCTCGGAGGCCAGCAGCATCGCCGCCGCCCCGTCGGAGACCTGGGAGGAGCAGGCGGCGGTGACGGTTCCGCCGTCGAGGACCGGCTTGAGGCCGGCCATCTTCTCCAGCGAGGTGTCCCGGCGCGGCCCCTCGTCGGCGGTGACCTCTCCGTACGGGACGCTCTCGCGGCCGAAGCGGCCCTCGTCGATCGCCCGCACGGCCCGCCGATGGGAGCGCAGGGCGAACTCCTCCTGGTCCTGTCGGCTGATCCCCCACTTGGCGGCGATCATCTCGGCGCCCACGAACTGGTTGACGGGCTTGTCCCCGTACCGTGCCCGCCAGCCGGCGCTGCCCGCGAACGGCCCCTGGGTCAGCCCGAGCGGTTCGGCGGCCTGCCGGGTGGCGAAGGCGATGGGAATCATCGACATGTTCTGCACCCCGCCGGCGACCACCAGGTCCTGAGTGCCGGACAGCACGGCCTGCGCGGCGAAGTGCACGGCCTGCTGCGAGGAGCCGCACTGCCGGTCGACGGTCACGCCCGGCACCTCCTCGGGCAGTCCGGCCGCCAGCCAGCAGGTCCGCGCGATGTCCCCGGCCTGCGGCCCCACCGCGTCCAGACAGCCGAGGACGACGTCCTCCACGGCGGCCGGGTCGGCGCCCGAGCGGCTCATCAGCTCCCTGAGGACATGCGCGCCGAGGTCGGCGGGGTGGACCGCGCTCAGCCCTCCCCCGCGCCGCCCGACGGGCGTGCGGACCGCTTCGACGATGTAGGCCTCGGCCATGACGACTCCTGTGCGCATAGGGGCTATGGGCGTACGGCGATCCCGTCCAGCACCATCGACAGGTACTGCCGGGCGATCTCGTCCGGGCTGTGCTGTCCGCCCGGCCGGTACCAGGAGGCGGCGACCCACACGGTGTCGCGCACGAACCGGTAGGTGAGCCGGACGTCGAGGTCGGCCCGGAAGGCCCGCTCGGCGACGCCGCGCTCCAGTGTGGACAGCCAGGCCTTCTCGAACCTGCGCTGTGACTCGGCGAGGAACGCGAACCGCTCCTGCGCCACGAGCTGCCTGCTCTCCTTCTGGTAGATCGCGACGGCCGCACGGTGCCGGTCGATCTCCCGGAACGACTCGGTGACCAGGGCCTGAAGCGTCTCGCGCGGGCCGAGCCCGGCGGCCAGGACGGTGTCGTAACCGTCCCACAGCTCGTCGAGGAAGGTGCGCAGGATCTCCTCCAGCATCGACTCCTTGGAGTCGAAGTGGTAGTAGAGGCTGCCGGCGAGCATCCCCGCGTGGTCCGCGATCTTGCGGACGGTGGTGGCGTTGTAGCCCTGCTCGGCGAACACCTCGGCGGCGGTGCCGAGGAGTTCGGCGCGACGGTCGCGAGCCGCGGCGCCCACGATGGGCTCAGCGGCGGTCACCTGGGAATTCTTCTTCGTAGGAGGCACGGGTCCATTGTCGTCCTAGGGGTGCCTGCTGCTGACGGGCACCACTTCTCCGGTCATGTACGAGGAGTAGCCGGAGGCCAGGAAGACGATCACGTTGGCCACCTCCCAGGGCTCGGCCCAGCGTCCGTAGGCCTCGCGGGCGGTCAGCTCGGCGAGCAGCTCGGGCGTGGTCACCTTCACCAGGTGGGGGTGCATCGCGAGGCTGGGCGCCACGGCGTTGACCCGCACCCCGTATCCGGCCGCCTCGATGGCCGCACACCGGGTCAGCGCCATCACGCCCGCTTTGGCGGCGGCGTAGTGGGCCTGTCCGGCCTGGGCGCGCCAGGCGACGACGGAGGCGTTGTTGACGATCACCCCGCCGCCGGTGCCCTTCATGTGCCGCAGCGCGGCCCGTACGCACCGGAACGTGCCGGTGAGCGTCACGTCCAGGACGCGGGCCCACTGCTCGTCGGTCATGTCGACGAGGTCCGCCGTGCCGCCGAGACCGGCGTTGTTGACCACGACGTCGAGGCGGCCGTGCTCCGCAGCGGCCGCCTCGAAGAGCATGCGCACCTGCGTCTCGTCGGTGACGTCGCAGGGCACGGCGGTGATCGACGTGGCGCCGAACTCACCGGCCAGCCGCGCCTCGTGCTCCTTGAGCCGTCGTGCGTGCGCGTCGCTGATCAGCACGCGCGCGCCCTCCTCGAGGAAGCGCCGCGCGGTGGCCGCGCCGATCCCCGCGCCGGCCGCCGCCGTGACGACGGCGGTCCGCCCCTTCAGCAGGCCGTGGCCCGGCACGTACGACGGACTCTCGACGTCTGTCATGGGCTCACGCTAACCTACCAAACACTTGTTAGGGAAGGAGGGAGCGGTCGTGGACCTGGTGTTCTCCCCGGCGGACGAGCGGTTCCGCGCCGAGGCGCGGGAGTGGCTGCGCACGCACGTCCCGCGCGTTCCGCTGCCCTCCCTGGAGACCGAGGAGGGCTTCGCCGCGCACCGCGCCTGGGAGGCGGAGCTGGCCGCGGACCGCTGGTCGGTCGTCAACTGGCCGTCGCGCTACGGCGGGCGGGACGCGGGGCTGGTGCGGTGGCTGCTGTTCGAGGAGGAGTACTGGGCGGCGGGCGCCCCGGGCCGCGTCGGCCAGAACGGCATCCAGTTGCTCGCCCCGACCCTCCTCGACCACGGCACCGAGGAGCAGCGGGCCCGGGTCCTGCCCCCGATGGCCCGCGGCGAGGTGGTCTGGGCGCAGGCCTGGTCGGAGCCCGAGGCCGGGTCGGACCTGGCGTCCCTGCGGGCGAAGGCCGTGCGCACGGCCGGCGGATGGCTGCTGACCGGCCAGAAGACCTGGTCCTCGCGGGCCGCGTTCGCCGACCGCGCCTTCGGCCTGTTCCGCAGCGACCCGGACACCGCCAAGCGCCACCAGGGCCTGACGTACCTGATGTTCGGCCTGCGCGCCCCCGGTGTCACGGTCCGCCCGATCGGCCGCCTCGACGGCAAACCCGCCTTCGCGGAGCTGTTCCTCGACGAGGTCTTCGTGCCCGACGAGGACGTGATCGGTGCCCCGGGCCAGGGCTGGCCCATCGCGATGGCGACGGCCGGCAACGAACGCGGGCTGATGCTCCGCTCCCCCGGCCGCTTCCTGGCCGCCGCGCGTCGGCTGGAGGAGCTGTGGCGGGAGCAGGGCAGCCCGGTGTCGATGCGGGGCCGGGTGGCCGACGCCCTGACCGGTGCCCGCGCCTACCAGCTCTTCACGTACGCGGCCGCCTCCCGCTTCCTGGAGGGCGAGGCCGTCGGCCCCGAGTCGAGCCTCAACAAGGTCTTCTGGTCCGAACTGGACATCGCGCTGCACGAGACGGCCCTCGACCTGCTCGGTCCCGAGGGCGAGAGAGCGGACACCGACTGGGCTGAGCGGTACGTCTTCGCCCTCGCCGGGCCCCTGTACGCGGGCACGAACGAGATCCAGCGCGACATCATCGCCGAGCGCCTGCTCGGCCTGCCGAAGGGACGCCGCTGATGCCGGGCGCTTCGCCGGAGGGGCGGCTGTGATGCGCTTCCTCCTCGATCCCGAGCATCGTGCCTTCGCGGCGTCGCTGGACGCCCTGCTCACGGCGGCGGACACACCGGCGGTGATCCGGGACTGGAGCCGGGGCGACCACGCGAGCGGGCGGGCGCTGTGGTCCCGTGCGGCCCGGGCGGGCGTGTTCGCGCTGGCGGTGCCGGAGGCACACGAGGGCCTGGGACCGCGCCCCGTCGAACTGGCCGTGGCGTTCGTCGAACTGGGCCGCCACGCGGTACCCGGCCCGCTGGTCGAGACGGTCACGGCGGCGGTGCTCCTCACGGGAGCCGACCCGGGTGTCGCCGAGCGACTGCTGCCGGCCCTCGCGTCCGGCCAGACGATGGCGACGGTGGCCCCCGAGGGCGCGTACGCCCTGGACGGCGACGCGGCGGCCCTGCGGCTCGCCTGCGCCCCTGACGGCATCCGCCTCTCCCCCGGCCACGGCCCCGTCCACCCCTCCCTCGACCCGGCACGCCGCCTCACCCCCCTCACCCCCGGCGGGGATCTCCTCGGTCTGCCCGTGCAGCAGGCCCTCACCTGGGCCCGCCTCGCCACCGCCGCCCAAGCCCTCGGCGTGGGCCTCGCACTCCTCGACAGAACCGTCGGATACGTCAAGCAGCGCACCCAGTTCGGCGTGCCCGTCGGCTCGTTCCAGGCCGTCAAGCACCGGCTGGCCGACGCGAAGACGGCCCTGGAATTCGCGCGTCCCCTGCTCTTCGGCGCCGCGCTGAGCATGCGTCCGGCCGAGGTCGCCGCCGCCAAGGCGGCCGCGTGCGAGGCGGCGTACGCCACCGCCCGCACCGCGCTTCACCTGCACGGGGCGATCGGCTACACCGAGGAGTACGGCCTGGGGCTGTGGCTGACCAAGGCCCGGGCCCTGCGCACGGCCTGGGGCGACCCCGAGACGTGCCGGGCCCTGGTCGTCAGTGCCGGTGATCGCCGCTGGTGATCTCCCGGTACTCCTGCGCCGTCGGTTTCTCGATGCGCGCGTCGGGCCCGAACATGGCCTTCGCGAGCCGGGCGCGCAGCCGCTCGGACCGCTTCACCCGGCGGCGGACGCCCCGCGCGTCGACCTCGCGCCCGGCCTCGAAGGGCGGGTTCTGCTCGTGCTGGGTGAGTGTGAACATTTCGGCCTGGGTGAGGGGCTCGTGGACCTCGATGTACTCGCCGGTCGGGAGCCGCTTGACGGTGCCGGTCTCCCGCCCGTGCAGCACCTTGGCGCGGTCGCGGCGCTGTAGGCCCATGCAGATCTTCTTCGTGACGACGAAGGCGGCCACCGGCAGCACGAAGACGCCGATCCGCACGAACCAGGTGATCGCGTTGATGGACAGATGCAGATGGGTGGCGACGATGTCGTTGCCACCGCCGATCAGCAGCACCGCGTACAGGGTCAGCCAGGCCACGCCGAGACCGGTGCGTACGGGCGCGTTGCGCGGCCGGTCCAGGATGTGGTGCTCTCGTTTGTCGCCTGTGATCCACGCCTCGATGAAGGGGTAGACGCCGAGGGCGAGCAGGATCAGCGGGAAGAGCGAGAACGGGATGAACACGCCGAGGACGAGGGTGTGCCCCCAGAGGTTGATCTCCCACCCCGGCATGACCCGGATGAGGCCTTCGGAGAAGCCGAGGTACCAGTCGGGCTGGGCGCCGGTGGTGACCAGGTCGGGCCGGTAGGGGCCGAAGGCCCACACGGGGTTGATCTGGGCGATCGCGCCCATCACGGTCAGCACGCCGAAGACGAGGAAGAAGAAGCCGCCCGCCTTGGCCAGGTAGACCGGCAGGAAGGGCATCCCGACGACCGACCGCTCCTGGCGGCCGGGGCCCGGGAACTGGGTGTGCTTGTGGTAGAAGACCAGGATCAGATGGGCGGTCACCAGACCCAGCATGATCCCGGGCAGCAGCAGGATGTGGACGGGGTACAGCCGCGAGATGATGTCCTCGCCCGGGAACTCCCCGCCGAACAGGAAGAACGACAGGTACGTCCCGACGATCGGGATGGACAGGATCGCGCCCTGGGCGAAGCGGATGCCGGTGCCGGACAGCAGGTCGTCGGGGAGGGAGTAGCCGGTCAGTCCCGTGATGATGCCGAGCATCAGCAGGGTCCAGCCGAAGAGCCAGTTCAGCTCGCGCGGCTTGCGGAAGGCGCCCGTGAAGAACACCCGCATCATGTGCACCAGCATGCCGGTGATGAAGACCAGCGCCGCCCAGTGGTGGATCTGCCGGATCAGCAGCCCGCCGCGCACATCGAAACTGATGTCCAGCGTGGACTCGAACGCCCTGCTCATGAGCACGCCGTTGAGCTCCGTGTAGGAGCCGTTGTAGACGACCTCCTGCATGCTCGGCTCGAAGAACAGGGTGAGGTAGACGCCGGTGAGGATCAGCACGACGAAGCTGTAGAGGGTGACCTCGCCCAGCATGAAGGACCAGTGGTCCGGGAAGACCTTGCGCATGTTCGCCCTGGCCAGGGCGAACAGCCCGAGCCGCCCGTCCGCCCAGTCGGCGAGCTTCTCGCCCCTGCCTGCGGGAGATCCCCTGCGGGCGGAATCCGTCCCGTACACCCGTCGTGCGCCGTCGTCGCCCATACGTCGTCGCCTCCCCGTCGGATCCTTCCCAGCGTGGCACGGCGTCGCGGCCGTGCAAACGGGGCGTGGGGACGGTTGGGCCAAGGGGACGAGCAGGGCTCAGCGGCTGCCGGAGTCCCTCACGATCCCCTGCGCCCGCGCCGCCACCAGCCACTTCGGGAACTCGCCCACCAGCCGGTCGTACAGCTCGGTGTCCGCCACCTTCCGCGGATCCGCCCCCGCGTGGAAGAACCCGGCGTTGTCGACGATCCGCTTGCCCGGCACGGCCAGCTCGTCCAGCCTGCGCAGGAAGTCGAATTGCTTGCCGCCCGGGTCGCCGAAGCCGATGAACTGCCAGAACAGCGGCAGCCTGGCCGCCTTGCAGAGGTACCGCTCCGCGGCGAGCTTGTTGATGGGCCCGCCGTCGGTCTGGAACACCACGAGGGCGGGCTCGGCCGACCCGCTGTCAAGGTAGTGGTCGATGA
The DNA here is from genome assembly GCF_044755265.1 of Streptomyces sp. NPDC092370. Lineage (NCBI taxonomy): Bacteria > Bacillati > Actinomycetota > Actinomycetes > Kitasatosporales > Streptomycetaceae > Streptomyces > Streptomyces sp. NPDC092370. The sequence continues at coordinate 1,151,140 of NZ_JBIVQO010000001.1, read as the reverse complement.
CGGCGTCCATCGCCAGGTGGTAGCTGGTCTTCCCCATGTGCCCGAGCCCGGCGACGATCCGCTCGATCCTTCCCCGGTGATCGGCGAGCGCGATGTCGGTGACGGCGTCGACGTCGGTGGAGAAGAACATGACCGGCACGCTGCCGTCGTCGTCCAGATGCGCCGACAGCCCGAGCACCCGGTCGGCCAGCGCCTGCACACTGCCGTCGCGGTAGTACGGCTTCATCGAGCCCGAGTAGTCGACCACGAGGTAGACCGCGGCCCGCAGCCCGTCCAGGCCGTGCTTCGCGAGGGACACCCCGGCGCTCTTGTAGAGGTCGACCAGTGCGGGAGCGGTCTCCTCGAACGTGCGCTGACTGATCGCGGCCATGCGTGTCCCCCTGAATCACCGGACGTGGGATGCCGAAAGTATGCCTCGGCGACCCGCCGGTGGACCCGCCGTGACGGCGGCGTACGCTTACGCGCCCCTGAACCGGCGCCGCGCGCCGGTGCGGGCGGGGGCGTAGTCGGGCCGCTGGTGCTCCAGGCGGCCGGGACGGCGGAGAAAGTGACGGAGCTGACAGGCAGGGTGATCCCAGTGAAGCGTGCCGGTGTGGCGTTCTTCTTCGCCGTTCCCGTGGCCGCCACGGCATTGGCCTACTTCCTCGTACCCGCGGACTCCGCCGAGCCCACGGCGAAACCCTCCGTGTCTGCCGCCCAGGCGGCCCGGGAAGAGGCCAAGGACCGGGCCGAGAAGGAGCGTGCGGCGGACGACGAGGTGATCGCCGGGCTGCCCGCGGGCCTGGCCGCCCCGAAGAAGAAGGAACTGGCGCAGCGGATCGTGGCGAGCGCCCAGCAGTCGACGCTGAACTGGCGCGCCCTCTACGGCTCCATCGAGGACCTGGAGGACGGGCGGGGCTACACCGCCGGGATCGCCGGCTTCTGCACCGGCACCCACGACCTGCTCGCCCTTGTCGAGCGCTACACCGAAGCCCACCCGGACAACGGCCTCGCCCGCTACCTGCCGGCTCTGCGCGAGGTCGACGGCACGGACTCCCACGAGGGCCTGGACCCCGGCTTCACCGCGGCCTGGAAGGCGGAGGCGAAACTCCCGGCCTTCCGCCGGGCCCAGGACGAGCACCGTGACCGTGTCTCCTTCGGCCCGGCGGTCCGCCTCGCCAAGCTGGACGGCCTGGGCACGCTCGGCCAGTTCGTGTACTTCGACGCTCTGGTCTTCCACGGCCCCGACGCCGGCCCCGAGGGTTTCTACGGCCTGCGCGAACGCGCGCTGCGCGTGGCGGACACACCGGCCGAGGGCGGCAGTGAGAAGGCGTACCTGGACGTCTTCCTCGACATCCGCCGCACCGCGATGGCCACCGGGCGCCCGGCCGCGGACACCAGCCGCATCGACACCGCCCAGCGCCGTTTCCTGAACGAGGGCAACCTGCGTCTCGAGACACCGCTGGAGTGGGCCGTCTACGGGGACACGTACAAGGTGCCGTGATCAGGACCCGTACGGGGTGTCGTGCCCGGCAGGGAAAACGGCGGCGCCTGCCCGTTCGTCCGGTCGGGGACAAGGGGGCAGGCGCCGTCTCGGGGGGTCTGGGGGGGGATCCCCCCAGATTCCCGCCCGTACGCCTTTGTACGGGACGTCTCTTGGGCCGCTGTCAGACCATCAGCGCCCGGTCCGTCGGGCGGATCGGCGCCGGCAGCTCGCTCGTGCCCGTGAGGGCACGGTCCACGCCGCGTGCCGCCGAGCGGCCCTCCGCGATCGCCCAGACGATGAGCGACTGGCCGCGGCCGGCGTCACCGGCGACGAACACGCCCGGCACGTTGGTCTGGAAGTCGGCGTCGCGGGCGATGTTGCCGCGCTCGTCGAGCTCCAGGCCGAACTGCTCGACCAGGCCGTTCTCGCGGTCGGTACCGGTGAAGCCCATGGCGAGGGTGACCAGCTGGGCGGGGATCTTGCGCTCCGTGCCCGGCTTCGGGGTCAGCTTGCCGTCGATGAACTCCACCTCGGTGAGGTGCAGCCACTGGACGTTGCCGTCCTCGTCGCCCTCGAAGTGGGTCGTGGAGACCGAGTAGACCCGCTCGCCGCCCTCCTCGTGGGCCGAGGTGACCTTGTACAGCATGGGGAAGGTCGGCCACGGCTGGTTGGTCGGGTGCCGCTCGTCGCCCGGGCGGGGCATGATCTCCAGCTGCGTGACGGAGGCCGCGCCCTGGCGGTGCGCCGTGCCCACGCAGTCCGCGCCGGTGTCGCCGCCGCCGATGACCACGACGTGCTTGCCCTCGGCCGTGATGGGCGGCGCCACGAAGTCGCCCTCCTGGACCTTGTTGGCCAGCGGCAGGTACTCCATGGCCTGGTAGACGCCCTTGAGCTCACGGCCCGGCACCGGCAGGTCGCGGGCCGCGGTGGCGCCGACGGCCAGGACGACCGCGTCGTAGCGCTTCTTCAGGTCCGTGGCCTTCAGGTCGCGGCCGATCTCGATGCCCGTGCGGAAGCGGGTGCCCTCCGCGCGCATCTGCTCGATGCGGCGGTTGATGTGCCGCTTCTCCATCTTGAACTCGGGGATGCCGTAGCGGAGGAGACCTCCGATGCGGTCCGCGCGCTCGTAGACGGCGACGGTGTGGCCGGCGCGGGTCAGCTGCTGGGCGGCGGCGAGACCGGCCGGGCCCGAGCCGATGACCGCGACCGTCTTGCCGGACAGGCGCTCGGGGATCTGCGGGGCGACGTCCCCGGTCTCCCACGCCTTGTCGATGATCGAGACCTCGACGTTCTTGATGGTGACCGGCGGCTGGTTGATGCCGAGCACGCACGCCGACTCGCACGGAGCGGGGCACAGGCGGCCCGTGAACTCCGGGAAGTTGTTGGTGGCGTGCAGGCGCTCCTGCGCGGCCGCCCAGTCCTCGCGGTAGGCGTAGTCGTTCCACTCGGGGATGAGGTTCCCGAGCGGACAGCCGTTGTGGCAGAACGGGATGCCGCAGTCCATGCAGCGGCTGGCCTGCTTGCTGATGATCGGCAGCAGGGAGCCGGGGACGTAGACCTCGTTCCAGTCCTTGACGCGCTCTTCGACGGGGCGGGACTTGGCGAGCTCGCGCCCGTGGTTGAGGAAGCCCTTCGGGTCAGCCATTGATCGCCGCCTCCATCATCTTCTCGTGGGTCTCGGTCTCGGAGAGACCGGCTCGCTCGGCGGCGTCCTTGGCGGCGAGCACTGCCTTGTACGTGCTGGGGATGATCTTGCTGAAGCGCTCGACGTTCGTGTCCCACTCGGCCAGCAGCTTCTCGGCGACGGTGGAGCCCGTCTCCTCCTGGTGGCGGCGGACCACGTCGTGCAGCCACTGCTTGTCGGTGTCGTCCAGCGCCTGGACGGCGTCGAGGTTGCCGACGTTGACGTTGTCGCGGTCCAGGTCGATCACGTAGGCGATGCCGCCGGACATGCCGGCCGCGAAGTTGCGGCCCGTCTCGCCGAGGACCACCGCGTGACCGCCGGTCATGTACTCGCAGCCGTGGTCGCCCACGCCCTCGGAGACGACCGTCGCGCCGGAGTTGCGGACGCAGAAGCGCTCGCCGACCTTGCCGCGCAGGAACATCTCGCCGCCGGTGGCGCCGTAGCCGATGGTGTTGCCGGCGATGACGCTGTACTCGGCGAGGTGGTCGGCCGCGCGGTCGGGGCGGACGACGATCCGGCCGCCGGACAGGCCCTTGCCGACGTAGTCGTTGGCGTCGCCCTCCAGGCGCAGCGTGACACCGCGCGGCACGAAGGCGCCGAAGGACTGGCCGGCGGAGCCGGTGAAGGTGATGTCGATGGTGTCGTCGGGCAGGCCCGCGCCACCGAACTTCTTCGTCACCTCGTGGCCGAGCATGGTGCCGACCGTGCGGTTGATGTTGCGGATCTGCACCTGGGCGCGGACCGGCTGGGCCTCGGTGGCGCCGGACGCGGCCAGGGCGTCGGCGGCCAGCTTGATGAGCTGGTTGTCGAGCGCCTTCTCCAGGCCGTGGTCCTGCGCGATGACCTGGTGGCGCACCGCGCCCTCGGGCAGCTCGGGCACGTGGAACAGCGGTGCCAGGTCCAGGCCCTGCGCCTTCCAGTGGTCGACGGCCCGCGTGACGTCGAGGGTCTCGGCGTGGCCGACGGCCTCCTCGATGGAGCGGAAGCCCAGCTCGGCGAGGATCTCGCGGACCTCCTGGGCGATGTACTGGAAGAAGTTCACGACGTACTCGGCCTTGCCGGCGTACCGCTCGCGCAGGACCGGGTTCTGCGTGGCGATGCCGACCGGGCAGGTGTCCAGGTGGCAGACGCGCATCATGACGCAGCCGGAGACGACGAGCGGCGCGGTCGCGAAACCGAACTCCTCGGCGCCGAGCAGCGCGGCGATGACCACGTCACGGCCGGTCTTCAGCTGGCCGTCGGTCTGCACGACGATGCGGTCGCGCAGGCCGTTGAGCAGCAGCGTCTGCTGGGTCTCGGCGAGACCGAGCTCCCAGGGACCGCCGGCGTGCTTGAGCGAGGTGAGCGGCGAGGCGCCGGTGCCGCCGTCGTGGCCGGAGATGAGCACGACGTCCGCGTGCGCCTTGGAGACACCCGCGGCGACCGTGCCGACACCGACCTCGGAGACCAGCTTCACGTGAATCCGCGCCTGCGGGTTCGCGTTCTTCAGGTCGTGGATCAGCTGGGCCAGGTCCTCGATGGAGTAGATGTCGTGGTGCGGGGGCGGCGAGATGAGGCCGACGCCCGGCGTCGAGTGACGGGTCTTGGCGACCCACGGGTAGACCTTGTGGCCGGGCAGCTGGCCGCCCTCGCCGGGCTTGGCGCCCTGGGCCATCTTGATTTGGATGTCGTCGGAGTTGACCAGGTACTCCGAGGTCACACCGAAGCGGCCGGAGGCGACCTGCTTGATGGACGACCGACGGGCCGGGTCGTACAGGCGCTCCGGGTCCTCGCCGCCCTCACCGGTGTTGGACTTGCCGCCCAGCTGGTTCATGGCGATGGCGAGCGTCTCGTGCGCCTCCTGGGAGATGGAGCCGTACGACATGGCGCCCGTCGAGAACCGCTTGACGATCTCGGAGACCGGCTCGACCTCGTCGATGGAGATCGGCTGCCGGTCCGACTTGAAGCCGAACAGGCCGCGCAGCGTCATCAGCCGCTCGGACTGCTCGTTCACACGCTCGGTGTACTTCTTGAAGATGTCGTAGCGGCCGGAGCGCGTGGAGTGCTGGAGGCGGAAGACCGTCTCCGGGTCGAACAGGTGCGGCTCGCCCTCGCGGCGCCACTGGTACTCGCCGCCTATGTCCAGCGCCCGGTGGGCGGGGGCGATGCCGGAGGCCGGGTAGGCCTTGGCGTGGCGGGCGGCGACCTCCTTGGCGACGACGTCGATGCCGACGCCGCCGATCTTGGTGGCCGTGCCGTTGAAGTACTTCGCGACGAAGGTCTCGTGGAGGCCCACGGCCTCGAAGACCTGGGCGCCGCGGTAGGAGGCGACGGTCGAGATGCCCATCTTGGACATGACCTTCAGCACGCCCTTGCCGAGGGCGTAGATGAGGTTGCGGATGGCCTGCTCGGGCTCGATGCCGGGCAGGAAGGTGCCGGCGCGGACCAGGTCCTCGACGGACTCCATCGCCAGGTACGGGTTGACGGCCGCGGCGCCGTAGCCGATGAGCAGGGCGACGTGGTGGACCTCGCGGACGTCACCGGCCTCGACCAGCAGGCCCACCTGGGTGCGCTGCTTGGTGCGGATGAGGTGGTGGTGGACGGCCGCGGTGAGCAGCAGCGACGGGATCGGCGCGTGCTCGGCGTCGGAGTGGCGGTCCGACAGGACGATCAGGCGGGCGCCGTTGTCGATGGCGGCGTCGGCCTCGGCGCAGATCTCGTCGATGCGCGCGGCCAGCGCGTCACCGCCGCCGTGCACCCGGTACAGGCCGGACAGGGTCGCGGCCTTGAAGCCGGGCATGTCGCCGTCGGCGTTGATGTGGATGAGCTTGGCCAGCTCGTCGTTGTCGATCACCGGGAAGGGCAGCAGGACGCTGCGGCAGGACGCGGCCGACGGCTCCAGCAGGTTGCCCTGGGGGCCCAGCGAGGAGCGCAGGGAGGTGACCAGTTCCTCGCGGATGGCGTCCAGCGGCGGGTTGGTGACCTGCGCGAACAGCTGGGTGAAGTAGTCGAAGAGCAGACGCGGGCGGTCCGACAGCGCGGCGATCGGCGAGTCGGTGCCCATCGAGCCGATCGGCTCGGCGCCGGCCTTGGCCATCGGCGCGAGGATGACGCGCAGCTCCTCCTCGGTGTAGCCGAAGGTCTGCTGGCGGCGGGTGACCGAGGCGTGCGTGTGCACGATGTGCTCGCGCTCGGGCAGGTCGGACAGCTCGATCTCGCCGGCCTCGACCCACTCCGCGTAGGGGTTCTCGGCGGCGAGCTCGGCCTTGATCTCGTCGTCCTCGATGATGCGGTGCTCGGCGGTGTCCACGAGGAACATGCGGCCGGGCTGGAGGCGGCCCTTGCGGACGACCTTGGCCGGGTCGATGTCGAGGACGCCGACCTCGGAGCCGAGGACGACGAGGCCGTCGTCGGTGACCCAGTAGCGGCCGGGGCGCAGGCCGTTGCGGTCGAGGACCGCGCCGACCTGGGTGCCGTCGGTGAAGGTGACGCAGGCCGGGCCGTCCCAGGGCTCCATCATCGTGGAGTGGAACTGGTAGAAGGCGCGCCGGGCCGGGTCCATGGAGTCGTGGTTCTCCCACGCCTCCGGGATCATCATCAGCACGGAGTGCGGCAGGGAACGGCCGCCCAGGTGCAGGAGTTCGAGGACCTCGTCGAAGGAGGCGGAGTCGGAGGCGTCCGGCGTGCAGACCGGGAAGATCCGCTCGATGGCCTTGTCGGACCCGAACAGGTCCGAGACGAGCTGCGACTCGCGGGCGACCATCCAGTTGCGGTTGCCCTTGACGGTGTTGATCTCACCGTTGTGCGCGACGAAGCGGTACGGGTGGGCCAGCGGCCACGACGGGAAGGTGTTCGTCGAGAAGCGGGAGTGCACGAGCGCGATCGCGGAGGCGAAGCGGCGGTCGGACAGGTCCGGGAAGAAGGGCTCGAGCTGGCCGGTGGTCAGCATGCCCTTGTAGACGATGGTTCGCGCGGACAGCGACGGGAAGTACACGCCGGCCTCGCGCTCGGCCCGCTTGCGCAGCACGAAGGCCCTGCGGTCGAGGTCGATGCCCGTGGCGGGCGAAGCGGCGGCGTCGCTGACGAAGATCTGGCGGAAGACCGGCATGGTCGACCGGGCGGTGGCACCCAGCAGCTGGGGTGCGACCGGCACCTCGCGCCAGCCGAGGACGGTGAGGTTCTCGTCGGAGGCGATTGTCTCGATCTGCGAGACGGCGTCGGCGGTGGAGTCCTCCGGCAGGAAGGCGATACCGACGGCGTAGGCACCGGCCTCGGGCAGTTCGAATCCGGCCACGTCGCGGAAGAAGGCGTCCGGGACCTGCGACAGGATGCCGGCGCCGTCTCCGGAGTCGGGCTCCGAGCCGGTGGCGCCGCGGTGTTCGAGGTTGCGCAGGACGGTCAGGGCCTGCTCGACCAGGGTGTGGGACGCCTCGCCGGTAAGGGTGGCGACGAAGCCGACGCCACAGGCGTCGTGCTCGTTGCGGGGGTCGTACATACCCTGCGCAGCAGGGCGAGCATCCATGAAGGACCAGTTCTGGCCATTCGCGGAGTGCTGGGACGGCTGGCGCGGCGTACGCATCGGCTCTCCCGTCGTCGTCATCTGGCATATGCAAGTGCCGAGGGACGACGTTGGCCCTCGCGTGATCGCAAAATTTCGTGCAGGTTACATGATGGAGCGGTTCTCGGGAAGCGGGATAATCCGTTCCAGCATGCGGACACTGCGGGGTTCGCGGCGGGGGTACCGAACCAGCAGTGGAAGCCATGGAGGGGCCGCACGGAACGACCGGGTCAGATCGGTTTCCGTCGGCCCGGGGAGCGGGGCAGGCGTCTTCACCCGCCCGCTGGGGGCGCGCGGCGAGCGTCGTTGCCCGCAGCGCTTACGGCTCATGCCCGGTGGCCACACATCCGAAACCCATGAGTAACGGCTACTTATGCGGCCCCTCGCATAGATCCGAGCCGCGCTATCCTACGGCCGTTCCGAACAAAGTGCCCAGGGCGTACGTCACACCGGCCGCCGCGCCTCCCAGGAGCAGTTGCCGCAGCCCGCTGTACCACCAGGTGCGTGCCGTCACCCTGGCCACCACCGCGCCGCACAGGAAGAGCCCGAGCAGCGCCAGCAGCACGGCCGGCCACATGCTGCTCGCTCCCAGCAGGTAGGGCAGTACGGGAATCAGCGCACCCAGCGCGAAGGATCCGAAGCTCGACACCGCGGCCACGGTGGGCGAGGGCAGATCGCCGGGGTCGATGCCCAGCTCCTCGCGGGCGTGGATCTCCAGGGCCCGCTCGGGGTCCTTCGACAGCTGCCGGGCCACCTCGCGAGCCAGCCGCGGCTCGACGCCCCTCGACTCGTAGAGCGCCGCGAGCTCGGCTTCCTCGTCCTTGGGATGCTTGCGCAGCTGCCGCCGCTCCACGTCCAGCTCGGCCTCGACGAGCTCGCGCTGCGAGGCGACGGAGGTGTACTCGCCGGCGGCCATCGAGAAGGCACCGGCGGCCAGGCCCGCGAGTCCGCTGAGGACGACGGTGTGCTGACCGGCCGACCCGCCGGCGACACCCGTCATCAGCGCGAGGTTGGAGACGAGGCCGTCCATCGCTCCGAACACCGCGGGGCGCAGCCAGCCGCCGTTCACATCCCGGTGGGTGTGATTGTCCCGGTGCGCCTCGTGCAGCGTCGCCTCGGTGTCGATGATGGCCATGGAAGATCCCCACTCCCCGCTCTTTGGACAGATTCCAGAGTTTTACAACCCACAAACTACGCCCTGAATTCCACCCTCGCCAGCAAGGAAAGGCTGCGCTAACCTGCGGTTTTACCGTCGAGCGCTCACTTGATCATCACTGCGCGCAGATGTCGACCGGGTGATGCTGAGGCTCATGAGGCTCGGCTCGGTCACCGCAGTGGGACACATGCCGTATGGCACCGATCGCCTGCATCCCCTCCGTCCCGGCGCCCGGGGACGCCGCCGGGCTCCGCGCGCGGGCGCGCGGAGCTCTGCTGGGCCTGGCCGTCGGTGACGCGCTCGGGGCCCCGGCCGAGAACATGAAGCCCTCCGAGATCCGGGCCCGGTGGGGCCGGATCACCGGGTACGTCGTCGAGAAGCCGGTGGGCACCGACGACACCGAGTACGCGATCTTCTCCGGTCTCCTCCTGGCCCGGCACGGCTCCGCGCTCACGCCGGCCCACGTGGAGGCGGCCTGGCACGAGTGGATCGCCGACCGCGACGAGGGCCCCTTCCGGGGCGCCGGCTTCAGCGAACGCGGCACCCTGGAGAACCTGCGCCGGGGCCTGGCCGCCCCGATCTCCGCCCAGCACCGGCACGCCTGGAGCGACGGTCTGGCCATGCGAGCGGCCCCCTTCGGGGTGTTCGCCGCCGGCCGCCCGGCGGAGGCGGCCCGGCTGGTCGCGATCGACGGCTCGGTGAGCCATGACGGCGAGGGCATCTACGGCGGCCAGGCGGTGGCGGCGGGTGTCGCGGCGGCGATGGCCGGCGCCCCGTCGACCGCGGTCGTGGCCGCGGCCCTCGCGGTCGTCCCCGACGACTCCTGGACGGCCCGCAGCCTGCGCCGCGCGGTGACGGTCGCCCACCGCGGCGAACGCGCGGTCCGCTCCGCGGTCGTCATCGGCGGCTACCCCTGGACCGATCTGGCCCCCGAGGCGGTCGCCCTGGCCTTCGGCGCGTACGCGGCGGCGGACGGCGACTTCGAGCAGTCCGTCCTGACCGCGGTGAACATGGGCCGCGACGCCGACACCACGGCGGCGGTGGCAGGGGCCCTGGCGGGTGCGACACAGGGCGTGTCGGCGATCCCGCAGGCCTGGACGACCCCCATCGGCCCGGTCCACGGCAGATGCCTCCCGGCGATGGCGGGCTACCACGTCCTGGACGTGGCGGACCTGCTGACCTCGGCGGAGGTTCTCCCATGACGACGTACGAAGCGGAAGTCGCCGACGGCGAAACCGTCCCACGGGAGACCCGGCCCCTTGGGATGACGGTTACTGATGGTGCCCGGGTGGGAGACAAGAGAGCCGAAGGCGAAGCCGAGGCCAAGAGAAGAGCCGAAGGCCTCCTGCTCGGACTGGCCGCCGGTGACGCCGCGGGCTGGCCCGCCGCCCGCCACAGAGCCGCCCGCATGCCCGACTGGACCCGCCGCCTCACCCGCGAACTGGACACCTTCGCCGAACAGAACGCCACCACCACCCTTCCCGTCCCGATCGCCCTGAACCAGCCTCCGGAGCCCCTCCGCCTCGGCCCCTCCGACGACGCGGAATGGGCGGCCTTCGCCGCGGAAGCCCTCCTGCGCGCCGGCGACGACACCGTCCTGAACGACCTCAGCCGCGAACGCCGCACCCGCGCCGCCATCGACCTCACCTGGAACGCCCTCGCGAGCGAGGTCGCCGCGGCAGCGGACCGCGCCCCCGAGATCGAGTCCGCCGTCCTCCCCCTGCGCGCCCGCATCTCCGTCCGCGCCGGCCTGGGCAACCTCGCCACGGGCCTGCGCCCGCCCGCCACCGGCCACGACAACCCGCACTACTTCGACGACGCCGCCTGCGTACGCGCCTGCGTCCTGGCCGTGGCCCACCCCGGTGACCCCCGCTCCGCCGCCGACCTCGCCGAGTTCGACGCCCGCTACACCCAGGACGGCGACGGCGTCCACGGCGCCCGCGCCATGGCGGCGGCGCTCGCCCTCGCACTGGCCGGCGCGGACGTCGACGCCTGCGTCACGGCGGCCCTGGCCGAACTCCCCGAGGAGACGGAGATCGGCCGCAACGCCCGGCACGCCGTGACGCTCGCCGCCGACGCGGACGGCGCCTTCGCCCTGGTCCCGCCCCTGGAGCACCAGATCGTCGACCACGTCTACAGCTACGGCATCGCCGCCGCCGAAACCGTCCCGGTCGCCCTCGCCCTGGCCACCGCCGCCCGCGGCCGCATCGCGGAGGCGGTCCCCGCGGCGGCCTGCCTGTCCCGCGTCGCGGACTCCGCCCCGGCCCTCGCGGGCGCCCTCACCGGTGCCCTGGGCGGCGGCGCGTCGATCCCCGCCACCTGGCGGGACACCTGCCGCACCCTCTCCGGCTGCGCCCTCCCCCGCCTCACCGGCACGGACCTCGTGGAACTCGCCGAACTCCTGGAAGCCGTCCAACCGGCCCACCCGGGTGGATGATGCGGCCATGAAGCCCAAACCACACCAAAACGCCACCCTGGACGAGCGGATCACCGGAGCGCTGGTCGGAGCAGCGGTCGGCGACGCGCTCGGCGGCCCCGTCGAGGGCTACTCGCCCGAGCAGATCCTTCAGCGCCACGGCGGCCGCGTCCACGGCATCGTCGGCCCCTGGCACGGCGACGACTGGCGCACGGCCCGCCCCCTCGCCCCGTACCACAAGGGCGACGGCCACGTCACCGACGACACCTTGATGACGCACGCCCTGGTCCGCGTCTACGCCCGGGTCCGCGACCACCTCGACGCCTACGCGATCGCCGACCACCTGGTCCCGGACCTGATGACCGAGCCGCGCTGGATCCCGGAGCTGGAGACGAGGGCCCTGCCCCTCCAGCGGATCTTCCTGGCGGAGAAGTGGCTGGTGACGCGGATCCACTACGGCCACGCCGACCCGCGCGAGGCCGGCACCGGCAACATCGTCAACTGCGGCGCGGCGATGTACATGGCCCCGGTCGGCCTGGTCAACGCGGCCGGCCCGAGGGCGGCGTACGCCGAGGCCCTGGACATCGCCGGCGCACACCAGTCGTCGTACGGCCGTGAGGCGGCGGGCGTCCTGGCCGCCGCGGTGGCGGCGGCGTGCACCCCCGGCGCGACCCCGGACTCGGTCGTTGCGGCCTGCCTCTCCCTCGCGAAGGACGGCACCCGGACCGCGATCGAGCGGGTCTGCGAGGAGGCGTCCCGCCACACCGACTTCGAATCGGCACTGCGACCGCTGCGCGAGGCGGTGGCCCCCTACGACACGGTGGGCCCGGACTACCGCGCCCCCTCGCTCGGCGCCCGCCGGCCGTCCCGTCTCCATTCGATCGAGGAACTCCCGGTCGCGCTGGGCCTGTTGCTCGTGGCGCGCGGTGACTACCGCCACGCGGTCCTCGGTGCGGTGAACTACGGCCGCGACTGCGACTCCATCGCCACGATGGCCGGCGCCCTGGCAGGCGCCCTGGGCTCACCGGTTCCGGAGGACTGGGCCAAGACGGTCGCGGAGGCGAGCCGCCTGGACCTGTGGGAACCGGCGGCCACCCTCACCGCCGTGACCCGCGAGATCTTCACCCGTGACGTGGCCCGCCGCCGCGCCCACGAGCAGGCCTTCGCGTCCCTCGGAGGCCTGGAATGCTCCGACTGACCTGGGTCCAGCCGGAGGACCTGATCGGCCACGAACTCCGCCAGGCGGCCCAGGACGGACGCGAGCCGAAGCACGTCGCGGCCCGCTGGCGAGCGGCAGGCGGCCCTCAGGCTCCGGCCGCCGCGGGCGCGTCCCCCACCCCGGCCTCCCGCTACCTGCGCCGGCTGGCGAAGGACCTCCTGGACGAACTGGCCGATCTGCCGAGCGCGTTGGCGGACGACGAACCGACCGACCTGGAAAGGATCAAGGCCGCCTGCCCCGAGTGGCCCGACCCCCTGGGCCCCCGGGCCACGACCCCGCAGCATCTCGAAGCCGCCTGGCTCGGCCGCGCCGCCGGCTGCCTCCTGGGCAAACCCGTCGAGAAGCTCCCCCTCGACGCCATCCGCCGACTTGCCCGGGCCGCCGGAAACTGGCCCCTCACCGGCTACTTCACCGCCCGGGGCGTCCCCGAGGAGCTCCTGAGGCAGTACCCCTGGAACCGCCGCTCGGCGACCACCTCCCTCGCCGAGAACATCGACGGCATGCCCGAGGACGACGACCTCGACTATCCCCTCCTCAACCTCGTCCTCCTCCAACGCCACGGCAGGGCCTTCACCACCACGGACGTGGCCCGGACCTGGCTCGACGAACTCCCCGCCGGCCGCACCTTCACCGCCGAGCGCATCGCCTACCGCAACCTGCTCGACGGCCTCGAACCCCCGCACACCGCCCGCCACCGCAACCCGTTCCGGGAGTGGATCGGCGCCCTGATCCGCGCCGACGTCCACGGCTGGACCAACCCCGGCGACCCGGCCGCAGCCGCCGAACAGGCCCACCGGGACGCCACCTTGACCCACACCGCCAACGGCGTCTACGCGGCCATGTTCGCGGCGGCCTGCATCGCAGCGGCGGCCACCGGCGCACACGACGTCCACACCTGCCTGCGGACCGGCCTCACCGTCGTCCCGCCACGCTCCCGCCTGGCCCGCGCCGTCCGCGAGGCCGTCCGGCTGGCGTACGAGCACGAGGACTTCGACACGGTCGTCGACGCACTCCACGCCCGCCACGCCGACACCTACCACTGGGTGCACGCCGTCCCGAACACCGCCCTGATCGCCGCCGCCCTCACCCACGGCAACGGCGACTTCGCCGACTCCGTCTGCCGTGCCGTGAGCGGCGGCTGGGACACCGACTCAGGCGGCGCGACGGCCGGCGGCATCGCCGGGCTGCTGGCCGGGCACCCCGGGGCGCTCCCCGACCACTGGACGGCGCCCCTGAAGAACCGGCTGTCGACGTCCGTCGGCGACCTCAACGGCATCGGCTTCGACACCCTCGCCCACCTCACGCACCGGGAGAGCCTCCGCCCATGACCGCGCCCACGACCGCGCCCCTCACCGGCCTGCGCGTCCTCGACCTGGCCACCCTCTTCGCCGGCCCGATGGCCGCCACCCTGCTCGGCGACTTCGGCGCCGAGGTCGTCAAGATCGAGCACCCGAGGAAGCCGGACCCCTCCCGTGGCCACGGCCCGTCGAAGGACGGCGTGGGCCTGTGGTGGAAGATGCTCGGCCGCAACAAGCGCACCATGACGCTCGACCTGTCCAGGCCCGGCGGCCGCACCACACTCCTGCGCCTGGCCGAGGCCGCCGACGTGGTCATCGAGAACTTCCGCCCCGGCACCCTGGAGAAGTGGGACCTCGGCTGGCCGGAGCTGTCGGCCGTCAACCCCCGGCTGGTCCTGGCCCGCGTCACCGGCTTCGGCCAGTTCGGCCCCTACGCGCATCGCCCCGGCTTCGGCACCCTCGCCGAGGCGATGAGCGGCTTCGCCGCGATCACCGGCGAACCGGACGCGCCCCCCACCCTCCCGCCCTTCGGCCTGGCCGACTCCATCGCGGGTCTGACGACGGCGTACGCCGTCATGACGGCGCTCGCCGCCCGCGAGCGCACCGGCGAGGGCCAGGTCGTCGACCTGGCCCTGATCGAACCGATCCTGGCCGCGCTGGGCCCCCAGCCCCTCTGGTACGACCAGCTCGGCCACGTCCAGCCCCGCACCGGCAACCGCTCCCCCAACAACGCCCCGCGTGGCGTCTACCGGACGGCGGACGGCACCTGGGTCGCCGTCTCCACCTCCGCCCAGTCGGTCGCGGAACGCGTGATGCACCTGGTCGGCCGCCCGGAACTGATCGACGAGCCCTGGTTCGCCTCGGGCGCCGACCGCGCCCGGAACGCCGATGTCCTCGACGAGGCGGTCGGCGGCTGGATCGCCGCACGCACCCGCACCGACGTCATGGCCGCCTTCGAGAAGGCGGAGGCGGCGGTGGCCCCGGTCCAGGACGTCCAGGACGTGATGGCGGACCCTCAATACCAGGCCCTGGACACCATCACCACCGTCGACGACCCCGAACTCGGGCCGCTGCGCATGCAGAACGTCCTCTTCCGGCTCTCCGCCACACCCGGCGCGATCCGCTGGGCCGGCCGCCCGCACGGCGCGGACACCGACGAGGTCCTCACCGAACTGGGTCTGACGCCGGCCGACATCACCGCGCTGCGCGCGGAGGGCGCCCTGTGACGGCGTTCCCGCTCACCTGGCTGTACGCCCCGGGCGACCGTCCCGCCGTGGTGGCGAAGGCCCTCACCTGCGGCGCCGACGTCGTCGTCATCGACTTGGAGGACGCGGTCGCCCCCGACCGCAAGGCCTACGCCCGCGCCGCGACCGCGGAGCTCCTCGGCAACCCGCCGGCCGTGCCGGTCCACGTCCGCGTCAACACGCCGGACAGCCCCTGGGGCGAGCAGGACCTCGCGGCCCTGGCCCCGGCACCCGGGCTCTCCGGCCTCCGCCTCCCAAAGATCACCTCACCGGCCGAGGTCACCCACGCCGCACGCCGAGCCGCACGCGCCGACCTGTACGCCCTGCTGGAGACGGCCCTCGCCGTGGAACAGGCGTACGCCATCGCCGGCGCGCACCCGAACCTGCGCGGCATCGTGCTCGGTGAGGCCGACCTGCGGGCCGACCTCGGCGTACGCGACGACACGGGTCTCGACTGGCCCCGCTCCCGGGTGGTCGTCGCAGCCCGGGCCGCAGGGCTGCCTCCACCGTCCCAGTCCGTCCACCCGGACATCCGCGACCTGGACGGGCTGGCCGCCTCCTGCGCCCACGGCCGCGCCCTGGGTTTCCTCGGGCGCGCCGCGATCCACCCCCGTCAGCTCCCGGTGATCGAACGCGCCTATCTGCCCACGGAGGCGGAGATCGAGCGGGCGGAGACGGTGCTGAGGGCGGCCGCCGCGGAGCGGGGCGCGCTGGCCCTCCCGGACGGCCGCTTCATCGACGCGGCGGTGGTGACGGCGGCCCGGCGGACCCTGTCCCTGGCCGGCCGCCGCTGACACGCCGAGAGCGCCCGGGGACCTCCCCGGGCGCTCTCGAACCGTCACACAGGACGGGCCGTCAGGTCTTCTTACCCGACCCGGCCTCGTTCCGGTCCGCGTCCGCCTGGGCTTCGTCCGCGACCTGGTCGTCCCTGCCGGCGGCCTCGTCGTCCTTGACCGTCTCCTCGGACGTCCCGCCGCCGTTGGCGTCATCGCCGGAAGCCGAAGCTCCGGGCTCCACGACGTCCTCCCGCCCGGGCCGCTTCTTCGACGACACCACGAGGTACGTCACCGCGAGCAGGAACACGAAGATCGCGGTCCAGACGTTCAGCCGGAGGCCCAGGATGTGGTGGGCGTCGTCGACCCGCATGTACTCGATCCACGCCCGGCCGGTGCAGTACGCGGCGACGTACAGCGCGAACGCCCGGCCGTGTCCGAGGCGGAAGCGGCGGTCCGCCCAGATGACCAGGAACGCCACGCCGATGCACCACAGCGACTCGTACAGGAACGTCGGGTGGTATGTGCCCGGCACCCGGCCGTCCGAGGAGGAGGTGATCTCCAGGGCCCACGGCAGGTCGGTGGGCTTGCCGTACAGCTCCTGGTTGAACCAGTTGCCCCAGCGGCCGATCGCCTGGGCGAAGGCGATGCCCGGCGCGACGGCGTCGGCGTAGGCGGGCAGCGGGATGCCGCGGCGGCGGCAGCCGATCCACGCGCCCAGCGCGCCGAGCGCGATCGCGCCCCAGATGCCGAGGCCGCCCTCCCAGATCTTGAAGGCGTCCACCCAGTCACGGCCCTCGCTGAAGTACAGCTCGTAGTCCGTGATCACGTGGTAGAGGCGGCCGCCGACCAGACCGAAGGGCACGGCCCAGACAGCGATGTCGGCCACCGTGCCGGCCCGCCCGCCCCGGGCGATCCAGCGTTTGTTGCCGAGCCAGACGGCAACGAAGACGCCGATGATGATGCAGAACGCGTAGCCGCGCAGCGGAATGGGGCCGACGTACAGCACCCCGCGCGACGGGCTGGGAATGAAGGCAAGTTCCATGGCAAGGTCGACGCTACCGTGCCGCGCAGGGGTCGCGGTGGGCAGCCCGGCTACGGGTCCATAACGGGGGCGTGAGAACAGCCCTTACCCCTTGTTCGCCTCCTGCACCATCTGCTTCAGCTTGGCCGGGGTCATCGTCCGGTCCTGGTAGATGTTCTTGCCGTCGAACAGCACGGTCGGCGTGCCCGAGAAGCCGCCCTTGTCGAAGGCCTGGTGGGACTTGGCGACCCAGCCGTTGTGTGTGCCCTTCTCGACGCAGGTGCGGAAGGCGGGCGTGTCCAGGCCGTCGACCTTGCCGGCCAGCTCGATCAGCTTGGCGTTGTCCGCGTAGGCGTCGTCGACCTCCGACGGCTGGTTGTCGAAGAGCACGTCGTGGTACGCGGGGAACTTCCCGGCGTCCTGGGCGCAGGCCGCGGCATTGGCCGCGTTGCGGGAGCCGGTGCCGCGCATGTTGCCGTCGATGAGGGTGACCAGGTGGTACTCGGTCCTCAGCTGTCCCGCGTTCGTCAGCTCGTGGATCACCGGACGGTAGGCCGTCTCGAAGGATTTGCAGGCCGGACAGCGGAAGTCCTCCCACACCGTGAGCGTGGACTTGGCGCTGTCCTTGCCGACCGGGATGGCGAGGCTGTCCTTGCCCTGGGCTCCCGAGGGGGCCACGACCGGGCCGGAGGCCTCGCTGTCGTCGTTCTTCCCGGCGTTGGCCGCGATGACGCCGATCACCGCCGCGAGTCCCAGGACGGCGACGACGGCCCCGCCCACGATCAGCGTGCGCCGGCGCTTGTCCGCGGACTTCTGCTTCTCGCGCTCGACCGCCAGCTTCTCCCGGGCGGTGCGCTTTCCCTCACGGTTCTTCTCGCTCACACCCCGGAAACGAACCGGGGAGGCGCACCGCGCCTCCCCGGTCCCAGGTCCACCCGTACGAGGGACCTGTATGACTTCCGGCTTTCCTACGCCTGTCCGCGCACGCCCTTCGCGAGGTCGCCCGCGAGTGCGCGCACGGCCTCGACACCGGCCTCGTCGTCCGGGGCGTCCAGCATCGCCTTGACGAAGGCGGAGCCGACGATCACGCCGTCGGCGAAGCCCGCGACCTCGGCGGCCTGGGCGGGCGTGGAGACGCCGAGCCCGACGCAGACCGGCAGGTCCGTTCCCGTGGCCCGGGTGCGTTCCACCAGGTTCTGGGCCTGCGAGCTGACGGTGGCGCGGGTGCCGGTGACGCCCATGAGGGAGGCGGCGTAGACGAATCCGCTGCCGGCCGCGGTGATCTGGGCGAGCCGTTCGTCCTTGCTGCTGGGCGCCACGACGAAGACGGTGGCGAGACCGTGCTTCTCCGCGTGCTCCCTCCACAGCTCCGACTCCTGTACGGGCAGGTCGGGCAGGATGCACCCGGCGCCGCCCGACTCGGCGAGCTCGGCGGTGAACCGCTCGACGCCGTAGCGGTCGATGGGGTTCCAGTACGTCATGACGAGGATCGGCTTGCCGGTGGCCCGGTGGGCCTCGCGGACCGTGCGCATCACGTCGGCGATCTTCACGCCGCCCCGCAGGGCGATGTCGTCGGCGGTCTGGATGACGGGGCCGTCGAGGACGGGGTCGCTGTGCGGCAGGCCCACCTCGACGACGTCGGCGCCGCCGTCGATGACGGCCTTGATCGCGTCGATGCCGCCGTCCACGGTCGGGAACCCGGCCGGGAGGTAGGCGATGAGCGCGGCGCGCCCCTCGGACTTGGCCGCGGCGAGGGTGTCGCCCAACAGCCGGATGTTCCCGCTCACTTGGCGTCCCCCTCGATCTCTGCGGTGCCGGAGGCGTCCTCGGCGACCTCGGCGTCGGTGTCGTACAGGCCGAAGTAGCGGGCGGCGGTGTCCATGTCCTTGTCACCGCGGCCGGAGAGGTTGACCACGATCAGCCCGTCCTTGCCCAGCTCCTTGCCGACCTCCAGGGCGCCGGCCAGCGCGTGGGCGCTCTCGATGGCCGGGATGATGCCCTCGGTGCGCGACAGCAGGCGCAGGGCCTGCATCGCCGCGTCGTCGGTGACCGCGCGGTACTCGCCGCGGCCGGAGTCCTTCAGGTACGAGTGCTCCGGGCCGATGCCCGGGTAGTCCAGACCGGCCGAGATCGAGTACGGCTCGGTGATCTGGCCCTCGTCGTCCTGGAGGACGTAGGAGCGGGAGCCGTGCAGGATGCCGGGCTCGCCGGCGGTGAGGGTCGCGGCGTGTTCGCCGGTCTCGACGCCGTGCCCGGCCGGTTCGCAGCCGATGAGGCGTACGCCGGTGTCCGGGATGAAGGCGTGGAAGAGGCCGATGGCGTTGGAGCCTCCCCCGACGCAGGCGACGGCCGCGTCGGGGAGGCGCCCGGCGCGTTCCAGGAGCTGGCGGCGGGTCTCGACGCCGATGACCCGGTGGAAGTCGCGGACCATCGCCGGGAAGGGGTGCGGTCCGGCGACGGTGCCGAAGAGGTAGTGCGTGTGCTCGACGTTGGCGACCCAGTCGCGGAAAGCCTCGTTGATGGCGTCCTTCAGTGTGCGGCTGCCGGACTTCACGGCGATGACCTCGGCGCCGAGCATGCGCATGCGGGCGACGTTGAGGGCCTGGCGCCGGGTGTCGATCTCGCCCATGTAGATCGTGCATTCGAGACCGAAGAGCGCACAGGCGGTGGCCGTGGCCACGCCGTGCTGGCCGGCGCCGGTCTCGGCGATGACCCGGGTCTTGCCCATGCGCTTGGTGAGCAGGGCCTGGCCGAGGACGTTGTTGATCTTGTGGGAGCCGGTGTGGTTCAGGTCCTCGCGCTTGAGGAAGACCCGGGCACCTCCGGCGTGCTCGGCGAAGCGGGGTACCTCCGTGAGCGCGGAAGGGCGGCCGGTGTAGTTGACCAGGAGATCGTCGAGTTCCCTGGCGAACTCCGGGTCGTGCTTGGCCTTGTCGTATTCGACGGCCACCTCGTCGACGGCTGCGACGAGGGCCTCGGGGATGAACTTGCCGCCGAATGTCCCGAAGTAGCCTTCGCGGTTTGGCGTGTGCCCCTCGGGGTCGGGGATGAAGAATTGGCTGGGCATGCGGAAACCTTCACGGTGAGTGTGTGTGAGATGCACTGATCGCCGTGGGGGCGGGGATGGTCCGTTGGCCGCGGGCCGAGTGTGGTTACCCGCGCAGTTCCCCGCGCCCCTGAGGGGCGCGCTGCCATCGCATGCCGTTGACCTGTCCGGGTTCGTCACCGATGACGTACCGGACACGGCGGCCGTGGACCCGGCGGGCCGGGGCACGGCAGCCGCGGGGGCGGCAGCCGCGCGCGAGGCGGGCGTACCGGTCCACGGTCGTCATGGTGAAAGTCATCGGGCCAAGCTTAGCGGGTGATCAGCTCCGGCCGTGCCGGAGCGCGGGGTGCTCGCCGGCCGCCACCAGGTCCGAGACCGCCGTCCTCGGGTCCTTGCCGGTCACGAGGGACTCGCCGACCAGGACCGCGTCGGCCCCGGCGTTGGCGTAGGCGATGAGGTCGTGCGGGCCGCGGACGCCGGACTCGGCGATCTTGATGATGTGGTCGGGGATCTCCGGCGCCACCCGCTCGAAGGTGCCGCGGTCGACCTCGAGGGTCTTGAGGTTGCGCGCGTTGACGCCGATCACCCGGGCGCCGGCGTCGACCGCCCGCTCGACCTCGTCCTCGTCGTGGACCTCGACGAGCGGTGTGAGCCCGATGGACTCGGCGCGCTCGATGAGGGACTCCAGGGCGGGCTGGTCCAGGGCGGCGACGATCAGCAGCACGACGTCGGCGCCGTAGGCGCGGGCCTCCCACAGCTGGTACGACGTGACGACGAAGTCCTTGCGCAGTACGGGGATGTCCACCCGGGCGCGGACCGCCTCGAGGTCGGCGAGCGAACCGCCGAAGCGGCGCTCCTCGGTGAGGACGGAGATGACGGCCGCGCCGCCCGCCTCGTAGTCGGCGGCGAGTCCGGCCGGGTCGGCGATCGCGGCCAGCGCGCCCTTGGACGGGCTGGAGCGCTTGACCTCGCAGATGACCTTGACACCGTCGCCGCGCAGTGCGGCCGCGCCGTCCTTGGCCGCGGGAGCCTTCGCCGCGCGCTCCTTGAGCTCGTCGAGGCTGACGCGCGCCTGCCGCTCCGCGAGGTCGGCACGGACTCCGTCGATGATCTCGTCGAGCACACTCACGCGAGCGGCCCCCTTCCAGACTCTTGACAGTTCCAGCGACCGATCGAAAACCGATGGTCACTGCGATGGTATCCGCAGCCGGGCGTAGGCCTCACATCCGGTTGACGCCGGTCCCACTACCTGGACATTCGCCCGTTGATCAAGGATGGAGCCAGCCACCCAAGGGCAGGTTCCGGACAACGGTGAAGACCAGCAGCAACGCCCCGAGGCTCCACACCAGCCCGGGGCGGGGGTCGATCCGCAGCGGGCGGCCCCGGGCCGCGTGCACCACCCATACGGTCCACAGCGCGGCGAAGGCCAGATAGCCGACGGTCGCGAGCGCGTTGGCGTGCAGCGCCGCCAGGACGTCCCCGTGGACGAAGGCGTGCGCGCTGCGCAGTCCGCCGCAGCCGGGGCAGTAGAGGCCGGTGTAGCGCAGCAGCGGGCATGCGGGGTAGTGGCCGGGTTCGTTCGGGTCCACGGCGCCCACGTAGGCGAAGGCGACGGCGACGGCCGCGAGCACCCCGGCGGGGACGGCCAGCCGGCCCGGGACGCTGGACGTCACCCCTCGGCTCTCGGCGTTCACGGTATGCATTGTGCCCCGCACACGCGTGAGGGGCGGTTCCGGCACCCGTGTGCCGGCCGCCCCTCCGTGAGGACGTGCTCCGCGGATCGTGCCGCGGGGGTCAGCTCCCGGCGCCGGCCGGCTCGCGGTCGCCCGTGGTGCGGTGCGGCTGCTGGGCCTCCTTGGGCTGGCCCAGGCCCATCATCCGCATGATGCCGCCGACGA
This sequence comes from Streptomyces sp. NPDC092370, assembly GCF_044755265.1. Taxonomy (NCBI): domain Bacteria; kingdom Bacillati; phylum Actinomycetota; class Actinomycetes; order Kitasatosporales; family Streptomycetaceae; genus Streptomyces; species Streptomyces sp. NPDC092370. The sequence continues at coordinate 1,129,380 of NZ_JBIVQO010000001.1, read as the reverse complement.
CACCGCCGAGCAGCACGACCACCATGCCCGCCCAGAAGCCCAGCGGCTGGTCCATCACCATGAACGCGCCCGCGACGCAGAAACCGATGAAGGCGATGATGACACCGGTCCAGGCGGCCGGGGTGTGACCGTGGCTGCTGCCCGCCATTGCTTGCTCCTCGTTGCTGTGTGCGTGTCTGAGCAGGACGCTCGGGGCCATTGTCGCGCACGCGCGCCCGCGGGGTGAGCGGGGGTGCCTCCCGTCCCCCGTGTGGGCTCAGGCCCCGGTCGGGTCCTCGCCACGGTCGAGTGCCTTCCACAGGTCCTCGGGCCGGTCGGGGTCGACGGCGGGGACCTTGCGGCGCGGCTGGGGCGTGCCGCGCTCGTAGCGGCCGGACATGGCGGGCCACAGCCGTCCGTAGCGCAGGGCGAGCAGTCCGGCCAGGAGGATCAGCACGCCGCCGACGACCGCGACGTACGGCCACGCGGTGTGGCCGAGGGCGTCGACGGAGGCCGAGGTGTCGCCGGAGGCCTGGGCGGCCCGCTCGTCGAGCGCGGAGCTGTCGGAGGCGCCGAGCAGGGCCGCGACGACGATGCCGGCGCCGGAGAGCGCCAGCAGCCCGGCGACGACGTAGCGGCCGGCGCGGCGGACGGCGAAGACGGCGACGAGCGCCGCGAGGCCCACTATGGCGAGCGCCGCGGGAACACCCGTGACGTCGCTGCCCTTGGCGGTCAGGGGGAAGGCGCCACCGGCCACCGTCGCGGTGCCCTGCGACCATTGCTGCCGGGTGGCGAGCAGCGCCACGGCCGCGCCGAGCGCGCCGCTCAGCAGCGCGACGGCGAGGCTCAGGCGGCCGGCCCGGGCGGATCCGGGGGCTTCGGAACGGGGGTGCGGTACAGCAGTCACGCACCCCACTATCGCCTGAACCCCGGGCGAACCGTCACCCGGGGTTCATCTCAGGCCTTTCCGAGCCGGTTCGCGGTGTGCACGGCCCGCAGGACCGCGGCCGCCTTGTTGCGGCACTCGGTGTCCTCGGCGACCGGGTCGGAGTCGGCGACGATGCCCGCCCCGGCCTGCACGTACGCGGTGCCGTCGCGCAGGAGGGCCGTGCGGATGGCGATGGCGGTGTCGGAGTCGCCGGCGAAGTCGAGGTAGCCGACGCAGCCGCCGTACAGGCCACGCCGGGACGGTTCGAGTTCGTCGATGATCTGCATGGCGCGCGGCTTGGGGGCGCCGGAGAGGGTGCCGGCCGGGAAGCAGGCGGTGAGGACGTCGAAGGCGGTGCGGCCCCGGGCGACGCGGCCCGTCACCGTCGAGACGATGTGCATCACGTGCGAGTACCGCTCGACGGACATGAAGTCGACGACCTCGACCGAGCCGGGCTCGCAGACCCGCCCCAGGTCGTTGCGGCCGAGGTCGACGAGCATGAGGTGCTCGGCGCGTTCCTTGGGGTCGGCGAGCAGTTCCTCGGCGAGGGCCTGGTCCTCCTGCGGGGTGGCGCCGCGCCAGCGGGTGCCGGCGATGGGGTGGACCATGGCCCGGCCGTCCTCGACCTTGACCAAGGCCTCGGGGGACGAGCCGACGACGTCGAAGCCGTCGAATCGGAACAGGTACATGTAGGGGGACGGGTTGGTGGCCCGCAGCACCCGGTAGACGTCCAGCGCGCTCGCCGTGCACGGCGTCTCGAAGCGCTGGGAGGGGACCACCTGGAAGGCCTCACCCGCCCGGATGCGCTCCTTGATGTCCTCGACGGCCACCTGGAAGTCGGGGCCGCCCCACAGCGCGGTGTACTCGGGGAGCTCGGAGGGCGGGAGCGCGGCCGGGGGCTGGGCGACCGGGCGGGAGAGATCGGCCTCCATGGCGTCGAGGCGGGCCACGGCGTCGGCATGGGCCTCCTCGACGCCCGTCTCCAGGTCGTTGTGGTTGATCGCGTTGGCGATCAGCAGGACCGAGCCCTCCCAGTGGTCCATGACGGCCAGGTCGCTGGTGAGGAGCATGGTCAGCTCGGGCAGCTTCAGGTCGTCGCGCTCGCCGGGGCCGATCTTCTCCAGGCGGCGGACGATGTCGTAGCCGAGGTAGCCGACCATGCCGCCGGTGAAGGGCGGCATGCCGTCCTGGTGGGGGGTGTGCAGGGCCTCGATGGTGGCGCGCAGGGCGGCGAGGGGGTCGCCGTCCGTGGGAACCCCGGCGGGCGGGGCGCCGAGCCAGTGGGCCTGCCCGTCGCGTGCGGTCAGCGTGGCCGCCGACCGCACCCCCACGAAGGAGTACCGGGACCAGGAGCGGCCGTTCTCCGCGGACTCCAGGAGGAAGGTGCCGGGGCGCTCGGCGGCGAGCTTGCGGTAGAGCGCGACCGGGGTGTCGCCGTCGGCGAGGAGTTTGCGGGTGAGGGGGATGACCCGCCGGTCGGTGGCGAGCTGGCGGAAGGTCTCGAGGTCCATGGCCGCTGACCTTACTGATCCGGGGCGGGGCGGGCGGAGCCGCCGTCCTCGAGGAGCACGTCCTCGTCGAAGCAGGTGCGGGCGCCGGTGTGACAGGCGGCACCGACCTGGTCGACCTTGACGAGCACGGTGTCCGCGTCGCAGTCCAGGGCGACGGACTTCACCCACTGGAAGTGGCCGGAGGTGTCGCCCTTGACCCAGTACTCCCGGCGGCTGCGCGACCAGTAGGTGCACCGGCCGGTGGTCAGGGTGCGATGCAGCGCCTCGTCGTCCATCCAGCCGAGCATGAGCACCTCGCCGGTGTCGTACTGCTGGGCGATGGCGGGCAGAAGGCCGTCGGCACTGCGCTTGAGGCGCGCGGCGATCTCCGGGGCGAGGCCACTGGAGGGAGCACCGTGGCGCGAAGCGCCTCCGTGCGGGGCGGTGGCCGGGCGACGGGCGGGCGTACTGGTCATGTCGACCATTGTGCCGCGCGCCACTGACAGGCCAGGTGGAGTGTCCACTGGGCGGAACGCCTGCCGGCGGGGAACGGCACGTCTGCTGGGCTGATCGGGGGGTCGGCCGTAGGCTGGACCGCATGTCGACCCATGCCAAGCGTGAACGACTTCTCCTCGCCGACCTGTTGGAGACCGCGGGCCCGGACGCGCCCACCCTGTGCGAGGGCTGGACGACCCGGGATCTCGCCGCGCACGTCGTGGTGCGCGAGCGCCGCCCGGACGCCGCGGGCGGGATACTGATCAAGCAGCTCGCGCCGCGTCTGGACAAGGTGATGGCGGAGTACACCGCCAAGCCGTACGACGAGCTGATCCAGCTGATCCGTACCGGCCCGCCGCGCTTCTCGCCCTTCTCCCTCAAGCCGGTCGACGAGGCGTCGAACATCATCGAGTTCTACGTCCACACCGAGGACGTCCGCCGCGCCCAGCCCGACTGGTCGCCCCGCGACCTGGACCCGGTCTTCCAGGACGCCCTGTGGTCCCGCCTGGAGCGCACGGCCCGCCTGATGGGCCGCGGCGTGCCGACGGGCCTGGTCCTGCGCCGCCCCGACGGTCAGACGGCGGTCGCCCACCGTGGCACCCCGGTGGTCACGGTGACCGGCGAGCCGTCCGAACTGGTCCTGTTCTGCTACGGCCGCCAGAGCGCGGCCAAGGTCGGCCTGGACGGGGACGAGAACGCGATCGCGAAGCTGCACGAGACTAAGCAGCTCGGGATCTGACAAGGCCCCGGCCGCAGGCGCGGCCGGGGTTCTCAGCAGACGGGGACGTCACCGCACCGCGTGCCCCGCCTCCCGCAGCGTCTCCTTGACCTGGCCGATGCGCAGGTCGCCGAAGTGGAACACCGACGCGGCCAGGACCGCGTCCGCGCCCGCCTCGACGGCCGGGGGGAAGTCGGTCAGCCTGCCCGCGCCGCCCGAGGCGATGACCGGGACCGTGACGTGCCCCCGGACGGCCCGGATCATCTCCAGGTCGTAGCCGTCCTTGGTGCCGTCCGCGTCCATCGAGTTGAGCAGGATCTCGCCCGCGCCGAGTTCCGCGGCCCGGTGCGCCCACTCCACGGCGTCGATGCCGGTGCCTCGACGGCCGCCGTGGGTGGTCACCTCGAAGGAGCCCGACTCGGTGCGGCGGGCGTCCACCGACAGGACCAGGACCTGGCGGCCGAAGCGCTCTGCGATCTCGCGGATCAGCTCCGGGCGGGCGATGGCGGCCGTGTTGACGCCGACCTTGTCCGCGCCGGCCCGCAGCAGCTTGTCCACGTCCTCGGCGGTGCGGACACCGCCGCCGACCGTGAGGGGGATGAACACCTGCTCGGCCGTGCGGCGCACGACGTCGTACGTGGTCTCGCGGTTGCCCGACGAGGCGGTGATGTCCAGGAACGTCAGCTCGTCGGCGCCCTCGGCGTCGTACACCTTGGCCATCTCGACGGGGTCGCCCGCGTCGCGCAGGTTCTGGAAGTTGACGCCCTTGACGACCCGGCCGTTGTCCACGTCCAGGCAGGGGATGACTCGGACCGCCAGGGTCATGAATCCTGCTCCTCTTAGTGTTCCTGTGAGGGTGTCCCTCTGAATGCTTCCACTTCCACCGACACCAGGACCCGGGAGTCCATGAAGCCCTGCACGATCAGCAGGGTCGTGACCGGGCGTACGGCGTCGAACATCTCCTTGTGCGCCCGGCCCACGGCGTCGACGTCCCGGGCGTGTGCCAGGCACACCCGGGTGCGGATCACGGACTCGGGTGTGAGCCCGAACTCGGCGATCGCCTCCAGGGCGGTGGTGAAGGCGACCTTGGCCTGCTCGTACGGGTCGCCCTCCCCGTAGAGCACGTCGCCCTTGAACGCGGTCGTGCCCGCGACCAGCACGCGGTCGCCCGCGGCGACGGCGCGTGCAAAACCGAAGGACTCTTCCCAGGGACTTCCGCTCTGCACACGCCGCACGGTCATGACGACACAGCCTCCAAGGCCTCTTCCAGGGTGAACGCCTTCGCGTACAGCGCCTTCCCGACGATGGCCCCCTCGACACCGATCGGGACGAGGTCGGCGATGGCCCGCAGGTCGTCGAGCGAGGAGACCCCGCCGGAGGCCACGACCGGGCGGTCGGTGGCGGCGCACACGTTGCGCAGCAGTTCCAGGTTGGGGCCCTGGAGGGTGCCGTCCTTGGCGATGTCGGTGACGACGTACCGCGCGCAGCCCTCCTTGTCGAGGCGCTCCAGCGTCTCGTAGAGGTCGCCGCCGTCGCGGGTCCAGCCGCGGCCGCGCAGGGTCGTGCCGCGGACGTCGAGACCCACCGCGATCTTGTCGCCGTGCTCGGCGATGACCTTGGCGACCCACTCCGGGGTCTCCAGGGCGGCCGTGCCGAGGTTGACGCGCTTGCAGCCGGTGGCGAGGGCGGCGGCGAGGGTGTCGTCGTCGCGGATGCCGCCGGACAGCTCCACCTTGATGTCCATGGCCCGGGCGACCTCGGCGATCAGCTCGCGGTTGTTCCCCGTGCCGAACGCGGCGTCCAGGTCGACCAGGTGCAGCCACTCGGCGCCGGAGCGCTGCCAGGCGAGGGCGGCTTCCAGCGGGGAGCCGTAGGAGGTCTCCGTGCCGGACTCGCCGTGCACCAGACGGACGGCCTGGCCGTCGCGGACGTCGACGGCGGGGAGGAGTTCGAGCTTGCTCACAGTGTTCCGATCCAGTTGGTGAGGAGCTGGGCTCCGGCGTCGCCGGACTTCTCGGGGTGGAACTGCGTGGCCCACAGGGCGCCGTTCTCGACGGCCGCGACGAACGGCTTGCCGTGCGTGGACCAGGTGACCTTGGGGGCCGTCATCGCGGGGTTGTGCGTTTCCAGCGACCAGTCGTGGACGGCGTAGGAGTGCACGAAGTAGAAGCGGGCGTCCGCGTCCAGGCCTGCGAACAGCTGCGAACCGGGCGCCGCCTCGACGGTGTTCCAGCCCATGTGGGGCACGATCTCGGCCTGGAGCGGCTCGACCGAGCCGGGCCACTCGTCGAGGCCCTCGCTCTCCACGCCGTGCTCGATACCGCGCGCGAAGAGGATCTGCATGCCGACGCAGATGCCCATGACCGGGCGGCCGCCGGACAGCCGACGGTCGACGATCCAGTCGCCGCGCGCCTCGCGCAGGCCCGTCATGCAGGAGGCGAAGGCGCCGACGCCGGGCACCAGCAGGCCGTCGGCGTTCAGGGCCTTGTCGTAGTCACGCGTGATCTCCACGTCGGCCCCGGCGCGGGCGAGGGCACGCTCGGCGGACCGGACGTTGCCGAATCCGTAGTCGAAGACGACGACCTTCTTCCGCGGGGCGCTCAATTCCACACCTCCAGCCTCACCACACCGGCCGCCAGACACATCGCGGCGCCGATGGACAGCAGGACGATCAGACCCTTGGGCATCTTCTGCTTGACGAAGGAGTAGATCCCGCCGGCGAGGAAGAGGCCGACGACGATCAGCAGGGTCGAGATGCCGTTCACAGGGCGCCCTTCGTGGAGGGGAGGATGCCGGCCGCGCGCGGGTCGCGCTCGGACGCGTAACGCAGGGCCCGGGCGAGCGCCTTGAACTGGCACTCCACGATGTGGTGCGCGTTGCGCCCGTAGGGCACGTGCACGTGCAGCGCGATCTGTGCCTGGGCCACGAAGGACTCCAGGATGTGCCGGGTCATGGTGGTGTCGTACTCGCCGATCATCGGCGCCATCTTCTCGGGCTCGGTGTGCACGAGGTACGGGCGGCCGGAGAGGTCGACGGTGACCTGGGCGAGGGACTCGTCCAGCGGGACCGTGCAGTTGCCGAAGCGGTAGATGCCCACCTTGTCGCCGAGGGCCTGCTTGAAGGCGGCGCCGAGGGCGAGGGCGGTGTCCTCGATCGTGTGGTGCGAGTCGATGTGCAGATCACCTTCGGTCTTCACGGTCAGGTCGAACAGACCGTGCCGGCCGAGCTGGTCGAGCATGTGGTCGTAGAAGCCGACGCCGGTGGAGATCTCCGTCTTGCCCGTGCCGTCGAGGTCGATCTCGACGAGGACGGACGTCTCCTTGGTGGTCCGTTCGACGCGTCCTACGCGGCTCATAGCTCCTGCTCCTTCTTCAGTTCACGGACCGCGTCGAGGAACGCGTCGTTCTCTTCGGGGGTTCCGGCGGTGACCCGGAGCCAGCCGGGTACGCCGTTGTCCCGGACCAGGACGCCCCGGTCGAGGATCTTCCGCCAGGTCTCGTGGGAGTCCTCGAACAGGCCGAACTGCACGAAGTTGGCGTCCGAGGCGGTCACCTCGTAGCCGATCGCGAGCAGTTCGGTGACCAGGCGGTCCCGTTCGGTCTTGAGCTGCTCGACGTAGCCCAGCAGCGTGTCGGTGTGCTCCAGGGCGGCCAGGGCGGTCGCCTGGGTGACGGCCGACAGGTGGTAGGGCAGCCGGACCAGCTGGACGGCGTCGACGACGGCGGGGTGCGCGGCGAGGTAGCCGAGGCGCAGGCCCGCCGCGCCGAACGCCTTCGACATCGTGCGGGAGACGACCAGGTTCGGGCGTCCCTCCAGCAGCGGCAGCAGTGAGTCGCCGTGGCTGAACTCGATGTACGCCTCGTCGATCACGACCATCGACGGTTTCGCCGCCTGGGCGGCCTCGTACAGCGCGAGGACCGTCTCGGGCGGAACGGCGGTGCCCGTGGGGTTGTTGGGGGTGGTGACGAAGACGACGTCCGGCCGGTGCTCGGCGATGGCCTTCTCCGCCGCCGTCAGGTCGATCGTGAAGTCGTCGTTGCGGGGGCCGGAGATCCAGCCGGTGCCGGTGCCGCGCGAGATGAGGCCGTGCATCGAGTACGACGGCTCGAAGCCGAGGGCGGTGCGGCCCGGTCCGCCGAAGGTCTGCAGCAACTGCTGGATGACCTCGTTGGAGCCGTTGGCCGCCCAGACGTTGGCCACGCCGACCTCGTGGCCGGAGGTGCCCGTCAGGTACTCGGCCAGCCGCGTGCGCAGCTCGACCGCGTCCCGGTCGGGGTAGCGGTTGAGGGTGCGGGCCGCCTCACGGACGCGCTCGGCGATCCGTTCGACCAGCGGTTCGGGCAGCGGATAGGGGTTCTCGTTGGTGTTCAGCCGAACGGGAACGTCCAGCTGGGGCGCGCCGTAAGGGGACTTGCCGCGCAGCTCGTCCCGTACGGGGAGATCGTCGATGCCTGTCACTTGCTTCCGGGTACCTTCCAACCGAACCGGGCCTTGACCGCCGCACCGTGGGCCGGCAGGTCCTCCGCCTCCGCCAGCGTCACCACGTGGTGCGCGACCTCGGCCAGTGCGTCCTGCGTGTAGTCGACGATGTGGATGCCGCGCAGGAAGGACTGGACGGACAGGCCGGAGGAGTGGCAGGCGCAGCCGCCGGTGGGCAGGACGTGATTGGAGCCGGCCGCGTAGTCGCCGAGGGAGACCGGGGCCCAGGGGCCGACGAAGATCGCACCGGCGTTCCGGACACGGTCGGCCACGGCGGCGGCGTCCGCCGTCTGGATCTCCAGGTGCTCGGCGCCGTACGCGTCGACCACCCTCAGGCCCTCGTCGATGCCGTCGACCAGGACGATCGCGGACTGCCGGCCGGACAGGGCCGGGACGATCCGGTCGTCGATGTGCCGGGTGGCCGCGACCTGCGGCTCCAGCTCCTTCTCGACGGCGTCGGCGAGCCGGACGGAGTCCGTGACCAGGACGGCGGCGGCCAGCGGGTCGTGCTCGGCCTGGCTGATCAGGTCGGAGGCGACGTGCACCGGGTCGGCCGTGTCGTCGGCGAGGACGGCGATCTCGGTCGGGCCGGCCTCGGCGTCGATGCCGATCTTGCCGGTGAAGTAGCGCTTGGCGGCGGCGACCCAGATGTTGCCGGGGCCGGTGACCATGTTCGCGGGCGGGCAGGACTCGGTGCCGTGGGCGAACATCGCGACGGCGGTGGCACCGCCGGCCGCGTACACCTCGTCGACGCCGAGCAGTGCGCAGGCGGCGAGGATCGTCGGGTGCGGCAGGCCGCCGAAGTCGGACTGGGCGGGCGAGGCGAGCGCGATGGACTCGACGCCGGCCTCCTGCGCGGGCACCACGTTCATGATCACGGAGGACGGGTACACGGACCGGCCGCCGGGCGCGTACAGCCCCACGCGGTCGACGGGAACCCACTTCTCGGTGACGCTGCCGCCGGGCACGACCTGCGTGGTGTGCGTGGAGCGGCGCTGCTCGCGGTGGACGGTACGGGCGCGGCGGATGGATTCCTCCAGGGCCGCGCGCACGGCCGGGTCGAGCTCCTGGAGCGCGCGGGTGAGCGCGGCGGCCGGCACCCGCACCTGGTCGAGCCGGACCCCGTCGAACCGCTCGGCGGCGTCGATCAGCGCCGCGTCGCCCCGATGATGCACGTCCTCGCAGAGGGGACGCACCTTCTCCAGGGCGGCCGCTACGTCGAAGTCGGCTCGGGGCAGCAGGTCACGCAGGGCGGGGCCCTCGGGAAGGGCGTCGCCGCGCAGGTCGATTCGGGAGATCACGTGCTCAATTCTCTCAGACCCGGGTGAGGCGCCGTCCGCGCGTATCAATGGCTGATACAGAAGCCCCCGAAAGGCGGAAGATCCCCTTCACCTCCTGCTTTCGGGGCGTCACACAGCGGGCATCACAGTGGCACGAAGGAACCGACCGGTGAGTACCCGGGGAGGAGGGAAGAGCTGTGACCGAGGGGGCCGGCGCCCGTGCCGGGGATCCGCCCGATGACCTGACCGCGGCCGAGGCCGGCATGTGGCAGGCCTTCCGCAACGGGACCGTGTACGACCTGAGCAGCGGCGACGCCGTGGCGGACGACCCGCACGGCGGACATCCGTGGGGCGGGGAGCGGACCGTGCGGGCCCGGATCGTGTGCTGGCTGCTCCTGGACGGCCCGCCCGCCCTGGCCGGCCGCGTGTCCTCGTTGAAACTCGTCGGCGTGCAGGTCAGCGGCTCGCTGGACCTCGCCGGCGGTACGGTGGTGCCGTACGTCGAGATGCGCCGGTGCCGGTTCGAGCGGGACGTGCTGCTCCCGGAGGCCCGCTTCACGACCCTGCGGATGGTGGACTGCTCGGTGCCGCGGCTCGAGGCGGCCCGGGTGCAGACCGAGGGTGATCTGCATCTGCCGCGCTGCCGCTTCCACCACGGCATCCGGCTCACGGACGCGCAGATCGGCACGGACCTGATGCTGAACCAGGCGATCGTGCACCGGGACCGCAGCGGCCGGTCGATCGCCGCGGACGGCCTGACCGTCGGCCAGGACTTACAGGCCGAGCTGCTGGAGTCGCACGGCGAGCTGAGCCTGCGCGCGGCCACCGTCGGCGTCTCCCTGAGCCTGCGCGGCGCACGCCTGGCCAACCCGTACGCCCGGCTCGCGCTGAACGCCCCGCAGCTGACCGTGGAGCGCAGCCTGTACCTCACCCCGGCGGGGGTCGGCGCCCAGGCGATGAGCGGCATGACTCCGGCCCAGGGGACGCGGATCCAGCGCTTCGAGTGCGAGGGCGGGATGCGGCTGGACGACGGGCGGTTCGGCGACGCCGTCGACTTCGAGCAGGCCCGGTTCACCCTCACCGACGACCAGGAGCTGTCGCTGCGCCGGCTGCAGACTCCCGAGCTGCGGTTTCTCGGGGAGCAGCCGGTTCGCGGGCGGGTGGTGCTGTCCGGGGCGAAGGTCATCAACCTGATGGACCGGGCGGACGCCTGGCCGGGCCCCGGCCGGCTGCACATGGGCGGCTTCGCCTACGAGAACCTCGTGCCGCGCGGACCGTTCCCGCTGGCCGAGCGGCTGGACTGGGTGGCGGCGGCGACCGCCGAGTACAACCCGGAGCCGTACGAGCGACTCGCGGCCGTGCTGCGGGGCGGCGGGGAGGACGAGGACGCCCGCGAGGTGCTGCTCGCCAAGCAGCGCCGGCATCGCGCGAGCCTGCCGATAGCGGCCAAGCTGTGGGGGTACGCGCAGGACTGGACGGTCGCCTACGGGTACCGGCCGGGCCGGGCCGCGGTGTGGATGGCGGTGCTGTGGGCGGCGGGCTCGCTCACCTTCGGTCAGGCCGGACATCCGCCGATGAAGAGGGGCGAGCATCCGGAGTGGAATCCCTCGCTCTTCACCCTCGATCTGCTGCTGCCGGTCATCGACCTCGGGCAGGTGGGCTTCTGGCAGTTGCGCGGGGCCTGGCAGTGGCTGGCAACGGCGATGATCCTGCTGGGCTGGGTCCTGGCGACGACGGTGGCGGCGGGGGCGACCCGGCTGCTGAGGCGCAACTGATGATGCTGCTGTGACCAATGTTGTTGAACTGTCACACCTTTACGCTCTCTTGACCATCGGGCGTACAACTTTCCGCAGGTTCAATGAACGGTCTGGCGCCACGATGACCACCGGACTTTCAATGGTCGGCACCATGGCAATGCAGCTCCCGTTCATCCGCCCGAGCCGGATGGCAAGGACCTCCCCCCACGTCGTCGTCGGCGAGCCCCGCACCGACGACGAGGTGCTGCTCGACGCGCCGGACGCCCGGCTGAGTCCGGCGCTGGTCGCCGCCGCCCGTGGCGACCACGGGCCGGCCGCCGGTCTGCTCCTGGCCACCCGCGCGGCCTCCGAATGGGAACGGCGCGACCGGTACGTCACCCGGCTGGCCGCCTTCGCGCGCTCACGGCCCGAGTGGCTGGACGCCTGGCTCGCCATCGCCCCGCAGGACCCCGACGCCCTGCTGGTCGGGGCCCAGCTGGCGGTGGACCGCGCCTGGCGGTCACCGGCCCGGGCCGAGCTGCTGCGTGAGGTGAGTGCGCTGATCACGGCCGCGGCCCGGGGCGACCAGCGGGACCCGGTGCCGTGGCGGCTCGCGCTCGACCACGCCCGGGGCGCCCAGGCCGGGCACACGTACTTCGAACAGCTGTGGGAGGCGGCCGTACGCCGTGCCCCGCACCACTACGGCTGTCATGTTGCGGCGCTGCGTTACCTGGCCACCTACTGGCACGGTTCGCACCACGAGTGCTTCGACTTCGCCGACCGGGCCGCCCAGGACGCTCCCCCGGGCGCGCTCGTCCAGGCGCTCCCGCTGCGGGCCGCCTTCGGCTACCTGACCGACGGCTGCGGGCCCGAGGTGTCCCGTGAGCGGCTGGACGCGGCCGTGGACCGGGCGATCGCGCTGTCCCCGCGGCTGCCGGCGGCCGATCCCTGGCCGGCCCGGATGCGGAACCTGCTGATCTTCGTTCTGGTGCGCCTGGAGCGCTGGCAGGACGCCACCGAACAGTTGCGCCTGAACGGCCCGTACGCCACCTCGTTCCCCTGGGACCGGGTGTCGGACGACCCGCTCGGCCACTTCCTGCGGGTACGCGACGACATCCGGGCCGCGGCGGCCGCGACCCCGTCCTGGCATCCACGGAGTGAACGGGGCGGACGGGTCCGTCCCGGCGACCATTAGGCTTTTGCGTCGTGACCACCGTCCGGCTCCCCCTCTTCCCCCTGAACTCGGTGCTGTTCCCGGGGCTCGTGCTCCCTCTCAACGTCTTCGAGGAGCGGTATCGCGCCATGATGCGCGAACTGCTGAAGACGCCGGAGGACGAGCCGCGCCGATTCGCCGTCGTGGCGATCCGGGACGGCCACGAGGTGGCCCCGACCGCGCCCGGCATGCCCGACCCCACGGCCGTGCCCGAGCGGGGACCGGCGGCCGGTTTCGGCACGCACCCGGCCACGGCGTTCCACAAGGTGGGCTGCATCGCGGACGCGGCGACGATCCGGGAGCGCACCGACGGCTCCTTCGAGGTGCTGGCGACCGGCACCACCCGGGTGAAGCTGCTGTCCGTCGAGGTGTCCGGGCCCTTCCTGACGGCCGAGCTGGAGCCGCTGGCGGAGGAGCCCGGAGACGAGGCCGCGCCACTGGCCGAGGGGGTGCTGCGGTCCTTCCGCCAGTACCAGAAGCGGCTGGCCGGGGCGCGGGAACGCTCGCTCGCGACCGGAGCCGACCTGCCCGACGAGCCGGGCGTGGTGTCGTACCTGGTGGCGGCGGCGATGATGCTGGACACCCCGACCAAGCAGCGCCTGCTCCAAGCCCCCGACACGGCGTCCCGCCTGCGCGACGAGCTGAAACTCCTGCGCTCGGAGACGGCGATCATCCGTAGTCTGCCGTCGTTGCCGGCGTCGGATCTGACGCGCGGCCCGATGAGCCTCAACTGAGCGGATCGGCATGGCGAAGAAGTCGAAGAAGCAGCAACAGGCGGGCGGCACCCCCGCGACGGTGGCCCTCGCGGCGGCGGGCACGGCCTACACGGTCCACGCCTACGACCACGACCCCGCGCACCCCAGCTACGGCGAGGAGGCGGCCGAGGCGACGGGCGTCTCCCCGGACCGTGTCTTCAAGACCCTGGTCGCGGACGTCGACGGCACCCTGACGGTCGCGGTGGTCCCGGTGGCGGGCCAGCTGGACCTGAAGGCCCTCGCCGCGGCGGTCGGCGGCAAGCGCGCCTCGATGGCCGACCCGACCCTGGCGGAACGCACGACCGGCTATGTCCGGGGCGGCATCTCGCCCCTCGGCCAGCGCAAGAAGCTGCCGACGGTCCTCGACGCCTCGGCGTCGGCGCACGCGACGATCTGCGTGTCGGCGGGCAGGAGGGGCCTGGAGGTGGAGCTCGCCCCGGAGGACCTGCGCAAGCTGACGGAGGCGGTGCTCGCTCCTATCGGCCGCTAGGGGCGGGCGATTCCGCAGACGGCCCGGCCGCGAACTCGGGCTCCGGGTCCCGGGGCCCGAACAGCCCCATGAGCCCGAGATGCAGCACCAGCGCGGCCAGTGGCCAGGCCAGCAGCGCCCCCTTCGCGCCCAGCTTCAACGGCGCGGAGAACGTCACCCCCCGGCCCACTTCCCGTGCCTGCGCGATCACGTCCTGCTCGGGTCCGAGCCACACGCCGATCCGCCAGGCGAGCAACGAACCGAGCAGCCCGCCGAGGGCGAGCCCCACCACGAGCGGCACGCCCCCGCGCCGCCGCAGCAGAAAGACGACCAGCGCGCTCACGACGCCGAAGCCCAGCCCGAGCAGCGTGAACGTGCCGTCGACCCCGATGGCCTGCTCGCCCTCGGTGTCCTTGAAGTAGACGACCCAGTTCTTCTCCACCACGTTACCGACCAGCGGCACGTGCGGCGCGAGCCACCACCACAGCACTCCGAGCAGCACCCCGCCGAGCGCCACGGCCACCGCGATCACGGCGGCCTCCCGCAGTTCCGTCTTCATCCCGGGGCCGTCCTGTCCGTACCAGCCGTGCCCGGCGTACCCGGCGTGCTGCGACCCGGGAGCCTGCGGCCCGGCGGCCGGCGGCTGCCACGGACCCTGTGCGGAATGGTCGTGCGGCGGCGGGGGCGGAGTCAGTGGTGCGGTCACCCTGCCATCGTGCCAGGCCCGCTTGTGTGCCGCGTCACCGGACGACCCCTGCGTGCTCACCGCACGGCCGCCCGACGGTAGGCCCACGTCGCCACGGCCAGCGAGACGACGCCCACGACCGCGCACACGGCGAGGTCACCGAGGACGAACGCCCAGTCGGGGCGCGGCCCGAACGTCCGCGCGAAGGCCTCGACGCCGTACGTCGAGGGCAGCAGGTCCCGGGTGAAGCGCACGACCTCCGGCATCCGGTCCGCGGGCAGCACGCCCAGCAGCAGCGCCGCAGACATGCCCAGCTGCCCGAGCAGCGTGGCCAGCTCCGGCCGGGGCGCGAGCAGCCCCAGCGCCGCCCCGAGCCCGGCGAGCGCCGCACCCGCGAGCGGGATCACGGCCAGGAGGATCCACAGATGGGCCATCGGCAGCCCGAACAGCACGCAGCCGAAGACGGCCGTCACGACGGTCCCGGGCACCGTGAACGAGGCGTACGCGCCCGCCGCGCCCAGCACCACGGCCGCCGGCGGCACCGGCAGCGTCGCGTAGTGGTCGAGTCCGCCGCTGGCCCGCAGCTGCCCGAAGTACTGCGCGAGCAGGTTCAGCGCGACAAAGGCGACCACCAGGACCGACGACCCGGCGACGACGGCCTGCGCCTCCGCCCCGTCGTCCACGACCCCGCGCATCAGGATCATGATCCCGATCGACTGGAAGGTCGCCACGAACAGCAGCGGGATCCGCGCCACCCTCGCCCGCGACAGCTGGGCCCGGTACACGGCCGCCAGCGACGGCCACAGCCGCGCCCGGGGTCCGAGCTCGGCCGCGCACACGGCGGGCTCGTCCACGGCCAGGGCACTGCCCGGCAGGACATCGGCGGGTACGACACTCACGTCGCGCTGCTCCCCTTCGCTCGGGTCCACTGCGGCAGTCGCCTGTTCGATACGGATGCGGCGGCCGGTGTGCTCACACCTTCACCAGCCCCTGCTGCACGGCACCGCCGAGGGCCAGGTACACGTCCTCCAGGCTCGGCGTGGCCAGCGTGAAGTCGTCCAGGGCGGCGAAGGCGGCCCCGCCGGTGACGGTCGCGACGACCGCCCGGGCCTCCTCGGGCCCGAGCCGCAGCGTCCAGCGGCGGCCCGACTCCACGGCACGGTCCCGCAGCGCGGCCACCTCGGGCACGTGCAACGGAGGCACGTCCCGCCACACCAGGTCGACGCGCACCTCACCGGCGACCTGCTCCTTGAGCCCGGCGGGGGTGTCGCAGGCGATGACGCGGCCCCGGTCGAGGACGGCCACCCGGTCCAGCACGGTCTCGGCCTCGATGACGTTGTGGGTGACGAGCAGCACGGTCGTCCCGCGCTCGGCCCGCCGCCGGTCGACGGCGGACCACACGGCCCGGCGCGCCACCGGGTCCATGCCGGTGGTCGGCTCGTCCAGCACGAGCAGCGGCCGCTCCCCCACCAGGGCCGCGGCGAAGCACGCCAGGCGCCGCTGGCCGCCGGAGAGCTTCTTCAGCGGCCGCCCGGCCAGCGGCGTGAGTCCCAGCTCGTCGAGGACGGCGTCCCGTTCGGCCCGCGCCCGCCGTATGTCCAGGCCGCGCAACCGCCCGGTGGTCTCGGCGGCGAGGGAGACGGTGAGCTCGTCCAGGGCGGTCGACTCCTGCCCGAGGTAGGCGAGGATCCGCGCGGCCCGTTCGGGGTGGCGCACGATGTCGTGGCCGAGGATCTCCACGCTGCCCCGGTCGGGCCGCATCAGCCCGGTCAGCTGGCGTACGAGGGTGGACTTGCCGGCGCCGTTCGGACCGAGCAGGCCGAAGATCTCGCCGCGGCGGATGTCCAGCGTCACGTCGTCCGTGGCGCGGACCTCGGGTGTTGCGGGGGCGCCACGCCGGGCCCGTACCGCCGGATAGGTCTTGGTCAGCCCGCGGACCGCGCACACGACGTCACCATCGTGCCGAAATGCCTGTGCCGCGCGCTTACTCACAAAGGACGAGCCTACGGGGTCGGCGACCCCGGTCCGCTCTCGGGTCGGTCCGCACGGGAAATCCGCCGGCAAAGATCTCAGGCGTCGACGGGCGGGTGCTCCGCGCCCGTGCGCACGCTGATCTCCCGCCAGAACCCGGCCCGGATGGCGTACCGGTCCCGTTCGTCGATCTGGTCGTCCTTGTGGGCGAGCAGGCCGAAACGGGCGGCGTAGCGCAGCAGCTCCCCGTCGACGCGGTGCGGGATGCGCGGATACATCCCGGACAGTTTCTGAAGGTGGCTCTGGTCGCCGAGGCGCTCCACCCAGCGCCGGGCGAAGACCTGCCCCACCTCGTAGGGGTCGCCGCCGACGGTCGTGATGTCCTCCTCGCGGTCGGCCCACCGCTGCTCGGCCGTGGTCAGCTGGGCGAGTGTCGGCATCGAGGCGGCCTCGGGGGGCTCGGCCGTGGGCCGGTCGACCCAGCCCTTGTCGGAGGACCACCGGAGGGTGGCGGAGGCGGGGGGCTGGGCGGGCTGGGGGCCGGGGGCGCGCAGGGCGGCGAGGTCTTTGGGTGTGGGGACGCCTTTGGCGGCGGGCAGCCGCTCCTCGGTGCCGTTCCGCCCGGTGCCGGCCGCCGGGTGCCGGGGCTGCGGGGCGGGCCGTTCGGTCGCGGCGCCGAGGGCGGACTCGGGCAGCGGCGCGGAGAGGATCGCGGCGATCTCGGGGCGGGGCGCGGGCTGGGGTGCGCACACCCCGGAGTAGTCCTTGGCACGCACGGCCTTGGTGATCCACGTACGGTCCAGGACGCGCCGCTCGTCGGCCTCGGCGACCAGGTCCTCGGACTGGTTGTAGTCGCCGTCGGCGGCCTGGACGGCCCACAGGTGGACGGCGACGCCGTGCTCCTTGGCGGCCATCATGCCGGGCAGCAGATCGCCGTCGCCGGTGACGAGGACGACGTCGGAGCAGGCGCGGTTGCGGGCCAGTTCGGTGAGCTCGGCGTGCATCGCGGCGTCCACGCCCTTCTGCGCCCAGCGGCCGTCGCTGCGGGTCAGCGCGCCGAGCCGGACGGTGACCCGGGGCATCACGCGCAGCCTTCGGTGCTCGGGCTGCGGAACGCGGTCGGGGGCGCCGTCGAACCAGTAGATGCGCAGCAGCGGCTGCTGCGTGTCGGATTCGGCACGCTCGCGCAGCCCCTGGACGAGGGCGGTGTGGTCGACGGTGATGCGGGACCGTGAGGGCTCCCCGGCGAGGAGACTCGCCGCGGCTCCCAGCAGATACCCAGCGTCCACCAGGACGATGCAGCGGTCCACGCGACTCACCCTCTTCCCAGGCGGTTTGCTTCGGGCTTGCTTCGAGTCTGCCCGACGGCGCGGAGGTTAACGGCCCGAACTCGATCTTCGGCGTGGCGTTTCGGCACATCGCCCGGCGACCACCCCTGTCACGCACGGTAATTGTCCGACATGCGATCGTTGTCGGCCTGTGTGAATCTGGTCCCGGCCCTGGCCCCTAGTCCCCCTCAGGAGGCATCACCATGGCCAAGAACAAGAACCGTGACCGTAAGCAGCAGCGTCCGACCGAGCGTGGCCAGCGGGCCGACCGCAGCCCCGCCTCGCAGACGGAGCCCCAGCCCGAGGTCGAGGTGACCCCCGGCGAGATGGCGTCCGGCAAGCGAAAGCGCAGCTTCGGCCACAACTGACATCCGCGTGACGGGCTGTTGAGCTCACGCACCTGCACGAGGGGCGTACCCGATGCCGGGTACGCCCCTCAAGCGCATCGAGAGCCCCGCGTCAGCCGGCCAGGCAGGACGGCCCGAGCAGCACCTTCAAGTCGCCGAAGAGCGCCGGGTCGGGCTTCACCCGGTGCCGGTCCAGCCGCAGCACGGTCGTCTTGGTCGGCCCCTGGAGCTTGATCCGGACCTCGCTGTCGCCCTTGTGGTGACTGAGGACTTCTCCGAGGCGGCTGACCAGCGGCGGGGTGACCCGGGTGGCCGGGATGGTGAGGACCACGGGCGCGTTGGTGCCCGCGTTGGACAGGTCCGGGACCATCAGCTCCATCGCGACGAGCCGCGGGATGTCCTCGCGCTTGTCGAGGCGGCCCTTGACGAACACCACGGCGTCCTCGACGAGTTGCGTCGAGACGAGCTGGTAGGTCGCGGGGAAGAACATGCACTCGATCGAGCCGGCGAGGTCCTCGACGGTGGCGATGGCCCAGGCGTTGCCCTGCTTGGTCATCTTGCGCTGCAGGCCCGAGATGATGCCGCCGATGGTGACGACCGCGCCGTCGGAGTGCTCGCCGCCGGTCAGCTGGGAGATACCGGCGTCGGCCTTGTCGGACAGGATGTGCTCCAGACCGAACAGCGGGTGGTCGGAGACGTACAGGCCGAGCATCTCCCGCTCCTGGGCGAGCAGATAGGTCTTGTCCCACTCGTCGGTGGAGAACTCCACGTCGAGCCCGAAGCCCGGCTCGCTGGTCTCGGCCTCGCCCATGCCGCCGAAGAGGTCGAACTGTCCCTCGGCCTCCTTGCGCTTGACCGCGACCACGTTGTCGATCATCGGCTCGTAGTGCGCGGTGAGGCCCTTGCGGGTGTGGCCCATCGCGTCGAAGGCGCCGGCCTTGATCAGCGATTCGGTGGTGCGCTTGTTGCAGACCACCGCCTCCACCTTGTCGAGGTAGTCCGGGAAGGAGACGTACTTCCCCTTGGCCTTGCGGCACCTGATGATCGACTCGACCACGTTCGTACCGACGTTGCGGACGGCGGACAGGCCGAAGAGGATCACGTCGTCGCCCTGGGCGGCGAAGTTGGACATCGACTCGTTGACGTCCGGCGGGAGCACCTTGATGCCCATGCGACGGCACTCGTTGAGGTAGACGGCCGACTTGTCCTTGTCGTCCTTCACGGACGTGAGCAGCGCGGCCATGTACTCGGCGGGGTGGTTCGCCTTCAGGTACGCGGTCCAGTAGGAGACGAGTCCGTAGGCGGCGGAGTGCGCCTTGTTGAACGCGTAGCCGGCGAAGGGGACCAGCACGTCCCACAGGGCCTGGATGGCTTCGTCGCTGAAGCCCTTCTTGCGGGCACCCTCCTGGAAGAGGACGAAGTTCTTCGCCAGTTCCTCGGGCTTCTTCTTGCCCATCACGCGGCGGAGGATGTCGGCCTCGCCGAGCGAGTAGCCGGCGATGATCTGGGCGGCCTTCTGCACCTGCTCCTGGTAGACGATCAGGCCGTGGGTGACGTCCAGGACCTCCCTGAGCGGCTCCTCCAGCTCGGGGTGGATGGGCGTGATCTCCTGCTGCCCGTTCTTGCGCAGCGCGTAGTTCGTGTGGGAGTTCATGCCCATGGGGCCCGGGCGGTACAGGGCCGACACGGCGGAGATGTCTTCGAAGTTGTCCGGCTTCATCAGCCGGAGCAGGGAGCGCATGGGACCGCCGTCGAACTGGAAGACGCCGAGGGTGTCGCCGCGCTGGAGCAGTTCGAAGGTCGTGGGGTCGTCGAGCGGGAGGCTCAGGAGATCGATGTCGATCCCCTTGTTGGACTTCACCATCTTGACGGCGTCGTCCATGATCGTCAGGTTGCGCAGGCCCAGGAAGTCCATCTTCAGCAGGCCGAGCGACTCGCAGCTCGGGTAGTCCCACTGGGTGATGGTGACCTTGTCCGTGTGCCGGACCCAGACGGGCACGTGGTCGGTGATGGTCTCGCTGGACATGATCACGCCGGCGGCGTGCACGCCCATCTGCCGGACCAGGCCCTCGACGCCCTTGGCGGTGTCGATGACCTTCTTCACGTCCGGCTCGTTCTCGTACATCGCCCGGACCTCGCCCGCCTCCGAGTAGCGGGGGTGCTCGGGGTTGGTGATGCCGTCCAGGTTGATGCCCTTGCCGAGGACGTCGGCGGGCATGGCCTTGGTGATGCGGTCGCCCATCGCGTACGGGTAGCCCAGCACGCGCGCGGAGTCCTTGATCGCGTTCTTGGCCTTGATGGTGCCGTACGTGCCGATCATGGCGACCTTGTCGGCGCCGTACTTCTCCGTCACGTAGCGGATCACCTCGACGCGCCGGCGCTCGTCGAAGTCGATGTCGACATCGGGCATGGAGATGCGCTCGGGGTTGAGGAACCGCTCGAAGATCAGGCCGTGCGGGATGGGGTCGAGGTCGGTGATGCCGAGGGCGTAGGCGACGATCGAGCCGGCCGCCGAGCCTCGGCCGGGGCCGACCGCGATGCCCTGCTTCTTGGCCCACATGATGAAGTCGGCGACCACGAGGAAGTAGCCCGGGAAGCCCATCGAGATGATGGTGTCCATCTCGTACTCGACCTGCTTCATGCGGTCGTCCGGGATGCCGTCCGGGAAGCGGCGGTGCATGCCGCGCAGGGTTTCCTCGCGGAACCAGCTGACCTCGGTGTAGCCCTCGGGGATGTCGAACTTGGGCATGAGGTCGCGCTTTTGGAACATGCCCGTGGTGTCGACCATCTCGGCGATCAGACGGGTGTTGGCGCAGCCCTCCTGCCAGGCGTCCGAGGAGTCGATGGCGTACATCTCGTCCGTGGACTTCAGGTAGTAGCCGGTGCCGTCGAACTTGAAGCGGTCCGGGTCGGAGAGGTTCTTGCCGGTCTGGATGCACAGCAGCGCGTCGTGGGCGGTCGCCTCGTGCGCGTACGTGTAGTGCGAGTCGTTGGTGACCAGCGGGGGGATGCCGAGCTTCTTGCCGATCTCCAGCAGGCCGTCGCGGACCCGGTGCTCGATCTCGATGCCGTGGTCCATCAGCTCCAGGAAGTAGCGGTCCTTGCCGAAGATGTCCTGGTAGTCGGCGGCGGCCTTCAGTGCCTCGTCGAAGTGGCCGAGGCGCAGCCGGGTCTGGACCTCGCCGGAGGGGCAGCCGGTGGAGGCGACGATCCCCTCGGACCACTGGGCGATGGTCTCCTTGTCCATCCGGGGCCACTTCTGCAGCCAGCCCTCGGCGTACGCGTCGGAGGACAGCCGGAAGAGGTTGTGCAGGCCGGTCGAGTTCACCGCCCACATCGTCTTGTGGGTGTAACCACCGGAACCGGAGACGTCGTCCCGCTTCTGGTGCGGCTGGCCCCACTGGATCTTGCGCTTGTTGCGGCGGGACTCGGGCGCGACATAGGCCTCGATCCCGATGATCGGGGTCACTCCGGACTTCTGGGCGGTGTGGAAGAAGTCGTACGCCCCGTGGAGGTTGCCGTGGTCGGACATGGCGATGTGCGTCATGCCCATCTCGTTGCAGGCGTTGAACATGTCCTTCAGCCGCGCGGCACCGTCCAGCAGCGAGTACTGGGTGTGGACGTGCAGGTGCGTGAACGGCGGCTTTGACACGGCTGCGGCCTCCAGGTGAGTGAGTGCGGCGCGAAGCGCCTCGTCGGGGGGGGTGGTGGTCGGGTGACGGGTGGGCGTCGGTCGAAGGGGGTCCGGCAGGCTGCGGACAGTCCGGGGGACAGCGTCGAAGTCTATGCCTCGGCACCGGCACCCGCAGGCCTGACCCGCTACCTTCGGGCGAGGGTTCGCGGGCACTCCCGCGGGCCGCCGCACGTTAGGCCCAGGGCGGACCTGCCGCCCTGAGACGTTCGCACCAGGAGGCACCCAGCGATGTCGTTCCCGCAGCTCGACGGCGAGCACCGCGGTGAGGAGATCCTCGCCGTCTTCGACACCGCCTTCGGCCAGCTGCTGGCCGCCGACCCCGCCGCGTTCCGCGTGAAGTTCCGGAAGATGGCGGCCTCGGCCTTCGCCTTCTACCGGGGTACGGCGTGCCTCTTCTACCACGACATGGACGAGGAGGCCGCCGGGCGGGACGGCGGGAAGACGCTCGGTGGTCCCTACCTGGACGAGCGCACGTCCCGCGTGTGGATCCACGGCGATCTGCACGCGGAGAACTTCGGCACGTACATGGACGCCAACGGCCGCCTGATCTTCAACGTCAACGACTTCGACGAAGCCTACGTCGGCCCCTTCACCTGGGACCTGAAGCGCTTCGCCGCCTCCATCGCGCTGATCGGGTACGCGAAGGCGCTGAGCGACGAGCAGATCACCGAGCTGGTGACGATCTACGCGGTGGCGTACCGCGAGCGGATCCGCGCCCTGGCGACGGGCGCGAAGAGCGACGAGGTGCCGCCGTTCACGCTGGACACGGCCGAGGGCCCGCTGCTGGACGCGCTGCGTGACGCCCGCTCCCTGACCCGCTTCGGCCTGCTGGACTCGATGACGGAGATCCGCGACTTCGAACGCCGCTTCGCGGCGGGCGGCGGCTCCGTCGAGCTGGACGCGGCCACACGCTACAAGGTCCTCGCCGCTTTCGACGGCTACCTGGAGACGCTGCCGGACAGCTCGCTGGCCCGCCCGGACTCCTACCGCGTGAAGGACGTCGTCGGCCGGCGCGGCATCGGCATCGGCTCGGCGGGGCTGCCGTCGTACAACATCCTGCTGGAGGGGCACAGCGACGCCCTGGAGAACGATGTCGTGATCTACATCAAGCAGGCCCAGACCCCGGCCGTCTCCCGGCACATCACGGACCGGGCGATCGCCGACTACTTCCAGCACGAGGGGCACCGCACGGTCATCTCCCAGCGCGCCCTCCAGGCGCACGCCGACCCGTGGCTGGGCTGGACCGAGCTGGACGGCGCGGGCCAGCTGGTCGCCGAGGTCTCGCCGTACGCCGTGGACCTCGACTGGGGTGACATCGACGACCCCGAGGAGATCGCCCAGGTGGTGGCCGACCTCGGCCGGGCGACGGCCACGATGCACTCGGCGGCGGACGACCAGTCCGGCGAGTCCCTGGTGCCGTTCTCCACGGAGCGGGCCATCGACGCGGCGATCGCGGCCGACGAGGAGGGCTTCGCCCCCCTCCTGGTCGACTTCGCGCACCGCTACGGCGCACGCGCGCGTGCCGACCACCAGACCTTCGTGGACCTGTTCCGCAACGGACGGATTCCGGGCCTGTGACGGAAAGGCCTCTCACAGGCATCCTTTAGGGGTCCCTTACAGGCCCCCATGACAGACTCCTTTCGCTATGGACATATCCGGGATCCAGCTCAGAGCCGTACGCGCGGCGCTGTTCACGGCCGTGGTCGTGACGCTCAGCACCGCGTCGCACGTGCTGCTGTCCCGGGCCCCGCTGCCGGTGGGCACGGTGGCCGCGGTCGCCGCCGCCGTGTTCGTGATCGCGTTCGCCCTGGCGGGCGGCGAGCGCTCCTTCGGGAGGATCGCGGCCCTGCTGATCCCGCTGGAACTGGCCGCCGACACGGTCTTCACCACCGGTCAGCACGCCTGTTACGGCCGGGCGGGCGGCCCGGTCGCCGGCCCCCTGCGCTCGGTCGGCCTGGACGTGCTCTGCGGCGGCGGTGAGATCGGCACACCCCTGGCCCGGATGGCAGGGGCCACCGGCACCGACCGGCTCGCGGCCGCGGTGGTCCATGCCGACCCGGCCACCGCCTGGCTGCTGCTCGGCGCGCACCTCGGCGTCGGGCTCCTCGCGGCCGTCTGGCTGCGCCGCGGTGAGCGGGCCCTGGCTCAGCTGCTGCGGGCGGTGACGGCGACCACGTTCCGGCCGCTGCTGCTGGCGGCCGCCGCGGTCGCGGTGGAACGGGCCCCGGCCGGGCGGCGCCTGCCGGCGCGGGCGGCCGACCGCACGCCCACCACCCGTGACCGGATCCTCGCGCACTCCCTGGGACGGCGTGGACCGCCGTGCTCACCCGTCTCGGCATGAGGCACTTTCGAGCACCGGCAGTCCCCCTTACGTATTCCGCACACGCAGGTGTGCGCGTCCCCCACGGAGAACATCACCATGAGCAAGCGGAACAGCCAGGCGGCGAAGACGGCGGCCCGCGAGCGGCTGCGCGTCGAGCGTGAGCGCGAGGCCAAGCGCGCGAAGGTCAAGCGGCAGGTCATCGTCGCCTGCTCCATCGTCGGCGTCCTCGCGATAGCCGGCGGTATCGGCTACGCCGTCGTCCAGGCCAACAAGCCCGACGACTGGGAGGCCGCAAAGAGCGCCAAGCTCGTGAAGCCGGCCAACACGTCGGGCAAGGACGGCACGACGGTCGTCATCGGCCAGGACAGCGCCAAGAAGACCCTCGTCATGTACGAGGACCCGCGTTGCCCGGCATGCGCCCAGTTCGAGCAGACCCTCGGCTCGACGATCCACAAGGACGTCGAGGACGGCAAGTACAAGCTCCAGTACGTCGGCGCGACCTTCATCGACGGCAACGTCCCCGGCGAGGGTTCCAAGAACGCCCTGAGTGCCCTGGGTGCTGCCCTGAACGTGAGCACCGAGGCGTTCCTCGACTACAAGACAGCGCTCTACTCGGCGAAGTACCACCCCCAGGAGACGGACGACAAGTTCAAGGACGACGACTATCTGATCAAGGTGGCGAACACGGTCGATGCCCTCAAGGGCAACAAGACGTTCCAGAAGGCCGTGAAGGACGGCACCTACGACAAGTGGGCCCTGCTGATGGCCGACAAGTTCGACGCGGACGGCAAGAAGTACGACTTCAGTGGTACGCCGACGCTGCTCATGGACGGCAAGAAGGTCACCGGCAGCGACGGTCAGAGCGCCCCCGGGACGCCAGCGGACTACGCGAAGGCGATCGACGCAGCGCTCAAGGGCTAGTCCCTTCGTCGCGGTGACCACCCCGGCGCCACCGGAGGTGGTCACCCGCCGCGCCTCAACGCGGTGACCAGACGAGGGATCTCCTTGCCGGAGCGGCCGCAGTCATCTTCGCTGCCGGCCCTGCTGCCGCGGGGACGGACGTATACGTCGTCCAACGGCTCCCACGCCGTGCCTGGGATGACGCCGACGGCGCCGGCAACTCATGCGCCCCAACCGCCCGGTCCATCGGCGAGGGCAACGGCGTGACCGTCGAAATCCGCATCCGGAACGGCGCGCACGGCGACATGGAGTACTGCGCTTCCAAGAACGGCAAGGCGTAATGCCGAGCGGGCCCGGCATCCGGAGCCTGAAGGAGCGGGCGAACTTCACGAGTTCGCCCGCTCCGGCGCGTACCGCTCAGTAACCTGATCGGTCGTGACCAGTCGATACAGATCATCGAAAACGTCAGAGGGCGTCAACTCCCTCACACCACGCCGCCGTACGGTCGTCAAGGCCGCGGCGGCGACCGCTGTCCTGGCCGGGCCGCTGGCGGCGAACCTGCCGGCGCGCGCCGTGGACCAGGCACCCGCCTTCCTGCACGGCGTGGCCTCCGGGGACCCGCTGCCGGACGGCATCCTGCTGTGGACCCGCGTCACCCCGGTGCCGGAGGCGATACCCGGTTCCGGAGTCGGCCCGGACACCGAAGTGAGCTGGGTCGTCGCCGAGGACAAGGCGTTCACCACCGTCGTCGCCAAGGGCTCGACCACCGCCACGGCGGCCTCCGACCACACCGTGAAGGCCGACATCCGCGGCCTGAAGCCGGGCACCGACTACTGGTTCCGCTTCTCCGCCGGCGGCACCGACTCCCCCGCCGCGCGCACCCGCACCGCCCCGGCGCACGACGCGGCCGTCCCGGGCCTGCGCTTCGGCGTGGTCTCCTGCGCCAACTGGGAGGCCGGCTGGTTCTCCTCGTACCGTCATCTCGCGGCCCGCGGCGATCTGGACGCCTGGCTGCACCTCGGCGACTACATCTACGAGTACGGCACCGGCGAGTACGGCACCCGCGACAAGGTCGTCCGCCCGCACGCCCCCGCCCACGAGATCGTCACACTCGCCGACTACCGCACCCGGCACGGGCGGTACAAGAGCGACCCGGACCTCCAGGCCCTGCACGCAACGGCTCCGGTCGTGGCGATCTGGGACGACCACGAGTTCGCCAACGACGCCTGGTCGGGCGGCGCGGAGAACCACACGGAGGGCGCGGAGGGTGCCTGGTCCGCCCGCCAGGCCGCCGCCAAGCAGGCCTACTTCGAGTGGATGCCGGTGCGCCCGGCGATCGAGGGCACCACCTACCGCCGACTGCGCTTCGGCAAGCTGGCCGACCTCTCGCTGCTGGACCTGCGCTCCTTCCGCTCGCAGCAGGTCAAGGTCGGCAACGGCGACGTCGACGACCCGGACCGCACGCTCACCGGCCGCGCCCAGCTCGACTGGCTCAAGGCGGGGCTGAAGTCGTCCGACACCACTTGGCGGCTGGTCGGCAACTCGGTGATGATCTCGCCGTTCGCCATCGGCTCGCTCTCCGCCGACCTGCTGAAGCCGCTGGCCGAGCTGCTGGGCCTGCCGCAGGAGGGCCTGGCCCTCAACACCGACCAGTGGGACGGCTACACGGACGACCGCCGCGAGATCCTGGCGCACCTGCGGACGAACGCGATCCGCAACACGGTCTTCCTCACCGGCGACATCCACATGGCCTGGGCCAACGACGTGCCGGTGAACGCCGGCACGTATCCGCTGTCCCCGTCGGCCGCCACGGAGTTCGTCGTCACCTCGGTCACCTCGGACAACCTCGACGACATCGTGAAGGTCCCCGAGGGCACGGTCTCGGCGGTCGCCTCCCCCGTCATCCGCGCCGCCAACCGGCACGTCCACTGGGTCGACACCGACCGGCACGGCTTCGGCGTCCTGGACATCACGGCCGAGCGGGCGCAGATGGACTTCTACGTCGTCTCTGACCGCACGCAGCGCGACGCGACCGCCAAGTGGTCCCGGTCGTACCGCACCCGCAGCGGCACGCAGAAGCTCGAGCGCGTCCACGACCCGGTCTGACCGGCCCCTCAGAGGGTTTCGAGGAAGCCGAGTGCCACCCGCCAGGTGGCCTCGGCGGCCTCCTCGTCGTAGTCCGGCAGGTCGGGGTCGGTGTAGAGGTGGCCGGCCCCGGCGTACCGGTACACCTCGACGTCGGCGCCGGTGCGGCCCATCTGGAGGTACCAGGCGCCGAGCCAGTCGTCCGTCTCGAAGGGGTCGGGCTCCGCCACGTGCAGCTGGACGGGCAGGTCCTCCGCCGTGACGTCGGGCGCGATGTCCGACGTGCCGTGCAGGAGGAGCAGTCCGCGCGCCCTGTCGTCGCCGAGGGCGAGCGTCTGCGCGATGGAGGCGCCGAGCGAGAACCCGGCGTACACCAGGCCGCGCTCGGAGTAGGGCGCGGCGGCCAGCACCGCCCGCTTCAGCAGCTCGTCCTTGCCGATCTTCTCCTTGTGCTCCATGCCCTGCTCGACCTCCTCGAAGGTGCGCCCTTCGAAGAGGTCGGGCGTCCACACCTCGTGTCCGGCCGATCGCAGCCGGTCAGCGGCCTGGAGCACCGCGGGCCGCAGTCCGAAGGACGAGTGAAAGAGCATGATGTTCATGAGGCCATGGTGCCAGCCGGGTGTGACGGACCGGCTTCCCGGCACTACCCAGGACGCAACAGAAGTCACATGTTCATGCCCCCCGGGAGCCGGTTAGGTTCGGGGGCATGGAGAACCTGCTACGACCGCTGCTCGTGGTCGGTGGCTCGGTCGTGCTCACGCTGGCGATCGGCTGGGCCACCGACTTCCTGCTGCGCAAGGCCGACGAACGGCATCACGACACCCCGCTGTGGGGGCTGCTCCGCCGTGCCCGCATCCCGTACCAGCTCGTGCTGTGCGCCGCCCTGCTGAGAGGCTCGTACGACGAGGCGCAGCTGCTGCAGAGCCGCGAGGAGGCCGTCGGCCGGGTACTGACCCTGGTGCTGATCGGGTCGGCCGCCTGGCTGATCATCCGGATCGCGGCGGCGATCGTCGAGACGTCCTACAGCAGGTACGCCCATGCCAGGGTCCATCGGGACCCGGCCCGGGTCCGCCGGGTGCGCACCCAGGTGACGCTGATCATGCGGGTCGTGTCCGCGATCGTCGGCGTGGTGGCCGCGGCGAGCATGCTGCTGACCTTCCCGGCGTTCAAGGCGGCCGGTGCCTCGCTGCTGGCCTCGGCCGGCATCCTCGGCATCGTCGCCGGTGTCGCCGCGCAGTCCACGCTGAGCAACATGTTCGCGGGCTTCCAGATCGCCTTCGGCGACATGGTGCGCATCGGCGACACCGTGGTCGTGGACGGCGAGTGGGGCACGGTCGAGGAGATAACGCTGACGTTCCTGACCGTCCGCACGTGGGACGAGCGCCGGATCACCATGCCGGTGTCGTACTTCACGTCCAAGCCGTTCGAGAACTGGTCGCGCGGCACCCCGCAGATGACCGGCATCGTCTTCTGGCACGTCGACCACTCGGCGCCCGTGGAGGCGATGCGCGACAAGCTCCGCGACATCCTGCGCGAGTGCCCGGCCTGGGACGGCCGCGCCTACAACCTGTGCGTCACGGACACCACCCCGAGCACCATGCAGGTGCGGGCCCTGGTGACGGCCAAGGACGCGGACGACATCTGGACGGTGCGGGTCACGGTCCGCGAGGAGATGATCCGCTGGCTGACCCACGAGCATCCCTACGCCCTGCCCCGCGTCAACACGGCGGACGCGGTCCTTCCGCCGTCTGCCGGCAGCAATGGCCACCGCCTGGCCCCGCAGACCGTACCGGCCCAGCAGCGCCGCTACCACGGGAACGGCTCAGGACGGCCGGACCGCTGACGATCGAGACGGGCCTGCGCCCGCACGACATGAGGGAGGGCCGGCCGCGTCGCGGCCGGCCCTCCCTCATGTCGTGCGGGTCAGTGGCCGCGCTCCGCGCCGCCGTTGACCTGGATGATCTGCGAGGTGATGTGCCCGGCGCCCGAGGAGGCCAGCCAGTGCAGGGTCTCGGCGACGTCCCCCGGGGTTCCGGCCCGCCCGTTCGAGGTCTCGGCGATGAGGCGCGCCCGTCGCTCCTCGGCCATCGTGTCCCCGAAGAACCCGGTGTCCTCGATGTACCCGGGCGCGACCACGTTCACGGTGATGCCGCGCGGCCCCAGTTCCCGCGCCAGATCATGGGCATAGGGGTGCAGCCCCGCCTTGGCCGCCGCGTACGCCCCGCTCCCGGATCCCCGGTAGGCGGCGATGGAGCCGAGGAACAGCACCCGGCCGCCGGGCTCGGCGAGCCGTCGCTTCAGCGCCTCGGTGAGCAGGACCGCGGTGAGGGTGTTGAGCCGGAAGTTCACGCTCCAGGTGTGCGCGACGGCCGCGAGCGGATCGTCACCCGGGGCGTCCGGTTCGAGCAGCCCGCTGCCCCCGGCGCTGTGCACGAGCACGTCCACAGCCCCCAACTCCCGTTCGACGAAAGCGGCGACACCGCGCACGTCGTCCGGCTCGGCGAGATCGGCCGTGTACGTCAGTGCGCCGGGCACCCCGGCCTTCTCCAGCACATCGGCCCGCCGCCCGAGCAGCAGCACCCGATCCCCGTCGGCGGCGAACACCCGAGCCGCCGCGAGCCCGATTCCCGTGCCTCCACCGCTGATCACCACGTTGCGTGCCATGCGAACGACCCTACGACGCCCCGGCCTCCCACGGTCAAACCGCGCGAGGGGCGGCATGGCTCACCGCAGGCTGCGGACGTCGAGGTGCCGCAGCACCCGGTCCACCACCTCGGGGTCGGCCCCCGGCTCACTGCGCGCCGCGAGCACCTCGTGCCGCGCCGCACTCAGCATCTCCTGCTGGATGCGCCGGACCCGCTTCACCCGGCGGGTCCCCTCCCGGTACGCCTCGCGCCGCTCGTCCTCCGCCAGTTCGGGACTGATCCGCACCCCGATGTCGTAGGCCCGCCGCAGCATCTGCTCGGACAGTTCCTCCGGCAGTTCCTCGTTCCCCTCGATCTCCCGCAGTCTGCGCTTCGCCGCCTTGGCCGCCCGGATCGCCAGCGCCTTCGCGAACTCCTTCTCCTGGTCCGTGTCGGCCTTGACGCCAAGCCGCCGCACCAGCCACGGCAAGGTGAGTCCCTGGAGCACCAGCGTCGCCATGATCACGCCGAAGGCGATGAAGATGATCTCGTCCCGGCTGGGGAACGGCGCGCCCGTGTCGGTCTCCAGCGGGATCGCCAGCACCAGCGCGACCGAGGCCACCCCGCGCATCCCCGACCACCACATCACCACGGTCTCTCGCCAGCTCACCGGGATGTCCTCGTCGTAGTCCCGCCGCGCGTGCAGCCGCTTGGTCAGCCAGGTGGCCGGCAGCAGCCACAGCAGGCGTGCGAACACCACGACGACCACCACCAGCGCCGCCCACCACAGCAGCTCGCCCCACCGCCCGGAGGCCGTGCGGATGGCGTTGTGCAGCTCCAGCCCGACCAGCCCGAACGCGACGCCGGTGACGAGCGTGTCGACGATGTTCCAGAAGGTGTGCCCGGCCAGCCGCGTCATGACGTCGTCGGCGTCCGAGCCGTACTCCGCGAGGAACAGCGCGGTGGTGAGCACGGCGAGCACGCCCGAACCGTGCAGTTCCTCGGCCATGACGTACGCGGCGTAGGGCACCAGCAGGGTCAGCCCGATCTGCAGGGTCGCGTCGCCGAGCACGTCCATCAGCTTGTTCGCGCCCCAGCCCAGGGCGAGGCCGACGGCCACCGCCACCACGGCCGACAGCACCAGGTCCAGCCCGGCCTTCCAGGGTGAGAACGTCCCGCTGACGGCGGCGGCGATCGCCACGTGGTAGAGGACGATGGCCGTCACGTCGTTGAACAGCCCTTCGCCCTCCAGGATCGACACGAGCCGACGCGGCAGTCCCAGCTGTCCGGCGACGGCGGTCGCCGCGACCGGGTCGGGCGGCGCCACCAGCGCGCCCAGCGCGAACGCCGCCGCGAGCGGCAGCCCCGGCACGATCGCGTCGGCCACGGCGGCCACGCAGGCCATGGTGACGAACACCAGCGCCACGGCCAGCAGGAAGATCGGCCTCTTGTTCGCCGCGAACTGCCGCCAGGACGTGCGCCGCACGGCGGCGTACAACAGGGGCGGCAACAGCAGCGGCAGGATCAGGTCCGGCGGGATCTCGACGTTCGGTACGAACGGGAGCAGCGCGAGAACCATGCCCAGCAGCGTCATCAGCACTGGTGCGGGTACCGCGAACCGATCGCCCACGGGGACACTGATCACGGCCCCGAGCAACAGCACGAACAGCAGGGCCAACTGATCCACGGTCAGCGCTCCGGGAGGTCAAATGTTCACACGACTGACCTCAAGCCTGCCACGCAACTCCTGGGACAAACCGTTCCGGCAGCCGCCACGAGGGGCTAGAGCGAACGCCGCATCCCCTGATGTGGAATGCCCGCCTCCAGGTACTCCGGCCCGTACGGCTCATAGCCGAGCCGCTCGTAGAAGCCCAGCGCATGCGTCTGCGCGTGCAGATCCACGGCCGTGAGCCCCCGCGCGCGTGCCGCGTCCTCGAGGGCCCGCACCAGAGCGGCACCGACGCCGAGCCCGCGCGCGGAGCCCGTGACGGCGAGCCGGCCGAGGGAGCCCACGGACGGGCCGGCGCCGGTCTGCGCCACGGCCGCCGCCCCGTGCAGCAGCCGCCCCGTCCCGAGCGGCACACCGTCCTCGCGGACCGCCAGCACATGGACCGCGCCGGCGTCGTACGCGTCGTACTCGATGTCCTCCGGCACGCCCTGCTCGCCGACGAAGACATCCTTGCGCACCGCGAAGCACGCCTCCCGGTCGGCCGGGTCCTCGGCGACCCGCACCAGGTACGGGGTGGTGCTCACGCGTACGTCTCCTCGCGGACCTGCTCCAGAGCCTTGTGCAGGTCCTCCGGGTAGTCGCAGGAGAACTCCGCCCACTGCCCGTCCCCGGGGTGCTCGAAGCCGAGCCGCACCGCGTGCAGCCACTGGCGGGTCAGTCCGAGGCGCTTGGCGAGCGTCGGGTCGGCGCCATAGGTGAGGTCGCCCACGCAGGGGTGCCGGTGCGCGGCCATGTGGACGCGGATCTGGTGCGTGCGGCCGGTCTCCAGCTTCACGTCGAGCAGCGAGGCCGCGCGGAACGCCTCGATGAGGTCGTAGTGCGTGACGGACGGCTTGCCCTCTGCGGTGACGGCCCACTTGTAGTCGTGCTGCGGGTGCCGGCCGATGGGCGCGTCGATGGTGCCACTGGTCGGGTCGGGGTGGCCCTGGACGAGCGTGTGGTAACGCTTGTCGACCGTGCGCTCCTTGAACTGGCGCTTCAGCGAGGTGTACGCGTACTCCGACTTGGCGACCACCATCAGCCCCGACGTGCCCACGTCGAGCCGGTGCACGATGCCCTGGCGCTCGGCGGCGCCGGAGGTGGAGATCCGGTACCCGGCGGCGGCGAGGCCTCCGATGACGGTCGGCCCGGTCCAGCCCGGCGACGGGTGCGCGGCCACGCCGACCGGCTTGACGATCACGACCACGTCATCGTCGTCGTGCACGATCTCCATGCCCTCGACCGGCTCGGCCACGACCCGCACCGGTGCGGGCGCCTGCGGCATCTCGACCTCCAGCCAGGCGCCGCCGTGCACGCGCTCCGACTTGCCGACCACCGACCCGTCGACCGTGACCTTTCCCGCGGCGGCGAGCTCGGCCGCCTTGGTACGGGAGAAGCCGAACATGCGGGAGATGGCGGCGTCGACACGCTCACCCTCCAGGCCGTCGGGCACGGGCAGGGTTCGGATCTCGGGAATCGTGCTCACCCGTCGAGTATGCCGGACGGCTCCGACACGGCTGCACGCGCGCTCAGTCCTTGTGGACGGTGCCGTCCGGGTCGAGGCCCTTGAACGACAGCAGAACGATCAGGATGCCACCGCACACGATCGCCGAGTCGGCCAGGTTGAAGACGGCGAAGTGCTTGGGCGCGATGAAGTCCACGACCGCGCCCTCGAAGACGCCCGGCGCCCGGAAGATCCGGTCGGTGAGGTTGCCCAGCGCCCCGCCGAGCAGCAGACCCAGCGCGATCGCCCAGGGCAGGCTGTAGAGCTTGCGGGCCAGACGGGCGATCACCACGATCACCGCCGCCGCGATCATCGTGAAGATCACGGTGAAGGCCTCGCCGAAGCCGAAGGCCGCGCCCGCGTTGCGGATCGCCTCGAACTTCAGCCAGTCGCCGATGATCTCGATGGGAGGGTGGTGCTCCAGCTTGGCCACCACGATCATCTTGCTGATCAGGTCGAGGGCGTACGCGACGGCGGCGACGGCGAACAGCACCGCGATCCGGCGCCTGCCCCGGGTCCGCCCGGCGCCGGTCTCCGGCTGGTCGGCACCGGCC
This sequence comes from Streptomyces sp. NPDC092370, assembly GCF_044755265.1. Classification (NCBI taxonomy): domain Bacteria; kingdom Bacillati; phylum Actinomycetota; class Actinomycetes; order Kitasatosporales; family Streptomycetaceae; genus Streptomyces; species Streptomyces sp. NPDC092370. Next base: position 1,096,115 of record NZ_JBIVQO010000001.1, on the reverse strand, counting down.
GCCGGGCCGGTGCCGGGCTCGCCGGCCGGGGTGCCCTCGGAGTCGGGCCGCTCCTTGCCGCCGTCGGCCGCGTCCGGTGTGTCCGGCGTACCGATGATGCGCTCCGCCTCTGCCACGTGAGTCCCTCAACCTAGGTGCCTGACTGAGGACGAGGGTACGGCACACCCCGTACGTCGCACGTGCTCAGGAGGCATTCGGCGGCAGGTCAGTACCGGCGCTCCTGCTTCTGCTTGCACTCCACGCACAGCGTGGCCCGGGGGAAGGCCTGCATGCGGGCCTTGCCGATGGGATTGCCGCAGTTCTCGCACAGGCCGTAGGTGCCCGCGTGCAGGCGTTCCAGGGCACGCTCGGTCTGGAGGAGCATCTCGCGCGCGTTCGCGGCCAGGGCCAGCTCGTGCTCGCGGGTGATGTTCTTGGTGCCGGTGTCCGCCTGGTCGTCCCCCGCGCCGTCCCCGGAGTCCCGCATCAATCCGGCGAGCGACCGCTCCGACGACGTGATCTCCTCCCGCAGCCGGGTCTCCTCGGACGTCAGCTCGGAGCGCGCCTCCTCGACCTCCTCCTCCGTCCAGGGGTCCTCGCCCGGGCGTACCGCGAGCTCACCGGGCTCCGCCGCGGCGACCCGTGCCTTCGGAACGGCGGTCTTCGCCGCCGTGGCCGTGCCAGGAGTCTTCTTCGCAACCACCGTCGTCGCTCCCGTCTGCTGCGCGGCCTCGGCCGCACCCGCCTTCGTGGCCGTGCTGCTCGCGGCCGTGTCCTGTGTGACCGCGCCGGTCGGGGCAGCGCCCTTCCCGGCCGCGCTCTTCGTGGTGGTGCTCTTTCCGCCGGTGACCTTGTCGGCCGGGGCTTTCTTGGCGGCGGTCTTCGTCGCGGCCTCCTTCGCGCCTGCCGGCTTCTTCCTGGCCGCGGCCTTCTCGGCAGGGGCGGCCCTCTTGGCCGTCGCCTTCTTCACAGCCGCCTTCCCGGTCGGCGACTCGGGTGCCGGCGCCCCGGCCGCCCGGGCTCTGCCGGACGGGGCCTCGGCCGCGGCCTTCTTGGCCACCGCCGTCCCGGCCCCCGCCGTCCTGGTCGCCTTCTTGGCCACCGCCGTCCCGGCTCCCGCCGTCCTGGTCGCCTTCTTGGCCACCGCCGTCCCGGCTCCCGCCGCCCTGGTCGCCTTCTTCTTCGTCGCCGTCTTCCCCGCCACGGCTTCCTTGCCTGCGTCTCCCCCGGCCACGGCCTTCTCAGCCGTCACCTTCTTCCCGGCCGCCCTCCCCTCGGCCGCCTTCGCCCCGCCCTCCTTCGCCGCACGCCCCGCCGGACCCCCCTGAGCGGACTTCTTCCCGCCCACGTCCTTGGCCGCACCGCCGGAGGCCTCCGCGGACCTGCCGGACGCCGGCTGCTGTACGGCGGTCTTCTTCGCCACCATGGCCGCGGCCCCTTCACATATTGTGATCTTGCTCGCGAATCGTGCTGGGACGATAAATCGACTCGAGTCCCGCGGCAACGGGGCACACCGCCCGATTCGCCCGCCTCGCGCACGCCGCGCGGCGAACCTGCATCCGTTGTGCCCAGCTCCCCGCCCGGTAATCCGCCGAGCCGGGCGTCCCAGGATCCGAACACCTATACCGCGCCATTCGGGTCATCAAACCCAATTCGCACTCCGCTGGGCCCTCCACTCCCGGCCGCCCCGAAAACGGGTCGGCCGCTGTCCGCGCGGCGCCGTACACTGGGCGGAGCGAAAAGCGTGGATGGGGACGAGTAGCGGCGTACGCAGCCCAGAGCGACCCGGGGACGGTGGAAGCCCGGGGGCGAGCGCGACGTGAAGATCACCCCGGAGCCGCCGGAAGAAAGCCCCAGGGCCAGTAGACCCGGCATCGCGACCCCAATGAGGGGGCTCACCGGCGCACACCCCGTGCCGGAGGGCCAAGGAGGGTGGTACCGCGGGAGCGCGCCGAAGGCGGCGCAGGCAGACGTAGCTCTCGTCCCTCCGGACGGAAGGCAGCAAGTCCGCCGGAGGAAGCCCGCTGATGACATCGCCGACGTACCGCCAGGTGCCCGCCCAGGTCGACCTGCCCGCCCTCGAGCACGCCGTGCTCGACTTCTGGCGCGAGCAGAAGATCTTCGCCAAGAGCCTGGAGCAGTCCGAGGGCCGCCCCGAGTGGGTGTTCTACGAGGGCCCGCCCACCGCCAACGGCATGCCCGGTGCCCACCACATCGAGGCCCGCGTCTTCAAGGACGTCTTCCCCCGCTTCCGCACCATGCGCGGCTACCACGTGGCCCGCAAGGCCGGCTGGGACTGCCACGGCCTCCCCGTGGAGCTCGCCGTCGAGAAGGAGCTCGGCTTCTCCGGAAAGCAGGACATCGAGGCGTACGGCATCGCGGAGTTCAACGCGAAGTGCCGCGAGTCGGTGACCCGGCACACGGACGCCTTCGAAGAGCTCACGACCCGCATGGGCTACTGGACCGACCTTCAGGACCCCTACCGCACGATGGACCCCGAGTACATCGAGTCGGTCTGGTGGTCGCTGAAGGAGATCTTCAACAAGGGCCTGCTGGTCCAGGACCACCGCGTGGCCCCCTGGTGCCCCCGCTGCGGCACGGGCCTGTCGGACCACGAGCTGGCGCAGGGCTACGAGACGGTCGTCGACCCGTCGGTCTTCGTCCGCTTCCCCCTCACCTCCGGCCCGCTCGCCGGTGAGGCCGCGCTCCTGGTGTGGACGACGACCCCGTGGACCCTGGTGTCCAACACCGCCGTCGCCGCCCACCCCGAGGTCACCTACGTCGTCGCCACCGACGGCGAGGAGAAGCTCGTCGTCGCCGAGCCGCTCCTCGCCAAGGCCCTCGGCGAGGGCTGGGAAGCCACCGGTCAGACCTTCACCGGCGCCCAGATGGAGCGCTGGACGTACCAGCGCCCCTTCGAGCTCGTGGAATTCCCGGCCGAGGCCCACTTCGTGGTCAACGCCGAGTACGTCACCACCGAGGACGGCACGGGTCTGGTCCACCAGTCCCCCGCCTTCGGTGAGGACGACCTCAAGGTCTGCCGCGCCTACGGTCTGCCGGTCGTGAACCCGGTCCGCCCGGACGGCACCTTCGAGGAGGAGGTCCCCCTCGTCGGCGGCGTCTTCTTCAAGAAGGCCGACGAGAAGCTCACCGAGGACCTCGACGGCCGCGGCCTGCTCTTCAAGCACATCCCGTACGAGCACAGCTATCCGCACTGCTGGCGCTGCCACACCGCGCTGCTCTACTACGCCCAGCCCTCCTGGTACATCCGCACCACGGCGCTCAAGGACCGTCTCCTCGCGGAGAACGAGGGCACCAACTGGTTCCCGGACACCGTCAAGCACGGCCGCTACGGCGACTGGCTGAACAACAACATCGACTGGGCGCTGTCCCGCAACCGCTACTGGGGCACCCCGCTGCCCATCTGGCGCTGTGAGGACGACCACCTCACCTGCGTCGGCTCCCGCAGCGAGCTGACGGAACTGACCGGCACCGACCGGTCGGGCCTGGACCCGCACCGCCCGTTCATCGACGAGGTCACCTTCGCCTGCCCGCAGGACGGCTGCGGAAAGACGGCCACACGCGTGCCCGAGGTCATCGACGCCTGGTACGACTCGGGCTCGATGCCGTTCGCGCAGTGGGGATACCCGTACAAGAACAAGGAACTGTTCGAGGCCCGCTACCCGGCGCAGTTCATCTGCGAGGCCATCGACCAGACCCGCGGCTGGTTCTACACGCTGATGGCGGTCGGCACGCTCGTCTTCGACAAGTCGTCGTACGAGAACGTCGTCTGCCTCGGTCACATCCTGGCCGAGGACGGCCGCAAGATGTCCAAGCACCTGGGCAACACCCTGGAGCCGATCCCGCTCATGGACCGGCACGGCGCCGACGCGGTCCGCTGGTTCATGGCGGCAGGCGGCTCCCCGTGGGCGGCCCGCCGCGTGGGCCACGGCACGATCCAGGAGGTCGTCCGCAAGACGCTCCTGACGTACTGGAACACGGTCGCCTTCCAGGCCCTCTACGCCCGTACCACGGGCTGGGCCCCGTCCGGGGCCGACCCGGCCCCGGCCGACCGCCCGGTCCTGGACCGCTGGCTGCTGTCCGAACTGCACGCCCTCACCGACCAGGTCACCAAGGCACTGGACGCCTACGACACCCAGCGCGCCGGCAAGCTGCTGTCCGCGTTCGTCGACGACCTGTCCAACTGGTACGTGCGCCGCTCCCGTCGCCGCTTCTGGCAGGGCGACAAGGCGGCGCTGCGCACCCTGCACGAGGTCGTCGAGACGGTCACGCAGCTGATGTCCCCGCTGACCCCGTTCATCACCGAGCGGGTGTGGCAGGACCTGATCGTCCCGGTCACGCCGGGCGCCCCGGAGTCGGTCCACCTGTCCTCCTGGCCGGAGGCGGACCTCGGCGCCATCGACCCGGAGCTGTCGAAGCAGATGGTGCTGGTGCGCCGACTGGTGGAGCTCGGCCGCGCCACGCGCGCGGAGTCGGGCGTCAAGACGCGTCAGCCGCTGTCCCGCGCGCTGATCGCGGCGACGGGCTTCGACGCGCTGGACCCCGAACTGCGCACGCAGATCACGGAGGAGCTCAACGTCGAGTCCCTGGCGACGCTGAGCGAGGTCGGCGGGAGCCTGGTCGACACCACGGCGAAGGCCAACTTCCGCGCACTGGGCAAGCGGTTCGGCAAGCGCGTCCAGGACGTGGCCAAGGCCGTCGCCGGCGCGGACGCGGCCGCCCTGTCCCTGGCCCTGCGCGAGGGCACGGCGTCGGTCGAGGTCGACGGCGAGACCATCACGCTGGCCCCCGACGAGGTCATCATCACGGAGACCCCGCGTGAGGGCTGGTCGGTGGCATCCGACGCGGGGGCGACGGTCGCCCTGGACCTGGAGATCACGGAGGAGTTGCGCCGTGCGGGTCTGGCCCGTGACGCGATCCGCCTGATCCAGGAGGCCCGCAAGAACAGCGGCCTCGACGTGGCCGACCGCATCGCGCTGCGCTGGACGGCCACGGACCAGGCGACGGCAGAGGCCCTCACCGACCACGCCGGCCTGATCGCCGACGAGGTCCTCGCCACCGACTTCGCCGGCGGCGAGGCGGACGGCACCTACGGCGAGCCCTTCACCGACGAAGGCCTGTCCCTGACGTTCCGTCTGCGCAAGGCGTAACGCTCAGGCCGAAGGCCCGGACCCGCCAAAGATCTTGGTGGTTCCGGGCCTTCGGCGTTGTGTGCGCACGCACGCGAGTATGTGCGCACGAACGCGATGTCGCAGAGACGAACGCGCGTGGCAAAAGGGCGAGGCCCCGGGTGGGAACCCGGGGCCTCGCCCTGAACGCTGCCGACGTCTATGCCGTACTACTGGCCATCAGGCCGTCAGTTGTCGTCCTCGTCGATCAGGAAGCCCCGCATCGGCGAGGGCGCCTGGCCCATCGGAGACGGGCCCTGCGGACGCACCGGCGCCATCGGCTGGGTCATCGCCGGCGACATCTGCTGCTGCCCGCCGTAGGACGGAGCGGACGGCGAGGGGCCGCCGCCCATCGTCTGGTTGCCGCCACCGTAGGACGGGGCGCTCGCGCCGGCCGGAGCCATGGAAGGCGCCGGGGACGGCGGGAGGGACGCGGTCGCCGGAGTGCGCGGCGGGGCCAGCGAGTCGTCGGCCTGGGTCTCCAGCTGACGCAGCTGCGACTCCAGGTACGACTTCAGGCGCGTGCGGTACTCGCGCTCGAAGCCGCGCAGGTCCTCGACCTTGCGCTCCAGCGTGGCGCGGGCGGACTCCAGGGAGCCCATCGCGACACGGTGCTTCTCCTGCGCGTCCCGCTCCAGGGCGTCCGCCTTGGCACGGGCGTCACGCTCAAGACCCTCGGCACGCGAACGGGCCTCACCGACGATCTTGTTGGCCTCGGAACGGGCCTCCGCGATCGCCTGGTCGGCGGTCTGCTGGGCCAGCGAGAGGACACGAGCGGCGCTGTCGCCACCGGGGCCCTGCTGACCGGGGCCGCCCATCGGGCCGCCCATGGGGCCGGGGCCGCCCATCGGGCCGCCCATCTGCTGCTGCATCGGGGGCTGGCCCATCGGACCCGGACCCTGGCCCATCGGACCGGGACCCTGGGGTCCACCCTGACCGCCGGGACCGGCGGGCAGCTGCGGGGCACCGCTCGGCAGCTGGGGCGGACCACCCATGGGGCCACCCATCTGCTGCTGCGGCGGGCCCGATATGCCGGCGGGTACGGGACCACCGGGACCTCGCATGCCCTGCTGCTGCATGCCCTGCTGCTGTTGCTGCTGCTGATCCTGCTGCTCCGGCGGCTTGCGCATGTTCTGCTGGTTCTGCGCAGCAGCGCGCGTGGCCGCGGCCAGTTTGGCGCGCAGGTCCTCGTTCTCGCGGAGCAGGCGGGTCAGTTCGGCTTCGACCTCATCGAGGAAGGCATCGACCTCGTCCTCGTCATAGCCTTCTCGGAGGCGGACGGTCGTGAACTGCTTGTTCCGCACGTCCTCGGGGGTCAACGGCATCTCTTCACCTCAACGTAGTCGTCGGCATTCGGCAAGACCGTAGTTCACATCGCTCACAGCCGGCTCACGATCGAGATCAGGATGTAGACGATGATCATCAGTACGAAGAAGGACAGGTCGAGCGCCACGCCCCCGAGACGCAGCGGCGGAATGAACCGCCGCAGAAGCTTGAGCGGTGGATCAGTGACAGTGTAGGTGGCCTCCAGAACGACCACCATCGCCTTGCCGGGTTGCCATGAGCGGGCGAACTGGAAGACGTAGTCCATGACCAACCGGAAGATGAGCACGATGAGGAAGCACATCAGCGCGATGTAGACGACATCCAAAACCACGCTCATGACCTTCTGCTTCCCTCTCCCCTGTGCCCTGCTGTGTTGCGTTGTGTACTGATGTTTCCGGTGGTGCGTCTCAGCTCTGGTTGAAGAACCCGCCCTCTGCGATGCGGGCCTTGTCCTCCGCCGTGACATCGACGTTAGCAGGCGACAACAGGAACACCTTCTGCGTCACCCGCTCGATACTGCCGTGAAGACCAAACACCAAACCGGCCGCAAAGTCGACAAGTCGCTTCGCATCTGTGTCATCCATCTCAGTCAGATTCATGATCACCGGGGTGCCTTCACGGAAGTGTTCCCCGATGGTACGGGCCTCGTTGTAGGTCCGCGGGTGAAGCGTGGTGATCCGGTAAGGCTCTCGTTCCGACACGACCTTGGGCATGATCACCGGTGCGTTCTTCTCCAGATTTGCGCGTTCTTGTGTGATGGACGCCACGGGCGCGATGCGCGCCGGGCGGCTGGATTCCGCGGGGAGCGAAGCGGAACGGGCGACCGGTTCGCGAGGGGCGGGCGGCTGTACGACTCGTACCTCTTCGTCCCTTTGGGGCTGATGTGAGACGTGCGGCTGATGGGACGGCTCGTGCCGTCGGTGGTCCCGCTCGGGCTCCGGGTCGAGCTCGGGTTCGAAGTCGTCGTCGGGGTCGAATCCGCGGCCGTCGTACCCATCGTCCTCCACGAGGCCGAGGTAGACCGCCATCTTGCGCATCGCGCCGGCCATGCTCTGAGTCCTCCGCTCTGTGGTGGATCGGCTGACGACTGCCAAGTGCCCGCGATCCACGTGGTCCTTGAATCCGCCTTTTGGCGGCAATGACCATATTTTCTGCTGTGGTCCGACTTCTTGGCGACGTTACCCGAGCCTGGGGCGGACTCCGAGTACCGCGCTGCCGACGCGCACATGTGTCGCTCCGGCCGCCACGGCCTGTTCGAGGTCCGTACTCATCCCTGCCGAGACCATGGTGGCAGCCGGATGACTCCGGCGCAGGTCGGTCGACAAATCCATCAACCGCTCGAAGGCGGCCTGTTCGCGTCCCGCGTATTCCCCGGTGAGCGGCGCGACGGTCATCAGTCCGTCGAGCCGGAGCCCGGGCGCGCCGGCCACGAGACCGGCCAACTCCCCGATGCCGCCGGGCCCCACACCGCCGCGCTCGCCCCGGCCGCTCTCACCGGCGTCGAGTGCGACCTGGATCAGGCATCCCAGTTCGCGCCCGGCCCGGACGGCCTCCTTCGACAGAGCGGCAACGAGCTTGGAACGATCGACGGACTGCACGAAATCCGCGTAATCGACCACAGATCGGACCTTGTTGGTCTGGAGTTGACCCACGAAGTGCCATGTGAGGGACAGATCCGAGCAGGCCTCGGCCTTGGGGGCCGCGTCCTGGTCACGGTTCTCGGCGACGTGCCGCACGCCGAGTTCCGCGAGGATCCGCACATCGCTCGCGGGATAGGTCTTGGTGACCACGATCAGGGTCACCTCGTCTCGTGATCGCCCCGCGGCGGCGCACGCGTCGGCGATACGCCGTTCCACCTTCGCCAGATTCGCGGCGAGTTCGTCCTTACGGTCCGTCATGCCCTATCAGTCCAGCCACACATAACCCGCGAGCCGACCGGTGGTGCGGTCGCGGCGGTACGAGAAGTGATCGCGTGACTCCAGCGTGCACACCGGCGACTGCTCCCGGTCGCGCACCCCGAGCCGTTCGAGCTGGGCGTGCACCCCGGCGCTCACGTCGACCGCCGGTGTGCCCCAACTGGTCTCGGCGTACGCCGCCGGCTCGATGGCGGACACCTCGGCGCGCATCGCCTCGGGCACCTCGTAACACCGGCCGCAGACGGTGGGACCGATGCGGGCGACGATCCGGGAGGGCTCCGCGCCCCGTTCCGTCATCGCGCGTAGCGCGGCCGGGACGACTCCGGCGATCATGCCGGGCCGGCCCGCGTGGGCCGCGGCGGCGACCCCGGCGACGGGGTCGGCGAGCAGCACCGGCACGCAGTCGGCGGTGAGCACGGCGAGGGCGAGCCCCCGGCGTGTGGTGACGAGCGCGTCGACCGAGGCAATCACGGCCGAAGATTCCCACGGCCCGTCCACCACCGCCACGTCGGCCCCGTGCACCTGGTTCATCCAGACCACCCGGTCCGGCTCGATGCCCAGGGACTTGGCGGCCAGCTCCCGGTTGGTGCGTACGGCGTCGGGATCGTCGCCGACCGCTCCACCGAGGTTGAGCTCCTCATACGGAGCGGCGCTCACCCCGCCCCACCGGTCGGTGAAGCCGAAGTGCGCGCCGCTCGCGCTTTCGCGCTGTCCTATCACGACTGAAGGATCACTTGAGGAAGTCCGGTACGTCCAGTTCCTCGGCCGCGCTGTCCGAGTAGGTGCGCGGCGCCGGCGGGACCGGCGGGGCGACCGGGATGTCCTTGACCGGCTCCGGCGCGGGCTCCGGGTCCTCCTTCGGGGTCACGCTGCCGAGTGATCCGAAGGACGGACGGCTCTCGGTCTGCCGGACCGGGGCCGGCTCCTCGCGCTTGGCCGAGGACGAGCCGAGGACGTTGTCCCGCTTGGCCGGCGGCTGGCCGCCGTCGAAGCCGGCCGCGATCACGGTGACCCGGACCTCGTCGCCGAGGGCGTCGTCGATCACCGCCCCGAAGATGATGTTGGCCTCGGGGTGGGCGGCCTCGCTCACCAGCTGGGCGGCCTCGTTGATCTCGAACAGGCCAAGGTCGGAGCCACCGGAGATGGAGAGCAGCACACCGCGGGCGCCGTCGATGGACGCCTCCAGCAGCGGCGAGGAGATCGCCATCTCGGCGGCGGCCACCGCGCGGTCGTCGCCGCGGGCCGAGCCGATACCCATCAGCGCCGAGCCGGCCTCCGACATGACCGACTTGACGTCGGCGAAGTCGAGGTTGATGAGGCCCGGGGTGGTGATGAGGTCGGTGATGCCCTGGACACCGGAGAGCAGGACCTGGTCGGCCGACTTGAAGGCGTCCAGCACCGAGACCTGGCGGTCCGAGATGGACAGCAGCCGGTCGTTCGGGATGACGATGAGGGTGTCGACCTCTTCGCGGAGTTCGGCGATGCCGTCCTCGGCCTGGTTCGCGCGGCGCCGTCCCTCGAAGGTGAACGGGCGCGTCACCACACCGATGGTGAGGGCGCCGAGCGAGCGGGCGATGTTGGCCACGACGGGCGCGCCGCCGGTGCCGGTGCCGCCGCCTTCACCGGCTGTCACGAAGACCATGTCGGCCCCCTTGAGGACCTCCTCGATCTCCTCGCGATGGTCCTCGGCGGCCTTGCGGCCGACGGCCGGGTTGGCTCCGGCGCCGAGTCCGCGGGTGAGTTCACGGCCGACGTCCAGCTTGACGTCGGCGTCGCTCATCAACAGAGCTTGCGCGTCGGTGTTGATGGCGATGAACTCGACGCCCTTGAGACCGACCTCGATCATCCGGTTGATGGCATTGACACCACCGCCGCCGACACCGATGACTTTGATGACTGCGAGGTAGTTCTGCGGTGCTGCCACGTCGAAGGCCTCTCGCCTCGAGTTACGTGTCGACGGATCAGCGTGACGCCCTGCGCCCCGCGACCCGACGACTGATGCCGAATGGGACGGTCCGTATCGCCGACCCGAACCCTAACCCTGAAGTTTAGGGTTACCAGTGTGTCTGTTCCTTGGAGTCTTCTGAACAGGACACTAAGTCGACAAGTGGCGCACGTTCAACGAACACGCCGAACCTCCCGTTTTTCTTTTCACCCTATGTGATCAGCCGTAGCACTGCCCAACCAGGGTGCTGGCCTGCGCGGATGTGCGTCAACTCCCCGATGACGCGGGGGCGGCGGGGGCACTCACATCGAAGTACCGCGCACCGGGCGAGGCTTTCATCAGAGCGGTGAGCGTACGGGCCTTCGCGGCGCCCTTCTCGCTGCTTCCCCAGATCACCGTGCGGCCGTCCCTCAACTCCAGCGAGATGTCGTCGTAGGAACGGACCTTGACGGTCCGTGTGTCGCGCGCGACGTCGGCCGGAACCGCGCGCGCGACGCCGACCGCCTCACGCACCAGCCGGGACTCGCCGAAGCGGCGCAGGCTCGCGGCGGCGGAGCTGGAGCGCGAGAGCGTCAATTCCAGTGCGGGGACGCCTTTCGGCGCCTCGGAAACCGTGGCGAAACGGACACCTTCGTCGTCCACTTCGACGAACTTTCCGCCCTTTTGAACAATCAGGACCGGAGTCCGCTCGACCACTTTCAGGTCGATTCCCCGGGGCCAGGAACGGACCACGTCAACCGCATCAATTCGGGGCAATGTCCGGCGCAGTCGCGTCTCGATCGCATCGGTGTCGACGGAAATCAGTGGCTTCCCGAGCGGAACCTCGGCGGCCGCCTCGACCTGAGCCGGTGTCAGGACCCGGGTGCCGGACACGGAGACGTGCTCCGTGCGCAGCCAGTCGGAGCCGTAGAACAGCCAGACCGTCGGGATGCCGAGGAAGACCAGGGCGAGGCCCAGGAGGACGAGCGCGCGGATCCTTGCCCGCCTCGAGCGCAGGCGGGGCGGCGGGCCGGACGACTCCTGCTGGCGTTCACCGCGCTCGGCGGTGGTCGATCCGGCCACGCTCCCCTGCCTTCCGTCATACAGTCCTATCGGTGTGCACGGCTGGCGGCGATCGCCTCGTACACCATGCCGACGAGCAGCTCGTCGGCGTCCCGGCGGCCGAACTCGGCTGCGGCGCGGGACATCTGGTACAGCCGGTGCGGGTCGGCGAGCACGGGCAGGACGTGTTGCTGGACCCACTCGGGGGTCAGCTCCGCGTCGTCGACCAGCAGTCCGCCGCCGGCCTTGACCACCGGCTGGGCGTTGAGCCGCTGTTCGCCGTTGCCGATGGGCAGCGGAACGTAGGCGGCCGGGAGCCCGACGGCGGAGAGTTCGGCGACGGTCATCGCGCCCGCACGGCAGAGCATCATGTCGGCCGCGGCGTACGCGAGGTCCATCCGGTCCAGGTAACTTACCGGGATGTAGGGGGGCATCCCCGGCATCTGCTGAACCTGCGGCAGTTCGTTCTTCGGGCCGACCGCGTGCAGGATCTGGATCCCGGCCTGCTGAAGCCAGGGCGCGACCTGCTGGACGACCTCGTTCAGGCGGCGCGCGCCCTGGGAGCCGCCGGTGACCAGCAGCGTGGGCAGGTTCGGGTCGAGTCCGAACGCGGCCCGGGCCTCGGGGCGTACGGCGGCCCGGTCGAGCGTGGCGATGGAGCGGCGCAGCGGGATGCCGATGTAACGGGCGCCCCGCAGCTTGCTGTCGGGCGTGGAGACGGCGACCTGGCTGGCGTACCGCGAGCCGATCTTGTTGGCCAGGCCCGGGCGGGCGTTGGCCTCGTGGATCACGATCGGCACGCCCAGGCGCTTGGCCGCGAGGTAGCCGGGCAGGGCGACATAGCCGCCGAAGCCGACCACGGCGTCCGCCTTGGTGCGCTCCAGGATCTGCTCCGTCGCCTTGATCGTGCCGCGCAGCCGGCCCGGGACGGTGATCAGTTCCGGGGTGGGCTTGCGCGGCAGAGGGACGGCGGGGATCAGCGCGAGTTCGTACCCGCGCTCGGGTACGAGACGGGTCTCGAGGCCGCGCTCCGTGCCCAGGGCCGTGATGCCCACGCTCGGGTCCTGCCTGCGCAGGGCGTCCGCGAGGGCGAGCGCGGGCTCGATGTGGCCCGCGGTTCCTCCGCCGGCGAGTACGACATGCACCGAAATTCACCGCTCTCCGGACGAGCGTGCCGCCGAGGCACGCCGTCGCATCGTGTTCCATCTCCGGGGACCCCGACCGGAACCGGTGCCCCCCGCCCCCCGCTTTCTACCAAAGCGGGGTTGCCGCATCGCAAGCGCCATCCGCGCAGCGGGGTCCTCACGCGCGAAGGCGATCAGCAACCCGATGGCGAACATGGTCGGCAGCAGGGCGGATCCTCCGTAGGAGAACAGCGGGAGGGGGACGCCGGCGATCGGCAACAGACCGAGCACCGCACCGATGTTGATCACGGCCTGGGCCGTGATCCACGTGGTCACACCTCCCGCGGCATACCTCACGAACGGATCTTCCGTGCGTCCGGCCACGCGGATACCCGCATAGCCTAGAGCCGCGAAGAGGGCGAGTACCGACAGCGTCCCCGCCAGGCCCAGTTCCTCACCGGTGACGGCGAAGATGAAGTCGGTGTGGGCTTCGGGGAGTTGGCCCCATTTCTCCACACTCGCGCCCAGTCCCGAACCGAAGATCCCGCCCGAGGCGAGGGCGTAGATCCCGTGCACGGCCTGCCAGCAGTCGACGGGCCCCGACTGGGGTTCGGTGGCGCCCAGGCACTGCAGGCGGGCCATGCGGTTGGGGCTGGTCTTGATGAGGATCAGGCCGAGGACGGCGGCGATCGACAGCACGCCGGCGAACAGCCGCGTGGGGGCGCCGGCCAGCCACAGCAGGCCGAACAGGATGGCCGTGAGGATGATCGCGGTGCCCATGTCGCCGCCGATCATGATCAGACCGAGCAGCATGAAGGCGGCCGGCACCAGCGGCACGAGCATGTGCTTCCACTGGTTCAGCAGCTTCCTGTCCTGCTTGCGGGCGAGCAGGTCGGCGCCCCACAGCACGAGGGCGAGCTTGCCGAACTCACTGGGCTGGATCTGGAAGGAGCCGCCGAGGGAGATCCAGTTCTGGTTGCCGTTGACCGACACTCCTATCCCGGGGACCTGCACCAGGGTCATGAGGAAGACGGCGCCCGCGAGGATGGGGTAGGCGAGTGCCCGGTGCAGTTTCACCGGCATCCGCGAGGCCGCCAGCAGCAGAACGGTGCCGATGCCGGCGGCGAGCAGCTGTTTGCGGAAGAAGTACGAGCCGGGAAGCGACATCTGCAGCGCGGTGATCTGGGAGGCCGAGTAGACCATCACCAGCCCCAGCACGGTGATCAGCGCACTGCCGCCGAGGATCAGGTAGTAGGCGGTCAGCGGCCGGTCCCAGCCCCTGCGCGCGCGGGTGTAGAGGCCGAGGACGCCGTTGTCGTGCGCGTTCCGCGGCGCCACGGGGCGCTTGAGGGCGCGCGGGGTCGGGGGCCGTCCGGTACGGCTGGTGGGCATCGCCGCTCACCCTGCCGTACCGGAGGGGGACGTCGCGCGGTGCACGCCCCCAGGCCGCTCGGGCACCAGCCACATCCGTGTCACGCGTCCCTCCCAGGTACGCCCGGCACCGCCGCCGGGCGAGGCGGACCCGGGTCAGTCGTCGACGGAGCCGAGCTCACGAACGGCGTCCGCGAAAGCGTCCCCGCGCTTGTTGTAGTTGGCGAACATGTCCATGGAGGCACAGGCCGGAGCCAGCAGCACCGTGTCGCCCGTGTGAGCGAGTTTCCGCGCCTCCTGAACCGCCGCGCGCATCGCCCCAGTGTCGGTCCGGTCGAGGTCGACGACGGGTACCTGCGGGGCGTGTCGCGCGAGGGCTTCCCGGATGAGCGCGCGGTCCGCGCCGATCAGCACGACACCCCGCAGCCGCTTCGCCGACTTGGCGACCAGTTCGTCGAAGGTCGCGCCCTTCGCGAGTCCGCCCGCGATCCACACGATCGACTCGTACGCCGCCAACGAGGCTTGCGCCGCATGCGTGTTGGTGGCCTTGGAGTCGTCGACCCAGGCGACCCCGTCCACGTCCGCGACGTGCGCGATGCGGTGGGCGTCCGGGGTGAACGCCCGCAGGCCGTCCCGTACGGCCCTGGCGGGCACGCCGTAGGCGCGGGCGAGGGCCGCGGCGGCGAGGGCGTTGGCGATGTTGTGCGGGGCCGGCGGATCGACGTCGGCGACCTCGGCGAGCTCCTGGGCGTTCTTCTGCCGGTTCTCGACGAAGGCGCGGTCGACCAGGATGCCTTCCACGACGCCGAGTTGGGACGGGCCGGGGGTGCCGAGGGTGAAGCCGACGGCCCGGCATCCCTCCTCGACGTCGGCCTCGCGGACCAGGTCCTCGGTGGCCTTGTCGGCCACGTTGTAGACGCAGGCGACGTGATTTCCCTCGTAGATGCGGCCCTTGTCGGCGGCGTAGGCCTCCATGGAGCCGTGCCAGTCGAGGTGGTCCGGGGCGAGGTTCAGCACGGCGGCCGAGTGGGCACGCAGGGAGGGCGCCCAGTGCAGCTGGTAGCTGGAGAGCTCCACGGCCAGCACGTCGTACCGCTCGTCGCCGAGGACCGCGTCCAGCAGGGAGACGCCGATGTTGCCGACGGCGGCCGTGCGCAGGCCGGCCGCCTTCAGGATCGAGGCCAGCATCTGCACGGTGGTGGTCTTGCCGTTGGTGCCGGTGACGGCGAGCCAGGGGGCGGCGTCGGGGCCGCGCAGGCGCCAGGCCAGTTCGACGTCGCCCCAGACGGGGACCCCCGCCTGCTCCGCCGCCGCGAACAGCGGCTTGTCCGGCTGCCAGCCGGGCGCGGTGACGATCAGCTCGGTGCCCTCCGGCAGGGAGGCGCCGTCGCCCAGGCGCACGGTGATCCCGAGCGCCTCCAGCTCGGCCGCCTGCGCCCGCGCGCGCTCGTCGGCGCCGTCGTTGACGACCGTGACGTGCGCGCCGAGGCCGAGCAGCACCTTGGCCGCCGGGACGCCGGAGACGCCCAGTCCGGCGACGGTGACGTGCTTGCCCTGGAAGTCGAAGGGCTCCGAGGAGGTCACTTGTCCGCTGCCCATCCTGCGTAGAAGAGGCCAAGTCCGACGATCACACAAATGCCCTGGATGATCCAGAAGCGGACCACGACGAGCACTTCGGACCAGCCCTTGAGTTCGAAGTGGTGCTGGAGTGGCGCCATCCGGAAGACACGCTTTCCGGTGAGGCGGAAGGAGCCGACCTGAATCACCACGGACATGGTGATCAGGACGAAGAGACCGCCGAGGATGGCCATCAGCAGCTCGGTGCGCGAGCAGATCGCGAGGCCGGCGAGCACACCGCCGAGCGCCAGCGAACCGGTGTCACCCATGAAGATCTTGGCCGGCGAGGTGTTCCACCACAGGAAGCCGAGGCAGGCGCCCATCAGCGCGGAGGCGACCACCGCGAGGTCGAGGGGGTCCCGCACCTCGTAGCAGGCGCCCGGGTTGGTCAGGGTCTGCGCGTTGGCGCAGGACTCCTGGAACTGCCAGACGCCGATGAAGGTGTAGGCGCCGAAGACGAGCACCGAGGCGCCGGTGGCGAGACCGTCCAGACCGTCGGTGAGGTTCACGCCGTTCGACATCGCAAGGATCATGAACAGCGCCCAGACCACGAACAGCACGGGGCCGATCGTCCAGCCGAAGTCCGTGATGAACGACAGTCTCGTGGAGGCCGGGGTGTTGCCGCGGTTGTCCGCGAACTGCAGCGACAGCACCGCGAAGCCGATGCCGACGATCAGCTGGCCGGCCATCTTGGCCTTGGCGCGCAGACCGAGCGAACGCCGCTTGACGATCTTGATGTAGTCGTCGAGGAAGCCGACCAGGCCCATGCCGACCATCAGGCCGAGCACCAGCAGGCCCGAGAAGGTCGGCGCCGCGTCGACGTCCGGGTCCAGATAGCCCGTGATCACCTTGGCCAGGAAGTACGCGGCGACCGTCGCCAGGATGAAGGCGATACCGCCCATGGTCGGCGTACCCCGCTTGCTGGCGTGCTCGCGCGGGCCGTCGTCGCGGATGTACTGGCCGTATCCCTTGCGCGCGAGCAGCTTGATCAGCAGCGGGGTGCCGACCAGCGTGAGAAAGAGACCAATGACTCCTGCGAACAGGATCTGCTTCATCATCGGGCGGAAACCTCACCCTCGGCACCGGTCTCGAGCAGCGCCTGCGCCACGCTCTCGAGCCCGACCGACCGGGACGCCTTCACGAGCACGACGTCCCCCGGGCGCAGCTCGCTGCGCAACAGGTCGACCGCCGCCTGTGCGTCGGACACGTGCACCGACTCCTCACCCCACGAACCCTCGTTATATGCGCCCAGTTGCAGCCAGGCGGCTTCCCTGCCACCGACCGCGACGAGCTTGCTGACGTTGAGCCGGACGGCGAGCCGTCCGACCGCGTCGTGCTCGGCGAGAGCCTCGTCCCCGAGCTCGGCCATCTTGCCGAGCACCGCCCACGTACGGCCCCCCTTCGCCCGTGAGGCCTCGCCGATGGCGACGAGCGCGCGCAGCGCGGCCTTCATGGACTCGGGGTTCGCGTTGTAGGCGTCGTTGACGACCGTCACGCCGTCCGGGCGCTCGGTGACCTCCATCCGCCAGCGGGAGAGGGAGCCCGCCTCGGAGAGCGCTACGGCGATCTCGTCAGCGGACATGCCCAACTCGTGGGCGACGGCGGCCGCGGCGAGCGCGTTCGACACGTGATGCTCACCGTACAGGCGCATGGTCACATCGCTTGCACCGGAGGGTGTGTGAAGCCTGAACGCGGGCTGTCCGGTGTCCGTGAGTCGCACGTTCTCGGCGGACACGTCCGCTTCGCCGGACTCTCCGAAAAAGAGCACCTTCGCCTTCGTACGGGTGGCCATGGCCCGCACGTAGGGATCGTCCGCGTTGAGGATCGCGGTGCCGCCCTCGGCCTCGGACGGCAGAGCCTCGACGAGTTCGCCCTTGGCCTGCGCGATCTGCTCGCGACCGCCGAACTCCCCGATGTGGGCGCTGCCGACGTTGAGGACGAGACCGACCTTCGGGGGCGTCAGGCCGGCGAGGTAGCGGATGTGCCCGATGCCGCGGGCGCCCATCTCGAGGACGAGGAACCTGGTCTCCTCGGTGGCGCTGAGCGCGGTCAGCGGCAGCCCGATCTCGTTGTTGAGCGAGCCGGGAGTGAACACCGTGGGGGCCTTGCGCCGGAGCACCTGCGCGATGAGGTCCTTGGTGCTGGTCTTGCCGGCCGAACCGGTGAGGGCGACGAGGGTGGCACCGAGACGCCGTACGACGTGCCGCGCGAGGGCGCCGAGCGCGCTCTGGACGTCGTCCACGACGATCGCGGGCACGCCGACCGGCCGGGTGCCGAGCACGGCCACCGCTCCGGACTCGACGACCGCCGCCGCGAAGTCGTGGCCGTCCACGCGCTCCCCGGCGAAGGCGACGAAGAGGCTGCCGGGCACCGCCTCCCGGGAGTCCCGAACGACCGGTCCGGTGACCTGGACGGACGGATCCGGTATGTCGTGCGTCTGCCCGCCGACGACTTCTGCGATCTCGGCGAGGGAGAGGGCGATCACAAGTTCATCCCCTGGGTCTTCTGGATTTTCATCCCTGGGTCTTCTGGATGGCTTCGCGGAGCACCTGGCGGTCGTCGAAGGGACGGACCACCCCGGCGATGTCCTGGCCCTGCTCGTGTCCCTTGCCCGCGACCAGCACGGTGTCGCCGGGTTCGGCGCGGGCGACGGCCGCGGCGATCGCGGCGGCCCGGTCCTCGAAGACCTGCACCTCGCCGCGCTCGTGCGCGGGCACGGACGCCGCGCCCTGGAGCATCGTGGCGAGGATCGCGAGGGGGTCCTCGGAGCGGGGGTTGTCGGAGGTCAGTGTGGCGGTGTCGGCGAGCCGCGCGGCGGCGGCGCCCATGGGTTCGCGCTTGGTCTTGTCCCGGTCGCCACCGCAGCCGAGGACGATGTGCAGCCTGCCCTCGGTGACCTTGCGCAGGGCGCGCAGCACCGACTCGACGGCGTCGGTCTTGTGCGCGTAGTCCACGACCGCGAGGTAGGGCTGCCCGGCGTCCACGCGCTCCAGGCGGCCCGGGACGCCCGGGACGGCGGCGACACCGTCTGCGGCGGCCTGCGGGTCGAGGCCGGCGACGGCGAGGGCGACGATGGCGGCCAGGGTGTTGGCCACGTTGAAGGGCCCGGGAAGCGGCGACTTGGCGTCGATCCGCTCGCCCTTGGGGCCGACGACGGTGAACGTCGAGTCGAGCCGGCCGACCTGGACGTTCTCGGCACGCCAGTCGGCGTCGGGGTGGCCCTCGGCGGAGTAGGTGACGACCGGGACGGTGGCCTCCTTCGCCAGCCTGCGGCCGTACTCGTCGTCGACGTTGACCACGCCGAGCTTGCCCCGTTTCGGGGTGAACAGCTGCGCCTTCGCCTGGAAGTAGTCCTCCATGTCGGAGTGGAACTCCATGTGCTCCGGGCTGAGGTTGGTGAAGACGCCGATGTCGAAGACGCAGCCGTCGACCCGACCGAGGACCAGGGCGTGGCTGGAGACCTCCATGGCGACCGCGTCGACGCCGCGTTCGCGCATGACGGCGAACAGGGCCTGGAGGTCGGTGGCCTCGGGGGTGGTGCGCTCGGACTTGATGCGCTCGTCGCCGATGCGCATCTCGACCGTGCCGATCAGGCCGGTGGACCTGACGGTCTTCAGGCCGCCCTCGACGAGGTAGGCGGTGGTGGTCTTGCCGGAGGTGCCGGTGATGCCGATCTGCAGCAGATCCCGGCCGGGGTGGCCGTAGATCGTGGCGGCCAGCTCGCCCATCCGCCCGCGCGGGTCGTCGACGACCAGGACCGGCAGACCGGACGCGGCGGCGCGCTCGGCGCCGGTGGGGTCGGTCAGCACGGCGGCCGCGCCGAGGCCCGCGGCCTGGTTGACGAAGTCGGCGCCGTGCAGCCGGGCACCGGGGAGGGCGGCGTACAGGTCGCCGGGGCGCACGGCACGGGAGTCATGGGTGATGCCCGTGACCCCGGGGCTGCTCTCCGGCGCGGAAGCACCCAGCTGACCGGCTAGTTCCGCGAGGGGTGTGGCGGAGACCTGCACCGGCCTGGGCGGCCCGGGGTATGTCACGGGATGGCCCTTCTGGGTGGTTTGGGACTGATCAGCGTGTGGCACGGCGGTGAGCGTACCGGGCGTACCCGCCTCCGGGCGAAGTGAGGGGCTGGGGCTGCCCTGGTTCCCGGGCTCGGGGGTGATCGTTGTCACGGAGGCGGTCCTGGTGGCTCGGTGGGGCTGGGTCTGATCAGGGTGCGTCGGCGCTGGTCACCGCTTGAAGGAGACGGGCAGCTTCGCGGGCTTGGCGCCGGTCGGCGGGACTTGGAGGGACTTCAGTGCGAACTCCATGACCTTCTTGTAGACGGGTCCGCAGATCTGGCCGCCGAAGTAGCTGCCCCGCGTGGCGTTCTGAATGGCGCAGTAGACGGTGACGCGGGGCTTGTCGGCGGGCGCGAATCCGGCGAACGACGAGGTGTAGCCGTGGTACTTGCCGGTGGCCGGATCCACACGGTTGGCGGTACCCGTCTTGCCCGCGACGCGGTACCCCGGGATGCGCGCCTTGGTGCCCGTGCCCTCCTCGTCGTCCACGACGGACTCCAGCATCTGGGCGAGGGTCTTCGCCGTCTTGGCGCTGACGACCCGGTTCTTCGCGGGCTTCGGGGCGGGGGTGAAGCTCCCGTCGGGGCCCTTGGTGCCGCGCACGAGGGTGGGTTCGACGCGGACGCCGCCGTTGGCGATGGTCGAGTACACGGAGGCCGCCTGCAGGGCGTTGAGGGAGACGCCCTGGCCGAAAGGGATCGTGTACTGCTGCGAGGTGGACCACTTGTCGGGCGGGGCGAGGATGCCCTTGGTCTCGCCGGGGAAGCCGAGCCCCGTGTAGCTGCCGAGGCCGAACTTGCGCAGGTAGTCGTAGAGGACCTTGTTGGCCTGGGCCTGGGTCCTGCCGAGCTGGCCGGTGGCGAGGATGGTGCCGATGTTGCTGGACTTGGCGAGGACGCCGTTCAGGGTCAGGTACCAGGTCGGGTGGTCGATGTCGTCCTTGAAGAGCCGGTCGCCGCGGTGCAGCCGGTTGGGCACCACCACGTGGGTTCCCGGTGTGGCCGCGTTCTCCTGGAGGACGGCCGCCATCGACATGACCTTGGCGGTGGAACCTGGCTCGAAGGCGTCCTGGAGGGCGGCGTTGCCGAGGGCTGCCGGGTCGGCGTCGGACAGGTCGTTCGGGTCGAAGCCGGGCGAGTTGGCCATGGCGAGGATCTGCCCGGTGCGCGTGTCCTGGACGATGACGTAACCGCGGTCGGCCGCGGATTCCTTCACCTGGTCGCTGATGGCGTTCTGGGCGGCCCACTGGATGTCGCGGTCGATGGTGAGCTCGACGTCGCTGCCGGGGACGGCGGGTGTCTCGGTGGAGCCCGCGGTGGGCACGAGACGGCCCCCGGACTGGGCGTAGCGGATCTTGCCGTCCTTGCCGGCGAGCTGCTTGTTCAGCTGCAGCTCGATACCGCCGCCGGGCTTGCCCTCGGCGTTGACCCAGCCCAGTATCCCGGCGGCGAGGTCACCGTTGGGGTACACACGCTTGCTTGTGGCGACGGAGAAGACGCCCGACAGGACGTTGGGCGTGGACTTGTCCGTCTCCGCCTTCTTGGCGAGCGCCGACTTGAGGTCCTTGATCTGCTTCCAGACCTGCGGGGTCTGGCGGGAGGCCAGCTTGACGTAGCGCAGGGCCGTGTTCTTCGGCCGCAGCTTCTCGACCAGGCTGTCCTGCTCCTGGCCGAGGATCGGCGCGAGGAGGGCGGCCGCCTGCTCGGGGCCGTCATCGATCTTCAGCTGGCGGGGAGCGAACATCGTGGGGTCGGCGGTGATGTCGTAGGCGTCCTCACTGGTCGCGAGGGCCACTCCGGACCGGTCGGTGATCTCGCCCCGGTCCGCGGCGAGGATCTGCCCGACGTAGCGGTTCTGCTCAGCCTTGGCGGCGTACGTGCTCGCGTCGACGGCCTGCACCTGGAACAGCCGTACGACGAAGGCGGCCAGGACCAGGGTCAGCGCGAGTCCGACCAGGCGCAGGCGGGGGCGGGGGCTGCCGAGCCTCAGCGGCTTGGGCGGCGCCGCAGGGCGGCCCTGCCCCGGCCGCCGGGCCGGACGGGCACCGGGGCCGGGGCGGCGCCGGGCGTCGGGGCGAGCGGGCCTGGCGGGGGCGGGCACGCGGCGACGCGGCGGTTGCCTGTCGGACACTTCCGTCACCTGCCGGGGGTCGGGGCGGGGCCGTTGGGCATGGCCTCGGGGGCGAGGACCAGGGGCGTGTACGCGGAGGTCTGCCCGGCGCCGGTGGCGACGCCGGGGACACCCTTGACCGTGCCGTCGGGAGCGAGGAAGGCGGGATCGCCCCCGGGCACCATGCCGAGCTCGCGGGCGCGGCGCTGGAGGGCATCAGGGGCGGAGTAGGCGTCGATGTCCCGCTGGAGGGCCTGCTCCTCGTCGGTGAGGTTCTTGGTCTCGCGCTGGAGGTCGTCGAGTTCGAACGCGCCCTCGCTGAGGGCCGAGTTCAGCACCAGGAGGCAGATGAGACCGCCGCCGAGCAGGAGGACGACCAGGAGGACGAAGGGCGTGCGGGCCGCCTGCCCGGGGCCGGTCGGGAGGAGCCGCGCGAGGCGGGCCGCCCTCCCCTTCAGTTCGGGTTTGCCGCTCACGCACGCTCCCTCGGTCCGGCCTGCACACGCCTCACTCGACGTCCTCCCTGATGCGCTGGGCTCCGCGCAGCCGCGCGGGTGCCGCCCGCCGGTTCTCGGCGATCTCCTCTTCCGTGGGGAGTTCGGCACCGCGCGTGAGCAGCTTGAGCCGCGGCTGGTAGCGCTCGGGGACGACGGGCAGCCCGGGTGGCGCGGTGGTGGCCGCGCCCGCCGCGAAGACCTGCTTGACCAGCCGGTCCTCCAGCGAGTGGTACGACAGCACCGCGATCCGCCCGCCCACGTCGAGTGCCTTGACTGCGGCGGGGATCGCGCGCTCCAGCACGGAGAGCTCGCCGTTGACCTCGATGCGCAGGGCCTGGAAGGTGCGCTTGGCCGGGTTGCCGCCGGTGCGCTTGGCGGCCTGCGGCAGGGCGTCGCGGATCAGCTCGACCAGCCGCGCGCTGTTGGTGAACGGCTCCCTCGCCCGCTCGCGCACGATCGCGCTCACGATCCGCTTGGCCTGCTTCTCCTCGCCGTACGCCCGGAGGATGCGGACCAGTTCGCCCGGCGGGTAGGTGTTGAGGACCTCGGCGGCGCTGACGCCGGTCGTCTGGTCCATGCGCATGTCGAGCGGGGCGTCCTGGGCGTAGGCGAAGCCGCGGTCGGCCTCGTCGAGCTGCATGGAGGAGACACCCAGGTCGAACAGGACGCCCTGCACGCGCGCGATGCCGAGCCTGTCCAGCACCTCGGGGAGCTCGTCGTAGACGGCGTGGACGAGGGCCGCGCGCTCGCCGTGAGGGGCGAGGCGCTCGCCGGACAGCCGCAGGGCCTCCTTGTCGCGGTCGAGCGCGACGAGCCGGACGCCGGGGAACCGCTCGAGGAGCGCCTCGCTGTGGCCGCCGAGGCCGAGGGTGCAGTCGACGACCACGGCGTCCGGGCCCTCCAGGGCGGGTGCCAGCAGGTCCAGGCACCGCTGGAGCATCACCGGGACGTGTCGACTCTCTCCCTCCCGTCGCCCACCACCACCCTTGATCGAATGCGCTTCGCGCCCCATTTATCCTGGGCCCTCTCAGATCCGGCGCGGCCGTCCGCACCACCGGGTCCCCGCCCGCTGGTGAACATGAGGCCCGCCGGCGCCGGAAGCGTCAGCCGACCGGGAGCGGGAGGAGGCCGAGCCGTACGTACGCGCCGCGCACGCGGGGAGACCACCGGTCGTCGCCGGGGTCCTGTGAAGAACATCAGTCCAGCGGGGAGAGTCTCGCCTCCCGCTTCGCGTCACTTTAGTCCACCCTGTCGCCCGGTCAATCAACCGGCCTGCGCGTCGCCGCCGTTCGCGCCGGGGCCGGGGGCACCCTTGTGGGTTTCCTCACACACCTCACTCGACGGCATTCTTTGTTCACTTCCACAGGAGGCCTGGACGGGGTGTGACCAGTAACGTCACACCCATGACGACTTCTGCATCGGTTCCCACAGGTTCGGAGAGCGCCATCAAGGCCGACGGCACGGTCACCGACCGTCTCGTGGAGGCCAACGCCCGGTACGCGGACGCCTTCACCGACCCGGGGATGGACGCCCGGCCCGTGCTGCACGTCGCCGTCGTGGCCTGCATGGACGCCCGTCTCGACCTGCACGCGGCACTCGGCCTGGAGCTGGGCGACTGCCACACGATCCGCAACGCGGGCGGTGTCGTCACCGACGACGTGATCCGCTCCCTCACCATCAGCCAGCGCAAGCTCGGCACCCGCAGTGTGGTGCTCATCCACCACACCGGCTGCGGCCTGGAGAGCCTCACGGAGGACTTCCGCAACGAGCTGGAGGCCGAGGTCGGCCAGCGCCCGGCGTGGGCCGTGGAGTCCTTCCGGGACGTCGACCAGGACGTGCGGCAGTCGATGCAGCGCGTGCGCACCTCGCCGTTCGTGCCGCACACCGACGACGTGCGCGGATTCGTGTTCGACGTGAAGACCGGCCTGCTGCGGGAGGTCGACCCGGTCGCCTGATGCCCGCCCGCCGACCTGGGCGCCGCCGGGCCCGCCCGCCCCGGAGGACCACCTGCTGTAGCTGTCGAAAGCCTGTCAGTCACGTGTTCGAATGATCGTAAGACCGACATATCGCGGCCAGTTGTCCACAGTCGAGTGACACGAATCGGTAACGGCAGCAAGAATGCGGGAGTGACGTCGCGCGGAACGATTCCGGCGTGGTGTCCGTGGTCGGGGTGGGCCGGCCCGCGTCATGCGGAGTCGGCCCGGGAAAATGGGGTATCCCGTGCTCCCCGGGAGCGCGGGAAAGGCCGAGGAGGGCCGGGTGACGACCTATGACGATCGAGCGAGCCTCACTGATCTGACCGCCGTGGTGGAGCGCGTGCGGGAGTCGGTGGAAGGCGTGATCGAGGGCAAGCCCGAGGTCGTACGGCTCTCGCTGACCGTGCTGCTGGCCGAGGGACATCTGCTGATCGAGGACGTCCCGGGTGTCGGCAAGACGATGCTGGCCAAGGCGCTGGCGCGGTCCATCGACTGCTCGGTGCGGCGCATCCAGTTCACACCGGACCTGCTGCCGTCGGACATCACCGGTGTGTCCATCTGGGACCAGCAGCGCCGTGACTTCGAGTTCAAGCCGGGTGCGATCTTCGCGCAGGTGGTGATCGGCGACGAGATCAACCGCGCCTCGCCCAAGACGCAGTCGGCGCTCCTGGAGTCGATGGAGGAGCGCCAGGTCACCATCGACGGCAAGACCTACGAGCTGCCCAGCCCCTTCATGGTGGTGGCGACGCAGAACCCGGTCGAGATGGAGGGCACCTATCCGCTGCCGGAGGCCCAGCGCGACCGCTTCATGGCCCGGGTATCGGTGGGCTACCCGAGCGCGGAGGCCGAGCTGCGGATGCTGGACGTCCACGGCGGCGTCTCGCCGCTGGAGGACCTCCAGCCGGTGGCCCACGCGCACGAGATCCTGAAGCTGATCGAGGCGGTGCGCGGTGTGCACGTCGCGGAGCCGGTCCGGCGCTATGCGGTCGACCTGGTCGGCGCCACGCGCACGCACCCCGACCTGAGACTGGGCGCCTCCCCGCGCGCGACGCTGCACCTGCTGCGCGCGGCGAAGGCGTCCGCCGCCCTCAGCGGCCGGGAGTACGCGCTGCCGGACGACGTGCAGGCCCTCGCCGTCGCCGTCCTGGCCCACCGCCTGCTGCCCACCGCCCAGGCCCAGCTCAACCGGCGCACCGCCGAGCAGGTCGTCGAGGAGATCCTGCAGCGCACGCCCGTACCGGCGGCGCCGCCGCAGCAGAGCGGCTTCGGCGGCCTCGGCCGTCCGGCGCCGGCGTATCCCCAGCAGCCGCCGCGGAGGCTGTGATGACCACCGCGGGGACGGGGCACGCGGAAGCCGACCGGGGCGAGAAGGGCGGCATCCGCACCGCCCTGGCCGGTCTGACCACCCGCGGACGCTCCTTCCTGGCCGCCGGCGTCGCGGCCGCCGTCTGTTCGTACGTGCTGGGGCAGAGCGACCTGCTGCGCGTGGGTCTGCTGCTGGCGGTGCTGCCGCTGGTGTGCGCGGCGGTGCTGTACCGCACGCGCTACCGGGTCGCGGGCAGCCGCCGCCTCTCCCCCGCGCGCGTGCCGGCCGGCAGCGAGGCCCGGGTCCATCTGCGGATGGACAACGTCTCGCGGCTGCCCACGGGCCTGCTGATGCTCCAGGACCGGGTGCCGTACGTGCTCGGTCCCCGGCCCCGTTTCGTGCTCGACCGGGTGGAGGCGGGCGGCCGGCGCGAGGTGTCCTACCGGGTGCGCTCCGACCTGCGCGGCCGCTACCCGCTGGGCCCGCTCCAGCTGCGCCTGACCGACCCGTTCGGCATGTGCGAGCTGACCCGCTCCTTCTCGGCGCACGACACTCTCACGGTCATCCCGCGGGTGGAGCCGCTGACGCCGGTGCGCCTCAGCGGCGAGGCGAAGGGGTACGGCGACGGGCGGCAGCGTTCGCTCGCGCTGGCCGGCGAGGACGACGTGATCCCGCGCGGCTACCGCTACGGCGACGATCTGCGCCGGGTGCACTGGCGCTCCACCGCCCGCTACGGCGAGCTGATGGTGCGCCGCGAGGAGCAGCCCCAGCGCGCCCGCTGCACGGTGCTGCTCGACACCCGGGGCATCGCCTACCAGGGCGCGGGTCCGGACTCGGGCTTCGAGTGGGCCGTGTCGGGCGCCGCGTCGGTGCTGGTGCACATGCTCGAACGCGGCTACTCGGTGCGGCTGCTGACGGACACCGGAAACGCGGTGCCCGGTGAGGGCGGGGACGGCTTCGCGGGCGCGAGCCAGGAGTCGGCCGACGCGGCCGGCCTGATGATGGACACCCTCGCGGTGATCGACCACTCGGACGGCGCGGGCCTGTCCCGGGCCTACGACGTGCTGCGCGGCGGGAACGAAGGGCTCCTCGTGGCCTTCCTCGGCGACCTGGACGAGGAGCAGGCGGCCGTGCTGGGCCGGATGCGGCAGCGCAGCCCGGGCGCGGTCGCCTTCGTGCTGGACAGCGACACCTGGGTGCGGGAACCGGGCGACGTGCCCGGCCCGTTGGACAGGAGCGGCGACCGGCTGCACATGTTGCGCCAGGCGGGGTGGACGGCCCTGCGCGTACCGCGGGGCGCCTCCGTGGACGAGCTGTGGCGCCAGGCGGACCGGGAGCGCAAGGGCTTGGCCGCCGCGAGCGGCGGGGAGGGACCGTGATGAGCGGGCGGGTACGACTGACGCTGGGGGCGTGGACGGCCACGCTGATGGCCGCGTGTGCCCTGCTGCCTCTGGTCAGGCCGGCCACGTGGATCGTGCAGGCGGCCTTCCTGCTGGCCCTGCAGTCGGGCGTGGGCGCCCTCGGCCGCAGGGTGCCGCTGCCCCGGCCGCTGACGGTGGCGGCGCAGGCCGTGGTCACCGTGATGCTGCTGACCTTCGTCTTCGCCCGTGGCCAGGCCCTGGCCGGGCTGATCCCGGGACCGCGGGCCGTTGACCGCTTCGCGCTGCTGCTCCAGCAGGGCGGGGACGACGTCGCGCGGTACGCGATCCCGGCACCGCTGGAGTCCGACGGCATCCGCCTGATGCTCATAGGCGGGGTCCTGATCATCGGCCTGCTGGTGGACGCCCTGGCGGTGACCTTCCGCAGCGCCGCCCCGGCCGGGCTGCCCCTGCTCGCGCTGTACTCCGTGGCCGCGGGGCTGTCCGACGGGGGCACGGACTGGCTGTGGTTCCTGGTGGCGGCGGCCGGCTATCTCATGCTGCTCCTGGCCGAGGGCCGGGACCGGCTCTCCCAGTGGGGCCGGGTCTTCGGCGGTGCTCCGCGCACGGCCGGCGGGGAACCGAACGGCGCCCTCGCCCCGGTCCGCACCGGCCGGCGCATCGGTGTGGTCGCGCTGGGCATCGCGTTGGTGGTGCCGCTGGGCCTGCCCGCGATGAACGGCGGCCTGCTGGACTCCGTGGGAGCGGGCGCGGGCGGCGGTCCCGGCGGCGGGGGCACCATCTCCGCCGTGAACCCGCTGGTGTCGCTGCGGGACAGCCTGAACGCGGACGAGGACCAGCAGGTGCTGTCCGTGCGGACCAAGATGGAAGACGTCTCGGACCTGTATCTGCGGATCGTGTCCCTGGACGACTTCGACGGCACCACGTGGAAGCCGTCCCGGCGGTCCATCACCGCCGTGCCCGACGGCACGTTCCCGGCCCCGGTCGGCCTCAGCCCGGACGTCAAGCGCACCGAGGTCGACACCACGATCAGCGCGGCCGACTGGTACGCCCAGGACTGGCTGCCCATGCCCTACCCGCCGAGCGACGTGCGCATCAGCGGCAACTGGCGGTACGAGCCGCTGGGCATGACGCTGGTCGGCGATCACGGGCAGAACACGCGAGGCCTGACGTACCAGGTCACGAGCCTGGATGTGCAGCCGACGGCAAAGCAGCTGGCCTCGGCGGGGTCGCCGCCCGCGGACATCGAGCGCGACTTCACCGAGCTGCCCGACTCGCTGCCGTCGGTGGTCGGCCGCACCGCCCGCCAGGTCACCGCGGGGGCCGCGGACCCGTACGGCCAGGCGGTCAAGTTGCAGGACTGGTTCGCCGTGACGGGCGGCTTCGAGTACGACACACAGGTGCAGGTCGGCAGCGGCTCGCAGGCGATCGCCCGCTTCCTGAAGGACAAGCAGGGCTTCTGCGTGCACTTCTCCTTCGCGATGGCGGCGATGGCCCGCTCCCTGGGCATACCGGCCCGGGTCGCGGTGGGCTTCGCGCCCGGTTCCCCGCAGGCGGACGGTTCGGTGTCGGTGGGGCTGCGGGACGCGCACGCCTGGCCCGAGCTGTACTTCGAGGGTGTGGGCTGGACGCGTTTCGAGCCTACGCCGACCCGCGGTTCGATCCCCGCGTACACCGTGCCGGACAGCCCGGACAGTTCGGTGCCGGACGAGGTGCGTCCCTCGCGGTCGGCGTCCGCCGCGCCGTCCGCGGCGCCCTCGGCGAGCGAGACCTGCACGCCGGAGCAGAAGAAGCTGGACGGCGGCTGCGCGAGCGAGTCACCACAGGCGGCGCTGCCCACGGACGACGACGGACCGAAGTGGTACGCCTTCCTGCTGTGGGTCCTCGCCGGCCTCGCCGTCCTGGCGCTCCCCCTGGCGCCGATGCTGTGGCGGCTGCGGACGCGCACGGCACGGCTGGGGGGGCACGGCCGCAGTGAGGCGGACGCGGCGCTGCACACGCTGGCGGCCTGGCAGGAGCTGACCGACACGGCGTGGGACTTCGGCATCACGCCGGACGAGTCCCGGACCCCGCGCAAGGCGGCCGCCCGTATCGTCCGGCTGGGCGATCTCGACGCGACGGCCGCGGCATCGGTGCACCGGGTGGCGAACGCGGTGGAGCAGGTCCTGTACGCGCCCCACCCCCGTCCGACGGCGGGCCTCACGGACGACGTCCACCGAGTGACGGCGGGTCTCGGTGCGGCCGCCGGGCGTCCGGCCAGGGCCCGCGCGCTGCTGGCTCCCCGCTCCACCGTTCGTGTGGTGTGGGCGGCGTCGGCCTGGTGGACGAGGGTCCGGGAACGCGCCGTGGCGCTGCGGCCGACGTGGCGAAAGGCGTCGGGCCAGCAGGGCTGAGGAGAGGCTTGATCGGCCCGGGCCGGTCGGTGCGGGTGCGCCGGCCTTGCCGTGTCCGGAGCCGGCCGGCGCGGTGCGGCGACCCTGCGCACACCTTGGGCGTGCACACGCATACGTCAGGGGGTGACCACCGAGTCGGTGGTCACCCCCTGACATACGTATTCACGTAGGCCTGGAGAGGCTGCGCGGAGGGCTAATGGCCGCCCTGCTCGTCGCGGCGCTTCTGCCAGCGCTGCTCGATGCGGTCCATCATGGAGCGGCGCTGCCGACCCTGCCGGCGGGCGTGGGGTCCGGCGGCACCGGCCGCCTGTTCGCCCGGCTTGGGTGCCTTGCGCCAGCCGGTCACGGCCAGCACCGCACAACCCAGCATGACGAGGAAGCCCACGACACTGAGCCAGACCTGCTTGGCGACCATTCCGGCCATGAGGAGCGCGATACCTACGAGGAAGCCCGCGACCGCCTGGTAGACCCGTCGCCGGGTGTACGTGCGCAGCCCGCTTCCCTCAAGCGCTGTCGCGAACTTGGGATCTTCGGCGTACAGCGCTCGCTCCATCTGCTCGAGCATGCGCTGCTCGTGCTCCGAGAGCGGCACGGAGTCCTCCTCATCGTGCAGTCGCCGGGGCGACCCGGGGGGTCTCTTCAGGATAGGCAGGGAATCGCCCCCGTGAAACCCGCCCCTCTGCGCCAATTGACCAACCGGAACCCGCCATGGGCGTCCGACTCGCTGAGGCTTCCATTCCCCGGCGGCCGACCCGTCATGCCGGAACGGTCTCCCTCGATCATACGGCGCGCCGCCCCCATTCGGGGGGCCTGTGGCGTACTCCATGCGCAGCCAAGCCGCTGATCAGCGGTGGTGCCTCACGAAGTGGCTCAGGCCTCGACCGCCCCATCGGTCTCGCCGGCCCCACTGTTCTCGACAGCCCCGGCGGTCTCACCCAGCACATGCAGCTGCGTGGCCACCGAGTGGAAGGCGGGGAGCTCGGCCGCGGCCTCCTCCAGCTTCAGCAGCGCTTCCAGGGCGCCGGGCTCGGTGTCCACGAGGACACCGGGCACGAGGTCGGCGAAGACCCGCACCCCGTGCACGGCCCCGATGCGCAGGCCCGCGCCCTCGACCAGTCCGGTGAGCTGCTCGGCGGTGAAGCGGCGCGGCACGGGGTCACCCGTGCCCCATCGTCCGTTCGGGTCGTCGAGCGCCTGCCGGGCCTCCTTGAAGTGCCCGGCCAGGGCCCGGGCCAGTACGGCACCGCCGAGGCCGGCGGCGAGCAGGCTGAGGACGCCCTCCGGGCGCAGGGCCGCCACCGCGTTGCGGACGCCTTCGGCCGGGTCGTCGACGTACTCCAGGACGCCGTGGCACAGCACCGCGTCGTAGCCGCCGCGCTCGGCCACGTCGAAGAGGCCGTGGGCGTCGCCCTGGACTCCCTTGACCCGGTCGGCGACGCCGGCCTCGGCGGCGCGGCGCTCCAGGGCGAACAGCGCGTTGGGGCTGGGGTCGACGACGGTGACCCGGTGGCCGAGGCGGGCGACGGGCACCGCGAAGTTGCCGCTGCCGCCTCCGGTGTCGAGGACGTCCAGCGACTCCCGACCCGTGGCCTTGACGCGGCGGTCCAGGGCGTCCTGGAGGACCTCCCAGACCACGGCGGTACGGAGTGAGGCGCGGGGGCGCATCGGGTCCGACACGGCAGTTGACTCCTCGGCGCGGCGCCGCCTCTTGCACGGCGGCGCGAACGGGGCGTCTCCCCCGGCCCCGCGTCATGGGGAGGGAAGACTTCAGGCGTCCCCCACCCTATTGCCTCGGCCGTGGCGTCCGGATGACCCGGTGCAGGGACGGCCCACGGGTCAGATGCGGCCGCGCCACGGGCGCACTCGGACCACCCATACCGGGTCGGTCAGCGGGCACCGCGGAAAGGGATCCGTCCGGAGCGGCACCACGACCATCGGATGCGCCGCAGCCCACACCCGGTCGTC